>CAYLTD010000001.1:0-409840 GCA_964386715.1 uncultured Bifidobacterium sp.
GAAACGGCTCCGGAAGGGACAGCTGATCAAGGTCGGGAACGACCTGTTCCGCATCTTGGAACTGCACCACCTCACGCCGGGTAACCTGCGCGCGCACGTTCAGTGCCGCATGCGGAACATCCGCACGCTCACCCTCCAGGACGTCAAGTGGCGCTCCGAAGAGGACATCGAGCGCGCGGTGCTCGACGAAAAGGAGATGCAGTATCTCTACAAGGACGGCGACGACTTCTGCTTCATGGACACCACGAGCTACGAGCAGGTCCACATGTCCACCGAGGTCCTCGGCGACGCAGTCGGGTACCTCGTGCCGGACGCGCTGATCCGCGTGGAGTTCTACGGCGAGGAACCGGTCGGTATCGAGCTGCCGCAGAGTGTCGACCTGGTCGTGAAGGAAACCGTGCCCGGCATCAAGGGTGCGACCGCCAGCAACCAGATCAAGCCGGCCACGCTGGAGACCGGCCTCGTCGTGCAGGTGCCGCCCTTCATCAACGAGGGCGACCGGATCCGCATCAACACCGAGACCGGCGAGTACCAGGGACGCGCCTGAACCGCGCGTCCGCCTGCACCCGGTCGTCGCGACCCGCGCCCGCACACGGCGCGGGCCGTGAACGCCTTCGTTGCCGCGTGCGCTGAGGAGCCAGGCTACACCATGGACGTGCGCAAGAAACCCGAGCACGGCTGGATCGAGGTCATCACCGGCAGCATGTTCAGCGGCAAGAGCGAGGAGCTGATCCGCCGCATCCGGCGCGCCCAGATCGCCCGCCAGCGCGTCCAGGTCTTCAAGCCGCTCATCGACGATCGCTACAGCCAGGACCACATCGTGTCGCACAGCGACATGCGAATCGCCTCGACCAACGTACGGTCGTCGGACGACATCATCGGCCAGGTGGCCGACGACACCGAGGTCGTCGGCATCGACGAGGGACAGTTCTTCGACCTGAATCTCCCGGCCGCGTGCAACACGCTCGCGGACCGCGGCAAGCGCGTGATCGTCGCGGGCCTGGATCAGGACTACCTCGGTCGGCCTTTCGAGCCGATGCCGCAGCTGCTGGCCATCGCGGAGTACATCACCAAGACGCTCGCCATCTGCGTGGTCTGCGGCGATCCCGCCAATCACACCCAGCGGCTCGTCGCCAGTTCCGATCGGGTGCTCGTGGGCGCCTCGGGCCTGTACGAGGCACGGTGCCGCCACTGCTTCGATCCGACGCTCGCCGGCGGCGACGGCACGTAGCGGCCATTCGGTAAGATGGGCGCGTGGACCTGGTCACCGGCACGCTGCTCCTCATCGGCGCGGGATTCCTCGTCGCGAACGCCCGGCTCGGCCTCCAGTACTTGACGTTCCTGCGGCGGCGGCGTACGGCCCTGCTGACCTGGACCCTGCCTCGCCCCCGCAACGACGCGCTCACCATCGCGCTGGGCATCGCCACAGGCCTGCTCGCGCTCGCCAAACTCTTCGTCATCCATCGACAGGCGTTCGGCGAGACGATGATGTTCGTGTACTTCGGATGTCTCGTGCCGCTGAGCCGGCGCATCGGGCGGGGCTTCTATCGCGACGGCATCTGGGCCGATTCATCGTTCATCCCTTACCGCGAAGTCGGCGGCCTGACCTGGCGCGAGGGCGAACATGCCGTGGCCCTGGTCGTCATCTCGCGCGCCAGGAACCTCGCCCGCAGGCTCGCCGTGCCGCTGGAACACTACGGGGCGGCGCGCCGACTGCTGAGGGACAAGATCGGGGAGCACGAAATCCAGTTCGCGGGGACCGGCCTGGAACTGGGCGGCCACGACGAGCGCGACGATGCGTGAGCCGGGGCACTGAGGACTGCGGACTTCCTCGCTCACCCTGTTGCTCGCACGCCTTCACGCCGATACTCAGACGTGCACGCGCCTGCTGGCGCGAAGGAGGGGCCGTTGGCTGCGAGAGCAACCTGGAAGGGGTACCTGAAGATCAGCCTCGTCAACATTCCGGTCAAGGTCTTTCCGGCCACCGAGTCGAGCGGCACCCTGTCTTTCAACCAGCTGCACGGCGAATGCCGCACCCGGATCCAGCAGAAGCGCTGGTGCCCGCACTGCAATCGCGAGGTCCAGAACGCCGAGCTGGTCAAGGGCTACGAGTTCGCCAAGGGGCAGTTCGTCGTCCTCACCGAGGAGGATTTCGACAAGGTGCGTCCGGACTCCACCCGGGTGATCGACCTCGTCCAGTTCGCCGATGCGGCCGCCCTCGATCCGATGTTCGTGGACCGGGCGTACTACCTGGCGCCGGACGGCGGCGTCGCCGCGGACGCGTTTGCCGTCATGCGGGACGGCATGGCGGGAAAGGTGGGCGTCGGCAAGCTCGCCTTGTACGGACGTGAGTACCTGGTGGCCGTGAAGCCTCAGGGGCGCGGCATCGTGATGTACACGCTGCACCACGCAGCCGAGATTCGGGGCATCGAGCAGGTGGAAGAGCTGAATGGCGTGCCTGCGACCGTCCGGCCCGAGGAGATGAAGCTGGCGCAGCAGGTGATCGCCACCTTCGAGGGGCCGCTCGACCTCGCGAGCTACACCGACGAGTACAGGGCCGGCCTGCAGCGGATCATCGACGCGAAGATCGCCGGCCAGGAGGTGGTGTCCCGAACGGTGGAGGAGCCGCCGAAGGTCGTGAACCTGGTGGAGGCGCTCCGCAAGAGCCTCGACGCCGTGAGCGCGTCGAAGAAGAAACCTGCGAAGGCCACCGCAGCGGCGCCGGCGCGCGCCGCCGCCAAACGCCGGCGCGCGTAGGGCCGTTTACTTCCAGCCGGTGAGCAGCCCGATGAGCCCGTAGCCCGAGGCCGTCGGATCGCCGAGCCACGCGGGCGGCACCAGCCACACGAAGGCCAGGATCGAGAGGACCCACACGTCGTAGGGGACCGATGTGCGGGGATCGGTCCAGAAGAACGCGCGGTTGAAGGCCCCGCGCACGCCCACCCTCGTCGGCATCGGAAGCTCGTTCAGCGCCAGGTAGGTGAAGTAGATCCGGTTGGCCACCGTCAGCACCGACAGTGACAGGATCACCCACAGCACCCCGGCGAAGCGATTGGTGAACGCGCCGATCATGAACAGCACGATCCGCTCGGGGCGTTCCATGAAGCCGACCTTGCACTTCTCGACGAGCGACTCGGCGCGCGCCCGGGCGTAGCTCGTCATGATCGTGAAGATGAGCGTGATGCCGGTGATCATCACGTAGTCGGTGCGGCCCAGCGTCGAATACAGGTAGATGAGCCCCATGAACAGGGCCAGGTCGGAGAAGCGGTCCAGGGTCGAGTCCCAGAACGCGCCGAACCGCGACTGCAGGTGCAACTCGTGGGCGACCTTGCCGTCGATGAAGTCGAAGATGTTGGCGCAGATCATCACCACGCCCGCGAGGACGAACCGCCGCAGCCCAAGTGCCCACGCGGCGCCGATGTTGATGATCACCCCGACCAGCGTCAGCACATTCGGGTGGATACGAAGGGCGACGCACGCGGCGATGATCGCCTTCAGCGGGAACCAGCAGATGGTGCCGATGATGCCCGTGAAGGTGAGGGACGACTTCGGGGCCTGCCGGTCCTGCGTGGCCCGATCCTGCTGAGCACGAACGACTTCTGCGTCTGATGGCACTGGTATAATGGAGGGTTCAGGGGCGCGCCGCGAAACGCGACATAGTAACGTATGGCCATCCGCGAACTCAAGGATCAGATAGCCCGGCTGCCAGAGCAGCCCGGTGTCTACCTGTACTTCAACGCGGCGGGCGACACCATCTACGTCGGCAAGGCCCGGGCGCTGCGCGACCGCGTGCGCAACTACCTGGGCGCCTATGGGTCGAGCCCCAAGACCGATGCGCTCCTGGACGAGATCACCCGACTCGAGTTCATCGTCACCGACTCGGTCGTCGAGGCGCTGGCGCTCGAGAACAATCTCATCAAGCAGCGGAGCCCCAAGTACAACATCCTGCTGCGCGACGACAAGAACTACCCGTACCTGCAGCTGACGACCACCGAGGCGTTTCCGCGGGTACTGGTCGCGCGCGGGGTGGAGCGCGACGGCAGTTTCTATGCCGGCCCGTTCATGCCGGCTCGCTTCGCGCGCAAGACGATGTCGCTGACGCACCGGCTCTTCGGCATTCGCTCGTGCAACGAAGTGATCACGGGCCAGCGCAACCGCCCGTGCCTCGAGTACGACATCAAGCGGTGCGCGGCGCCGTGTGTCGAGTCGATCTGTTCGCCGGCGGAGTACGGGCGGGCCGTCGAACTGACCCGGATGTTCCTGGAGGGGCGCAACGACGATCTGCTCGCCACCTTGCGCCAGCGCATGATGGACGCGGCCGAGGCCGAACGCTTCGAGGAGGCGGCGCAGGTGCGCGACGCCATCCGCACGATCCAGACGCTGCACGATCGCCAGCAGAAGATGGCCACCGTCGACCTGAACAACCGCGACGTGTTCGGGATGAAGATCGGCGCGGCCGGTGCGGTCGTGCAGGTGTTCCAGGTGCGCGGCGGCAAGGTGGTGGAGCGCGTCGAACTCGGCACCGAGGCATCGAGCGTCGGCGGCAGCGAGGGGGAGGTGCTGGCGGCGGCGGTCCAGCAATTCTACGAGCTGCGCGTGGCCCCCTCCGAAGTGCACCTGCCCGCCGAGCCCGAGGAGCAGGACGCACTCGAGGCGTGGCTGACTGCGCGCGACGGGCATCGTGTGCGCCTCGTGGTCCCGCAGCGCGGCGACAAGCGCGGGCTGGTCGATCTCGCCACGCGCAACGCGGGCATCGCCTACCAGTCGCGATTCAACACCGACACGACCGCCCAATACGATGCGCTCGAGACGCTGCAGCACGTCCTGAAGCTGCCCGGCCTGCCACGTCGCATCGAGTGCTTCGACATCTCCACGTTCCAGGGGGCGGAGACGGTGGCCTCGATGGTGGTCTGCGAGTCGGGCCGCATGAAGCGGAGCGACTACCGCAAGTTCCGCGTGCGCGGGACGACACCGAAGGCCGACGTTGCCGACCTCGCGGTCCCGCCGGGCGCGTCGGCGCCACGCGTGCTCGACGACTTCGCCTCGATGAACGAGGTGGTCGGCCGCCGCTACCGGAAGCTGCTCGAGCAGGGCGGACCGTTCCCGGACCTCATCCTCATCGATGGCGGAAAGGGGCAGCTGTCGGCCGCGTACGCCGCGCTCGAGAACCTCGGCCTCGCCAGCCTCGTCGCCATTGGCATCGCCAAGCGCGAGGAACTGCTGTTCACGCGCGACCGGGAGGATGCGATTGCGCTGCGTTCCAACGATCCAGCGCTCCTCCTGATCCAGCGCATCCGCGACGAGGCCCACCGGTTCGCGGTGACGTTCCACAGGAAGGCTCGGAGCATGCGCGACCTCGGGTCCGCCCTCGACCTGGTGCCGGGCGTCGGCCCGCGGAAGCGCAAGCAGTTGCTCACCACCTTCGGCAGCGTCGCGGGCGTCCGGCGCGCGACCCGGGAGGAACTCGCCTCGGTGATCGGCCCTAAACTGGCGGATGCGATCCTTGCGTTTTTCGCAGGGCAGCCGTAACCTGTACCGCCTTGCTCGGTCTCGACCTCGCGCAGGTTTTCATCGGTTTCATCGTCCTGCTGTTTTCCCTGACGGTGCACGAAACGGCCCATGCCTGGACGGCCGACCGCCTTGGTGATCCCACGGCGCGCCTGCTGGGGCGTGTCTCGCTGAACCCTGCCGTCCACGTGGATCCGATAGGGACGGTCCTGTTTCCGCTGCTCGGCATGATCAGCGGGCTGCCGGTCATCGGGTGGGCGAAGCCGGTGCCGGTGAACGTGCGGCGCTTGCGGCGCGACCGCCGCGACTACGTGCTGGTCGCGGCTGCCGGGCCGGCGAGCAACCTGGCGATCGCGGTGATGGCGGCCGGGCTGCTGGCGGTGCTCCCCGCTGGCGCGATGGCGTCGGCAGCCGGCACGATGGGCGAGCCGCTGCTCGTGCTCGTCGCACGGTTGCTGGTGATCAACGTGTATCTGGCCGTGTTCAACATGCTGCCGATTCCACCGCTCGACGGCGGCAACGTCCTGAGCGGACTGTTGCCCAGTGCCCTCGCGTACCGGTTCGACGGCTTCATGCGGCCTTACGGGTTCATCCTGTTGTACGCGCTGATGTTCACGGGCGCATTCGGTACCCTGGTCGGCGTGCCGGCCGCGATGGTCCTTTCCTGGCTGCGATGACTGCACCGTCTACCCAATCCAAGGCCCGGGTCGTGTCGGGCATGCGTCCCACGGGCCAGCTCCACCTCGGCCACCTGGTCGGTGCGCTCGGGAACTGGGTTCCCCTGCAGGAGCAGTACGACTGCTTCTACTTCGTGGCCGACTGGCACGCGCTGACCAGTGATTACGCCAATACGGCCAGCCTCACGACCTATGCGTACGAGAACGCCGCCGACTGGATTGCGGCGGGGCTCGACCCGGAGAAGAGCACGTTGTTCGTGCAGTCGCTCGTGCCGGAGCACGCCGAGCTCTACCTGCTGCTGTCGATGGTGGTGCCGGTGCCGTGGCTCGAGCGCGTGCCCACCTACAAGGAGCAGCAGGAGAACCTGAAGGATCGGGATCTGTCGTCAATCGGCTTCCTCGGGTACCCGCTGCTCCAGACCGCCGACGTGGCGATCTACGACGCACGGTTCGTGCCGGTGGGCGACGACCAGGTGGCGCACCTCGAACTCGCTCGCGAGTCCGTGCGGCGATTCAACAACTTCTTTGGCGACGTGCTCGTCGAACCGCAGCCCCTGCTCACCCGATTCAGCCGCCTCCCCGGCCTCGACGGCGGCAAGAAGATGAGCAAGAGCCTCGGTAACACCATCCATCTGTCGGACACCGCCGAGGAGGTCCGCCGGAAGGTCCGGTCCATGTACACGGATCCCAAACGGGTGCGCGCCGATATCCCGGGCACCGTCGAAGGGAACCCGGTGTTCATCTACCACGATGCGTTCAATCCCGACGTCGACGAAGTGCAGGATCTGAAGGCGCGGTACGAAACCGGCCGCGTCGGCGATGTCGAGGTGAAAACCAAGCTCGCGAACGCGCTGAACGCCCACCTCGAGCCGATCCGTGAGCGGCGCGCCGCCCTCCTGGCGAAGCCGGGTACCGTGCACGAGATCCTGCAGGAGGGGTCGCGGCGGGCGCGGCGGGTGGCGGTCGAGACGATGGAGCGCGTGCGGGACGCGGTGAAGATTTCGTACCGGTAGCCATGGCCCAGCCCGAGGACTTCGAATCCGCGCTCGAGGCGCTGCCCATCAGGCTCGAGAACCTGAACTTCGAGGGGCCTCTCGATTTGCTGTTACACCTCATCAAGAAGCATGAGGTGAACATCTACGACATCCCCATCGCGCTCATCACCGCGCAGTACCTCGAGACGATTCAGCTGATGCAGGAGCTGGACCTCGACATCGCCGGTGAGTTCCTGGTGATGGCAGCGACGCTGATCCACATCAAGTCGAAGATGCTGCTGCCGCGGCCCGAGACGGCGGCAAGCGTCGAGGGGGACGATGAAGACCCGCGCGACGCCCTCGTTCGCCGCCTGCTGGAGCATCAGAAGTTCAAGGCGGCTGCCGGGCTGCTGCACGAACGCGAGCAGTGGCGCGCCGCGCAGTGGCAGCGCCCGGACGAGCGGGTCGCCCGGATCGCGGGCGACGAGTACGAGCCCGAACTCGAGGTCGACCTCTTCAGCCTGCTGAGCGCGTTCCAGTCAGTCGTGCAGCGAGCGCGGCAGCGCCCGACGGTGGTGCTTCCCCCCGAGGAGATGCCGGTCGAGGTCCGCATCGAGCAGCTGCTTGCGCGCCTGTCCGAGACCGAGGCGTGCGGGTTCGAAGACCTGTTCATGGACGTCCACCAGAAGAGTGGACTCATCGTCACGTTCCTGGCCCTCCTGGAAATGATTCGTCTGAAGCTGGTCAGGGTCTTCCAGTCCGGCAGCTTCGGCCCCATCCGCGTGTACAAGCGTCCGCGGCCGGTCGACGCGCCCCACCCGATTGGCGACCCGGAGACACATCGTGGCTGATCCGGAAGAAACGTTCGATACCGATCCCGTTCTTGAAGAGGAGGCGACGAGCCAGTCGGAGCCCGCGAACGCCCCATCCTCCGTCAAGCCAGGCGACGAAGGCGACGGCGCCGCCGACGTCGTTGCCGCGGATGTCGAGGCCGAGGCACTGGCTGGAGAGCAGCCGGGCAGCGAGGCCAGCGATGTGGAGGGGACACCCGAGGATTACCGGAAATCCGCTGTCGACCTCAAGGCCATCGTCGAGGCCCTGATCTTCGCATCGCCCGAGCCGCTGACGCCCAAGGCCCTGTTCAAGCTGCTCGATTCCGATCCGCAGGAAGAGGTGCGTGAGGCGCTCGAACTCCTGAAGCAGGACTACGAGCGGCCGGGCGGCCTGCAGCTGGTCGAAGTGGCGGGTGGGTTCCAGATCGTCACGCGTCCGGACCTCCACGAGTGGGTCCGACGCCTCTTCCACGAGCGCAGCACGCAGAAGCTGTCGGCCCAGGCGCTCGAGACGCTGGCGGTCATCGCGTATCGGCAGCCGATCACCGCGCTCGAGATCACGGAGATCCGCGGCGTCAGTGCATCCGGCGTCCTGAACACGCTGCTCGAGCGACACCTGATCAAGATTGTGGGCCGGAAGCAGGTCGTCGGCCGGCCGTTCATGTATGCGACCACGAAGGAGTTCCTGATCCGGTTCGGCCTCAACGATCTGGGCGACCTGCCCAAGGTCGAGGACATGGCCGACTCACTCGGGATCGAGAGCAGCCTGCTGGTGGAGCAGACGCCCACCGAGGAGCAGCTGCCTCTCAGTGAGTCGGAGGCAGGGCGCGAGACCGAGTTCGAGGAGTATCGGCAGG
This sequence comes from uncultured Bifidobacterium sp., assembly GCA_964386715.1. Lineage (GTDB taxonomy): Bacteria > Acidobacteriota > Vicinamibacteria > Vicinamibacterales > CAVVIG01 > CAVVIG01. Next base: position 8,850 of record CAYLTD010000001.1, read on the forward strand.
GCCGTGGCACGGAGGCGGGATCGGACGATACGTCCGGCGGCACCGTCGATCCCGCCGTCGACGACGCCGAGCCCACCGTCCACTAGCGTCAGCCATCACGCGCGCGGTCCGCGCCCCCGCCGCGGGCGCGGGCCCGGAGCGGACCGGCCGGCCCGCTTGGTGCCCCCGGGTGTGGTTGCATCGGCCGGACCCGTCACCTCGCGGTGCGCCGCCCGTTTCAGTGACTGGACTTCGGCCTCGGTCAGGTCGCGCCAGTGTCCCTGCCGAAGCCGCGTGTCGCGGAGCGGACCGATGGCGATCCGCCTCAGGTAGTCCACCGGGTGCCCAATGGCCTCGAACATGCGGCGCACCTGCCGGTTGCGGCCTTCGGCAATGGTGATGCGGAGGGTGGCGTGACCCTCATGCCGGCCGGGTGCCACCTGGACGTGCGCCGGCTCGGTCCGGCGCCCGTCGATCGTGACGCCCTTCGCCAGCCGTTCCACGTCGTGCGCGTCTGGCACACCAGCGACCCTGACCTCGTACACGCGTGCGACCCCGTGGCGAGGGTGCGTGAGGCGTGCCGCGAGGTCGCCATCGTTGGTGAGCAACAGCAGCCCTTCGGTGTCGAAGTCGAGCCGGCCGACCGGGTAGATGTACTCCCGGATGCCACCCAGCAGATCCATGACGGTGGGGCGCCGCTCCGGGTCGGACCGCGTCGTGACATAGCCCGTGGGCTTGTTCAGCAGCACGTAGCGGAACCGCTCGGCGAGCCGGATGCGGCGGCCGTCGACGCGGATGTCGTCGCGCACCGGGTCGGCCTTCGAACCCAGTTCCCGAACGGTCTCGCCGTTGACGGTGACGCGTCCGTCGAGCATCAGCTGTTCGGATGCCCGCCGCGATGCGACGCCGGCCTGCGATAGAATTTTCTGCAGTCGATCCACGTCGTGCCCCAGGTTCCCTTCGTTCTCCTCGCCATCCTACTATCGTGCACGCCATGCGAAAGCTGATCATCGCCATCGACGGGCCCTCCGGGGCGGGCAAGGGGACGGTGGCCCGCGCTGTCGCCGCCGAACTGGGTTATCGCCACGTCGACAGTGGCGCCATGTACCGTGCGGTCGGCTGGAAGGCGCTGCGCGACGGCGTGCTGCTCGACGACGAGGCAGCGGTGGCCGGCATCGCCGAAGCCTCGGCCATCGACATCTCGGCATCGCAGGTCGCGATCGACGGCACCGACATCACACGAGCCATCCGGACCCCCGAGATCGACCGCGCCGCGGCATCGGTCGCGCGGCTGCCGCGCGTGCGGAGCATCCTGGTCGAGCGGCAGCGGTCGATGGGCGCCGAAGGCGGCATCGTCATGGAAGGCCGTGACATCGGGACGGTCGTCTTCCCCTGTGCCGACGTGAAGGTGTATCTCGATGCGGATGCCGAGGAACGCGCCAGGCGCCGCGCGAGCGATCCCTCGCACACGGGCGTGCCGAGCGGCGTGTCGGAAGTGGCCACGCTGCTTCGCGAGCGCGACCGCATCGACTCCACGCGGGCCGCGTCGCCGCTGCAGGCGGCATCGGATGCGACGGTGCTCGACACGACGGGCGAACCCGTTGCGGCCGTCGTTGCGCGCGTGCTGGCGATGGTGAAGGCGAAAGCCGCGGAGGGGCGCCAGTTGTAGGGACCGGCCGGACTCCCGCGCTGCGGCACGCACGGGAGCCCGGTCTGGTGGTTCGTCTCAGTCCCGGTCGCGGTAATCCTCGGAGGACGCCGGGTCGAGTTCCCAGCGGTGACGGTCGCGGTCGGCGACCTTGTCGCTGCCGCGCAGTTCCTCGTTGTCCTGATACTCGACTCCGAGAGCCCGTCCGATGTCGTCGACGATGTCCTGATCGGGCGTCGGGTTGTCGCCGCCAGGCGCCTCGTCTCCGCTGAAGTAGGCGTTTTCGACGTCCGCGTCGACGTCGCCTGCGGTAATCGTCGGCGTCAGGTTGGCGTGGTCTTCGCGGGATTCCGCCATTTCCGCCCGTCCAGTCCGCACGGCGGAACCCCGCCGGTTCATGTTCAGCGAGGAGGGGGGCGACGGCACCGTGTCGGCGGCCTCGCGGCGCCGCGATCCGCTTTGGGGGGGGGCGCCCTTGGGGCGTGCCGGCGTACGGCTGGACTTTCCGGCCGGGGCCGTCGCCGTCTTCTTGCGGGACGCGGCCGACGCCGGTCTTGCAGCCGCCTTCGGCCGCGCGGCGCCTGTGGGCCGGGGCGACGCGGCGGGGCGGGGCGCCGGCTTCGACGCCGCGGCTGCCTTCTTCTTCTTCCCGGCTGCGGTCGCCTTGCCGGACCTGGTTTTGGTGGCCGAAGCCTTCTTCGCGGCGGCTTTCCGGGCGGGACCTGCCGTCCGCGTTCCCGCCGAGGCGGCGCGGGTGCGCGCCGCCGGGGCTTTCTTCCGTGCTGACTTCGAGGCCGGGGTTGATGAGCCGCTGGCCTTGCGCTTGGCCATGTTCCAGTCCTTTCGGCAACCTTGACGGTTTGCGGTAAGTGTCGTACTCTCTGATGCTTATCGGAAATCAGACGGCGCTGTTAGGGCACCTGCTGACCGAAATCGCGGGCCGCCGGACCCCGCCACCAGAACGCCGGCAGTGCTTCACCGTGCCAGGGACGTCCCAGGCCGCGTGAGGGACGACAAGGAGTGCGCAAGGCATGGCAAATGTTGAAGACGAGCAGGTTCCTGGACCGGGCAAGGGCGCAACGGGGACGCTCGACCGCGCAGAGCGCGTGAACCAGGGCGGCGGGCTGAAGGCCCTGCCGCGCGACGACGACGACCAGATCGACCCCGAGGAGTTCGCCCGGCTGATTGATTCCTACGATAGCAGCTTCCGAAACATCGCGGAAGGTGAGGTCGTCAAGGGCACGGTGCTCAAGGTGACCCCGTCCGAAGTGATCGTGGATGTCGGCTACAAGTCGGAAGGCATTATCGCCCTCGACGAGTTCCTCGACGAGAACGGGCAGGTCACGGTCGAGCCCGGCGACCTCGTCGACGTGCTCCTCGAGCGCACCGAAGACCGGGACGGCTACGTCGTGCTCTCGCGCGAGAAGGCCGAGAAGATGAAGATCTGGGACGAGGTCGAGAAGGCCTACGTCGAACGCAAGGTCGTCATCGGCCGGGTCATCGAGCGGATCAAGGGCGGCCTGGCCGTCGATATCGGCGTGCGTGCGTTCCTCCCCGGGTCGCAGATCGACGTGCGGCCGGTGCGCAACCTGGATGCGCTGCGCGGGCAGGAACTGCGGATGCGCGTCATCAAGGTCAACAAGAAGCGCGGCAACATCGTGCTCTCGCGCAAGGCTCTCCTCGAGGAGGAGAACGCCGAGAAGAAGAAGCACACCCTCGAGACGCTGGCCGAGGGCAAGGTGCTGCGCGGCGTCGTCAAGAACATCACCGACTACGGCGCGTTCATCGACCTCGGCGGCATCGACGGCCTGCTCCACATCACCGACATGTCGTGGGGGCGCGTGGGTCATCCGTCGGAGCTCTTCAAGGTCAACGACGAGATCGACGTCATCGTCCTGAAGTACGACGCGGCGACCGAGCGGGTTTCCCTCGGGCACAAGCAGCTCATCACCGATCCGTGGGCGAACGTCATGGACCGGTATCCGGTGGGCGCCCGCGTCAGCGGCAAGGTCGTGAGCCTCACCGACTACGGTGCGTTCATCGAACTGGAGTCGGGCGTCGAGGGCCTCATCCACGTCTCCGAGATGTCGTGGAGCAAGCGCGTGAAGCACCCGTCGAAGATCCTGAACGTCGGCGACAGCGTCGACGCGATGGTGCTCGGCGTGGACCCGACCGCGCGCCGCATCTCGCTTGGCCTCAAGCAGGTCGAGAGCAACCCGTGGCACGACCTCGCCGACAAGTACCCGGTGGGCTCGCGCATCCAGGGCAAGGTCCGCAACCTCACCGAGTTCGGCGCGTTTGTCGAGGTCGAGGAGGACATCGACGGCCTGATCCACATTTCCGACATGTCGTGGAGCAAGCGGATCAAGCACCCGTCGGAAGTGCTCAAGAAGGGCGACGTCGTGGATGCGATGGTGCTGAACATCGACGCCGAGAACCAGCGCCTGTCGCTCGGCCTCAAGCAGCTCGCGACCGATATCTGGGACGACTTCTTCTCGCGGCACCACGTCGGTGACACCATCGAGGGCAAGGTGGTCCGGATGACCAACTTCGGCGCGTTCGTCGAGCTGGACGAGGGCATCGAAGGGTTGATCCACGTGTCCGAGTTCGACGACTCGCGCCACGCGGCGAAGGACGACGAGAAGATCGAGCTGAAGGTGGGCGAGACCTACCCGATGAAGATCATCAAGCTCGCGCCCGACGAACGGAAGATCGGCCTCTCGATCCGCGCGCTCAAGTCCGACGAGTTCCGCGCGGACTGGGAGAGTTACCAGGAGTCGGCCGGCGACGGCACGGCGACGCTGGGCGACCACTTCCGGAACAACCGATAGGCGACAGGCGACCGGCCGTGGGCGATGGGCGTGCAGCGTTCCAGCTGCGGTGCCCACCGCCCATCGCCGGTCGCTGACGCCCTTCAAGGATCAATATGACTGGCGGCAGCATGACCAAGGCCGAACTCGTGGAAGAAGTGTCACGAGTATCGGACCTGACCAAGAAACACTCCGAAGTCATCGTCGACACGGTGTTCAAGAGCATCATCGACGCCCTCCACCGCGGCGAGAAGATCGAGCTGCGGGGCTTCGGCAGCTTCCGCCTCCGCAAGCGGGAACCCCGCAAGGGCCGGAACCCGAAGACCGGCGATAAGGTGGATGTCCCGCCAAAGAAGGTTCCGTATTTCAAGCCCGGCAAGGAACTCAAGGACCTGATCAACCGGGAGCCGGACGAGGCACCCTCGGAGGCGGCCGGCACCCCGCCGCCCGACGCCATCACGGTCTAGACGGCGGCAGTCCCCGCCGACCTCGTGGTGACGGAGTAGGATGGGGGTGGCGTCACGGGCGCGTCGTCTGCGCCGCCGCCGACGACTATGGAGCGCCTGTGGTCCCCCTGGAGGCTGGCCTACGTGACCAGCAACGCGTCCACCCCTGACGGCTGCGTCTTCTGCGCGGTCTCGGCGCCGGGCATCGGCGCCCCCGGCGATCCCGAACGTGACAGCCTCGTGCTCGTGCACGGCCGCGACTGTTACGTGATTCTCAACCTGTATCCCTACAACAACGGGCACCTGATGGTCGTGCCCCGGCGTCACATCGCGTCGCTGACGCTCGCCACCACCGACGAGCTGTCCGAGCTGATGTCCTTCACGCGCGACGGGGAAGCGGCGCTCACCGAGGCCTACCAGCCGCAGGGCATCAACGTGGGGATCAACCTCGGACGCCCGGCCGGCGCCGGCATCGTGGACCACATGCACATCCACCTCGTTCCGCGATGGACCGGCGACACCAACTTCATGTCCGTCGTCGGCAACACGCGGGTGCTGCCGGAGGACATGTCGGAGACGGCCCAGCGGCTCCGGCCGATCTTCGCGCGCTTGCTGGCTGCACGCTCGTGATGCCTGTCCGTCATCTGTCGTTCGGGGGCTGACAGCCCTCTGCGGAGCGGGCGCCGCCTGCGCCCGCCGCCTGCGCCCGGCGCCGCACGACCGGGTGCCTTCACGAAGGAAGCGACCCCATGATCCTCGACCTCACCGACCGCCAGAAGGCCTTCCGGGACAGCGTTGCGGAGTTCGCGGCAGCGGTCGTGGCGCCGCGGGCGGCAGCGATCGACGAGACCGGCGCGTTTCCAACGGATGTGGTGCGAGAAGCGGCCCGGCGCGGCTTGCTGGGCATCACCACCCCGGTGGCGTGGGGCGGGCTGGGCCTGGACTACGTCAGCTACGCGCTTGCGATCGAGGCCATCGCGCGCGCGAGCGCCTCGGTGGCGGCGTCGCTCGTCGTGCACCACTCGCTGGTGTCGGAGGTCATCGCGCACGCCGGACGCGCCCGGCAGCGTGAGGAGTGGCTCCGTCCGCTGGCGTCGGGGGACGCCATCGGCGCCTTCGCCCTCTCCGAGCCGGACGCCGGTACCGATGCGGCCAACCAGCAGACGCGTGCGGAGCGCATCGACGGGGGATACCGGATCGTGGGCCGCAAGGTGTGGGTGGCCAACGCCGATGCGGCCGCCGTCGTGCTGGTGTTTGCGTGCACCCGTCCCGGCCTTCGCGGCCAGGGCGTGACGGCCTTCCTGGTTCGCATGGACACGCCGGGCATCGCGCGGACGGCACGCGCGGATTCGCTCGGGGTTCGAGGCCTGGGGTGCATGGATCTCGAGTTCGATGTCCGCGTGACCGACGATGAGGTGCTGGGGCCGGTGGATCAGGGCTTCCGGCTCGCGATGTGGGCACTGCAGGGAGGACGCGTGGCGATCGCGGCGCAGGCGATCGGCATCGGTGAAGCCGCGATCGCGGAGGCGATCGCGTTCGCGAAGACGCGCCGCACCTTCGGCCAGCCGATCGCGACCTACGAGGCGATCCAGTGGATGCTCGCCGACGTCGCCACCGGCCTGGAGGCTGCCCGTATGCTGACGTGGAAGGCCGCCGACGCGAAGGACCGCCAGGAGCGTTCGAACACCGAGGCATCCATGGCCAAGCTCGCCGCGTCCGAGGCGGCTCACCGGGCGGCCGACCGGGCCATGCAGATCATGGCCTCAGCGGGATACCGTCGCGGCTCGAACATCGAGCGCCTGTTCCGTGACGTGCGTGCGACGGAAATCTACCAGGGCACGTCGGAGGCCCAGCGCATGATCATCGCGCAGTCTATCCTGGCCGAGGGCGGCTGACGCCAGCCCGCCGTCGATCAGGCACGGCCGTCGACCGGCGGCACGAACTGCTGCTTGAACGTGCCGGTGCCGAACTCCCGCGACCGGCCGCGGGGAATGGACAGGGTTTTCCACGCCGGGCCCGCGAAGTGCCTGGCGAGCAGCACGATCTGGCCCACGTGGTAAGCCGCATGCGTGACCGCCCGGCTCAGGGCTTCGGGGACCAGGAATGCTTCGCCGCGGATATACACCGTGCGGTCGAGGTCGGCGGGCGTCAGCGCGTCCAGCGTCCGCAACACCGCGTCCCACCCCACGTTCCAGCGGGCCTCCAGCAGGGTGCGCCCGTCGACGGCCAGGAACTCCGCGTCCCGGTCCCGATGCGGCTTCTCGCCGTCGGATGTCAGGAAGTCGGTGAAGCGCGAGTGCAGGTTGCCGCCGAGGTGCTGCATCAGCACCGCGATGCTGTTCCCCTCGCTGTCGAGCGCCACGCCGAGATCTTCGTCGCGCACCTGCGCCACGGCCCGTTCGGCGAGCGTCCGGTAGTTGAGAAAGGTGCGTACGATGTCGGCGAGGTAGGTGTCGCGCATAGGGCCCGGTGAGAACGCCGTGTCAGCGGTCGAGCAGCTGCTTGGCGATGGTCTGGAGCTGGAGGTTGGACGTCCCCTCGTAGATCTGTCCGATCTTGGCGTCGCGGAACAGTTTCTCGACGGGGTAATCCTTCACGAAGCCATACCCACCGAAGAGGTTGATGGCCAGCGATGCCACTCGTTCTGCCACTTCGGACGCCATCAGCTTGCACATCGCGGCCTCGGTGAGGAAAGCGAGGCCCGCGTCCCGCAGTCGGGCGGCCTCGTACACCATCAGGCGCGCCGCGTGGATGTCGGTGGCGGCCCGCGCCAGCTGGTGCTGCACGGCCTGGAACTCGGCGACGGCGCGGCCGAACTGGCGCCGTTCGCTCGTGTAGTGCAGGGCGTGATCCAGGGCGGCCTGTGCGATGCCGAGCATCTGTCCGCCAATCCCGATCCGCCCTTCGTTCAACGTCTCGATCGCGATGCGATAACCCTTGCCGACCTCCCCGAGCACGTGGGTATCGGGCACGCGGCACTGCTCGAAGATCAGCTCGCAGGTGCTGCTGGCGCGGATGCCGAGTTTGTCTTCCTTGTGCCCGACCGTGAATCCCGGGGTGCCCTTGTCGACGAGAAAGGCCGTGATGCCCTTGTACCCCGCCGTCGGATCGACCGTGGCGAACACGATGAACAGGCCCGCCTCGTTCGCGTTGGTGATCCAGAGCTTGCGGCCGTCCAGCACCCAGCCGTCACCCTGTCGGGTGGCCCGGCTGGTCAGTGCAAACGCATCGCTGCCCGAGCCGGCTTCCGACAGGGCATACGCGCCCACGGTGGTCGAGGCGAGTTGCGGCAGGGTCCGCGCCTTCTGGTCGTCTGAAGCCCAGCGCAGCAGCGCGTTGATCACGAGGGTGTTCTGGACGTCAACCAGGACGCTGACCGAGGGGTCCACTCGTGCCAGCGCCTCCACGGCAAGCACTGAGTGGAAGAAGGTGGCGCCGGCGCCTCCGTAGGCCTCCGGAATCTCCACGCCCATCACCCCAAGTTCGAACAGGCGCTCCACGAGGGCGCGCGGCATCGTCGCCTGTTCGTCCATCTGGCGGACGAGGGGCCGGATTTCCCGCTCGGCGAACTCCAGGACGCTGTCCCGGAACAGGCCTTCGTCGTCGGTCAGCCGGGTCAGCGGCTGGCGCGATGTGGCGCTGGACGAGGTGGTCACGCGCGTGATGTTAACAGGGGACAGGTCTAAGATAGAAGTCATGGCGAAGCTCCTTCGCGTGACCGCCGCCGCCGTGTTCGTCGCCGCGCTCGCCGCCGTCGTTCCGGGGCACGCGCAGCAGCCAGGCTCCGGGCCCGCGTCGGCCGGGCCCGCCTCGCGCCCGGCCGCGGGCCAGCAGACGCCGTCGCCCGGCTCGCCGCCCGCCCCGCAGCAGGGCACGCAGCCGCCGGCCGCTGGCACGTCACCCGCGCAGGCTCCCGCCACACCGGCCCAACCCGCACAGCCGCCGCCAGGACAGCCCGTGTTCAGGGCCGGGATCAACTTCGTCCGCGTAGATGTCATCGTCTCCGATCGCAACGGTGTCCCGCTTCACGATCTGAAGCCCGAGGACTTCGAGATCACCGAGCAGGGTCAGCTCCAGAACGTCGAAACCTTCAAGCTGATCTCGCTCGACGGCGGACTGATGTCGCAGCGCGAGGAGCGGGTGCGCGAGATCCGCACGGATGCGGACGAGGAGTCCGAGGCGGCGCGGGAGGACGTGCGCCTCTTCGGGATCTTCCTCGACGACTACCACGTCCGGCTCGAAACCGGCATGCAGGCGCGCGAGCAGATCGCGCGCTTCATCGAGACCCAGCTCGGGCCCTCGGACATGGTGGGCCTGATGTATCCGCTGCAGCCGACCGACTCGGTGCGCATGACGCGCAATCACGGGGCGGTGGTCCAGGCACTGCGTCAGTTCCGCGGCCGCAAGTACGACTACACGCCGCGCAACCCGTTCGAGGAGCGCTACGCGTACTACCCCACCGAGATGGTCGAGCGCATCCGCAACCAGGTGTCGCTGTCCGCCTTGAAGGGATTGATGGCGAAGATGGGCGGGCTGAAGGAAGGGCGGAAGGCGCTCATCCTGGTCAGCGAGGGCTACTCGAACTACATCCCGCCGCAGCTTCGCGATCCGGTGGCCGCAGCGCCGGGATTGATGAACCCGGACCGCTTCAACCCCAACGCCGGCGTCGGCAACATCAACGAGGACCGCGCGGCATGGTCGGCGGGCCTCGACCTCGACGCCGACCTGCGCTGGCTCACCGACACCGCCAACCGCAACAACATCGCCATCTACGCCGTGGATCCGCGCGGGCTGTCTGCGGGCGAGTTCGGGATCGACCAGAACATCAACATGCGCACCGACCGGCAGTTCCTGAACGCGACGCTGGAAACGCTCCGGACGCTTGCGCTGAACACCGACGGCCGCGCCATCGTCAACCGCAACGACCTCGCGATCGGCATGAAACAGATCGTGCAGGACAGCAGCGCGTACTACCTGCTCGGGTACAACTCGTCGTTCACCGCGACCGACGGCAAGTTTCACGAGATCAAGGTGCGTGTGAAGCGCTCCGGCGTGCAGGTGCGCGCGCGCAAAGGCTACTGGGCGTTCTCGAACGACGATGCGCAGCGCGCGCTGGCGCCTCCCCGGCCGGATCCGCCCAAGGCTGTCGAGTCGGCGCTGGCCGCGGTCTCCACGCCGGCCCGCTCGTCGCGCCTGGTGAGGACGTGGATCGGGACGGACCGCGGGAGCAACGGCAAGACCCGGGTGACCCTCGTCTGGGAGCCGGTTGGCCGCCTGCCCGGCGAGCCGGCGAGGCCGGGTGACGCGCCCGCACGCATGTCGGTCACCGCGACCGCGCCCGATGGGTCACCCTACTTCCGTGGGAGGGCGCCAACGCCCACCGCGGCCACCAGTGCGCCCGCGCCGGCCGGCGCCGCGGCCACCGGCGGCGGGGTCATCACGTTCGAGGCCCCGCCAGGTCCGGTGCAACTCAGGCTGGCCGTCGAGAGCATCGACGCCGAGGTGCTCGACAGCGAGGTGCGAGAGTTCAAGGTGCCGGACCTGTCTGGCGCCGCCGTCGCGCTCGGCACGCCAGAGGTCTTTCGGGCGAGGACCGTGCGCGAGTTCCAGCAGGCGAAGAGCGACCCGAACGCGCGGCCGACCGCGACGCGGGAGTTCAGCCGAACCGAGCGGGTCTTCATCCGGATTCCCGCCTACGGCGCCGCCGGCGGGCCCCAGATCACCGCTCGGCTGCTCAACCGCAGCGGCGACGCCATCGCCGAACTGCCCGTGGTGGCCTCCGCGGTTCGGGGAGAGGTGGCCCGCGAAGTCGATCTCGCCCTGAACTCGCTGCCGCAGGGCGAGTACGTGGTCGAACTCTCGATCGCCGGGCCGGGCGAGCCCACCAGGGAACTGATCGGGTTCCGCATCACCGGCTGACATGCTCTGGCGGGACCTGGTGGCGTGCGGCGTCGGCCTCGGCCTGAGTGCCGCGGCCGCCCACGCTCAACCGGCGGATCCGCACGCTTACCTGGACATTCTCGTCTCGGACGCCCGCGGGCGTGCGCCGCTCACGGCCGCGGACATCTCGATTACCGACGCCGAGGGAACGCTCGCCGTCGACTCGCTGCGGCTCGTCGACGTTCCCATCGCGGGCCGGGCCGGCGGCCTGCCGCCAATTTCCTCACCTTCCGATGAGCGCGACGCGGCAGGCCAGGCCGATCGCCTCGTGGGCATCTTCCTCGACGAGTATCACCTGCAGCCAGGCGAGGCGCTCGAGACGGCACGCGCGCAGGTCGCCTCGTTCGTCCGCACCGCCTTCGGCCCACGCGATCTCTTCGTCGTCATCAAGCCGCTGGATTCGCTGACGAGCCTTCGACTGACCGGGGATCGCGACATGGTCGCCGCACAGATTGCATCGACCGACGGGCGCCTCGGGCTGCTGGCGCCTCGCAACCGCTTCGAGCAGGACTTCATTGCCGGGGATCCGCGCCGCATCGAAGAGGCACGCGGCCAGATCGCACTGTCGGCAATCGGGGCGCTCTCGTCTCATCTCGGCCAGTTCGAGGGCGGGCGCAAGACGCTGCTGGTGTTGAGTGACGCCCTCGCCGGCCGCTCGCGTCTGCGGCGCGGCGACGGTGGGGCTGGCATCGACGACCTGCTCCGGACGGCCACGCGCGGCCGGGTCTCGGTCTACGTAATCAGTCCAACCGACTCCCCGGCCGCAGCCGCCGTCGACAGGCAGGGTAGCGCGGACAGCGATCTGCTGGATCGCCTGGCCGGCGACACCGGAGGCGCGCGATCGCGCGGCGTCGCCTCCCTGGAGCAAGGGCTGCAGACGATGCTGCGGGAGGCCAGCCGCTACTACCTGCTCGGCATCGTACCGCGCGAAGGCCAGCGTGATGGCCGCGTTCATCCCGTGCAGGTCGCCCCACGGCGGCCCGGCGTGGCCGTGCGGTCGCGCGTGGGGTTCAGTGTGGCCGACGAGCAGGTCATGGCACGACTCGCACCTCCCAGGCCCATTGCGCCCACCCGGCTGTTGCCGCGGCGCATGAGTCCTCTGGTGCAGGTCTGGTTCGGCATGTCTGGGGAGCCGGGCGCGTCGCCCATCCGTGTGAGCTTCGTATGGGAACCAGCGGCGCGTGTGCCCGGTGAACGATCGGTGCGGCCGCCGCCGCAGCGCGTCGCACTCACCGTCACGACCCTCGACGGTGCTCCGGTCTTCAGTGGGACGGCGCTGCCGACAGGACAGCCGATCGTCGACAACGGGCGTAATGGTGGGCGCTTGGCCTTCGATACCGAGCCGGGTCCGCTGGTCGTCCAGATGGACATCCTCGACACAGGAGGCACCGTCCTCGATCGCGACGTGCGCGACCTGCTGGTGAAGCCGGTTGTGACGCCCTTCGCCTTCGGCACGCCCGAGGTGTTCCGGGCAAGGACGATGCGGGACATCCGTGCGCTCAGTGGCCGCGCGGATGTCCCTCCCGTGGCGAGCCGGTCCTTCAGTCGTACGGAGCACGTCCTCGTGCGGGTGCCGATCGGCGGGAACCCCACTGGCCCGGTGGCGGCTCGGCTCGTCAGCGCCGTGGGAGCCGTGCTGCGCACGCTGCCGACCGAGACGGTGGGTGGGTCGCCACGTCTCGCGGAGATAGACCTGGGGCTGGCGGCCTTCGCTCCCGGTCCCTACATGCTCGAATTCTTCGTGCCCTCCACCACGGCGTCGCCGATCGAACGGGTCTCGTTCACCATCACGCCCTGATTGGGGCCCTGACGACCCTGTAGTGCCCGGCGGGCTGAACTCACACTAGTGTCGGAGATTTGCGGTGGCCTGGTCTCCACCGCTGCGAGACGCGCGAGATGGAGGCACGCCTCGTGCCGGCCCGGCGACAGTCGTGGCGGCGGCCGTAGGCTGATCCTACAAGTTTGTTCGGGCCCAGCTCCGCAGTTCGACGAAAGTGTGTGTTGTCCGGACTGAGCCCCTCAGTCCCGATCGAGCTGATTCCGGGCGAATTTCAATGTAACCGACGCCATGTCCGTGGAACTCCCCTTGCTCAGGCGTAAAGAAGCGGCAAGTGGCTGCAGATTATGGGGTGGAACGGGTATGTCCTCGGCAGCACAGTGGATGGAACCTGACGAAGCGCACAGCGGGGAGGTCCGCAAGCTCTCCACGTTGCTCGAGGCGAGCCAGGCGCTCTCGGCCACCCTCGATCTGCAGGCGGCGCTGACCCGCGTCCTCGACATCCTCGTCCGCCACCATGGGGCCGTGCGCGGGTCGGTCGTCCTGCAGAGCGAAAACAGCGGGGAGGTCGAACTCGAGGCGGTGGCCGGTGCGGTCGAGCGCGGCAAGCGGGTGCGGTTCCGTTTGGGCGAGGGGATCACGGGCCGCGTGATGCAGACCGGGAAGCCGATGGTCGTGCCGCGTGTGTCCCGCGAGCCGATGTTCGTCAACCGCGTGTCGGAACGACCGGAACTGCGTGAGCAGGAGCTGAGTTACGTCTCGGCGCCGGTCACCCTCGACGGCAAGACCGTCGGTGCCATCAGCATCGATCTCAAATACAAGGCAGACCGCGACTACAACCGCATGGCCAAGTTCCTTGGCGTGGTTGGCTCGATGATCGCGCAGGCCGTTCGGGTCCACCGCCTGATCCAGGCTGAACGACAGCGCCTGGTCGACGAGAACACGCACCTGCGGCAGGAACTGAAGGAGCGCTACGACTTCTCGAACATCATCGGCACCAGCGGCCCCATGCGGCAGGTGTACGAGCAGATCGCGCAGGTCGCCCGCACCAACACCACGGTGCTGCTTCGCGGGGAGTCGGGGACGGGCAAGGAGCTGATCGCGCACGCGATTCACTACAACTCGCCGCGCGCGAAGCGTCCGTTCATCAAGGTCAGCTGCGCGGCATTGCCGCACGACCTGATCGAGTCCGAGCTGTTCGGGTACGAGAAAGGCGCCTTTACGGGGGCGCAGACGCAGAAGAAGGGCCGCTTCGAGGCCGCGGAGGGCGGCACGCTGTTCCTCGACGAGATCGGCGAGCTGAACCTGAGCACGCAGGTGAAGCTGCTGCGCGTGCTGCAGGAGCGCGAGTTCGAGCGCCTGGGCGGAACCGAAACGATCCGCGCCAACATCCGCCTCATCGCCGCCACCAACAAGGATCTCGAGAAGGCGATTCAGGCGGGCGAGTTCCGCGAGGACCTGTACTACCGGCTCAACGTGTTCTCCATCTTCGTCCCGCCGTTGCGCGAGCGAAAGGCCGACGTGCTGCTCCTCGCGGACTACTTCCTCGAGAAGTTCTCACGTGAACACGGCAAGCAGGTGAAGCGGATCTCCACCCCGGCGATCGACATGCTGAGCAGTTATCACTGGCCGGGCAACGTCCGTGAGCTGGCCAACGTGCTCGAGCGTGCCGTGGTCGTCTGTGACGCCAATGTCGTCCACGCGCATCACCTTCCGCCGACGCTCCAGACCGCCGAGGCATCGGGAACCGGCCAGACGCTGACGCTCCGTGAGTCGATCGAGGCGTTCGAGAAGGATGCGCTGCTCGACGCGCTCAAGACGGCGCGAGGCAACCGCGCCAAGGCCGCCAGGCTGCTGGGGACCACCGAGCGCATCTTCAACTACCGCGTCCGGAAGTACGGCATCGACTACCGGCGCTTCAAGGCCTGACGAGGAGCCTCCGGCCGGCTGGTCCGGCGGTGCCGCCGTGGCGCGTCAGGCGTACATGCCACGCATACGCGTGACCGTGGCGACCCTGTTGATCGCGACGATGTAGGCTGCCGTACGCAGGTCCACCCGGTACTTCAGGCTCGTCTGCAGCACGGCATCGAACGCCTCGCACATCTTGGCTTCGAGCCGTTCGTTCACTTCCTTCTCGGTCCAGAAGTAGCCGTGGCGGTCCTGCACCCACTCGAAGTACGACGTAGTGACGCCGCCGCTGTTGGCGAGGATGTCGGGCACCACGAACACGCCCCGGTCGTGCAGATGACGATGCGCGTCGGGTGTCGTCGGGCCGTTGGCGCCTTCGACGATGATGCGAGCCTTGATGCCGGCGGCGTTGGCCATCGTGATCTGGTTCTCGAGCGCGGCCGGAACCAGCACGTCCACCTCGAGGCCGAACAGCTCCTCGTTCGTGAGCGGCGCGCCGCCGCCGAAGCCGGCGACCGTCTTGTGCTGGCGCACCCACTCCTGCAGCTTCGCCAGGTCCAGCCCCTTCTCGTTGTAGACGCCGCCCTTCCAGTCGGAGACCGCCACGATGCGTGCACCGAGCTGCGCAATCAGCTCGGCGGACACCGAGCCGACGTTGCCGAAGCCCTGCACGGCCACCGTCGCCGTGGTCATGTCCAGTCCGAGGTGCTTCGCCGACTCTCGGGTGGAGATCATCACGCCCCGGCCGGTGGCCTCGCGGCGGCCGAGTGAGCCGCCGAGCTCCAGCGGCTTGCCGGTGACCACCGCCGTGGAGGTGTGCCCCACGTGCATGCTGTAGGTGTCCATCACCCACGCCATCACCTGGTCGTTGGTGTTGACGTCCGGGGCGGGAACGTCCTTCTCGGGGCCGATCGCGTCGATGATCTCGGCGACGTAGCGGCGCGTGAGCGCCTCCAGTTCCCGGCGGGACATCCGCGTGGGATCGCAGATGATGCCGCCCTTGCCGCCGCCGAACGGGATGTGCGCAACCGCGCACTTCCACGTCATCCAGGCCGCCAGGGCCGTGACCTCGTCGAGCGAAACGTTCTGGTGGTAGCGGATGCCGCCCTTAGCCGGTCCCAGCGTGATGTTGTACTGGACGCGGTATCCCGTGAACACCTCGATTTCGCCGTTGTCCATCTGCACGGGGCAGGAGACGGTGATCTGCCGTTTCGGGTGGGTCAGGATCTTCCAGATCCCGGGCTCCAGGTTCAGGATGCGGGCGGCACCGTCGAACTCCTGGAGCATCGCGCCGAAGACCGAGCCGTTGGTCGACATAGTGTCCCTAATATAATGAAAGGCCCATGAAGGCGTCGGCTGAGACGGCCAGGCAGCGCTGGGAGCGGGACACGCTCGGACCGGCCCTCGCGAAGGCACCGGAGCGCCAGCCCCGGTTCACGACGCTGTCCGGGCATCCGGTCGAGCGCCTCTACACCGCGGACGACCTCGCAGGGATCGACGCTGCCGAGGCGATCGGCGATCCCGGCCGTTTCCCCTACACACGCGGCATCCATCCGACCGGATACCGGGGCAAAGTCTGGACCATGCGCCAGTTCGCCGGCTTCGGTACGCCGGACGAGACGAATGACCGCTATAAGGCGCTGCTCCAGGCAGGCGGAACGGGGTTGAGCGTGGCGTTCGACCTGCCGACCCTGATGGGCCGCGACCCGGACCATGCGTTATCGCTCGGCGAGGTGGGGAAATGCGGCGTCAGCGTCGCGTCGCTGGCCGACATGGAAACCCTTTTCCAGGGCATCGACCTGGCTGGCGTGACCACGTCGATGACGATCAATTCGCCCGCCGCGATGATCTTCGCGATGTACCTCGTCGTGGCCGAACGCCAGGGGGTGCCATGGGCGGCGGTGTCCGGCACGATCCAGAACGACATCCTGAAGGAGTTCATCGCCCAGAAGGAGTACATCTTCCCGCCGCGTCCGTCGATGCGGCTCATCACCGACGTCTTCGCCTTCTGCGCCGAGCAGGTCCCGCGCTGGAACACCATTTCCGTCAGCGGATATCACATTCGTGAAGCCGGCGCGACCGCGATCCAGGAACTGGCTTTCACGCTGAGGGACGGCATCGAGTACGTCGAGTGGGGCGCCGCGGCTGGGCTCGACGTGGACACCTTCGTGCCGCGGATATCCTTCTTCTTCAACGCCCAGAGCGACTTCTTCGAGGAGATCGCCAAATATCGCGCCGCGCGGCGGATCTGGGCCCGGGTGATGCGCGACCGGTTCGGCGCCCGAAACGAGCGCGCGTGGAAGCTGCGGTTTCACACGCAGACTGCCGGCGTCTCCCTCACCGCCCAGCAGCCGTACAACAACGTGGTTCGCACCGCCCTGCAGGCGCTGTCCGGCGTCCTCGGCGGCACGAACTCGCTGCACACCAATTCGCTCGACGAGGCGCTTGCGCTGCCCACCGAGGAAGCGGCCACCCTCGCGCTGCGGACCCAGCAGATCCTGGCGCACGAGAGCGGCGTGGTGGACGATGTGGACCCGCTCGGCGGCGCCTACTTCGTAGAGGCGCTGACGAACGAGATCGAGGCAGGCGCGCTGGCCTACATCGACCAGATCGACCGCATGGGCGGCATGGTCGAGGCTATCGAGCGCGGCTTTCCGCAGAAGGAGATCGCCGAAAGCGCTTACCGGTTCCAGCAGGCGGTCGAGCAGCGCGAGCGGATCATCGTCGGCGTCAACGAGCACGTGGATGCCGATGACACGGGCGTACCCACCCTCTACATCGACGACGCGACGACCGCGACGCAGATGGCGGCTCTCGACGCGGTGCGGGCCAGGCGCGACGCCGACGCAGTCCGCGCCGCTCTCGCGGCGCTGCGGGACACCGCTCGTGGCACGGGTAACATGATGCCGCCCGTCCTCGACGCCGTTCGCGCCTATGCCACGCTCGGCGAGATGTGCGACGCGCTCCGGGAGGTCTGGGGCGAGTACGAGGAAACGCCGGTGATCTGAAGGCCCCGGCCGCCTCGCGCGCCGGACCTCGCTGCGAGGTGCCGGGCGCGGTGAACGCTGGCTCGGGACGGGGAGGGTGAGGCAATCGATGAGGAAGCTGCGTGTCGTGATCGCCAAGCCCGGGCTCGACGGGCACGACCGGGGAGCGAAGGTGATTGCGCGTGCCCTTCGGGACGCAGGCATGGAGGTGATCTACACCGGCCTGCGGCAGACGCCGGAACAGATTGTCGCCGCCGCCCTGCAGGAAGACGCGGACGTGATCGGGCTGTCCATCCTCTCCGGGGCCCACAATCACATCGCTCCCCGGCTCATGGCGCTCCTCCGTGAAAGTGGTCTGGACGACGTTGTCGTGCTGATCGGGGGCATCATTCCCGACGTGGACGTGCCGAGGCTGAAGGCTCTTGGCGTCAAGGGTGTGTTCCTGCCCGGCACGCCCATGCAGGAGATCGTGGACTTCATCCACGACAACGTGCGGGCGCGCGCCTGACCTGCGGTCGAGATAGACTTCAGCCGATATCCCCTTCAGCCGGAACCACCAAGGTGCCTCACACTCTGCTCCTCGCCGACGACAGCACGACGATCCAGCGGGTCGTGTCGCTGATGTTCTCCGACGAGGACATCTCGGTCGTCCCGGTCAACAGCGGGGACGCTGCCATCGAGGCGCTAGGGCGGATACGGCCCGACGTCGTGCTGGCCGACGTCGACATGCCGGGGCCCGACGGGTATGCCCTGGCAGCCATCATCCGCGAGCGGCGAATGGCCCCGCCGGTGCCGGTGCTCCTGATGGCCGGCGCCTTCGATACGGTGGACGAGTCCCGCGCGGCGGCCTGCGGCGCTGTCGGCGTGCTCACGAAGCCCTTCGACCCGCCATCGATGATCGCGCGCATCAAGGCCGTGATTGCCGCGGCGGAAAGCGGTGGGTCCATCGCCTTCACCGTGGAGGCGCCGCCGACACTTGCCGTAGACCTGGGCGTTGGCGTACTCGATGGGAACGCTGCGGCGCCTGCGCCGGGAAGGTCGGCCGGGCAGGCCAGCCAGATGGACGCGATTCCCGGCACTGCGGCCACACCGGCCATCCTCGAGCAGGCGTCCTCCGCAGGGTTCAGCGACGCGCAGTTGTCGGGGCCCGCGGACGTGCCGGCGCTCGACCGCGCGGACCTGCCGCTACGCGACGACCAGCGGGAGGCGAGCGGCGAGGGCATGTGGCCGGATGCAGTGCCCTTGAACGAGCCGCAGCGCGATGTATCCGAGGTGGACCGCTACTTCGAGCAGCTCGACGCGCAGTTTGCCGCGCTCGCGCAGCAGCCCCGCCCCGCGTCGGCGCCGCCCGCCACCGTGCCGTCGGAACTGCCCCAGGAAGCGCCGATGCTGCCCGCGGCGACGGTGCCGGAGTCTGCGCTCGTGGCCCCGCCCGAGGCGATCGCGCCGCCCGAGGTCCCGGCCGTGCCGCCCGGTCCGGCGGCGTCTGTTCCGGCGCTCCCGCTCACCGATGCGTTCCAGGCCTTGCTGCAGGCGGAGCAGGCCGGCGCGGCCCTTGCCGCGATCCGCCCGACGCTGGCGCCGCCGGCCAGTGCACCCGTGGTCGACCTCGACGCGCTGGCCGAGCAGGTCGCGACGCGCGTGCTGGCGCGGCTCTCGGACCGTGCGATTCGCGAAACGGTGGCGGAGGTCGTCGCGGCGACTGCCGAGCGGGTCGTCCGCGAAGAGATCGACCGCATCAAGCGGAACATCACATAAGATCACCGGATGCCCGGTACGTCGCATCCGCTCACCCAACTCGACCCCGCCCGACTGAATCTGCCCGACAAACCGGCCCTCGAAGGGCTCGAGGCCAAGTGGATTCCCCGATGGGAGGCGGACCGGGTCTACGGGTTCGACCGCGGCGCCACGCGCGAGCAGGTCTTTGCCATCGACACGCCGCCGCCGACCGTCAGCGGGTCCCTGCACGTCGGACACGTGTTCTCGTACACGCACACCGACGTGATCGCAAGGTTCCAGCGCATGCGGGGCAAGGCCGTGTTCTACCCCATGGGGTGGGATGACAACGGTCTGCCCACCGAACGCCGCGTGCAGAACTACTACGGCGTGCGATGCGACCCGACGCTGCCGTACGATCCGTCATTCCAGCCGCCGGCCACGCCCCCGAAGCAGCCGATCTCGGTGTCTCGTCCCAACTTCATCGAGCTGTGTACCCGGCTGACCACCGAGGACGAGAAGGCGTTCGAGCACCTCTGGAAGTACCTCGGCCTCTCGGTCGACTGGTCGATGACCTACGCGACCATCGGGCGGCGCGCGCAGCGTGTATCGCAGGTGGCGTTCCTGCGGCTCCTGCAGCGCGGCCAGGCTTACCAGCTGGAGGCGCCGACGCTCTGGGACGTGGACTTCCGGACTGCCGTGGCCCAGGCGGAACTCGAGGATCGAGAGATGCCCGGTGCCTACCACCGGATTCCCTTCACGCGGCTCGATGGCGGTCCGGCGATCGAAATCGAGACCACGCGTCCCGAGCTCATTCCGGCCTGCGTGGCGCTCGTGGCGCATCCTGACGACGAACGGTACCGGCCGCTGTTCGGGACCGAGGTTGTCACGCCCCTCTTCGGCGTCCGGGTCCCGGTCCGTGCTCATCCGCTCGCCGATCCTGACAAGGGCAGCGGCATCGCGATGATCTGTACGTTCGGCGATATCACCGACGTCACTTGGTGGCGCGAGCTGAGCCTGCCCGTGCGTGCCGTCATCCAACCCGACGGCACGCTGCGGCCCGTGACCTGGGGCACGCCCGGGTGGGAGTCGCTCGACGCCGCCCGGGCCCAGCGGTACTACGACGACCTCGCGCGGCTGTCCGCGTCGAAGGCGAAGGCGAAGATCGTCGAGCAGCTGCGCGAAGCCGGCGCGCTCATCGGCGAGCCGCGCGCGATCACGCACGCAGTGAAGTTCTTCGAGAAGGGGGACCGGCCACTGGAAATCGTCACGAGCCGGCAGTGGTTCATCAGGACCATCGATTTCCGCGAGGAGCTGCTGGCGCGAGGACGCGAACTGCAGTGGCACCCCACGTACATGCAGGCGCGCTTCGAGAACTGGACCAACGGCCTGAACGGCGACTGGTGCGTCAGCCGGCAGCGGTTCTTCGGCGTGCCGTTCCCGGTCTGGTATCCGATCGACGCGGACGGCACCGTCCGGCATGACCAGCCGATTCTGCCCACCGAGGCGCAGTTGCCAATGGACCCGTCGACGGACGTGCCGGCGGGCTATGCGTCGCATCAGCGGGGCATGGCCGGCGGGTTCGTGGGGGATCCGGACGTGATGGACACGTGGGCCACCTCGTCGCTGACGCCGCAGCTCGCGTGCGGATGGCCGGACGAGCCCGATTTGTTCGCGCGGACCTTTCCGATGGACCTCCGGCCGCAGGCTCACGACATCATCCGCACGTGGCTGTTCTCGACCGTCCTGCGAGCCGAACTCGAACACCAGTCGCTGCCGTGGACCAATGCCGCCATTTCGGGCTGGGTGCTCGACCCGGACCGGAAGAAGATGTCGAAGTCGAAGGGCAACGTCGTGACCCCGATGGCGCTTCTCGAGGAGCATGGGTCCGACGGCGTACGCTACTGGGCCGCCAGTGGACGACCCGGCACGGACACCGCCTTCGACACGAACCAGATGCGCGTGGGGCGGCGACTGGCCATCAAGCTGCTGAACGCCTCGAAGTTCGCGCTGGGATCGGCGACGCCGCAGGGCGCGATCACCCACGCGGTGGACCGCGCGGTGCTGCGGCGCCTCGCCTCGATCGTCGACGATGCAACGCGCGACCTCGACGCGTACGACTACGCGCGCGTCCTGCAGCGGACCGAGGAGTTCTTCTGGCGCTTCTGCGACGACTATCTCGAACTGGTGAAAGGGCGCCGGTACGGCGAGCAGGGCGAATCCGCCGCGGCGTCGGCGAACTCCACCCTCGCGGCGGCACTGTCGGTGATACTGCGCCTGTTCGCTCCGTTCCTGCCGTTCGTCACCGAGGAAGTCTGGTCGTGGTGGCAGCACGGCTCCGTGCACAGGGCGGCGTGGCCGACCCGGGCCGAGATCGGGGCGCTGCTCGCCGGAGAAGAGCCGGAGCAGACAGATGCCGACCAGCGCGTATACGACTGGGCGACGGAGGTCCTGTTCGAGGTTCGCAAGCAGCGCTCGGAGGCGAAGCAGCCACTGAAGGTGCCGATTATGCGGGTCATCGTCACGGCCGACGCAGCCGCGATTGGGCTGATGCCGCAGGTGGACGCCGATCTGCGCGCCGCGCTCCGGGTCCAGCAGTTCGAATGCGTGGTCGGTGAGCCGCGCCAGGTGATCGTCAGCGGGTACGATGCCGCACCTGCCGCCTGACGCGTATCGCGACACCGTTGCCCGCGCGCTCGCCGAAGACGTCGGCCCGGGCGACGTGACCACCGAGGCGACGGTGCCGGCGGGGCAACGGGCGCGTGGTGTGTTCCTCGTGAAGGCGCCCTGCGTGCTGGCCGGGCAGGCAGTGGCCGCCGAGACATTCCGCCAGCTGCAGCCGGACGTCGTCGTGCGCTTCACGCGCGCGGACGGCGAGTGGTGTTCGGCTGGCGACGTGGTTGGCGAGGTTGTCGGCACGGCGCGCACGCTGCTCGTCGGCGAGCGGACCGCCCTGAACTTCCTGCAGCGGCTGTCGGGGATCGCCACGATCGCCCGCGCCTTCGTGGACGCGGCGGCCGGGCGGATCACGATCCTCGACACCCGGAAGACCACGCCGACGCTGCGGCACCTCGAGAAGTACGCCGTCTCCGCGGGCGGAGCGACCAACCATCGCATCGGACTCTACGACGCGATTCTGATCAAGGACAACCACGTCCGGCTGGCCGGTGGTGTCGCAGCCGCGGTCGCGCGGTGCCGGGCGCACCGCCCCGGCCTGCGGCTGGAGGTCGAGGCCCAGTCGCTGAGCGAGGTCGACGACGCGCTGGCGGCGGGTGCGGACATCATCCTCGTGGACAACATGCCGATCGACGCCATCCGTGAGGCGGTGCAGCGTGCCCGAGGCCGGGCACGCGTCGAGATCTCCGGAGGCGTGACGCTCGCACGCATCCCCGAGCTTGCTGCTACCGGCGCCGACTACGTGTCGGCCGGCGCGCTGACCCACTCGGCCCCGGCCGTGGACATCAGCTTCGAGATCGAGCCGATTCCATGACCGCGTCCGGCGACCATCCGGTTCCGCTGGCGCCCGACCTCGCTGACGCCCTGGACCGCGTGCGTCCACGGCTGGCGCCGCTCGCCACCGACGTGCTGTTCTTCCACCGCACCGCGTCCACCAACGACGTCGCGTCGGCGCGTGTCGCCTCGGGGCGTGCCGACGGTGTCGTCGTCATCGCCGAGCAGCAGACGGCAGGGCGGGGACGCCGGGGCCGGTCGTGGTTCTCGCCCCCGGGCGCCGGACTCTACGTCTCCGTCGTGCTCGCGCCGGCACGGGCACGCCTGTCGCCGGAGCGCGCCACAGCCCTGCTGACGCTGGCGGCGGGCGTGGCGCTCAGCCGCGGCGTCGAGCGGGCGACCGGCCTCGCCCCAGACATCAAGTGGCCGAACGACCTGCTCGTGGGCTCGCGCAAGCTCGCCGGCATTCTCGCCGAGGGCGTGGCATCGGCCGTGTCGCCCGGCGTGCAGGCGGTGGTCCTCGGCTACGGGATCAACGTCGGGACGGCGGCGTATCCACCGGAGCTGGGCACGCGCGCGACCTCGCTCGAGGCGGAACTGGGTCGCACGATCGACCGCGCGCTCGTGTGCGCGGAAACACTGGCGTCGCTGGCCGAGACGTACCGGGCCCTGCTCGAAGGCGCCTTCGATGATATTCTCGACGCCTGGCGCGCGCGTGCTCCCGGCAGCCGCGGCGCGCGGGTCGAGTGGGATACGAACGAAGGCGTCCGCGATGGCGTGACTGCCGGCATTGACGACAGCGGCGCGCTCCTGGTTCGCTCCGCCAGGGGCATCGAACGGATCGTGGCCGGCGAGGTACGCTGGGAACTGCATGCTGCTCGCGATTGACGTCGGCAACACCAACATCGTGCTCGGCGTCTTCGACGGCACCGAGCTGGTTCGCAGCTGGCGCCTCCAGACCCTCCGCGAGCGCACGGCCGACGAACTGGGGCTGCTCGTGGACGGGTTGTTCGCGCACAGCCGCATCGACCGCTCGGGCATCGACGGCATCGTGCTCGGGTCTGTCGTGCCGCCGTTGACCACGACGGTGGTAGGCATGCTGCGGCGGTACTTCCAGCGCGACACGCTCGTGGTCGATCCCGCGCGCAACACCGGGATGCCAATCCTCTACGAGAACCCGTCGGAGGTTGGCGCCGACCGAATCGTCAACGCGATTGCGGCGTACGAGCAGTTCGGCGCCGAGGGCCGGCCGCTCATCGTCTGCGACTTCGGCACGGCCACGACGCTCGACGCGGTGGGCGGAGGTGGAGAGTACCTCGGCGGCGCCATCTGCCCGGGCGTGACCATCTCGGCCGACGCCCTGTTCCAGCGCGCCGCGCGCCTGCCCCGGATCGAGGTGCGGAAGCCGGCGACAGTCGTCGGGCGCACGACGGTCGGCGCCATGGAGTCGGGCCTGTTCTACGGCTACGTCGGCATGGTCGAGGGACTCGTGCGCCGGATGGACGCCGAACTCGGCGGCAACGCGATCTGCGTCGCGACCGGCGGCCTCGCGGTCGTGATCGCCCCGGAGACGTCGCTCATCACGCACGTGGACGTCGAACTCACGCTCCAGGGACTGCGGATCGTGTGGGAGCGCAACCGGCACTGATGGACGTTGCCGAGTACTGCCGCCAGATCGAAACCCACCTCTGTCGCAAGAACGACGGGCACCTGATCCGCATCGCCGGGCCTTCCTTCGAGGTGGTGTCGGGATGGGCGAACCAGGGCGTTCCGCTCAAGGTGGCGCTCGCCGGCATCGATCGATACTTCGACCGCTACTACCGCAAGGGCCCGCGCCGCCGGCCGGTGAAGATCGACTTCTGTGACGCCGACGTCCACGACGTGTTCGACGAGTGGCGACGTGCCACCGGCGTCGTCACGGACAGCACGGTGTCGCCGAACGACGAACGGGTCTCCCCGAGGCGAGGCGGACCATCCCTGCCCGAGCACCTGGAACGGGTCCTCGTCCGGCTGAGCAGCCTTCGCGCCACCGGGGTGCTCCACGACGGCGCCGACGGGATCATCGACCGGGTCTCCACCGAACTCGATACCTCGCGCAGCGCGCCTGGCGGGCTTCGGGGTGACGCACGGCGGGATGCCATCGCCCGGCTCGTCATCCTGGACGCGGACCTGATGCGGCACGCGGACGAGACGGCAGACGCCGGCCTGCTGGAGGCGATCGCGCAGGAGGCGGACGCGGAGCTCGCGCCATACCGCGCCGGCATGGCACCCGAGGCGTTTGCGGCCGCTCGCGAGGCCGCCCGGGTGCGGTTGGTACGGGAGCGCCTGCGCCTGCCGGTCATCCGATACGAGTGAGCCATGCTGACACCAGGGCAAGCGGTCTCCGTGAGAGTCGAGAAGCCGGCTGCCGGCGGCCGGATGATCGCGCGCGTGGACGGCCAGGTCGTCCTCGTGCTCGGGGCGATTCCGGGCGAACTGGTCACGGCCCGCATCGACCGGGTCGGCCGCGGTGTCGCCTACGCCGAGGTGACGCAGATCGAGGAGGCGTCCGCGGACCGGCGTGACGTCGCCGCTGATCCGCTGTGCGGCGGGTGCCTGTATGCGCACGTGCACTATGCGCGGCAGCTCGCGCTCAAGGGGCTCGTCGTCGAGGACGCGTGCGCGCGTATCGGCCGGGTCGAGTTGCCGGCGCGCGTCGAGGTCGCAGCGTCACCCGAGGCGGGCTATCGCATGCGCGCACGCCTGCACGTGCGTGGAGGCGTGGCGGGTTTCTTCCGTGAGGGCACCCACGTGATCTGTCCGGTAAGGCAGACCGGGCAGCTGCTTGTTGCATCCGTCGACACGATCGACCGCGTGATGGCCGCCCTCCGGTCGCTGGGCATGGCGGAGTCGGCAGAACTCGAACTGTCCGAGAACGTTGATGCCTCCCACCGCGTGCTGCACCTGGAGACCGCAGCCCAGGCGGCGCCCCGCGCCTTCAGCGGCCTGGCGATGTCAGAGGGCCTGACGGGGTTTACCGTCTCCACGGCCGTGCGTGGTCCGCGTGCCGTCGTTCTGGGTGGCGATCCGCACGTGACCGATACGGTCGTGGTGGACGGATCTGCCGTGCGCCTGCGGCGGCACGTGCTCGCGTTCTTCCAGGGCAACCGTTACCTGCTCGCGTCCCTCGTCAGCCACGTTGTCGGCCACATCGAGCGTGGTGCGCGGGTCGTCGACCTGTATGCCGGAACCGGCCTGTTCTCGGCCACGGCCGCTGTCGCGCGCGCCGCCGTGGTGACGGCCGTCGAGGGCGACCCGTCCGGCGCCGCCGATCTCGCCGCGAACGCGGCTGCCTGCGGCGGGTCGGTGCGCGCCGTGCATCAGTCTGTCGAGTCGTTCGTGGCGCAGTCGCGGGATGTGCCTGGGGTGGTCCTGGTAGACCCGCCCCGGACCGGCATGACGAAGGAGGCCTTGCACGGCACGATCGCGCTGGCGGCGCCTCGCGTGGTCTACGTGTCGTGCGACGTGGCCACCCTCGCCCGCGACGCGCGCACGCTCGTCGACCACGGATATCGCATCTCCAGTGCGACCGCGTTCGACCTGTTTCCGAACACGCCTCACGTGGAGACGGTCGCGGTCTTCGACCGCGGCTGACCGGGCTCAGCGCCGCGCGGCCTCGACGAACCCTTCGAAGAGGCCTCGGAATTCACCCGTCCGCCAGAAGTTCTCCGGGTGCCACTGGACGCCCACGCAGAACGGTGCGGCCGGGTCCTCGAGTGCCTCGATGACGCCGTCGGGGGCGGTGGCGACGACCCGCAGCCCCGGCGCCGGATCCTTCACCGCCTGGTGATGGCGGCTGTTCACCGTGCACGAGTCGCTGCCGTTCAGCAGTTCCGCGAGCAGCCGTGCGAGTTGCGACGAGTCGTCGATCCAGACGTCGTGGGCCGCATCGAAGGCGCGATAGGGCGGTACCTTGAAGGTGTGCTGGACGGCGCCGGGCAGGAGCGACTCGATGTCCTGGACGAGGGTGCCGCCGGCAGCGACGTTCAGCACCTGGATGCCCCGGCAGATCGCCAGTATTGGCAGATGCCGCCTGCGCGCCTCGGTCACCAGCGCGATCTCGAACTCGTCGCGTTCAGGGGTGACCGGCACGGTCGTCGAGTGCCGTTCCTGCCCGTACCGGGCGGGGTCCACGTCCTCGCCGCCGGTCAGGAGCACCCCGCCCGCGCCGGCGAGCGCGGCATCCACGCCGAGCGACGCATCCACGACGCGCGGCGTTCCGCCGGCGTGTTCGACCGCGTGCTTGTAGTCGTCGATCTTCGAGCAGGCTGTGACTGCGATGTCAGGCATGGCTACATCCGAACGGGTACCGCGATGCCCATCAGGTCGAGCGCGCGGGTCAGTTGATCGCGTACATAGGCGACGCCCGCGGCGCGCCAGCGCCGCCGTGCCTCGTCCTCTTCCTTCAGGACCTGCCGTCGATGGTAGAAGGCATTGAACAGCTGTGCCAGTCCGAACGTGTACTTGGCCAGGATCGAGAACTCGAGCCCGCGCAGCGTCTGTTCCACCACATCGTCGAGGCGCGACGCTTCGAAGACGAGGGCCCACAGATCGTGCGGGTCGGCCTCCTCGCCCTGATTCAGTTCATCGGCCGCCAGTCCGTCCAGGCCCGTGAGCAGATCGGCCTCGGCGACCCCCTCGCGCTCGGCGAGCTTCGCGAGGATCTTGTTGGCGCGGACGGCGGCGTACTGCAGGTATGGGCCGGTCTCGCCCTCGAAACTGAGCGCTTCCTCCATGTCGAACACGATCAGCTTGCCGCGCGAGAACTTGAGCATGAAGTATCGGATGGCGGCGACGGCTATCTGCCGGGCAGTCCGGCGGCACTCCTCGTCGGAAAACTCGGGGTTCCGCCTGGCGACTTCCGTGGACGCACGGGCCTCGAGCACGTCGAGCAGGTCGTCGATCTTCACGCCCAGACCCTTCCGGCCGGACACCTCGACGAATGGCTTTCGCGATTCCTCGTCGTCGGCGGGATACCCGAGTTCCCGGGCCGTCGCGTGCGACAGCGCGACCATCTCGTACGAGAAGTGGATCGAGTTCTCGGCCTGCTGCGGATGCCCCAGCGTTCGCAGCGCCTGGGCGAGCAGCGCCTGCAGGTACATCTGCCGCGAGTCGATGACGTTGTAGATGCGTGAGGCGCCGCCGAACGCCGGCGCCCCCGGGTCCCCCTCGTCGGACGTCGTGGCCCAGAGCACGTGGCCGTCGGCCTGCACGCCCACCCGGCGGTACCGGAAGTCGCGGCCGAGCAGGCCGAACTTCCAGAACTGGTTCGCGATGTCCTTCCCCACGTAAGTGACGACGCCGTTGGAGCGAACGATCACCTTCTCGCGCGACGCGTCCTCCGTCGCATCGCCGTCGACGGGCGTTTCCGGCTGCCGGTCGTCCTCGATCCTCATCACCCAGCACCCGGCCAGCTTGCCTTCAGTCTGGAGGAACACGGCGCCCTGCGCCTTCAGCGTCTCGAAGCAGTGGGCCCAGAACTGCAGGCGGATGATGTCGCCCTCGTACGTGAGCAGGTCGTACCCGATGTTCAGCCGCGCCATGGTCTTCAAGTGTGCGCGGACGATGTGATCGACGATGACCCTGCCCATTGCCGCGACGTCGGTGCCGCCGTGTTCGAGGTCGTGCAGCGTCCGCGCCCGGACCTCGAGGTTGGCGGGAGACTCGTCGTACCACTGCGTGACCTTCGAGTACAGATCCCAGCAGTAGTAGTCGAAGCGGGTGCTCTCCGCGAGCGACTGCACCTCGGCGACCGACTTCCGCTCGAACTCCCTGAAGCCCACGATTACGTCGGCGACCTGGACGCCGAGGTCGTCGATGTAGTTCTGCGTCTCGACCGGGGTCCCCCTGAATCGCAGCACGCGCACCAGCGTATCGCCCAGGGCGGCGTTCCGCAGGTGGCCCACGTGTGCCGCCTTGTTCGGGTTGATCGCGGTGTGTTCGACGACGGTCTTGCCTTCGGCGACGGCGGCGGCGACCGTTGCCCCCATGCGTGCGCGGACGAACGCCGGCCTGTCGAGGAAGATGTTCAAGTAGCCGTTGGGAGCGACGGCGATCCGATCGATGCCCGGCAGGGGACCGACGGCGTCCGCGATCTCCTGCGCGATGGCCCGCGGCGGCTTGCGCAGCGTCCGTGCCAATTGAAAAGCGATCGTGACCGCCAGGTCGCCCAGCGCGCGCGACGGCGGCGTTTCGATGGAGAAGGCCGGCACGTCCCCCAGGCCGAACTGCCGGGTGATGGCGGACGAGACCGCGTCGTGAAGCTGTCGGTGAATCGGGAGGATCATGGGCCGTGGTCGGGGCGCATCGTTCGGCGGCGGGCGCCGGGACGACGGTAAGCTCGTGATACGATTACAGTTTAGTGGCTCAGCTGCGAGTCGAGCGTATCGAGTTCAGCCTGGGTGTTGATGTTCGCGAGCAGGTGGCGCGACTCCCCGAAGGCAGCCACGTTGCGCAGGTCCACGACCCGCACGCCCACATCGTCCAGGAGGCCCGCCATCCGGAGCCGTCCATCGTCGAGGTGTCGCCGGACCGCGGGCTGACACGTACGCGAGTAGACGGCACACAGGGGATGATAGCCGTGTTCCGTCCGCGGAAGAACGATGTCTGCCTCGTGGGCCCGCGTCACCAGGTAGGTCAGGAACGCGGCGGTCAGACCCGGCATGTCGCAGGCGAGCAGCAGGATGGCCCCGGCATCGGTCGCGTTGAAGGCCGCGTCGAGCCCACCCATGGGCCCATGGTCTTCGAGGCGGTCCGCGACCCGGCGCACGTGCGGCGGTACCGTTGCGCCGCCCCGGTAGCCGACCAGCAGGATTTCCTCCACGACCCCGGACAGCACCGCAAGCTGCCGGTCCAGCATGGTGACCCCGTCCACGCGCACCTGGGTTTTGTCCGTGCCGCCAAAACGACGGGCACGGCCGCCCGCGAGAATCGCCGCACTGGTCATTGCCGGTCGATCTTACCCCTGCCGACCTGACATGCGTGACGCACGCGTCGGCCGGGTGCTCGTCGCCAGCCTGCACCAGGCCATCGCAGACATCCTTCCGATGCGGCTCGGGTTCTACGAAAACTGGCTGAACGCCGCGGGGCTCCGCGAGGGCACCATCGGCCTGGCCCCCCTGTACGCCGTGCTGAGCTTCCTGCGCCAGGAGGGAGCGGCATACACTGGGGTTGCGAACCGGGCCGGTGAGTACGCGGCAGAATGGACCGTTGCGGGGATGCGCCCGATGCCGCGTGCGCTGACCGCGGCCCTTCCGGCCTTCCTTCGGCGCCGGCTCGTGCTGCGCCAGGCGCGGGCACTCGTGTCGCGGAGTTACGAGGGAACGCGGACGCGGGTGCGGTTTGTCGGCGGGGCCGCGCATGTCGAACTGCGGGCCTCGGTATTCTGCGCCGTCCGGGAGCCGGCGGGCCATCCTCTCTGCGGCTTCTATGCAGCGGCGTTCGGGAAGATGCTGGCCATGTTCAACCTGGACGCCGACGTGCGGATCGAGTCGTGCCTCGGCGCGGGGGCGTCGTCGTGCCGGCTGATCGTGCACCCCGGCACGCCGGACGCGGAGGAACAGCCATGATTCGCCTGTACGCGCCGCTGACTGCGGTGTGCCTGTCGCTCGCCCTCACCAGTCCGGCACTGGCGCAGCCGGCGAGTGACCGCATTCTCGTCATGCCCTTTGAGAACGTCTCGCGAGAGGGCAGGATCGTCTGGCTGGGCGAAGCGGCGGCCGTGCTGCTCGCTGACGACCTGAACGCGCTGGGGGCGCCGGCCATCACGCGTGACGAGCGCCGGGAAGCCTTCGAGCGCCTGAAAGTGCCTCCCGCGGCCGCGCTCACTGACGCGACGGTCATCCGCATCGCCCAACTCCTGCGCGCGTCGCAGGTGATCGTGGGCAGCCTGCGTACCGAAGGTACGGATGTCGTCGTCCAGGCACGGGCGATCACGCTCGAAACGGCGAAGGTGAGTGTGGATGTCACGGAGCGTGGTCCCTTGCCGGACCTGTTCGCGACCTTCGAGCGAATCGCCCGCGCCGTCGTCCCCGCATCTTCGCGCAGTTCGTCCGAACTCGAGCGGGTCCATCCGCCTGTGGTGGCGTTCGAGCAGTACATCAAGGGGTTGCTGGCGGAGACGCCGGCGACGGCCGTGAACTACCTGAATGCCGCACTGGCGTCGGATCCAGGCCTCGAGCGCGCACGGATCGCACTGTGGGAGGTGTACACCGATCAGGGCGATCACGCCCGTGCGCTCGCTGCGGTGAGCAAGGTGGCGCCGGCCGCACCGCAGGCGCGCCGGGCGCGATTTCGCATGGGCCTTTCGCAATTGCAGCTGAAGCGTTACGACGAGGCGTTCGCGACCTTCAAGGAACTGCTCGATGCCCGGTCGACGCCCGCCCTGCTGAACAACCTCGGGGTCGTCCAGTTGCGGCGCGGTGGCCATGCACAGTCCGGGCTGCCGACCTACTACTTCACGAAAGCTTCGGACGCCGACGCCACCGAGCCCGACTACTTCTTCAACCTCGGGTACGCCTATTGGCTCGAGCGAGACACGCAGGCCGCGATCTACTGGCTGCGCGAGGCCGTACGGCGGGATCCCACGGACGGGGACGCTCACTACGTGCTCGGGGCCGCCCTGGCCGCGGCGGGGCAGGCGCCCGAGTCGGTCCGCGAGAAGGAACTGGCGAGGCGGCTGTCGTCGACCTATGAGGAGTGGGACCGGCGCCCGGCGGCGGAGCAGGTGCCGCGCGGGCTCGAGCGCGTGAAGGGCGACGTCGAACTCCCGCACAGCCGCCGCCTGGAAGAGACGCTCGCGACCAGCGGTCAGCGCGACCAGCAGGAACTCGCGCGCTTCTACCTGGATCGCGCAAGACGCCTCTTCGAGCGGGAACAGGACCGGGACGCGCTGTCCGAACTCAACCGCGTGCTGTTCCTCTCGCCCTACGACGCCGACGCGCTGCTGCTCCTCGGTCGCATCCACCTGCGGTCGGGACGGGTGACAGAGGCAGTGGATGCCCTGAAAATCGCCGTGTGGAGCCGTGACAGCGCGGACGCGCGGGTCGCGCTCGGCGACGCTTATCTCGCCGCCAGGGATGCCGCCGCGGCTCGCGCGGAGGCGGAGCGCGCCCTGGCGCTCTCTCCGGGCTACGGCCCCGCCCAGGCGCTGCTCGACGCGGTCCAGGCCCGCTGACTCGAATGTACGCGTGCTAAGATCGTCACACTTTGGCAGTGGCATCGCACGAGGACGACGGCTTCCGTGAGATCCAGCTGAACGGGAAGCAGCTGGTGTTCCTGTTCATGGCCGCGACCGTGGTCTCGGTCGTGATCTTCCTCTGCGGCGTCCTCGTCGGCCGCGGTGTTCGTGCAGAGCGGGCCGCCGAGGTGCAGACGGCGGTGTTCAACGAATCGCCCACGCCGACCGCGCCGAACACCACATCCGCGGTGCCTCCGGCCTCGGGCGCCGACCCCACGACGGCGGCGCCACCTCCCGCCGTGACCGAGGAGCCGTCGGCGAAGCTGCAGGAGCCTCCGGCTGCCGAGGAGCCGCCGGTGGCGGTCGAGCGTAACAGGGCAGCGGCTCCGCCCGCGCCGGTCGCATCGGCCCAGCCCGTCTCGGAAGCCGCGCCTCCACCTGCCCGGAAGCCCGAGCCGAAGCCCGGTGCAGCGCTACCAGCAGCAGCGGCGCCCGCCGCAGCCCCAGCCACTGACGCGCCGCGAACCGGGTACGCGGTGCAGGTGGCGGCGGTGGATGCGCGCGGCGAAGCCGATGCGATGGCGCGGCGCCTCTCCAGCAAGGGCTATGCGGCCTACGTCGAACAGCAGAAGAGCAACGGGATGTACCGCATCCGCGTGGGCACGTTCAGGACGCGTCGGGAGGCGCAGGTGGTCGCCGACCGGTTGAAGAAGGAAGAGAAGTTCAAGCCCTGGGTTACGCGCTGAACGCACACGGCCGACACGCCATCGCACTTGCCGCGTTCTCAGGTCTCCTGCTGGCACTGAGTTTCCCGAAGTTCGGCCACCCGGCGGTCGCCTGGGTCGCGCTCGCTCCTCTCCTGATCGCCCTCCGCCGGGCTTCCGTCTCCCGCGGATTCCTGCTCGGCCTGGTCTGCGGGCTGGTGTACTTCACGGGGACCCTCTACTGGATCACGCAGGTGATGGTGGTCTACGGAGGTCTGCCGACCGTTGTCGCGGTGCCGGTCAACGCGGCGCTCATTGCCTACCTCGCGCTGTTTCCGGCTGCCTTCGGCGCGATCGTGGCGCGTCTCTGTCAGGGTGCCGGGCGTCCCGCCCTCCTTGCGGCGCCATTCGTGTGGGTCGCCACGGAACTCGGGAGAACCCACCTGTTCACCGGATTCCCCTGGGTGCTGCTCGGGTACAGCCAGGTCGCCGTGCTGCCGATCGCGCAGGCGGCGTCCCTGTTCGGCGTGTACGGCCTGTCGGCGATCGTCGCTGCCGTCAGCGCCGCGTTCGCCTACGCCACCGCCGACGCGGGCCCAGTCGCCAGCCGGCCCGTCTGGCGGGAGTACCGGGTGCTGGCGGCAACACTCGTGGCAGTCATCGGCTTCGGGCTGTGGGGAGCGGTACGCGTCCGTCGTGCGGCCCTGCTCGACGCGAGCGAACCGGTGCAGGTGGGCCTCATCCAGGGGAACGTCGATCAGGCGGCCAAGTGGGATCCGCGCCGCAGCGCCGACATCTTCCGCGACTACCTCGGCATGACCCGCCGTGCGATCGGGCAGGGCGCGGAGGTGGTGATCTGGCCGGAGTCCTCGACGCCGTTCTTCTTCGAGGAGGACCGGCCGGGCGCCGAACAGGTGCGCGCACTCGCGCGCCAGGCACGGGTGCCGATCCTGCTCGGCAGCGATCAGATCGAGCGCGGACGGGAGATCAAGTACTACAACGCGGCGTTCCTCGTCCGGCCCGACGGCACGACCGGCGGCGTCTACCGCAAGATGCACCTCGTGCCCTTTGGTGAGTACGTGCCGCTCAAGCGCGTGTTGTTCTTCGCCGGCCCGCTCGTCGAAGCGGTTTCCGACTTCTCGGCCGGCGACACGGCGGTGCTGCTGCCGATCGGATCGAGGCAGGTCAGCACGGCGATCTGCTACGAGATCGTCTACCCGGACCTGGTCCGGCGCGCGGTCAATGGGGGCAGTGCGCTGATAACGACGATCACGAACGACGCCTGGTTCGGGCGGACCTCCGCGCCGTACCAGCACTTCGCGCAGGCGTCGATGCGCGCCATCGAGAACGGCCGGTACATGGTGCGCGCCGCCAACACCGGCATCAGCGGCATCGTCGATCCCTACGGGCGCGTGTCCGCCAGGACCGCCATCTTCGAGCAGACCTCGATCGTCGGTGAGGCGCGGTTCATCACCGGGCGCACTCTCTACTCGCTCGTCGGCGACACACTCGCGTATGCCTCGGCGCTCGTCACCGCCCTCATGCTCGTGGTGGTACGGCGCCGTGTAGAATAGGCCGATGCCCACCCTCGACGAGTTCAGGAAACGCTACGAAGACCTCAGCCGGCGTGCTGCGGATCTGCGTAGCTATCTTTGAAGCAGCCAGACCCGAAGAAGAACTGACCCGCATAGAGGCCCAGGCGGCCTCGCCCGATTTCTGGAAGGACCAGGCCGAGGCGCAGAGGATTCTGCAGCGCCGCCGGCGCCTGGAGCAGGATCTCGAGCTGGTGAAGTCGCTGTCCACCACGACGGCCGACCTGACGGTCCTGCTCGAATGGGCCGATGCGGGTGAGCCCGTGGACGCCGAGTTCGCGCAGGGTCTCGAGACCCTCGACCAGGAGGTACAGGCCGGCGAGATCAAGAAGATGCTCGGCGGCGAGCACGATCGGAAGAACGCAATCGTCACGATCCATCCGGGCGCCGGCGGCACCGAGTCGCAGGACTGGGCGGAGATGCTCCTGCGGATGTACTTGCGGTGGACGGAGCGCCGCGGCTTCAAGCGCGAGCTGATCGACTACCAGCCCGGCGACGAGGCCGGCCTCAAGAGTGCGACGTTCACCGTTTCGGGCGACTACGCGTTCGGCCTCCTGTCGGCCGAGGCCGGCGTGCACAGGCTCGTACGCATTTCACCCTTCGACCAGGCGGCCCGCCGGCACACGTCGTTCGCATCGCTCTACGTGTGGCCAGACCTCGGCGACGATGTGGACGTCGAGATCGAAGACAAGGACCTGCGTGTGGACACCTATCGGTCCAGCGGCGCCGGCGGCCAGCACGTCAACGTGACCGACTCGGCGATCCGCATCACCCACATCCCCACGGGCATCGTCGTCTCGTGCCAGAACGAGCGATCACAGCACAAGAACCGTGCGCAGGCGATGAAGGTGCTGAAGGCGCGGCTGTACGACCTGAAGCTGAAGGAGCAGCAGGCCAAGCTGGAGCAGTTGGGCGGCGAGAAGCGGGAGATCGCTTTCGGCAGTCAGATTCGCAGCTACGTCCTGCATCCCTACCAGATGGTCAAGGACCATCGCACGAAGGAAACGATCGGCGACGTCAACCGCGTGCTCGACGGCGACCTCGACGCCCTCATCAAGTCGTACCTGATGAAGAAGGCCAGCGGCACGCTGGGCGAGGCCACTGCGGACGATGACGACGAGTAGGGCCGGCGCAGCGGTGAAGGCCGGGCGACGTTGAACCGCGCCGCCCTCGTTGCGGCCGGCATCATGATCAGCCGCGTCGCCGGATTCGTGCGCATGCGGGCGTTCGCGCACTACTTCGGCCTGCGATCGGATGCGGCCGACGCCTTCAATGCGGCCTTTCGCATCCCCAACCTCCTGCAGAGCCTCTTCGGCGAGGGGGCGTTGTCGGCCTCCTTCATTCCGGTGTATGCGTCGCTGCTCGCCCGCGGCGAGCGGCGCGAGGCCGATCGCGTCGCCGGCGCCGTGGGCGCGCTGATCGCCACCGCTGTTGCCGTGCTGGTGCTGCTCGCAGTACTCGCCACGCCCGCCATTGTCGGAGGGATCGCGCCGGGGTTCGACGGGGAGCGGCGCGCGCTGGCGATCACCATCACGCGCATCCTGTTTCCCGGGGCCGGGATGGCGGTTCTCTCCGCGTGGTGCCTCGGCATCCTGAACAGCCACCACCGATTCATGCTGTCCTACGCGGCTCCCGTCGTGTGGAACGGCGCGATGATCGGCACGCTCCTGTACTTCGGCGCCCGCGAACCGCTGCCTCGCCTGGCGGTCCTGCTCGGTTGGGGCTCGGTCGTCGGCAGCGCGCTCCAGTTCGTCGCGCAGCTGCCGGTGGTCCTGCGGCTCGCACCGGATCTCCGGCCTGCCTTCGACCTCGCGTCACAGCACGTGCGGTCAATCGGCCGCAACTTCGTCCCCGCGACGGTGAGCCGAGGAGTCGTCCAGCTGAGCGCCTACATCGACTCGATGATCGCGAGCCTGCTTCCCGTGGGCGCGGTCACTGGCCTGGCGAATGCCCAGTTGCTCTACACGCTGCCCGTGAGCCTTTTCGGGATCTCGGTCGCGGCGTCCGAACTGCCGGCGATGGCCGGCGCGCTCGGTACCGCGGGCGAGGAGGCGGTGCGCGCGCGGCTGCACGCCGGACTGCGGCGGATCGCGTTCTTCACTGTGCCTTCGTCGGTGGCCTTCCTCGCGCTTGGCGACGTCGTCGCCGGGGCCGTGCTGCAGACCGGGCGGTTCACCAGCGCCGACGCCCGCTACGTGTGGGGCATCCTGGCCGGTTCGTCGATTGGGCTCGTCGCCTCGACCCTGGCGCGGCTGTATGCGAACACGTACTTCGCGCTTCGCGACGCCCGGACGCCGTTGTGGTGTGCGCTGACGAGGGTGGCGCTTTCAACCGGGCTCGGCTTCGCCTCCGCGCAGTACGGTCCGGCGCTGCTCGGCGTCGATCCCAGGTGGGGCGCCGTGGGCCTGACGGCCTCGACCGGCGTCGCCGGGTGGGTCGAGATGGCGCTGCTGCGCCGCGGCCTCACCACGCGCATCGGGGGCACTGGCTCGCAGTGGTCCTTCCAGGCGGCCCTGACGACCGCGGCGCTGGCGGGAGCCGCCGTGGCGTGGATCATCAAGGCTACGCTGCCGCCGCTGCACCCGATGCTGACCGGCGTCGCGGTGCTCGCGCCCTACGGCGCCGTCTACCTCGCGGCAACCCTGGTTCTTCGGGTGCCCGAAGCAGGCCTGCTGTTGCGGCGGGTCGCGCGCCGCTAGTCAGGACTCGAGCAGGCGGTTCTCGATCGCATACCGCATGAGCTCGGCGTTGTTCTTCATCCCGAGTTTCTCGAGCACCCGCGAGCGATAGGTGCTCACCGTCTTGACGCTGAGCCCCAGTTCCCGGGCGATGTCCGAAATGGCCTGGCCCGAGCCGATCATTCTCAGGACCTGGTACTCGCGGTCCGACAGCGCTTCGTGGGCGGGCGACTCCCACGTCGCCCCCTGACGCATGAGCAGGTCAGCGGTGTCCCGCCCGATGTAGCGCCGCCCGTGACGCACGTTCTCGATGGCCAGGACGAACTCGTCGAGGTGGCTGTCCTTGGTCAGGTATCCGATGGCACCCGCGCTGAGCGCTCGCCGCGCGAACTGGGAAGGCGGGTGCATGCTGAGCACCAGCGCGGGCAGCGAGGGCTTCACGCGCCGCAGCGCCTTGATGAGCTCGAGGCCGCTCATCCCTGGCAGCGACAGATCCGCGATCACGAGGTCCCACACCTGCTTCTCGACGGTCGACAGCGCCGACGGGGCATCGGCCGCCTCGCCGATGACCGCGTCCTTCACGCGTTCCTGGATCAGTGACTTGATGCCGTGGCGTGCCACGGGATGGTCGTCAACGAGGAGGATGCGAATCATCCGAGTCGAGGCTCCGGGTCGGGGAGTGAGTGGTGCGACGTGTCGGCCGATGCCAGCGGGACGTGGACCGAGACGACGGTACCCTTGCCCCGCTGGCCGGCAATACGGAAGCTGCCCCCAATCAGGGCCGCCCGTTCCCGCATGCCCAGCAGGCCGATGGCCCCAGGGTCCGCCGCCCGCTCGGCCGGGATGCCGCGGCCGTTGTCCTTGATCCGCAGGTCGACCCCGTGTTCGTCTTCCTTGATGGTGACCTGCACCGAGCTGGCATTGGCGTGGCGGAGGACGTTGGTGAGCGCTTCCTGCACGATCCGGAAGAGGGCCGTCTGCTGCTCGCCCGTCAGCCGCGTCTGCTGACGGTTGGCGCGCACGTGGCAGCGGACGCCCGTGCGCGCCTTGAACGCCTGCGCTTCCCAGCGGACGGCCTCTGCGAGTCCAAGGTGGTCCAGCGTGGCCGGTCGGAGGCGCGTCGAGATGCGCTTGACGATCGCAATGCCCAGGTCCACGAGTCCCACGACCGCCTGGATGCGATCGACCGCGGGCACGCCGAGGGACTGGCCGCGCAGTGCCGTCACCGCGCGGTTGATCTCGAGCTTCAGTGCGGTGAGCGTCTGGCCCAGTTCGTCGTGCAGCTCTCGGGCGACTTCGGCGCGCTCGATCTCGCGCGCATCCTGCAGGTGGCCGGCAAGCTGGCGCAGCTGCAGCTCTGATTCGCGCAGCCGGCGCTCGCCCTCGATTCGCGCCGTGATATCCCTGGCGATGCCCTCCATGGCGACCAGCCGGCCAGACTCGTCGTACACGGGCGTGCGGTAGTGTTCGGCCCAGACGATCCGCCCATCGGGATGCACCCACCGGATGGTGGTTGCAGCGAGGGGGGCGCTCGCGATCGCGTCGGCGGTCAGCGTCAGCCGCGCCGCATCATCAGGGTGGACGGTTCGCAGCGCAAGCAGGGGGTCGCGGTAGAACTCCTCGGGCGTGTGGCCCGTGATGGCGCGCACCGCACCGCCCACGTACTCCACGGCAAGCGGCGGCTCGAGCCGGATGCGGAACACGAGGTCCTGTGAACTCTCGACGAGATCCTGCAGGCGTCGTTCCGCGTGCGACTCGAGCCGTTCATCGCCGCGCTGGTCCGTGACATCGATCGAGCAGCCGATCTGGCCGGCGAAGGTGCCGTCGGCCTCCAGCCATGGCGTGCCGTGATCGTGCACCCACCGATAGACGCCATCCGCTCGACGCACGCGGTACTCGACGGTGAAGGGTTGCCCGGCACGATGAGCGGCCAGGAAGCGGGATACCGCGTCGTCGCGGTCACCCGGGTGGATGCCGTGTGCCCAGCCGTCGTCGACCTCAGACTCGGCGGCGAGCCCGCGAAAGTTCCTCCAACTCGTGTTCAGCAGGCGGCAATGCGCGTCGGCGTCCGAAATCCACATCATGACGGGCGCGTGCTGCGCGAGCGCCCGGAAGGGTGAGGATAGAGCAAGCAGGGCATCCGCCGCGTGCAGGGACACGCCTTCTTTAGACCACAACCGATTCGCTTTGTCTATGGATGGGCCCGTGGTGTCAGACATTCGACCACACGCGACCACTGGAGGAGCCTTACGGCTGAGTTTGCGCCGGAGCGCTGAGCCCGCCCGGTTCCGTGCCTGCGATGAACGCTTCGGGGATGACGGACGCCGGCGCCGGTGTGGCGGTGGCGCCGCTGTTCGCCTCGACGGGGACGAACACGATGTTCGCGGGCGGCTGGAACTGGGGCGGCTCACGGTCGGCCTGCGACGCGATATAACCCTCCATGAACTCCATCCACATCGGCAGCGCGGCCTTGGCGCCCTGTTCGTCCGCGCCCAGCGACTTCCGCTTGTCGTCGAGGCCAATCCAGACACCGACCGTGATGTCGGGGTCGAAGCCGATGAACCATGCGTCCGAGTTGTTGTCCACCGTGCCGGTCTTGCCGGCGAGCGGCCACTTCGCGGCCATCGAGGCGGCCCGCGCAGCCGTGCCGCGCGGACTGAGTACGCCCTGCAGGATGTTCGTCATGACGAACGCGGAATCCGCGCCGATGACGTCGCTCGGCTCAGGCCGGTTCTCTTCCAGCAGGTTGCCCTCCCGGTCCTTGACCGTGAGGATGGTCCACGGCTTCATCCGGATGCCCTTGTTGGGGAAGGTCGTGTAGGCGCTGGTGATCTCCTGGAGCGTGGCATCGCCGGCACCCAGGGCGATCGGCAGGTAGGGCGGGAAGTCCTGCTCGAACCCGAAACGGTGCGCGTAGTCGATCACGTTCTTCGGACCAATCGCGTCCATGATCTTGATTGCCGGGATATTACGTGACTCCTCGAGCGCGTAGCGCAGCGTGATGGGTCCGAAGAACTTGTGGTCGTAGTTCTTCGGGCTGTAGGTCTGGCCGTTCCCGGCGGCGTAGGAGACGGGCTCGTCCACGATGATTGACGCGGGTGTGTACCCGCGGTCGATGGCGGCGGTGTACACGATGGGCTTGAAGGTGGAGCCGAGCTGCCGATATGCCTGCACTGCGCGGTTGAACTTGCTGCGCTGGAAATCCCACCCGCCCACCATGGCCCGGACCTGCCCTGAGCGGTTGTCGATCACGAGCATGGCTGCTTCAGCCTGCGGCACCTGCTCGAGGCCGACGGTGACCACGCCGGCCGCCTCGTCGATGGAACGCAGTTCGACATCGATCACGTCGCCCACCGTAAACAGGTCGGCCGCGGACGCCCGGCGCGTCCAGGCGAAGCCCTCCTTCCCGAGGTCGGCCTGATACGGACCGACGATCAGGCGGGCGGCTCCCGCTGGCGCTGGCTTGCCAATCGCCGCCACGACCGCCGGCACCACGTCTCCGACCCGCATCGGGCTCTTCCACCGCGGATCCCGGTAGCCCTCGGGGGTCTGGTGCTCCTTGATGACGTTGCGGCTGGCCCGCCGCCAGCCGTGCCGCTTGTCGTAGGCGCGAAGCCCGTGCTCGACGGACGCATTGGCCAGCCGCTGCATCGCAGGGTCGAGCGTGGTCGTCACGGCGAGACCGTTCTCGTACAGCGCCTTGGCGCCGTACTGCCGTTCGAGGTGCTTGCGCACCTCTTCGAGGAAGTAGGGGGCGACCGAACGGTCCGGCTGCGGCTGTCCCAGCAGGACGATGGGCTTCGCCTTCGCGGCGTCGGACTCGGCCGCGGTGATATAGCCCTCGTCGGCCATGCGGCCGAGCACGTAATTGCGTCGGCGCGTCGCGGCTGCCATGTCCACGTAGGGACTCTGCCGCGCCGGCGACTGGATGATGCCGGCGATGAGCGCCGCCTCTTCGAGCGACACGTCCTTCGCGCGCTTGTTGAAGTACAGGCGCGCTGCCGCCTCGACGCCGTTCGTGCCGTGCCCGAAGTGAATCTGGTTGCAGTAGAGCGTGAGGATCTCCCGCTTGGTGTAGCGCTTCTCGACCTGGATCGCGAGCAACGCCTCCTTCACCTTGCGCTCGAGGCTCTTCTCGAATCCGATGGGGAACAGGTTGCGCGCCAGCTGCTGGGTGAGGGTGCTGGCGCCCGCCGGATTACCGAAGCGGCGTTCGAGCACGTCGCGCATGAGCGTGATCAGGATGCGCGAGATGCTCAGGCCGAAGTGCGAGTTGAACTCGGCGTCCTCGGCCGAGATGATCGCCTCCCGGAGGTGCGGCGCGATGTCTTCGTAGCCAATGACGATGCGCCGCTGGACCGCGAACTCGCCGATGCTCTCGCCGTTGGCGGCCAGCACGCGGGTGATCGTGCTCGGGTTGTAGTTGTCGAGAGCGGAAATCTCGGGGAGGTCGCCCGCATACGCGAACAGCACGCCACTCAGCGTGCCCAGCACCGCGGCCACGGCGAAGAGCGCGATGATCGTGGCGCTGCGTGCGATGCGGATGACGTAATGTGCCACTTCAGTTCGGTCCGGCCGCGCGGGTTGGCGATTGACGAACGCCGGTCGCGTACGTGCGCTTCACGAGTGTAGCAACAACTCTCCTGCGCGAGGCGCCTTGAGGCCGTCCAGTCGAGCTTTCGTCTCCTACTGGTGCCGATGCCGCCGACCGGGCACGGCTCCGGTGATTCCCGTGCCGCAGGAACGAGCCCGGAGCCGCGGCGCGCGCGTGCAGCGATGCTGCGGGGGCAGCGCGTCTAGCGAGGCGGTCGCCGCGACGCGGGATCGTGCGCGCGCCCGTCCGCGCGGCCCCCGTCGCTGCGCGCTCCGCCGCCACGCGGACCGCCACCGTCCGGCGGCGGTGCGGCCATCGGCTCGCCGCCACGCCGCATTGCGGCACCGCCTCCGCCGTAAGCGGGCTGCGGGCGCTCCTGGCGGGGAGCGCCGCCACCGTACGCGGGTGCGCCGACGTCTCCGGGGGCGCGTCGGCGCATGATGCTGCCGGTGTCGGGTCTGGGCCGATTGCCCGGCCCGTCGTCGGCGCGCGGAGGTGGCCCGTACACCGGAGGAGCCTCGGACGGCGCACGTCGCATCGCCCGGTCCGAAGCGGACGGAGGTGGAAGCGGAGGCGGTGTGCCATCGTCACCCCGGAAGTCGCCGAAAGGCACAGTGGCAGTTGGTGCCCCAGGATTGCGTCGAGGCACGGCTGCGGAACCGGCCCGCCCCGGTGCGGGCGCCGT
Source organism: uncultured Bifidobacterium sp. (assembly GCA_964386715.1). Taxonomy (GTDB): domain Bacteria; phylum Acidobacteriota; class Vicinamibacteria; order Vicinamibacterales; family CAVVIG01; genus CAVVIG01. Next base: position 50,981 of record CAYLTD010000001.1, read on the forward strand.
GCCGGGGAGTGGAGCGTACCCTGGGTTCGGCGGAGCGTACCCTGGGGTTGGAGCGTAGCCTGGCGACGGCGCGTCCCGTCGCACAGCGCCCGGCGCGCGCGGCCGCGCATCATCGGCGCGGCCACCTTCACGCAGTCGCGGGTCATCGCCTGGCTGGAGGCCGCCTGGCGCGGAACCGATCGGTCCGCCGGGACCGATTGTGCGGTCGAGGAGACGCTGCTGCGCTGCGGGGTCCCGCGGCACTGCGTAGTTACCCGCGCGGCCGTCGTCGCGCCGCGGGGCGAACGGCTGTCCCGGCGCCCGCTCCACGACGCCGCCTGCGCGGCGCCCGGTGTCGCGCACCGGTGCTCCGCCGGCAGCGACCCGGGCGGGCGCATGTCGTGGCGCGATCGGCGGAGCGGACTGGACGACAAACGGCAAGCGCGGTGGCAAGGCACGTTGCGGCACCGCGTACTGGGACACGAACGCGCCGCGCATGCCGAAGCGATCACGCGGCAGCACGACCCATCCGTCCCACGCATTGCCGATTGACACCGACAGCCCGAACAGCGGCCGGTTGTCCCACCCGAGCGGACTCCAGCTCACGTACCCCGGTGCGGCTCCCCACGCAACCCACGCCGGTCCCCAGCGTCGGTCCGGGATCCAGAACCATCGGCTCCGAGCGAACCCCCATCGTCCGTAGTGATGTGTCGGCCATCCCCAGCGATCGAGGCCAATCCACGTCCAGCCGTATCGCGGGACCGACGCCCAGTAGCCGTTGTAGTACGGCCGCCAGCCAGTGGCAACCGTCGGGTACCACACGTAGCCGTAGCTGGCGTCGTAGTCCCAGGCACCATACCGGTCGAAGGTCCCGCTGTAGGTGCGCAGGTCGGGGGGGAGGTATTGCGCCGAGCGGGCGCCCAGCCGGGCATCGCGCTGCAGGGTAGCCCACGCGTCCAGCGCGTCGGCGCGCGCCGAGTTGAAATATTGCGGGGGAGTGGGTGGGCTGGTGGCCCATGCGGTGCTGCGCTCTCCGCTTCGGAGCGGCATGGAGCCGGCCTCGGTCACCAGGTCGGCCCGCCCTCGCCGCACGGCCACCTCCAGTTGCGTCATGGAGGGCGTACCGAGGAGCCCGACCACGTACTCACCCGCTGCGCGGATGAAGGCCGAGCCTGCCGGTGTGTCCACCTGCAGGCCCGCCCCGCTGGCTGCCGCCGTCCCCGTCACGAACAGACGAAGCCGGCCGGCGGTGAGCCGCAGCAGGACGTCGGATTGCACTTCGACCGTGGTGAACTCGTCGAGCGCCACCGAGGTGCCGTCCGGGTACAGAAGTTCGGCACGTCCCCGCGCCGTGCGGAGGCGATCGCCGCCCACGACGGGCATGCCGACCGGTGCGGCCTCATCAACACCATCGCGATCGAGTTGTACGGCGCCGTCTGCGGCCGCCAGGTGCGCCGGAGGAGCGGCGTCGTAGGTGGTTGATGCGGTGTCGCCGGAAGAGGCGGGCGACGAAGGCTGCGCCAGGACCGCCGGGGCGGACAGCAGAAAGGCCGTCGCAGAGACGACGGCGATCAACCGCAGGTGCAGGGGCGATCCTGCGGACGACAACCGGAGCAGGAGCATGGCCGCCTCGACTCGAGGGGGCAGGACGCTGGCGAGCCCAGTATAGCCCGAAGGGAGAGCGCCCGGCCCAGCGCCGCAAGTGCTGCTCTCCGTCATTTCTCAAGTTGACTGATCTACACTCAACTTATATACTCTGAAAGATATCAGCACTGGCTTTCTTCTAGCCTGTCTTGCACAGGCGTCCTCGAGGATCACATGAGCAAAATCATCGGTATCGACCTTGGCACGACCAACTCCGTCGTCGCTGTGATGGAGGGCGGCGAGCCGGTCGTCATCACCAACCCCGAGGGCGGCCGCCTCACCCCGTCAGTCGTGGCGTTCACGAAGTCCGGCGAGCGACTGGTCGGCCAGGTCGCCAAGCGTCAGGCGGTCACGAACCCGGAGAACACCGTTTTCTCCATCAAGCGCTTCATGGGGCGCCGCTTCGACGAGGTCGCCGAAGAGATGACGATGGTTCCGTACCACGTGGTGCAGGACGGGCAACGCGTCGGCGTCAAGGTGGACGGCCAGCCCAAGGCCATGATGCCGCCCGAGATCTCCGCGATGGTGCTGCAGAAGCTGAAACAGGCCGCGGAGGAGTACCTGGGCCAACCGGTGTCCAAGGCCGTCATCACCGTCCCGGCCTACTTCAACGATGCGCAGCGCCAGGCGACCAAGGACGCGGGCCAGATCGCCGGCCTCGAGGTCATGCGCATTGTGAACGAGCCGACCGCGGCGGCGCTCGCCTACGGGCTCGACAAGAAGAAGGACGAGACCATTGCCGTGTACGACTTCGGTGGCGGCACCTTCGACATCTCGATCCTCGAAGTCGGCGAGGGCGTGGTCGAAGTGAAGGCAACCAACGGCGACACGCACCTCGGCGGCGACAACCTCGATCAACGGGTGATCGAGTGGATCATCGCGGAATTCAAGAAGGCCGAGGGCATCGACCTGAGCAAGGACCGCATGGCGCTCCAGCGGCTGAAGGAGGCTGCGGAGAAGGCCAAGATGGAACTCTCCACGGTGCTCGAGACGGACATCAACCTGCCCTTCATCACGGCCGATCAGACCGGGCCCAAGCACCTGCAGATGAAGCTCACCCGCGCCCGATTCGAGCAGCTGGTCGACGACCTGCTGCAGAAGACCGTCGGGCCGACGAAGCAGGCGCTTGCGGACGCGGGCCTCGACCCGTCGAAAATCGACGAAGTGGTGCTCGTCGGCGGCTCGACACGCATCCCCAAGGTGCAGCAGATCGTCAAGAGCCTGTTCGGCAAGGAGCCACACCGCGGCGTGAACCCCGACGAGGTGGTGGCGATCGGCGCCGCCGTGCAGGCGGGCGTGCTGGCCGGGGACGTCAAGGATGTCCTGCTGCTGGACGTCACGCCGCTGTCGCTCGGGATCGAGACGATGGGCGGCGTGTCCACGGTCCTCATCCCGCGCAACACCACGATCCCCACGCGCAAGAGCGAGACCTTCTCGACCGCGTCGGACAATCAGCCGAGCGTCGAGATCCACGTCCTGCAGGGTGAACGGTCGCTGGCGCGCGACAACCGCACGCTCGGCCGGTTCCACCTTGACGGCATCGTGCCGGCGCCGCGCGGGGTGCCGCAGATCGAGGTGACGTTCGACATCGATGCCAACGGCATCGTCAAGGTGCAGGCGAAGGACCTCGGCACGGGGAAGGAACAGAAGATCACGATCACGGCGTCCAGCGGCCTCAGCAAGGACGAAGTCGACCGGATGATGCGGGAAGCCGAGTCGCATGCCGACGAGGACAAGAAGCGGCGGGAGGAGATCGAGGCGCGCAACCGGGCCGACCAGGCCGTGTACGGCGCGGAGCGCTTCATAAAGGAGTCCGGCGACAAGCTGCCCGCCGGCGATCGGCAGGCGATCGATGCGGCGGTGGAGGGCTTGAAGAAGGCGATTGAGTCCAACGACGCGGCGGCAATTGCGCGGGAACTCGAGACCCTCACCCAGGCCCAGCACAAGGCGGCGGCGAGCCTCTATCAGCAGGCGAGTGCGGCTGGTGCAGCGCCTGGGGCGGACGCAGGCGGGAGCGGATCGGGAGCGGCAGGCGCCTCTGGTGCCGGCAGCGGCGCCGGCTCGGCCAAGGGCGATGTGATCGACGCTGAGGTCGTGGACGACAAGTAGCGCACCGCCAGTACCAGCGCTGACTGGGCCCGACTCTCCTCGGTGACCCCGGTCGGCGCTGGGTGCCTGGCGCGGCGCAGGCCGGGGCTATGGACTTCTACGTGTTGCTCGGAGTGGAGCGGGAGGCGACGGCCGCTGACATCAAGCGGGCGTACAAGCGCCTGGCGCGCAGGTTCCATCCGGACATCAACCCGGGGGATCAGGTCGCCGCGCAGCAGTTCCGCCACATCGTCGAAGCCTACGAAACGCTGGTCGATCCCGAGCGGCGCCGGCGCTACGACACGAGCGGGCTGGCGGCGAACGCGTCGTCCGAGCGCGTGACCTTCGGGTTCGAGGGCTTCGACTTCTCGATCAGCGTCACCGGAGAAGCCGCACCGACCTTTGGCGACCTGTTCGGCGACGTGCTGCAATCCCGCGTGGCAGAGACGCGCACTGCCGTCCCGGGTGCGGACCTGCACGTGGCGGTGCGCCTGGGGTTCGAGGAGGCCATTCGGGGCGTCACCCGCCACGTGCCCGTCACGCGACGCGTTGCGTGCCACACATGCCACGGCGTCGGCCACCTGCCAGCGCCCGAGCGGAGATGCCTGCAGTGCCACGGCGCTGGCGCGCTGAAATCGACGCGGGGGCACATGGTGTTCTCGCGTCCCTGCAGCTACTGTGGCGGCAGCGGTCGCCAGGCACAGGCGCACTGCCCGACCTGCGGTGGCCGGCAGGTCGAGGTGCACGCCGAAGCCCTCGCCGTGTCCCTCCCGGCGGGCCTCGACGACGGGGCGAGAATCAGGGTGGCGGGCAAAGGGCACGCCGGCATCCACGGGGGGGCGCCGGGCGACCTGTACATTGCGATTGAAGTCGAACCACACCCGCGCTTCCGGCGCGAGGGCGACGACGTTCACCTGTCGGTCCCGATCGCGGTTCATGAAGCGGCCCTCGGGGCGAAGATCGAGGTGCCGACGATCGACGGCCCCGCGCGCCTGCGTATCCCACCGGGGACTCAGTCCGGCCAGCGCTTCCGCCTGCGCGATCGGGGCGCACCGTCCGCTCGAGGCGGGCGCCGGGGCGACCTGGTGATCGAGGTGCGGCTGGTGTTGCCGAGGATGCTCGACGAGCGTTCGAAGGAACTGCTCCGCGAGTTCGGGCGAATCAACGCGGCCGACGTACGGCAGGAGCTGACGTGAAGAAAACCGGCAAGGCGTATTTCATGATCAGCGCGGTGGCGCAGAAGTACAACATCCACCCGCAGACCCTGCGCCTCTACGAGCGTGAGGGCCTCCTCAAGCCGTCGCGCACCGAGGGCAACACGCGTCTGTACTCGGAAGAGGACCTCGAGCAGCTCGAGACGATCCTGTCGCTGACGCGAGACCTCGGCGTGAACCTCGCCGGTGTCGAGATCATCCTCAACATGCGCAGGAAGATCGAGCGGATGCAGGCGGAGGTCAACGAGTTCATGGAGTACGTCAAGCGCGAGCTCGCACGCGGCATCGACGACTGGGAGCAGCGGCTCTCGACGGCGCTCGTCAAGTCCACGCCGACCGACCTGGTGCGAACGACGCCGCCCACCGCGCCCCAGCCGCAGGGCACGCCGCCAGCGAAGAGCGACGGTTCGCGCGCGACGGGCCGCTGATATACTGCGGACGGTCCCGTCACGAACCGTCCTCATGCCCTGCCCCCTTTGCGACGACACCGGCTGGAAGCCGATTGAGCACACCGGTATCCGCAAGGTCGTGCGCTGCGACTGCCGGCGGGAGCGCGCCGGACAGCAGCGGCTCGCGTCCGCCAACATCCCGAAACGCTACCAGCACTGCACCATCGCCAACTTCGTCGCCTACAACGAGTCGTTGCAGCGCGCGGTCGAGCGGGCGCAGCGGCTGGCCGATGCGTTCCCGGCCGTGGGCCGCGGCATGTTCCTCGAGGGTCAGCCGGGTGTCGGCAAGACGCACCTGGCCGTCGCCGTGCTCAAGCAGGTCATCGAGCGCACGGGCGCCCGGGGCATCTTCTACGACACGCGCGATCTGCTGCGCGTGATCCGGAGCACCTACGACCCGTCCACGCGCACCACCGAACTCGAGGTGCTGCGGCCCGTGATGAGCGCAGACATCCTCGTGCTCGACGACCTCGGCGCCGAGAAGACGTCCGAGTGGGTGGAGGAGACGATGAACCTGATCGTCAACACCCGGTACAACGAACGGCGCCTGACGATCTTCACGTCCAACTACAAGGACATTCCCGACGACACCGATCCGAACGCCCTGCTGTTTCGCATCGGCTACCGCATGCGCTCGCGCCTCCACGAGATGTGCGACTTCGAAGTGCTCGACGGCGCCGACTACCGCGAGCTGCCCCCAAACGGCGGGCCAGACGACCTGGTGATGATGTGGAAGATGCGCAGCAAGTCCCAGCTGCCGTCGCCGGGCCGTGGTGGCCGGCAGGCCCGTGCGCAGCTGCGCGATGGGAACGCCGACCTGAAGTGGAGCGGCGGGCGCGCGGGTCGCGGCTGAACACACCGGTTCGAACCACCGTCTCCGGAAGTGCGCCATGCTCGGCCTGTACGTCCACATTCCGTTCTGCGCGGCCATCTGCAACTACTGCAACTTCAACCGCGGGCTGTTCGACGCTGAACTGAAGCGGCGCTACGTGGACGCACTCGTCGCCGAGATCCGCGACACGTCGCGCGAGCCGCAACGCCCCGTCGCCGACACCCTCTACTTCGGCGGCGGCACGCCGTCGCTCCTGAGCGCGGACGACGTGGGGCGCGTCGTGGAGGCGTGCCGGGAAGCATTCGCCCTCGACCCATCCGCCGAGGTCACCCTCGAGGCCAACCCTGAAACGGTGACCGAAGCGTTGCTCCGGTCGTTCCGCGCGGCGGGGGTGAACCGGCTCAGTTTCGGCGTGCAGTCGCTCCGTGACGACGAGCTGATTCGCCTGTCGCGGCTCCACGGCGCCGCCCGCGCCCGCGCCGCTCTTGGCGAGGCCCGGGAGGCCGGGTTCGACAACGTGAGCCTCGATCTCATGATGTGGCTCCCGGCGCAGACGCCCGCGCAGTGGCTCGACTCGGTGGAGGGCGCGATCGCCCTCGGGCCCGAGCACGTCTCGCTGTACATGCTCGAGGTCTACCCCAATGCGCCGCTGCGTGACGAGATGGCGCGCGCGCGCTGGTCGCAGGCGCCCGACGATGACGTGGCGACCATGTACGTGGAGGCGATGGAGCGCTTCGAACGTGCGGAATACGTCCAGTACGAGATCTCGAACGTGGCCAGGCCGGGCCGCGCGTCACGCCACAACGTGAAGTACTGGGCTGACGGCGAGTGGGTCGGCTTTGGCTGCGGCGCGCACTCGACGCGGGCGGGGGTTCGGTGGAAGAACGTGGCCTCCACCGAGGACTACATCGCGCGCATCGGCCGGCATGAATCGCCAGCGGTGGACGCCTCGCCCCTCACCCCCGACCAGCGTCTCGGAGATGCGCTGTTCACGGGCCTGCGCCTGGTGGAAGGCCTGGACCTCGATGCCCTGCAGCGCCGTTACGGTGTGGACGTCTGGAGCCGGTTCGGGCCCCAATTGACGCCGTTCGTCGAGGAAGGCCTGCTGGTGCGCGACGGGCCGGTCCTCCGGCTGACTCGGCGGGGTATGCTTCTTGCTCACGAGATCATGTCCGTCTTTGTCTGAGATATGCTTTGGCTCGCGCTCCCAGCCGGCCGCGCTGCCCGCCGTGCTGCCGCCGACGACCACTTCAGCTGGCCGTCAAGATTTGGTAAGGTAAAACCCCTTTCGTGAAGGAGGCCGTGATGCTTCGACGGTACGTGCCGGTGGTTCGACGCCGGATGGGTGTGGTGGTTCTGGGTCTGATGATGGGTGCATTCTCGGCCAGCGCGGCGCAGGCGCAGCAGAAGAGCCCGTATGCCTTCGCCGGCGACAATGCCGTCTTCATGAACTTCATCAAGCCGGACAAGGCCGCTGACTACGAGGGGCTGATCGAGAAGCTGAAGCAGGGCCTGAAGGCGAGCGACAAGCCTGAGCGCAAGCAGATGGCCGAGGGCTGGAAGGTATTCAAGGCTGCCGAGGCCGGCCCGAACGGTTCGGTCATCTACGTGTCGGTGATCTCGCCGGTCGTCAAGGGGACGGACTACTCGATCTCCACCCTCCTCGGCGAGGCGTTTCCGGCGGAGGCGCGTGCGCTGTACGACACGTACGTGGCCGCGTTCACCACGCCTCCGGGACAGCTCTTCAACCTCGCGTTGCTGAACGACCTCTCCAAGTAGCGCCGGGCGACAGGCTGTCGCATGTTCTTCGGGGTGGACGCCGTGCGTCCACCCCGTTTTTTTTAGAATCGCACGTTCAGGCCCGCGTAGAGGCGGTGAACCGCGTCGTACATCGCCGAGTCGCCAAGCTGGAAGCGTCGGTAATCCACCCGGAGCCGGATGGGACCGGCAAGCGACACCTTCAGCCCCCCACCGACGTTCGGAGCAACACCCGTATCGGTGTTGAACCCGAGCCGTTCCCGGTACACACTGAGACCGCCCGTCACATATGGCTGGAAGCCCAGGATGCTGAACGGCGTCTGCAGGAGTCCGTTACCGCTCCACGTGCGCAACGAGGGCGCGCGGTCGGCCAGGCTCTCCGGGTTGCTCGCATACTCGAACTCGAAGGCGACCAGCAGCAGGCCCGCGCCGATCGCGAATCCCCGGGACTGGCGATTGTCCGGGGTCGTGTTGGCGCCGATGAAGGCGGTCGCATCCGCACGGGCGGCCGTGGCTCCGGCCAGCAGCAGCGTCAGTGCCATCAGGGCCGGTCGCAGTCTGCGCATCATCCCTCCTGCTGCCGATATTAGTACGAAAGTCAGGCGACGGAGGCTGGTGTGAGAACTGCTCGGACAGGGTGGTGTCTGGCGGCCGTGATGGCCGCCGGGGTGGCCGTGTCGGCTGACACGCTGGTCCTGCGCGACGGTCGTCGCGTGCAGGGGACGCTGGTGGCCGTGCGCGACGGGGTCGTGGAGTTCGAAGGGCAGCGCGGCCTCTTCGGCCGCGAGCGCATGCGACTGGATCGCGGCGATGTGCTGCGCATCGAACTGGACGAGTGGACCGACGGTGATCGCTATGCGGACGACGGCCGCCGCGGCGGTGATCAGGGCGGCAGCCGGCCGTCCGGCATGCGCGAGCGCGACGTGTCCGTGGCGGCTCGGGACGGCTGGACCGACACCGGCATCATGGTGCGTGCGGGGCAGACGATCTACATCCAGGCGACCGGCCGTGTCCGCTGGGGACCCAGCCGCCAGGACGGCCCCGGCGGCGAACGAAACTCTCCGCGCAACGACGCCCGCCCCATGCCCAGCCGGCCCGGCGGAGCGCTCATCGCTCGTGTCGGCGAGGACGAGGACTACGTCTTCGTGGGCGACGACCCCGGACCGATCCGCGTTCGGCAGGGTGGCCGGCTCTACCTCGGCATCAACGACGACTACCTGCAGGACAACAGCGGCGCGTTTCGCGTGACCGTCTACTACTGACGAGGGTCTGCGGTCGTGGCGGCGGTGATACCCTCAAGCCATGGACTTCCGCCTCACCGACGAGCAGTTGCTGCTGCGCCGCACGGTTCGCGAGTTCGCGGAGATCGAGATCCGTCCCCACGTGCGTGAGTGGGACGAGGCACAACACTTTCCCTCGGAAATCATCCCCGCTCTGGCCGACCTCGGGCTGATGGGCATCCAATTCCCGGAGTCGTACGGTGGCTCGGGAATGTCAGCCATCGACTACTGCATCTGCATCGAGGAACTCGCGCGGGTGGATCCGGGGCTTGCACTGTCGATCGCCGCCCACAACGGCCTGTGCGCGGCGCACATCGCCATGTTCGGCAGCGAGGAGCAGAAGCAGCGGTGGCTCGTGCCGCTCGCGAAGGGGCAGAAGATCGGTGCCTGGGGCCTGACCGAGTCCACCTCCGGCAGCGATGCCGCCGGCATGCGAACCTCGGCGACGCGCACCGCCGCGGGCTGGGCCATCAACGGCGCGAAGACGTTCACCACCCACGGGCGCGCCGGGCACGTCATGGTGGTGATGGCGGTGACCGACAGGGAGGCCGGCAGCAAGGGCATCTCGGCGTTCGTCGTCGAACACGGCACGCGCGGCATGCGGCCCGGGCGCAAGGAAGACAAGCTGGGCATGCGCGCCAGCGACACGAGCGAGGTGTTGTTCGAGCAGTGTGAGGTGCCGCACGACCACCTGCTCGGGGCCGAAGGCCAGGGGTTCGTCAACACGATGCAGGTGCTCGATGCCGGCCGTATAGGTATTGCCGCACTGTCGGTGGGGCTCGCGCAGGGTGCCTACGAGGCCGCGCGCCGCTATGCGCTCGAGCGCAAGGCCTTCGGCCGGACGATCAGCGCCTTCCAGGCCATTCAGTGGAAGCTCGCCGACAACGCGCTCAGCATCGAAGCCGCGCGCCTCTTGACGTACCGGGCGGCCTACCTGAAAGACCAGGGCCAGCGGACCACTCTCGAGTCCTCGATGGCCAAGCTGTATGCCAGCGAGATTGCGGTCAAGGTGGCCGACGACTGCGTGCAGATCCACGGCGGCTACGGGTTCGTGAAGGACTATCCGGCCGAGAAGTACTTCCGGGACGTCAAGCTCACCACGATTGGCGAGGGCACCAGCGAGATTCAGCGGCTCGTCATCGCGCGTCAACTGTTCGCCCGATGAAGGAATCCACGCTCGCGCACGGGGTCCTGGCCGGCCAGCCGCGCGCCATCGCCCGCGCCATCTCGCTCATCGAAGACGATGATCCTGCGGCGGCAGATCTGATCCGCGCCATCTTTCCCCACACCGGGCGGGCGTTCCTCATCGGCGTGACCGGCCCGCCGGGTGCCGGCAAGAGTACGCTCGTGGACCGGCTCACCACGGCCCTTCGTGCAACGCCGCGCGGCGACGTCCCCGGCGCGCTGCTGACGGTGGGCGTGCTGGCCGTCGACCCGACGAGCCCGTTCACGGGCGGAGCCGTGCTCGGCGACCGCCTTCGGATGAACGCCCACGCAACCGACCCTGGTGTGTTCATCCGAAGCATGGCGACGCGCGGTCACCTCGGCGGGCTCTCCCGCGCGACCGGGGACGCGGCTGCCGTGCTCGACGCCGCCGGCAAGGATGTCATCGTGATCGAGACCGTCGGCGTCGGCCAGGACGAGGTGGACATCATCCGGACCGCCGACGTGTCCCTCGTGACCCTGGTGCCGGGCACCGGCGACGACGTGCAGGCGCTGAAGGCCGGCATCATGGAGATTGCCGACATCTTCGTGGTCAACAAGGCGGACCGCGAGGGCGCCGATCGGCTGGTGTCCTCGGTGGAGGCGAACCTCGCACTCCATGCGTACGGTCCGGAGGAGTGGCGGCCGCCCATCCTGCAGACCGTCGCCACGACGGGAGCCGGAGTTGATGCGCTGCTCGCGACCGTCTGGCGGTTTCGGGAACACGCGGCCGGGCGCCATGCCGCGCGCCGTCGGGAGCGCACTGCGTATCGCCTGCGCGAACTCGCGGCGCAGCAGCTCCTGGCGCATCTCGAGCAGCACGTGCTGAAGCCGGGCGAGTTCCAGGCAGTGGCGGAGCGGGTGGCGGCGCGCGAACTGGACCCGTACACGGCCGTGGCCGACCTCCTGACCCGTGCCTTCAGCCGGCCTGCACCGCGGGAACCAGACCGGCGATAATAGGTGGTTGCCTCCGGTGCCACTGCCCCAATTGTTCCCGAACCACCCGGCCGCGCGATGAAGGCGTACCTGGATCACCTCGGTATCGCGGTCGCCGATCTTGCGGCCTCGCTGGCGTTCTTCCGTGACGTTCTTGGACTCGACGTCCACGCCAGCGAGGAGGTCGCTTCACAGCGCGTGCGCGCGCATTTCCTCCAGGCGGGGCCGGCGTCGCTCGAACTGCTCGAGGCCATGGCACCCGAATCCGCGGTCGCCCGCTTCGTCGAGAGGCGGGGACCCGGGATGCACCATGTGGCCCTGCGGGTGGACGACATCCGCGCGGCGCTGGCCCACCTGCAGAGTCGCGGCGTCCGGTTGATCGACGACGAGCCGCGTCCCGGAGCCGAGCACGCGCTCGTTGCGTTCGTCCACCCCTCAGCCGCACACGGCGTGCTCGTGGAACTCAAGCAGCGTGCGCCGCTGGCCGCCATGCCGGCCGTGTCGCGCCATGTCGTCGGCGATCTCGAGCTGATCTCGCTGCACGACGGCCTGTTCCGGCTCGACGGCGGCGCGATGTTCGGCGTCGTACCCAAGGCGCTGTGGGAGAAGCGTGCCCCCGCAGACGACGAGAACCGGATCTTGATGAGCATGCGCCCACTCGTGGTCCGCGGCGCGAAGACGATGCTGATCGACGCGGGGGTCGGCGACAAGGAGAACGAGCGGTTCTACGCGCTGTACGCGGCCGACCGGACTCGTCACCTGGACCACGCGCTGGAGGACGCGGGCCTCTCGGTCGAGGACATCGACATCGTCCTGGCGACGCACCTGCACTTCGATCACGCCGGCGGCTTCACCCGCCGCGACGGGGCCGGCCGGGTCGTGCCGCGGTTTCCGCGCGCGCGTTATGTCATCAGGCGCGGCGAATGGGACGATGCCAGCCGGCCGCACGAGCGGAACCGGGCCAGCTACCTGCGGGACAACTTCGTGCCGCTGGCCGAAGCCGGAGTCGTCGATTTCCTCGACGGGGACGCGGAGGTGATGCCCGGCGTGCGGGTCGAGGGGACCGGCGGGCACACGCGACACCACCAGATGGTCTGGATCGAATCGGGCGGGCACCGCGCGGTCTACCCCGCGGATCTGCTCCCGACCACTGCCCACCTGCCCGATGCCTGGGTGATGGGTTACGACCTGTACCCGATGGACACCCTGGCGGCGAAGAAGGCGCTCCTGCGCACTGCGGTGGCCGACGGCACGCTGGTATTCTTCGAGCACGACCCCGCGATCGCGGCGGCCGTGATCACCGAACACGAAGGCAAGCGGAGACTGCACCCACGGACATGAGCAACCCAACGATAGGTATCATTGGCGGCAGCGGGCTGTACGACATGGCGGAGTTGACCGACCGCGAGGAGCGCACGATCGCGACCCCGTTCGGCGATCCGTCCGGACCTTACGTCATCGGCACGCTTCGGGGCCGGCGCGTGGCCTTCCTGGCGAGGCACGGGGCGGGCCACCGCCTCCTGCCGTCGGAGCTGAACTTCCGCGCAAACATCTTCGGCTTCAAGGTACTGGGGGTCGAACGGATCCTGTCGGCCAGCGCGGTGGGCAGCCTCAAGGAAGAGTACAGGCCGCTCGACATCCTCGTGCCGGACCAGTTCTTCGACCGGACCAAGGGGCGGATCAGCACCTTCTTCGGCCGCGGCATCGTGGCTCACATCGCGTTCGCCCACCCGCTGTGCGGGGACTTGTCGCGCGTCGCAGCGGACTGCGCCGAATCGGTCGGGGCGACGGTCCATCGCGGCGGCACCTACGTCAACATGGAGGGCCCCCAGTTCTCGACCCTCTCCGAGTCCCGCCTGTATCGCTCGTGGGGCATGGACGTCATCGGGATGACCAACCTGCAGGAAGCCAAGCTCGCACGCGAGGCGGAGATCTGCTATGCCACCCTGGCGCTGGTGACCGATTACGACTGCTGGCATCCCGACCACGACTCGGTGACCGTGGACCTGATCATCGCGAACCTCACCCAGAACGCGCTGACCGCGCAGAAGACCATCGCGGCGGCGGTCGAGCGGTTGAACGGTCCGCGCACCTGTGGCTGCAAGGATGCGCTGGCGACCGCCATCATCACGAGACCCGAGCACGTCCCTGCCGCGACGCGGCAGGAACTGGCGCCCATCATCGGCAAGTACATCAAGTAGCCCCGAGGCTGTTTCATGAACATCGTTGTCACTGGTTCCATCGCGTACGACTACCTGATGTCCTTTCCGGGGAAGTTCACCGAGCACTTCCTGCCGGAGCACATGCACCGGGTGAGTCTCAGCTTTCTCGTGGACAGCATGGACAAGCGGCGCGGCGGGTGCGCGCCGAACATCGCCTACACGCTGGCCCTGCTCGGCGAGCGGCCGCTGCTGATGGCCACAGCCGGGGAGGATTTCGGGGAGTATCGACAGTGGCTCGAGGCGGCTGGGGTCGACACCGGCCTCGTCGTCCAGGTGGAAGGGAAGTTCACGGCCTCCTTCTTCTGCAGTACGGACCAGCACAACAACCAGATCGCGTCCTTCTACACCGGCGCGATGGCCGATGCCGGGCAACTGTCGTTTCGCAGCGTGCCGGATTGCGGCCTGGCCATCATCTCGCCCAACGATCCCGGCGCCATGGTGCAGTACGCGGATGAGTGCCGCACGCTGGGCATCCGCTACGTCTTCGACCCGGGCCAGCAGGTTGCGCGCATGTCCGGTGAGGAACTGAAGGAAGGCGCGGTCGGTGCCTCGATCCTGATCTGCAACGACTACGAGTGGGAGATTCTGAAGCAGAAGACCGGTCTCGAGGAAGCCGACATCATGCGGCACAGCGAGGCGCTGATCATCACGCGCGGCGAGCACGGATCGACCATCATCACGCGCAGGTCGAAGGCCGATGTGGCGGCGGTGCCTCCGCGGCGGATCGTCGATCCGACCGGTGTGGGCGATGCCTTCAGGGGAGGCCTGATGAAAGGTTTGGCGATGGGCCTCGACTTCGCGGAGGCCGCGCAGGTGGGCAGCGTGGCGGCGACATACGCGCTCGAGCACCTCGGCGGCCAGAGCCACTCGTACTCCTTCCACGAGTTCATGACCCGCTACGAGGAGCACTTCCCGGCCCTGCGGATCCCGGTGCGCTGAACGCAGGGTGCCTGGCCGCGTGGAGGCGGGCGCAGGGTCGCCGCCGGTTCCTCGGCAGGGACGGAGCGGGGGCGTCCTTCCGCCCCTCCCGTCGGCAGGTGGCTGACGGGCTGCCGTCAGAAGAACCCGGCGTTCCCCTGTCCGTTTGCCGCTGCGCGAGCGGCCGCGGGGTTGGCCGCCGGAGGCATCTGCGCGGGCTGGGGGGCACCCCCCGATCCCCCGACACCCTGACCCGCCGGCCCCGCCTGCTGCAGCGCCTCGTAGTCCACGAGTGAGAGGTCGTAGGCGAGCACGGCCGCCAGTTCGTTCTGTGTCGCCTGCGCCAGGTCGCGCTGCGCCTGGATCACCAGGAAGCTGGTCGACATCCCGACATCGAAGCGCTTCTGCTCCACGTCGCGGCGCTGCTCGGCGAGTTCGCGCACGGCCCTGGCAGTTTCCAGCCGTCGTGCATTCATCTCCACCTTCCACGCAGCGTCGCGCACCTGCTGGATGACGCGCGCTTCCGCCGCGCGCACCCGCTGCAGTGCCTGCTGCGCCTCGAGCTGGCTGCGCGCGTGATTCGCCTGCTCCGCGCCCTGGCCCATCGGATAGGAGACGCTGACGCCGACACCCCACGTCGGGTAGTCGCTGCGGAACACCTGGTTGAGGATGTTGCCGAAACCGATCACGTTGCCGGTGCCGATGATCGGGCCGGGGAAGCCTGCCCCGCGCAGCAACTGCGTGCCGCCGAGGCCGTTGGCCTGGTAGCTGGCATTCAGCCGCACGTCGGGCAGCCGCTGGTTGCCCGCCAGGCGCAGGGTCGTCTGCGCGTTCTCGGTCTCCTTCCGCGCGCGCGCCAGGTCGGTGCGGTCGCGCAGGGCATTGGTGACTGCCGCCTCGACGTCGAGAGCGGCCATGCCGATCGGCGGCGTATCGGTCGGCTCGATCGGGGTGTTCCAGACGTCTCGCCGGGCGGCATCGAAGACGAGGAGGCGGAGTCGATCCTCGGCCTGCTTCACCGTCGTCTCGGCGACGATGAGCTGTTCCTGGTTGGACGCGACTTCGGCCTGCGCGGACACGAGGTCGATTGGCGGCGACTGCCCGACGTCCACCTTCGCCTTGTTCACCCGCACCAGTTCCTCGGCGAGGGCGAGCGCCGCCCGCCGCGCCGCCACGTTGGCCCGCGCCGTGACGAGGTTCCAGTAGGCGGCCTTCACGCTGGCCGTGGTCTGGACCATGCTCTCCTGCAGCCGCGTGTCGGCGATCGCCCGGTTCACGTGGCTGACCTCCAGCTGCGTGCGGAACGCATCGGTGACGAAGTCCCGGAGCAGCGGCTGCGAGATGTTGAGCGACAGCCCGGAGCGCAGCAGGGGATTCAGGCTGGTGATGACGTTGTTCGTGTCCGTGTGCGACGTGTCCCAGCCGATGTTGTAGGAGGTGCCGAACCACGGCAGCCGCTGGTTGAGACCCACGTTCGACGTGATGACGTCGGTGCGCGTGGACTGGGGCAGCAGCAGGCTGGCGGGTGGCTGGAGCTGGTTGTTGCTCTGCACGCTGGACTGGATGGTGGGCTTGAACAGCCCCGCCGCCGCGGCAACCCGCGTGTCCCCGATCTGCGGGTCCAGGCGCGCGGCGGCGAGGTCGACGTTGTTCTGCAGCGCCATCCGTACCGCGTCATCCACCGTCAGACGCAGCGGGGCCTGCGCCGCCGCGCCCGGCTGGGCACCGACGGCCGACGGGATGAGGGCAAGCAGGAGGGCTAGGGTCTCGATCTTCCGCATGACTGCTCCGGGAGAGTGTTACGACGCCGACGCCGGCAGCGGTTCCGGGGCCTGGGCACGTCGCCGCCGGAAGAGCCGCAGCTTCGACGCATCGTCGAAGAGGGAATAGGCCACAGGGGTCACCAGCAGCGTCAGCAGCAGCGCCAGCGACTGGCCACCGAAGATGACGAAGCCGATGGCTCGGTTCGTGCCCGACCCGATGCCGCTCGATACGATGAGCGGCACCATGCCGGCGACGAAGGCGAAGGTCGTCATCAGGATCGGCCGGAGGCGATCCCGGCTGGCCTGGATGACCGCATCGTGCGCGGACAGGCCGGCCGCCTGCAGCTGGTTGGCATGGTCGATCTGCAGGATCGAGTTCTTCTTCACCACGCCGAACAACACGAGCAGGCCGAGGGCCGAGAAGATGTTCAGCGACTGGTTGAAGATGATGAGCGCCAGCAGCGCGAACGGCAGCGTCAGGGGCAGCGACAGCAGGATCGTGATCGGGTGGAGCCACGATTCGAACTGCGCGGCCAGGATCAGGTACATGAAGATTAGCGACAGCACGAACGCGAGCACGAAGTTCTGCGCCGCCCGCCCGAGTTCCTTCGAACGGCCGCTGAACCCGCCTTTGTAGTCTGGGCCGGCGTTCATCTTCTCCCACTCCTCCTGAATCGCCGTCTGGATGGTCGACTCGGAGGCGTTCGGCACCATGTTGGCGAACAGCGTCACCTGCCGCTGCCTGGCGAGCCGGCTGATGTCGGAGGGCGTCGACCCGGCGCTGAACCGCGCGACGTTCTCGAGCGGGATGGCGCCGAGCCGCACGGAGGGCACCGTGAGGCCGCCGATGGCCTGCTCGGTGGACCGATTCGTCGCCTCGGCACGCAGGTGCACCTCGTATTGCTCGCTGCCGTCGTTGTAGGTCGTCACCTGGTCGCCGCCGACCAGCCAGCGCAGGGCCTCGGCTGCGTCACCGACCTGCACGCCGAGGTCGGCCGCCTTGGGCCGGTCCACCTGCACCGACAGCTCGGGCTTGCCGGCGTTCAGCGAACGGTCCGGGTCGACGACCCCCGGAAGGGTCTTCATCTTGTCCAGCAGCTGCTGGCTGAGGACATCGAGCTTGCGCAGGTCCGGGCCGCTGATGAGGAACTGCAGCGTCGCGTTCTGCGCGCCGCCGCCGCCAATCGCGGCGACGACCGACACCGAGGTGCGCGCTTCCGGCGCGACCGTGGGCAGGATGTCCGAGCGGATCGCGTTCATGATGACGAACTGGTCCCGGGTCCGCTCCTCGATGGGCTTCAGCCGCACGTAGATGGCCGAGACGTTGCGCGTGCCCGCCTGGTCGCCGCCCACGGTGGTGAGCGTGTAGTCCACCTCGGGGATCTCGCGCTTCACGGCGCTGGCCACGCGGTTGCTCAGCACCTCGGTGGCCTCGAGGCTCGTGCCCTCGGGCGCCCGCAGGTTGATCTCGAACTCGGACTGGTCGTCATCGGCCATGAAGGTCTTGGGCACGATGATGAAGAGGGGGATGCTCGACAGCAGCACCAGCAGCGCGGCGACCGCCATGACGGCGCGGTGTGCCATCGACCACTCGAGCAGGCGCGTGTAGAACACGTCGACCGCGTGGAAGACCCGCGAGTTCTTCGACGAATGCTGATCGCTGCCGTGCGGCTTCACCTTCAGCCAGCGCGCGGAGAGCATCGGGGTGAGCGTGAAGCTGACCACCAGCGACACCATGATGGCGAACGCCATCGTCAGGCCGAAGCTCTTCATGAAGCGGCCGACGATCCCGCCCATGAACCCGACCGGGACGAAGATGGCGACCAGCGAGAGGGTCGTCGCCAGCACGGCCAGGCCAATCTCGGAGGTAGCCTCTTCCGCCGCCTTGAACTTGTCCTCGTGCTTCTCCTCGATGAACCGGTAGATGTTCTCGAGGACCACGATCGCGTCGTCGATCACGATGCCCACCGAGAGGGTGAGCGCCAGCATCGTCATGAGGTTGAGCGTGAACCCCATGTACCAGATGAGGCCGAAGGTGGCGATGATCGACGTCGGGATCGCAATCGAGGCGATCACCGTGGAGCGCAGGTTGGTCAGGAACAGCAGTACGACCAGCGCAGCGAGTATCGAGCCGAGGATGAGGTGCTCCTCGACGTTCTCGATGGCCGCCTCGATGAAGATCGAGAGGTCCCGCACGACCCGTGCGTGGTAGCCGGGCGGCAGGTTCGGGATGATCTCCTCGAAACGTTCGCGCACCGCGTGCACCACTTCGACGGTGTTCGTGCCCGACTGCCGGCGGACATTCAGCAACACGGTCGGAACGCCGTCGATGCTGGCGACGGTCGTCGGCTCCGCTTCGCCGTCCTCAACGCGTGCAACGTCGCCGATGCGGATCGGGTGACCTTCCGCCTCGCGAATCACGATGTCGTCGAACTCGGCCACCGATTGCACACGCCCGCGGGTGCGCAGCGTGAGCGACTGGCCGCCCTGGTCCACGCGGCCCCCTGGCACCTCGATGTTCTGGGCCTGCAGGGCCCGGGAGATCTCGGTGACCGTGACGTTGTAGGCACGCATGCGGTCGGCGTCCAGCCAGATGTTCACCTGGCGCTGGCGTCCGCCGAGCACGACCACCTGGCCGACCCCGTTGACGCTTTCCAGCTGCCGCCGCAGCACCTTGTCCGCGTACTCGGTCACTTCCCGGACCGGCTTGTTGGCGGTGAGCGCGATGCTGATGACGGGCGAGGAGTCCGGGTCGAAGCGCTCGATGCGCGGCTGCTGCACCGTTCGCGGCAGCTGCGACATCACCATGCTGATCTTGTCGCGCACTTCCTGCGCGGCGACGTCGCCGTCCTTCTCGAGGACGAACGACACGAACACGACCGACACGCCTTCGGACGACGTGGAGCGCAGCTCGTCGATGCCGCTGATCGTGTTGACCGCTTCCTCGATCTTGTCGGTGACCTCGGTTTCAATCTGCTCCGGCGCGGCGCCGGGCTGCACGGTCGTGATGACGACGGTGGGAAAGTCGACCTTGGGGAACTGGTCCACGCCGAGCTGCGTGAACGAGAACGCCCCGATGACCGTGATGGAGAGGATGAGGACGCTCGCGAAGACCGGCCTCTTGATGCACAGCGAAGCAAGCCACTGCATTTAGGACACCTTGGCGCCGTCGAACAGCTTGGCGAGATTCGAGGTAGCGACCTTCTCACCGGCTTTCAGTCCGGTGGCGATTTCGACGAGCGTATCGACCTCCTGGCCGAGGCTGACGAGCCGCTCCTCGACGTGGTCGCCGGTGACGACGTAGACGCGGCTCATGCCGGCGGTGGTCTGCACCGCGGTCTTCGGCACCATCACGCCCGGCGTCCGCTCGGGGTGTTCGATGCGAGCCGTCGCGAACATGCCGGGCTTGAGCTCGTTGCCCGGGTTGGCGACGACGGCCTCCACTGTCAGCGCGCGACGCGCCGCCTCGAGCGCGGGCGAAACGTACCGCACGGTGCCGGCGAACTGGCGGGCGGGGAACGCGTCCACGGCAAAGGTCACCTGCGCGCCCACCGCGACGGCCGAGATGTACTGTTCGGGCACCGTCAACTGGATGCGGAGCGGGTTCACACGGACCACCACGGCGACCTTGTTGCCCTTGCTGACGTAGTCGCCAGTGGAGACCAACCGCTCGCCGACCAGCCCTGGGAAGGGCGCCCGCACGACGGTATCGGCGAGCGCCTTGCGGGCGAGCGCGACCCGCGCGCGCGCCCCCTGGAGGGCCTGGAACTGCTGTGACGCAGCATTGCGCGCCGAGTCGTACTGCTGGCGGGCCGATTCGTATTGCGTACGGCGCTGGTCGAATTCGGACTGCGAAACGACCTTCTGTTCGAGCAGCGAGCGGATCCGGTTGAACTCGTTCTCCGCGAGGTCGAAGCCAGCCTTGGCGGTCCGGACCTCCGGCACGGCATTGGCGTCGAATTCGCTGCCGCCGCTGATGCCGAGGCGTGCTTCGATCTGCGCGGCGTTGGCCTCCGCCTCGCGCATCTGGGCCTCGGCCTCGACAGGCGAGAGACGGATGAGCACCGCCCCTTCGGTGACGGGCGTGCCGCGCTCGACCGGGGTGGCGACGACTCGGCCCGCGATCTCTGCGGCCACGTCGGCCTGGTCCTCGGCCGTGAGGCTACCCGTGGCACGGATGAAACGGGTCAGCGGCTGTTCGACGGCTGCCGCGGGCGCGACCTGGACCGCGGCGGGTGCTGCATCGGCGGCAGCGGCGGCCGCGTGCCCGTCGGCCGAACCACAAGCGGCCTGGATGGCCGCGGCGGCCAGCAGGACGGCCAACGATGAAGGGGTGACCAAGCGACTCATGAACGGCTCCTGGGAGATGAAGCGTGCGCGTCGAGCGATGAAGCGGGCGTGTCGGGTAATGAAACGAACGTGTCGTGCAATTGCGCGTGTCTGTCGAGGACCGAACGCGCCGGCTCGTCCATCACGCATGTCGTCATCGAGGATTGCAGCTGCGGCGCCGTCCGCAGTCCGGCCAGCGTGACCTCGAGGACATCGCGCGCCAGGGCATCGGTCTCCTGGCCGAGCGCCAGCCGATCAGACATGCGCATCGCGGCGACGCCGACCAGCGCGCAGCTCACGACGTGCAGCATGACCTCCGGTTGGATGGACGCGGGAAGATCCCCGGCTGCCACGGCCGCCCGCAGGTGGTCGAGCAGCTGCTGCTTGCCCCGGCGCGCGAAATCGAAGCCCTCGTATTCCCGGCTCACGCGGGGCACGGCCCGGTCCACGAACATCAGCGCGAAGTACTGCGGATGCTCGCAGCTGAATTCATAGAAGCGCCAGAACATGCCGCGTACGCGTTCAAGCGGCGGGAGGGTTGCCAGGGCGTCCATGTGCCGCTGCTCGCCGTACATCAGCCGGAAGCCTTCCTCGGCGAGCGCGAAGAAAATGTCGTCCTTGGACGGGAAGTAGCCGTAGATCGCCGCCGGACTGTATTCGATGCGTTCGGCGATCTTGCGGATGGACACCCGCTCGAACCCCTCGGCCACGAAGAGATCGCGGGCGGCGTCGAGAATGGCTCGACGCACGGCTTCGCGCTCCCGTTCCTGGCGTTCCTTGATACCCATGCGCTGCGTCTGACTCGGCTGTAGTGTGAACAGTGTTCGGTCGGCTAACGATGTTAGACGGCGCGCCGCAGCCACGGGTTCCAGGATGAGGTAAGTTATTGAGGTGAAGCATGTTCGGTGGATCTGGCCACTGACCGTGGTCGCGTGCGCGGCCTGGGCAGCGGTCCTGGTGGCGGCTCCGACCCTCGCGGCGCGGGCCCCTCGGGCCGGCCCCGCCCGGATGGCTGCCGGGCTGGTTTATGCCGCCGGGTCGGTGGTCTGCCACCAGCGCGCCGAACGCTCTTTCTCGATCGGGGGCAGCCCCATGCCGGTGTGCGCCCGCTGTGCGGGCATCTACCTTGGCGCGCTGGCGGTGGGCAGCCTCATGGTGCTGCTCGATCCCAGGGGGCATCTCCGGCCGGTATCCCACCTCGCTCGCCGTACGCGGGGACGGAGCCTGCTGCTCATCGGCCTCCTTCCCAACCTGCTGACGCTGGCCTATGAATGGAGCATTCACCTCACGCCTGCCAACAGCGTTCGCTCGGCCGCGGGTGTCGCGCTGGGAGCCGCCGTCATGGCTGTCGTGCGCGACGCCGCCCGACCCGTGGTGCAGTCGGGGTAAACTATCCGCGGTGTCAGCCAGCACTGCCGATGAATCGTTGCCTGGCGGCCTGCTGCTGCTGTGTCTTGCCGCCTGGTTCATTCCGGGGGCCGGTCACCTGTGGCAGGGTCGCCGCGCCAAGGGTGTCGCCTTCCTCGTAACCCTTCCCGTGATGTTCTTCATCGGGCTGGGCATCGACGGCCAGTTGTTCCCCTTCCAACTCTCGGAGCCCCTGGTGGCGCTCGCCGCGGCGGCGCACGTTGGAATAGGCCTGCCGTACTTCATCGCATCCGCCCTCGGACTCGGCCTCGGCGACGTGCGGGCCGTGACCTACGAGTACGGCAACGCCTTCCTGATCGTGGCCGGACTGCTGAACCTGCTGGTCGTGATCGACGCGTACGACATCGCGCTCGGCCGGAAATAGCGGTGCACAGTCACTTCGTCCTTCTGGCCCTGTTCGCGTTCTTCGTGTCGCTCGTCTTCGCCATGATCGCGCGCGACGACGCAGGTGAGCAGCTGCGCTTCGGTGCGATGCTGTTCACCGGGTTTGTCGTGTCGGCCGTCGTGCTCGGCTGGCTGATGCTCCCGTTCCCCTTCTAGCGCGCCGACCTCCTGGCTGTTCCGCGGCGGCCGCGGAACGACGCGCGCTCACGACCACGTCGAGTTCCTGTGATGTCCTCCGCATCCCGTCCGATACACCAGCCGCGGCACCTGTGGTGGCCGGTGCTGGGCTACATGGCCCTCATCTTCGCGCTGTCCTCGATCAACGAGCCGCCGCCGATGCCCGAAGGCGCCGACAAGAACCTTCACGCCCTGCTGTATGCGGGGCTCGGTCTGCTTGTGGCGCGTGCGCGTGCGGGGGGCTGGCGCGGTGTGTCGGTCGGTATCGTGATGCAGGCGACGGTGTTCGGCGCGCTGTACGGCGTGACCGACGAGGCACACCAGTACTTCAATCCGCCGCGCCAGGTGGAGGTGCTCGACGTCGTCGCCGACACGATCGGCGCGGGCCTCGGGGCGGGGCTGCTCTGGGCGTGGGATATAATTCCCAGCCGGCATGGCGTTTGACAACCTGCTTCTCGAGCGCGACGGCGCCGTGGCTACCGTCA
This sequence comes from uncultured Bifidobacterium sp., assembly GCA_964386715.1. Classification (GTDB taxonomy): domain Bacteria; phylum Acidobacteriota; class Vicinamibacteria; order Vicinamibacterales; family CAVVIG01; genus CAVVIG01. Next base: position 74,070 of record CAYLTD010000001.1, read on the forward strand.
CGATCAATCGCCCGAAGGTCCTGAACGCCCTCGATTCCCACACGCTCGACGAACTCCGCGAGGCCCTGATGGATCTCGCGCGCGACACCACCGTGCGCGCCGTCGTGCTGACCGGCGCCGGCGATCGGGCGTTCGTCGCGGGAGCAGACATCGCCGAACTGGCGGGGCTGACCCCGACGGCGGCCGCCGCTCACGCCGCGCGCGGGCAGCAGGTCTTCGACCTCGTCGAGTCCCTCGGCAAGCCTGTCATCGCGGCAATCAACGGGTTCGCGCTCGGGGGCGGCTGCGAACTGGCGATGGCGTGTACGCTGCGTCTCGCCGCCGACACGGCCAGGCTCGGACAACCCGAGATCAACCTCGGGGCGATTCCCGGGTACGCCGGCACGCAGCGGCTGCCGCGCCTCGTCGGCCGCGGGCGAGCGCTCGAGCTGCTGTTGACCGGTGACATGGTGTCGGCTGCGGACGCGGAACGCATCGGCCTGGTGAACAGGGTGGTGCCCCCCGCCGACCTGATGGTCGAGGCGCGTCGGCTCGCCACCGTGCTGGCGTCCAGGGCGCCGATCGCCGTCCGCTACATCCTCGAGGCCGTGGGCGCTGGGCTCGAGACCACGCAGCGCGAGGGCAGCGCGCACGAGGCCGCCCTGTTCGGCCTCGTCGCGGCGTCCGACGACATGAGAGAAGGCACGCGGGCGTTTCTCGAGAAGCGCGCGCCGCAGTTCAAGGGTCAGTAGGTGCGCATCATCGAAGGCACGCAGTCCGCGGCTGGCTTCAAGTTCGCCGTCGTCGTCTCCAAGTACAACGACTTCGTCACCGACCGGCTCCAGCAGGGCGCGCTCGCGGCGCTCGAAGCCGCCGGCGTACGCTCGGAGGACATTACCGTGGTGCGCGTGCCGGGCGCCTTCGAGATTCCGCTCGCGGCCCGGCAGGTGGCCGATACCAGCCAGTTCGACGGGATCATCTGCCTGGGCTGCCTGATCCGGGGCGCGACGCCGCACTTCGAGTACATCTCGTCGGCGGTGGCTCACGGCCTGACCGCGGCCTCTGGCGAGACGGGCATTCCGATGGCCTTTGGGGTGCTCACCACCAACTCGGTGGAGGAGGCGCTCGAACGGGCCGTCGACGGTCCGTCGAACAAGGGATGGGAGGCGGCGACGGCGACCATCGAGATGGCGGTGATTGCCGCCGAGCTGTCGCAGATGACATCCGGGACATGAAGGCCGTCCGCAAGGATCCGCGGCATCGCGCGCGTGAGGCCGCGCTGCAGATTCTGTATCAGTGGGAGATCGGGCGGACCGACGTCACCAGCGCCGCCGAGACGTTCTTCGGCCACCAGTGGGCCGACCCCGAGCCGCCCTCGGAGGAGTTCCGCACGTTCGCCATCGAACTGGCGCATGATACGGTTCGCCGCCTCGCGGAGGCCGATGCGCTCATCGCCGACACGGCCGAGCGCTGGCGGCCCGAGCGCATGGCGGTGCTCGACCGCCTGATCCTGCGGATGGCGGTCACGGAACTGCTGCGACGGTCCCCGGCGCCGGCCGCCGTGGTCATCAACGAGGCGCTCGAACTCGCGCGCACGTTCAGCACCGAGGACGCCGTGCGGTTCATCAACGGGATGCTCGACGCAATCCGCAGGAAGCTCGACGCAGGGACCTAGGCGTGCGGGCCGGCCCCGGTGCGCGCAGCAGGCGCGGCGCCGGGCGGCGCAGGCACCGGCACGCTGCAACACGGCAAGTGACCGTCTCCGACCATGTCATCACAGGACGAGCAGATTCTGCAGCGCAAGGCCAACCTCGAGGCACTGACACAACTCGGCGTGGCCGCTTACCCGAGCGTGTTCGAGCGCCGCCACACGGTGACCGAACTGGTGGAGGCGCACTCGCCCCGCTCCCACGACGAACTCGAAGCCGAGCGGCCGGACACGGTGACCAGCGGTCGCATCCTGGCCATCCGCTCCTTCGGCAAGGCCAACTTCCTGGTACTGTCCGACGGCCGCTCGAAGATCCAGGTGTACATCCGGCAGGATTCGATGCCGGCGCTGGACTTCCAGATCTACAAGCTCCTCGACTTCGGGGACTGGGTCGGGATCGAAGGCCGGCTGTTCCGCACCAAGACCAATGAGCTGACCATCTGGGCCTCGCGTGTGCACTTCCTCGCGAAGTGCCTGCTGCCGCTGCCCGAGAAGTGGCATGGCCTGACCGACGTCGAGACCCGCTATCGGCAGCGCTACCTGGATCTCATCGTCAACCCGGACTCACGGGCGGTGTTCGAGACGCGGAGCCGCATCATCGCGAACATCCGCGCCTTCATGACCGCCCGGGGGTATCTCGAGGTGGAAACGCCGATGATGCAGGCGATCGCCGGCGGCGCGCTGGCCCGGCCGTTCGTTACGCACCACAACGCCCTCGACATGCAGCTCTACCTGCGGATTGCCCCGGAGCTGTACCTGAAGCGGCTGACCGTGGGCGGCATGGAGCGTGTCTTCGAGATCAACCGGAATTTCCGCAACGAGGGGATCTCCACGCAGCACAACCCCGAGTTCACGATGATGGAGTTCTACCAGGCGTACTCGGATTACCGCGACCTCATGGTGATGACCGAGGAGCTGATCTCGACGGTCGCCCGGCAGTCGGTCGGCACCGACCAGATTACGTTCGGCGACCACCAGATCTCCCTGGCCGCGCCCTTCGCCCGCCTGTCGCTGCGCGAGGGGGCCCGCGAGGCGGCATCCCGCCGGCTGGGCCGCGAGGTAGACCCCGCCGAGCTGCGCTCGCGCGAATCCGCGGCCGCAGTGGCCCAGGCCCTCGGCATCGAGGTGCAGCCGTCGTACGGCGCCGGCAAGATCACGACCGAGATCTTCGAGCGTACGTGCGAGGAGCGGCTGATCCAGCCGACGTTCGTGCACGACTTCCCGACCGAAGTCTCTCCGCTGTCCAAGCAGCGCGCGGACGATCCCGAGACCGTCGAGCGGTTCGAACTCTACATCGGCGGGTTCGAGGTGGCCAACGCCTTCAGCGAACTCAACGACCCGGTGGAGCAGCGCAAGCGGTTCGAAGCCCAGCTCTCCGACCGCGCCAGCGGCGACCTGGAGGCACACGCGATGGACGAGGACTACATCCGGGCGCTCGAGTTCGGCCTGCCGCCCACCGCCGGCGAGGGGATCGGCATCGATCGCCTGACGATGCTGCTGACCAACAGCCCGTCAATCCGCGATGTCATTCTCTTCCCGCAGATGCGCAGGCGGACCGATGTGTAGGATCCGCTCCGGACGCGAGGAGCCTGGTCGACCATCCCGCAGGTGATACTGACCTATGGACGCCCCCTTCGAGTTGCGGATCGCGCTGCGGTATCTGCTCGCCAAGCGCAAGCAGGCGTTCATCTCCGTGATCTCGCTCATCTCGATCCTCGGCGTCACCGTCGGCGTGATGGCGCTGGTCATCGCGCTGGCGCTGATGACCGGGCTGCAGAATGAGCTGCGCGAACGCATCCTGGGCTCCAACCCGCACATCTTCGCGTGGAAGCGTGCCGGCGCGGGCGACTACCGCGAGCCGCTGACGACCGCCCGACGCGTCCCGCACGTGATTGGCGCGGCGCCGGCCATCATCGGCAAGGCGCTCGTGTCCGCGGCGGGCGACCAGGCGTTCATCAACATCAAGGGCATCGACCCGGCGGTCGAGCACGAGGTCACCGCGATTGCCGGCGCCATGCGCAGCGGCTCGCTCGAAGCCCTGGCGCAGTCCGACGCCGATGCGCCAGGCGCCATCCTGCTCGGCACGGAGCTGGCCGCGCAGCTGGGCGTCACGGTCGGCGACTCGATCTCGGTGCTCACGCCCCAGGGGACACTGTCGCCGATGGGCATGATTCCGCGCGCGCGCCGCCTTCGCGTCGCCGGCACCTTCAACCTGGGCCTGTACGAGATCGACTCGCAGACCGGCTTCGTCTCACTCGACGTGGCCAGGCGACTGCTCGACCGTGACGATGTGGATGCGATTCAGCTGCGGCTGGACGACATCTACGAGGCTCCGGCCGTCGCCGATGCGGTCGGTCAGCAGCTGGGCCCCGACTGGGTCGTGCAGGACTGGGCCGACATGAATCAGTCCCTGTTCTCGGCGCTGTGGCTCGAGAAGATGGCCATCTCGCTGACAATCGGCCTCATCGTCATGGTGGCCGCGCTCAATATCGTGGCGTCGCTGATCCTGCTCGTGATGGAAAAGCATCGGGACATCGCCATCCTGAAGACCATGGGTGCGGGCGCCCGCAGCATCACGGCGATCTTCATGCTCCAGGGGCTGATCATCGGCGTGGTCGGGACCGCCGCCGGGGCGACGCTCGGGTACGCCGCCGCCCGTGTGCTGGACACCTACAAGCTGATTCGCGTCCCGGTGGACGTCTACCAGATCTCCCACGTCCCGTTCACCGTCATGCCGCTCGACTTCCTGCTGGTGGTCGTCTCGGCCATCGTGGTGTCATTCGTCGCGACGATCTACCCGGCGAGGCAGGCGGCCCGCCTCGATCCGGCCCAGGCACTGCGCTATGAGTAGCCAGGCGCAGCATGCACGGGGCGCGGGGCAGTGATGCCGTTCCTGTCCGCGCACGGCCTCGTCAAGTCGTACCCGGTGGGCGGCGAGCGCCTCACCATCCTGCGCGACCTCGAGATAGAGGTCGCCGCGGGAGAGATGGTGGCCATCGTCGGCGCGTCCGGCGTCGGGAAGAGCACGCTGCTGCACGTGCTCGGCGGACTCGACCGGCCCGACCGCGGCGAGGTGGCCATCGGCGAGTCGACGATCACCGGCCTGTCCGACGCGGACCTCGTGGCTTTCAGGAACCGGCACGTCGGGTTCGTGTTCCAGTTCCACCACCTGCTGCCCGAGTTCAGCGCGGTGGAGAACGTCGAGATGCCGATGCGCATCGCGCGACGCAAGGGGCCCGAGGCCGCGGCGGAGGCCGCCGCGCTGCTCACGCGTGTCGGCCTTGGCCAGCGGCTCCACCATCGGCCCGGCATGCTGTCGGGCGGCGAGCAGCAGCGTGTTGCGGTCGCCCGGGCGCTCGTCATGAAACCTGCGGTGCTCCTGGCGGACGAACCGACGGGAGATCTCGACGAGCAGACCGCGGAAACGCTGCACCATCTGCTCCGCGACATGCACGCGGCCTATGGACTGACCTCGGTCATCGCGACCCACAATCCGCGCCTGGCGGCCGCCTGCGATCGGGTGCTGCGGCTCGAAGGCGGACGGCTCTCGCCCGCCTGACAGGGCGGGGGCACCGCGAGGACCCTGCGCCAGGCGTGACGCTCCCGCTGAAGAGCTCGTCGACCACTGCCGATTACTGCCGCATGGCGTTGCCCCGTGGTTGGCCCGTACGACCGCTGGGCTACAATCGCTGCGGCTTCCCCCCGAGGCGCGACTGTCGTGCCTGTGCACCGCTGGTGCGAGCCGGCGCAAGGAGACTCCGATGAAGACGTGGCGAACAGCTGTTGTCCTGGCCGCGGCATGTGCCATCGCCGCCTGTGGTCAGTCGAAGGAAGAAAAGGCCGCCGAGGAACTGCAGAAGTCGGCGGAACAGATGCAGAAGGGCGCCGAGCAGATGCAGGGCAGCGCCGAGGATCTCGCCAAGGGCTTCGAAGCGATGGCCAAGGGGCTGGCCGGCGCGGCGGGTGCGGCCAATGGGGACGTCAAGCCGGTGGATCCGGTCAGCTTCCGTGAACTGCAGACCGTCATGCCGCCGGAGGTGTCGGGCTGGCAGCGCGAGAACCCGACCGGCGAGCGCATGACGGCGCCATTCGCCTTCTCGCAGGCCTCGGTGACCTTCAAGAAGGGCGACGCCGAAGTCGAGCAGAAGATCATGGACTCGGGGTTCAACCAGCTGCTGTTTGCGCCGTTTGCCATGTTCATGGCATCCGGTTACGAGAAGGAGACCCAGGACGGGTTCGAGCGGTCGGTCACCATCAACGGCAACCCGGGCTGGGAGCGCTGGGACAAAGGCACCAAGAACGGTGAACTGAATGTCGTGGTGAACAAGCGGTTCCTGGTCCAGCTCGAAGGTCACCAGATCGATGACGTCAAGGACCTCCGTGTGGTGCTCGACAAGACCGACCTGGCGAAGCTCGCGTCGATGCAGTAGGCGCCTCGTCGGAGCGGAGGACAGCCAGCGGACCCGAGTGCGGCGCGGGCACGTTCCGTGCGCGCGGTACGTCTAACGAGGTAGGGCGAGAACTCTCATGGCACCAGCGTCTTACCAGCAGAAACAGCCAGTGCTGCCGGATCGCGTGCCGTATAATGTGGTCATCGCGCTCGTGACCCCAATCCCTCTGTTTTCACGTAGGTAGGCCGGATGTTCGAACGGTACACCGAAAGGGCCCGACGAGTCCTCTTCTTCGCCCGCTACGAGGCCAGTCAGCTCGGCAGCATCTCCATCGAGACCGAGCATCTGCTCCTGGGCCTCATCCGTGAGGGCAAGGGGCTGACCAGCCGCATCTTTGCGCGCTCGCACCTGTCGCTCGAGAACATCCGGAAGGAAATCGAGGGTCGAACGGTGTTCCGGGAGAAGGTGTCGACCTCGGTCGAGATCCCGTTCAGCGCAGAGACCAAGCGCGTCCTGCAGTTTGCGGCCGAAGAGGCCGACCGGCTGCTGCACAACTACATCGGCACCGAGCACCTGCTGCTCGGCATCCTCCGCGAAGAACGCTCGGTGGCTGCCTCCATCCTGATGGAGAAGGGCATGCGCCTGAACGCGGTCCGCGAGGACATCGTCCAACTGCTCAACGAGAAGACGACGCTGACGAGGGTGAAGGAGACGCCGCTGCTGGCCGAGTTCAGCCGCGACCTCACCGAGTCGGCGATGAAGAGCCAGCTCGACCCGCTGGTCGGCCGCGAGCACGAACTGGAGCGGGTCCAGCAGGTGCTCTGCCGCCGGACGAAGAACAATGCCGTGCTCATCGGCGAGCCTGGCGTGGGCAAGACGGCGATCGTCGAGGGCCTGGCGCAGAAGATCGTCTACGGCGACGTGCCGCACTTCCTGGCCGACAAGCGCATCCTGGCCCTGGACATCTCGCTGATTGTCGCCGGCACGAAGTACCGCGGTCAGTTCGAAGAGCGCCTCAAGGCGATCATGAAGGAGCTGACCGACAACCCGAACATCATCGTCTTCATCGACGAGCTGCACACGCTGGTCGGCGCCGGGTCGGCGGAGGGGTCGCTCGACGCGGCCAACATCCTCAAGCCGGCGCTGAGCCGCGGCGAAATCCGCTGCATCGGCGCGACGACGCCGGCCGAATACCGGAAGTACATCGAGAAGGATCGGTCGCTCGAGCGCCGCTTCCAGGCCATCAAGGTCGACCCGCCGAGCGAGAAGGAGACGATCGAGATCATCCTCGGGGTGAAGGATCGATACGAAAGCTTCCACCACGTGGAATACACGCGGGAAGCGATCGAGGCGGCGGTGTACCAGTCGAACCGGTACATCACCGACCGGTTCCTCCCCGACAAGGCGATCGACCTCGTGGACGAGGCGGGCGCGCGCGCCAAGCTGCGCGAGGCCGGCTACAGCGAGGAGTTCGGCGAGATCAACAAGAGCATCCGCGTGGCGGTCGAGCAGTGGGAGAACGCCTCCTCGCAAAAGGATTTCGAGAAGGCGCAGTTCTACCGTGAGCAGGAAATGGCCGCTCGCGAGAACCTGCAGTTCGTGCGCGAGAAGTTCGACGTGAAGTCGAGCAGCCGGAAGGTCGTCGTCGGCAAGCAGGAGATCGACGAGGTCGTGGCCAAGTGGACCGGCGTGCCCATGGCATCGATCAACCAGGACGAGGGCGACAAGCTCCTGCGGATGGAAGCCGAACTGCACCGCCGCGTGATCAGCCAGGAGAAGGCCATCTCCGCCATCTCCCGGGCCATCCGTCGTTCGCGCGCGGGCTTGAAGAACCCGAATCGGCCCGTCGGCAGCTTCGTGTTCCTGGGCCCGACCGGTGTCGGCAAGACCGAACTGGCGCGCGCGCTCGCCAACTTCCTGTTCGGCAGCGACCACGCCCTCATTCGCTTCGACATGTCCGAGTACATGGAGAAGCACTCGGTGTCCAAGCTGATTGGCTCACCGCCCGGCTACGTCGGCCACGAGGAAGGCGGCCAGCTCACCGAGAAAGTGAAGCGCAATCCCTACTCGGTGGTGCTGCTGGACGAGATCGAGAAGGCGCACCCGGACATCTTCAACATCCTGCTGCAGGTATTCGAGGACGGTCACCTCACCGACGGCCTCGGCAACCGGGTGAACTTCAAGAACACGATCATCATCATGACCTCGAACATCGGGGCCCGGTTCATCCAGAAGAAGACGGGGATGGGCTTCCAGAGCGCCGAGACGCAGGTCATCGAGAAGAGCGTGTCCGAGATGGTGCTCGGCGAGGTGAAGCGGACGTTCAACCCCGAGTTCATCAATCGCATCGACGAAATCATCGTCTTCGAAGCGCTGACCGACGACGACCTGCGGCGGATCATGGGGCTGCTGGTCACCCAGCTGAACGACAACCTGGTGGACCGCAAGCTGAAGATTTCGCTCAGTCCGGAGGTCGTCGACTGGATCATCGAGGTGACGTGCAAGGACCGCTCGTACGGCGCCCGCCCGCTGCGGCGCGCAATCCAGCGGTACGTCGAGGATCCGCTGTCCGAAGAGCTCATCCGCGGCCACCTCAAGGGCGGCGAGGTCGAGGTCTACATGGATGCCGGACAGATCGCGTACCGCCCGGCAGGCGAACTCGAGGCCGGTCGACGGCTCTCGTAACGTTCCTCTGAGTGCACCGAAGGCAGGACAGCCGGGCTGTCCTGCCTTTGGCGTTTCAGGGCGCACGCCCGCAACCCTCCCGGGACGGCTTCCGAGGGTCCGGCTGCCGGCCACCTCCCCGGCTCCGTCGTCTAAAATCCAGTAAACTAAAGACTTCACCCGGTGGGTTGCTGGAAGACCGGCCCTGCCTGCCTCGCAGGCCGGCCGGGCTCGCTGAAAGATCTCATGCTCAGACCGTTAGGCGTCAGTCTCCTGGCTGCCGCGATGCTGGCCGCGTCAGGCGTGGCCCACGCGCAGCAAGCACCCGTCCCCGCTCCTGGTGCGGGTGCCACGATTTGCGGCCAGCCGGTGCCGCCGCCGCGCGCACTGCCACCCGACGGGTCGGGGCCTGTCGTGTACCTGATCGCCCTGTGCTTCCTCGCGCAGGGGAATACCTCGCTCGTCGACCTGCAGACCTATCTCTATTACATCCAGCTGAAGGCCAGTGTGCCGTCCCAGGGGCAGTGGGTTCCGTACACCGACGGGACGGAAACCATCATGCGGGAGGACTTCAAACGCCTCTGGGGCACGAACTTCCTCGACAACCTGTCGATTGAAGTGGAGGACTACCAGTTCTCGAATGGCGTCGTCGGCAAGCTGGTGACCTACAACATGGAGGAGCGGCAGCGGGTGAAGATCGTCGACTTCACCGGCTCCAAGAAGATCGAGACCTCCAAGATCGATGAAGCGCTGAAGAACAACAACGCCCAGATCCGGCTCGACACCTTCATCGATCCGGCCCTCATCCGGAAGATCGAGGGCATCATCCGAGAGATGCTCAAGGACAAGGGCTTCCAGTCTGCCGAGGTCACCCACGAGATCAAGGAGGTCGCCGGCGGGCCGAAGCTCGTGCACATCACCTTCAACATGAGCGAAGGCCCGAAGGTGAAGATCAAGCGGGTGGAGTTCGTCGGCAACAGCGCCATCGCCGACCGGACGCTGCGCCGCCGCATGAAGGAGAACCGCGCCCAGTGGTTCCTGTCCTTCATGACCGGCCGCGGCACGTATCAGGAGACCAAGTTCGAGGAGGACGCCGAGAAGGTCACGGAGTACTACCGCGATCGCGGCTACATCCGTGCGCAGGTCGGCGACCCGGAACTCCGGGTGATCGGCGACTCGAAGGACAAGAAGACGCGCTGGGTCGAGCTGCGCATTCCGGTCACCGAGGGCAGTCGATACCGGGTCAACACGTTCAACGTGGCTGGCAACACGGTCGTGAAGAGCGACGTCCTGAAGCCGCTCTTCAAGCTGTCGCCCGGCGAGTACTACCGGCAGAAGGACGTTCGGAAGGGATTCCAGAAGGCGCAGGAGATCTACGGGGCCGGCGGCTACATGGAGTTCACCGGCTACCCGGACTACAAGTTCAGCGACGACCCGAACGCGGCGCAGCCCGCGGTTCCGGCCTCGCTGGCGGCCGTCGAGGAGAAGCCGGCCCAGCCGTCCGTGGACGTCACGCTGCAGATCCAGGAAGGGAAGCAGTACTTCGTCAACCGGATCATCTTCACCGGCAACACGACGACGCGCGACAACGTGATCCGGCGCGAGTTGCGCCTGTACGAGAACGGCATCTTCAACACCGAGGCGCTCAAGTTCAGCATCAAGCGGCTGAATCAGCTGGGCTACTTCAAGGCGCTGGAAGGGCCGGGCAAGGACGTCAACGTCGACAAGACCCCGAACGCCGAGAACAAGGTCGACGTGAAGATGAAGCTGGAAGAGATGAACCGAAACCAGCTCACGTTCGGCGCCGGCGTCTCGCAGTTCGAAGGCTTCTTCGGCCAGCTGTCGTTCCAGACGGCCAACTTCCTCGGCCGCGGTGAGAGCCTCACGGTCTCGCTGCAGGGGGGCCAGCGCGCGCAGAACTACACGCTGGCGTTCACCGAGCCCTTCCTGTTCGATCGGAACATCACGGGCGGCGTCAACCTGTATCGCAGCACGATCCGGTACATCAGCCAGTTCACGCAGCAGTCCACCGGCGGCACGCTGACCTTCGGCTTCCCGGTGGGGCGCGGCTTCACCCGGGCCTTCACGAACTACAGCTACGAGCGGGTCCGCGTCACCGAAATCAACACGGCGTTCACCGATCCGCTGGTGCTCCAGCGCAACCCGTTCCTGCGCGACTCGCTGCTCATCGGCGCCGGTGGCGAGCGCATCATCAGCAAGGTCACGCCGAGCCTGATCTACAACTCGGTGGACCAGCCGATCTTCCCGACGACCGGCAAGCGCCTGTCGATCACGACCGAGATGGCGGGCCTTGGCGGCAACACGAACTTCATCAAGCCGTCGATCGAGGGTGTGGCGTTCCTGCGCCAGAACAGCCGCATGTCGCTCGGCATGCGCGCGCAGATGGAGTACGCGCGGGTCTACGGCGGGACGAAGGACCTGCCCATCTTCGAGAAGCTGTTCCTCGGCGGCGAGTATTCGGTCCGCGGCTACACGATCCGCTCCATCGGCCCGACGGACCTGAATACTGGCCTCGTGCTGGGCGGCAACAAGAGCCTGCTCTTCAACGTGGAGCAGATCTTCTCGATTGCCGGTCCGGTGCGGCTGATTCTCTTCTACGACGCCGGGCAGGTGCGCGACATCGGCCAGCCGTTCGCGTTCAAGGAGGACATCAGGCAGATCGTGCAGCCGCCGTTGCCGGCCCTGCTCGACCCGCTGCAGAACGTGAACCTGACGGCCTGTTCGATCCAGGGGGATGGGTCGTGCGTCGCGGCGGCCCAGCAGATCATCGTCACGGGACAGCGGAGTGCGTTCAAGACCTCGACCGGTGCCGAAGTCCGCTTCTTCATGCCGGTGCTGAACGTGCCGTTCCGCCTGATCTTCGCGTACAACCCGCAGCGCGGCGGCGTGCGCGACAACTTCCTGCGGCCGCAGCGGGCGTTCCAGTTCCGGTTCGCCGTGGGCACGACGTTCTGATACACTCGCTGGGTTCTACCCAGAGGAAAGGATCTCGCGTAATGAAAGGTTTCGCCATTGCCGTGGCGGCTGCGTTCGTGGTGAACGCGTCGCCGGTGTTCGCTCAGGCGGCCGCAGGGCAGTCGCCCGCGGCCCGTCCCGCCCAGCCCGCACCGGCGGCTCCCGCGCAGCCCGCACCGGCTCAGGCTGCGCCCACTCCCGCCCCGCCGCCACCAGCTCCGTTTCCCCAGGGCGCCAAGGTTGGTTTCGTGAACCTGCAGGCGATCGCCCAGCTGTCCTCGGAAGGCAAGGCTGCCGCCGGCCGGGTGAACACGCTCGCGCAGAAGAAGCAGACCGAAGCCGCCGACCGGGCCAAGGCCCTGCAGGCCAACCAGCAGAAGCTGGAGACCAGCGGCAGCGTGATGAGTGAGTCGGCACGCGGCCAGTTGCAGAAGGAAATCGATCGGCAGCAGGTCGACGCGCAGCGTTTCGAACAGGATGCCCAGGCCGAATTGCAGGAACTCCAGCAGGAACTGCAGCAGCAGTTCCAGGCGCGGCTCATGCCGGTGCTCGAGGCCCTGTCGAAGGAGAAGGGCCTGCAGGTGCTGTTCAGCGCGGGTGATTCGGGTGTGATCTGGGCCGAGCCCGGCATCGACCTGACGCTGGAGGCGGTCAAGCGGCTCGATGCCGCGCCCAAGCCCCCCGCGAAGTAACACGGGGCCCCTGAACGGCGGGGCGCGATCGCCAGAACACGAAAACGCCCGGGTGCGGAAGCCGCGCCCGGGCGTTTTTTGCTGTCCGCGCATCCGACCGGCCGGCCGGACCGTGCTTCAGGGATGGGTGACGGTCACGGAGTAGTCGAGGGGATCGACGACGTTCCCGACGTCGTACACCCGAAGGCACAACGTGCCGATGCCCGACGCCGTGCCCGTCATGGTGACACCCTGGCGGGCCTGGTCGTTCGCCAGCAGGATGTTGCAGGCGATCCCATTCCAGGTGCCGAGGCTCATGCCGACCACTATCGTGCTGTCGGTCAACGACGACAGCGTGGCGACCACCGTCCCCTGCGTCGAGACGCTGAAGGGGAACGTCGTGGCACCGTTCCGGCCCAGCGTGCCGGCGAAGGTATCGGTGACATAGGTCGGCGGCGTCACCGTCGGCGCCGTGATCGGGTTGTTGTTGCTGCACGCCGCGGCGGACATCGCAGCCACCACCGTGGCGGCGAGCATGAATCGACTCATTGGGCTCCTTGACGTTCCTCTTTATTATGGGCGTTTCGCGCGTCGCACGACAGCCCTTCTTGTTAGACGTGCGCACGCGCGCGTGGCCGGGGTGAGGGCGTCCGGAGGGACATGGTGGTTCTGGTAGACTGACACAAGTGCCGATCAACATCCCGCAGGCGCTGGATCGCCTGTGCTATCGCTTCCCCAACATGCTCGTCGACGCCATCCTCGAGCACGAGCCGGGCCGGCGGCTGGTGGCCGTCAAGAACGTCACCGTCAACGAAGAGTTCTTCCAGGGTCATTTCCCCGGCGCACCCCTGCTGCCGGCCGTGCTGATGGTGGAGTCGCTGTCACAGGCGGCGGCGATCCTGGTGCGGGATGCCGAAGCGACACCCCGTACTCACGTGTACCTCCGGGGCGTCAACGGCGCAAAGTTCCGCCGCCAGGTGGTCCCCGGCGATCGACTGCGGCTCGAAATCACGATGGGCCGCAGGCGCGGGAGTGTGGCGTTCGCCCAGGCCAGCGCCTTCGTCGACGAGCAGCTCGCGACGGAGTGCGAACTCGTACTGGGCGTCGTCTCCGATGCCGCGACGATCCACCCTTCGGCGAACGTGGATCCGCGCGCCCGCATCGGCGAGGGGACCACCGTCGGGCCGAACGCCACGATTGGCCCGAACGTCACCATCGGCCCCCGGTGCCGGATTGGGGCGTCGGCGGTGGTCGATGGGTGGACCGAGATCGGCGAGGGCACCGAAATCTATCCGTTTGCGTCGATCGGGCTGACGCCGCAGGACCTGAAATACAAGGGCGAACCCACCCGCCTCGTGATCGGCACGCACAACGTCTTCCGCGAGTTCGTCACCATTCACCGGGGCACTGCCGGGGGTGGCGGCATCACCGAGATCGGCGACCACAACGTCTTCATGGCGTACGTGCACATCGCGCACGATTGCCACGTCGGTCACCACACCATCTTCGGGAACATGGCGACCCTCGGTGGACACGTCCACGTCGAGGACTTCGCGAACGTCAGCGCCGGTTCCGGCGTGCACCAGTTCTGCCGCGTCGGCCGCTACGCGTTCATCGGCGGCTACTCGGTGGTCACCAAGGACGCGCTGCCCTATGCCCGTACCGTCGGCAACCGGGCGCGCATCTACGGTCTCAACACCATCGGCCTGATGCGACGAGGGTTCTCGAGCGATACGATCACGCGGCTGAAACGCACGTTCCGCTACCTGCTCCAGTCGAAGCTGAACACGTCGGCGGCGCTCCACCACATAGAGGCGGACGACAACCTCGCCTGCGCCGACGTGCAGTACCTGGTCGACTTCATCCGCCGGTCGGAACGGGGTGTGATCCTGAAGCGCGCGTCGCGCCGCACCGAGGACGTGCCGTCGGACGACTAGCGTGCACCTGGGCCTGATTGCCGGCAACGGCCGGTTCCCCTTCCTGGTGCTGGAGGCCGCCCGCGCGGCGGGGCACCAGGTCACGATCATCGCGCTGAAGGAAGAGGCGTTCCCCGAACTCGAGTCCGAGGCCGCTCGTCCGCCTGCTGCGACGCTGCACCGGGTGTCGCTGGGGCAGCTGGGTACCTGGACGAAACTCCTCACGTCGGCGGGCGTGACCCACGCGGTCATGGCCGGCCAGGTGAAGCACACCCGTCTGTTCGCCGACATCGTGCCAGACATGACCGCCATCGGGCTCATGATGCGGCTGAAGGCCAAGAACACCGACGCCATCATCGCCGCCGTCGCCGATCATCTGCGCGACAACGGCGTCGAGCTGGTCGACTCCACCGCCTTGCTCGCCCCCCTGCTCGCGCGGGACGGCGTGCTGACGGCCCGCGCGCCTTCGGAGGGAGAGCGCGCCGACCTCGAGTTCGGCTACCGCATCGCCGACGTTGTGGCAGGCCTGGACATCGGCCAGACGATCGCCGTGAAATCGAAGGCCGTGGTCGCCGTGGAAGCCATGGAAGGCACCGATCAGGTGATTCAGCGAGCCGGCCAGCTGGCCGGACCGGGCACATGTGTCGTGAAGGTCGCCAAGCCGAACCAGGACATGCGTTTCGACGTCCCCGTCGTCGGAGTGGCCACCATTCGCGCGATGGCGGCGGCCGGGGCCACGGTGCTCTCCGTCGACGCGGGCAAGACCCTGATGATCGATGGCGACGCGATCGTCGCGGCGGCGGACGCCGCCGGGATTGCCGTGGTCGGACGACGACTGCGCGAGCCATCGGCCGGGGGCAGACCAGACCAGCGGAGCGTGTCATGAGGGTGCGTGCGGCAGTGGTCGGCGTCGGACATCTGGGGCGGCATCACGCGCGAATCCTCGCGGGCCTGCCCAACGTCGACCTCGTGGCGGTCGCCGACATCAACGAGGCGCGGGCGCGCGAGATCGCTGCAGCGAACGGAACCACGGCCGTGACCGATGCCGGGGCGCTGCTCGGGCAGGTCGACGTCGTGTCCATTGCCGCGCCGACTGAGCGGCACCTGGACCTGGCGCTGCCGTTCCTCAGCGCCGGCGTGTCGGTGCTGGTCGAGAAGCCGATGGCACGCACACTGGACGAAGCCGACCGCCTGATCGAGGTGGCCGCTGCGTCGGGCGCCGTGCTCGCCGTAGGCCACACCGAGCGCTTCAACCCGGCGGTGGATGCTGCGCGGCCCATGCTGCACGACCCCCGCTTCATCGAGGTCCACCGACTCGGGACCTTCCCCGAACGCAGCCTCGACATCGACGTCGTGCTCGACCTGATGATCCACGACCTCGACGTCGTGCTGTCACTGGTGAAGGCCGACGTCGAGTCGATTGAGGCGGTGGGCGTGCCGGTGCTCACGCCGCGCGTGGACATCGCGAACGTCCGGCTGCGGTTTGCGAACGGCTGCATCGCCAACCTCACCGCCAGCCGGATCAGCCGCGACCGGGTCCGCAAGATCCGCTTCTTCCAGCCGGCCGCCTACGTGTCGATCGACTACGCGGCGCAGAAGCTCGAGGTTTATCGCCTGGTGCGGGGCGAGGGTCCGATGCCGACCATCCAGGGCGGCGAGACGGTCGTGCCGAACGAGGAACCCTTGAAGCGGGAACTGGCGGACTTCATCGACGCGGTCGTCACCCGTCGCGCGCCGCTCGTCGACGGCGCGCAGGGCCGTCGCGCGCTCGACCTGGCCACGAAGATCGTGGCGCAGATGTGAGCGGGACCAGCCGGCGCTAGGACACCGTCCGTCCGAACATGAGCCCCAGGCCGATGGCGAGCGTGAGGGCGAGCGCCCAACCGAGCACGCAGACCGCGATTGCACGGCCCGTGCTCTGGTAGTCGAGGGCCTGCCGCACGGCCACGACCATCGCGAACAGCATCCAGACCCAGGTGCCTGCCAGCACCGGCACCGAGACTTCCGGAACGATGGCCAGGACGGCCGCAAACCCCGGCGTGGCTGCGAACCCAATGGTCCGGAGGAGTTCGTACGGGTTGGACCGCGTCTCCTGCGACGGCATGTAGCGTACGCCGAGCTCGAAGATGAGCAGCGCCCACGCCGTCCAGGTGACGAGCGCGATGGCGCCGACGATCGGGATCGCGCCCAGCCCGAAGCCAAGCCCCTGCACGCCGATCCCCATGGCCAGGCTCGACAGTACGACCACAACCATGGCCTGTCCGTTCGCTGACGGGTCGGCCTCGACTTCCTCGTAGATGGCCGCATCGAGGGCTGCAGCGCCCACAAGCCGCTGGAGGAAGGTGTTCGCACGCGTTGTGGTAGCCATGCGTGAACTGGACGCAACGGCTTTGCCAGCACGGGCTCCTGCAATCCGGCCAGATTCCTCTCGTGCCGGTGTCCGTCGGTGGCGAGTGCCGTGAATCCGGCACCAGCCCGGCTGTGACTTTCCCGCTGGGCCGCTGCTATGATCGAAGAACGGGTATGACGGTCACCGAGGCGGAACTCACCACCTACGCGAACAGCCACGACATCATCAATCTCGGGGTAGCGGCCGACGAGGTCCGTCGGCGCCTGCACGGGGCGCGCACCACCTTCGTTCGCCTCGCGGACCTGTCCGCTCGACCGGGTGACCCGGTGGACGTCCCCGCGGCGGCTGGCGAGGTTCGGGTGGTCGGCGCGCCCGTGTCGCGCGAGGCCGCCGTCCAGCGCGTTCAGGAAGTGCTCGCCGCGGCCCGAGGCGTGGCGGTCTCGGCCTTCTCGCTCCACGACCTCGAAGCCCTGGCCAGTCGTGAGCAGGTGACCCTCCGGACGCTGCTCGAGGACCTGAGACGCGCCGGGCTCGAACTCATCGCCGAGGCGGCGTTCGACCGCCTGCGCGAACCTCGCCTGGCGATCGAGGAGGTCAACATTGCCGGTCTCACCCTGGCCCGCCTGACGATCCACCAGCTGCCCTCGGCGGACGCGCCCGAACTCTATCGCCGGGTGTCGGCCCTTCAGTACGAGGTGGGCGTGGTTCGCGCCTTTGCCCCGCTGCCGCGCGCGGTCAATCCCGCCGTGCCGACCACCGGGTACGACGACGTGCGGCGGGTGGCCCTCGCCCGGCTGTTCGTGCCGAACGTCCCGACGATTCAGGTGGACTGGGCGCTGTATGGCCCGAAGCTGGCGCAGGTCGCGCTCACGGTCGGCGCTGACGATGTCGACGCGGTTTCCCCGCTCGACGATGTGTCCGAGGGCCGGCGCCGTGCCCCACTCGAGGAGATCCGCCGCAACATCACCGCGGCGGCGCTCGAGCCGGTCGAGCGGGACGGACGGTTCGATGTCCGGGTCCAATGACGCGGATTCGGGTCGGGGCGGTCGGATTCCTGAACGCGCGTCCGCTGGTGTTCGGCCTCGAGCGCGATCCGCGGTTCGAGGTCAGGTTCGACCTGCCGGCGCGTTGTGCCGACCTGCTGCACGCCGGTGAGACGGACCTCGGCCTCATTCCGTCGATTGAATACCTGCGTGCGCCGCAGGGGCCGGCCTCGTACGAGATCGTGCCCGACTGCGCCGTAGCTTCGCGTGGAGCGGTCGCGTCGGTTGCCCTGTTCACGACGCGCGACATGAAGGACGTGCGCTCCATCGCCCTCGACACGAGCTCACGGACCTCCGTTGCGCTGACGCGCGTCATGTGCGCGCGCGTATTCGGCATCACGCCGCGGCTCGAAGCCGCACGGCCGGACCTTGGCGCCATGCTGGCGCAGGCCGATGCCGCCCTGCTGATCGGCGACGTTGCGCTGTTCCAGGACACGGCAAGCGTTCCGGTGGGTGAGGGAGGCGCGGCCCGCACGGTTCCCGTGGAGAAGATCGACCTCGGGGCCTTGTGGACGAGTACCACCGGGCTGCCGTTCGTCTACGCCTTCTGGGCCGGTCGTGTCGGCGTGCTGAGCGAGGAGGTCGTCCGGGCACTGCAGGCTGTGCGCGCCGCCGGGGCGGCCAGTCCCGGCGCCGTCGCGGCAGAGTTCTTCGCAGGCGACCAGGCACGCCGTGCCGTGGGAGAGCAGTACCTGCGGGATAATATCAAGTACCGTCTCGGACCCGAGGAGCGCGCCGGCCTCGAGCGGTTCTACCAATACGCCGCAGAAACCGGCGTCGTCGCCCGGGCGGACACGCCTCGATTCTTCGGTGAACCGATCCAGGGCGGACCGCCGGTCCGCCGCCATGTGATGCGATGACCATCGATCAGATTGCCGACAAGGTGCGAAACGGCGCGCGGGTCTCCGCCGAGGAGGCCCTGCTGCTGTACCGTTCGGCGCCGACGCCGTTGCTGGGGCAGCTCGCCGACACCGTTCGCGCCCGGAAGCACCCGGACGGCATCGTCAGCTACATCATCGATCGCAACGTGAATTACACGAACGTGTGCGTGGCGAAGTGCGCGTTCTGTGCGTTCTACCGACCGGTCGGCTCTCCGGAAGGGTACGTCCTCGGGTTCGAGGAGCTGTTCCGCAAGATCGAGGAGACGATGGCGGTCGGCGGCAACCAGCTGCTGCTGCAGGGGGGGCACAATCCGGATCTCCCGCTGACGTGGTACGAGGACCTATTCCGGGCGATCAAGGAGCGGTACCCCGCGTTCAGGCTCCACGCCCTCTCGCCACCTGAAGTGCTGCACCTCTCGCGGCTGTCCCAGCTGCCGGTGGACGAGGTGCTGGACCGGCTGATTGCCGCCGGCATGGACAGCATCCCGGGCGGCGGCGCCGAGATTCTCGTGGACCGCGTGCGCAAGCTGCTGCACTGCTACGGCAAGGCAACGGCCGATGAATGGCTCGGCGTGATGCGCGCGGCGCACCGGAAGGGCCTCCGCACGACTGCCACGATGATGTACGGGACGGTCGAGACCGACGAGGAGCGGATCGAGCACCTGACGCGCCTGCGGTCGCTGCAGGACGAGACGGGCGGGTTCACGGCGTTCATTGCGTGGAGCTATCAGCCGGAGCACACGGAGCTGGCGGGCAACGAGGCGACCGGTATCGACTACCTGCGGACGCTCGCGCTGTCGCGCATCGTTCTCGACAACTTCCCGAGCCTGCAGGCGTCGTGGGTGACACAAGGCGGCAAGGTCGGGCAGTTGAGCCTCGCGTATGGCGCGAACGACATGGGCAGCGTCATGATCGAGGAGAACGTCGTCCGTGCGGCGGGGGCCAGCTACTGCATGGACGAGGTGGAGATCGTTCGCAACATCGAGGACGCCGGCTTCGTCGCCAAGCGCCGGAACATGCATTACGAAGTGCTCGGCGACCCCATCTTCCGCGAGCGCGACGTGCCGCGGATGCTCGAACTGGCCACCGCGCGCGCCGACGGAGACACCAGCGTCCCGCCCGAGTTGCTGAACTATCCCGCGCGGAGCCGCGCGGGCAAGGCGCTGCGCGTCGTCCCGTCGTGATTCGCTATCGCGCCGCCTGGGTGCTCCCGGTGGCGGAACCGCCCATTCGCCGGGGCTGGTTCGCCGTGGAGGAGGGCCGCGTGGTGGCCCTTGGCGGAGACGACGCGAGCCCCGTCGACGTCGATTTGGGCGACGTGGCCGTCCTGCCGGGCCTGGTCAACGCGCATACGCATCTCGAACTCTCGTATCTGCGGGACGCCATCCCGCCAGCCGCCGCCTTCGTCACCTGGATACGGGGCGTGATGCGTGCACGCCGGCAGCGCCCTGACGCGGCGTCCGATGAGATTCTCGATGGCGTGCGGACCGGGATCGACGAGGCGCTCCGGTGTGGCACGGCGCTGGTCGGCGACATCAGCAACACGCTCGTGCCGTTCGACGCGCTATCGAAGAGCGCGCTCGGCGGCGTGCTGTTCTACGAGCTGATTCGCTTCAACGCACCGGACCCGGACGGGCTCGTCGCGGAAGCCTGCCGGCAACTCGACGCGCTGCCGCGCGGCGGTGAGGTCCGGTCGAGCCTTGCGGCACACGCGCCGTACTCCGTGTCGCCGCTCGTCTTCCGGGCCATCAGCCGGGCGATCGCCGAACGCCCCTCTGCACCGTGCAGTGTGCACCTGTCCGAGTCGCGCGAGGAGGTGGAGTTCCTGGAGACCGGCGGTGGTGCCTGGCGCGCGCTGCTCGAGGACCTCGGGTCGTGGGATCCGCAGTGGGTACCCCCTGGCGTCAGCCCGGTGCGATTCCTCGACGAGGAGGGGTTCCTCGACGGCCGCGTGATCGCCGTGCACGGCGTGCAGATGGACGACGATGACCTCGCGAGGGTGGCGCGGCACGGCGCGACCCTGGTCGCCTGCCCGCGCAGCAACCAGCGTACGGGCGCCGGCGACCCGCCGATCGCCCGGTTCTACGCCTCTGGTGTGCGCGTGGCGGTCGGCACCGACAGTCTGGCGAGCACGCCGGACCTGAATGTATTCGCCGAACTGCAGGCGATGCGGTCGCTCGCACCCGGCGTGCCGGCCGCGCGTCTTATCGAGAGTGCCACCCGTCACGGGGCGCACGCGCTCGGCTTCGGGGCCGACTATGGGACGATCGAACCGGGCAAGCGTGCCAGGCTGATTGCGGTCGCGGTCCCTGCCGATGTCGCCGATGTCGAGGAGTTCCTGGTGTCGGGCATCGAACCGTCATCCATTGATTGGGTCGGCGCGGCCGGCCATTTCCCTGTCGCCTGATGCTCGCCCGGATTCAGACGTACCTGTCGTTCGTGCGCTTCAGCCATTCGGTGTTCGCGCTGCCGTTCGCCCTGGCGGGCGCGCTGCTGGCCGCGCGCTCGACGCCGATCACCTGGCCCGTACTGGGCTGGATCCTGCTGGCCATGGTGGCGGCGCGGTCGGCGGCCATGGGGTTCAACCGCCTGGTCGACGCCCGGTTCGACGCCCTGAACCCGCGAACCGCCAACCGTGAGATCCCGCGTGGTGCGATGTCGCCGTGGGAGGCGACGATCTTCGTGGTCGTCGCGTCGGCTGTCTTCGTGTTCGCGGCCGGCCGGCTGAACGTGATCTGCCTCGTGCTGTCGCCCGTTGCGCTCGCGATCGTGTTCTGGTACTCGCTGGCGAAGCGCTACACGACCTGGACCCAGCTGTTCCTCGGACTGGCGATGGCCGTCGCGCCCGTCGGCGGCTGGCTTGCGGTGGGTGGGCGCGGCGGATGGGAGCCGTGGCTGCTCGCGCTGGCGATCGGTACGTGGGTCGGGGGCTTCGACGTGCTCTACGCGTGCCAGGACATCGAGTTCGATCGCGCACACGGCCTGCGCTCCATCCCGGCGCGATTCGGCGTGCCGCGCGCGCTGGTCTTCTCGCGCCTGCTGCACGTGATCACGATGCTGTGCTTCGTGGCGCTGGCCTGGGTGACGCCCCTGCCGACGTTCTACTACGCCGGCGTGGCGCTCGTCGGGGCGCTGCTCGTCTACGAGCAGTCGCTGGTCAGCGCCGACGACCTGTCGCAGGTGAAGCGCGCGTTCGACCTGAACGGATACGTCGGCATTCTCTACCTGCTGGTGCTGGGAGCCTCCATCTATGTGCGCTGAACGGGTCCCGTCGGTTGCGGTGGCGATCACCGGCGCGAGCGGCGCGTTGTACGCCACGCGCACGCTCGCAGCGCTCCTGGCTCGGGGCGTCCGCGTCGAACTGGTGATTTCGGACTACGGACGCCGGCTGCTGCTGGATGAACTGGGCGATCAGGCGAAGGTCGAGCGCCTGCTGCCGTTCCTGGTCGAGAAGTACGGGCCGGAGGTCGAGGCCGGCACGATGGAGGTGCACAGCAACCGGGATGTGGGCGCCACGATTGCGAGCGGCAGCCACGGCTGTCGCGGGATGGTCATCGTCCCGTGCTCGATGAAGACCCTCGCCGCCGTGGCGCACGGGCTCTCGCGGAACCTCGTGGAGCGCGCGGCGGACGTCATGCTGAAGGAGCGGCGGCCGCTGGTGATCGTGCCGCGCGAGACGCCCATGAGCCTCATGCAACTGCGCAACATGGTGCTGTGTGCCGAGGCGGGGGCCATCATGATGCCTGCGATGCCGGCCTTCTACCAGCTGCCGCAGTCGCTCGACCACCTCGCCGACTTCATGGCGGGCAAGATTCTCTCGGTGCTCGGGCTGGAGCACGACCTGTACCCGATGTGGACCGGCCGGGTGCAGCGGTAACCCGCGCACGTGGCGACGCCGTCGTGCGGCCGTATACCGGTCGCGGGGACGGGTGTGCGCCCACCGGCGTTGGAGCATGACGTGACCGACCTGAACAAGTCCCCCGACCGGATCGCTGGCATGTTCGATGCGATTGCGGGGCAGTACGATTTCCTCAACCACCTGCTCAGTGCGGGCATCGATCGGCGCTGGCGGCGCCGGGCCATCCGCTCGCTCGGGCTGACCGGTCGGGAGCGTGTGCTGGACCTGTGCACCGGCACGGCGGACCTTGCCCTGGCTGCGGTCAACGCGAAACCCGGGGCCGCCCGCGTCCTCGGCGTCGATTTCGCCGGTGCCATGCTGCGGGTGGGGCTCGAGAAGGCCCGTGCCCAGGATGTGACCACCCGCGTCACCCTGGTGCGCGGGGATGCCGCGCGCATCCCCGCAGCCGACCGGTCGGTCGACGCGGTGACCGTCGCCTTCGGCATTCGCAATGTCCAGAACACGCAGCAGGCCTGCGACGAGATCCACCGCGTGCTGGTGCCCGGCGGGCGCGTCGCGGTGCTTGAATTCGCCATTCCGACCACGCCCGGCGTGCGTGCGGCCTACCTGTGGTACTTCAACCACGTGCTGCCGCGGATTGGCAAGGTCATCTCGAAGCACAATGCCGCCTACGGGTATCTGCCGGCCTCGGTCGGGGCCTTTGCGACGCCCGAGGAGTTTGTGACAATCCTGCGAAAGAGCGGATTCGTGGACATTACGGCGAGCCCGCTGACCTTCGGCATCGTCTATCTCTACACGGGGCGCCGGGCCTGACCCCCACGCGATTCCGGCCTTGGGCCGGACACCCGCTGCTATACTGCCGGTAAGTCGCTGATGTACTTTGAGATCGAGGATGGTCACCCGGACATCACCCCTGTCGGCAGCGTCATGTCGTGGCGCGAAGGGGTCCTGTTGTCCTTCGTGCTGCACCTCGGGCTGCTGCTGCTGCTGATCTTCGCGCCCAACCTGCTCGCCGTTTTTCCCCGGCAGGAGGAGCAGGCGAACCAGATTCTCGAGATGAAGCGTCAACCGGAAGACCGGACCACGTTCGTCTTCGTGCAGCCCAAACTCGACCTCCGTGCCCAGCGTCCTCGCCAACGCGCCGAGCCGTCCGACCAGGACCGACTGGCTCGCTCGCCCGAGCCGGCACCCAGCCTCGAGAACCCGCTGCCTCGGTCCCGCGGCAATACCAGCGAACGCGTCGAGCGTTCCGATCAGCAGGTGGCGCGAGGGCAGGGGCCGACGCCAGACCCGTCCGCAGGGGAGCAGTCGCCCGGCAATCAGCCGCCGGGACCGCAGGTTCCCGACAACCAGTTCCGCCTGCCCGAGGCGCAGTCCGCCCTCAACCTGCCCACACCCAGACAGCAGGCCCGCGCGGGCGACCAGGGGCGTGCGCCGCAGGCCGGCGGCTCGCTCGGCGACTCCCTGCGCAACCTGCAGCGATACGTCGAACGCGATCAGTTCAGCAATCCGCAGGGCGGCGGAGCCGAGTTCGGTCCGTTGCAGTTCGACACCAAGGGCGTCGAGTTCGGGCCGTGGGTGCGCCGGTTCATCGCCCAGGTGAAACGCAACTGGCAGATCCCGTACGCGGCGATGACCATGCGCGGGCGCGTGGTCATCACGTTCAACGTGCACAAGGACGGGCGCATCACCGACATCACCGTCGTCGGCCCTTCGCCTGTGGATGCGTTCAACAATTCCTCGTTCGGGGCGCTGGCGTCGTCCAATCCCACGGCGCCGCTGCCGCCGGAGTATCCCGCGGACAAGGCCTTCTTCACCGTCACGTTTCTCTACAACGAAGAGCCGCAATGAACCGCTCCCAGCTGATGGGACTGGTGATCGTCGCGAGCCTGTTCGTGCTCTTCCTGCTCTATCGACTCAGTGCCTGACCCGACCGTCGTTGCCGTCCTCGGTCCCACCGCCAGCGGAAAGAGCGCCCTCGGCCTCGCACTCGCGGGGCGGTTCGATGGCGAGATCATCAACTGCGATTCGACCGCCGTCTATCGGGGCTTCGACATCGGCACCGACAAGGTGCCGCGTGCCGAGCAGCAGGGTGTACCGCATCACCTCGTGGATCTGGTCGACCCCACCGAGGTGTACACGGCGGCGCAGTTCGCGGCCGACGCGGCCCGCGTGATCCGTGAGATCCAGGCGCGGGGGCGGCTGCCCATCCTGGTGGGCGGTACCGGGTTCTACTACCGGGCCCTGACGCGCGGTCTCTTTCCAGGACCGGGGAGCGACGAGTTGCTGCGAGGCCGGCTCGAACGGGTGGCGGCACGCCGGGGTCATGGCTTCCTGCACCGCATGCTCCGTCGTGTCGACGCGGCGTCCGCGGACCGGATCCAGCCGGGCGACCTGAAACGCATGATCCGGGCGCTCGAGGTCTACTTCCTGACGGGGCGTCCGCTCACGGCGCACTTCGCCGACACCGCGTCGCCCATCGCCGGCATGCGTGTCATCGCGATCGGGCTGCGGCTCCCGATGGCGGCCATCGCCGACCGCACGGCGCGGCGCGTGCAGCAGCAGTTCGACCGGGGACTGGTGGACGAGATTCGGGGGCTCCTGGCGCGCGGGGTGCCTGAAACGGCGCGACCCTTCGGCGGCCTGGTGTACCGCCAGGCAATGGAGTTCCTGCACGGTATCCGATCCGAGGCCGAGACCCGGGAGCTTATCGCCCGCGAGAATCGCCACTATGCGCGGCGGCAGATGATCTGGTTCAGAAAAGAGCCTGATCTAGAATGGTTCGACGGTCCCGGCGAGTCGGCCGGGACGCAGGCGGCCGTCGCAGCCTTCCTCGCGAGCCGCCTTGCCGCGCCACGGGCGTGACGCGCGCCATGGTCCGCGCAGCGATCTGCACACGTGCCACCCACATTCTCCCGCGTCATCGTCATCGTGCTCGACAGCGTCGGCGCCGGCGAGTTGCCGGATGCCGCGGCCTACGGCGACCAGGGCAGTGACACGCTCGGCAACATCGCACGGGCGGTGCCGCTGGCGGTCCCCACGCTGAGAGCCCTCGGTCTCAGCCGGGTGGCCGCAATCGGCGTCCGGGACGGCGACGCCGCCGGGGCGGGAGCGTACGGGCGCATGGCCGAGGCGTCGGCCGGCAAGGACTCCGTCACCGGGCACTGGGAACTGATGGGCATCGTGCTCGACCGCGCCTTCCCGGTGTTTCCGCACGGGTTCCCGCGCGAGGTGGTGGACGCCTTCGCACGGCAGACCGGCCGGCCAGTGATCGGCAACATCGCCGCATCCGGCACCCGCATCATCGACGACCTCGGGGCCGAGCACATGCGCAGCGGCGCGTGGATCGTCTACACGTCCGCCGATTCCGTGTTCCAGATCGCCGCCCACGAAGCGGTGATTCCGGTCCCCGAGTTGTACCGCGCGTGCGAGATCGCGTACCGGATCGTCGGCGAGGGGATGGGCGTCGGCCGCGTGATCGCGCGGCCGTTCGTCGGGCAGCCCGGTGCATTCACGCGGACGGCCAATCGACACGACTACGCGCTGCCGCCAGCGGGAGAGACGTTCCTCGACCGCGCGACGGCGGGCGGCCTGCCGGTGGTCGCCATCGGCAAGATCCAGGACCTGTTCGCGGGGCGGGGGATCACCCGGGCGCTGCATACGGCCAGCGATGCCGAGGGCATGGATCACGTGGTACGCGAACTGGACGCCACGCGCAGCGGTGTCATCTTTGCCAACCTCGTGGACTTCGACACGCAGTACGGACACCGCAACGACGTCGCCGGCTACGCCGCGAATCTTGAACGGTTCGATGCGCGCCTCGCGGCGCTGTTGCCCAGGCTCTCGTCCGACGACCTGCTCATCGTCACGGCCGATCACGGCAACGATCCGACAACCCCCAGCACCGACCACTCGCGTGAGTTCGTGCCCCTGCTGGCGACCGGTGCGCGCGTGCGCCGCGACGTGGCTCTCGGCACCCGCCGGACATTTGCGGACGTCGGGCAGACGCTGGCCGAGAACTTCGGCCTCGGACCCATGGCACACGGTACGAGCTTCCTTGCGGAGATCACCCAGGCATGACGCTGCGTGAACAGCTCGAGGCACGTGAGCGGGACGTGCTCGCCCCGCAGGCGGCCAGGTCGGCCGACTCCCGTGGGCGTCTGCGCCAGGAGACCGAAGACGACGTGAGGCCCGCCTTCCAGCGGGATCGGGACCGGATCATCCACTGCAAGGCCTTCCGGCGGCTGAAGCACAAGACGCAGGTGTTCTTCGCACCGACCGGCGATCACTACCGCACCCGCCTGACGCACACGCTCGAGGTGTCGCAGATCGCGCGCACCATCGCGAAGGTGCTGCGCCTGCACGAGGAGCTGACCGAAGCGATCGCGCTCGGACACGATCTGGGGCACACCCCGTTCGGCCACGCCGGCGAGCGTGTCATCGACGCACTCATGCCTGGCGGCTTCAATCACTACGAGCAGAGCCTTCGGATCGTCGACGTACTCGAGAACGACGGACACGGACTGAATCTCAGCTGGGAGGTCCGCGACGGCATCGCGAAGCACTCGAAGGGGAAGTCCGGTGCCCCGGTCGGCATGGACCCGAAGCTGCGGTCCTCGACCATCGAAGGGCAGATCATGCGGGTGGCCGACCTCATCGCGTACGTCAATCACGACATCGATGATGCGGTGCGGGCCGGCGTCCTGGAGATGGCGGCCCTGCCGAAGGAGCCCATTGCCGTCCTGGGCCACACGTCGTCCGCGCGGATCGGCACCCTCGTCAAGGACGTGGTCACCGAGACGCTGGCCGGCGGCCTGAGCGAAATCCGCATGAGCGAGCGGGTGCTCGACGCGCTGCTGGCGCTGCGTAGCTTCCTGTTCGGGGCGGTCTACGAGAACGACGTCGCCACGGCGGAGTTCCGGAAGGCCTCCGACATCCTGAGCGGCCTCTGGGAAAAGGTGCGGGAGCGTCCGGCCGACTTCCTCGATCCGCGGACCGTCGCGAGCGACGGGATCGACGCCGCCACGCGCGACTTCATCGCTGGGATGACGGACCGGTACGCCGTGCGTCTCTTCGAGCAGCTCTACATCCCGAAGCCCTGGGCCATCGATTGACCGGTGCCCGGCCAGCGGGGCTCCCGCGGGGCTGCGTGGCCGCTGTGCGCGCGTGGTCGGGGCGGCCAGGCGGGCGATTCGTTGCGCTGGGGGTAGATGCCAAAATGGCCCAATTTCACAGTCCCCGGTGGTATATTAAGTAGTTCATGCTCGCGCTGAATCTCGCGAAGATCCGCACGGCACACGAGCGTTTCGAGCGGGAATATCAGCCCGACGCCGTCGGGCCGGCGAGCGACGCCTATACGGTCGTCGCCCCGGTGTCGCTGGCGTTCGACATCCACAAGGACAAGGACAAGTTCCACCTCGTGGGTCGGGTCCAGACGACGCTCGAACTGCCGTGCAGCCGGTGTCTGGAGCCATTCCAGCTGCCGGTCGATGCCGCGTTCGACCTCCGCTACCAGCCCCTGGCCGACAACGTGGGCGCCGCGGGCGAGCGGGAGATCGGCGACGACGACATGGACACGGCGTACTACGAACACGACGAGATCGACCTCGGGCAGCTGATGCAGGAGCAGTTCCTGCTGGCGCTGCCGATGAAGCCGCTCCACGCCGAGGACTGCAAGGGCCTGTGCCCGAACTGCGGGACGAACTGGAACAGGGCGGCGTGCGGCTGCAACACGCGTTGGGAAGATCCGCGCCTCGCGGCGCTGAAGACCCTGAAGAAAGAATCCTAAGACGATGCCGAATCCAAAGCGACGCCATTCCAAGACCCGCACGGCCAAGCGCCGCACGCATGATGCCCTCAAGGCGGCCGGCCTGAGCGAGTGCCCACAGTGCCACGAGCCGAAGCCGCCCCATCGGGTCTGCACCAACTGCGGCTACTATCGCGGCCGCCAGGCGCGGCCGGTCAGCGAGGAGTAGTTCCGGAGCCGGATGATCTGGATCGCCGTTGACGCGATGGGGGGCGACACGGCGCCCGGGCTGGTCGTTGACGGAGCCCTGGCGGCGGCGCGCCACCTCGATCTCGGCGTCGCGCTGGTCGGGCCCGCCTCGCGCATCGGCGCACAGGTGGAACGTCACGCCGGCGTGGACCCATCGCGCGTGCGCCTCGTCGAGGCGGGTTCGGTCGTCGACATGTCCGAGTCGCCGTCGATCGCGCTGCGGCGCAAGCCGGACGCATCCATCCGGGTGGCGGCAGCCCTCGTCGCGCGCGGCGAAGCAGCGGCCCTGTTCAGTGCCGGGCACACCGGCGCCACGGTGATGGCCGCGCACGGGGCGTTCGGCATGGCGCCGGGCGTCGAGCGTCCGGCGCTCGCGGCCACCATTCCCACTCCTCGCGGTCCGGCGGTCCTGCTCGACGTCGGAGCCAGCGTCGGCTGCCGGCCCTCGCACCTGCTGCACTACGCGGTGATGGGCAGCGTGTACGCGCGGGTCGCGTTCGGGATCGACCAGCCGCGGGTCGGGCTGCTGTCGATCGGGGAAGAAGAGACCAAGGGCAACGACCTGACGCGCGAGGCGCACCAGCTGCTCAAGGGGGCGCCGCTCAACTTCATCGGCAACGTGGAGGCGAGGGACGTGTACACCGGCGCGGCGGACGTGATCGTCTGCGACGGGTTCACTGGCAACGTGGTGCTCAAGACCAGCGAGGGCCTGGTCGAGGTCATCGAGACGATGCTGCGGGACGAGTTGTCGAGCACGATCACGATGCGCGTAGGGTCGCTGCTCACGCAGCGGGCCATGCGGCACTTCCGTCGCCGCGTGGACTACTCGGAATACGGGGGTGCGCCGTTGCTCGGCGTCGCGGGCATCACCATCGTCGGCCACGGTCGGTCGAGTGCGAAGGCGGTACGCAATGCGGTGGCGATGGCGTACCGGTTCGCCTCCGGCCAGTTGATTCAGCGCGTCGAGCGGGAGATCGCCGTCGCGGCGGTGCCTCACCAGTGATCGCATTCATCTTCCCCGGACAGGGGTCGCAGAAGGTCGGCATGGGCCGGGCGCTCGCCGCGGCCTTCCCGGCGTGCCGGGACGCCTTCGACGAAGCCGACGCCGCCCTGGGCGAGCCGCTCAGCCGCCTCTGCTTCGAGGGGCCCGACGAGCAGCTCACCCTCACCGAGAACACGCAGCCGGCCATCCTGGCCGTGAGCATCGCGGCGTTGCGCCACCTGGCGACACTCGGACTCGCGCCAGCCTTCGTGGCCGGGCACAGCCTGGGCGAGTACTCGGCCAACGTGGCGGCGGGGACGCTGACCTTCGCTGATGCGCTGCGCATCGTGCGCCGCCGCGGGCGCTACATGCAGGAGGCCGTCCCGGTCGGCACGGGCGCGATGGCGGCGGTGCTCGGCCTCGATCCCGCCCGCGTGGCGCAGGCATGCGACGAGGCGGCGGACGGCGAGGTCGTCAGCCCAGCCAACCTGAACGGCGCCGGGCAGGTGGTGATTGCGGGTGCGCGCGACGCCGTGGCGAGGGCCGGCGAGCGCGCGAAGGCGCTCGGCGCGAAGCGGGTGGTGCCGCTGCCGGTGAGCGCTCCCTTCCACTGTGCGCTCATGAAACCGGCTGAAGAGCGGCTGGCGCCGGAACTGCGGTCGCTCGCGGCGCAGGATCCGGCTGTGCCGGTGGTCGCCAACGTCGACGCGGAGCCGAAGCGTACGGCGCAGGCCGCCATCGACGCGCTCATCGCGCAGGTGTCGGCGCCGGTGCGGTGGGAGGACGTCGTGCGTCGCCTTGCGTCGGAGGGCGTCACCACGTATGTTGAGGTGGGCCCCGGCGCCGTGCTGAGCGGCCTCGTCCGGAAAATCCACCGCGACGCCACGGTACTCAACTTCGGCACGCCGGACGACGTGGCCGCCCTCGACGCGCTCCGACCCTGACCCCATGTTCGCACTCACCGGAAAAGTCGCGCTCGTCACCGGCGCCTCCCGCGGGATCGGCCGCGCGATCGCGCTCCAGCTCGCCCGGCAGGGGGCGGTGGTCGTCGCCGCCGCGCGCGGGGATCACGCGGGCGATACGGCCGCTGCGATCGTGGCCGCGGGCGGGCAGGCCGAAGCCGTCGGGGTGGACGTGACCGATGCCGCAGCGCTCGAGCGGTTGCCTGGCGAGATCATCGCGAAACATCACCGGCTGGACATCCTGGTGAGCAACGCCGGAATCACCCGCGACCAGCTGCTGATGCGCATGAAGCGCGAGGACTGGGACGCCGTGATTGCGACCAATCTCACGGCGACCTTCACGCTGACGCAGGCGGCCCTGCGCCCGATGCTGAAGCAGCGTGGCGGCCGAATCATCGCCGTGAGTTCGGTAGTCGGCCAGATGGGCAATGCCGGGCAGACGAACTATGCGGCGTCGAAGGCAGGCCTCATCGGCTTCGCCAAGGCGCTCGCTCGCGAGGTGGCGTCGCGCGCCATCACGGTCAACGTGATCGCGCCCGGCATGGTCGAGACCGACATGACGAAGGCCATCAGCGGGAAGGCGCAGGTCGACTGGTCTGCGCAGATCCCCGCGGGCCGACTGGGTTCGGTGGATGACATCGCCGCTGCCGCGTGCTTCCTCGCCTCGGACGAGGCAGCGTATATTACAGGGCACGTGCTCGCGGTGAACGGCGGAATGTACATGTAGCTGGCATGGCGGGATCCGGCCGCGCGTACGCGCGGCCATCGTGCCGGCTGTCCGGCCGTTCAGTCGCCAAATCAGTGGCGAGACGGCGGGATGGACAGCTGGCGAACTGGAAGGAGTGACGAATGGCGGTCGCCGACAAGGTCAAGAGCATCATCGTTGAGCAGCTGGGTGTGGACGAGGAAGAGGTGACGCCGGATGCGTCCTTCGTCGACGACCTCGGCGCGGACTCGCTCGACACGGTCGAACTGGTGATGGCGTTCGAGGAGGAGTTCGGGATCGAGATCCCGGACGAGGACGCGGAGAAGATCACCCGCGTGAAGGAAGCGGTCGAGTACATCGAGTCGCACAGCAAGAAGAAGTAAGGACGCGGTCCGGGCCCCATTGGGCAGCCCTGCATAGGAGCATCGTGAGTAATCGGCGAGTCGTGGTCACGGGCATCGGTCTGGTATCGACGCTCGGGATCGGAACCGACGACAACTGGAAGGCCCTCGTCGCTGGAACGAGCGGGGTGACGCGCATCACGAAGTTCGACGTGAGCGCGTACGCGGCGCAGATCGCCGCCGAGGTGCATGGGTTCGATCCCCTCCGGTGGATCGAGAAGAAAGAGGTCAAGAAGATGGACCTCTTCATCCAGTACGCCATCGCGGCGTCGCAGTTCGCGATGGACGACTCGAAGCTGCAGATCACCGACGAGAACGCTCCCGACATCGGCGCGTTCATCGGCTCGGGGATCGGCGGCTTCATCACGATCGAGCGCGAGCACATCGCGCTGCTCGACGGCGGCCCCCGCAAGATCTCTCCCTTCTTCATCCCCTCCGCCATCATCAACCTGGCGGCGGGCCAGGTGTCGATCCGGTTCGGTGCCAAGGGACCGAACCTGGCCACCTGCACCGCCTGTTCGGCGTCGGCGCACGCCGTGGGAGAATCCTTCGAGATCATCCGTCGCGGTGATGCGATTGCGATGATCGCCGGAGGCTCCGAGGCGGCCATCACGCCGATGAGCGTCGGCGGCTTCGGTGCGATGCGCGCCCTGTCCACGCGCAACGACGATCCAGGACACGCGTGCCGTCCGTTCGACAAGGACCGCGACGGGTTCATCATCGGCGAGGGCGCCGGCGTCGTGATCCTCGAGGAACTGGAGCACGCCCGGCGACGCGGCGCGCCGATCTACGCCGAGGTCGTCGGCTACGGCCTCTCGGGCGACGCCTACCACATGACCGCTCCGTCGGAAGACGGCGACGGGGGCCGCCGCGTCATGGAGATGGCAGTCCGCAAGGCGGGCATCCGGCCCGACGAGGTGGATTACATCAACGCGCACGGCACCTCGACGCCCTACAACGACAAGCTCGAGACCCTCGCCATCAAGCGCTGCTTCGGCGACCACGCCCACCGGCTTGCCGTGTCCTCGACCAAGTCGATGACCGGCCACCTTCTGGGCGGCGCCGGTGGCCTGGAGGCGGGCATCACGGCGCTCGCCGTGCACCACCAGATCGCGCCGCCCACCATCAACCTGGAGCAGCCCGACCCGGAGTGCGATCTGGACTACGTGCCGCACACCGCCCGGCCGATGCCGATCCGGTACGCCCTGTCGAACTCGTTCGGCTTCGGCGGCACGAACGCGTCGCTCCTCTTCAAGCGCTACGAGGCCTAGCCGCCTCGGCGCCGCCAGCCCTGGCCGCGGCCCGTCGAGGTCGCGAATCGCCGTACAATCGGGTGTGCGACGCGACACGAGAGGCCGGCGATGAAGATTGCTGTCTGCATCAAGCAGGTTCCCACCCGCGACTGGCAGCCGAAGCTGACCGATGATCGGACCTGGATCCGGGAGCAGGACGCCACCTACGAGATGAACGAGCCGGACGCCTACGCGCTCGAAGAGGCGCTGCGTCTGAAGGAGAAGCTCGGCGGCGAGGTGGTGGCGTGCTCGGCCGGCCCATCACGTGTCGCACAGGTGCTGCGTGAGGCACTCGCCCGCGGCGCCGACCGCGCGATCCATGTCCAGGACGATCGCCTCGCCGCCGGGGATGCGTTCGTCG
Source organism: uncultured Bifidobacterium sp. (assembly GCA_964386715.1). GTDB lineage: Bacteria > Acidobacteriota > Vicinamibacteria > Vicinamibacterales > CAVVIG01 > CAVVIG01. The sequence continues at coordinate 107,207 of CAYLTD010000001.1, forward strand.
TGGCACGCGCGTTGGCTGCGGCGATGCAGGGCGACGGGTTCGACCTGGTCCTGACAGGGCTGCAGTCTGACGACCAGGGCTTCGCCCAGACCGGCGTCGTCCTCGCGGAGAAGCTCGGTTTCAGCCACGCCACGATCATCATGGAGGTGCAGGCGCAGGGCAGCAGCCTCCGCGTCCGGCGTGAGCTCGAGGGCGGCTGGTTCCAGTGGATGGCGCTGCCGGTGCCCGCCGTGCTCACCATCCAGAGCGGCATCAACCAGCTGCGATACGCGACGCTGAAGGGGATCATGGCGGCGAAGAAGAAGGAGATCCGCACGGTCGCGCCAGGCGCCGACCTCGGCGCCCGCCAGCAGATCCTGAACCTGTCCGTGCCGGAGAAGTCCAAGAAGACACAGCTCATCCCTGGCTCGGCGGAGGAAGCGGCGCGCACGCTCGTGGCGCGCCTGCGCGACGAGGCGCGGGTCATCTAGGCCCCGGAGGCACGCATGATTCTCGTAATCGCAGAGCAGCGGGACGGGTCGCTCCACCGGGCGTCGTGGGAGGCCATTGCGGGCGCCCAGCAGATCGCCGCCGCGTCAGGCGCGCCGGTGGTCGTGGCGGTGGCCGGCGCGGCATTGGGCCCAGTCGCGGCGCAGCTCGCGGCGGCTGCTGTTTCGGAGGTCGTCACCGTCGAGCACGATGCCCTGGCCGCGTACACCGCCGACGGCTACACGGCGGCCCTGCAGGCCGCGATCGCGGAACTCGGTCCTACCCTCGTCGCCCTGCCGCATACCTACCAGGCGCGCGACTTCGCGCCGAGACTCGCCGCGCGGATCGATCGAGCCCTCATCACGGACGTGACCGGGGTGAAGGGGAGCGGCGACGGGCTGACCTTCGTCCGCCCCATGTTCCAGGGCAAGCTCGCGGCGGAGGTGCGGCCGCTCGGCCCGGCTCCCCACTTCGTCACGTTCCAGGTGGGCAGCTACCGTGCGGATGCGGTGGCGAGGGGGACTGCCCCGGCGCCCGTCCGGGAGTTGGCGGTGTCGCTCGACGCTGCCGCAATTCGGCAGACGCCCGAGGCGCCGTTCCAGGAAGCACGTCAGGCCGTGGATCTCGGGCAGGCCGAGCGCATCGTCTCGGTGGGCCGGGGCATCAAGGAGCAGGCGAACATCGCCGTGGCGCAGGCCCTCGCGGACGCCCTTGGCGCCGAGCTGGCTGCGTCGCGTCCCATCTGCGACGCTGGATGGCTCCCGATGGAGCGTCAGGTCGGCAGTTCGGGCCAGACCGTTGCGCCAAAGCTCTACGTCGCCCTGGGCATCTCGGGGGCGATCCAGCACCTGGTGGGCATGAAAGGCGCCAGCACCATCGTCGCGATCAACAAGGACCCCGACGCACCGATCTTCGAGGTGGCGGACTACGGCATCGTTGGCGATCTGTTCGAGGTCGTCCCGGCCATCACGGCGACCCTGAAGGGCTGACGACGCGCGGCGGAGCGAAGGTCGGCAGGCACCGGCCCGCGCCCCGCGCCGATCCGGCCACGCGCCAGTGGCGGACGGTGCGACATAATGCCCGTGATGGAGACCGTCCTGCTCTGGATCCTGGTGCTCGCCTTCGTCGGCGCGTTCGCCGCACAGGTCCGGACCCGCCTCCGCCTGATCGCCGCCGCCCCGAACACCTTCGCCGTCGACCAGCTGCCGTTCCGCATCCGGCGATTCCTCACCGACGTCCTCGGGCAGCGCCGCACGATTGCCGAGCGCCCACTGGCCGGGACGGCCCATGCGTTCGTGTTCTGGGGCTTCGTTGCATTCGGCGGCTACACCCTTGCGGAGTTCCTCGCCGGGCTCGGCGTCGTGGACGTCACCGATACCCGCGCATTCGCCGCCTACCGCACGGTGCTGACCCCGTTTGCGTTCGCCGTCCTCGCGGGGATCGCGTACCTGCTGGTCAGGCGGGCAATCGTCCGCCCGGTGGCGCTGGGGCCGACGGTCTCCGCCGAGTCGGTCCTCATCGGGCTGTTCATCTGCACACTCATGGTCACGTTCCTGCTGACGTGGCGCCTCGACGAGGCCTCACCTGCGGGGCGCGTCAACTGGTGGGTCCACGCGCTGGTCATCCTCGCGTTCCTGGCGCTCATTCCTGCATCGAAGCACTTTCACCTGGTGCTCTCGCCCATCACCGTCTTCCTGAAGTCGCCGGAGCTTGGCAACCTGCCCAACCTCGATTTCGACAAGGAACAGGTCGGGCTCGAGACCATCAAGGATCTCGGAAGCAAGAGCGTGCTCGACGCCTTCACGTGCGTGGAATGCGGCCGCTGTCAGGTGAACTGTCCGGCGTGGGGCGCGGGCAAGGAACTGAACCCGAAGGCGATCATCCTGCAGACTCAGGACGGCCTGCTCACGAAGTCGCGCGACACGAAGCTCGTCGACCTCTACTCCGACACGGTGCTGTGGCAGTGCACCACCTGCGGCGCGTGCGAGAACCAGTGTCCCGTAGGGATTGAACACCTGCCAGTGCTCATCGGCGCACGGCGCGGCCTCGTGTCCAACGGGGAGGCGCCCGAGTACCTCGGCGGGATGTACAACAACCTGGAACGGCGCTCCAACATCTGGGGCCTGTCGTACGACCAGCGCCAGAAGTTCGTCGAGCAGGCCGCCCTCGAGATCTTCGATCCGCGACGTCACGACGTCCTCGTCTGGCTTGGCTGCGCCGGTGCGTTCGAGGCGGATTTCCAGAAATCGCTGCGCTCGATGTTCGACATCCTGCGGTCGAAGGGCGTGCGTTACGGCGTGCTGTCCAAGGAACGGTGCACGGGCGATCCTGCCAAGCGCACGGGCAACGAGTACATGTACCAGGAACTCGCCGCCGCCAACATCGAGGACCTCAGGACGGCGTCCCCGAAGACGATCCTGACGTCGTGTCCCCACTGCGTGAAGACGATCGGCGAGGACTACCGGAAGTTCGGCTACACCGTGAACATCGTGCACTCGGCCGTCTACATCGAGGAGCTCACGCGCACCGACCGCGTGCAGGCGGGGGCGGGCAGCGAGGTCGTGACCTATCACGACCCGTGCTACCTCGGACGGTACGCCGGCAGGGTGGATGAACCGCGCGCCCTGCTGACGCGCTTCGGCGCGACGGTTGCCGAGCCCGAGCGTCACGGGGAAAACCCGTATTGCTGCGGCGCCGGTGGCGGGCTGCTGTTCGCCGACAAGGACGAGGAGCCAGGCACCCGCATCTCGGACGTTCGCTTCTCCCAACTGCGCGCGACGGGCGCCGGCACGGTCGTCACGGCGTGCCCGTTCTGTTCGATCATGCTGAAGGGCGCGCAGGCCAGCGCGCCCGAGGCGACGGTCCAGTTCGTCGACCTGATGACGTTCGTCAACGGACGGCTCGAGAAGCGATAACGAGTGGTGGCCACCTCCCACGCAGACTGGCGGACGTCCGCGCGTCGGCGCGCGGAGGCAAGGGCCATTTCGATCGTCGGGTACCGGGTGGTTGCGGCGCTCGGCGCCACGCTACGGTGGCGCGTCGAAGGGCTCGAGCACTTCGACGCGATCAGGGCGTCGGGCCACCAGCCGATCATGGCGTTCTGGCACGGGCGGATCCTGCCCGCCACCTACTACTTCCGCCGGCGGGGCATCGTCGTCATCACGAGCGAGAACTTCGATGGCGAGTGGATCGCCGGCATCATCGAGCGCTTCGGCTACGGGACATCGCGCGGCTCGTCGTCGCGCGGCGGCGCCCGCGCCCTGCTGCAGCTGTCGCGCGACCTCGCTGCCGGCCGGCCGGCGGGCTTCACCGTCGATGGTCCGCGCGGGCCGGCGCGCGTCTCGCAACCGGGCGCCATCTGGCTGGCCAAGGCTTCGGGACACCCGGTGCTCCCGTTCCACTGCGAAGCCGAGCGAGCCTGGACCTTGCGCAGCTGGGACCGCACGCAGATCCCGAAGCCGTTCTCGACCGTTGCGATCAGCGTGGGTGAGCCGTTCTACGTGCCCCGGAAGGCCGACGAGCGGGAGGTGGAGCAGTTTCGCCAGCGCCTGGACGCTGCGCTGTTCGCCGCGGAAGTACGCGCCCGGACGCTGCTGGCCGGCACGGGCTCGCGAGCCCAGGCTGCCGCATCCGGAGCCGGGGGCACGGAGCCGGAGGCCTGAGGCCGCGAGTCTCGAGGCTCGTTCGTTCCCAACCCCTGCCGCGTGCCGGCATTCACCGATACACTCACAGCATGAGTCTGATCCTCGTTGCCGCCGAACGTTTTGCCGCACATCTCACGCCGCCCGGGCACCCCGAGTCGCCGGAGCGGGCCGAGGTCATGGATGTGATCGCGGCCGAGTGGGTGCAGCGGGGCGGTGAGGTGGTGGCGCCGCGCGAGGCCTCACGCGAGCAGCTGGCGCGCGTCCACTCGCCAGACCACCTGCGCCGTATCGGCGAGACGGCCGGTGTCGCCGTGGCGCTCGACCCCGACACCTACACGTCGCCCGATACCTACGAGGTGGCGCTGCTCTCCGCCGGCGCCGCCGTCGATGCGGTGGAGCGGGTGATGGGTGGACGGCACCAGCGGGCGCTGGTTCTTTCGAGGCCACCCGGCCACCATGCCGAGCGCGATCGCGCGATGGGCTTCTGCTTCTACAACAACGTCGCCGTGGCCGCGGCCCACGCACGGAGCATGGGCGCGCGCCGCGTGGCGATCATGGACTACGACGTTCACCACGGCAACGGCACGCAGGAGATCTTCGAGGCCGATCCCGAGGTGCTGTACGTGTCCACCCACCAGTTCCCGTACTACCCGGGCACGGGGGCAGTGTCCGAAATCGGTCGGGGAGAGGGCACCGGGTACACCGTGAACCTCCCGCTCGACGCGGGAGCCACCGACGATGACTATCGCAAGGTGTTCGAGGGTGTGGTCGTCCCCGTGATCCGCCAGTTCGGGCCGGACGTGGTCCTGGTTTCGGCAGGCTTCGATGCGCACGAGCGGGACCCCCTCGGCGGGATGCGCGTGACCACGAGCGGGTTCGCGGCGATGACCGCGTCGCTGCGCCAGGTGGCAGAGGAGTGCTGCGGCGGCCGCATGGTGGCCGTGACCGAGGGTGGCTACGACCTGCGTGCGCTGGCCGACTGCCTGCGGTCCGTGGTCGGTGTCCTCGCTGCGGAGCAGGTGCCGCCCGTGTCCTGGCCGGCCGCCGGTCCGGCCTCGTCGCGCGGTCGTGCCGCGGTGGCCCAGGTGCGGGGGGTACTCGCGCCGCACTGGACCATCTGACCAGGCGCCGCTGCGCGCGGCGGACGGATCCGGGAGTGTGCGCCAGCCCGGGTCACCCTGACCCTGGCGCTTGATTCAGTACAATACTCGCCACGCCATGACCGAGTACAACCCCCAGCAGCTCGACAAGAAGTGGCAGCAGAAATGGACCGCCGACCGCGTGTTCGAAGTGGAACTCGATGCGTCGCGGCCGAAGTTCTACTGCCTGGAGATGTTCGCCTATCCGTCCGGTCATGCCCACGTCGGGCACGTCCGGAACTACATCATCGGGGACATCTGCGCGCGCATGAAGCGCATGCGCGGCTTCAACGTGCTGCATCCGTTCGGATGGGATGCCTTCGGCCTGCCGGCCGAGAACGCGGCCATCAAGACCGGCACCCACCCGGAGACATCCACGTTCGGCAACATCGCCCACATGAAGGGCCAGCTTCAGCGGCTGGGGATCAGCTACGCCTGGGAGCGCGAGATCGCCACCTGCACGGCCGACTATTACAAGTTCAACCAGTGGATCTTCCTGAAGATGTACGAGCGCGGGCTCGCGTACCGCAGGCGCTCGACGGTCAACTGGTGCCCGAGCTGCAACACGGTGCTCGCCAATGAGCAGGTGATCGATGGTGCGTGCTGGCGCTGCGGGTCGACCGTCGTGCCACGCGACTTGGAGCAGTGGTTCTTCAAGATCACCGCGTACGCCGACGAACTGCTGCAGGGGCTCGACACGCTGCACGAGTGGCCCGAGAAGGTCGTCGTGATGCAGCGCAACTGGATCGGCCGCTCCGAAGGGGCGCGCCTGACGTTCCCGGTCACGCGCGCCGACATCGGCATCGAGGTCTTCACCACGCGCATCGATACGATCTTCGGTGCGACGTTCGTCCTGCTGGCACCGGAGCACCCGCTGGTGGACCGGTTTGCCAGCGAGAGCCCGGATCCCCCGGCGTTCAGGGCCAGGGTCGCGAGCTTCCGTGCGCTCGACCGGGAGGCGCGCCTGACGGGCGCCATCGACAAGGAAGGCTTCGACACCGGTCGCAGTGCCGTGAACCCGTTCACAGGGCAGGACGTGCCGATCTGGGTCGCCAACTTCGTGCTCGCAGAATACGGCACCGGCGCCATCATGGCCGTGCCGGCGCACGACCAGCGCGACTTCGAGTTCGCCCGGAAGTACAACCTGCCGGTGCGCATCGTCGTGCGCGCCGACGACGACCAGCGGACCGCCGACGACCTGACGGAAGCCGCGGCCGGCGCCGGGAGGCTCGTGGACTCGGGTCCCTACACCGGCCAGGAGACGCCGGCCGTGATCACCCGCATGATCGCCGATGCGGAGGCGAAGGGCATCGGCACCGGTGAGGTGCAGTACCGGCTGAAGGACTGGGGCATCTCGCGCCAGCGTTACTGGGGCACGCCGATCCCGATGATCTATTGCGAGAACGATGGCGTGGTGCCCGTCCCCTACGAACAGCTGCCGGTCGAACTGCCCAAGGTGGCGCAGTTCACCGGGCGCGGTGACTCACCGCTCGCGCAGGTGCCCGAGTTCGTGAACGTGACCTGCCCGCGCTGCGGCGGACCGGCCCGCCGCGAAACCGACACGATGGATACCTTCGTGGATTCGTCGTGGTATTTCCTGCGCTTCTGCGACCCCGGGAATGCGGACCTGCCGTTCAGCAGGGAGGCCGCCGCGTACTGGATGCCGGTGGACTTCTACAGCGGCGGCGTCGAACACGCGATCCTTCACCTGCTGTACTCCCGCTTCTTCACGCGCGTCCTGCGCGACGTCGGCCTGCTCACCTTCGACGAGCCCTTCACCCGGCTGCTGACGCAGGGCATGGTGCTGAAGGACGGAGCCGTGATGTCCAAGTCCAAGGGCAACGTCGTCGACCCGGACACGATGCTCGAGAAGTACGGGGCCGACGCGCTGCGCCTCTACGTGATGTTCGTGGCGCCCCCGGAAAAGGAAGTGGAGTGGAGCGATGCGGGCCTCGAGGGCAGCTTCCGCTTCCTGCTCCGCGTCTGGCGCCTCGTGGACCACTGGGCGGAGACGATCGGCGGTGACGGCGTGCCGCCGTGCGGACCCGACCTGGTCGACGCGGAGCGGGCCGTGCGCCGGAAGACCCACGACACGATCCGACGTGCCACCGTGGACATCGAAGACCGCATGAACCTGAACACGGCGGTGTCCGCGCTGATGGAACTCGTCAACGAGCTGTACGCGTTCAGCGCGACGACGGCACACGGTGCACCGTCCCGAGAGCCACAGGCCGGCGCCGTCGAGCGCGTCCAGACCATCTCGGTGCTCCGCGAGGCGATCGACGCGCTGGTGGTCATGCTGTCGCCATTCGCCCCGCACACGGCCGAGGAACTCTGGCACATGCTGGGCCATACCGAAGGCCTGACGCGCGGGCCGTGGCCCACCTTCGACGCGGAGGCAGCCAGGGCCGACGAGGTCGTGGTACCCGTGCAGATCAACGGCAAGGTGCGCGCGCGGATTACCGTGGCTGCCGACCTCGCTGAGGACGACCTCCGGGAACGGGTGCTGGCGGAGCCGGCCGTGAAGGCCCACACCGAGGGGCGGACGATTCGGAAGGTCGTCGTCGCCAAGGGGCCGCTCGTCAGCGTGGTGGTCTCGTGACGGACTCCTCGTCGGGTCTCGCCCGGTTCACGGCGGGGCTGGTGCTCGCCTGCACGGCAGCCGTCGCGGCTGGCTGCGGGTACTCGCTGGCGGGCCGCGGCTCGTTCCTGCCCGACTACATCCGGGTGATCGGCGTGCCGATGTTCACCAATCGCACGACGCTGTTCAGCCTGGACACCCAGATGACCGAGAAGGTGCGCGCCGAGTTCCTCGGGCGCGGCCGCTACCGGATCGTCCCCGACACGCAGAACGTGGACGCGGTGCTCACGGGCGAGGTGACCGGCGTCAACGTGGCTCCCCTCAGTTTCACCGCGCAGCAGCTCGCGTCGCGTTACGCGATCACCATGACCGCCCGCGTGGAACTCCGGGACACGCGCGAAAACAAGGTGCTGTGGGAGAACCCCGGACTCGTCTTCCGCCAGGAGTTCGAGGCACAGAGCGGCCAGTCGGCACTCGACCCGGCGGCGTTCTTCGCGCAGGATGCGAACGCGCTCGACCGCATGACGAGCGACTTCGCCCGGACGATCGTCAGCGCCATCCTCGAGGCGTTCTAGCCCATGCCCATTGCCACTCCCGCTGCGGTCCGCAAGCAGATCCACGCGGGCACCACGGACGCCGTCTACCTGCTGCAGGGGGAGGACGAGGTCGAGAAGTCGGCCCTTGCGCACGCCTTCGAGGAACTCGTCGAGGAGGGATTGCGCGCCTTCAATGTCGAACGCCTCCACACCGGCGACGTGACCTCCGGCGAGCGGCTGGCAGCCGCCGTGGCCGACCTGGTGACCGCCGCGCGAACGCTGCCGATGATGGCGCCGCGGCGGGTGGTGATCGTTCTGCAGGCCGAGAACCTGCTCGTGCCCAAGCGCGAAAGCGAGGCCGCGGCCCGCGCGCACGAAGAGCTCGAGGGGCTGCTGAAGGCGCCTGACCCGCAGACGACCCTGGTGCTGGTGTCGGGGCCGCTCGACAAGCGCAGCCGCATGTACAAGCTGCTCGCGCGCGAGGCCACGCTGGTCCTGTGTGGGGTGCTCGAGACGGTGGAAGACGCGGCCGTCTGGGTCCGGAACCGCGTCCAGGAAGCGCGGGTGCAGATCGACCCCGCCGGCGCACGCCTGCTCGCCGAACGGTGCGGCACGGACATCAAGCGGCTGCGCAACGACGTCGATCGGCTGCTGCTCTATGCGCTGGGGCAGAAGTCGATCAGCGTCGAGGACGTCCGCGAGATCGTCGGTCCCGCCTCGCTCCAGGACGACTGGGCGATGACGAACGCCATCGAGTCCGGAGACGGCAGGACCGCGTTGCGTGAACTGGCGTTGATGCTGGACGCGGGAGCGGCACCGGAGAAGATCCTGGGCCAGCTGGGGTGGCTCGTGCGGACGCGGTTCCCGCTGCAGATGCCCGCCGCCGTTCGGCCGGCCGTACAGGCACTGTTCAGGACCGACCAGGACCTGAAGCGGTCGGCGGGCGAGCCACGCGTCTTGCTCGAGCGGTTGATTGTCGAGTTGTGCGCGCGAGGCGCCAGCCGACCAGGTGCGGCCGGTGGCGCCAGGCGGTACTGACCGGGTTAGGCTCGGGCGGCCGCGATGCGCGTGGCCAGCCTCGACTTGTAGCGGCCCGCCGCGTTGCGGTGGATGATGCCCTTGCTGGCCATCTTGTCGATCAGCGACACCGTCTGCTTGAGCGCGCCTTCGGCTGCAGCGGCGTCCTTCCCGTCGATCGCCGTGCGGATGCTCTTGAGCGCTCCGCGGAGACGCGATCGGAAATGCCGGTTGCGCTCACGATTCTTCAGACTCTGGCGGTGCGCCTTCAGCGCGGATTCATGCGATGCCACGTAATTCGGTCCTCCGGAACCCCTAATCGTAGCACATCCCATGAGCATTGCCGTCCAGGGTTTGCGTCGCGTCTACGGCACCCTGCCCGCCGTCGACGACCTGTCGTTCACGGTGGCGGCGGGGGAGATTGTGGGCCTGCTGGGCCCGAACGGGGCCGGCAAGACGACCACCCTCCGCACGCTCGCCGGCATCCTGCGCCCGAGCGCCGGGCGGGTCCTGATCGACGGCCACGACATCGTGGCGGATCCGCTGGCGGCACGCCGGAAGCTCGCGTTCATGCCGGACGAACCGCACCTGTTCGAGTACATGACTGTCGACGAGCACCTGCGCCTGGTGGCCCGGATCTACGGCGTTCCCGATTTCGAGCGGCGCGCCCGGGCTCTGGTAGAGGAACTCGACCTCGCCGGACGCGAAGGGGCGCTGCCCGGTGAACTTTCGCGCGGCATGCGACAGAAGGTCGTGGTGGCCTGCGGGCTCATCCGTGACGCGTCCGTGCTGTTGTTCGACGAGCCACTGACAGGACTCGACCCCATCGGTATCCGGCGCATGCGGGACACCATCGTGCGGCGCGCGCGCCAGGGCGCGGCCATCCTCGTCTCGTCGCACCTCCTGCACCTGGTCCAGGAGGTGTGCACGCGCGTGATCATCATGGACCGGGGCAGGAAGGTTGCCGACGGGTCGGTGGCCGACCTCGCGGCGCGTGCCGACCTTGCGCGTTCCGGCTCGACACTCGAGCACATCTTTCTGCGCGTCACCGGGCACGACCCCGACGAGGAGCCGGAGACGGGCGCGCGGTGATGTTCAATGCCACGCTGTACATCATGTGGTGCACGGCCAGGAACCGCGCGCGCCGCCGCCTGCAGCGCCTGCGCGAGCCGCGTTACCTGATCGGGGCACTTGCAGGCGCGCTCTACCTGTTCCTCACCCTGTTCGTGCGCGAACGCGCGTTCAGCAGTGACCAGCGCGAACGCCGGCGCCGTCGCACGGAGCGCTATCAGGCTCTGGTGCCCGCCTTCGGCGCGGCCGGGGTCGCCTTCGGCGGACTTGCGCTTGCCGTGGGTGCCGCGCTGAGCTGGCTGTTGCCGTTTGGCAGCGGCCTGCTCAGTTTCTCCAAGTCCGAGGTGGCGTTCCTGTTCCCTGCACCGGTTGCGCGCCGCGATCTGCTGATCTACCGGCTCATGCGGTCACAGTTTGCGGTGCTCACCGGCGCGCTCATCTTTGCGCTCGCATATCCCACCGGTTCGCTGCTGGTGCGCGTGCGCGGGATGCTGGGAACGTGGCTGCTGCTGATGATCACGCACGTGTTCTTCACGGGCGTGACGCTGGCGCGGACACGCCTGCGTACCTCCCGCCGGGCCGGCAGCGTCGCCGTCGTCTGGCCAGGCCTCATCGTCTCCTTCGCCGGCGTGGGGGCGGTGCTCATCGCAGTGGCGCGTGACGTGATGGCTGCCCCGATCCTGACCGTGGGCGACGCGTTCGGCCGCATCGTGAGGATCACGCGCGAGCCCGTCCCGGCGCTGCTGCTGTCTCCGTTCACCACGGTCGTGCGGCCGGTCTTCGCACAGACGTTTCCGGAGTTCTGGTGGTCGATGATTGCGGCGGCCGGCCTGTACGGCCTCACCATCCTGTGGGTGATGTGGGCGCACGAGTCGGTCGACCTGGCGGCCGACGACGTGGCCGACAGGCTGACACACGCACCGGGGCAGCGCCGGCAGGCTTACACAGCCAGGGACGTCGGGTGGACCCTCGCCGCCTCGGGCCGCCCTGCCGCCGCATTCGCCTGGAAGAGCGCGCTGCAGACCTTTCGTGTCGTCGACCGCCGCGTGCTCCTGCGCGTGTCCCTGATTCTGGCGTGGATGGTCGGTGCTGCGATGCTCGTGGCGCGCGTACGCGGATTCGCGCAGATGCTGGGGCTCTTCGCCATCTGGGGGGCCGCGTTCACCGTGTTCATGGCGCCGCAGGTGCTGCGGATCGACATGCGGCAGGATCTGCAGTACCTCGATCTCCTCAAGACGTGGCCCGTTCGCGGCGCCGACGTCGTACGGGGCGAGATCGCCTGGCCCGCCACGCTCGTCACGCTGGCGGGATTGGCTTTCGGGGCGATCGCCATGCTGCTCTCCGCGACCGTCTTCGGCCGCACGGACTGGGATCTGCGGCACGCGGTCGGCTGGTCGATGCTCATCCTGACGCCGGCACTGGTCTTCGGCCAGTACGCCGTGCACAACGGCACGGCGTTGCTGCTGCCGGCATGGACGTCGCTCGGCGGGTCGAGGCCGCGAGGCGTCGATGCCATGGGACAGCGCCTCATCCTGCTCGGCGCAACGTGGCTCGTGCTGGGTATCGCGCTGGTGCCGGGCATCATCACGGCTGCGCTGCTGTGGGCGCTGTTCGAGGACACCGTCGGACCCTGGGTGCTGGTGCCGGGCGCGGTCGTCGGAGCCCTGGGGATCGGCATCGAGCTGGTGTTCGTCACGCGGGCACTCGGGCGGGTGTTCGACCGGCTCGACCTGAGCAGCATCGAGCGGCCCGAGTAGCGGGCGTCCAGCGAACCGGGCAGCTGCGCCTAGTTGCCCGACGGCGGACGATCGGTGTACTTGACCACCTCGCGCCCGTCGATCACTTCGACGACGCGGTAGATGCGGGCGCGGGGCGTGGTGCGCGAGGTCCCGGCAAGGCCATTGACCCGCGACACGTACTCGCGGGTCTCGCGAAATGGCGGCACGGCCTGCCCATGCCGGTCCACGGCCCCTGGTCCGGCGTTGTAGGCAGCCAGCGCGAGGCGCTCGTTGCCGTCATACCGATCCAGCAGTTGTCGAAGGTAGGCCACCCCACCCCTGATGTTCTGGGCGGGGTCGAACGCGTTGGCGACGCCAAGCTGGCGCGCGGTGGCCGGCATCAACTGCATGAGCCCCATGGCGCCCTTCGGCGAGACGGCCCGCGGGTTGAAGCCGGACTCGACCTGGATGACGGCGCGCACCAGGTCCGCACGGACACCCCTGCGGTGAGCGTGCTCCTCGATCAGGTCGTCATAGGCTCGCGACCCGTCAGACGGCGCGACGCGAGCCGTACGGGCCGGCTCCGCTGCGCCCTCGGCCGGCGCGTCGTCATTGAGCGGTATGCCGAGGTTGGTGCCCTGCGGTACGTTGGAGAGCACCAGCCGGCCCTCCCGATCGGTCCACGAGTAGATCTGTGCGTCCGCGCGGGCGGAGAGGCCCGTCATCATCAGGAGGAGCGCACAGAGTCGGAGCGAGCGTGGCACAGTCACGGGCCGGTTGACACCTCTCTGGGTGTCGTATCGGCCGCACGACTGCCTCACGGGAGCGCTGAAGGCGAGGCGCGGCGCAGTTCGGGCGCAGTGCCGTGCAGGTACGCGAATTCTGAGTACCGGGAGCGGTGAGCGGGCCGCGATCGACCCGCTTCGGTGTCAGCCCAGGAGCGTGCGCACCGCATCCGGTGCGGCCGCGAGCATGTCGTCGATCTTGCCGGGTTCGCGACCGCCCGCTTCCGCGAAGTCCGGCCGTCCGCCGCCGCCACCGCCGACGATGGGGGCCAGTGCCTTGACGAGCGCTCCGGCCTTCACGCGGGCCGAGAGGTCTGGCGTGACGGCCACGACCATCTGGACCTTGCCGTCGTTCTCCGAGGCGATGACCACGACGCCGCTCTGCATCGCGGCCTTGAGCGAGTCGGCCAGGTTGCGCAGGGCATCCTTGTCCAGGCCCGCCACCTTCCGGCGCGCCACCTTGACGCCGTTCACTTCCACGGGGGCCTCGGCCTCGCCGCCTCCGCCGCCCATCGCGAGCCTGGTCTTGAGCTGCGAGATCTCGCGTGCAAGCCTCTTGGCTTCGCCCTGCAGGCGCTCGACCGCGTCGACCGCCTGATCGGGTGCCACGTGCAGTGCCTCCACCAGCCGCTGCAGCGCCCCGCGCTGCTCCTGAATGTGTGCCAGGGCGCCGATGCCCGTGATGGCCTCGATGCGGCGCACACCAGCGGCCACGCCGCTCTCGGCGACGATCACGAAGGCGCCGATGTCGCCAGTCGCCGACACGTGCGTGCCGCCGCAGAGTTCCACGCTGAAGCCGGGCACGCTGACCACGCGAACGCGGTCGCCATACTTCTCGCCAAACAGCGCCATCGCACCCGAGGCGATCGCTTCCTCGGTCGACCGCACCTCGGTCGTGACGGGTGTGTTCCTGAGCACCTGCTCGGCCACGATTCGCTCGATGCGGTCCAACTCGTCGCGCGTCACGGGTTGGAAGTGGACGAAGTCGAAGCGCAGGCGATCGGGCGCCACGAGCGACCCGGCCTGCTTGACGTGGGTGCCCAGCACCTGGCGCAGCGCGGCGTGCAGCAGGTGCGTGGCGGTGTGGTTCCGGCGCGTGGCGTTGCGGACCTCCGCGTCGACGCTCGCCGTCACGAGGTCGCGGGTCTTCAGGGTGCCAGACTCGATGCGGACCTTGTGGGCCCGCGGCAGCCCCTGGCGGATGCGCGCCAGCCCCTCGACGACGGCGACCGAGCCGGACGCCTCGTTGACGATGCGGCCGGCGTCCGAGACCTGCCCACCGGCCTCCAGGTAGAACGGGGTGCTCGCGAGCGCCGCGAACCCGGTCGTCCCTTCTCCGAGTTGGCCCACCGGCTGCCGTGCGTCGTCGAACAGCGCGAGCACCGGCACGCCCGCAACCGTGGTGGACGCGTAGCCCTCGAAGCGGTCCCCGGCCGCGGCGAGGGCAGCCTCGTCGGCGAGGGTGAAGTCCTGGCCCTTCCGGCTCCCCCCGAAGGCGCTCTGCGAGCGGGCCTTGTCGCGCTGCGACTCCATGGCGCGCTCGTACCCGTCGCGATCCACCGTGACGCCGCGCGTCGCGGCCGTGTCTTCGATGAAGTCGTACGGAACGCCGAAGGTGTCGTACAGGCGGAAGGCGCTCTCGCCCGGCAGGGTGCGTGCGGCAGACTCGAGCGCCTTCGCGATCTCCGCCTCGAGGCGTGGCAGGCCGTCGGTGAGCACGGCGTCGAACCGGTTCTCCTCGGCGGTGATGGTCTTCTCGATCATGTCGCGGTTGGAGCGCAGTTCCGGGTAAGCGTCTCCCATCTCGCGCGCGAGGACCGCGACCATCTCGTGGAGGAACGGCTCGGAGAGCCCGAGCATCTTCCCGTGCCTCATGGCGCGCCGCATGATCTTGCGGAGCACGTAGCCGCGCCACTCATTCGACGGGATGACGCCGTCCGCGATCAGGAACGTCGTCGCCCTGGCGTGATCGGCGACCACGCGCATCGAGATGTCGGTCTGCGGGTTGGCGCCGTAGGTCGCTCCGGCCAGTTCGCCGATGCGGGTGAGCAGCGGCATGAACAGGTCGGTGTCGTAGTTCGAGTCCTTGCGCTGGAGGACGGCCGTGATGCGCTCGAGCCCCATGCCGGTGTCGATCGACGGCGCCGGCAGCGGCGCCAGCGTGCCGTCGGCGCTGCGCTCGAACTCCATGAAGACGTTGTTCCAGACCTCGATCTCCGGGTCCATCCCGGTGCCGCGCACGTAGTAGATCTCCGAGCAGCGCCCGCAGGGTCCCGTGTCGCCCATCTGCCAGAAGTTGTCCTCGGACCCGAGTTCCATGATCCGTTCCGCGGGCACGAACTTCCGCCAGATCTCGTACGCCTCGGCGTCGCGCGGGATGCCGTTCTCGCCCTTGAACACCGACACCACGAGGCGGTCGGCCGGCATCTTCCACACCTCGGTCAGCATGGTCCAGGCGAACTCGATCGCCTCGGCCTTGAAGTAGTCGCCGAAGGAGAAGTTGCCGAGCATCTCGAAGAAGGTGTGGTGCCGCAGCGACGGCCCGACGTTGTCGAGGTCGTTGTGCTTGCCGCTGACGCGCATCACTTTCTGTGACGTGGTGGCGCGCGTGTAGTCGCGCTTCTCGCGGCCGAGGAACAGGTCCTTGAACTGGTTCATCCCGGCGTTGGTGAAGAGCAGCGTCGGGTCGTCACCGGGAACGAGGGGCGAACTGGGGACCACACGGTGACCGTTCTTCTGGAAGAACTCGAGGAACGACCGCCGGATCTCATTCGATGTCATGGTTCTCTCGACTCTTGACTGACTGGCGACTCGCAACGACCGACGACCAACCCGCGTCCACCGCTAGCCATTTCTGGTGGCGGCGTATTCTTCCGTCGCGGTGTACTCCTCGTAGGTGCCCTTGAAATCGTGGAGCTGGCCGGGCTCGAGGTGCCACACCCGCGTGCCGACCTCGTCGATGAGGTCCTCGTCGTGCGTGACGAGGAACACCGTGCCCTCGTATTTCTGCAGCGCGATGTTCAGCGCGTTGATCGATTCGAGATCGAGGTGGTTGGTCGGCTCGTCGAGCACCAGCACGTTCGGCTTCTGCAGCATCAGGCGACAGAACAGCAGGCGAGCCGTTTCGCCGCCCGACAGCGCCTCAGTAGGCTTCAGGCCTTCCTCGCCCGTGAAGAGCATCTGGCCGAGGAGCCCGTGGATGTCCTGCCGGTGGGCATCCGGGTCGAACTGGTGCAGCCACTCGACGGCGGTCAGGCCCTTCTGGATCAGGCCGGTCTGATCCTGCGGGAAATACCCGATCGAGACCTCGTGGCCCCATCGGATGGTCCCGCTGTCCTTGTCGCCCGGCGCCGGGGGCAGGTTCGGTGTGTCGGCCAGCAGCGCCCTGAGCAGCGTCGTCTTGCCGACGCCGTTCCGACCCACCAGGACGATCTTTTCGCCCCGGTTCACCACGGCGTCGAAGTTGGTGACGACCTTGTTGTGGCCGAACTTCTTCGAGATGCCCGAGCACTCCATGGCGAGGCGGCCCGACGGCCGCGCCTGGGTGAACTTGATGAAGGGGCGCTGGATGTTCGACCTCGCCAGTTCGGTGGTCTGCAGGCGCTCGACTTCCTTGCGGCGCGCCGTCGTCTGGCTCGCGCGCGTGCCGGCGCCGAACCGGGCGATGAACTCCTGCAACTGGGCGATCTTCTTCTCGCGCTGGGCGTTCTCGGCTTCGACACGCGAGCGGATCTGCGTCTTCGCCACCACCATGTCGTCGTAACCGCCCGTGTAGGTGATGATCGTCTGGTAGTCGATGTCGGCCGTGTGGGTGCACACCGCGTTGAGGAAGTGGCGGTCGTGCGAGATGACGATGAGCGTGCCGTCGTATCGGGTGAGGAAGTCGATCAGCCAGTGAATCGAGTCGAGGTCGAGGTGGTTGGTCGGCTCGTCGAGCAGCAGCGCCGCCGGGTGCCCGAACAGCGCCTGCGCCAGCAGCACCCGCACCTTCTGGCCGCCCTGCAGCTCGCTCATCTTCCGCTCGTGCAGGTCGTTGGGGATGTCGAGCCCCTGCAGGAGGATCGCTGCGTCGCTCTCCGCGCTGTAGCCGTCCTCTTCGCCGACGATGCCCTCGAGTTCGCCGAGGCGCATCCCGTCGTCGTCGGTCATGTCCGCGCCCTTCTCGTACAGGCGCTCCCGTTCCTCCATGGCGGACCAGAGGCGCTTGTTGCCCATGATCACGGTGTCGACGACGCGGAACTTGTCGAAGGCGAACTGGTCCTGGCGGAGCACGCCCAGCTTCTCGGGTCGGCTCACCGTCCCCTTCTGCGGAATCAGCTCACCCGTGAGGAGCTTCATGAACGTGGACTTGCCGGCGCCGTTCGGGCCGGTCAGGCCGTACCGGCGGCCCGCGGAGAAGGTCGCGGTCACGTCTTCGAAGAGCACCTTCGAGCCGTACCGCATGGACACACCCTGGACAGTGATCATGAGAAGTACACCTGGCTTACAGCGGTCGACGGTCCCGCACGAGCGCCGTACATCGGGCTCGAGACCGGACCGTGGAACGTGGAACTCTTGATTTTAGCAGCTATTCGCCGTCGTCCAGGGGGGAGTCGGCGCGTGGCCGCCTGCGGGCGGCAAGAGCCGCCCGGATGCGGTCGGCGTCGAAGCCCTGCGACGTGAGGTAGCGATAGAGGCGCTGGAACTCGCGGTCGTCCCCGATCGCGCGACCGCCGCGCAGGCGGCGGGCCAGGGCCGCCTCCAGCAGGGCGTCGTCGTCCACCTCCTGAAACACCGCGTCGGTGGCCTCACGGGCCACGCCGGGTGCGATGCCGGCGCTTTCGATCTGCCGCCGGACGCGCAACCTCCCGCGGCGCTTGACGCCGGTTTCGGTGCGTGCGATCGCCGCCGCCACGCGCGCATCGTCGATGGCGCGTTCAGCCTTGAGCCGGTCGACCGCGGCATCGATGACGTCCTCGGTGAACCCCTTCCGGGCGAGGCGCTCCCGGACCTGCTGCTCCGAGAGTTCCCGTCGGCCGAGCATCTTCAGAGCGGCGACGTAGGCGGAGGACATGCGAATCAACTCCGGCCGGTCAGCGACGTCCTGCGGAACAATGGCGGCGAGCCACCGCTGCCCTAGGTACCGAACCGCGTGATCTCCGGAACGCCCCTGAGCACGCCCTTCGCCATCTCGTCGCGCGTCACGTCGGACGTGGTCGAGATACCCTGGACCTTCAACTTGAACTCATCCACGTTGGACGCCCAGCGCAGCGCCTCTTCGTAGGATACGAGTCCCTGCTGGTACAGCCCGAAAATCGACTGGTCGAACGTCTGCATGCCGTACTGCGACGTGCCCTGGGCGATGGCGCTGTTGATCAGGTGCGTCTTGTCCTTGTCGACGATGCAGTCGCGGATGAACGGGGTGCTGATCATCACCTCGACGGCGGGTGCCCGGCCATTCCCGTCGGCGCGCGGCATCAGGCGCTGGGAGATGACGGCCCGCAGCACGCTCGCGAGCTGGAGGCGCACCTGCTTCTGCTGGTGCGGCGGGAACACGGCGATGATGCGGTTGATGGTCTCGGTTGCGTCGAGGGTATGCAGCGTGGAGAAGACCAGATGGCCGGTCTCGGCTGCCAGCAGGCCGGTCTCGATGGTCTCGAAGTCGCGCATTTCGCCGACGAGGATCACGTCCGGGTCCTGGCGCAGCGCGCTGCGCAGTGCCTGCGCAAAAGACCGTGTGTCCACGGATACTTCGCGCTGGTTGACGATCGATTTCTGGTCGCGATGGAGGAACTCGATCGGATCCTCGACCGTCATGACGTGCGTGCACCGGGTGCGGTTGATGTAGTCGATGAGCGCCGCCAGCGTGGTGCTCTTGCCGCTGCCCGTCGTGCCAGTGACGAGCACCATGCCGCGCTCCTCGCTGGCGATGGTTTTCAGCACCGCCGGGAGCATCAGTTCCTCCACCGACCGGATCTGCATCGGAATCACGCGAAGGACCAGCCCGACGGTGCCGCGCTGCTGGAAGATGTTGCAGCGGAAGCGGCCCAGGCCGGGGACGCTGTAGGCCAGGTCGACCTCCTGCGCCTCCTTGAAGCGCTGCCGCTGCGAGGTGGACATCACCGCCGCGCTCATCGCGACGACGTCCTCGTGGTCGAGCCGCTTCTCCTCGGTGGCGGGCACGAGCGTGCCGCGAACGCGCATCATCGGGAAGCTGCCGACCTTCAGGTGCAGGTCCGACGCGCCGGCGTCGACGGCAATCTTGAGCAGGTCGTTGACGTGCATGTGTGCTCTGGTCCAGGAAGCTCCGGGGTCGTCGGCACGCGTGCCGTATTGCCGCGTGTGCGTGCGAAGGCCGCGCCAGCGGCGTACATGCCGGGCCCGGCGGGCACAAGTGCCCTGGACAAGCTATCGGACGGTCGGGTGGTGAGCGTGAGAGACCGCCCCCGGGAAAACCGCGGCCGGCCTGACGCGGACACCGCCGGGGCCGGCGCAAAGCCGGCCCGGCGTCGAACTCAGGCCTTCGCCGTGGCAGGCTTCGCCGGCTCGCGCAGCGAGGCCTCGTCGTCGTAGACGAAGGTCAGCCAGCCGTGCGTGTCCGGTACGTCGCCGTTGATGACCGCGAAGAAGGCGTTCTGCAGGGCCGCGGTTACCGGGCCACGCGCGCCGGCGCCGATCGTGATCTTGTCGATGGAGCGGACCGGTGTCACCTCGGCTGCGGTTCCGGTGAAGAACACCTCGTCCGCGATGTAGAGGGCTTCACGCGGGATGTTCTGCTCGACCACCGTGTAGCCGAGGTCGCGCGCAAGCGTCATGATCGAGTCGCGCGTGATGCCGCCGAGGACCGAGCTGGCGATGGGCGGGGTATACACCACCCCGTCACGCACCATGAAGAGGTTCTGGCCGCTGCCTTCGCTGACGTTGCCGTACACGTCCAGCGCGATCCCCTCTGAATAACCGTCGGCCAGCGCCTCCATCTTGATGAGCGCCGAGTTCGCGTAGTTCGCCGTGCTCTTGGCCATGGCCGGCAGCGTGTTCGGCGCCATGCGTGACCAGCTGCTGACCTTCACGTCGACGCCCTGCTCGAGCGCGCCGGCACCTAGGTAGGCGCCCCATTCCCACACCATGATCGCGGCATCCACCGGATTGGGCAGCGGATTGACCCCGAGCATGTCGTAGCCGCGGTAGACGAGCGGCCGGATATAGCACGCCTTCATTGCGTTGGCGCGAATTGTCTCGAGGACTGCCGCCCGCCAGCCGGCGAGGTCCAGCGGATACGCCATGCGGTAGATCTTCGCGGAGTTGACGAGCCGGACCATGTGCTCGTCGAGGCGGAACACGGCCGAGCCCTTCGGCGTCGCGTAGCACCGCGCACCCTCGAAGACGCCGCTGCCGTAGTGGATGACGTGGGAACCGATGTGGATGGTCGCGTCCTTCCAGTCCACCAGCTTCCCATTCATCCAGATCACGCCCGTGCCCGCAAAACCCATCGGTAGCTCTCCTTCCGACAGATTTTAGTGCATCTGGCGTCCCGGGACGGCCTACTGCGTCTCGCCGCAGAAGGGGCACCGGTCCGACCGGGCGTGCAGCGGCTTGCGGCAGTGCCAGCAGAACCGGGCCTGCGGAGTCTCGCGGGTGCGCAGCCGGGCCTGAATGTCCGCGACCTGATCACGGCTCGGGTCTGCGCCGGCGGCCACCGCATGCGGAGTGCGGCGCGCGGGGGGCGCCGCCGCGCTCCTGGCGGCGAGAATGTCGTCCAGGATTTCGGAGGCCCGCTGGTAGCGCGCGTGCGCGTCTGGTGCCATGGCCTTCAGGACGATGTCGTTGATGGCGCGCGGGACACGGGGGTTCCGCGCGCGAACCGAGACGAGCAGTTCGCCCCGGAGGAGGCGCTCCAGGTCGGCCGGTGTCGGCGTGTCGTACGGCAGGTCGCCCGTGAGCATCTGGAACATGGTCACGCCGAGCGAGTAGATGTCGCTCGCGAACAGCGCCTTGCCCTGGAACTGCTCCGGCGCCATGTAGGGCGGACTGCCGATGACGGTGGTGCCGTGGGCGGCAATCTCCAGGAACCGGGAGGTGCCGAAGTCGGCCACCTTGAGCAGGCCCGTGTCCGAGACGAGGACGTTGGAGGGGCGGAGGTCGCGGTGAAGCACGCCGTGCTGGTGGGCGTGGCCGAGGGCGTTGCAGATCTGGCAGGTGTAGTCGAGGGCGACCGGGATCTCGAGCGGGCCCTCGCGGGCAATCACGGCCTCGAGCGTCTCGCCCGGCACGTACTCCATCACGATGAAGAAGACGTTCTCCTGCCGCTCCGCCGTGACAATCGTGACGATATTGGGGTGATTGAGGCTCGCCAGCAGGCGGGGCTCGCGAAGTAGTTCGCCGAAGTCCACCGTCTGCCGGTGGGGCACCTTGATGGCAACCTTCTTGTCGATCCAGGTGTCCTCGGCCAGGTAGACGGTGCCGAACCCGCCGCTCCCGAGCGTCTGCAGGATCTTGTACTTCCCGATGATCTGGTCCCGGAAGAACATTCGCCCCGGAAGAGAGTACCACGTTGGCCCGGGACTCCCGCGGCGCCGGGCCGTTTGCGATAATTCCCGGCGACGTGCACCGCTTCTTTGCGCCCGCGCTCGATCCGGCCGACGAGACCGTGACGCTGCCGCGTGACGAGGGCGAGCATCTCACCCGCGTGCTGCGCCTCGGCCCGGGCGACGTGGTGAGCGTGTTCGACGGTCGCGGCGTCGAGTTCCTCGCGCGGGTGGCGACTGCGGTTCGCCGCGAGGTCACCCTGCAGCTGCTGTCGCGCGTGGAGGCCGCGCGCGAATCGTCCGTGCAGCTGACGCTTGCGCAGGGGGTGCTCAAGGGCGAGCGCATGGACGATGTGGTGCGGGACGCGGTGATGCTCGGGGTGACAGCCATCCAGCCTCTCGTGACGCGCCGCACGGAGGTGACCGTGGCCCAGCTGCTTCGCGCCGCGCGGGTGGACCGGTGGAACCGTGTGGCCCTCGCTTCCGCCAAGCAGTGCCGCCGGGCGCTGCTCCCGGAGGTCCGCACCCCGCTCACCCTCGAAACCTACCTGACGGAGCCGCTACCCCTGCAGCGCCTGATGTTCGTCGAACCGTCGGCAGGCGCGGCGGTCGCGCCTCTGTCGGTGCTGCGCGATGAACCTCTACCGTTCGAAGCGGTCGTGCTGGTCGGTCCCGAAGGCGGGTGGGATCCGGGGGAACTCGAGGCGGCGCAGCAGGCCGGCGTCAGGCTCGTCTCGCTCGGCGCGCGCACCCTGCGTGCCGATGCGGTGCCGCTTGCGGCCCTGAGCATCCTCGAATTCCTCTGGGATCAAACGTGATAGCATCACGGGTCTCCCGGCGCATTCCCTTGCATGGTTAGAACTGTCTCGTGTCTGTCAGTCGTCTGCCTTGCGGCGTTCGCGATGCTCGCAGCGCCGCCCGCCGCGGCCGGGCAGCAGCTGTCGCTGCAGCCTCCGGCGCAGCAGCCGATTCCCCGCCAACAACTCGCCGGTGAGCCTCAGCTCGAGCCGCCCCGCAAGCAGGCACATGCGACCCGGGTGCCGCAGGATTCCATCCAGCTCGACGGCCACCTGGACGAAGGCGCGTGGGAGACGGCGCAGCCGATCGTGGATTTTCGGCAGCAGGAGCCGACCGAGAACGGCGATCCCGTCGATCCGATGGAAGTCCGGATCGTCTTCGACGAGACCGCGTTGTGGGTCGGTGCCCGGATGCACGCGCAGCACGGCGGCGTCCAGGCGCCCATGAGCCGGCGGGACGTCGAGGGGCAGGCGGAGTACCTGCAGATCGAACTCGACACGTTCCTCGACCATCGGACGGCGTACATGTTCGGCGTCACGGCGTCGGGCGTCCGGCTCGATCACTTCCACCCGACCGACAACGAGAACGACAGCGATCAGCAGTACGACCCGGTGTGGCGCGCCCGGACGACCATCGATGCTGACGGATGGTCGGCGGAGATGTGGATCCCGTTCTCGCAGCTGCGCTTCAACGAGTCGCCGGAGCGCGTGTGGGGCCTCAACATCAAGCGCTGGCGGCCAACGCTCAACGAGCAGGTCTACTGGGTCGTCATCGGGCGCACGAATCGGGGCTGGTCGTCCCGTTTCGGTGAACTGCGGGGGATTGAAGGTGTCCAGCCGCGACGACGCCTGGAGGTGCTGCCCTACGTAGCTGGGTCGTCCACCATCACGGCCAACCGCGATCCCAACAACCCGTTCCTGTCCGCCTACAACCCGACCGGTCGCGTTGGTGCGGACGTCAAGGTCGGCATCGGATCGAACCTGACGCTCGATGCCACCATCAATCCCGACTTCGGACAGGTCGAACTCGATCCGGCGCAGGTGAACCTGTCGGTCTTCGAGGTGTTCTTCGCCGAGCGCCGGCCTTTCTTCATCGAAGGCAACAGCGTGCTCGAGGCGGGCACGACCAACTTCTACTACTCCCGGCGCATCGGCGCGCGCCCCCAGGGCTCGGCGTCGGGCGACTACGTCGCGTTTCCCAACACCACCAACATCATCGGCGCCGGCAAGCTGACCGGCCGGTTCAGGAACGGCACGTCGCTGGGAGTGCTCGGCGCCGTCACCGAAGAGACGAATGCGCGTGTGCAGATCAACGGACTCCGCTCGGAGGTCCGGGTGGCTCCGCGGACGGAGTGGGCGGTCGGCCGCGTCATCAAGGAACTCGACCGGCAGGGGTCCACGGTCGGCGCTCACGTGACGATGGTGCGCCGGAACATGGCCGCGTCGGACCCGCTGGCGCAGACGCTCGTGCGCAACGCGGTGACCACCGGTGTCGACACACGCCTGCGCTTCAAGGACCGCACCTACGAAGCCAACGGCAATGTCGGGCTGACCTTCGTCAGCGGGGAGGAGGCCGCGATCGCGCGCTACCAGCGGGCGAACGGCCACTTCTTCCAGCGCCTCGATCAGCCGAACATCCGCTTCGATCCCACGCGCCGGGCGCTGAGCGGCGCACAGATTCAGGGCAACGTCGGCAAGATCGCCGGCCGGCACTGGCTGTGGAACTACAACCTGCAGATCGAGTCGCCCGAGTTCGATCCCAGCGACTTCGGCCGGCTGAACTACGCGGGCGACGTCACGGGCGGCCCCCGCGTGACCTACCGGGAGACGCGCCCCGGCAGGTTCCTGCGCGCCTACTCGTTCCAGCTCGGCATGAACAACTACTGGTACTTCGACAAGGACCTGGGGGTCCGGAACACGCTGAACAGCAACAACAGCGTGACGTTCCCGAACTTCTGGGTGGCGACGATGAACCTGAATTACTACTACCGGGGACAGGACGCCCAGCTCACGCGGGGCGGCCCGTCGATGGGCACGCCGCGCGGCTTCAACCTCTCATCCACGCTGCGGAACCGATCGGGCGCCAACACGTCCTGGCGGGGCGAGTTCAACTACCGCGCGAACGAACTCGGGGACCAGTCGTGGACCATCGGCGGACAGTTCTCGACGCGGCCGTCGCCGGCGTTGCAGTTCTCGGTCGAGCCCGAGTACAGCCTCGAGGGTGGCACCAACGCCACGCTGAACGGCCCCATCAACCGGCAGTACCTCCGCACTTTTCCTGGCACCGGCCGGCCGGAGACGTTCAACAACCGCTACGTCTTCGGCGTAGTCGACCGCAGCACGCTCTCAGCCCAGTTTCGCGTGAACTACACGTTCAAACCGGACGTCACGCTCGAGGTCTACGCCGAGCCGTTCGCTGCCAGCGTCCGGTCGAGCGCGTACGGGGAACTCACGGCCGGCCGTGCACGCGACCTGCGCATCTATGGCACCGACGGCACCACCATCGTGCGCCAGACCGACGGCAGCCACCGTGTGACCGACGGCGCCACGGCCTTCACGATCCCGAACGACTGGTTCAACCGCCGGTCGTTCCGCAGCAACATGGTGCTGCGCTGGGAGTGGCGGCCCGGCAGCATCCTGTTCGTCGTGTGGCAGCAGAACCGGCAGGGGCAGACCGCGGTCGGCGACCGTGTGCGGGTCGGCGACCTCTTCGACTCGTGGTCGGCGCCGGGCGACAACATCTTCGCCGTGAAAACGACGGTCTGGTTCAGCCGGTAGGTCGGTCAGCGTCCCGGCCACGTGAAGTCCTGCGTCTTCACGTCACCGTCCACCAGCGAGACGCGCGACGCCCGCGGACGCTGTGAGGACAGGAACGCCGGCTCGAACCACTGTCCCTGCTCCTCGGGATCGACGAGCGCGACAAAGTAATCGCCGGCCGGCAGGCCGCGCAACTGGAACCGGCCGTTCTGGTCGGGACGCGCAGTAGCGATGTGCCGCGACAGCGGCCGCCACAGGTCTTCATCCACGGCGAAGGCGAGCACGGTCAGGTCCGTCGACGGCGTTCCGCCTTCATCGGCCACCGTTCCGTTGATCTCCGTCAGCCGATCGGTGAACAGCAGGCGCAGGCCGCCCAGCGACTGGCCGCTGCGGATTTCGAGTGGCGTGTCGGTCACGTCCCGGCCGTCCACCTGCACCGACTTCAGCGTCCATCCCCGAAGGTTGCCCGCCACCCTGACGAGGTGCGCTCCTGGCCTGACCCCCTCGATGGTGAACCGCCCGTCGCGACCCACGCGCGCCGTGGAGGCCGGCCCGACCTCGACGCCGTCGGCCATGGGGGCCGACACTCGAACCTGCGTGAGATCGAGCGAGGCGCCCTGCATCGCCTCGACCTGCACGGTGCCGCCGAGCGTCGCCGACTCCGCCAGCACGACGACGAGGTCGTCGACGTCGTCGCCGGTGACGATGAGCGGTTGCTCCGCGAACTGCGGTTGGGTGGAGTCGTCGCTGCGCGCACGCAGCGTGTAGCGGCCGGGCGGCACGGCGGGAAAGGTGAAGGCCCCGTCCCACTGAATGCGCGCGCTCGGCGTGCCCGGGCCCATGCCGCCCAGCCGTCCGGTACCTTCGGTGGCGAGCGAGATCAGTCCGGCGGTGACGGGCGTGCCATCTGGATTGCGGACGATGCCGCCGAGGTGCGCGGTGCGGACGAGGAGGACGCCGAAGTCGATGGCCGAGGCCTCGGCGCCGAGTGCCACGGTGATGGCACGTGCCTCGTCCACCGACGGGACACCCGGATAGTAGGTCGGCGCGTACCCTTCGTGCTCCGGCGAGGCGGTGGGCGCGGCCGCGGCTCCCCGGCCGGGCATCGGCCTCCCGACCGGACCATTGCCTCGTCCGAAGGGACCCCGCTGGGGCAGCGCGGCGCTCACCAGATACTGGCCTGGGTTGAGTCCCCACACACGGTAGGCGCCGAGGTCGTCGGTCTGGGCTCCGCCAGCGGGCGCCAACTGGCGGGCGCCGCCCTGCGTGTACACGTAGCGCAGCACCGTGACCGCCGCCCCCGGCAGCGGGTCGCCGTTCTCGTCCACGATGCGCCCGGCGATCACGCTGCCCCGCGGCAGGCGGAACTCGACCCCGGTGATCTGCTGGCCTGCCGCCACCTGCAGGGGAGTCCCCGCCTGGAGGGGCCGCCGCTGGCCGAACGCCACCGTGATGAAGCCGGCCTTGCCGGCCGTCAGCGAGTAGCGGCCTTCGGGCAGATCAGCCAGTTCGAACCGCCCCTCGTTGTCGGAGAGGACCGCTCGGGGATCGGCGAGCGCGCTGCCCGAGATGAACACGCGCGCGCGACCGACGGGCCGGCCCGAATCGGCTGCAACCACGCGGCCCGTGATCCGCGACGGGGCCGGCGTGGCGGCCGAGGGGAGCGCCGCGTCACGAGCCGGGGTGTCGCGCGCGGGTTGCTCCTGTGGTGTGCCCGGGCGAGGCGCCTGCGCGGCGAGCGACACGACTGACGCCAGAGCGACAGTCGCGATCAGGACACGGACGGAGGTGATTCCGGGCATAGGCGCTGCCGACCCGCAGATATCCCGGTGCCGTACGGGGCGACAGCCGGGGCCGTGTGATGCCGGGCGCCGCGTGTCAGCGCGCCCGCAGGGCGAGGCCCACCCAGCCGGCGTCCTCGCCCGACCAGACGATCTCCGCCGCGGCGAACGCCGCGACGACCGCGTCGCGTTCGTGCGCCTGCAGCCCGCTCGCAATCAGGATACCCGCGGGTGCGGTTGCCGCCAGCAGGAGGCTGGCGTTCTGCACCAGCACGGCGCCCGTCAAATTCGCGAGCACGATGTCGGCCCTGGGCAGGGGCCGCTCACGCAGATCGGCCACTTCGAAACGGACGCCCGTGATGCCGGGGTTCAGATCGAGGTTCTCCCGCGCGGACTGGACCGCGTCCACATCGACGTCGATCCCCAGCGACTCGCGCGCGCCCAGAACGGCCGCGGCGAGCGCGAGCACGCCGGACCCGGTGCCGACGTCGACCACCTGCTTGTCTCGTGCGCCAACGGCCTGCAGGGCGGCCAGGCAAAGGCGGGTCGTGGCGTGGTGGCCAGTCCCGAAGCCCATCGAGGGAAGGATGACGATGCGCAGGGGAGGGTTGCCCGTCGGCTCATCACCCTTCGAGGATTCCATGCACCACGGCGGCGTCACAACCAGGCGCCCGACGGTGACGGCGGTGAGGTTCTCCTGCGACCGCCGGGCCCAGTCCTCGTCGTCGACCTCCCGAGTGGCGAGGTGGACGCCGCCCACACCGCCGACGGCCGCCGCTGCGGCATCCCGCCGCTCGGTGGTCGCGAAGAAGACTGAGATGCCGTCCCGCAGATCCTCGACGGCGGTTGGCGCGAACTCGTCCACCAGCGCCAGGGCCAGGTCGGCGTCGAGGCCGCGGATGTCGAGCGCGGGATACTTCATCAGCCGAACATGTCCTTGACCCGATCGAACAGGTTGCGTTCGTCCTGGGTTTCGGCGTGCGTGCGCGGCTCGAACTTCTCCTTGGGCAGCGCCTTGGCGAGCTGCTCGAGGAGGTGGCGCTGCTCCTTGTTCAGCTTTCGCGGCGTCTGCACCTGCACCGTCGCAAAGAGGTCGCCGCGGCCGCGGCCGTTCACGTCCGGCATGCCCTTTCCGCGCAGACGCAGCGTCGTGCCGGTCTGCGTGCCCTCGGGCACCTTGATCGTCTCGCTGCCGTCGAGCGTCGGCACCGTGATTTCACCGCCAAGCGCGAGTGTGGGGAAGTTGACCGGCACCTCGCAGAACAGGTTGACGCCGTCGCGCTTGAAGAAGTCGTGCTCCTGTACGTGGACGACGACGTAGAGGTGGCCGGCTGGTCCGCCTGCTGCCCCGGCCTCGCCCTCGTTCTGCAGGCGCAGTTGCTGACCGGTGGCGATGCCGGCCGGGATCTTGACGGTGATCTTGCGCTCGCGGCTCACGCGGCCGGCACCGTGGCATGTCTGGCAGGGTTTGGCGACCGTTCGACCCGCGCCGCGGCACTGCGGGCATGTGGTGGCAATCGTGAAGAAGCCCTGCTGGCGCCGGACCTGGCCCTGCCCGCGGCACATCGAGCAGGTCGTGGGCTGTGTGCCCGGCGCCGCGCCCGAACCGGCGCACGTCTCGCACTGTTCCTGCCGCGGGATCTGGATCGCGGTCTCAGTACCCGTCGCGGCCTCCTCGAACGAGATTTCGAGGTCGTAGCGCAGGTCGGCGCCGCGCTGTGGCCCGCCGCGGCGTCGCCCGCCGAAGGCATCGCCGAACCCGAACATGCTGCCGAGGATGTCTGCGAAGTCGCCGAAGTCGCTGAAGACGGACGGATCGAACCCGCCCGCGCCGGCGCCCGCACCGGCCAGGCCCTGGTGCCCGAAGCGATCGTAGATGCCGCGCTTCTGCGGATCGGCAAGGACGGCATAGGCCTCGGCCGCTTCCTTGAAGCTTTCCTCGGCCGCCTTGTCGCCGGGGTTCCGGTCGGGATGGTGCTTCAGCGCGAGCTTGCGGTATGCGCTCTTCAGTTCCGCGTCGGTGGCCGTCTTCGAGACACCGAGCACCTCGTAGTAGTCGCGCTTGCTCACGCCTTCGCCACCTTCACCATGGACGGCCGCAGGAGCCGATCGTTCAGCATGTAGCCCTTCCGCAGTTCGGCGATCACCTCGTTTTCGCGATGACCGTCGCCGGGTTCGTGCATCACCGCCTGGTGCAGGTTCGGATCGAAGTCGGCGCCAAGGGCGTCGATGGGCGTCACCCCGCGCTTGTGCAGCAGATCGTGGAGCTTGGCGTGAATCAGCTCCACTCCCTTGCGATAGGCGGAGGCCCCGTCGCCGGCGTCCACGGTGAGGGCGCGGTCGAAGTCGTCGACGACGAGCAGCAGGTCGAGCAGTAGATCCGCGGTGGCCTGACCGGCCTGGTCGCGCCGTTCACGCTCGACGCGCTTGCGGTAGTTGTCGAACTCGGCGGTCGTGCGCAGCAGACGGTCGTAGAACTCGTCGCGCTCCTGCGCGAGCTTTGCCACGTCGGAGGCCGGTGACCCGGCCGGAGCTGTCGTATCCGGCGGGGTCTCCGCCGGGTCCTTCACGTCCTGTTCAGCCATGAGCGTGCCTACTCGGGATCGCGCAGTGCGCGCGAGACTGCCTGGGCCGCGCCGTCCACCACCGCAATCGCGCGGGAATAGCGCATCCGGGTCGGGCCGATGACGCCGATGGTGCCCGCGGTCGTGCCGTCCTTGAACGTGCACGCCACGAGGCTGAAGGGCCGCAGGCTGGGTTCGAGATGTTCCGCGCCGATGACGACGGTCAGGCCCGTCCCATCGATGTACTCATTCAACAGTCGCACCAGCCGCTGCTTCTCGTCGATCATCTCGAGCAGCGCATGCATCGTGTTGAGGGCAAGGCCGTGATCCTCGCCGAGCAGCGATGCCGCGCCGTCCACATAGAGCACGTGGTCCTCGGGAAGGTCGGTGAACGAGGACGAGCCGAGCTGGAGCGCACGCGCCATGAGGGCGTCGTACAGCAGTCGTTCCTCACCCATCCGTTCGAGGATGGCATCGCGCGCCATGCCGAGCGGGAGGCCGGAGAACTCGTTGTTCAGGTAGTTCGAGGCCTGCCGAAGGTCGTCGGCGGTCAACGCCTCGCCCGTGTCGATCACCTTCTGGACGACGTGGCCACCCTTGGCGACGATCACGACGAGGACCCGCGCCGCCCCGAGGGGCACGAACTCGACCCGGTCGAACACCGAGGTGTCGTGTACGGGGCTCAGCGCGAAGCCGACGTGCCGCGACGCCTGCGAGACCACGTGCGAGGCCTGTGACAGCGCGACATCCGCCAGCGGGGTGATCGCCTCGCGACGCAGGCGGGCTTCCACGAGGCTGGCTGCGCGGTGGCGGCGCTTGGATTCGAGCAGCATGTCCACGTACAGCCGGTAGCCCCGGTCGGTCGGTATCCGGCCCGCCGAGGTGTGCGGCTGCTGGACGTACCCTTCGTCCTCCAGGCGCGCAAGGATGTTGCGCACCGTCGCCGACGACACACCCAGGCCCGCCGCACGCACGAGCAGCGACGACGGCACGGGTTCGCCCGACGCGATGTACTCGCGCACGAGTGCCGAAAGAATCCGTCGGGAGCGTTCGGTGGCGTCCATTAGCACTCTTGCAGTGAGACTGCTAATCGAAATTATACACCGGCCCGGGACGACAGTTCCCGGGCGGCTTCTCCGGCCGCCTGCAGTACGTCCTGCCGATCCAGCCGGACCAGTACGCCCCCGTCCACCACGACCTCGCCATCCACGATCGTGAAGCGGACGTCGGCTCCGCGGGAGGCGTACACCAGCGTCCCGTACGGATCCGGGTCGGGCGTAACGTGCGGCTCCCGCCGGGACACCACGATGAGGTCGGCCTGTTTGCCAGGCTCGACCGACCCGATGATCGCGTCGAGTCCGAGCGTCTTCGCGCCGGCGCGCGTCGCCATCCAGAGCACCTCGTGCGCGGGCAACGAACCGGGACCGCGCCGCATGGCCTGCAGGAGGGCGGCGAGCCGCATCTCTTCGAACATGTCGAGCCGGTTGTTGCAGGCTGCGCCGTCTGCGCCGAGTGACACCGTGATGCCCCGCCGTCGCATTTCGGCCACTGGCGCCACGCCCGAGCCGAGCTTCAGGTTCGAGCCGGGGCAGTGCATCACGTTCACGCCCCGTGTGGCCAGGATCGCCAGCTCCTCGTCGTCCACCCAGACGCAGTGCGCCGCGCACAGCCGCGGGGAGGCGAGGTGCACGGCATCGAGATAGGCGAGGTTCGAGAGGCCGCCCGACAACTCGCGTACGATCGCGATCTCCTCCTGCTGCTCGGAGGCGTGGGTGTGGACGAGGGCCTGGTGCTCGGCCGACAGCTCCGCCACCGCTTCGAGCAGCTCGCGCGAGCACGAGACCGCAAATCGCGGGGCGAACGCGACGCGGATACGACCGCCGGCCGCACCGTCCCACGCGCGCCGCAGGCCGACGCTCGCGTCGATCGACGCCTGCGACGATTCCCGCAGGCGTCCGGGCACGCCCTCGGCCGCCGCGTCCATCATGCATTTGCCGATGGTGGCCCGGAGGCCGGTGGCCGCGACAGCCTCGCACACGGCCTCCGTCTCGTGCACCGTTTCCATCGTGAGCACGGCCGTCGTGCCGCTGAGCAGCAGCTCCGTGGCCGCGAGCCGCGCCGACGCGGCCAGCGTACGAGGCGTGTGTGCTGCTTCGAGCGGCCAGATGCGTGTCCGCAGCCACCGCATCAGCGGCAGGTCGTCCGCCCGCCCGCGAAAGAGCGTCTGGCAGAGATGGATGTGCGTCTGGATCAGCCCGGGAAGGACGTAATCGCCGCGGGCGTCGATGACGCGATCGAAGCGCCCCGGCAGGTCGGCCCCGACGGCCTCGATCCGGCCGCCGCGGATCGCCACGTCCCCGCGCAGCACCTCGAGGCGATCGTTCATCGTGACGACGAGTCCGTCACGAATCAGGAGGGACGGGGGCATGGGCACGCTCGTCGCCGCGACTCCGGTCGCCGCGCGTGGGGCGAAGGCCTCCGACACGGCGAGCCGACGCCGGCTACACCTTCACCTTGGACCAGCGCATCGACAGCTCGGAGGCGTCGCGGCCCTTGATCTTGCCGTGCTTCACCGCGATCAGTTCCGACAGGATGCTCACCGCAATCTCCTGGGGCGTGACGGCACCGATGTCGAGTCCGATGGGCGCGTGCACCTGCGTCAGGAGCGCCGGCGTCATGCCCTCCGAGAGCAACTGGTCCTGGATACGCGCCACCTTCGCCTTGCTGCCGATCAACCCGAGGTACCGCAGGTCGCGAGGGGCAAGGGCGCGAAGCGCGTCGAGGTCGTTCGTGTGCCCGCGGGTGACGACGACGACATACGCGTGCGCCGGAATGGCCGTGCGGGTGATCCAGCTCGGAATGTCCTCCGTGACGACCTCGTCCGCGTGCGGGAACCGTTCGCGGTTTGCGAACTTCTCGCGGTCGTCGACGACGTGCACCTTGAAGCCGACCTCGTGGGCCATGTTCGCCAGGTGGAAACCGACGTGGCCGGCGCCGATCACGTACAGCTCGGGCGAGGGTTCGATCGGTTCGATGTAGACGCTCATCTGTCCCCCGCAGATCAGCCCGGTCTCCTGCGCGAAGTCGTCGTCGAGCTCGTAGTGGACGAGCTGCGGCCGGCGGCTCGTGATGGCCTCGCGCGCCTTCCAGAACGCGTCGTTCTCGTAGCAGCCGCCGCCAATCGTGCCGACGATCCGGCCGTCCCCGAAGACGAGCATCTTGGCGCCGACGCGCTGCGGCGTCGAGCCGGTGGTGGAGACGATGGTGACCAGCGCCGCCGACTCGCCCCGGTCCAGCGCATCAGAGACTGCGGCAAAGACCTCTTGGTTCATGGCCCTTCCATTAGACCACGAACCCCCGCCGGGTGCCGCCGGGCCCTGTCGTCGGGACCGGCGCGGGCAGGCTGGGCTGCCTCAGAAGCGATGCGGCTCGCAGCTGTCTGCCGGTTCGGTGCCTGCCGCGAACGGGACGCGGCTGATCTTCGGGCAGAACGGCGCGGCGAGCTTGCCGGTCTCAGGGTCCACGTCGACGAACGAGACACCGTCGGGCGCCTGGAACGGCACGCTGGCGCGGCCGGCGAGGGCGCGCGTCATGAACTGGGTCCAGATGGGGAGCGCCGCCTGCGCGCCGGAGAGGCCGACCACCTGGTTGTCGTCGAAGCCGACCCACACCACGGTCAGAAGTTCGGGCGTGAAGCCGGCGAACCACGCGTCGCGCAGGTCGTTGGTCGTCCCGGTCTTGCCCGCCGCGTCCAGCGTGAACCCCGCGCCGCGCGCGCCGGCCCCGGTGCCCTCGTTGATCACCGCTCGCAGCATGTCGACGACGAGGTAGGTGGACTCGGGGCGGGCGACCACCCTCGGGGCGTCCTTGTACGGCTTCGTGACATCGTCTTCGCCGCTGGTGATGCGCGAGATGTGGCGGAGCTGTCGTTCGAGGCCCATGTTGGGGAACACCGTGTAGGCGGTGGCGATGTCGAACGGACTTGCCTCGAACACGCCCAGCGCAATCGACGGGTACGGCTTGGGCTGGGTGCCGACGCCGAGGCGTGCCCACAGTTCAGCGACGTTGCCGTAGCCCGCCTGCTCCGCCACCTTGATGGTGGCGATGTTCCGCGAGTGCGCGAGGGCGCGGCGCAACGTGACCATGCCGTCGTATTCCTGCTCGTAGTTCTCCGGTGTCCACACCTGATCGTCGAACTCCCACGTGGTGGGGGAGTCGTCCACCAGCGACATGGGTGTCACGTTCGTGTCCCCATTGAGCGCGGCCTGCTCGAATGCGGTGAGGTAGACGAAGGGCTTGAACACGGAGCCGGGCTGTCGACGCGCCACCACTGCGCGGTTGTACTGCGACTGGTTGTACGAGCGGCCGCCAACCATCGCCAGGATTTCGCCGGTGCGCGGGTCCACGGCCATGAGCGCCGCCTCGGCCCGGCCCTTGCGCTTGCGGCGCGAGAGCAGTTCGTCGACCTTGGTCAGCCCATCGCGGACCGCGTCCTGTGCGATGCGCTGGAGGTGCAGGTCGAGCGTGGTGTACACGTCGACCGGCTTCGTGTCGGTCGTGAGAAGGCCCGGGTACTGCTCGTTCAGTGTCTGGTTGACGAAGTCGACGAAGTACGGCGCCTCCGCCTCCAGTGCCCGCTGCACGACGGTGAGCGGTTCCTTCTGGGCCGCCTCCGCCTCCGCCTGGCTGATGAATTCCGCGTCCGCCATCGCGCGAATGACGACGTTGCGGCGGTCGCGGCAGCGGTTCGGGTTGTTGAAGGGCGAGAGCGCGGACGGTGACTGGATGACCCCGGCGATCGTTGCCGCCTCGGCGATCGACAGGTTCGCCACGTCCTTGCCGAAGAACAGCCGCGCCGCCTCCGAGATGCCGACGATGGCGAAGGAGCCGCGCTGCCCGAGCGGCACCGCGTTCAGGTACATCTCCAGAATCTCGTCCTTCGTCGCGCGCCGCGACATCACGAGCGAGACCCACATCTCGAGGAGCTTGCGCCTGGTGGAGCGTTCGCGCGCGGTCCGCAGATCCCATCCCTCGAACTGGGGCAGGAACACGTTGCGAACCAGCTGCTGGGTGATGGTGCTGGTTGCCGAGATGCGGCTGTCGCCGAGCAGGCTGTAGACGACCGCCCCGGTGAGCCGGATCGGATCGATGCCCGGATGGTAGTAGTAGCGCCGATCCTCGATCGCGAGCACGGCGCTCACGACGTGGGGCGGCACCGAGGAGAGGCCCACCGGACGCCGCTTGGCGCGGTCCGTCATGATCGAGGTCAGCAGCGGCGCATCGAGCACCAGCCGATCCCGCGTGTCGCCGCCGAGCGACAGCTGCTCGATGTGATCGCGCCTGGCCGGCGCGGGCAGCCGTCGCGAGGCGCGCTGCACGGCGGGCGCCGGCTTCTCGAAGGACACCCGCACGGGTTGACCGCGCAGTTCCTCGGACTTCGGCACGATGACGATGGTTCCGTCACGCTCGGCGAACTCACCCGGCCTCGCTGCGTCGGCGCGCTTCGCGTAGCCCAGATCGTTCAGGCGGTCGATGAGCTGGGCATTGGTCACCGCCTGTCCGAGGCGCAGTTCGAGCGGGCGCGCGAACACGCGCGGGAATACCCGCTGGCGCTCGCCGTGCAGCTGGGCGTCGATCAGGCGCGCGAAGGTGACGTAGTAGTAGCCGGCGACGGCCGACAGCACCACCAGGGGCACCAGCACGACGAGGGCCGCGAAGCGGACCCAGCGCCGACGCCACAGAGGGAGCCGGGACGTGCGGCGAACCCGGCTGGAACTAGATGGCGACAATCCAGTGGTGCCCCAGGTCCAGTGGGAGCTCCTGGTCGAGCCGGTCCACGAGCGCGGGGCCGTACTGGTTCAGGAACGCCACGAACCCGATGGTGCGCTCCTGCGCGTGTCCGTCGGGAAAGGCCAGCGCCCGGGTGCGGATGTACTGGCGGCGGAGCGTCTCGTCGCGGCGCTTCGCCGCCTGGATCATCTTGTTGTGCAGCGTGTGCAGGTCGTGCTGCATGCGCGAGAGGGTGGACTGTGCCGCGCCCTGCAGCGTCGGGTCGAGCGCGGGCATCGCCGCAATCAGCGCCTGCATCGAGGCGGCCACCGCGTCGCTGGCCGCGTCGAATGACGCTTCGACGCTCGCCGGAATCTGCGCCTCGAGCAGCTGGTTCAGTGCCGACTCGTCCTGCCGCTGCAGTGCCTCGATGGGCAGCCCGTACTTGCTGAGGAAGCGGACCGCGGCCGAGTCGAGCAGCGTCGCCGACGCGCGCGGATACATCAGCGGCATGGGCACGCCGAAGCGGTCGTACACCGATCGGAGCTGTCCGAGGTACGCGAGTTCGTTGGGACCGGCCACGTAACAGACGGTGGGGAACAGCGTGTCCTGCACGATCGGGCGCAGCAGCACGTTCGGGCTGAACGACGCGGGCCGCTCCGCAGCCTGCTGCACCAGCGCGGCCTGGGGGAAGCTGTCGTCGCCGACCACGAGCCGGCCGTTCTGGTGGCGGATCGACCGGCGGCCCGACTCGATGTGGAACAGCGCCGCCGCATCCTCGTGCGAGTGCACCTGCGAGTGATAGCCGCGCGACACCAGGTCGGCGCCGGAGACGGCGGCGAGGCGGGCGGTCTCGCCGGGCTGCGACAGCTCCGTCACGAACACGCTGCTGACCAGCGGCTTGGTGGCCGGGTCCGACGCGTCGTACACGACCAGGCCCCGGGGCCCGAGCACCGTCTCCATCCAGCGCCCGAACGCGTCCGCCATTCCGCGCCCTTCCGCGTAGGCCGACCGCAGGCCTTCCAGCACACCGTCGCGGAATTCGGTGGCCGGCAGCAGGGTCTCCAGTTGGTCGAGGGCGGCGGTGATGTGGTGATCGAGCCGGACCGAGGCGACCGGGGCCGGGTCGCCGGGCGGACGCGGGGGCAGCGACGCGCTCCGTGCGGTCAGGGCCTCGTCGAACACCGTACACGACCGCACTTCGTCCCAGTCGTGATCCTCGGCGTCAATCCAGAAGATGGCGACCGCGGGGACCCCGTGCTCGCGGGCGACCTTCTGGGCGAGCTTCAACGCCGTCAGCGCCTTCAGCAGCGTGAAGAGCGGCCCGCCGAACAGGCCCGCCTGCTGGCCGGTCACCACGGCCACGGTGCGCGGGTCTGCCAGGCGCTGCGCAGCTTCGCGAGCGGCCGGGGGGGCGTTGCGACGCTGCTGCTGTTCGCCGATGAGCCGCGCCACATCGTCGCGTCGGCGGGTGTGGCCCTGGGTACGACTGATCGCCTCGGCCCACGCCGCGGGTTCGGACGGGTTGCCCGCGAAGAAGGGGGCCACCATCGCGAAATCGTAGGCGTAGTCGGCCGCGAGCCGGCGGATCCACGGGAAGCGCCGGACATCGACCGCCAGCCGTGCCGCGGCCTCCCCGGATGTGCCAGGCAGAAGAGACGAGTCAGCTGAGTTCGACGTCACCGGGCACCTACTGTAGCACGGCTAAACGATTGAACAGGCAGTGTTTCAGTGTTACGATGCCCTGCCTGCCCTTGAGGAGTATTCACGCTGCACACGGACCCGTCCGGCACCGCGCCTCCTGACGCCTTCGGACCGTTCCGTGTCCTGCACCAGATCGGTGCAGGGGTCCTCGGCCCCGTTTTTCGCGCCTACCAGCCAGACCCCGGTCGGTTGGTGGCCGTCAAGCTGTTCCGCCTCGACGTTCCCCCCGACATCGCCCACCGCTTCATCGCCGCGCTCGAACGCCTCATTGCGTCGGACCTCACCTATCTGGGCATCGCGGCCCCGCTTGCCACCGGCTGGTCGGAGACCTTCCCGTATCTGGCCATGGATTTCGTGGCGGCCGACTCGTTCGATGTGGTCATTCGCGATTACGGCCCGGCCCCAGTCGCCGAAGCGCTCCGGATCGCGACACAACTGGGCGGCGCGCTCGACTTCGCCGCTGCCGTCGAGGTGTATCACGGCGCGCTGCATCCACGCGACGTGCTGGTCACGACGGAAGACACGAGGGTGACCGGACTGGGGATCGCGCAGGCGCTCGAATCGGCCGGGATCACGGCGCCGGTGCGCCGGCCCTACTCGGCACCGGAGCGTGTTGCGGGGCAGCCGTGGGATCGCCGCGCCGACGTGTTCAGTCTGGCTGCGCTGGTCTGGGAGATGCTGTGCGGCCGCCGCATCGCCGGCGCCGGGCAAGAGGCCGTGGAGTCGATGCCGGATGTCCCCGGCGCCGACCAGGAAACGCTGCGTGCCGTCTTTGCACGCGCGCTGGCCGACCGGCCGGACGATCGGTTCGACACGGCGCTCGCGTTCGTGCAGGCGCTGCACGACGCCTTTCGCGCCGCCGAGGCCAGCGGCGAGGGGGCGCCGCGCCGCCGTAAGCGCGCCGCCGCAGGGGCCCGCCGCTCGAAGGTCGGTCGGGCACCGGTCGTGCCGCTGCCGCTCGATACGACGGCTCCGGTCGACGAAGTTGCCCTGCCGCTGAACCCGGCACGGGACGATCATCAACTCGCGGTTCCTGAACCCGAGTCGCTGGTGCCTCGCCTCGATGCGGGCGCCGCGGACACCACACGCCTGGACTCGGACCTTGATACGTTCGTTCGCTCCCTCTCACCAGGCGAGGTGATGCCCGACGAGCCGCGGACGCCCGATGAGCCGATCCCGCGGGACGACGCATTTGCGCGGGACGAGCCCCTTGCCCGGAACGAGCCGATCGTTCGCGACGACTTCTTGGCACGCGCCGAGACGTTCGAACAGGACGAGGTGCTCGAGCGGCACGACCTGCCTGTCCGCGACGAGGGGGCCCCGCGCAACGATCCTTTCTCGGGCGATGCGGCCTTCTCGAGCGACGATGCCGGTGCGCGGGACGATCCGCCCGCGCGACGCGTCCCGTTCGTGCGCGCCGATACGTACGCAGCCGACCGGCTCGTGGAGCGCGACGACCCGCTGGAACCGCACGACTGGGCGGAGCGGCACGATCTGGCGCAACGCGACGAACCGTTCGGGCGCCAGGCGCCGCTTCCGACCGCGGCGGACGCTCGATTCAACGCGGAGCCGGTACCAGAGCCGCTCGGTCGCCGCACCGATCCGCCTGAACCACTGCCATTCCGTAAGCGTGGTGCGGCGGGGGAACGCGACTCGGAGTCTTCCGAGCTCGTGGTCGAGCCGGAGGGCCTGCTCGGCGAGGACGACGCCGTCAGCGCGGCCCCCGGTGGAACCACGACCGAACCGGCAGGCTGGGAAACCGACGAACGGCCCACCGACACGGACATCGCGTCGCTTCAGTCCCGCCGGGCCCAGCCGCCCATCGAGTCCGATCCGGGCCGGGGCAGCGTCTGGCCAATCGCACTCGCGCTGGCGGTGGGCGTCCTCGTCGGGTTCGCGGGCGGATTCAGCCTTGGCAGTCGCGACCGCGTGACAGCGGCCCGCGTCGAGTCCGCTCCCCCGACCGCGGCCGTCCGGCCGGCACCGGCGGCCCAGCCGAGCGCTCCAGGCGTGCCGAGGTCGACATCGTCGGCGGGCACCTCAGCCTCGACGCGCGCGGAGCCGTCGGCGACCGCCACACCTGCCGCGCCTCCCCCGGCGGCTGCCCGCCCGCCGATTCCGGCGCCCGTCCCCTCACCCGGTGCGACAGCCGGCGCCGGGGCACCCGACC
Organism: uncultured Bifidobacterium sp.; assembly: GCA_964386715.1. Lineage (GTDB taxonomy): Bacteria > Acidobacteriota > Vicinamibacteria > Vicinamibacterales > CAVVIG01 > CAVVIG01. The sequence goes on from CAYLTD010000001.1 coordinate 146,212, forward strand.
CGTCGCGCGGCGCACCGTCGGCTTCCGCCTCCGCTCGTACGCCGGCTCGCGCGCCGGAGAGCGCCGCGCCCACTGCGACGTCGCGCGCGGCCGGGGATCCGAAGCCGATGGCTGAGCCACCTGCCACGCTTCCGGCGCCCGGGCGCGGTGCGGCGCCTCCGACATCGGCACGCGGAGCCGCGTCTTCGAGAGCCGCACGCGGTGTCGCCTCCGGAGCAGCGGCTGGGCGGGAACCGTCGGGGGCGCGCGCGGAACCCGGGCGTATCACCGTGCGATCGACACCGGCCGGCGCAGTCGTCACCGTCGACGGGCGCAGCGCCGGCACCACGCCGGTGACGGTTCGCGACATCGCGCGAGGCAGTCACCTCGTACGAATTGCACAACAGGGCTATGTCGCAGCCGAGCGACGCGTTAGGATCAGTAACGCCCAGCCCGCACAGTCAATCGCCGTGGACCTGGTGGCGGCCCGCCCGCGTCGAGAGGCGCCCGCGCCGCCGACGGGACCGGCGCGAACGAGCGGCTCGCTGATGCTCGATTCGCGGCCGGCGGGTGCGCGTGTGCTCGTGGATGGACGAGAGGTGGGGACGACCCCGATGGTGCTCGAGAGCATCGAGGCGGGGTCGCACACGGTATCGCTGGAACTCGACGGGTTCAGTCCCTGGACGACCACCACACAGGTGACGGGCGGGAAACAGACCAGGGTGGGCGCGTCCTTGAGAGGCGCTGAGGCGGACGAATCGAAACGATGAGCGAAGCACTGCTGGCTTTGGAAGACGGGACGATCTATCGCGGGGTTGCCGCTGGCGCCGAGGGCGAAACCCGGGGCGAGGTCGTATTCAACACGAGCCTCACGGGCTACCAGGAAATCCTGACCGATCCGTCCTACTCGGGGCAGATCGTCACGATGACCTGCGCCGAGATCGGCAACTACGGCGTCGCCGCCGACGATGTCGAGTCGCGCGGTCCGCAGGTGGCGGGCTTCATCATCCGCGACGAGTCGCCGATCGCGAGCAACTGGCGCGCCGAGGGCACGCTGCGCGACTACCTCGTCGCCAACAACATCGTCGCAATCGCGGACATCGATACGCGCGAGCTCACGCGGAAGCTGCGGTCGAGCGGTGTGATGCGCGGCGTGATCGCGACCGGCAGCCAACTGGATGCGCAGGCGCTGGTGGAGAAGGCTCGGGCCATCCCGCTGATGGAGGGCTCGGATCTCGTGCGCGGCGTCACGTCGGCGGAGGCGTTCGACTGGCCAAACGAAGACCCCTCCGAGTTCGACGTGAAGCCCGAGCACAGGGCCAGTCGCCGCCTGAAGGTCGCCGCGTACGACTTCGGCATGAAGTGGAACATCCTGCGGCGGCTGAGCGCGCACGGCTGCGACGTGCGGGTATACCCCGCCTTCACGCCTGCCGCCGAGGTACTGGCGACCAATCCGGATGGTGTGTTCCTGAGCAACGGCCCCGGCGATCCGGCGCCGCTCACGTACGCCATCGACAACGCGCGGCAGATCGCGGCGTCGGGCGTGCCGACCTTCGGCATCTGCCTGGGCCACCAGATCCTGGGCCTCGCGCTCGGCGGGAAGACCTACAAGCTCAAGTTCGGCCACCGTGGCGGCAATCACCCGGTGAAGCACCTGGCCACCGGCAAGATCGAAATCACGTCGCAGAACCACGGGTTTGCGGTGGATCCCGCATCGCTGCCGTCGAACGTCGAGGTGACGCACCGCAACCTGTATGACGGGACGGTCGAAGGGCTGCGGCATACCTGGCAGCCGGTGTTCTCGGTGCAGTACCACCCCGAGGCTTCGCCGGGGCCGCACGACGCCGACTACCTTTTCCGGGATTTCATCCAGCTGATTGAGGAGAAGCGGGGGTAGGCGACAGGCGGTCGGCAACAGCCGCAGGACCAGGAAGCCCGGTCCTGCTGTGCCGGTCCGCCGTTCGCCCATGGCCCATCGCGCAGGGTCAACGCCCAGAGTCCAGAGCACAAGAAAAGATGCCACGAAGAACCGACCTGAAACGTGTCCTGGTAATCGGCTCCGGCCCGATCGTGATTGGGCAGGCGTGCGAGTTCGACTATTCGGGGTCGCAGGCCTGCAAGGCGCTTCGCGCCGAGGGGCTCGAGGTGGTGCTGGTGAACAGCAACCCGGCCACCATCATGACCGACCCGGAGATGGCGGACCGTACCTACGTGGAGCCGCTGACGCCCGAGTTCGTCGAGGCGATCATCGCGAAGGAGCGTCCCGATGCCATCCTGCCGACGGTCGGCGGCCAGACGGCCCTCAACCTGGCCGTGGCGCTCGCCGAGCGAGGCATCCTCGACAAGTATGGCGTCAAGCTGATCGGCGCGCAGATCGAGGCGATCAAGATCGCCGAGGACCGGCAGCTGTTCAAGGACGCGATGCGGTCGATCGGGCTCGACGTGCCGCGCAGCAGCGTCGTGAAGACGCTCGAGCAGGCGAAGGACGTGGCCGGGGAGCTCGGGTTCCCGCTCGTCATCCGTCCGTCCTTCACGATGGGCGGGGTGGGCGGCGGCATCGCGTACAACGTGGAGGAGTTCGAGGAGATCGCCGAGCGCGGGCTCGAACTCAGCCCGGTGCACGAGGTCCTGATCGAGGAGTCGGTGATCGGCTGGAAGGAGTTCGAGCTCGAGGTCATGCGCGACTCGGCCGACAACTTCGTCGTCATCTGCTCGATCGAGAACATCGACCCGATGGGCGTCCACACGGGCGACAGCATCACGGTCGCGCCGATTCTCACCCTGTCGGACAAGGAATACCAGCGGATGCGCGACGCCGCGCGCCTGATTATCAGCAAGGTCGGCGTCGAGACCGGCGGCTCGAACATCCAGTTCGCGATCAACCCGGAGAACGGCCGGATGATCGTCATCGAGATGAACCCGCGCGTGTCGCGGTCCTCCGCCCTGGCCTCGAAGGCCACGGGCTTTCCGATCGCCAAGATCGCGGCCAAGCTCGCGCTGGGCTATCACCTCGACGAGATCCCGAACGACATCACGCGGGTCACCCCGGCCTCCTTCGAGCCGGTCATCGACTACGTCGTCGTCAAGATCCCGCGCTGGAACTTCGAGAAGTTCCCGCAGGCGGACCGTACCCTCACGACGCAGATGAAGTCGGTCGGAGAGGCGATGGCGATCGGCCGCACCTTCAAGGAAGCGTTCATGAAGGGCGTGCGCTCGCTGGAACTGGGCAAGGGCGGCCTGCTCTTCTCGCCCTCGCCGCTCGACGACGAAGACGATGCGGGACTGCGCAAGCGGCTGGCGATGCCGCACGACCGCCGGATGTGGGACCTGTTCCGGGCGCTGCAGCGCGGCTGGTCGATCGAGCAGCTCCATGAGGCCACCAAGATCGACCCGTGGTTCCTCCGGCAGTTCGCCGAGATTCGAGACCTGCGCCTGGTGGCTGCGGAGCGGGGGCTGGAGGCTCTCGATGCGCCGACGCTGCGCAAGCTGAAGCGGGCCGGCTTTGGCGACGCGGAACTCGCGCTCGCTACCGGAGCCACCGAAGCGGCCGTGCGGGAGAAGCGGCAGGCGGAAGGCCTGCGTCCGGCGTACAAGCGCGTGGACACGTGCGCGGCCGAGTTCGAGTCCTTTACGCCGTACCTGTACAGCTCGTACGAGCCGTCGTGCGAGTCGAACCCGACCGGGCGCGACAAGGTCGTGATTCTCGGCAGTGGTCCCAACCGCATCGGGCAGGGGATCGAGTTCGACTACTGCTGCTGTCATGCGGCCTTCGCGCTGCGTGAAGAGAACCTCGAGACGGTGATGGTGAACTGCAACCCCGAGACGGTGTCCACCGACTATGACACCGCCGACCGGTTGTACTTCCAGCCGCTCACCTTCGAAGACGTCATGGCGATCGTCGAGAAGGAGCGAACGGGCGGCGGCGAGGTGTCGTGCCTCGTCCAGTTCGGCGGCCAGACGCCGCTCAAGCTGGCGCTCGCCCTGCAGGCCGCGGGTGTCCGCATCCTCGGGACCTCGCCCGACTCGATCGATCTCGCGGAGGACCGCAAGCGATTCTCGGCCTTGCTGGAGGAGCTGCAGATTCCGCAGCCCGCCAGCGGCACCGCTACGTCCCGGGACGAAGCGCGCGACGTGGCCACCCGCATCGGCTTCCCCGTGGTCGTCCGGCCATCCTACGTGCTGGGCGGCCGCGCGATGGCCATCGTCTACGACATGGCGGCGCTCGACCGCTACATGTCGCAGGCGCTGGACGCGTCGCCGGAGAGCCCGATTCTCATCGACAAGTTCCTCGAGGATGCCTTCGAGTTCGACGTGGACGCGGTGGCCGATGCAACCGGCGCGGTCGTGATCGGCGGCATCATGGAGCACATCGAGGAGGCGGGCATCCATTCGGGCGACAGTTCCTGCGTGGTGCCGCCGTTCATCTGCCCGGAGCGCCACCTCAACACGATCCGCGAGTACACCCGGCGTCTTGCGCGGGCGTTGAATGTCGTCGGGCTCATGAACGTCCAGTACGCGACGAAGAACGACGTGGTCTACGTGCTGGAAGTGAACCCGCGGGCCTCGCGCACCGTGCCGTACCTCTCGAAGGCGGCGGGGGTGTCGCTGGCCAAGGTGGCGGCCAAGGTGATGGCGGGCCGCACGCTGGCGGAACTGGGCCTCACGAAGGATATCGAGGTCTCCGGTGTCTTCGTGAAGAGCCCGGTCTTCCCGTTCGTGCGCTTCCCGGGCGTCGACACGATCCTCGGCCCCGAGATGAAGTCCACGGGCGAAGTGATGGGCGGCTCGAGCAACTTCGGCATCGCGTATGCGAAGGCGCAGCTCTCCGTGGGGCAGCGCCTGCCCGAAGCGGGCACGGCGTTCGTGAGCGTCAACAACGATGACAAGCCGAACCTGGTGCCGATCGCCCGGGACCTCGCCGAACTCGGGTTCAAGCTCGTTGCGAGCCGCGGCACGGCCGTGTACCTGCGTGCCTACGGCCTGGACGTGGACGTCGTATTCAAGGTGAACGAGGGGCGCCCGAACATCGCCGACGAGATCGTCAACGGCAAGATCGACCTGGTGATCAACACGCCGCTCGGGCGCGAGTCGTTCTTCGACGACCGTGCGCTGCGCCGTGCGGCGATGATGAACGAGATTCCCTGCATCACCACGCTCACCGGGGCCGCCGCCGCCGTGAGTGCCATCCGGGCGATGCGGCAGCAGGGCGTGGCCGTACGTGCGCTCCAGGACTACTACGCGGGAGTGGCGGCGGAGCCGGCTTAGGCCGCGCCGCACGTCTCCGCCAGACATCGACCGACGGCACGGGGCTCCAGCGGGGCGCTGTGCCGTCATGGTCCTCATCCTCCGTCAGTCCTCAGTCCGCAGTCCGCAGAGCCTTCGTCAACCCGCCGCGAGTTCCGGGTTTCGCGTGGCCGGCATCGAGAGACGTCGTGGCCTCCCGATCGAAGGCTGCTGCTCCAAGCGTCGAGGCGGCCGGCCAACGGCGCCGGCTGAAAGCGCTGGCTGGAGGCGCCCGCTGAAGGGGCGGGCTGAAGCCGCCGTCTGCCGCCTGCCGCCTCTCTCCCCACTGCTTCCTGCGCATGACGCGGGCCCGTCCGGGCCGGCGACGTAGGTGAAGTCAGTGATGAAGCCGAGCGTCGAACCGCAGAACCCGGGGGCTACGCGCATCGCCCGCGAGCAGGGCACGCGGGCGTGTGGAATCTGCGCGGTGACCGACCCGCCGACCGCGCGGAATCTGCGAACGCCGTTGAACGTGGCGGCCGCAGCATGAGCGGCAACCCGTTGCGCCGCCGCGGCTTGGGCCCGCTCGGGTGCCAGGGCGAACGATGTCCTGCTGCTTGCACCGCGTGGCTGGTGTGCGGTCGGTCATCGCGATTCCCGTGAGCGCCCTCATGGCAGGCGCCCTGGCAGGCCTTCGCTGGGACACGGTCCCCATCAGCACACTGGCAATGTGCGCCTGCGCCGGCGTATCGGTGATGGTGCACGCCTGGAGGGTCCGCAGTGAGGCCCTGACGGTGGCATGCGTGGCGGTCGCGTTCGGCTGCGGCGGCGCGGCGCTGGCCGCCGACGCCTCGCGACGGGCGTGGCGTCCTTCGCTGTTCGAGGCATTCGAGCAGATGGTGGCCGGCCAGGCGCATGCCGCGACGCGATCCACGGACGCCGACACCGTGGACCAGTCGGCTCGTGCCTGGATCACGGGCGTGCTGCGGGAGGACGCCTCGCTGCGCGAGCGCGGCACGGCATCACTGGCGGTGTCCGTCGACACGATTGCGACGACGCCGACCTTTGCCGACGCGCGGGCCGTGAGCGGAGGCGTGCAACTCTCCATCGCGGGCTCGCTCAGCACCGGGCTCGCCGACCAGTGGCGTGCTGGCCGGCGCATCCGTGCACCGGTGGATCTCCGTCGGCCGACGCGTTATCGCAACGACGGGGTGCCGGACTTCGAACGGATCTCGGCACACCGGGGCGTGCGGCTGGTCGGCAGCGTGAAGAGCGCCGCGCTGGTGGAGGTGCTGTCGCGAGGCAGCCCCGTCGACGAATGGGCCGCGCGCATTCGCGGAGCCGGTCGTCGCGCGATCGACGAGGCGGTAGGTCGGTGGGGACGTCGATCCGCCGCAATCGTCAAGGCGATTGTCATCGGCGATCGGTCCGGCCTCGAGGCCGACGTCGAGCGTCGCCTGCAGGAAGCCGGCACGTACCACGTCATTGCCATCTCGGGAGGCAACATCGCCATCCTCGCCGGGCTCACCCTGTGGTTCTTTCGCGTGGCGGGGCTCATCGGGCGGACGGCGATGCTGACAGCGGCCGCCGCGCTCCTGGCATACGGCTTCGTGGTGGTCGGCGGGGCGTCGGTCACGCGCGCCACGCTGATGGCGGTGGTGTACTTCGTCGGCCGCGGCTGGGACCTGCGGGGACCGCCGCTGCACACGCTGATCCTGGTGGCGGGCCTCATGGTGCTCGCCGACCCGCTCACGGTGGCGGACGTGTCGTCGCTGCTCACCTTCGGTGCGACCCTCGGCATCATGGCCGTGGGTACTGCCGGCGTCGACCGCTGGCCCGGCTTCCTGCGCCCCGCCGCAGCCACGATTGTCGCCTCGCTGGCCGCGGAAGCGGTGCTGCTGCCGGTCAGCGCCGGTGTCTTCGAGCGCGTCACCTTTGCCGGCCTCGTGCTGAACCTTGGCGCGATCCCCTTGATGGCGGTTGCGCAACTCGCCGGCATGGCGGCTGTCGCGCTCTGGTTCGCCTGGCCGCCGGCGGCGGTGGCGGCGGGCGGGCTGGCACACCTGGGCGCCGAAGGGCTCGTGCGCACGGCCGACCTCGTGGCGTTCGCGCCGTGGGTGACGTGGCGTGTGGCAGCACCGCACCCGCTCCTCGTGCTGGTGTACTACCTGACGGGGGCCGCCGCCTGGCTGCTCCGGCGCCCTGCGGCGCCGGCCTGGTGGTGGGCGCACACCACCCGGCGCCTGTCCACGGGGTTCTTCGTGGCCGCGGCGCTTGCCGTGCTCGGTGCGTTTCAGCCTCGTCGGGCGACCGGCGACGGCACCCTGCAGGTCACCTTCCTCGATGTCGGGCAGGGGGATGCATCGCTGGTGCAGTTCCCGCGCGGCGGCACCATGCTGATCGACGCCGGCGGTCTTCCCGGCAGTGCCACCTTCGACGTCGGCGACCGCGTTGTCGGACCGGCGCTGCGACACCGTGGTATTGGGTCGCTCGACGCCGTGGTGCTCACGCACGGCGACGCCGATCACATCGGCGGCGCCGGCACGGTCATCCGCGAGTTCAGCCCCTGGGACGTCTGGGAGGGCATACCCGTCCCGCCATCGCCGGCCCTCCAGCTACTGCACGAGGAAGCCGGACGGGTGCGCGCGCGCTGGACCACCGTCCAGTCGACCGACGCGGTCGAGATCGACGGGGTGCGGATCGTGGTTCGGCACCCCGGGGTGCCGGACTGGGAGCGCCAGGACGTGCGGAACGACGACTCGATCGTGCTGGAGTTGTCGTGGCGGGACGTGTCGTTCGTGCTCACCGGCGACATCGGTCGCGCCGTGGAGCCTCAGCTGGCCTCCCAGTTCGCGCCGGCGCCCCTGCGGGTCGTGAAGGTGCCGCACCACGGGAGCCCGGGCTCGAGTTCCGTGCCCCTCGTAGAGGCGCTGCGGCCGCGCGTCGCGGTGTTCAGCGTCGGGCGCGGCAACCGGTACGGCCACCCCTCCCGCGCGGTCCAGGCGCGCTACCGCGACGCGGGCGCGGCGATCTTCCGCACCGACCTCGATGGTGCCATCACTGTCCGCACCGATGGCCATTCGTTGCGTGTGGAAACGAACGCCGGGCAGACGCTGGAGGTCGCGCCCGACGATCGGTCCGGAGCCGACTCACCATCGACCGCAGCCTCCCGCCACCGCGACCCGCCCGACAGCCTGCGCTGATCCTGACGTGCGCGACGCGACGCACCGGCCGTTGCGCGCACCGCGCCACGGACCGACCATGACGCGCCCGGTGCCACGCCTGAACCACCAGCGTCCGACACGAGGCGCCTTCAGGCGGGAGACGTCCGAGCCACGTTCCCGCCCAAATACTCAGGCCCCGCAGGTGGTCACTCGCGCGGCGCGGGCGCGGCCGACTGTGTCGCCTTGCTCACCTGCCACTCGGCCTCGAGTTCGTCGATCGTCATCGCCGCCATCGTCCCGCCGCGCCCGGCGATCCGCAGTTCCATGTCGGTGAAGCGCCGGGTGAACTTGTCGTTCGCCTTGCGCAGTGCTGCCTCGGGCTCGATGCCAAGCCGGCGGGACAGGTGGGCGATCGCGAACAACAGGTCGCCCATCTCCTCCTCCGCGCGGTCCCGGTCGAGCGGGGCGTCCGCGGCGACGACGTCGGCGACTTCCTCGACTTCCTCCCGGATCTTGGCAATCACGTCCACGGGCCGGTCCCAGTCGAAGCCGACCGAGTGCGCCCGCGCGCCAATCTGGTACGCGCGCAGCAGCGCGGGCAACGCGGCGGGGATCCCGCTCAGCAACGTCTTTGGCTTCGTCTGTGCGCCGCGCTCCTGCGCCTTTACTTCCTCCCACTTCACCCGCACCTGGTTCGCGGTTTCCAGCGGCGCTTCGTCTTCGGCGCGTGCGAAGACGTGCGGGTGCCGGCGGACCAGCTTGTCTGCCACGTATTTCACGGCGTCGGCAATCGTGAAGTGCCCCGCCTCCTGCTCCAACTGGGCCACGAACACGGCCTCGAACAGGAAGTCGCCGAGTTCCTCGCGGAGCGAGTCGTGGTCGTGCCGGTCGATCGCCTCGAGCAGTTCGTAGGTCTCCTCGAGTACGTATTTCTTCAGCGTGTCGATCGTCTGCTCCCGGTCCCACGGGCACCCGTCGGGTGCACGGAGCGCGGCCATGATCTCGATGAGGCGGACGAACTCCCGGGCGGCTTCGGCGTGAGGCGATTCTGGTAAGCTCATTGGCGGCACCTGGTCATTTCACCACGTTCGCGCCGTTGCACGCCACGTCAGGCGCTCCCGGGCCCTCATCGTCATGTCCCAGATCACCTTCACCCAGTTCGTCATCTCGCTGGCCAGTTCCGCTGCCATTCACTTCGGCGACCTGCCGGACCCGAACACCGGCGAGGCCGCCGCGCCGAACCTCGACGGGGCTTCGCAGATGATCGAGATCCTGGGCCTGCTCGAGGAGAAGACGCGCGGCAACCTCACCGCGGAGGAGCGCCAGGTGCTCGAGCAGGTGCTGTACGAGCTGCGCCTGCGCTTCGTCGAGGTCTCCGGCCAGTCGGGCAGCCGCCTCATCGTCGAACCCTGACGTGCGCGGGGGCGTCCTCGGTCCGCAGCCATCGCGAAGGGGACGGGCGAGTGCGTCCGCCTGAGCCGCCTGTACAATTCCACGAGGCGCGACGAGGGTGAGGCTCAGGATCACGATGCTCGGCACCGGCACGTCACACGGCGTGCCGATGATCGGCTGCGACTGTACGGTGTGCAGGTCCGACGATCCGCGCGACCGGCGCAGCCGGCCTTCCATCCTGATCGAGCGGATCGCACCGTCCACGACCGGGCGCGCGGTGGCGGACGCGGTGCGCCATATCCTGGTCGACACCTCCACGGATCTCCGGGCGCAGGCGCTCGCGCACGGCGTGCGGCGCGTGGACGCGATCCTCTTCACCCACAGCCACGCCGACCACATCCTCGGGCTGGATGAAGTGCGTCGGTTCAACGTACTCCAGCACGAGGCGATTCCGGCCTTCGCCGACGCGCGGACGATGCGCGACCTGCGGCAGACCTTCTCGTACATCTTCACGCCGCCCGCGCAGGTCGGGGGCGGCATTCCGCAGCTGCTGCTGTCGCAGATCTCGGGGCCGTTCACGCTCGGCGGCCTGGAGATCGTGCCGGTCACGGTGCTGCACGGGCGCCGGCCGATCCTCGGTTTCCGCATCGGGTCGTTCGCCTACCTCACGGATTGCAGCGCGATCCCGGATGAGTCGTGGCCGCTGCTGGCGGGGGTGCGCACGCTGGTCCTCGATGCCCTGCGTGTCCGCCCGCACCCGACGCACTTCAACGTCGAGCAGGCCATTGAAGCCGCCGCGCGTATCGGCGCCGACCGCACCTGGTTCACGCACATCTGCCACGACCTGCCCCACGCGGCGACCAACGCGCGCCTGCCCCGCGGCGTGGAGTTGGCCTATGATGGGCAGGTTCTGGAGGTCGCCGGCTGACCCCCGCCCGTCTCGCCGCCCTGGTGCGCTTCGTGATCGATGGACGTCATTCACTTTCCTGAAGACCCGCGGCCGGCCCGGTGGTCGCACCCGGTGCTCGCCCTCGGCAACTTCGACGGCCTGCACCGCGGACACCGCAAGATCCTCGACCGTGTGCGTCGTGTGGCGTCCGAGCGCGGCGCCACGCCGGTGGTGATGACCTTCGACCCCCACCCTCCGCGCGTCGTCCGTCCGGACAAGGCGCCGCCGCTGCTCATGACGAAGGCGCAGAAGCTCGAGGCGATCGCCGCCGCCGGCATGCACGGTACCGCCATCGTGCGCTTCACGCCCGAGCTGTCGCGCTGGGAGCCTGAAACCTTCGTGCGTGCCGTGCTCGTCGAGTGGCTGCACGTCTCGGAGGTGTGGGTCGGCGCGAACTTCCTCTTCGGCCGCGATCGCGCCGGCACGTTCACGCTGCTTCGCAGCCTCGGGGCCCGGTTTGGCTTCAATGCCGAGAAGATCGATCCGGTCCGTTACAAGGACTTCGTCGTGAGCAGCACGCGGGTACGCCGGCTCGTCAACGAAGCACGCGTCGACGAAGCCGGTGCGCTGCTCGGCCACCAGTACTTCATCGACGGCACGGTGGTTCACGGCGACCAGCGGGGCCGCACGATCGGCTTCCCCACGGCGAACCTCGCCACCGACAACGAACTCCTGCCGCCGTTCGGGGTTTACGCAACCACCGTGACCTTCGAAGGCAGCGTGTACCCCTCGATCACCAACATCGGCGTCCGCCCGACCGTCGACCACTCGGGCCGCGTGTCGATCGAGACGCACCTGTTCGACTTCGATCGCGACATCTACGGCGCAACAGTCCGTCTGGGTTTCGTCCAGCGCCTCCGGGACGAGCGGGCGTTCGAGTCGCTGGACGCGCTGCGGGCCCAGATCGAGGCCGACTCGGGGCGGGCGCGCGTGCTGTTCGAGCGGCTTTCACTGTAAGATTCGCGTAGTGACGTCGACCCCGTTCACCCTGACGCTCGCCATCGCAGGCGATCCCGCGCCTGCGGCGCTCCTCGAGACCCTCGCGGCGCACGTGCTTGCTCACGCCGGGGGCGGGCCTGCGGCCGCCGCGGGCCTGGCCGCGGCGCTTGCGAAGGCGGCCGGCGACGGGGCATTCGCCGCCGGGGTGTCCGACCTCACGTGCACCTCCGACGGCACCTCCCTCGACATCCAGGTCAGCGCCGGCGGCGCCCCCGTGTGGCAGGCGTCCTGCGCAACATCCTAGGCCCGCGACGATGCGCCTCTACAACACGCTGACGCGAACCGAGGAACCGTTCACGCCAGGCCCGGACAACATGGTCCGCATGTACACGTGCGGGCTGACCGTCTACGCCCGCGGTCACATCGGCAACTTCCGGACCTTCGTCTGCGTGGACGTGCTGCGCCGCACGCTGCGGCACCTGCTCGGCTTCACCGTCCGCCACGTCATGAACTTCACCGACGTGGACGATCGCACCATCATCGGCGCCCAGAAGGCAGGGATGGACCTGCGCGCCTACACGGACCAGTACATCGCCGCATTCCGCGAGGACGCACGGGCCCTCGGCCTCGAGCCGGTGGAGGAGAACCCGCGGGCCACCGACCAGGCGAACATCGACGCGATGGCCGGCCTCATCGCCGCCCTCGACGCCAAGGGGCACACCTACACGAGCGACGGCTCGATCTACTTCAAGATTGCGTCGATGCCCGAGTACGGCAAGCTCGCACACCTCGATCACGAGGGCATCAAGCCTGGCGCGCGCATCGACGCGGACAACTACGCGAAGGACGATGCCCGGGATTTCGTGCTGTGGAAGGCGACCAAGCCCGGCGAGCCGACGTGGGACGCCAACGGGGTGCCCGGGCGTCCCGGCTGGCACCTGGAGTGCTCGGCGATGGCGCTGCGCCTGCTCGGCGAGCCGCCGATCGACATCCACACCGGCGGCATCGACCTGATCTTTCCGCACCACGAGAACGAGATCGCGCAGAGCGAGTGTGCCACCGGGAAGCCGTTCTCGCGCTTCTGGTTTCACTCGGAGCACCTCATCGTCGACGAGCAGAAGATGGCGAAGTCGCTCGGCAACACCTACACGGTGCCCGACGTCGTCGCTGCGGGGTACCGGCCATCCGCCGTGCGGTACCTGCTGCTGTCGTCGCACTATCGCAAGCAGCTGAACTTCACGTGGGAGAGCCTGCAACAGGCCGAGGAGGCACTGCGGCGCCTCACCGACTGCCTGCTGCGGGTGGAGAATGTCACAGCCGACGGTTCACATCCCGAGGTCGCTGCGCGGGTAGACGAGGCGCGGCAGGCATTCGGCGAGGCCATGCGCGCCGATCTCAACACGGCGGGCGCGCTCGGCGCCATGTTCGAGCTGGTGCGTGCGCTGAACTCGGCCATCGATGCCGGCCAGCTGGGGCACGGCGACGTGCCCGTGGTCCGCGAGGCGTTCGCGCTCTTCGACCTGGTGCTCGGCATCCTGTCGCTGCGGCGCAGCGAAGACGAGCAGCCGCCCGTGCCGGTGGAGGAGATCGAGCGGCTCATCGAGGAACGGCATGCGGCACGCCGCCGCCGCGACTTTGCGGCCGCCGACCGTGTGCGCGACGACCTCGCGGCACGCGGCGTGCTACTCGAGGACTCGCCGGCGGGCACCCGCTGGAAGCGCAAGTAGCCGTCCGACCGCCGCGTTTGGTTCGCTAGCCGCGTTCCGTTCGACAACCGCGTTTTGTTCGGGGGTCACTCCATGGCCGTGCCCGACATCCGGACGCCGCTCCCCGGCCCGAAGGCCGCCGCCATCATCGCCCGGGACGGCGCCGTCGTCTCGCCGTCCTACACGCGCACGTATCCGCTGGTCATCGCGCGCGGCGTCGGCTCGACCGTCGAGGACGTGGACGGCAATCTCTTCCTGGACTGTGCGGCCGGCATCGCCGTAAACGCGACCGGCCACTCGCATCCGGACGTCGTGCGCGCCGTCCAGACGCAGGCCGCGCGCTTCCTGCACATGTCCGGCACGGACTTCTACTACGAGGAACAGGTCCGCGTGGGCGAGGCGCTGGCGGCCGTGGCGCCGATGCGCGGTCCCGTGAAGGCGTTCTTCGGCAACTCGGGTACCGAGGCGATCGAGGCATCGCTGAAGCTGGCGCGGTACGCGACCGGCCGCCAGAACTTCATCGCCTTCCTCGGAGGCTTCCACGGGCGCACCTTCGGCTCGCTGTCGCTGACAGCGAGCAAGACGCTGCAGCGGCGGGGGTTCGGACCGCTGCTGCCCGGCGTCTACCATGCGCCGTTCGCGGACTGCTACCGGTGCCCGGTCGGCACGACTCCCGACCGCTGTGGGGCCGAGTGTCTCGAGGTCCTCGAGCAGCAACTGCTGCTGCACACGGTCTCGCCCGACGAGGTCGCCGCCATCATCGTCGAGCCGATCCAGGGGGAAGGCGGGTACCTGGTCGCACCCGACCAGTTCCTCCAGCGGCTTCGCGACCTCACGACCCGACACGGCATCCTGCTGATCGACGACGAGGTGCAGGCGGGAATGGGCAGGACGGGCCGGATGTTCGGCATCGAACACTCCGGCGTCGAACCGGACATCGTGGCGATCGCCAAGGGGGTAGCGTCCGGCCTGCCGCTCGGCGTGTCGCTGGCGCGGGCGTCGCTCATGACGTGGCCACCCGGCGCGCACGCGTCCACGTTCGGCGGGAACCCGGTCGCCTGCGCCGCGGCACTCGAGACCATTCGGCTGCTGCAGGAGCAGTTGATGGCCAACGCGGCGCGGGTGGGCGCGCGGCTGAAGGACGGGCTGGCGGCGCTTGCCGACCGCCATCCCCTGATTGGCGACGTGCGCGGGCGGGGCCTGATGGTCGGCGTCGAACTGGTGCGCGACCGCACGGCACGAACGCGTGCGGTGGAGGAGCGCAACGCGGTCGTGCGCGCCGCGTTCGAACGCGGCCTGCTGGTGCTCGGGGCGGGCAGGAACACGGTCCGGTTCTGTCCGCCCCTCGTGCTCACCGAGAGCGAGGCGGACACGGCGGTCCGGATCTTCGGCGAGGCGCTGTCGGCGGTAGAGGAGGCGTCGGGCCTCGTGCGCTGACCGGGCCTCGCGGCAGCAGGTCGGGCATCGGAAGCCAGCGCGTGCCGGTCGTGGACGGCGCACCGGTCCTGGCGGCCTCCGCGCACCTGCCGTTGTGGCGCGTCGGTTGGGGAGCTGGGTGCAGGCCGTTGCGTCAACCCTGCGGGCGTGGCCCTTTCGTCGACACTGCGGGCCTGCCGCTTGCTTCCATGCGTTGCGTCATGGCCCGCCGTCGTGTCGCCCTTGGTGAAATCGGCGAGGATCTCGCCTGCCGCGAACTCGAACGCCTCGGGTACGCAATCCTTGCGCGCCGCTACCGCCGGCCAGGTGGCGAAATCGACATCGTGTGCCGCGACCAGGGAACGGTGGTGTTCGTGGAGGTGAAGACGCGGGATGGCGATACGTTCGGTGGAGGGCCGGAGGCGATCACGTGGGTGAAGCGGCGGCGCATCGTGGCGGTGGCGACCGACTTCCTGGCGCGACACGGGCTGCACGCGGCGCCCTGCCGGTTCGATGTCGTGTCGGTGTCGCTGGGGGCGCAGGGGCCGAGTGTCGACGTGTTTCGGGCGGCGTTCGACGCCGGCGGGTGAGCCCGCGACGGGTACGGCTAGAATGAGGGCATGTTCCGTCGCCAGGGCGCCTCGGCGCGGCGGCGCCCGACGATGACGCACTGTGCCTGAACTACGCAAAGACCCGATTACCGGCCGCTGGGTCATCATCTCCACGGATCGCCAGAAGCGTCCCAACGACTTCCGTGTCGAGCGGGCATCGCTGCTCGGCGGCGACACCTGCCCCTTCTGCGTCGGCCGCGAGGACATGACGCCGCCCGAGGTGCTGGCATTCCGCCAGGACGGGCACATGCCGAACGGCCCCGGGTGGGACCTGCGGGTCGTGCCGAACAAGTTCCCTGCGCTGCAGGTGGAAGGGTCGCTCGACCGCGAGGGCGAGGGGTTGTTCGACCGCATGAACGGCATCGGGGCGCACGAGGTCATCATCGAGAACCCCGACCACGCGAAGACCCTCGCGACGATGAGCGAGATGGAGATCGAGCGGGTGCTGTGGGCGTTCCGCGAGCGGATCCTCGATCTCAAGCGCGACACGCGGTTCCGTTTCATCCTGGTGTTCAAGAACCACGGGGCGGCAGCGGGAGCCACGCTGGAGCACTCGCACTCGCAGCTCATCGCCCTGCCGATCGTGCCCGACTTCGTGAGGGAGGAGATCGAGGGCGCGAAGCGGCACTACCTGATGAAGGAACGGTGCGTGTTCTGCGACATCATCCGGCAGGAGGTGTCAGTCGGGCGGCGGGTCATTCACGAGAACGCCGACGTCGTGGCGCTCGCGCCGTATGCGCCGCGCTTCCCGTTCGAGACGTGGCTGCTGCCGCGCAGCCACGGAGCGCGGTTCGAGGAAGCGCCGCGGCCGGCCTACGAGAGCCTCGCGCGCATGCTGCGGACGGTGCTGCAGCGGATGAATCGTGCGCTGGAGAACCCGGCGTATAATCTGGTGATTCACAGTGCGCCGTTTTCGGAGCAGGGCAGCGAGTTCTATCACTGGCACGTGGAGCTGCTTCCGAAGGTGACGCGCACGGCCGGCTTCGAGTCGGGCACGGGGTTCTACATCAACCCGACGTCGCCGGAAGAAGCGGCGCAGGTGCTGCGCAACGCGCGCGTGTGACCAGCGTTCGGGCGAAAATCGCGTGCGAGGCTTGAAGCTGGACGCGCGCGTGTGGTACGGTAAGGATTCTGGGCGAGCGGGAATAACTCAGTGGTAGAGTGCGACCTTGCCAAGGTCGAAGTCGCGGGTTCGAATCCCGTTTCCCGCTCCAACCTTCGCTCACACCCGTGAGCCTCGGTTGGCGGGCAAGTGAAGGGTGTCCGCCGACGCGTCGGTGCCAAGGTGCACGTCGCAGGCTGACCTTCCGGTTGCTCCCCGGCCAAGTCGTTCTCGTCGGCGCCGTCGCCAAGTGGTAAGGCAGAGGTCTGCAAAACCTCCACCCCCGGTTCAAATCCGGGCGGCGCCTCCAATTCTAAGTCCTGCCACCTCCAGTAGTTAGGCCATCCGGTCCCTCGGGTGCGATCCCCGATCTGGGAACAGTTGGGAACCGCGCGCCTTCGAGCGTCTCGATCGCCTGCCGGTGGGACGCGTCCACGACGTGCGTGTAGATGTTCAGCGTCGTCTGGATGCTCGCGTGCCCGAGCTGCTCCTGCGCGATCTTCACCGGCACGCGCAGATCGTTGAGCAGCGACGAGTGCACGTGACGGAACTGATGCCACGTGACGCGTCCGAGTCCGGCGCGTTCCGCCGCCGGCTTCAATACCCGCTCGAGCAACCGCGACTCGCGTAACGGGCCACCGCTCTGGTTGCCGAACACGAGATCCGCCGGTGCCGTGCGCGTGACCCGCTCGCGATGCGCCGTCAGCAGCGCGACCGTGTGCGGCCCCAGCGGAATCGTCCGCTCGGCCCGCCGCGTCGTCGGCTGCTGAAACGCCCCCTCGAACACCGACTCACTCACGCGCAGCGTGCGGACCTGCAGGTCGAGCGCCTGCCATCGGAGCGCCAACAGCTCCCCCACGCGCAGGCCCGTGGCGGCGATCAGCGCCGCCCGATGTTGCGGAGCGGCCACTTCTCCCAGTGCGGCGCCAGGTGCGTGCGGAGCACCATGCGATAGCTGCGCTGCGTCGATCGCTTCAGCGTCGGCAGCACGAGCACCGACCACTGCGTCTCCACGAACGATCCGAACAGCAGCGTGCCTTGCGGCAGCACCAGCCCCTGGTTGATCGGCCGGAGCCGTTCTTCCAGCCGCCGCAGCGCCTCCCGCTTCGTCGGGAGGTCCGCGACGCCGAGCACCACCGACCGCTGCACCCGGGCCAAGACGCCGCCGTCGCGAGCGACATCTTCCCGGTAGCGCGCCACCCACACTTTCCGATGCTGGCCACGCTTGAACACGTGTCCGACCTGATACCGATGTTGAGTCACCGCGTGCCTCCTTCCACGGAGTGACTCGTCCTGCCTGTCGACGACGACGCTAGCGTCGTCGGCGGCTGTCGTCAACGGGGCCGGCGCCGGGCGGCCGCCGCGCGGCGGGTGTCGATGTAGGCGGCGAGGTCGTGCGGGTGGAAGCGCACGAACTTGCCGAGCTTCACGTGCGGCAGGCGGTCGTGCGCGCCCGGGAGTACGTGCTCGTAGATCCAGGAGGGTGTGACGTTGAGCAGGCGCGCCGCCTCGTGCACCGAGAGCAGCGCGACGCCGGGCGTGCCGGCGCCATCTGCAGCGGCGGGCATCAGCGGCACTGGCGTGAACGGATCCACGAGGTCACCTCCTCTTCGAGCCAGCCGACGGCGTGGGTGGAGAGCTGGCGATGGCGCGGGAAGGCGCCGCGTCGTACCAGGCGCCAGAGCGTGGTGCGGGAGAGGCCGGTGCGTTCGCAGACGGCGCGCGCTCGCAGGAGGCGCGGCGGGGGAGTGGGGACCGGTTCCGAGCTGGTTGGGGCGGAGGACATGCGAAGGCTCCTTGGCTGGGCGTCGCTATCAGCCGGCTGCGCATCGTGAGCGAGCCTGGCGGAGAGGACGTGGTGCGGTCTGTGGTGGAGCAAAGCGCGTGACACGGTCGCGGGCGCTCGCAGGCGTGTGCTGTGCGAAGGCTGAAGCGGCGATGGGAGCCGCCGACCGGAGGCGAAAACCGCTGCGTCAGCGTGGGTTGGAGCCGTGCCGTCCGTCGGTGCTTGGCATGGGTCGGCCGGCGAGCGGCCTGTGCACCTGGGGTCAGAAATGAGCCCGCGTCCAACCAGGCGGGTCAGTCTTGACCCCGTGACCCAGCGCGGCTACTGCTTCGTGGCCGGCAGCTTCAGGAGCGTGTCGAGTTGCCGGCGCTCTGCGGGTGTCATGCGGACCATGCGCGCTTCGAGGTTGTCCGCGAACGCGTTGCGGGATCGGCGTGCGCGACAGCTTGACCGCCCTGCGCGCGCAGAGCGCACCTGGACTGGCGGGGCGACTCGCACAAGCGACCGAAGCCCTCGACGCCCTTCATGGCGACACATCGCGAGATCCTCGCGCTGTCCCGGAAGAACACCAACGTCCGGTCACTCGCGCTTGTGAT
This sequence comes from uncultured Bifidobacterium sp., assembly GCA_964386715.1. GTDB lineage: Bacteria > Acidobacteriota > Vicinamibacteria > Vicinamibacterales > CAVVIG01 > CAVVIG01. The sequence continues at coordinate 165,075 of CAYLTD010000001.1, forward strand.
GAATGAGAAAGGGGCGTTGACGCGGGAGTGTGACGAGGCACTGCGCCAGCTTCAGCAGGCGCTCGAGTCGCACACGTCGTACGGGTCGCGCTGACGGCGCGGCACCAGAAGAACTCGCGGGCCGCAGAACCCCGACACCCACGATTCCGTCTACAGCCGTGTGCCTCCACCGCTCCGACTGACGTTGACGGCTCTCGTCCTCACCGCGCTCGCCGCCGTGCTCGCCGCCTGCACAAGAGGCGCGCCAACCGCCACGGCCGATCTGGTGATTCGCCACGTGACGGTGGCGAGCCCCGAGCGGAGCCAGCCCCTGCCTGACGTCGATGTCGTCATCGACGGGAGCCGCATCCGTTCCATCTCACGCCAGGCCGATGGACATGGACCGACAGGCCGACAGGAGATCGACGGCCGGGGCCGCTACCTCGTCCCGGGCCTGATCGACAGCCACGTCCATCTCTACCATGCCAGCGGCCTGCAGCGCCGCTTCACCAGCAACTACGAGCAACTAACCGCGGCCTACCAGGCGCAGCAGCCACGCAGCTTCTTGTACTACGGATACACGACCGTCATAGAGGTGAACGCCAGGGCCGACGCGAACCGGCGCTTCACGTCCGCACCGCTCCACCCGGACCTGCTTCACTGCGGCACCGGGATCGTCCTCTCGAACGACTTCATGCGGCTCGACTATGACAGCGACCAGGCCTTCTTCGCGGCGTATCCGGACTTTCTCCACGACCGGTTCACGACGCCAGACCTCCCTGAGGGCCAGGTCGCGGCCGCCCACACCCCAGCGTCGGTCGTGGAGGCGGTGGCGAAACAGGGCGGTCGTTGCATCAAGCTGTACTACGAGGAGGCCCTGTGGTGGCCCGCCGCGACTCGACCGCACTTCGCACTGCCTTCGGAGGCCATCGTCCGCGAGGTCGTCGCCGAAGCGCACGCTCGCCGGATGCCCGTCCTGCTCCACGGCACCACTCCGGCGGCTTACCAGTTCGCAGCTACCACCGGCGTGGATGTCCTCGCTCACGGCATGTGGGAGTGGACGGGTGCCAGTGTCGGCCGCCGCGGCAGCCGTCGTCTCCAGCTACATCGGCCACCAGGAAGAGGTGCTGAAGGCCATACAGGCGCGCGGCGCACCCTTCCTGTTCGGGACCGACACCGCCGTCGGCGGCGCCGGGTGGGGCAATCCACCCGGCCTGAACGGCTACCTGGAGATGGAGCATCTGGCGCGTGCCGGCGTCCCTCTGGACGCCATCTTCCGCGCGGCGACGCTCGACGCCGCCACCATGTTCCACCTCGAGGATGAACTCGGGACGGTTGAAGCCGGAAAGCGGGCCAACCTGCTGCTCCTGTCTGCGAACCCGCTGTCGACGCTCGCGGCATGGAACTCAATCGAGCAGGTGATTCTCAACGGACGGCCCATCGCGCGCGATACGCTGGCCGCCGATTCCCGGCAGCATGGGGCTGCAGACTCTCCAGGTGCCCGCCAGCGATCGCCCGGCGATCCCGTGGCGTCTGAACCGGCCGAGGGCCGGCCACACCATCAGCGCGACGGTCGCGGCCCCCAGGCAGGAGGCGTTCGCCCGAGTTCCAGCGCGCCCAGGTCAGGCGCACCGCCAGCGAACCCGTCGGTCACATTCGGGATCGCCACGCCGCGATCGACCGCCGCAGACCCTGGCTTCAGTCGGAAATCGAGGTCGGACGCCCTGTAGAGCCGCTGCACGGCCTGCAGGTCGCGCGCGTCGAGCCGCGGCACGTTGACGAACACGTCGTAGTCGACCAGGACACTGTGCTGGTCCTGTTTCGTGTCGCGCACGTACTCCTCGAATGTCGCGTACTTCCGCTGCTCCAGTTTCGAGGCCGGCTCCTGCGCGTCGAGCCGCGCCGTGGACCACGCGGGTGAGTTCCACTGGAACGCCGGCGTCGCTCCGGCTTTCATTCCGAACCCGTTGTAGTCCGAGCTGCTGTAATTCGTGTAGGTGTTCACGCTGAAGATGGCCGCCGCGGCGTTTGACGGCAGCATCAGGTTGTTCCGCCAGTGCGCGTTAGCCGTCGACCCCACGCTGGTCTCCGACAGCACCGTGTTGTTGCAGAAGAACACTGTGGCCGGGGGCGTGTCCGAGAACGGGTCTTCTGTTGCCCCGGAGACCCTGCTAATGCTTCCTATCGCCCGACGGTGGTGGCGATCGGCGTCACGCTTGCTGGGGAGCGCCAGGTCCTCGGGGTGGATGTGGGCAGCTCGGAGGATCGCGGTTTCTGGACGATGTTTCTGCGGGGGCTCGTGAAGCGCGGCTTGGCCGGGGTCCGGCTCGCGATCTCCGATGCCCACGAAGGACTGAAGCAGGCGATCGGCACGGTCCTGACTGGCGCGGCGTGGCAGTGGGGCCGCGTGCATTTGATGCGGAACCTGCTGGCGACCGTCCCGCACGGCGCGCGGGAGCCGATTGCCGCCATCGTGCGGACGAACTTCGCGCAGCCGGAACACGCCAGCTCGCTCGCGCAACTGCACAAGGTCGCCGACGGCCTGCGCGCCCGCTTGCCGCAGACCGCAGCGCTGCTCGAGGACGCGGCCGAGCGTAAGCTTCCCCGTCAAGCAGACAGGGCATTCGGAGACTGCGCCAGCTCCAGTATGAATGCTTTCGCCGCGATTCTCGGCGCCCTTACGCCGCCCGGCTGCGGACCCGCGGGGCCAGGAGCTTGGCCACATCTCGCGGGCTGCCCCCGAGTTGAAACAGCGCCTTCAGCAGCAGATCGGTGCTGACCGTCCGATCCGCAGCCTCCATCTTGGCTACGCGCGACTGGCTCGACCCGAGGCGTTCAGCGACCTGGAGTTGGGTCAAGCCGAGATGCTCACGCCGCCGCCGAACGGCACCGGCGAGCGCCAGCTTCACTTCGACGAACTGGCGCTCTTCAGGCGAGAGCCCGAGGAAGTCACCCGCGTCTCCAACCGTCCATCCCGCCTGTTCGAGCTTTCGGCGCTTATCAGCGCGCACGACGTTCTCCCTTCTGTCCCTGCGTCACCCGCAGGAACTCTGCGAGCCGCTTCCGGCAGTCCGCGATGACGGTCTTCGGTGTTGCCGGTGTCTTCTTCGCGAACACGTCGAGGATGACGATGGCGTCGGCCGACACGTGATACATCACGCGCCAGGTGACCTCGCGATCGACGATGCGCAGTTCATGGCACCCAGGTCCGATGGTGGGCATCCCATCGGCCGCGAGTGCGGCAGCCCGAGGCTCTCGCCCTTCTGCAACCGTCGCAGCAGGAACCCGGCCTCCAGCCTGGCCAACGCGCTGAACGGCGGCGTCTTCACCACGCCGCGCAACCAGACGAGCGGCTTATCGGCAGGGCTCATTCAACGGCAGGATATGTCATATCAGGCATATCGGCAAGCGCGAGTGCGCGGGCCAGGTTGGGAAGAGGTCTACGGCAGGTCTGTGGATTGCCAAACCGGAACCAGGTGGGAACGGCAGGGGGAACAGGACGGGAACACGGCGAGAACAGCCGTGGGAACGATCGTGGGAACCAGGTCTCCGAATCGGGCCTCTCGGGGCCTCTTTGTTCCCACGTCAGACTTCACTTTTAGATTTTCCCCCAAACTTGGGAACAGAGCTGGGAACAGAACCCCCGAAAAGGGGTCAAGAACAGGGGCCCGTTCCCACGAGAAGGCCATCAACCCCCGCGGGGACATCGTGGGGCAGTACACCTCGGGCGGTGTCGTGTACGGTTATCTCTGGCGCGACGGCATCTTCACCACCATTTCGGGGCCCGGCGCGAGTTCGACGCAGGCCACTGCCATCAGCGCGCGCGGCGACATCGTCGGTCAGTACGTGGCGGGCGGCGTCACCCATGGGTTCCTGCTCGACGCGCGGGGCAACTTCGCGACCGTCGACGTGCCTGGCGCCTCGTCGTCCGCAGTCCTGAGCATCAGCTCAGAGGGCGATCTCGTCGGCCAGTACACAGCCGCGGGCGTAACCCACGGATTCGTCCTTCGGTGGTGAGGCCAGCGGACGGCCGTCGCGCAGACGCCTTTGCAGTCGTGAACGGCGCTGCACGTTCGGAATCTACTCCGTGTCGGCGGCTGACGACGCGCGCGGGCGGGGCGGGCGCTGTGGAGCGTCGCCCTCGCCGGAGCGCGCCGCACCGCGAGACGAGATCTGCCGGGTAGCGCCGTGCTGTTGTCGAGGGTGACGTGGGCACGGCTGCGACCGGCGCGAGGAAGCGAGGGCCCCACGGACGCGCTGTAGGCCATCGGGCGGCCGGTGGGTTCAGCCTCTCACTGAGGAAAGACCCATGCTCGGTCTGGCACAACGCGCGCGCCGGCGCGCAATGGCTGCCCTGCTGCACGCAGCGGAGCCTCTGCTCCTTGCTTACGTCTGAAGACGATGGCATTCGTCGTCGGCATGACGGCGAAGGCGCCGCGTCTGCTCGAGGACGTGAGGGCGGCAATCCGGGCGCGGCACTACAGCCGCCGGACGGAGGAAGCGTACGTCCACTGGATCCGGCGGTTCATCGTGTTCCACGGCCGGCGTCATCCGCGCGAACTGGGGGCGGAGGAGATCGCGGCCTTTGTCACGTGGCTGGCCGTGGAGCAGGGCGTGGCCGCGTCGACCCTGAACCAGGCACTGCGCGGCATCCTGTTCCTGTACATCATTGTGGCGGTTCAGTGCGAGCGGTGGTGTTTTTCAACCGGGCATTCCGGGTGTCCTCGGATCCGCACCTGGTGCTTGCCACGCAGAAATCGCAGCAGACTGCTCCATCCGGAGACGATGCTCCTTTCTGACGTCGTACGCTGCGGTCTAACATCGGCTTACAGCCGACCGCGGCCCGCGCATTGATGAGGCCGCCGCGGCTGAAGCCGGGGCGTTAGACCGACGATCTGATCAGCCGATTAACTCGAGGAGTCCCTCAAGCACTGCAGCGAGTTCTTCGTCGGCGAGTCGCCCCAGGCGCCGCCCGATTCGCTCGGTGGACAACGTTCGCATCTGCCCGGTCTTCATCCACGAGCGCTTCGGGAGTTTGGCGGTCTGCAGTTCCAGGGTCAGCGGGAAGCCGGCCCGTGGCTCCTGGCTCGTCAAGGCCATGGCGATCACCGTGCCGGACCGCTCGTTGAAGACGTCGTGGCTCAGCACGAGCACCGGGCGCTCGCCGGCCTGCTCGTGGCCGCGGGCGGGGTTCAGGTCGGCCCACCGAATCTCGCCTCTCAGTATTCGGGCCATGGGCTGTCGGTCCCCCAGGCTTCATCGGCGAAGCGGCGTTCCTCCGCCGGGTCGAGCTTGGCGCACTCTTCGGCCAGCCGCGTGCGGGCAAGTCGGGCGAGTTTCTCCGCCAAGGCCGCCTCGATCGCCTGACTGCGATTGCGGAAGCGCGCGCGTGCCACCAGGTCGTCCACCTGGTCGAGGAGCGCCGAGTCGAGCGTCAACGCCACTTTGGTTTTGGGCATGGCAGTATGACAAATCATACCACCGCTTCCATTGTGCGGTCTAGCGAGCCGCTGCACCTGACGGCATCGGCGCCCGCTCGCGCGTGCTCCTCGCGCTCGTGTATCGTGTGTCGCGCGTGCCGCAGGTGAGCGGCAGGCGTTGATATGACTTCGGCTTGTCAACCGTGCGGCTCGTGGACGCACGAGTAGCCGGTCGATGCGATCGAAAGCGTTCAAGGTTTCGCTGCGCGTGTCGACAAGCGGCTGGGCCGAGACGGGACCAGTAAGACCGACGGTTGATCCTGCTGATATCCGTGGGTTGGGTACCACCGTACTGTGATCCGTCACGCGCCTGCGTCGGTCTAGGGACAAGGGTCGACTCGCGTCGCCTCATAACGTCGTCGAGGATTGCGCTGCACACCGGGGTCCCGCCTCGGCCCTGGAGGCGTGCCAGGTGCACTGACAGCCCCGAGCCGGACGTCGTCCGGCCGGCACGGGCCAGACGCACTGATCTGCGCGTGGCGTCGTCTGCACGTCCCCGCCGCCGCGACTTGACCGACAGGTGCGCCAGGCCGAGCGACGCCCGCCGGGGCGACTGGCACGCGCGTGGGGCGATCGGCCCGCGCGTCGACTGACCCGGACGGAAACAGGAGGCCGCATGAGCACGTCGAGCCATTCGATGACGCCCCGGGCCATCGCCGCCATATGCGCCGCGGCGGTTGCGTCCGTGGTTCTCGCCGGGCAGCAACCGCGGCCTGCGGTGGCGCCGAGGCCGGCCAACCTGCCCAACCCTTACCGACTGGTCTCCGACTGGCCCGCACTTCCCCCAGGCATGCAGGGTCCGAAGGGACACCGGTGGGGCGAGGTCATTCGCGTCCACGTGGCAGACGACAACCACGTCTGGGTGTTCCATCGCTGCTTCAACGACCAGCCGAACGGTGACGCGACCTGCCTGAATCGGGGCGATGCCAACCCACCGATCCTCGAGTTCGATGCGAGCGGACGCCTGTTGCGGAGGCTGGGTGTCGGGCTCTTTGCTCATCCGCATGGCTTCACGGTGGACCGCCAGGGCAACATCTGGGCGACCGACACCAACGACGAAGAGAACATCCTCGGCATGCGGGCTGTGAACGCGCAGGGCGTGCCCCTCGGCCAGCAGGTGCTCAAGATCAGCCCGGAGGGCAACGTTCTCATGGCGCTTGGCTCGCCCGGCGTGGGAGGCCCGGGCTCCACGCTCTTCGATCGACCTACCGGCGTCGCCATCGCCCCGAACGGCGACATCTTCGTGTCGGACGGGCACTGGCGCAACCGATCGAACAATGCCCGGGTCGTCAAGTACTCACCGACCGGCGCCTTCATCACGACCTGGGGCAAACCGGGGTCCGAGCCCGGGAACTTCCGCGAGCCGCACGACATCTACGTCGGCGGATCAAGAGGCTACGTGTACGTTGCCGATCGCCTGAACAGCCGCATCCAGGTGTTCACGCAGGACGGCGCCTTCGTCGCCGCCTGGACGCAGTTCGGGCAGCCCAGCTCCGTCTTCGTCGATTCCCACGATCTGATCTACGTAGGCGCCACGTACCAGGAAGCGGCGAACCGCGCGTCGGCGACCGGACCGTCCGATGCGGCGAACGAGCGCGCCATCGTCGTGGGCGATGCCATCACGGGAGAGCTGAAGTATCTGATCCCCGATCCTGGCGACCTGAAGGCAATGACCGACACCGGGACATCGGCATCGGGCATCGGTGTCGACCGCGAGGGAAACGTGTACGCGGCGGATGTGGGGTTCAACAACCTCCGCAAGTACATACGACTCCGGTAAGCACGGGCGGGAGGCGGCGATGCGGACCACATGCGGTCTCAGCAGACCGACCTGCAGGGTGCGACGCGGCCGACGCGGGTGTATCCTGTCGCCGCTCGGCTAATCTGCCGTCGACGAGGAGGGCGCATGACCATCCGCTACGAGCATCGCGAGCTTGTCGGGACGCCTCCGGATGTCGCCTTTGCCGTGATCGACAACCTGCCCGCCACAGCGCGCTGGCTGCCGCCCTGCGTGAGCCTGGCGAAACTCGGCGACGGACCGAACGCGCCAGGTGACACGCTGCATTACGTGTACACACAGGGTGGTCGCCAGGCCGAGATGACCGGCACGATTATCGAGCGTGTGCCCGGGCGCCGTCTCTGGTGCCGGTACAGCGATCGCGCCTTCACGGTGGACGTCGACATGCGGGTGGACGCGGCGCCCGGAGGCGCACTGACGACGCACGTCATCGAAATCACGCCGCACACCTTCGGGGGGCGACTCATGTCGCCGCTGATTCGCCTCGGGCTCAGAAAGCAGACGCGCGACGCCGCGGCGAACCTCAGGCGCCTGCTCGAAAGCGGCATCTGAGTCTCGGTGTGCAGGCCCAACCTTGCGATGCCCGGACTCCCCTCCGGGGCAGCGGACCCCGCGGCGACCTCGAGCGAGCCGGTCTGTTACGCTGCATTCCTCACACCATGGACATACGTCGCGTCGTCCCAATCATCAGGGTGTCGGACATGTCGGTAGCCCTCGGGTTCTACGGTTCGACGCTCGGCTTCATCACTGACTTCACCTACGTCGCCGGCCCAGACGGACCCGCGTATGCGGGGGTGTCGCTCGACGGTCAGCAGCTGCACCTGTCGACCTTTGCAGGTGATGGGGTGATCGGCAGCGCGACGTACTGCTACGTCGAGGATGTCGATGCGCTCTATCGACGGCTGCGTCAGGCGGGCCTCAAGACACCCGGTCGCGTGGAGTCTCCCGTCGAAGACCAGCCCGTCGATCAGGCGTGGGGCATGCGTGAGTTCTACGTGCGCGATCCCGACGGGAACACGCTGCGCTTCGGGAGCCCACGGGCGGCGGACTGACCCGTCGGGTGTCGGTGCCGTGTTCGCGAAAAGACGATGATGCTCGGCTCGATCCTGCCGCCGGTTCTCGATCATCGGTATCACGGGAGTCGAGCCGCCCCGTGGCTGCTCGGCGTCATCGTCGTGATGAAGAGTGCGCAGAGCCTCACGAGCATCTTCCTGGGTGAACTCACCGCACGCGGAGCCGACGGGATTCCGCTGGACGCCTTTCCACCGGACGCATCGGCCGCGGTGGTGGCCGTCGCGGCCCAGGGCGCCATCTGGCGTCTGTGTGTCTGCGCGGTCGGCGCACTGGTCCTCGCGCGGTACCGGTCGGGGATTCCGCTGATGTTCGTCCTGTTTGCCTTGAACCATGTGGCGGCGCAGGGCGTGCTGCGTGTCGTGCCGCTGAACCGTGTGGGGGCTCCCGTCGGTCCGCAGGTGAACCTGGCGCTGTTCGCCATGATGATCATCGGACTCCTGTTGTCGCTGCGTCGACGTCGCGATTGACGGGCACATGGACTACACGCGCTTGTCGCTGGCGGAAGTGGTGAGCGGGCGCTCGGGACGCTCGACGAAACGACAGGCCGCTCGCGCGATCATGACGTCGCCGTTCATCAGCGTCGTTACCTACAGCGTGCTGGACGGGTGCCGGCTGGTGCTGGCGCACGACAGGCGGCACATCGAACAGGCACGTCGGATGGTCGGGTTACCGGCCTTCCCATGCGCGAGATGATGCAGGACGCGCTTGACCCAGCCAAGGAGCGCACATGAACCTACCACCCTTCACCGATGATCCGAACCGCCTGCCGCCCAGAGTACGAGTGCTGGGGCCGACGGACGGTGACACGCTCGGTGCCCTTGACGCCGTCCGCGATCGCTTCATGCTCGAGGCGCATGAAGCGGGCGCGGGCTTCTCGCTCGTCGAGCACCTCATGCCGCCGCGCTCGCTCGCGGCTCCGCTCCACCGCCACAGCCGCGAGGACGAGTACAGCTTCGTGCTGGAGGGATACGTGGGCGCCTGCTTCGACGGCGAGGAGGTTCTGGCGGGCGCCGGTGACCTGATCGTCAAGCCCCGGGGCGAATGGCACACGTTCTGGAACGCCGCTGACGTGCCCGCCCGTGTGCTGGAAATCATTTCTCCCGGCGGATTCGAACTCGCGTTCCGCGAGATGCACGCTCTCGGCGAGGCGGTCGACCCGGCGGCCATGGCCGCCATCGCCGCGCGATTCGGTGTCGACGTGGACTTCGAGCGGACCGTGCCGCTCATCGAACGTCACGGCCTGCGGTTCTGAGTCTCCATGCGTCTGTCGTGCGTGTGCGCGGCCGTGGTGCGGCTACTCGCCGCCGATCTCCCGACGCAGGCCCGAGGAACCAGGCTGACTTGCCTCCAACGACCAGATGCGCGGCGTCTCGAGGCGTGGTAGCGTGTCGCCTGAAGGAGGCCACACCCATGATCGTCGTGCGCAACACGTTCATCGCGAAGCCAGGCCAGGCCGGTAAGCTGGTGACCCAGTTGAAAAGCGTCGCCGCGGCAGGCCCGCTGCGCAACCCACGCTTCATGACGGACCTCGCTGGCGACTTCAACCAGGTCGTGATGGAACACGAAGTGGAGTCGCTGGCCGACTTCGAAGCCCTCATGCACCGCTACGCCACCGACCCCGAGATCAGGGAGCGGAGCCGTGGCTACACGGATCACTGGCTGACGGGAAAGCGGGAGTTGTTCCGGATTGCCTGATGACGTCAGGACCTTGGTGCCGGGCCGCGGCTGACGGGGGCCCGCCACGGCGTCAGGAGCTTCCGTGACGCTGCTTTCCGGTATCAACGCGCTCCGCACGTCCGGAGCGCTGGTGCTGGCGGGTGCCGTGCTCTCCGGACCGGTGGCCGTGTTCGGCGTCGCTCGGACGGCGCCGCAGCCGGCGTGGAGCGACGTGACCACCTTCGTCGCGCACTATCACCCGGTGCAGGTGCTGCCGTACGTGCTCGGGTACGTGCTTCTCGCCGGCTTCGTCCTCTTCAGTGCAGCCTGCCACGATCTCGCGGGCCCGTCGATGCGGGCCCGCGCGTCCGCCGCCCTCGTGTTCACCGGCATCTACGCGGCCCTGGTGTTCACGAACTACACGGTGCAACTCGGCTTCGTTCCGCGCATCCTCGACGAGCGGCCCGACTACCTCTCGGTCCTGACCATGGCCAATCCCGCATCGTTCGCCTGGTTCCTCGAGATGTTCGGGTATGCGGCGATGGGCGTGGCCACCTGCCTGGTCGCGCCCATCTTCGGCGGCAGCCGTCGGGGACGCACGGTGCGGTGTCTGCTGGTCGCCAACGGCGTGTTCAGCGTCATCGGCGCGGCGTGCGTTGCGATCGTCGACCGGTGGGTGTTCTCCTCCGCGGGGCTGGTGTCCTTTGCCGGATGGAACCTGCTGATAGTGGTTTGCTTCCTGCTCATCACGATGGCTCCCGACGGTGCGATCGCGCCTGTGCAGGGACTGCCGGTACCAGGAGCGCAGCGTCCGGGCGGTGAGCGCCTGAAGGTATGAAACTCCAATGACGTCGAAGCCGTGGGTCGTGGGCGCATCGCTGATGTTGGCCGCCTCGGCAGCCGCAGTGGGCCAGAGCGGTGGCGGTGCAGCCGTTCCGTCGACGGCCGGAGGAGCGCTCGTGACACGGTCCACGGAGCGCGACCTCGAAGCGATAGCGTCGTGGGTGGCTGTCGATGCCGCCACAGGCTATGAAACGCGGATGGCCCCGGCGCTGGCAGCGGCGCTCGGGCCGTGGCAGGCCGACGCGTGGGGAAACGTCGTCTCGACGGTCGGCTCAGGCTCGCCGCACCGCGTCGTGGCGTGCGGGCTCGATCGCCCCGCGTACGCGGTGTCGCAGGTCCGCGACGATGGGTACCTGCGGCTGCACCGGATCGGCACCGGCTCGCGGCACCCACTGTGGGACCAGCAGTTCGAGGCACAGCAGGTGCGGGTGCTGGCGACGGCGGGCCCGGTGGCGGGCGTGGTGGCGCGGTTCAACGGGCACTTCGCGGCACAGCATGCGCGCGATACGGCCGTGGCCAGCGCAGACGACCTGTGGCTCGACGTCGGCGCCGAGTCGCGCACGGACGTGGAGGCCCTTGGCATTTCGCTCCTGGATCCCGTGACCCGGCACCTGCCGGCGTGGCCCATGGCCGACGCCGTGGCCGGTCCGGACGCGGGCCGTCGCGCAGGCTGCGCGGCGGTGGTGGCGGCCGCCGACATGGCGCGCTCCGGCTCGATTGCCGGCAGCACGACCTTCGTGCTCAGCGCGCAGTCGGTGATCGGCCTTGTCGGCCTGTCATCACTCGTGGCCCGCGGCGACCGTGTGGACCAAGTGGCGGTGCTCGCCCCGGGTGGGGATGCGCGGGTCGAGATCGATCGGCCGGCAGGTGACCTCGACCGGTTCGGCTCGGTGCTCGATGCTGCGGGCCTGAAGGCCGTGCGGTGGCTGGCTCCTGCGGTGGAACAGGCGGGGTCGCACATGGAGATCGTACGTGCGGTCGAGGCCGAGTGGCTCCTCGACGTTGCGGCTCACGCCGCCGGCCTCACCAACGCCCAGGGCGCCAGATGGATCACGGCGCCCCCGCCCAGGCCCCTGCGGACGTCGTCGGCAGACGCGGCCTTCACGGCGCTGGCCGGGTCCCTGACCGACCTCGTCGACCGGCACGGTGTGTCCGGTCACGAGTGGTCGGTTCGCCGAGCCGTGCTGGAGGCGCTGCCCGTATGGGCCCGCGCGCGTGCCATCGTCGATGACATTGGCAACATCACGGTGGAGGCGGGGCCCGAGGGCCCCGCGACGGTGTTCATGGCGCACATGGACGAAGTCGGCTATGTGGTGCAGTCGATCGCCGCGGACGGGTCAGTGGCGCTCGCGTCTCAGGGCGGTGCGGTGGCCTCGGCGTGGGAAGGGCAGACGGCCCTCCTGCACTTCGATCCGCCTGGAGCGCCCAGTACCATGTCGGGCCGCGGCGCGGACACCGACGGCCGCTGCAAGACGGCGTCGCTGTCCGCGGAGGCCCCACCCCCGCTGCGCGGCGTCTTCCGCATCCGCGCGGTGGCGCCCCGCCGCGAGCCAGGGGCCCTGCAGGCCTGGTTCGGCATGGACGGTCAGGCACTCGCCGCGCGCGGCGTTGTGGCAGGCATGCAGGTGACGAGTGCCAAGGCAGGACTGCGCCTCGGGCGCACCCGGTATACGGCCCGCTCGCTGGACGACCGCGCAGGCACTCTCGCGCTGGTCCGCGCGATCAACGCGGTCGACCCCGACCGGTTGGCGGGCCGCGTGATCTTCGCCTGGTCCGTGCACGAGGAAGGCGGTTTGCGCGGAGCTGCGGCCATGGCGCGCCGATTCGGTCGGCGCACCGCGCGAATCTACTCGCTCGATACCTTCGTCTCCTCGGACACGCCGCTCGAGTCGCCGCACTTCGCGTATGCGCCGCTCGGCCGCGGACCCGTCCTCCGAGCCATCGAGAGCGCCAACGTGTCGCCCGACCGTGAACGAACGCGCGTGATGCGCCTCGCGCGTGCCGCGGGCATTCCGCTGCAGGTGGGCCTCACGCAGGGAGGCACCGACGGATCGACGTTCACGTTCTGGGGTGCGCCAAACCAGGGGCTCTCGTGGCCCGGGCGGTACAGCCACTCGCCGGGCGAGGTGCTCGACCTGCGCGACCTCGACCGCCTGGCCCGCCTCGTCGCAGTGGTGGCATCCGCGGAAGACCCGCAGTAGCGCGACGGCGCGGCAATGGACCGTCAGGCGCACATCCAGGCGGATTGGCGAGAATAATCGAATGGCCCATCACGAATTCCATCGGACCGAACACATCGGCTGGCTTCGCGCCGCGGTGCTCGGCGCCAACGACGGCCTCATCTCCACTAGCAGCCTCGTGGTCGGTGTCGCCGCGGCCCAGTCGTCGAAGGGGCCCGTGCTGCTGGCGGCACTCGCGGGCCTTGCCGCCGGTGCACTCTCGATGGCGGCGGGGGAGTACGTGTCCGTCAGTTCCCAGGCCGACACCGAGCAGGCGGATCTCGCTCGCGAGCGCCGCGAACTCGCGGCCAATCCGGAAGGCGAGCACGACGAACTGGCCGGGATCTACCGGGCGCGGGGCCTCAGTCCCGAACTGGCTGACCAGGTGGCGCGCGCGCTGGCGGCGCACGACGTCCTGGGAGCCCACGCGCGGGACGAACTCGGTATCACCGAAACGTCCCAGGCCCGCCCGATCCAGGCGGCCTTCGCGTCGGCCGGGTCGTTCGGCGCGGGCGCGGCCCTCCCGGTGGTCATGGTCGTCGGCCTGCCGCTCGGGTCGATCACCGTCGCGGTGGTCGTCTCCACGCTCGTGCTGCTGCTGGCCCTCGGGGCCGTGGCCGCCAGGCTTGGTGGCGCGCCGGCGTGGAGAGGAGCGGTCCGCGTCGGGTTCTGGGGCGCGTTGGCCATGGGCACGACCGCGCTGGTCGGTCACCTGTTCGGCGCGGCCGTCTGACCCGCGCGTCTGCGCCGCCACGCTGGCGAGAGTGCGGGCCAACCCCTCTGGTCGCGTCGCCGCGCTGGGGAACCACGCGGGCGGCGGGACGCATGCGGACGGCTTCAGCTTCGTGTGAATTCAAATCATGCGCCTTCGCGGCTCCGACCGTCGTTGGCGTCCGGTCGGGTAGAGTGAGGGCATGCCCAGACAGGCCGCTCGCCGATCGATGCCACGCACACCGCCCTCGACCGGCTCCCCGGCACCGCCGCTCGACGCCGTCCTGCAGTTCCTTCAGGCGGTCTGGCAGCTCGAGCACGCACTCGAACGCGCGTCGAAGCGGATGGAGGACACGCTGGGCATCAGCGGACCTCAGCGGTTCGCATTGCGGATCATCGGCGAACGGCCCGGCATCACCGCCGGCGAACTTGCGTCAATGATGCACCTGCATCCGAGCACCGTCACGGGGATCATCCAGCGGCTCGAGGTCCGGGCGCTCGTCAGGCGGCGACCGAGCACCACGGACGGACGGCTGGCGCACCTCCATCTGAAGCCTGCCGGTCGGCGCGCGAACACTCCATCCGCGCCAGGCACCGTCGAGTGGGCGGCCCGGGCCACGCTGGCCGCCTGCGCGCCCGCCAAACTGCGCGCCACCAGGGACGTGCTGCGACACTTCGCCGAGGCGCTGACCCGCGTCTAGGGTCGCGGATCACCAGCGCACGAGGAGCGTCGTGAGCAGCTCCCGTACCGCTGGCGCGTCAGGCAGCCGATATCGTGCCCGGCTGGGTCGCATACCTACGGTGATCGTCACGGCCGTCGGGGGCAGCGCCGCGAACAGATCCTCGTCGGTGCGATCATCGCCAATCGCGACTATCGGACCGACTGGTCCTTGGTCGCGCAGGTACTTCGCGACCAGGCCCTTGGTCACGCCGGGCACCCGCACCTCGACGACCTTGCGTCCCGCGATCACCTCGAGCCCGTGCACGCTGTCGAGCGCGAGCAGGCGGGCCTGCAGGTCGGCAGCCGCCTGCCGGCCGACTGGGGCCGGCGCCAGCCGATAGTGCCAGGCGATCGAGCTGGACTTCGTCTCGAAGAACGAACCCGGCGTGGCGGCGGTTGCCTGCTGGACGATGTGGCGTACCGGAGCCGCCCAGTCATCCGGTAACGCGACCTGCGGCCGCCACTGCCTGCGGTGGGCCGGGCGGTGCCAGTATCCGTGCTCGGCCCAGAGCGAAATCGGGAGCTCGCCGAACCAGTGATCCAGGGTTGCGCGCAGGCGGCCGCTCACGATGTGCAGGTCGAGGCCTGCGCGTGCGATGAGGCCGCGAAGCAGCCGCTGCAGCTCGGTGTCGGGCGCCGCGAGTTCGGGACGCATCGCCAGCGGCACGAGGGTCCCGTCATAGTCGAGCAGCACCGTCAATGCCCCGGCGCCTCGCAGCGCCGCCAGGCCGGGTTCATCCGGCGCTGGCTGATCGCAGCTGGTGTCCAAGGTCACCCCACCTCCGGTGCGGTATCGAGGGGCGCCGGCATGGGGGTGGCTTCGCCGGCCAGGATCAGGGCGCGCCGCGTGAGCAGCGGGCCGGCTATCTCGAAGATCAACACCGCGGCGAGGACGATGCCGGTCACCGTGGCCGCGCAGTCGGGGAAGGCGGCGCGGATCCGGAGCGTCAGGCCGACCGCCAGCGATGAAGAGGAGATCAGGCAGAAGCCCAGTTGCCGCCGCACGACCGGTGAGACGTCGTGGCTGCGCATCGCGATTCGCGCGCCTCCCAGCTTGCCAGTCGCACGCGCGGCGGTATAGACCAGCCCCGCGGCGCCGAGAGACAGCAGGCTGGACGGGACCAGTTCCGCGCCCGCCAGCACGAAGAAGGCGGCGAACAACGGCGGGTCGGCCGATCCGAGCGCTCGCAACAACCGATCGCCGTGGGGTGAGGCGTTGGCGACGGTCGCACCAAGCGCCGGCGTCGAAGTGAGGGGCGACACGCCAAGCCACCGAGAGGCACCAACGGTGATCAGCACCACGCCGGCAGCGAGGATCATCGCCTCGCCCCCCTCCTTCCGACCCGCGGGGCGAGTCGACAGGGCCGGGCCCGGAAGCTCGAGATTCGATCGCGGCACGAGCAGCACGAGCCCTGTGCCTGGTTCGAACAGCCCAGTGACGGTGGCCCGGGTCGGCTCGCGCAGATCGCTGTCCGTGCGACGCGGGATTGGCCGGGCTGCAGGGAAGCGGACCCGTACCCGGCCACGCGCGCACCGGTCTCCCGCAGTTGCTGCAGCCCGTCGGCCGCTTGACGACGTTCCGGCGCAGCCTCGAGCAGGGGCGCAGTGCGCTCCTGCGGGGGCGCAAGCAGAGTCGACGTGGTGCGCGGCGCGGCGACTGCGACCAGGGCCCGCACGCCCGAGCCGCCCACACCGCGCAGGAGCCTGGTGCGGGACCGGCCCAGCAGTGTGGGCCGCTGCGGCGGAGGTGTGGTCAGCGTGTTCACGATCTCTCCCGGCGTTGCGGCAGCGGGCTACCGCACAGGCCCGTCCATCGTAACGCCGGAGATTGTTTGAAATCAAAGCTCACCCGACAGAACGGCTGTTGCCAGCACCGCCGCGCGCGGACCTCGTCGTGCCGTCGCCGACGCCGTCGCCGATACCTCGGCGACGGAACTGAACGGCCAGCGCGCCGGGCATCCTCCAGCTCGACCGTCCGTGAGCTGCGGAGTGACCCGCCCCGGATCCGATCGGCCCTCACGGCCAGCCGGTTCCGGCACAACGCCTGGCTGGACCTTGGCCATCCGCGGTACTCTACCGACCCGCGGACGGCACAGCGTCCCCAAGCCTCTGAGCGACCATGAGACACACCTGGACCATCATCGGAGTCACGGACGTCGCGGCGAGCCTGCAGTGGTACCAGGCGCTCTTCGGCCTGCCCGCCATCGCCCCGGCTCACGACCATTTCGGCCAGGTGCGCGACGAGGACGGCACGGTGCTCCTGTGCCTGCATCAGTGGGGCGCGCACGGGCATCCGACATTGTCGAGCCCCCGCGACGGCACGCCGGGTCACGGCCTGCTGCTGTTCTTCCGCGTGGACGACTACGACGCAGCGCTCGCACGTGCTCGCCGACTCGTGGTTCGCTTCGACGAGGAGCCGCACGTGAACGCGAACACCGGCACCTCGGAGTTCTCGCTGCGGGATCCTGACGGATACTACGTCACGTTCAGCGCGCTCGACGGCGAATCCGGCGCCTGAGTCTCCCTGTCTGCGCTGTCGTGAGCCATCGTCACCTGCGCTGCGCCGCGTGCCCGCGATGGACGGAGACGGATGGAAGGGCAGGCTGCGCCGCGTCGCGTCGACACGACGTTTTCGTGATAAGCAGGATGGTATGAAGACGCAGTACTACACGGCCACGAGCCTCGACGGATTCATTGCGACGGAAGATGACTCGCTGGACTGGCTGTTTCCGCTCGGCGACCCCGGCGCGACCAGTTACCCGCAGTTCATCGCCGGCGTGGGCGCCGTGGCGATGGGCGCCTCGACGTACGAGTGGATGCTGCGCAACGCCGCGACGATCGCGTCGGAACTGGGGTCGGCGTGGCCCTACACGCAGCCGGCATGGGTGTTCTCGACCCGCACGCTGCCGCCAACAGCCGGCGCAGACATCTCGTTCGTGCGCGGCGACGTGCGCCCCGTTCACGAGGCCATGCGTGCCGCGGCCGGTGACAAGAACATCTGGGTCGTCGGTGGCGGCGACCTCGCGGGTCAGTTTCACGACGCGGGCCTGCTCGACGAGATCATCGTGCAGGTGGGCTCCGTCACGCTCGGCACCGGCAAGCCGCTGTTTCCGCGCCGGCATACGAGCCCGCCGTTCACGCTCACCGGCGTGACCCGGCTCGGGCCGGGTCTCGCGGAGCTGCGCTATCACGTGAATCGTGCGGTCCCGCACGACCAGGAGTGACACGGGCATGAGGCTCGCCGGGAGGCCGCTCTCGTGAACGCCTGCGTGACCATCCACATGGCCGCCAGCCTCGACGGTTTCGTGGCCCGGCGGGACGGACGTGTGGACTGGATGGCGACGTCCGACCGATTCGACGGTGGCGAGACGCTCACGCCAGAGGCAGTCCGGGCGTACCTTGCGTCCATCGACTGCTACCTGATGGGGTCGCACACCTACGAGACTGCGCTGGCGTTCGAGGCGTCGGGCCAGGGCTGGGCGTACGGGGACACGCCCACGGTGGTGCTCACGACACGTACGCTGCCGAAGGCCCGCGAGAGCGTCGAGTTCTGCGCCGGCGATCTGGGCGCCCTGCTCCAGACGCTGAGGTCGAGGTTCCGCAGCATCTGGGTGGTCGGAGGCAGCGCGGTGGCGGGCGAGTGCCTGCGCCGAGGCCTGGCCGACGAAGTCCGCTACTCGGTCCTCCCGATCGTCATCGGCGACGGCATCCCGTTCTTCGGCGGGAGCAGCATGGATGCCCCGCTGCACCTGCTCGAGGTGACCACGTACGACAGCGGCATCGTGGCGCTGCGCTACGAGATCAGACGATAGCTGACCAGGCGATGGCGTTCTCCACCAGCTTCCACGACAACCCGGGCATCGACCACGCGGGTGTGGCGCTGTTCAGCGGCGGTGCCCTCCTGGTGCGGACTCATGGAGAACAGGCGTAATCACTGGGAGCGCGTTCACGCGACCAAGGGCGAGCGCGGCGTCAGCTGGTTCGAGGCCGTGCCGCAGGTGTCGCTCTCGCTCCTCGAGGCCGCCGGACTCGGCCCGGACACGTGCGTCGTGGATGTCGGTGGTGGCCAGTCACACCTCGTCGATGCGCTCATCGCGCGCGGGCTGCGATGCATCACCGTCCTGGATGTGTCGGCCACGGCCCTGGAGCGCGTGCGCACGCGGCTGGGCGCGTCGGCCTCCATCCCCACCTGGATTGCCTCGGACGTGACGGGGGAGTGGGCCGCGGCGCCGGCCGACATCTGGCACGACCGCGCGGTGTTCCACTTCCTGACCGACCCGATCGACCGAGCCCGCTATATCGGTCACCTGACGGCCACCCTGAAACCCGGCGGCTGGGCCATCATCGGCACGTTCGCCACGGACGGGCCGGAGAGGTGCAGCGGGCTTCCGGTGATGCGCTATTCCGCCCAGTCCCTGGCTGCGGAACTCGGTGCGGGATTCCGGCTGATCGACTCGGTCCGTCACGAGCACACAACACCCTCGAGCGTCGTGCAGCCCTTCGTGTACACGCGGTTCCAGCGGACGCTCGTCGACGCGCCCATCGTCCAGCGAAAGGACGTTACCGCGACCACCGTCTTCTCGCCAACGACGGTGCTGAGCGAGGCGATGCGGCAGAAGGGCATGGGCGAACTGCGCGTTCCCCCGGTCTGCATGCTCGACCCCGACGGCGACATCGTCCGATGGCTCCGGGACTCGGGGCGCGGCACGCTCAGCACGACGTGGCCCTGTTACCACAGTGACATGTACGAGTTCGACCTCGGCGGCCATCGTGTCGGTATCGTCGGCATGGCCGTTGGCGCCGCGTACGCGGTGCTGCTCGCTGAAGAGATGTTCGTGAGCGGGTGTGAGCTGTTGCTCAGCATGACGTCCGCCGGGCAGCTGCGCGCGGTGGCCGAGCCTCCATACTTCGTGCTCGTTACGCGTGCACTGCGCGACGAGGGCACGAGCTACCACTACCTTCCGGTGTCGCGTTACGTGGAGGCGGACCCGGCGCTGGTAACCCGCGCTCGCACCGCCCTCGGGGCGGCAGGCATCAGCGTGATCGAGGGGGGGACGTGGACGACCGATGCGCCGTTCCGCGAAACAGCAGCATCCCTGGCCGAACGCGAGGCCGAAGGACTGCTTGCCGTCGAGATGGAATCGGCTGCGCTCTATGCGTTCGCGCGCGCGAAGGGCGCAGCCGTGCTGTGTCTCGCGCACGTCACGAACACGATGGGCCGGCGCGAGCAGGAATTCGAGAAGGGCGACGACGAAGGCGTGGCACAGTCGCTGAAAGTGGTCGAGGCCCTGCTCAACGTCAGAGTGGGGCGCTAGATCTTCACGTAGGTGGCGCCCTTCTCCTGCACCAGGCCAAGCGCCATCACGTGAGAGGGCACGATGCGCACGCCGGGATTGAGACCGGCAGCGAGGTCGGCCCGGACCTCCGCGACCGGCAGCTTGCGCGCAGTCGCCAGTTGCTGGGCGATCCCGCTGAGCGCGATCGCGCACTGCCAGAAGATCGTGCCCCTGGCCTGCAGCGCCTTCACGCCGAGCGTCGCGTCGTCCATGAAGATGTTGCGCGTCGCCGGCTGTTTCGTGACCGGGTCGATGATCTTCGAGCGTTCGCCCAGCGCGTACTTCTCCCAGAGACGGTCCGAGGCGTTCACCGGGAATGCGCGGCCCGAAATGCCCACGATGGTACGGACCTCCGGAAACTCACGCCTGTAGACGTCGCGGAACCCGTCCATGTAGTTCCGAGGCAGGCGGAGGGGCGGCGGCTCGGACGCCGGGTCGGAGTCGGCCATGTCGAATATTTGCTGGTGCCGACCCTTCAGGTCGTCAATCCACTGGAGGTCGAACCCGGAGCCGGCGGCGGCAGACCCCTGTGCGGCGGCCTCGACCCTCACGCCCGCGGCTTCGACCGAGAGCGCGCCGAGCGCGGGAAGGCCCGCGATCCCCGAGAGCCACGACATGAACGAGCGGCGGCTGCTTCCGTTGGAACCGGTCATCGCGAATGCCTCCTTGTACGACGCGCGAGCGGTGCGCCCGCCAGCATCGTCCGTGCACCATTCTATCGGCCAGGGAGTGGATCCGCCGCCACGAGCCTCGTCAGGACGTCGCCGCACGGCGCGCTGACCTTGATCGCGAGCAGGTCGTCGGCCCGCGTCCGACCCATGTTCACGGCGGCGATCGGCCTGCCGGCTTCAGCCATCGCCTTTACGAAGCGGAACCCGGAGTAGACCATCAGCGACGACCCGACGACCAGCATGGCGTCGGCGGCGGCGAGGGCGTCCATGGCCTGCTGCACGCGGCCCGGCGGCACACCTTCGCCGAAGAATACGACGTCAGGCTTGAGCATCCCGCCACACCGCTCGCACGACGGCACGTCGAAAGCCGTGAAGGCCTGGTGCTCCAGGTCGGCATCGCCGTCGGGCGCCACGAGTGCCTCGAGGGCGGCGAACTGCGGATTGCGGCGCTCGAGCTCGTGCTGCAGATCCTGCCGCGGCGTTCGTCGCTCGCAGCCCAGGCAGCGAACCGTGTCGATGCGGCCGTGCAGGTCGATGACGTTCCGGCTGCCGGCCGCCTGGTGGAGTCCGTCCACGTTCTGCGTCAGCAGCTGCCAGACGCGCCCCTGCTGCTCGAGCCTCGCGAGCGCCTCGTGCGCCGGGTTCGGCCGTGCCCCGCGCATCCGCCTGAACCCCACGAGGCTGCGCGCCCAGTAGCGCTGGCGGGTGAGTGCATGGCCGACGAAGTCGGCGAACATCACGGGCCGGGCTCGTTTCCACTGTCCGTCTGCGTCCCGGTAGTCGGGGATGCCCGAGCCGGTGCTGCAGCCAGCGCCAGTCAGCACGAAGAGACGCGGATGTCGGTCGAGGAACGCGGCCAGCCCGTCCAGGGAGCCGGGCGTCGGCAACTCCGTCGCGGTCGTCTGGGACAGCATGGATCGATGGTAACGCGTCGGGCGTCGTGACTCTGCACGGGCTTGAACTCGGTGGTCATCTGAACCGCGATATCAGCAGAGGACTCCTGCGAAAATCGAGTCTTGTTCACCGCCCTGGGCCTGCGAGACAATGCTCCTGCCGGGGCACACCGTGTCCGTCCCTGGCGACGCAGCGCCCGTCGTCCCCCCACAGGCTCACCGTTCATGCCGACGCACCAGGACCAGCTGCCCCGCGAGATCATCGAACGGTATCTCGCCGCCTACAACGCATTCGACGTGCCCGCCATGGTCGCGCTGCTGCATCCGGACGTGCACTTCGAGAACGTCAGCGGCGATCAGGTGACGGCGACCGCGGAGGGGCGGGACGAGTTCACCCGTCTCGCGGAGCAGGCACGACTGGTGTTCGCGAGCCGGCGGCAGACGCTGCTGGCCTACCGCGAGGACGCGGCGCGAGTGGAGATCGAGGTCGCGTTCGAGGGAGAGCTGGCCGCGGACCTGGCGCCGCAGTTGCCAGCCGGCTTCACGATTCGGCTGCGGGGCCGGTCGCGCTTCACGTTTCGCGACGGGCTGATCGCGAGTCTCGTGGATCAGAGCTGAGCAGACGAACGAGGGCCACCCCACGTGCGGGGTGGCCCTTCGTGTGTCACGTACCCGTCAGGATCACGCCTGGCGGCGGCGCTTCCAGCGACGCACACCTGCCCCAACCAGCCCGGTGCCGAGCAGCACCATCGATGTCGGCTCCGGCACCGGAGTCGCTTCGAGGTTGACCGTGCCGATGTCGCCGTTCTTCAGGGTGATGGTGAGGCCGTCCACGTTGCCCGTGAAGCCATTCGCCCATGCCGACCCGGTCTGAAGGCTGAAGATGGAGATGGCTTCGCGGCGGTAGTCCCACTGCGCGTTGTTGGCCCAGGTGAAGGGGCCGGACTGCAGGGTGGCCAGCGTCGGGTCGGTGTAGGTGCCGAACACGCCGCCGTTACGGTTCGCGTCGTAGAAACGCATCGGGTTCGCGGAATTGGTGGACCACTGGTTCCACGTGTTCTGCGGCGCGCTGGCGGTGGGCGTGCTGGTGAAGTACGGCTCCGAGTTCAGGCGGCTGCGGTACCAGCTGGCCGAATCGCCCGTGCCCGCGCCCTGCGGCGCGGTGTACAGCAGGAAGGCCCAGTCGACCGTCGTGGAATCACCCGGCTTGTTGGTCCAGTAACTGATGCTGGCAATGTCCTCGAAGAACACGGTGCCGCTAAAGAGCGCCGAGACCGGGATGTACAACTCGGTCTTGGCGCCAGCCGTGGTGGCGTTGGCCTTCCACGACGCGTCGCCAAAGCCGGCCGGGTACGTCGAGGTGTCGCCGAGGACGTTGGCCGTCGGAACAGTGGTGGTGTAGATGGTGATCGCGGAAGCGGCGGCGTGCTGGCTGAAGCTGAGAACCGAGGCGAGAGCGAGAGTCGTCGTGACGAAAAGCGGGCGTACGCGCATGTCCACCTCTGTGAGAGTCAGTGGGTTGTGGTTGACGCCCGCGCGCGCTGCAACGCGCAATCCATACCGTTCGCTGCATGCCTCACCTGCAAGTGTTTGACACGCGCGGAGCTAACGCAATCACCGGGAGTCGCGGTCGAAGACGACATCGCGTGTGATGATGACTAAAGTAAATCCAGCTGGCGCCGAATCGACGCCGGGCCATGCAAGCTCATGTATATGTGAGACGGAGCGTCATGACAGACACGACGATCCAGCGACTGACATCAGCGGACGCCGCGCTCTTCACGGGCATGCTCGATCTGTTCGAGGCGGCCTTCGACGACAGCGAGAGCTACGGCCGCGCCCGTCCGAATCGCTCCTACATCGAACGCCTGCTCGAGTCCGAGACCTTCGTCGCCCTCGTCGCGATCGGTGACGGCGCGGTCGTGGGTGCGCTGGCCGCCTACGAGCTCCAGAAGTTCGAGCAGGAGCGGAGCGAGTTCTACATCTACGATCTGGCCGTGGCTGAGGGGCACCGCCGCCGCGGCGTGGCCACCGCGTTGATTCACAGGCTGCAGGAGATTGCGGCCAGACGCGGCGCCTATGTGATCTTCGTTCAGGCGGACTACGGGGACGATCCGGCCATCGCGCTCTACACCAGGCTCGGCGCACGCGAGGACGTCATGCACTTCGACATTCCGGTGCCGTAGGGACGCCGTGCCCGGACCGACGCGTCGCGCAGCGGTCGCACGGAGCAGGCCGCCGGGCGGTCCCGTGCAGGCGGCGGGTCAGGGGCAGACCAGCAGGTCTTCGCCGACCAACCGCACAGGCACGCCGATCGCCTGCATGCGCTCCCGGAAGGCGGCGGTCTTCAGGCCCCATTCGCCCGCGTCACCGCGCCGGGCGCCAGCCAGAATGGCCTCGCGATATCCCTCGCAGTGGTGGCGCTGCGTCATGAACAGCTTGTTGGCGACCAGCAGAAAGGGTGCAAGGGTCGCATCGGCGCGCTGTCCGTATCGAACGACCGCCTCGACGACACCGGGGCAGGTCATGTTCGAGATGTCGTCCACCGAGACGATGCCACCCTCGGCGAGCACCTGCTCGGCGAGCCGGAGGTCGCCGAGTGCGCCGTCCAGTGTGTGGTCGCCGTCGACGCTGACGAACTGACACGGCCCACCCGAGGCCTGCAGCAGATCGTCGGCGCTCACCTGGCGGGAGTCGCGCTCGATGAGCGTGACGAGGTCGGGCCGCCGGGCATACGCCTCGATGTTGGCGCGCACGCGCTGCAGCTGCGCCTCGCGGTTGCCGCCGTGGATGAAGGGATCCACGCCCACGACACGCTGAGGCGTCGCCGGCAGGAAGGACAGCAGCGTCAGGTAGCGCGCTTCCCACACCCCGATCTCGCAGACCGGGCCCGGCGCGAACGCCGCCGCATGCAGGTCGGCGAGGAACAGCGTGGCCTGCATCGCCGGCGGGTGCAGCCATCCCGCGATCGCCTGAAACCCGATCTCGAGGTACTTCGACAGCGGGTTCTCGTGCGGCCCCACGCCGGTCTCTTGATTGCCGGCCGTGGGACGACGATCCTCCACGGCGTCTTCAACGCCTGCGGGACTCTCTATCGCGTGCTGCATGCTGGCTCCTGCCTCCAGCACGGAGCATGGCAAGCGCGGTGCCCGGTTCCACCGCTGACTTGAAAGACCCGAATGGGCACCGGCCTCGCCCGGCGACGGCCTCCCGCGTGAGCCCCGAACACTGGCGTTTCCCGGGGTGATCAACTGTGCGACGGTCCCGCGGGGCGGGCGGCATGGAGCTCTGTGCCGGGGCGCTGCCGGCCCGGGTGCGTGTCGGCGTGCCGACACCGTGTGGCCGGGGTGGCGACCGGCGCAGCGCGGGACACGCCGGAAACGCGCGGGTTTTCAGGCCATTTCCGGCCGGTGCGCCCCGGGCGTCCTGCTTGCAGTATCGAGCAGCGCATGCCAGTCCGCATTCTTGCGCACCGCGGTAACACCGCCGGCCCGAGCCCACAGACCGAGAACTCGCTCGCGTCGATCGACGCGGCGCTCGCCCGGGGCTGGGGGCTCGAGATCGACATCCGCTGCACGGATACCGGCGCCTACTACATCTCTCACGACCGGGTCGCCGTCCCGCAGCCCCTTTGGGCCGACGCCGTCGCCGCGATGGTCCGCCGCCGTCCTGGAGCGCTCGTCGCCCTGAACGTGAAGGAGGAGGGCGGCGAAGCCGCCCTCGTTCGTTTCCTCGAGACGACGGGGATCCTGGCGCAGTGCTTCCTCTTCGACATGGAGCTCGTCGAGCCCGTTCCCGGTCGGATGGCGCAGCGTTTCCGCGCCCTCAGCCCGTCGGCGGGCATCGCGGCGCGTGTCAGCGACCGTGGTGAAACCGTCTCACGTGCCCTGGCGATCGACGCCGCCGACGTCATCTGGCTCGACGAGTTCGACGGGCCGTGGGCCACCGCGTCCGACGTGCAGCGCCTGCGGCGCTCCGGCCGGCAGGTGTACGCCGTCTCGCCCGATCTGCACGGTCGCTCGCTCGCCGCGTCGATCGCACGCTGGCACCAGTTCGTGGCCTGGGGCGTGCACGGCATTTGTACCGACTATCCGGCCGAACTCGAGCGGGTGCTCGCGGCCGTTCCCGAGGAGATGCTGTCGTGATGCACCGGCACCTGTCGGACATGGTGGGCGGCTGGGTCGTGGGCGACTTCGAGCCGACCTGCCTGCGGACGGAAGCCTGCGAGGTCGCGTGCAAGCACTACGAACCCGGGGCGCATGAAGCGGCGCACGTCCACCGCGTCGCCACCGAGATCACCGTGATCGCCTCCGGCCGCGTGCGCATGAACGGCCGCGAGTACGCCACCGGCGACATCGTCATCCTGGAGCCCGGCGATGCCACCGACTTCACCGCGCTCGAACGGACGATCACGCTGGTCGTCAAGATGCCGAGCGTCAAGGGCGACAAGTACCCCGTGGACGCCGCGTCGCTGGCGGCCCTCGCCGGCGGAGATGCGCAATGAGCATCAAGGCGGTGCTCTTCGACCTCGACGGTGTCCTGGTGGACGCCACCGAGTGGCACTACGTGGCGCTCAATCGCGCGCTTGGGCTCTTCGGCTTCGAAATCAGCCGCTACGAGCACCTGTCGAGCTACAACGGCCTGCCCACGAAGAAGAAGCTGACGATGCTCAGCGTCGAGAAGGGATTGCCGGAGACCATCCACGACCTGCTCAACCGGCTGAAGCAGATCTACACGCGCGACGAGATCCTGACCAGGTGCCGGCCGGTGTTCGAGAAGGAGTACATGCTGCACCGCCTGCGCCGCGAAGGCTACCGCCTCGCGTGCTGCTCCAACTCGATCCGCGAGACGCTGG
Source organism: uncultured Bifidobacterium sp. (assembly GCA_964386715.1). Classification (GTDB taxonomy): domain Bacteria; phylum Acidobacteriota; class Vicinamibacteria; order Vicinamibacterales; family CAVVIG01; genus CAVVIG01. The sequence goes on from CAYLTD010000001.1 coordinate 191,311, forward strand.
AACTGATGCTGCGAGAGAGCGGCATCCTGGAGTGCTTTGAGTTCATCGTCAGCAACCAGGACGTGGGCCGGGCGAAGCCGGACCCCGAAATCTACGTGAAGGCGATCGCGCGGATGGGGCTCTCGCCTGCAGACGTGGTGATCGTCGAGGACGCCCCGCACGGCGTCGAAGCCGCGCGCCGGGCCGGCGCGCACGTCTGCCAGGTCCGCGGGTTCGCCGACGTGGACTACTTCCGCGTGCGCGCGGCCATCGAGCGTGCGAACGGCGAGGCCGGAAGGCGGGTCGCATGATTCGCATCGTGGTGCCGATGGGGGGCAGTGGGCGCCAGTTCCTCGAGCGCGGGTACACCTTCCCCAAGCCGCTCGTCGAACTCGGCGGACGGCCGCTGGTCGAATGGGTGGTCCAGAACCTGACGCCTGCCGAGCCGCACGAGTTCATCTTCATCTGCCGCCAGGAACACGTGGACCAGTTCGCGCTGGCCGACGTGCTGCGCCTGATCGTGCCGGATTGCCGCATCGTCACGATGGCGCGGCCGACGGCAGGCGCGCTGTGCAGCGTGCTGCTCGGCATGGAGTACCTGCAGCACGACGAGGAGCTGCTCGTCGCCAATGCGGACCAGTGCGTGGATGTGCCGGTGGACCGCTTCCTCCGCGCCGCGCGCGAGTCGCACTGGGAGGGCGGCATCATGACCTTCCCGAACACGCATCCGCGCTGGTCGTACGCCCGAGTCGAGAACGGCGAGGTGGTGGCCGTGGCCGAGAAACAGCCGATCAGCCGGCACGCCACCGTCGGCATCTACTACTTCCGGCGCAGCCGCGACTTCGTGCTGGCGGCGGAACGCATGCTCTGCAAGAACGCCTCGGTGGGCGGCGAGTTCTACGTGGCGCCCGTCTACAACGAGTTCATCCTGGCCGGCAAACGCGTCGGCCACTTCCCGATCGAAGCCGCCGAGATGCACGGCCTCGGCACCCCTGAAGAAGTCGAACGCTATCAGGCGCTGCTCTACGCGCACTGACCCAGACGAGGACTCATGCTCAACATCGTTCTGCCCATCGCCGGCCGTGGCAGCCGCTTCGCGGATGCCGGTTACACCCTGCCGAAGCCGCTCATTCCGGTGCACGGCGTCCCCATGATCGAGGCGGTCGTCCGCAACGTGAAGCCCGCGTGCGCGCACCGCTTCATCTTCGTGGCGCTGCGCGAGCACCTCGATCATTTGGGGATGCGCGAGGCGCTCGAGCAGGCGGCACCCGGCTCGGTGGTGGTCCCGGTGGAGCGCGTCACGGAGGGCGCGGCGTGCACCGTGCTCCTGGCGCGCGAGTACATCGACAACGATCAGCCGCTCATGCTGGCCAACAGCGACCAGTGGGTGGATATCGACATCAACGCCTATCTCGACGTCATGGACCGTCAGCGTGCAGACGGGCTCATCATGACGATGCAGGCCGACGACCCGAAGTGGTCCTTCGTCGGGCTGGACAGGGCCGGCTTCGTCACCCGCGTGGTCGAGAAGCAGGTGATCTCGAACGAAGCGACCGTCGGCATCTACAACTTCCGCAGGGGTGCGGACTTCGTGCGGGCGGCGGACCGGATGATCGAGGCGGACCTGCGGGTGAACGGCGAGTTCTACGTCGCCCCCACCTACAACCAGCTCATCGCCGAGGGGGCACGAATCGCGATCTACAACGTCGGCGCCGAAGGGCGCGGCATGTACGGCCTCGGAATCCCGAGAGATCTGACGCAGTTCCTGGCCGACCCGGTGTCGCTCAAGGCGGTGGCCTGAGCGGACGCGAACCTCTGGGTGACAGGCGCGCCATGATCACGTCGCTGTTCCTCGAGCGGGCCACGCGCCGTCTCCTCGATCGGGTGACGCCCGTCGTCGGGTGGGGAAGCGGCAGCGTCTTCGACTACTTCCACACCCAGGTGGGCTGGCAACTCCCGCTGGAGCTCGACTACATCGTGGACAGCGATGCCAGGCGCTGGGGGCAGGACCGCGGCGGCATCGAGATCGTGCCGCCGAGCCGCCTTGCCGCCGACCGGCGTGATCCGTTCGTGGTGGTCTACTCGAGCGCGTGGCCGGAGATCCGCGACGCAATCCGGCGCGTGGGAGCGTTCGCGAGCGCGCCGGCCTCGTGGCTGTTTGCCGATGCGGGCACGCGCGCGAGGCTCCTCTGGTCGGAGCGGGTGGAACCCCCTCGGCGCAGAACCACGGGCGCCGGGCCACGGGCCGTGGTCGTGCAGGGCCCGGTGTGGTCGGGTGTGACCGCACGCGTGCTGCGCGTGATGCGGTCCGGCAACCCGGACGCGCGCCTCGTCCTCAGCACCTGGCAGGACACGCCTCCCGATGCGCTCGCCGAGGCCGCGGCGTGGGCCGACGATGTCGTGCTCAGCGAGCGGCCGGCCGTGGCGGGCATCCAGAACCGGAACTACCAGATCGTGTCCACGCGGGCCGGGATCGAGCAGGCGATCGCCGGCGGGGCCCGCGTGATCCTGAAGACGCGGACCGATCTCGCCGTCTGCGCCTACGACATCTTCGGGCGTGCCGCCTCGTGGCTGGGCGGGATGGATACAAGCGCTGCGCGCGCACGGGGACGTACGGGCCGCCTGCTGGTGCCGTCGAGTTACACACGGAAATACCTGCTGTATCACCCGTCGGATCTGGTGATGCTCGGCCACGCCGAAGACATGCGAACCTTCTGGGGCGCGCCGCTTGACGGCCGGCAGGGAAGCCTGCTCGCCCCGGCCTGGCTGGATCAGCCGCTCGCAACCGTCAACCTGTCCGGCAATCCGGCGGAGAGTTACCTGGGGCTCGCCTATGGCCGTGCGCTGGGCCGGCACGCCGCCGGGACGCTGCACGACAGCTGGGCGTTCTACCGCGACTACTTCGCGGTCGCCGACAACGAGTGGTTCGAGCTGTTGTGGTTCAAGAATCCTGCGATTCCCGACGCGGCACTGCGGGCTGGCGTACGCCAGACCGTGAGCACCGCGTTCTGGCGCCAGCTGCAGTCCGCCGACCCCGAGGCGCTTGCGGGCGCCGACCCGCATGAACCGGCGGCGGTGACACTCCGGTCCCTGGCAGGAGCGGCGTGATGCCGGCGTCCACACCGGCCCGCTGGGTGGCGACCCGATTCAACCTGCACTACGTGGAGTGGCGCGAGCGACGCGTGGCGGCGATTCGGCGGCACTACGGCGATGGATTCTTCGCGGGACGTACCCTGCTCGAACTGGGCTGCGGATACGGGGACATCGGCGCGGCCTTCGCCGATTTGGGAGCCGTGGTGACGTGCTGCGATGCGCGGGAGGAGCACCTCGACGTGCTGAAGCAACGGTATCCGCACCTTGCCACGGTGCGCGCAGACCTGAACACCGACTGGCCGTTCGGCTCGTTCGACATCGTCCTGCACCTGGGTGCGCTGTACCACCTCGAGCCCACGCACGCGAGCCTGCGACACGCGTGCCGCAGCACCCCCCATCTCGTACTCGAGACCGAGGTGTGCGACTCGAATGGAGACCTCGTGTTCGACACGACCGAGCAGGGCTACGACCAGGCGGTAGACGGGCGCGGGTGCCGGCCGAGCGCTCCGAGAGTCGAGCGCATCCTGCGCGAGGAGGGCATGACCTTCGAGCGCATCCGCGACGACCGCTGCAACTCCGGCATGCACGTGTACGACTGGACGGTGGGCGACACCGGGTCCTTCCGCCACGGGCAGCGCCGCTTCTGGTTCGCACAGAGGAGACTCGCATGACGACACTGGCAGCCGCTCCCTCCATTCCCTTCGCCGGCCTGCGCGGAGGCCTGCTGGCCCGCCTGCTGCAGCTGCGATTTGTCCGCTACCTGCGGGTGCAACTGGGCTTCGTGGAGTTCCCGGCGCAGTACCAGCTGTTCCTGCGCGATGTCGTCGGTCCGCGGCTCGAGGCCGCGCCCGGCCCGCTCGGCGTCTTCGGGGTCGGCACGCACACCGAGTCGGCGCTCAAGGCCATACCCGGCCTGGCGGATCGGATCCACTGCTTCACGGACAACAACGCGGCGCTGTGGCACCAGACGCGCTTCGGCAAGCCGGTGCTGCCGCCCGCCGACGCCGTGAAGGCCTGCGGCACGTTCTTCCTGTCCACGGCGGTGTTCCAGCGCGTGCTCGAAGCCGACCTCGAGCGCCTGGGATTCACCGGCGCCGTCGTCGCGATGGACGACGAGGTGCCGCCGTCGTGGTTCCTGGCGTAACCGGGGGATTGGCCATGATTCCGCTTTCCGTCGTCGTTCCCACTCACGGGCGCACCGAGCTGTTCCTGCAGACGCTGGCCAGCCTCGAACGCCAGACCCTGGACGGGTTCGAGCTGATCGTCACCGACGACTCGCCGACGCGCGAGGCGAGGCGCCTCATCCAGGACGCCACGATGGCCTACTGCGGGCGCACGGGCCGACCGACCCGCTACCTGTACTCGGAACCGCGGCTGGGGCAGGCGCGCAACACCAACCAGGGGCTGATGCGGGCCGACGGGGAACTCGTGCGGATCCTGCACAGCGACGACCTGCTCGCCCCGCGCGCGCTGGAAGCCGAGGTCACGCTGATGAACGACCCCCGGCTGCGCCTCGACATGCTCTACCACCTGGTCGAGGCCTTCAGCGAGACGCCGCTCTTCGACCGGCAGCCGGAACTGACGCTCGTCCAGCCGTCGCTGTTGTTCCGGTCGGTGATGCACTCGGGCACGCCCCTGCCGTCGGCCACCGTGTTCAGGCGCGAACTGCTGCACACGGTGGGTGGCATGCGCGAGGACTTCGACTTCCTGTGCGACTGGGAATTCTGCGCCCGCCTCGTCTTCGAGCAGCAGCGCCGCCAGCGGTTCATCGGCAAGCTGTCGCCGGGCTTCGTCGCGTGGCGCGTGCATCCCGAGAGCACCACCGGCCGCCTGTGGGATCGCCACTTCGTCGAGCACGAGCAGTTCATGAACGAGCTGCGCAGCACCCCGGATCTGGCGGAGGCCATGATCGGTGACCAAGGGACGCGCGACGGGTTCTTCGCCACGGCGGTCCGTTACCGGTACCGCAGGCTGATCAAGGATGTGGCGCGCATGACGCCGATCCAGGCGCTCTCGGCCGTGCGCCGCATCGCACGCTGCGCGGCGTCCCCGGCATCGCTGCGCGAGCGCCTGACCCCGGCGCCCTGGACACGGCGCGGAAGCCGGCGCTACCCGAACCTCGTCGTACCCTGCGAGGTGGGCCGGCGCACCGCAGACAGCCGGACCAACGCGGCGACGTTCGTCGAGCCGCGCAAGGGCCTGCGGTTCGCCATCGCTGCCTCGCTCTCGTTCGCCATCATCAAGGCTGCCAAGTCGTATGCGGCGCACAGCCGGGTGGACGCTGACGTTGCGGTCCGTGCCGTCCCGGAGGGGCCCGGAGGGCCCGGCCTGGTCGTACCCGGCGACTCGGTCGAAATCCGTCCGTGGATGGACGGCCTGCCCGGAGAGCCCGGCCAGGTGGTGGTGATGACGGAGTTCAACAACTCCACGAACCTGTGGGCGCTGCGCGACCTGCTGGCCGGCACCACCAGCCTGAAGCTGACCGGCCTGAATTCCAATGCGTTCGTGGAGCCGGTGCTGCACCAGTGCCTCAAGCTGACGCGACCCGGCGTCGCGGTGGAAGCCACGATCTTCGACAATCAGCACCTGACCTCGTTCGGCTTCAAGGCGCTGCTCGATCGCCTCTTCCCGGGGCAGTTCACCTGGGTCGGGCAGCAGAGCAGCGGGCCGGCGCAGCACGTCCTGCGCTACCGGCGGGACGGTCACGTGCATGCGACCTACGCCGAGCCGCACACCGGGTGGACCTTCGGGATGTTGACGACGGGGCGGCGGCTCGAGCACGTCACGCGGTTCATCGATTCGATTGAGCAGCACTGCCGCGAGCCGTACGAAATCCTGCTGGTCTCGCCGGTCAGCCTCGGCGACCTCGAGCGGAGGCCGCACGTCCGGGTGCTGCGCTTCGCTGAACGCGACGAGCTGGGCTGGATCACGCGCAAGAAGAACCTGATCTGCGAGCAGGCGGCGTACTCGGACATCCTCATCTGCCACGACCGGTTCTCGCTCGGAGAGGACTTCACGGCGGCGACCGCCAACTGGGGCTATGCGTACGGCCTGGCGGCCATGCGCGTGAAGCTGCCCGACGGGCGCCGCGGACTGGACTGGGCCGTGGTCAGCAGCCAGAACCACGTGTGGTCGGAGGGTGGGCTGCTCGACTACCGCGCGTACTCGCAGTACGCGTACAACCCCGGCGGATCCACGATGATCCGGAAGGCCTTCTGGCGCGATTTCCCGTGGAACGAGAACCTGTTCTGGAACGAGCACGAGGACGTGGAGCTGTGCCGGCGCGTGCAGCGGGCCGGCGGAGTGATTGGGCTCAGCGCCGCGACGCTCGTGGCGGCGGAGGACCGGTGGGTCCAGGTGAACCCGCGCATCCCGTATTGCGACCAGAACGAAGTGCTGTACGGGCGCCCCGTCGGTGAGCAGCGCATCCTCTTCCTGCCCAAGGAGCAAGCGGCGTGATCTACTTCGTCCACATCCCGAAGACCGCCGGCATCACGCTCAAGACGTACCTCGAGAACCACCTGCCGCGGGGGTCGTCCCTCGTGATCGACGAGCAGGAGGCGCGCGCACTGCCGGCGGAGCGCCTGCAGGGGTATGAGCTGCTCAGCGGACATTACTCGTCCGAGGTGCTCGAGGCGCTCGGGCGCCGGCCCGACGTGACGCTCATGCTCGTCCGGGAACCGCTCGCGCGCATGCAGTCGTGGGCCGCGCACTGCCGGCGCGTCAGCGACATGCGGTACCGCACCATCTTCGAAGGGCGGACAGACCTCGAGGCGATGCGGTCCGGCGGGGGCTACACGTGTCACCAGGCGTACTGGATTGCGCGCGCCCTGCGCGACGGCGCCGACTCGACGCGCGTTCCAACGCTGCCCGAACTTCCGGCGCTGCTGGATCGCGTGGACATCGTGGGCCTCACCGAAGAGATCGATCGCTTCATGCAGCTACTCGCGTTTCGCATGGGCTGGCCCCCGCCTCCGCTCGGCTGGCACATCAACCGCCGGCCGGACGGCCCGGCGCGGCCGCGTACCGACGAGGAGGAGGCGATGAGCGACCTGCTCGGCGTGGACTACCAGCTCTACGCGCAGGTCGAGGCGCGGTTCTGGTCCGACTACGCAGCCATGCTGCACACGATCGACCCGGCACACGCCAGCGTGGGCGGGGCAGACCCGCGGCAGGTCGACCTGGCCGCCGTGCAGGAGGCGCTGCGCGCGCATCATCACGCGTCGGCGGCCGCGGTGCCGGAGGCGTCGATCGTGGAGGTCACCGGCGACCCCCCGCTGGAGGGCGAAGGGTGGTGGTGGCGCGAGTGCCCGGGAGGCCTGTCGTACCGCTGGACTGGGCCGGAGCCGAGGGCCACGCTCCGGATGCCTGCGCTTGTGCCGGGGCGCGAGTACGACCTGACCGTCGACCTGATGGGGGCGGCCGACTGGGATACATGGGACGCGGCCGGACTGCAGGTGAACGGCGTAGCCGCGCCGGCGGTTCGGGAATGGGCAGGGCCCGTGACCCCGGGCGGCGTGACGCTGCGCCTGCATGCCCGGGTGCCGCCCGAGGTGGTCGCCCGGCAGCAGGGGGCCACGGAAGTGGCCCTGACGGTGCCCGAAACCCGGCAGGCGCTGACCCACGTGACCATCCGCGAGTCGTACGACACCTACAACAAGGACCTGCGCGCCGTGGGGCTCGCGGTGCATCGGATCCGCGTCGCCCCCCGCGCGTAAGACGGGCGCAGCCTCGCGCGAACCCCCGAGGCGAACTGCTGGTCCACGACAGAGACGCTGCAGCGGCGAACCCGGGTGTCGAGCTTGCGACATGCGGGTGGCCCGTCGGCCCCCGCGCCGTCGACCGGCCGTGGGTGATGCCACAATCGGGGCGTGACGCGTTCAGTCCTGCGAGAAGTGCCGGCGCCCCGCCGGCCGGCCGTTGTCCCTCTCGACGTCTTCGTCAGCGTGAACCTGCTGCTCTTCGCGGCGATGTGCATCTTCACGTACTACGCGCGCTTCGTGCAGTACCGCGGCGCGGCGAACGTGCACGAATTCTTCCTGTATGCCTCCCTCCTCGTGGCCGGCGTGGTCGCGCTCTGGCGCACGTTTCGTGGCTACGCGTTCGGATGGGGACTGCTGCTGCTCATCCAGGCTGGCATCCTCGCGCACTTTGCCGGAGCCTTCGTGCAGTTCGACGGCTATCGCCTCTACGACGTGTCCATCGCCGGCCTGCGTTACGACAAGTACGTCCACTTCGCCAACGCGTTCCTGGCCGTGTGTGTCGTGAGGCACGTCACCGAGCGGCACGGACTCCGCGTGGACGGCCTGGTCGCGCTGCTCGTCGGCCTGGCCGTGCTCGGACTCGGGGCCATCGTCGAAATCGTCGAGTACGTGGTGGTGCGGACGGTGCCGGCCAACGGTGTGGGTGGGTACGACAACAACATGCAGGACCTGATCGCGAACGCGACGGGCACGGCCGCCGCGCTGGCCAGCCGTGTCCTCGTGGCGCCCCGGCCGCGCTTCGCGCGCATCGACGGCGTGGCGCGCGCGGGCCGATGGCGTCCGCGCCTCGCGGCCGGGGAGTTGTCGATGGCCCTGGCCGGCCTGCTGGGAATGCTATGGCTGGGGCCGGTGTGGCTGCCACGCGCGGTGTTCCCGTTCGCAGCCGTCGCCCTCATGGCGGTGGGCCTGGCGTATGCGGTGTGGCTTTCTCCCGTGCGTCTGCACGGGGACACGCTGGCCGCGCGGGGCCTCGGCTCGCGCGCGACGTCATTCGTGCGGGTTGACAACCTCTACGAAGCTGGCAGGGCGTTCCTGCTGCTCACGCTTGCGGGAATCGTGGCGGTGCTGCTTCTCGCGGCGTGGCTGAACCCCGGATGGGCGGCTCGCGCCGACTGGCGCGCCTGGGGAGTGCGGCTCGCCTTCTACCTGGTGTCCGCGCACATCCAGGCCCTGGTGTTCGTGGGATTCGTTCTCCCTCGGCTGCACACACTGCTGCCCGATCGGCGCGCGGCCACCCTTGCAGCCGCGTGCCTGTTTGCCGCGGTCCACGCACCGGCCCCACTCGTCGTGGTGCTCACTGTCGCGTTTGGTGCGGCCGCCGCGTGGATCAACCTGCGGACGCCCAACGTGCTCGCGACCGGGCTGAGCCAGACGGTGCTCGGTCTGCTGGTACATCGGGTGCTCGAGTTGCCCCTCCGTGTCGGGTACTTCCACGCGCACCCGGACCTGCACGTCTTCCGTGAGGCGCTGCCGGTGGTGGGGCGCGTAATCGGGGGACTCTACTGATCAGCGCTCCCGATGATCAGCGGTCCCGATGATCATCGCTCACGGTGATCAGCGCTACCGGCGCAGGCGAAACGAGGCACCGACCATCACCGAGAACACGTTCCGCTCATCCTGCATGATGGTGTACTGCGTCGTCACGAACGGTTCGTACCCCGAGCCGGCATTCATCGCGAAGCGCACGCCCGACAGCAGGTTGATGCCAAGCTTCGTCTCGCCGTCGCCGCGGTCCGGCGAGAAGAGGCGCACGGCGCCGCCGGCGCCCATGAACGGACGCACGCGGCCGGGACGGGCGAGGTCGAAGTTCTTCAGCACGTTCGCATCGAGCTGCAGTACGTGACCGCCGTCCAGCGGGCGATAGGTGATGCGCGGGCTGAGCTCCAGCGCGTGCGCCACCTGCACGCGGGCGTCACCGCCGAACACCAGCCAGTTGTCCGGCTCGTCGAGTTCAGCGCCAACCATGGCGCCCGCCGAGATCAGTCCGGCCCGGTCGTCGTCGGCAAGGGCAGTCTGGGCCGATGCGGCAAGAGGCGCCGACCATACCAGCATCGCCAGCATGGCCAGACGTAGCAATCGATTCATCCTGTGTTTCTCCGGGAGGGCGTGGACAGACATCGCCCGCCAGCTTAGCGTGGCCCGGAGGGAAGTACAAGCGGGACGGTTCGAGGAGCGGCCGCCTGGGGGCGCTCAGCGCGGTCGACGCCGACGCAGCCCGGCCGCCGGATGATCGCCCTTGTCGCCGGCGCGGTCGAGGCGTTGCCGGACACCATCGGTCCACCACCGGCGCCGGTCCGAGATCAGGCGGCTGAAGTGCCGGCGTTCGCGGCCCGCTCGGCGCTCCGGCGAGAACCCGACGAACGTCCAGCCGGTTGCCAGGAGGAACTTCTCGAAGTCGGCCTGGAAGTCCTGCAGCTTGGTCAGGCTGGAGAAGTAGTACGACCGGGGCGGGCCGTCGCCCTCGACGCCGAGGAGGTATCCCTCGTCAGCAGGCGCCCGCTTGATCTCGAGAGCATGCCCATTGCGGGCGAATGTCCAGATCTGCTCGTCCACGGCTGTGTTATCGGCAGGTCACGTTTCTGCAACAGGGGTATCAAACCCCCAGAACAGCAGCATTTTCAACCCTGGGCGCCCACCCCTGTCCGGTAAGGCCCTGCGCGCCTTCCCGGTGCTCGGCGTGCGGACCAACATCCCGTTCCTGGTCCGCGTGCTCGAGAGCGCCGTGGTGCGGCCTGGTCGTTGCACTTCCAGGGCCGACTCAAGATACAGCAGGGAGGAAGCATGCGAGTTCGGCTGAAGAAGCTACAGGACCAGATTGTGGTCATCACCGGGGCCTCGAGCGGCATCGGGCTCGCCACGGCCGAGATGGCGGTCGAGCGCGGGGCCCGCGTGGTGCTCGCGGCCCGCAGCGGGGAGGAACTCCGCGCGCTGACCGCGCGCCTGAACCGCCATGGCAAACGGGCAACCGCCATCGCCGCAGACGTTGCCGACGAGGCGGCGGTCCAGCGTATCGCGGACCATGCGGTGGCCGAGTTCGGCGGCTTCGACACGTGGGTCAACAACGCGGGCATCTCGGTTTACGGTCGGCTGACCGACGTCCCCATGGCTGACAAGCGACGCGTCTTCGAAACCAACTTCTGGGGCCTGGTCTACGGGTGCAAGGCCGCCGTGAGGCACCTGCGATCCCGCGGCGGCGCCATCATCAACATCGGCAGCGTGCTGTCGGAGTTCTCCGTGCCGCTGCAGGGCATCTACTCCGCATCGAAGCACGCCGTGAAAGGCTACACGGACGCACTGCGCATGGAACTCGAGGCCGACCGCCTGCCCATCGCCGTCACGCTCGTGAAGCCCGGCGCCATCGATACGCCGTTCCCGGAACACGCCCGGAAGTACATCGCCGAACAGGCCAAGCACGCCCCGCCGGTGTACCCGCCGGAGGAGGTAGCCCATGCCATCCTGCGGTGCGCCGAGCGCCAGATGCGCGAGGTCGTCGTGGGCGGCGGTCCGCGGCTGCAGATCGCGATGTCCGCGGTGGCGCCGCGGCTCACCGAACTGATGCTGGAGCGTCAGGGCATGTCCGGCCAGCGCCGCGACGATGAACTGGCGAACGTGTCGGACGCCCTCTACGAGCCGTCTCACGATCCGCGCCGCCGGGGCAGGCAACCGGGACGCGTGATGCGGTCGAGCGCGTATACCCGGGCGGTGGTGTCCGATGCCGCGCGGGCCGTGCCCCTGATGGCGGTCGGCATGCTGATGGCCGCCGGTGTCGCCGCGGTGCGCTCGCGAAGACTGCGCGACGAACTGCCGTCGGTGTCCTGAGGCGCCGGGTGCAGGGCCAGCGCCCTGCACCCGGTCGTCACCCGGTCGGGCTTATTCCGTCAGGCGGATCGATCGAACGACCTGCTGGAACGCCGGTTCGTAGCGGGGCATCTCGTCCTGCGGCGCCACCGCCACCGTGTAGAACAGGTTGCCGTCGCGTGTCTGCGTGGTGATCAGCACGATCGTCTCGGTGCGCCCGGTGGCCTCCGAGACGTTCTCGAGCCGGGTCTGCAGCGCGCGGCGTCCGCTGACGCTCGTGGCCAGCCAGTCGGAGCGCTGGCGCAACCTCGGATTGCTGGAGGCCAGTGATTCGAGGAGCGCCTCGCTGGCGGCGCGCAGGTCGCGCGACTGGTTTCGCGCCAGTCCGAGTTCGACGCCATGCGTGAACACGCTCTGGCCGTTCACCTGGCCGAAGGCGCCGTCGGGTGCAAAGGTGACGGAACTCGACGCCGGCCGTTCCCGCCAGTTCGAGGGCACCGCAATCCGGAAGACATCGCCCTCCCGGTATTCGCGATAACGGGTAGACGGCGGCTCGACCCGATCGGCAATGGTTCCGCCGGTACCGACCGGCGCAGTGCCGCCGCCCCCACCGCCTCCCCCGCGGCGGCTGTTCTCGCGCGCCACCTGCTCGGCCGACAGAGCCGGCGGCAGCGACTTCAGGTGCGCCTGAAGGCGCGTGAAGCTCTGTGTGTCGCGAACCGGGTTGGTGACGCGCAAAGCCTCCGCCTCGCGCGTGATGTATTCCGAGCGGTTTCCGGGGTTGGGGTGCGAACTGAGCCACTCCGGCCCGTTCGACCCCGCTTCCTTCTCAATGGTGCGGAACATGGCGGCCATGTCGCGCGGGTCGTAGCCAGCCCTCGCCATGATCTGCGCGCCCATCAGGTCCGCCTGCCGTTCGTACTCGCGGCCGAATCGCAGGAATGCCGTGCCGAGGCCGAACTGCGTCCCCTGCGCGACGACGCTGCCGAGGCGTCCGCCGATGATCGCTCCGAGCACGGCTCCTGCCACCTGACCCATCTGGTACTTGCCGGCCTTGCTGGCCTGAGCCGTGCCGTGGCGCAGGACGACATGGCTGATCTCGTGAGCCATGACGCTGACCATCTCGCCCTCGGTCTTCGCCGCCTCGATCATGCCGCGGTGCAGGAACATCGGGCCGCCAGGCAGGGCGAACGCGTTGATCTCCTTCAGGTTGACCGTCTCGAAGGTGTACCGGAACTCGGGGCGCTGCATGGCCGGGTCGATCCCCTGCACGATGCGCTGGCCGAGACCCTCCACGTACGATGTGATGGCATCGTCGCGCATCACGGGCAGTTGTTGCCGAGCCTCCTGGGCAGCCTGCTGCCCGAGTTCGACGTCCTGTGCGGGCGTGTACTTGTTGTCGGGCGGCGTGATCTTGGTCTGGGCGCCGAGGGTGAGCGCCATCGCCGTGACGATGGCCGCTGCGGATAGAGCGTTGCGCTTCATGCGGTTGTGCTGCTGCAAGAACGTCACCCCGGACATGTGCCTCCCGACCACCACCGGCGGCAGCCCGGGCTCGGCTGAGATCGACAGATTACGACGGCCGACCGCCCCATGCGCGGCGAAAAGTGGACATGAGGCCGCGGAGCGCCAGGTACGCGGCGTACGCTGCAGCGAGCCATGTCAGCCGCTGCCAGGCCATGCGGCGTTCCCTGCGGCGGCGACCCCCGCGGGGCCGCCGGCGTCGGTCGGGTTGCCCCGTCCCCCGTCGGTCGGCGTGCGCTTCCACACCTGAAGGATATGCAACGCGAACGCCACGCGCCCGGCTGGAATCGGGGTTGCTACTCGTCGTGAACAGTCCGGCTGGAGAGACGGCGATGAGGCGACCGATGCAGAAGCGAGCGAACCAGGCAGGAGCGAACCAGGCAGGCGTGAATCAGGCAGGAGCGAACCAGGCAGGCGTGAATCAGGCAGGCGTGAATCAGGCAGGAGAGCGGGCAGGGCGAGTGGGGCGCCCGCCGGCCGGCGCGAAGGCGGGCGAGCGGGTGAAGGACTACCCCCAGGTCAGCGTCCGCGTGCCGCAGGAACTCAAGGCACGCCTGACCGCGCTCGGTGTCGTCACCGGCCTGGCGCAGTGGCGCCTGATCGTGGACGCGATCGCCTGCTACGTCGAGGACCTCCCGCCGACCGATCGCAAACTGGTGGACGGGTTGTGCGCGCGGCTGCTCAAGTCGCCGAGCTGATCCGCCGAGTTTGTCCTGCCACTGACGGTCTCGTCGTCGCTGCGGCGCCGCACGTGACGCAAAGTGTCACTCACGGCCGCCAGTGCCACTTGGTGTCACCGGCCCCCGCGTACCGCTGCCCGCGTCCGCGCGACGCTGCACGCGACGTCAACCGGCACGAGCCCTGCTAAATCCGTATGCGGGAGCGACAGGTGAACATCCGCAAAGCCGACGGATTCGCGCTGATTGACATTCTCTTCGTCTGTGCCCTCATGGGCATCCTCTCGACCATCGCGCTGCCGCGCATGCTGCTGGCCAAGCAGTCGGCCGGCGCGGCGTCGGCGATCGGTTCGATGCGGACGATCCACAGCTCGCAGTTGACGTTCGCGCTCACCTGCGGTGCGGGCTTCTACGCGCCGAACCTGACCACGCTGGGTCGTGCGCCGGTTGGCAGCAACGAGTCCTTCATTTCCCCGAACCTCTCGACGGCGAACGTCGTGACGCGATCGAGCTACATCATCAAGATCAACGCGACGCCGTATGCGGGGGCCCCGAGCACCTGCAATGGCCTGCCGGTGGGGGAGACTGCCCAGGCCTGGGCGGCGGTAGCCGACCCGACGGATGCCGACAACTTCCGCCACTTCGCCACCAACGTGAACGGGTCGATCTTCGAGCACACTGCGACGCTCGACGGCGTCATGCCCGAAGTGGGCGAGCCGCCCGTCGGCCATCTGTTGCGCTGAGCGAGCCCCGGAAGTCGTGCGCCGAACACGCGTCGCGCCCCGCGTGCGCGGGTGAGCGTGGGCCCACTGCCCGCGGCTCACGCCGTGCGCGAAGCGCGGCGCGCCTGTGCGTAGCGTGACGGCAGCGGATGATCGATGCGCTCGCCGATGAACTGCGTGGCGACAGACACCCGGTCGAGCGACACGCCCGTCTCGACGCCGAGCCCATCGAGCATGTAGATCAGGTCGTCAGTGGCCAGGTTGCCCGAGGCGCCTGGCGCATAGGGACATCCGCCCAGCCCGCCGGCGGAGGCGTCGAAGGTGGCGACGCCGCACGCCAGGCCCGCCAGGACGTTGGCCAGCGCGGTCCCGCGGGTGTCGTGGAAGTGCAGCGCGACCTGGCTGGGTGTGGCCCGGCCGAAGACCGCCTCCAGCACCGCCGGCACCTGGCCGGGATGCGCGACCCCGATCGTGTCGCTGACCGCGACCTCGTACACGCCCATCTCGATCAGCCGTCCCGCGACAGCGGCCACCGCCTGCGGGGCGATCGGACCTTCAAAGGGGCATCCGAACGCGGTAGACAAGTACCCGCGCACCCGCACGCCCGACTGGAGCGCCCGCGCGCAGACCTCGGCGTAGGTGGTCAGCGACTCGTCCACCGACCGGTTGATGTTGCGGCGGCTGAAGGTGTCCGACGCCGCGGCGAAAATCGCGACCTCGGAGACGCCGGCCGCCAGCGCGCGTTCGAGTCCGGCGACGTTGGGCACCAGGGCCGTGTAGCGCGTCCCCGGGCGACGCGTGATGCCGGCGAACACGTCGGCTGCATCCGCCATCTGCGGGACCCACTTCGGGCTGACGAAGGCCGACACTTCGATCACGGAAAACCCCGACTGGGTGAGGCGATCGACGAAGGCGATCTTGTCGGCTGTCGAGACGGTGACCCGCTCGTTCTGCAGGCCATCTCGCGGCCCCACCTCCACGATGGTGACCCTCCGTCCCCGGAGCGGGGCGAGGTCAAGCAGCCGCGGTCCGGTCATCATGCCAGCGTCACCAGCACGGCGCCCGGCTGGACGAGTTCGCCGTCGCGGCATGCCACCGCCACGACGGTGGCGTCTGTGTCAGCCGTGAGCGGCAGTTCCATCTTCATCGCCTCGAGCAGGACGAGGGTGTCGCCGCGCCGCACGGATGCGCCTGGCTCCACGAGCACCTTGAGCACGGTGGCGGGCATCGGCGCAGTGATCTCGAGTGCCCCTTCTCCTCGCGCGGACGGGGCCCGTTCGGCGGGCCCCGCCGCAAAGGGGCGGTGGAACACGCGTCCGTTCCAGTACAGCCAGCGGTCCTCCGGCGGCCCGGCGACGTACACCAGGTGCGATCGGCCGCCGTGCTGTACGCGGTAGACCCCCTCGCCAACGCGAGTCACCTCGGTATCGGACATCACCTGACGCTCCATCCTGACGTGCTGGTCCAGGGGTCCCATCGAGGTGCGCTGTCGTCGCCGCCCGATGCGGGCGCCGCGCTGGCGGCGACATTCGCAAGCGGGCGCAGGAAGGCGGGTGCCGGATCGTCCGGCTCGGCCGCGAGCGACGCGCCCTCCGCATCGAGGTAGTTCGTGTGCAGCGTGCCGGACCGGAACGCCTCGCTCTCGAGCACGCGGATCAGGAACGGGATGTTGGTCCGAACGCCGAGCACCGGGAAGGCGCGCAGGGCCTGCGTGAGGCGTTCGACGGCGAGGACCCGGGTCTCGGCCGTGGCGATGACCTTGGCCAGCATCGCATCGTAGAACACGCTGATCTGATCGCCTTCGCGCACGCCGGAATCCACACGGATACCGGGTATCGAGGGCTCCCGGTAGAGCAGCAGCCTGCCTGCCTGCGGCAGGAACCCCCGCGCGGGATCTTCGGCGTAGACGCGAGCCTGCACGGCGTGGCCGCGCTGTGACACCTGCTCCTGCGTCCAGGGGAGCGGCGCGCCGGACGCCACCAGCAGCTGCGCGCGCACGAGATCCACCCCCGTCACCTGTTCGGTGACCGGGTGCTCCACCTGCAGCCGTGTGTTCATCTCGAGGAAGTAGAACGGCACGTCGTCGCCGCCGCCCCGCGACAGTTCGACGAGGAACTCGAACGTGCCCGCGTTCACGTATCCGACCGCGGCGGCGGCCCGCACGGCCGCATCCGTCATCCGGCGGCGCAGGCCGTCGGTGACGTTGGGCGAGGGTGATTCCTCGATCACCTTCTGGTGACGCCGCTGCGTCGAGCACTCGCGTTCGAACAGGTGCGCCACCGCGCCGTGGCTGTCCGCGATCACCTGCACCTCGACGTGGTGCGGTCGCTCGATCAGCCGCTCGACGTAGAGCGTGCCGTCCCCGAACGCGCCCTCCGCCTCCCGCCGCGCCGCCTGGATCTGCGCGCGCGCCTCGCCGGCATGCCGTACCTGTCGCATGCCGCGCCCGCCGCCGCCCGCTGATGCCTTGATCAGTGCGGGCATGCCGACACGGGCGAGGGCCTCTTCGATTCCGGCGTCCGTCTGGTCGGACGGCGTGGCGCCGGGCACCACGGGTACGCCGGCCGCGGAGACCACGGCGCGGGCATCGATTTTCGAACCCATGCGCCTGATGGCCTCCGGCGAGGGGCCCACGAAGATCAGTCCCGCCTCCAGGCAGGCGGCCGCGAAGTCCTCGTTCTCCGAGAGGAAGCCGTAGCCGGGGTGCACCGCATCCGCGCCGGAGCGGCGGGCTGCGTCGACGATGGCGGCGATGTTCAGATAACTCGCCGCTGGCGGGGCGGCGCCGATGCCCACCGCCGCGTCGGCTGCCACGACGTGCGCGGCTTCGGCATCGGCATCCGAGTAGACGGCCACCGTCTCGATGCCGAGTTCGCGGCAGGCCCGCGCGATCCGGATCGCGATCTCGCCGCGGTTGGCGATCAGCAGCCGCCGAATCACGCGCCGCTCCACGAGGGCTTGCGACGCTCGAGGAAGGCGCGCAGCCCCTCCTGGCCCTCGGCGGACGTGCGGCGCTCCGCAAGCGCCCGTGCCGTCTCGCGCCGCGCGTCCTCGGGTGCGAGCGTTGGGAGGTCGGCGATGAGCCGCTTGGCGACGGCGACGGCGCCGGGGGCCGCCGTCCGCACCTCCCGCAGCACCGCTTCCACCCCGACATCGAGATCGTCGGGTGGAACCACGGTGTGCACGAGGCCGATGTCCTGTGCGTGCTGGGCCGAGAAGCGGCGACCGGTCAGGAACAGCTCGCGGGCGGCCGACCGCCCGATCTTCGCGAGCACGAACGGCGAGATCACGGCCGGGACGATCCCGAGCTTCACCTCGGTGAAACCGAACACGGCCTGTGCGTCCGAGACCACGACGTCGCAGACCGCCGCGAGCCCGGCCCCGCCGCCGAGGGCGGCGCCCTGCACGCGTCCAATCACCGGAACGGGCAGCGTGTCGAGCAGCCAGAACATCCGCGCGGTGGCGGTCGCGTCCTCGATGTTCTGCGCGTCGGTGTACTCGACGGTGCGGGCCATCCACTGCAGGTCCGCGCCGGCGCAGAACGTCGGTCCCGCACCCGCCACCACGACGGCGCGTACGGTCGCGTCGGCGTGCGTCGCGACGGCCCAGTCGGTCAGTTCGGAGACGAGGACGTCGTTGAAGGCGTTGCGCACCGCCGGCCGGTTGATGGTGACGCGTACCACCGGGCCGTCTCGCGTGATGAGCAGGTGCTGGTACGACACGGGGTCCTCACATCCGGAAGACGCCGAAGCGGGGCTCGGCCGGTGGTGCATTCAGCGACATGGACAGGCCGAGGGCGAGGGCGTCGCGTGTCTGTGCCGGGTCCAGGATGCCGTCGTCCCACAGGCGCGCCGTGGAGTAGTACGGGGAACCCTCGTGCTCGTACTTCTCGAGGATTGGCTGCCGCAGCGCGCCTTCCTCGTCGGCGGAGAACGGCTTGCCCTCGCGTGCGAGCTGGTCGCGCTTCACCGTGGCCAGCACCGTGGCCGCCTGCTCGCCGCCCATCACCGAGATGCGCGCGTTCGGCCACATCCAGAGCAGTCGCGGATCGTACGCCCGGCCGCACATGCCGTAGTTGCCGGCGCCGAACGACCCCCCGATGACGACGGTGAACTTCGGGACCACCGAGTTGGCGACGGCGTGCACCATCTTGGCGCCGTCCTTCGCGATGCCCGCCCGTTCGTACTGTCGCCCGACGATGAACCCCGTGATGTTCTGCAGGAACACCAGTGGGATGCCTCGCAGGTTGCACAGCTCGATGAAGTGCGTGGCCTTGAGGGCCGATTCGGAGAACAGCACCCCGTTGTTGGCGACGATGCCGACCGGCATGCCGTGCACGTAGGCGAACCCGGTCACGAGCGTCGCCCCATAGCGGCTCTTGAATTCATCGAACCGGGAGCCATCGGTGATGCGCGCGATCACTTCGCGGACGTCGTATGGCTTGCGGATGTCCGCACTGACGATGCCGTAGAGTTCGTGCGGATCGTAGCGGGGGGCCTCCGGTGCGACCTGGCCCGGGGCGGGACGCCTTGCAGACGGCAGCGTGGAGACGATCGTACGGCACAGCTCGAGGGCGTGTGCATCGTCCTCGGCCAGGTAGTCGGCGACGCCCGAGAGCCGGGTGTGCACATCGGCGCCACCAAGGTCCTCGGCGGTCACCTCTTCGCCCGTCGCGGCCTTCACGAGCGGCGGGCCGCCCAGGAAGATGGTGCCGGTGCCCTTGACGATGATCGCCTCGTCGGACATCGCGGGTACATACGCGCCGCCCGCCGTGCACGACCCCATGACGACGGCAATCTGCGGGATGCGTTCCGCGGACATGCGCGCCTGGTTGTAGAAGATGCGGCCGAAGTGATCCCGATCGGGGAACACGTCGGCCTGGAGCGGCAGGAACGCGCCTCCCGAGTCGACGAGGTATACGCAGGGCAGGCGGTTCTCGAGGGCGATCTGCTGGGCGCGCAGGTGCTTCTTGACGGTGATCGGGTAGTAGGTGCCGCCCTTCACGGTCGCGTCGTTCGCGACGATCAGGGTGTCGCGTCCGCTGATGCGGCCGATGCCCGTGACGAGGCCTGCGCCCGGCGCCTCCTCGTCGTAGAGCCCCGAGGCGGCCAGCGGGGAGAGTTCGAGGAAGGCGGTTGCGGGATCGAGCAACCGCTCCAGCCGCTCGCGTACGGGGAGCTTGCCCTGGGCGCGATGGCGTTCCAGGTAGCGGGGACCGCCGCCCTCGCGCGCCCGGGCGAGGCGGTCCCGCAGGTCGGCCACGAGTCCGCGCATGTGCGCCTGGTTGGCCGCGAAAAGCGGGTCCGACGGGCGGATGCGCGACTCGAGGGGTTGCATCTACCAGCCGCAGCAGTCCGTCTTGTACCCGCACGACGAGCATCGCCAGACGGCGTGCATCCGGTACATGTCTGCGCCGCACCGCTCACAGAGCGTCTTGTCGTCGGCCGGCGCGGACAGCGTCGTCCGGAGCGGGGTGACGGGCCGGACCGGAGGTTGGCGAGGAATCTGGTCGGACATCGGCCGGATTATCGCACAGCTAATTGTGTGTCCCCGCTCGGCGACCGCCTCATCTGGGGGATAGGCTTATCTGTATTGGCATACGACGGAATGTATTGGCCTGAAACAGACGTGCGTATCGTGTATTGACACCATGCGCTGCCACGGGCAGACTGGCGCCTATGAGCCTGAAGCGCAAGAAGCGGGTCCTGGCGATCGACGACGAGCCGTCGATGACCGAGTGGCTGAAGATCCTGCTGGAGCACGCCGGCTACGACGTGCGCACCGCCCTCATCGGCACGCGCGGCGAGGAGCTGTTCCGCACCTGGCGTCCCGACGCCGTCGTGACCGACATGATGCTGCCCGACGTCGACGGCATCGAGCTCGTGCGCAAGTTCAAACAGCTCGAGCCCGAGGCCGAGGTCATCGTGGTGACGGGCCAGGGCAACATCCCCCGCTCGGTCGAGGCGGTGAAGGCGGGGGCGTTCGACTTCCTCGAGAAGCCGATCGACGCCGAGCGCCTGCTCGACAAGCTCGAAAAGGCCATCAAGCAGAAGTCGCTGATGGACGAGAACGAGCTGCTGAAGCAGAAGCTCCAGGATCGCTACAAGTTCCAGAACGTCATCGGCAAGAGCAAGAAGATGCAGGAACTCTTCGAGCTCATCGAAAGCGTGGCGGCCAGCGAAGCCAACATCCTCATCCAGGGCGAGAACGGGACCGGCAAGGAGCTGATTGCCAACGCCATTCACTACAACAGCAAGCGCTCGAAGGGCCCATTCATCAAGATCAACTGCGCGGCGATCCCGAAGGATCTGATCGAGTCCGAGCTGTTTGGCTACAAGAAGGGCGCCTTCACGGGCGCCACGATGGACAAGGAAGGGCTCTTCGAGATGGCGGAGGGCGGCTCGCTGCTGCTCGACGAGATCGGCGAGATGCCGCCGTACCTGCAGACCAAGCTGCTGCGGGTGCTCCAGGAGCGCGAGTACCGGCCGATTGGCAGCGACCGGATCGTGCACGTGGACTTCCGCCTGATCTGCGCGACGAACATCGATCTCGACGCCGCGCTTCGCGACGGGCGGCTGCGCGAAGACCTGTACTTCCGCATCAACACCATCACGCTCCGGGTGCCGCCGCTGCGCGAGCGCACCGAGGACATCCCGCTGCTCTGCGACTACTTCCTCGACAAGTTCCGCTCGCGGTACCAGAAGCACGTGAAGACACTGGCGCCGTCGGTCTATCACCTGCTCATTCGCAACCGGTGGCCCGGCAACGTCCGGGAACTCGAGAACGCGATCGAGCGCGCGGTGCTGGTGACGAAGGGCTCGGAGATCGCCGTCGGCGACCTCCCCGAGTCCATCCGGGAAGAGAGCGCCGGCGGCTCCGACTTCGTGATTCCGCCGCATCGGACGCTGGCCGAGATCGAGCGGATGGCGATCCTGCAGACGCTCCAGCGCACAAACTGGAACAAGCAGGAGGCCGCGCAGATCCTCGGCCTTTACCGGCCCACCCTGTACAGCAAGATGAAGAAGCACGACATCCGCGACGCGGGGAAGGCGGCGCGCGTGGCGAATGCGTCGGCCGCGCCGGCGAGCAGCGGCGGTAGCTGACCCTGGAGCTGACAGCCGGCGCGTCCCGCCCCCGCTGCGCAGCTCGGCCGTGACGGAAACGGTTCGGTCTGGATATTGCACCCGGACCGTGCCGGATGTACCCACTCTCCGTCGTCGACCGTGCGGGGGCACTCGCGATTCGCCTCCTGGCACCGGTCGGCGCGTATTCGATCTTCGCCGGCCGCGCGCTGATCGAGGCGTTCCTGCCGCCCTACGAGTGGGCCGAGGTCGTGCGCCACCTCTTCCAGTTCGGCCTCCGGTCGGCGGCGCTGATTGCGACATCCGGCTTCGCCATCGGCGTGGTGCTCTCGATGCACACACGCGCTTCGCTCGAGCGGTTCGGGGCGGAGGCCATGATTCCGGCCGGGCTGGCCATCGCCCTCGTCCGCGAAACCGGACCGCTCACCGCGGGCCTGCTCGTGTCGGGGCGCGTCGGCGCCGGCATTGGCGCCGAACTCGGGGCCATGCGCGTCACCGAGCAAATCGACGCGCTCGAGGCCAACGCCGTCGACGCCTTCCGCTTCCTCGTCGTCACCCGCGTCGTGGCCTGTGCGCTGGCGATGCCCCTCCTCACGATCCTGATGGACTTCGCCGGCATGCTCGGCGGCTTTGCCGCGGAAGCGGCGGCGTCGGGGATGCCGTGGTCGCTGTACTTCGAGCGCTCGTTCGCCTTCGTCTCCTATGCGGACATCCTGCCGGCGACGATCAAGACCGCCGTGTTCGGCTTCCTGATCGCGTCGGTGGCGAGCTACCTGGGCTTCACGACCACCGGCGGGACCGAGGGCGTGGGCGATGCGTCGACGCGAAGCGTCGTGCTCGCCTCGGTGCTCATCATCATCATCGACGTGCTGCTGGTGCGGCTGATCTTCTTCTTCTACCCGCAGGTCGGGGCATGAGCACGCCTGCAATCCGCTTCGACCGGGTCACCAAGCGCTTCGGCGATCGCGCCGTGCTCGACGACGTGACGCTCGAGGTGGGCGCGGCACGCGCGTTCTGCCTGCTCGGACGCAGCGGCACCGGCAAGAGCGTGACGCTGCGCCACATTGTCGGGCTGATTGCACCCGACAGCGGATCGGTGCTGGTGGAGGGGCGCGATATCCGGTCGCTCGATCGGCGCGCGCTGTCGGAGGCGCGAATGCGCATGGGCTTCCTGTTCCAGAACGCGGCGCTCTTCGACTCGATGACCGTCGGCGACAACGTCGCGTTCCCGATGCGGCGGCACACCCGGCTGAGCGAAGCGGAGATCGCCGACCGCGTCCGGCAGAAGCTCGCATCGGTCGGCCTCGAGCGCGACATCCGGAAGATGCCGTCGGAGCTGTCCGGCGGCATGCGCAAGCGCGTGGGTCTGGCGCGCGCGATGGCGCTCGATCCTCCCATCCTGCTGGTGGACGAACCCAGCGCTGGGCTGGACCCGATCACGACCCGCGAGATCGACGAACTGCTCGTGGCCCAGAAGGACGCGGGAACCACGCTCGTGGTCGTCACGCACAACATCCCGAGCGCGCGGACCGTGGGTGACGAACTGGCGCTGCTGCACGAGGGCCGGATCGTGGCGCGCGGCAGCGCGGAAGACATGAGCCGCAGCGACCACCCGATCGTGCGTGCGTTCATGCAGTCCGAAGGAGGAGGTTAGTGGCCACGCCCGCCCGACTCGCTGGTGTCGGCGTGTTCGTGCTCGGCACGCTGTTGCTGCTCGGCACCGCGCTGTTCCTGGTCGCGGACCGCCAGATGGCGTTCGCTGACAAGGTCGTCGTCTACACCGAGTTCGCGAAGATCACCGGCCTGCAGCCGGGTGCGATCGTCCGCGTGGCCGGTGCCAGGGCGGGCTCGGTGAGCGAGATCCGGGCGCCCCGGCAGCCGGCCGGCAGGTTCCGCGTGCGCATGGAGATCACCAAGGAACTCCACCCGCTGGTCCGGACCGACTCGGTGGCGTCAATCGAAACCGAGGGGCTCGTCGGCGGCTCCTATCTCGCCGTCAGCAGTGGCAGTGCCGAGAGCCCGCAGGCGGCTCCCGAATCCACCATCGCCGGCCAGGAGCCCTTCGAGCTGGCGGATCTGCTCCAGCAGATGAGCGCCACGATGGGCAAGGTGAACGCCACGATCGACGACCTCAGCGGCCAGCTGCAGCAGACGATCGCGCAGGTGGGCACGACCGTCGAGAACACGAACGCGCTGGTCACCGAAGTGTCCGGCGACGTGCGGGCCATGACCGCCTCGGGCGCGCGGGTGACGCGCGACCTGGAGCGGATGACGGCGGACGTGCGCGAGGGGCGTGGCACCCTCGGGAAGCTCTTCACCGACGACGAGCTGTACTCCCGCATCTCGCGGATCACCGATAACGTCGAGGGCGTGTCACGCGACGCGCGCGACCTCGTCGCGCAGGCGCGCAAGACGCTCGACAGCCTGCAGGGCGAGGATGGGGCGGTCAGCGGGCTCACGTCGAATCTGAAGCAGACCCTGGACGATGCGCGTACGGCCATGGCGGGTTTTTCCGACAATATGGAAGCGCTCCGCCACAATTTCCTGCTCCGTGGCTTCTTCAACCGGCGCGGGTACTTCACCCTCGACGACATCTCGCCTGCTGAGTACCGCGCCGGGGCGCTGACGCGCCGGGGCCGGACCGCCGTGCGGGTCTGGCTAGAAACGCCCCGCGTGTTCGCCGCCGCTCCAGCAACGGCGGCCGGGAGGGCACCACGGCTGAGCGAAGAAGGTCAGGAACGCCTGAACGCCGCGATCGCGCCGTACCTCGAGCACGTCACCGACCTGGTAGTGGTGATCGAGGGCTTTGCGCAGATTCAGGGGCGCGACCAGCAGTTCCTCCTGTCGCGCGCCCGGGGCGCCGCGGTGCGCGACTACCTTCTCGGCCAGTTTCACCTCGATCCGGGCGCGGTCGGGGTGATGCCTCTCGGAAACGAATCGCCCGGCAGCCCCCGCTCGCAGCCGTGGGACGGGATCGCGCTCGCGTTCTTCCTGCCGAGCGCCGACTGATCGCGTGGCATGCAACTTGGAACCGCCACGTGCGGCATTGCCATGCTGAAGGAGGCGGGTGTGACGGAACAGCAGCGAGGAGTCGTGGCAGCGGTGGTCGGCGGAGTGGCCGGCAGCATCGCGGGCTACATGCTTTTCACCGAGCGTGGGCGCGAACTGCGGCGCAGGCTCGAGCCGGCGCTCGAAGACCTCGCGCGTGAACTGATCCAGTTGCGGGGCACGGTGAACCGCGCAATGGGTGTGG
The DNA here is from genome assembly GCA_964386715.1 of uncultured Bifidobacterium sp. Lineage (GTDB taxonomy): Bacteria > Acidobacteriota > Vicinamibacteria > Vicinamibacterales > CAVVIG01 > CAVVIG01. The sequence goes on from CAYLTD010000001.1 coordinate 216,202, forward strand.
CGTCCGAGGGCTGGACGGTGCTGCACGAGGCCATGGGGGAGCGCGGTGCGTCGGGCCACATGTCCTCGCACACGCAACGCGAGCCGTTCTGAGGCACCGCCATGGAAGAACTGGGCACGACGAACATTCTGCTCGGCATCATGGCCGCGGTGAGCGTGCTCGAGGGACTCGTCCTCATCGGGCTGGGCATCGGCGCCTACCTCGCCTACTCGCGGATCATGGCGCTCATCAACGGCATCGAGGAGCGCCAGGTGGCCCCGGCGATGGCGCGGGTCAACGCCATCCTGGATGACGCGAAGGTGGTCAGCGCGAAGGTGCGCGAGGAGGCCGATCGGGTGGATACGGCCATTCGCACCACCATGGACCGCGTGGACGACACCGCCGACCGCGTCCGGTCGAACGTCCGGGCAAAGACCAGCCGCATCGTCGGCGTGGTGCGCGGGGCACGCGTGGCGCTGGAGCATATCCTGTCGTCGCGGGCGGCCTGACGCGCAGGGAACGTACTCACAGAGGAGGAGACGAATGTCAGACGGATACGATCGCTACGAGAACGAGAACAGCGGCGGCGGCAGTTTCGTGATGGGGCTGCTCACCGGCACGGTCCTCGGTGCCGGGCTCGGGATGCTCTTCGCGCCGAAAGCCGGGTCCGAACTGCGCAACCAGATCTCGGAGCAGGCCGGGTCGATCCGGGACGGGGCGTCGGAGGGCTACCGCCGGGCGACCGAGACGGCTGGTGACTGGGCCGACAAGGCCCGCGAAGCCGTGTCGCGCGGCGCCGACGAGGCGCGGCGCTATGCACGCGAGGCGGGCGGCATGGGTTCGACCGACCAGGGCGCGTACGCCAGCGGGTCGGCGGCCGGCGGCTCCGGCTCGGGCAGCGGCTACACCGGCAGCACCGGCGGCACCGGCAGCACCGGCACGGGGAACACCGGCTCCGGGTACACGAGCGGGAGCGGCACGTCCGGCTCGTACGGCAGCGGCAGCCAGTCCGGATCATCCGGGTCCACGGGCTCCGGCAGCAGCTACTCCGGTGGCTCGGGCAGCGGCAGCGCGTCGAACACCCCGGGCTCGGGCGGCTCGCGGCGCAGCTGACGCATGACGGGAACCACCGCGCGCACGGTCGCGAACGTGGTTCTGGCTGCGGCCGGCGCGGCGGCGGCGTACGTGGTGATCACGACGCCGCCGCTCAGACGGCTGGCGCTGCGCAGCGTCAGCCTGTGGCTGGGCAGCCCGGTGCCCGAGTACCTGCTCGAGCAGGCGGGCCGGGCCTGGGTGGAGTCGGGCGGACGTGCCTGACATAATGACCGCGTGACGAGACTGGCCGCGGCCGGCCGCACCGCCCGCGACATCGCGCGGCTCTCGGGTATCGCGCTCTGGCGCGGGTTCCTCAGCTTCTACGGCAGCGACAACCTCACCTACGCCGCGTCGATCGCGTACTACTCCCTCCTGTCGCTGTTCCCCTTCGGCATGCTGGCATTCGCCGCGATCGGGGCGGTCACCGCAGACGAGGCCGACCGCGCCGCGGTCCTCGAGTTCGTGCTGCGCTATTTCCCCCAGCAGTTCGAGTTCATCAGCCGGCAGCTCGACGCGTTCCGCGCCAGCACCCTCTCGCTCGGCATCGTCGGCACGCTGGCGCTCATCTGGGGCGCCCTCGGCTTCTTCGGGGCGGTCAGCACGGCGGTCAATTACGCGTGGGGCGTGGAGAAGACCCGCAGCTTCTGGGGACACAAGCTCTTCTCGTTCCTCATGCTGCTCGTGGCCGGTGCGCTCCTCATCGCCGCGACGCTGCTCGTCAGCGCGGCGCAGGTGATCGGCGCGACCTGGTTCGCGGATGTCATCGCGCAGTTCCCCAGCCTGCTCGTGCTGCGCAGCTTTGCCCTCCGCAATGCGACCACGGCGATGTTCATCCTCGTCGTGGGCCTGGTGTACTACTTCGTCCCGAATGCGAAGGTCCGCTTCCGCGACGTGTGGATCGGGGCGTTCCTCACCGGCCTGCTCTGGAAGGGCGCACTGTTCCTGCTGTCCTGGTACCTGCGGGACATGACCTCGTTCACCCGCGTGAACGGGTCGATCGCGGCCGTCGTCGTGTTCCTGTTCTGGGTGTACGTGCAGGCGGTGATCCTGCTCTACGGCGTCGAGTTCACCGCGGCGTACGCAAGGCTCAGGCGCGGGCGCCCCGAAGGCCTGCCGGCTGCCCCCGCCCCGCGGGTGTGAGCGTCAGACGCCCGAGACGGCACGGACGATGGCGGCGGTGAACGCCGGCACATCATCCCACTTGCGCCCCGTGATCACGGGGCCATCCTCGACGACCGGCCGATCGACGTACATGCCGCCCGCGTTCTTGACGTCGATGGCGATGGATGGCCAGCAGGTGGCCGTGCGTCCGCGCAGCGCGTTGACGGTGATCAGCAACTGCGCGCCGCGGTCGATCGTGGCGACCGGCTTGCCCGTGTCGAGCGCATCGCGGACGAGATCCACCATCGCATGGCGCATGCGGATCCGATCGGGTGCGTACCCGCCGGGGACGACGACGATGTCGAAGTCCTTGATCCGGGCCTTGCCGGCGGCGGCGTCCGCCGTCACCACGGCTTCGCCGCGCTTGCCGCGGTACTCGTTGCCAGCCACCGGTCCCAGCACGGTGACGTGCAGTCCAGCTGCCCGGAGGGACGCAATGAGGACCGGCAGTTCGCGATCTTCGAAGTCTTCCTCGACGAGCAGCGCCACCCGTTTGCCGGGCAGCTGAGGGTCGGCGATCATGGCGGCGATTCTACCGCATGTCATAATTTCCGAATGAATCGGCTCGCGCGTGAACGCAGTCCGTATCTCCTGCAGCACGCGGACAATCCGGTCGACTGGTACCCGTGGGGCCAGGAGGCGTTCGATCGGGCTCGCGCCGAGGACAAGCCGATCTTCCTCTCCATCGGCTATTCCACCTGCCACTGGTGCCACGTGATGGCGCACGAGTCGTTCGAGAACGACGCGGTGGCTGCGGTCGTGAACGAGTTTTTCGTGCCGGTGAAGGTGGACCGCGAGGAGCGGCCGGACGTGGACCGCGTCTACATGACGTTCGTGCAGGCGACGACCGGGTCGGGCGGATGGCCGATGAGCGTGTGGCTCACACCCGACCTGAAGCCGTTCTTCGGCGGCACCTACTTCCCGCCGCAGGCGAAGTACGGGCGGCCAGGTTTCCTCGAACTCCTCCAGCAGATTGGCCAGGCCTGGCGCGAGCGTCGAGACGCGGTCCAGGCATCCGCCGACTCGGTCGCCGCGCAGCTCATCGAGGCGACTGCGGCCTCGGCGGCTGCCGGGTCGGCGCCGTCACTCGATGCGCTCCCACGCACGGTCGCGCAGCTCCGGGAGGCGTTCGATCACCAGTTCGGCGGGTTCGGACGGGCGCCGAAATTTCCGCGGCCCACCGAACTGCTGTTCCTGATGCGCGAGTACTCGAGGACCGGCAGCACGGATGCGCGTGACATGGCCCTGCGCACGCTCGCGGCCATGGCCGGCGGCGGCGTGCGCGATCACGTAGGCGGCGGGTTTCATCGTTACGCCGTTGATGCCGCCTGGCGCGTCCCGCACTTCGAGAAGATGCTGTACGACCAGGCGCAGCTGGTGCTTGCCTACCTCGAGGGGGCGCAGGTGTCGAACGATCGTTTCCTGCTCGACGTGGCAGAGGACACGCTCGACTACGTGCTGCGCGAGATGACCGACGATGCGGGCGGCTTCTACTCCGCGGAGGACGCCGACAGCCTGCCGCCGGAGCGCGCCGGCGATCCGGCGGCGCATGCCTCCGAGGGCGCGTTCTACCTGTGGCGCGCCGCCGAACTGGACGCGCTGCTCGGCGACGACGCTCCGCTGGTGCGGCGCCGCTTCGGCGTCGAGGCGGCCGGCAATGCGCCGGTCGACCCGCAGCAGGAGTTCGTCGGCAGGAACCTGCTGTACGTGGCCCATCCCATCGAGGCGCTGTCGGCCGAGTTCGGCCGCACCGAGCAGGACGTGATGGCGGCGCTCGACGCCGCGCGCCAGCGGCTGTTCGAGGTGCGCAGCCGGCGGCCGCGGCCCCACCGCGACGACAAGATTCTCACGGCCTGGAACGGCCTGATGATCGCGGCGTTCGCTCGCGCCTCACGCCTGTCGCACGCCACGGCAGGCGACGCCCTGCCGCCGGCCGACACGTACCTGCGCGCGGCCACGCAGGCGGCGGACTTCATCCGGTCCCGTATGTGGAACGCCGACAGCGGAACGTTGCGCCGACGCTACCGGGACGGCGACGCCGCGATCGACGGCTATGCCGAAGACTACGCCTGCCTGATCTTCGGACTCCTGGAACTGTTCCAGGCGGACGCCAGACCCGAGTGGCTGGAGTGGGCCGTCGCGCTGCAGCACGAGCAGGATCGCCGCTTCTGGGACGAGACCAGCGCCGGTTGGTTCAACACGCCGGAGACGGACGCCGCGATGCTGCTGCGCCTGAAGGACGACCACGACGGTGCCGAGCCGGCGGCCAGTTCGGTGTCGGTGCTGAACCTGCTGCGCCTGACACACCTGGTCCACGAGCCGGCCTGGCGGGACCGGGTGGACCGGACGCTTGCACTCTTCGCGGAGAAGCTCGAACAGTTCGGCCGGGGTGTGCCGATGATGGCCGCCGCCCTGTCCACGCGTGCGGCCGGGATTCGGCAGGTGGTCGTCGTCGGCGACGTCACCGGCGCCCTCGCACGCGAGGCGCTGGTGCCGTACCGGCCCTTCTCGGTGGTCCTGGTGCTGACGCCGGATCAACAGCGAGCGCTGGCGCCACACCTGCCGTGGCTGGCAGCAATGCACCCGGTGGATGGACAGGCGGCGGCGTACGTGTGCCGCGACTTCACCTGCCGGGCACCCGTCACGACACCCGAGGCACTGGCCGCCGAACTCGCTTGATGCCAAACATCAGACGACTGAGGATTGATGACTGGGATCCGGCCGAGCACTGACGACCGAAGGACTGAGGACTTCCCCATGACCTACTCCGTTGACATCTGGCTCCGGGGCCAGGACACCGCCACGACCCGACCGATCGACGGGGTCACGACGCCGGCCGCTCAGTGGGCCGACGACGACGTGCGCGCGGTGCTCGAGGGGATGCTGCGCGAGATGCACCGCCTGAAGCACCCGGACAATGCCGACCCGTCAGTCACGCTGCGGGGGCTGAGCTGGATCGTGAACCCGTACGAGGAGGGCGGCGTGGTCATCGCGATCGAGATCACGCTGGGTGCGGCGATCGCGGGACCATTCGACATCGATCAGGCGACGCTCGAGGCGATGATCAGGCGAGTGCTCACGCAGGCCCGGACGCCACCCGGACGCGTCACGGTTCACTGAGCCGCCTGCCTCGGCCGTATTAGGATCGCCCCATGGCGATCCGCGCCAACTAGGGCGGCGGGCCCGGCCTGCGTTGCCGCAGGATCCGAGCCTGCACCTGCCCCGCGCGCTGGCGGTCCAGGCCGCATGCCGACGATGCCGTCGTCTGGCGTGCGGTCCGTATCCACCCGCCGGTGTTCGTCGGTCAGCGCGTTTCTGTGCACGAACCCTGTGCGGGCTGTACGGCGCTGACATTCAGCGTCTTCGCGACGATCCTGGCCTTCGCTTCGGTCTGGACGGTAGGCGTGCTGCCACCGCGCGACGGGTTCGGGGCGTTGTTCGTGCTGCCGCTGCGGCCGTTGTCGTTGGCACCCGCGGTACCGGACGTGCCGGTTGGCGCCGGTCGGCTGCTGTCGACGACGACGCGCTGTGAATTCTCCATGCCGGGACCCGCCTCCGTGCCCTTCACCTGCACCTTCTTGTTCACGTGCGGACGCAGGTCCACGCCGCTGCCAGGCGCCAGGGTGTAGCTGACCGTCGGTACGGTCGAGCCCGGCGGCTGATCGGCATCGAGGAGCGTGAGCGTGTAGATGTTGTCCGCGGACGTGAGGCATCCGGTGAGCGTCTGTTCTCCGGCCCTGGGCTGTTCAGGTGACGCGGTCTGCTGCGGCCGCTGGCCGCCGGAAGCCGGTGGCGTCCCCGCGCCGGTCGATCCTGCGGGCGTCTGTTGAGCGTAGGCTGCGGCCGAGGCCGCCACGAACAGTCCTGCTGCGAGTGTCAGTTTCACTGGTCCATATCCTCCAGAAGCGGAGATAGCAGGAGGCGGGCCAACATTCACGCGGGTGATCGACCGGTCATGACGCACTTGCGGAGGCAGGATCGATCGTGACCAGATCCCCGGGCGCCACGAGGCCTGGTTCGAGGACGCGTGCGCAGATCCGGCTCCACCCTGGGCGGTGTGCCTGGCTGATTCGCCGGATGTCGCCACCCAGGAACGATGCGGCGATTGCGCGGCATGGCGTTGCGTACGCCGTGATCTCCAGGAGCGCACCGCCGGCGCGGAGCCGCGTGCCGGGAGCGACGGCCGGCCATTCGAGCCCCGAGACGGTGAGGTTCTCGCCCGTCGTCCCCGGCGCGATGGGGTGACCCTCGGCCTGCAGTGCCCGGATCACGTCGAGGGAGAAGAGCACGACGGCGCGGTCCGGCCCTCCGTGGAACGCGCGGTGCGCCTGCTGATCGCCGCTCAGGCCGGCTTCACTCACGAAGGCCTCGAACACGCTGCGTTTCGGCACCCCGCCGCGGGAGGTGTGGATCGACTCGATGCGCCCCATGTCCGATCATAGTCAGCAGGGCGTTTCCTTTCCCGTTAGAATCGAGCCGCCCTCACATGCCGGGGTGGCGAAACTGGCAGACGCATCGGACTTAAAATCCGAAGGCCCGCAAGGGCCGTGCGGGTTCGATCCCCGCCCCCGGCAGACCCGGCTCGCCCATGCGGACGGCATCGCCGATGCAGACCGGATCGCCGATGACGACCGGTTCGCCGACCGCAGACCCGCACTGCCGGTCTGCTCCTGCTCCTGCTCCTGCGCGCCGCATGGCGTTCGCCCGCGTCGCCGTGAGCGCCGCCTGAGGCCCTCGGTCCACAGCACAGCCGATCGAGGGACATCGCGCGGGCACCACCCGTGCATCGGCCACCTCCGGGAGACCGAAGGATGAGGAGAGTCAGCGAGCTCGTCGGCAAGCCGGTGGTGTCCGCCGACACGGGGGAACGGATCGGCAAGGTGTCCGACGTCCTGCTCGACGCGCAGTCGCGGCGGATGCTCGGGGTTGTCGTGTCGGCAGGCCTGTTCGCAGGCGAACAGGTCCTTCCCTACGAGGACGTGCAGACGATCGGGAAGGACGCCCTCGTCGCCCGCTCCGCCGGCGGTGTGGTGGGGCCAAAGGGATGGCGGGCTCAGGGGCTCGACACGCTGCGCACGAGTGCCCTGACAGGGCGGCGCGTCCTGTCGACCAGCGGCCGATCGTTGGGCGAGCTGCACGATCTGCAGGTGGACGAGCAGGCCGGCACCGTCGAGGCGTTCGAAGTCGCCGTGGCGGCGATGGGCGGACTGGTGCGGCGACGAGCGCTCTTGCCGCGGGTTGACGGCGTTACAGTCGGGGCCGATGCGGTGCTCGTACCCGACGTGACAGCCGATGCGATGGAGGAGTCCCGCAATCGCGCGTGAGCCCCAGGATGGGGCCGAGACACGCAGCCACATGGGCTGGCCCGTACGTTGCTGAGATCGGCCGCATGCGTGTGGCGTACACGGCCCTGTGTGTTGGCTTACTCGTGGCATCGGGCGCGCTGGCAGGCCTGGCATGGCCAGGCCGTACGGCGGGGGCGGCGGGCGGGCGACTGCGTGAGGTCCACCCCCGAGAGCCGGTCACGATCAGGGTTGCGCCCGAGGTACGCCTCGACGCGCTGGCGCGCGCACGCGTGGTGCTGGCGCGTCCGGGGGGAGAACGAACGTGGGGCACGACCGTGCACGACACGCGCGAGGCACCTGATCTCCTCGAGTGCCGGTTCCTTCCGTCAGCGCCACGAGGCACGACGCCGAAGTTCGACTGCGTGCTGTCCGACGGCGAGGTCGTCAAGGTCAAGTACGGCGCAAACCCCGAGATCCAGGCCGAAGTAGCCGCCACCACCCTGTTGCAGTCCCTGGGCTTCGGCGCAGACCGGGTGCAGTTGGTGCCCCGGTTGCGCTGCTTCGGGTGCCCGCGCCGCCCGTTCGCGACCGCGCAGCTTGCCGAGCACCTGCCGCTCGGTCAGCGTCTGCTCCAGGGTTTCTCGCCCGCACGGTCTGTCGAGTTCACATGGGTGGCGATGGAGCGTCGGTTCCGCGCGCCTGCGATCGAGGCGCCCGGCGCCGATGGCTGGGCCTGGTTCGAACTCCAGCAGGCGTCGGCGGTTCACGACGCGGCACTCCGGTCGGAGCGCGATGCGCTCGTGCTGATGGCCGTCTTCCTCGCCCACTGGGACAACAAGGCGTCGAACCAGCGCCTCGTGTGCCTGGACCCCTGGCGGTCCGACGAACAGGCGGGCGACGCAGCCGCCCTGTGCCAGACACCGTTCGCGCTCGTGCAGGACCTTGGCGCGACGTTCGGGCCGCACAAGGTGCAGCTCTCACGATGGGCGGCGACCCCGATCTGGACCGACGCGCGCGACTGCGCCGTCAGCCTGCGGGCGCTGCCGTTCGGCGGTGGCACGATGGTGGACGCGCGCATCAGCGAGGCCGGCCGCCAGCTCCTGCTCCAGGGCCTGCGCCAGTGGTCGTCGGCGGAGGTCGAGCAGTTGTTTCTCGATGCCCGCTTCGAGTATCCCGCAGCATGGACCGCCGCGTTCCTCGACAAGGTGGCCCAGATTGCACACGCGGGCCCCTGCGGCGCCTGAAGTCCGCAGGGCTGGCTCGGGTCGGCGCTCTGCTGGGGGCCGGTGCGCCAACTGCCGGAATAGCGGCCCTCGCTTTCGCGGCCGACGCGACGGCACTACTGCCGCGTCGTTCCGTCAGCGACAGGAGGCGCCTGCGCCACCTTCAGGATCGTCACGTCGTCGTTGGCGAAGGCGGTGCTGAAGTACGGACCGATGAGTGCCGGCACGGTCGGGTACGCCTGTCGCTCCTCGCGGCCCACGTACACGTAGTCGACACCCAGTTCTCGCGCGGTCTTCCACGCCGACCGGGCATCGGTGGCGCCGAAGAGCGCCGCCACGCGGGCCGAACGCGTGTCGTACTCGGCTTCGTGCATCAGCGAGATGGGCTGTCCGGCCGCCATGCGACGTTCGCCATACGACGGGATCAAGGTCCAGGTGTCCCGCCCACGCACGGTGGGATCCATCTGCACCAGCGCCTCCCGCGGGGTGTGGCTGCGCACCCACGCCAGCGCGGCGCGCTCTCCGGCGGACAGGCGTACGGTCCAGCGGAAGCCTGGACCCATGTGATCGTTCTCCACGTCCTGTGCGTTGAACGTGTCGATGGCTGTGGTCGGCACGCCCGTGAGCACCACCGCCCCCACCGCGGCGGCAACCACCCGGCGGTTCACCTCGGCGAGCCGCAGCAGCGCGCGTGTCACCAGCGGGGGCGCGAGCACGAGCACGACATGGCCGGTCCGGAAGCCGATCCAGAAGAGGTCCACGGTCATCACGAGCAGGTGCATCAGCGCGATGCTCAGCACGACGCCGAACGACACGCCCGCCACCGGCCAGAGCGGCAGGCGCCGCGACGGCCACAGTCCTGGACCGAGCAGCAGCAGGAGCGGCCCGAACGAGAGGAGGAATGCCAGTACCGGCGCCTGTCGAGCGGGATCGTTGAAGCCGAACGCCAGCACGCCCCCGGCGCCGTCGACCATGCGGTTCAGGGTGACCCACGCAAGGGCGGCGATGACGGGCAGCGCGGCGGCCAGGTGGCGCGGGACGTCGCGAAGACGCTGGCGCACCCAGGCGCCCGCGCAGACAGTCGCGGCATACGTGGCGCAGAAGATCGCTCCCACGAACGGGTTGAACAGGGCCGACACCGCCAGCAGGCAGCCGTTCGCGACGATTCCCGCTGCGGGGACTGACGGTCCACCCGCCTGTGCGGCAGCAAGTGCAGCCAGGCCAGCGGCATAGGACATCGAATGCTGCGGCACGTACCAGAAGGCACGCGGCAGGTCGTCGATGCGCAGGCCGCCAACGCCCCGCGCCACGGCGTCGACGTTGAGGTCGCGGACGCCCGCCAGCCCGCCGGTTTCGCGATACACGTACGCCAGCGCCGCAAGACCCTCCGCACTCGAGGCGACAACCGTCAGCAGCACCGCGGCCGCGACCGTCCACGGGCGCCGTGGGTACGCCGTGTGTCCGAGCAGGAAGAGCACGCCCGTCAGCAGCAGCGCCGTCCCCACGGCATTGACCTTGAGCGCCAGGTCGGGTGCCACGTCCACGAGCCGGGTGGCGGCGGTCGGCACGAGGAAGTAGCCCCAGTAGTAGTGAAGCGGCTGCGGTGCCAGGTAGGGGTTGACGGGCGGCGTCGCGTCCTTCTGCAGTTCGGCGACGACTGCCATGTGCCAGACGAAATCGGCGGTGAAGTACGCGCGCACGCGCAACGACCCGTCCGCGCCGATCGTGTTGACCCTCGACAGCGGGCGGAACATCAACAGCGGTACCATCAGCAGCACGAGCGCGAGCGCGCGTATGTCGTTCCGCGTCCACGGTGGTGGGGCCAGCCACGGCACGCGAGCCTTGTGCCGGAACGCCGCCCACGGCAGCAGCACCGCGGCCAACCATCCCAGCACCACCGCGTAGGAGGCGCCGGGTGCGAACTGCCGTGCACCCCAAACGGCCAGCGTCGTCAGCCCGTAGCCGAGCAGCGCGCCCGAGATGTACGCGCCCCCATGATTGCGCCCGAAGAGGCGCATGCCCACGGGCACGCCGGGGACAAGCGCAAGGAGGAACAGGGCGCCGGTGCTCAGCCCGGCAAGGCCGCCGATCAGCAGGACGAGCAGCAGGGAGGGCAGGGCGAGCAGGGCGGCGTCGGCGAACGGCAAGGGCGGCGCGGCGCCCGCTGCGCGCGCGTCAGGCCGCATGACGGCCATACCGCCGGAACGTCCGCACGGCGATGAACCAGTCGCGCAGCCCGATCTTCTTTCCCTCGGCTCTCGTCCTCGGCGCGTACGAGATCGGCACCTCCGCGATCCGCTTGCCGCGCGCCAGCAGTCGTGCCGTGATCTCGTGGTCCAGCTCGAATCCGGTCGTCTCCAGGGGCAGCGCCGCGATGTCCGCGCGGTGAAAGAGCTTGTACGCCGTCACCGTGTCCGTCAGGTAGTGGCCGGTGAACAGCCACGCGACCAGGCTGAGGCTGCGGCCACCGAGGTATGCTGCCAGCCCCTGTCCGGGCATCCGGCCGCGCCCGAGATAGCGGCTGCCGTAGACGACGTCCGCGCGGCCCGCCCGCAGGGCCTCGATCATGGGCAGGTAGTCTGCGGGGTCGTATTCGAGGTCCGCGTCCTGGATGATCAGATACTCCCCGTTCGCCTGCGCGATGCCCGCGCGCACGGCCGACCCCTTGCCTCCGTTCGGCTTGCGCACCACGCGTACGCCATCGAACGACTCCGCGATCGCCGCCGTGTCGTCGCGCGACCCATCGTCGACGACGATGATGTCGCGGGTGAGCCCGAACGTGGTCAGGTCGACGCGCCGGATGCGCTCGAGCAGGGTGCCGATGTAGCGGGCCTCGTTGTAGGCGGGGATGACGATCGACAGCGTCACGCGTGAGCCTGTCCGGCCAGCCACGCCTCCATCATCCGCAGGTCGTCCGGCGTGTTGACCCCGAGCGCCTCCATGCGGTCTTCGCACGCGAAGGTACGCACCTCGGCGCGTGCGGCGAGCCACGGGATGAACGGCAGCAGGTTGCGCTCACCCGTGGTGGCGCCGGGGTGCACCTCGCGCGCGTACTCGGGCAGCGCCTCGAGGAACGCCCGTCGCGAGAGGCTGAAGAGCCCTGCGTCGCTTTCCCCGACGCGCGGCATCGCGTCCCCTTCCCGGCGTTGACGGACGTGGCTGATGCGTCCCGTGGTGTCGCGCTCGAAGTGGATGTAGGGTGCGTCGTATTTCACGGTCGGCAGCGCGAGAGCGGCCCGCCGGTTGGCCTCCGCGCCCAGGCGCACGAGGGTGGACGGGCGGATCCCGACCTGGTCGCACCAGGTCACCCACACGCGGCTCGCAGCGCGCGCAGCGACTGCCGGGTGCGCCAACAACACGGCGTCGAGCATGCCGGTCGGTTGCGCCTGCACGCAGATGTCGAACGGCATCGGCGCGTGCTCCCGCAGCACCGCCTGTGCCTCGTCGACCGCGGTCGGCGCCACCACCACGACCACCGCGGACGTGAACGGTGCGTACAGCGCCAGCAGGTGGTGCACCATCGGGCGGCCGGCAATCGGCACCAGGAACTTCGGCATCGACCGCATCAGGCGGGTGCCTGCGCCGGCGGCGGGCACGACGAGCACCGGCAGGTCGGGCGCGTGGTTCATGGATGCCCCCGCATGATCAACTCGTCGGTGCCGCGAGCCCGCGTGCCACTGGAGGCAGGAGCCGCGGCCCCGGCATGCGGCGGCCGGATCAGGGTCCACAGCGCGCGCAGACCGTCCCACGTCGTGGTGCGTCGTACGCGCGCGGGCGACAGCGGAAGGAACTGCACGGGCATCTCGATGAGCTCGGCCCGCTGCGCCAGCAGCCAGGCGAGCACCTGGTGGTTGGCCATGGCCTCGGTGGGAGGAACCGTCGTGTGTCTCAGCGCCGCGGCCCGGTAGACACGAATGCCTGACAGCGTGTCGGAGACGTAGCGGCCGTGCACGATGAGGCATGCGAGGCTCAGCATCTCGCTGCCCGCCCGACTCACCCACGCGGCGAGGGGTGCCTTGGAGTACCGCATCTGCACGGAGGCGTCGATGTCGCGGAGCGACAGCCTCCGGCTGCCCCACACCGCGTCGAGGCGGGACGAGCGCACCTGCGCCAGCAGCGACACCAGGTCTTCACCGCGGTACATGCCCGACGAATCGAGCACTGCCACGTACTCGGCCTGGTGCGCTTCGACGGCGCTGCGGAGTTGATCGGCACGGGCGACGGCTGCCAGCGCGAAGGGCAGGGCCGCGGTGAACGAGTGCGGCAGGGACGCCCCCTCGTGGAGCACGAGCACGTCGAGCGGCAGGTTGCCGAGGCCTCCCCGGACGAGTTCGAGCAGCGTCTGCGTCAGCAGATTGGGTGATGTCGCGCGTTCGAGCACGATGGCGACGCGGAGGCGGGAGTCGACGGGTCGCAGCGAACTTACGATAGGCTCGAGCAGCCTCGCCGCATCGTGCCGGCCGCTGACCCCGTCCTCGAACTGCCCGATCCGGATCAGCCGTGGATCCTCCACGGTGTCGAGCGCTCCCAGCGGCACGTAGGGACGATCCGACACCGCCGCGCCCGGGTCGTTGATCACGCAGTGCGTGAAAAGAAGGGCGGTGGGCACCGGCCGTGTGCCGCGTGCGGTCAGGTAGTACCCGGCCTTGCGGATCAGCGTTGTGGCGTCCGCGCCGGCAATCTCGACGTCGCTCTCGATGTTGGTGACGAGGAGCTTGATGGCTCGCAGGTTGGCCGCAATCGTCTCGCCCATCCCGATGGCCAGGTAGGAAGGGAAGAGGCTCGAGTGCTGGGTGCCGGGGGCGTAGACGATCAGGTCAGCATCTGCCAGCGTGGTCGCCAGCCGTACGTTCAGCCGAGGCCGTACCTGGCGCGCGGCCAGCGCCTCGATGCGGCCGTCAGGCGGCATGGCATCGAGCGCGGTGAGGTCGCTCGCGGTGAGCGGCTGCGGGAGCACGAACAGGTCGCGAATGGACGCGGGGCGGCCGCCGACGATGTCCGCCTCGGTCGGCAGCACGCGGCCATCGTCTGCGACGGCGACCAGGTGGCCGTTCTCCCCGGCAGTGACGTTCTCGATCAGTCCGGGCGCCAGGCCAAGCACGCCCGAGTAGGCGTCGACCGCGGCGTTGAAGTCGCGTGCCGCGCGCAGGAACGCTCCAGCAAAGACCAGGTTGCCGATGGCGCAGTCACGAAACTCGAACGGGCGTCCACTGGCTTCGAAGGCTTCCAGGAACGTGAAGAGATACGGCTCGAGTTCACGATGATCGGCGGCGCAGCGTTCGAGCCGCCGGAGCGCACCGGAGACATCGACGACGGCTGGAAGGCGCTCGTCGAGCGCGCCGATCAGCGTGGCGGGACAGGTCTTCAGCTCGTGCGCCACGCGGGAGGCGTTCTTCCGGAAGTCGGACGGCCCCAGGCTGTCGCCCAGGAATCGGCGGACCTCGCCGGTCGACGCGCCATCGTCGTAGCCGTTGATCGCCAGCGTGAGATGCACCCGCGAGTCGCGCAGCAGCTGCCTGGTGAGCTGCGCCGATCCACGACCACCCGAAAACAGCACCACCCGAAGCCTGTCGCGCTCCGGCGGCCGCCAACTGCCGCACATAACCAGCACTCCGAGCCCGATCAGCGACGACCCGGGCAGCGAGGACAATGATTCTCGCCGCTGCAGCGGGCGGGTTCACGGGCACGCAGGACGTGCCCCGGCAGCTATGAACGAACGGGAGGCGCGCGGAGGTCGCGCGGGCTGGAGGAACGGCCGCAGCCACGTGCGTGGAGGACGGGGATGTTGAAGCGAGAACCAAGCGCCCAGGAATGCGGTGTGGCCGGCCGTTCCCGCAACTCCTTGTGAGGATCAGCGTCTTCTTCTTCGGTGGACGTCTTGATCCGAGGGCGGTAGCAGCGCACCGTGTCGTGTGCCGCGGTTCGCGCCGGCGTCAGTGTGTCTGCGGGCGATGGCGCCTCGCTGCCTGGACACGAGGCCCCCGCGTGATGCGAAGAGCGGGCGCCCTCGACGCCGCTTCGCTCACCCAGCGAGATGGTGGCCGCCGCGTACGCCGTATCGCCGCGGCGCACGTCGCGAATCCGTGTATGCGAAGTGTAAGGAGAATCGTCGAAGGCGGCTTCCGCAGGTGCGCTCACAAGCAGGAGGACCCCTGCCAGCAGGAGAAGGCCTCGCCACATCAACAGAGTGCGATCCCGCATGAAGCTGGAGTCGAGTATACAAGAACGACAGCGCTGCCACGGACCGCTCGCTGCGCGCGGCACGGGTATTCCGCGGCTGCGATGGCGCTGATCGCCAGGGGGACACACACCAAGGTGCCATGAGCCGACACCCGCTTGTACTCTTCGATATAGACAGGACGCTGCTCCGCACCGGCGGCGCGGGGACGCGCGCGATGGCGCGCACCGCTCGCGACCTGTTCGGCCCCGCGCGCGTGGACGCACCCGTGCGCGTAGCGGGTCGCACCGATGCCTGGATGGTTGCGCGCATCGCGGCGCATCACGGTGTGCCGTACAGTGCTGACGTGCTCGACCGTTTCGAACGTGCGTATCTTCTGGCGCTTGCCGAGGAGATGCAGGACGCGACGCGCTCCGGGGCGGTGTGTCGGGGCGTGCCCGCGCTGCTCGAGTGCCTCGTGCGCCGCGAGCACGTACGCGTCGGCGTACTCACCGGCAATTTCAGGCGCGCCGCGGAACTCAAGCTCGCGCAGTTCGGCCTGCTCGAGTACTTCGACGTCGGCGCCTTCGGAGAGGACGCTCTCGAGCGCGAGGACCTGCTCCCAGTCGCCCTGGTGCGTGCTGCAGGCGAGAGCCAACCATCCGTCAGCGCGCAGGACGCGGTGATCGTCGGCGACACACCCTTCGATATATCTGTGGCCACGGCTGCGGGCGCGCACTCGGTTGCCGTGGCGACGGGACCGTACTCCGTGGCGGCGTTGGCCACGGCCGGTGCGGGTCGGGTCCTGCCGGACTTCTCGGACCTGCAGGCCTCGGTGTCGGCGATTCTCGACGCCCGCTGACCGCGTCCCGTCGGCCGTCCGGTCCGGGCGGTCGGTCGGGTCGCGCACCGGTTCCGTCGCTGCTCCCTCGAAACCGTAATCGGTGTCCGGCTGCGAACGCGCGTCGCGCGCGTGCGGTGCGCCGCTTCGCGCAGCCCCAGGCATTCCTGCCCGCCTGCGGCGGCAGCCCTATTGCTGAGTGTATAGCCACACGAACGATCAACGTGGGCAACGGCTCGTCAGCCGTGGGCCCGGACGGCACGGTGAACAGGATGCGATCCACGAGATCATTCCCCACGTACGCCATCGGCAGGCTCGCGCGCCGCTCGCACACGATGTTCCTGGCGGCGCTGGCCTGCGTGATGCTCGCGCTGTGGCTCACGCCTGGCCTGCAGGCAAAGGCGGTCGCCATCACCACGCCGTCGTCGCGCAACCCCGTCGAGCAGCTGCTTGCCGCCTCCGGCAGTTCGCTGCTGGACGCCTTCAAGCTGCTGCTCGCAGCGATCATCGGGTTCTGCATCACGGGGGTCCAGCGGGTCACGCGCCGAGACCTGCCGATCACGCGGGCCATGGCCCACAGCTACGTGCTGCTGTGCGTGGCCGGTGCGCTCACCATGGCGCTCATCGGGGAGTCGGTGCCGCGCGCGTTCGGCGTCGCCGGCGCGGCCAGCATCGTCAAGTTCCGGACACCGGTCGACGACCCGCGTGACGGCACGTCGCTGTTCCTGCTCATGGGCCTTGGCATGGCCTGCGGTGTCGGTGCGTTCGGGATCGCGATCACGGGCGCGCTCTTCCTGGCTGCCTGCCTTGTGGCCCTGAGCCACTCGCAGCCCGATACGCAACTCCGGTCGATGCGCGTGGCAGTCGTCGCGGAGGGCCGCGCGTTCCCCGCGTCGCATGTGTCCGAGGTGTTCTCGCGCCACAGCATTTCGGTGGAGCCGCTGGAAATCTCACACGGCGAGCAGACGATCATCCGCTACCGCGCCGTGCTCACGGGCGATCAGCCCCTCGAAGAAGTGACGCAGAAACTGCTGGAGAACCAGGGAAGCGGGATCCGGTCGGTCTCCTGGGAGAGCCCGAAACGCTGGAACTGACCGAGCCTGGTCGCCGCTGATCGGGCGAGGACGGCGGAAGCGACGCGTCGACTTCCCGTCGCGCCCGCCTCACCCTCCGGTGGCGTTACCGGGCCGCGGCGCGCTGCAGTTCAGCGAGGCGGCTCTCGGCGAGTTCCTTCACGGGCGGGCCGTCCTCGGTCAGCAGGCTGCCGGACGCTGCGGCCGCCTTCAGGGCGGTCTCCGCATCCGCGCGGTTCCCGAGGCGAGCCGCGCTCAACCCGAGCAGGTACTGCACCGTGCCGGGCCCCACGCCGGGGCCGTCCGTCACGGTGATCTGCTGGAGTTCGGCGCGTGCATCGGCCCACGACTCGAGCCGTGTCAGGGCCGCTGCGAGGTTCAGCCGGATCGCGGTCTTCTCGTCGCCGTCCGGCGCATCGGCCAGCCGGGCCCGCAGCGCGACGAGCGTACGATTGACCAGCAGCGTCTGATCGCTGATGCCCAGCAGCCGCGGGCGCATCTGGACCGGCACGTCGACCTTGCTGGCCGCGCCCGCCACATCCTTCACCTCGAGCGCGATCGAGCCGGACGACTTGCCGTTCACGGCCGTCATCAGCGCGGCCGCGTCGGCGATTGGGCTTCCATCCGCCGACACGACGATCACGCCGGGCTTCACGCCGGCGCGCGCCGCCGGGCCGTTGGCGTCCACGGCGATGATCACCGGGCCTGCGACATCGGCGACATCGACGGCGGTGACGCCGATCGTTGGCGCGAGGAAGGACAGACTCCGATCCAGCAGGCCGACCGCGGCCGCGATCGTGTCCTGCTGCTCGACATTCAACTCGACGACGTCCGGTTCCGACGCGCCGGCGCCGAGGAGCGTCAGCACGAGGCGGCTGCGGTTCGACGTAAAGGGCGCCGTGACCGCAGCGATGCCCTGGGCGTCGAAGGCCTTGGCCAGCCTGGTCGACAGGTCGCGCCGCATCGGGGCCGTGACCTCCGCGGTGACGCCGACGGGCCGGCGGTTGGCGTCGTACGACAGCCAGTCGGGCGGCAGCTTCTCGGCCTTGAGTGCGGCGTCGAGCGCGGCAGGTGGCGGCGCAAACACCAGAATCGACTGCAGTGGCCCGAGCGCCCGCTCGATCGTGCTGCGCAGGTCGGTGTTCAGGCTGGTCTGGGTGCTGGACACGAGCGCGAACGCCGGGCGCAGCGCGCCCGCGACGTCCACCTTCTGGCCGGGTCGCGCATCGACGCGACGCAGGAACCGTCCGGTGGGCGATCGGAGTTCGACGGTGTGCTCACCCTCGCAGACCTCTGTCGTGTACGGCGCGCGTCCGCGGGATTCGCCGTCGACGAAGACGGCCGCACCCGGCTGCGCAGCGGTGACGGTGAGCGTGGCGACGGCCGGGTCGAGCTTCACCGGATCGATGACGTAGTCGTCCAGTTGGCTGATCTCCTGACGCCGCTCGGCCTGCACGAAGCAGGCGCGCCGGAACTCGATGCGGTGCGCCCCCGCGCTGAGGTCGGTGAGCAGCAGCACGCCAGACAGCTGGTTGGCCGGTATGCCGGCCCTGGTGGCGCGTTCCGCGAAATCGGCGGGCGGCGGTCCGGCTGCCGTCCTGCCCCGGGACAGCCCGTCCACGATGACTTCTACGTCGGCCGGCGCCGTGACGACGGCCAGCACGGCGGACGTGCGCGCGAGCGCCAGCGTGGCTTCGGCAGTCGTGTCGGCGACCGCCGTGAAATCGAGCTTACCGGGTGCGTAGCCCTGGCGGCTGGCCGAGAGCGTGTGCGGACCGATCGCGACCGGGATCGTGCCCGTGGCTTCCACGCGGACGCCGTCCAGCAGCACTGCCGCGTTGGCCGGCGACACGTTGAGCGTGAGCCTCGTGATGGTGGCCTTCTGCGCCTCTTCGAACAGGGCTACGACGCGCGGCGACACCTGGCCTGAAAGGGTATGGGCCGGGTTGGCCCGCAGCAGCGCCACGAAGTCCTGCCGTGCACCGTCCTGGTCGGCGAGCCCGAAGCGCGACCGGGCGCGCATCTCCAGTGCCGCCGCCAGTTGCCGGCGGGCATCGTCGGTCGATCGTGACTGCAGCGCAATCACGATCCGATCGAGGGTCGGCACGGCCTGCTCGTATTCGAGCGCATCGAACTGGCGCCGCGCTTCCGCCAGTTGCACCTGCAGCTCGGCATCCGTCTGCGGAGCCTGTGCGAAAGCCGTGGAACCGCCGAGCAGGACGCCCAGCAGCAGGAGGGTGAACACTCGCCTCATTGGTACACCTGAATGCGTCGCGTCCGTTCGTCGAAGACGTGGGGGCGTCCCGCGGTGTCGAGCGCCAGCGCCTCGCCACGCGACAGCGAGCCCGGACTCCGGTCGGGTATCGTGACGACCGTCACGAGCTTGCCCTGACTACCGAACACGAAGATGGAGCTGCGCCCCCGGTCGAGCACGTACAGGTGGCCCAGCTGGTCGAACGCGAGATCCGCCGGTTCGTCGAACTCCCAGCCCGTACCCCTGGTCGCCACCTTGAAGACTGCCTTGCCGTCGGCATCCACGACCGAGACCGACTTGGACGCCTTGTCCAGGAGCGCCACGTCGCCCAGCCAGTTCTGCGCCATGCGGACGATCTGCCCGGTAGCGAAGACCGACAGGAACTTGCCGTTCGGCAGCGACCGGATCACGTTGCGCGTGCCCGTGTTGGAAATGAGTCGCTCGCCACGGCCGTTGGGCAGGGCAGCGGGGATGTTCTCGACGGCGCGCAGCTGCCCGTCGCCGCCGGGTCCGACGAAGGCGATGGTTTCGCCGCGTGCAACCACGAGCGAGCCGTTGCGGGCGATGACGATCCGTCCGAGTTCGTCGATGAAGAAGGCGCTCGCATCCTGCGCGGCCACAGACGACCCGATGGACCCGTCCGGCTTGAAGACCACCACGCCATTCCTGTGGCCGAGCACGAGCTGTCCGGCGGCATCGAACCTGAGCCCGCTGATGTCGCGGAACTCGGCGCGTTCGGGCCCTATCAGCTTGCCGCCGAACGCGAACGCCGGCCTGGCCGGGGCGCGTACGTACAGCCGGTAGACGATGCTGTTCAGGTTCAGCGCCTCGGCTGCGGGCGCCGAGTTGGGCAGGAGTTGACGCGCGCGCTGGAACTCCTGAAGCGCCTGCGCCGGCTTGCCCTGCTGCAGGAGACAGTAGCCGGCCGACAAACTCGCGCGCGCCGCCCACACCGACCGCGGATACTCCATGGTGACCCGGCGGTAGCGCTCGAGGGCGTCGCCATCACGCCGTGCGGCCCGGAGCGTCTCGCCGGCGAAGTAGCCGGCGGCGGCCACGGCGTCGTTGCCAGGGAAGAGGCGCGGCACGCGCTCGAAGCTGGCCAGCGCGGCGTCCACGTCCGCCGCTGCCCGTCCCCTCGATGCCGCCACCCGCCCGGCCAGCACGTGCGCCATCGGCGCGGAGTCGGTGTCGGGGTAGTCCTTCAGGAGCTTGTCGATGGCGGCCTGCGCTGCCGCGAAGTCGTGCGCCGTATCGACGTGGTACTGGGCGATCTGCAGCAGGGCGTTGTCGGCCACGCTGCTCGTCGCGAACGAGTCCACGACGGCCTGCAGGTCCTTCAGTGCCTCGGCGTCCCGCTTGTTCTGCAGGAACGACAGGCCGCTCTCGTACTGACGTCGCGCGAACTCCTCGTTGTTCTGCTGCGCGGTGCCGGTAACACCGAGCGCCGCGACGAGGAGACCGGCGACAGGAAGCGGAATGCGTCGTGTCATCGGATTGCGGCAACGTAGGTCTGGCCAGGCCGGACCGTCGCGTAATGGCTCTTCACCACCTCGCCCGCGCACGAGATGTCCACCTTGTACTGGCCGGCGGCGATCTCCTGGATGACGAGCGGCGGGTTCCCGAGCCGGCGTTCACCGATCATCACCTCGCAGGTCTCCTGCGGGCTTCGTACGTCGAGTTTCCCGAGCCCCGGCACTTCCCAGGTCAGGCCCTGCGAGGCGCTGCCCTCGACCCGCACCGTCTGGCGGAGGAAGTACCTGGGGGCGGAGAGCACGAGGCTCCGGCCCGCAGCCACCTTCAGATCGTGGGAGGTGTTCGCCGCCGAGATCTCCTTCCCCCCGTCGATCACCGCGAAAGGGTATCCGCCCGACAGCGAGACCGGCACGGGCGGTGCCGCAGGCCTGGCCGCCGCGGGCACGAGGCTCGGTGCGGGCGGCGGCGCGGGTGCCGGCAAGGGCGGCGGTTCCGTAGGCGCAGCAGGTGGCGTCGCAGACGCTGGAGCTGTGGCCGCCGGTGTGGGAGTCGTGGATGCCACCGGCGTGGTCGACGCACCGGCCGTCGAGGCGGCCGTCTGCGGTGTGCCGCCACCGGCGAACATCAAGTACCCCCCGCCGGCGAGCAGCACGACGGCGCCGATGAGCGCCGGCACGAGCCACGGCGTGCCTCCCGCCTTCGGTTGCGCCATCGCCTCGCGGGCGCTGGCCGCGGCCTCGCCCACGGCCGTCGACGTGCCCCCCGGCCCCACGATCGTGGGTTGCTGCGACTGCTGCTTGAGCTTCTGGAAGTCCTCATGCAGCGCCTTCATGACCTGCGTGCTCGCGAAACGCGTTTCGTCGAGTTCCGCCGTCGAAACGGCCGCAGGCAGGTTCTTGCGAATCACCTGCAGTTCGCGTCCGAATGCCTCGGCAGACGGCCACCGCTGGTCGGGGGTCTTCGCGAGCGCCTTCATGACGGCGGCCACCAGCTGCGGCGGCAGTCCCGTCACGTAGGTGTCGAGCGGCGTCGGCTCGTCCTTCAGGATCTTGAGGATGACGGCGGTGGGGGAGTCTCCTTCGAACGGCTTGTGTCCCGAGAGCAGCTCGTACAGCATCACGCCGGTGGAGAACACGTCCGCCCGGCCATCCACGGAGTCGCTGCCGCCGACCTGCTCGGGCGACATGTAGGAGGCGCTGCCGAGCACATCACCCTGCCGCGTCAGGTTCGACGACGTGAGCTTGGCGATGCCGAAATCGAGCAGCTTGATCGACCCGTCCTCGAGGATGAACACGTTGTCGGGCTTCACGTCCCGATGGACGACGCCCTGCTCGTGGGCGTAACTGAGGCCGTCGCACAGCTGCGCGATGATGTTCAGCTTGTCGTCGAGGCTGAGGGGCGGCTGGCCGTTGATCCGCGCGCCGAGCGGCGACCCGCGCAGGAACTCCATCACGATGTACGGCGTGTTCGATTCCTCGGCGAACTCGAACACCGTGACGATGTTGCGGTGATTGAGCTTGGCCGCCGCGCGCGCCTCGCGGTAGAAGCGCGGGCGCATCTGGTCGGTGTCCTCGTTGAAGTCGGTCAGCATCAGCTTGATGGCGACCTCGCGGTCGAGCACCGGGTCGAAGCCCCGGTAGAGGACCCCCATGCCACCCTTGCCGACCCGCTCCAGGATCTGGTAGCGGCCGATTTTCTCCAGTTGCTTCGGCGTGTTCATCACTCGGTTCCGCCTGTGCGGTCCACTGACAGCGAAACCACCACCGAGCCCTGCGCGCCGCGCGCGATGGACAGGGAAATGGTCGACTGGGGATGTGCGTACGCGCACCTGACCGCGCGCAGGAAGGCGTCCGCCAGCGAGTCACCCACGAGCGATTCGCCAGCCATGCCGAGGAGTTCGGCGCAGCCCGGGGTCGCGGCCGTGATCCTCAGCTCGGCATTCGCGGTGAGCCGCTCGCCGGCATCGGGAGCCGTGCGGTCCTCCGGGGCCGCCAGGCCCGCCAGGTGCGCAATCGCCTGCTGGAACGTGTTGTCGCCGGGGTCGATGGTCGTTCCGGCCGGCGCCGACGGCGCGGCGGCAAGGATCGTGGCGTCGGGATCGGGAAACGGAATCGGTGCCGCACGCTCGCGCCGCGGCATGGGTGCCAGCACGGTGGTGTCCGCGTCCGCGGGGCGCGTACCCATGGCGGAACCGATCGGCGCCGGCAGGAGGATGGTCTGATCGTCGGGCTGCGCCCCCGGCTGGTCCTGCTGGAAGGCAGCGCGGCCGCGCGGCACGGGCGTGAAGTTGCGCACGCGTGCCTGCGCCGGCGGCTGGACGATCGGCTGTGACACCGGCGGTGGCACGGGCAGCGCGGCGGGCGCCGTGCTCCGGCGTCCCGGCAGGGGCGTCGGTTCGGGCCGCCAGCGTCCGGGCTGCGCCGCGGGGTCGGGCCGGAAGCGGTCGATGTCCGGCTCGACCCGGCGTTCGGGTACACGGCTCACGAAAGCCTCGGCCGCCCGTGGCTGTTCCTCCACGTAGCGCAGCTGCAACCCTCCGAGCTGGACGACGTCGCCGGGCAGCAGCACGCGCTCGTGCGCCTTCTCGCCGTTGACCAGCATGCCGTTGCGGCTGTTGAGATCCCGCACGATGACGCCGCCGCCCTGCGGGCCGGCGATGACCTCCGCGTGGCGCCGCGAGAGCAGCGGGTCGGGCTCGCTGACGTGGCAGGCGGGGTCGCGGCCGATGACGATGTGGCCGACGAGCAGCAGCTCGCGTTCCGAGCGTCCGTTGCTGATGACAAGTTTGCGAATCACTGGTCCACCATCATGTCCTGTGCGCGCCGGAGGTCCTCGAGCACCTCCGCGCACGTCTGGTACCGGTCGTCGGGGCGCTTCTCGAGCGCCTTCTCCAGCACCCGCGCGAGCGGGGCAGGCGCCTCCGTGTCGGCCATCGGCGTGAGCGGGCGCGACAGGATGGCGTCGAGCAGCGCAGGGAGCGTCACGGCGTTGAACGGCGGCCGGCCGGTGAGAACCAGGTAGGCCACCGCTCCCGCCGAGAAGATGTCGGACCGCGCGTCCACGCGGCGGCCCTCGGCCTGCTCCGGCGACATGTAGCCGGGCGACCCGACCACCGTGCCGAGGGCGGTGAGCGTGGAGCTGGGCAGGCGTGCCAGGCCGAAGTCCAGAATCTTCAGGGTGCCGTCGGGTTCGACGACGATGTTTGCCGGCTTGATGTCGCGGTGGACGGCGCCGACGCGGTGCGCCGCCTCGAGTCCGCGATACAGCTGCGTGATCAGGGCGAGCTTGTCCCGCGGCCCGAGGCCAGGCCGGGCACGCAGGTAGTCGCCCAGCGGCAGGCCCGCGAGCCGCTCCATCACGATGTAGGGCCGTCCGTCCTCGGCGCCGATGTCGAGCACGCGCACGATGTTCGCGTGCTGGATCTGCGTCATGATCCGCGCTTCGCGGTAGAAGCGCTCCCGCGCCTCCCGGTCGCCCTCCAGGCCGGAGGCGAGGATCTTCACGGCCACGATCCGGCCCGTGTGTTCCTCGGAAGCCTCGTAGACGTGCCCCGTGACGCCGCTCGCCAGCCGGGTCCGCAGCACATAGGGGCCGATGCGATGCACCGGGTCGGCGTCAGTGGTCACCAGGGCTCCTGCGCGTCTCATGCCGAGGCACCGTCGTAGCGCACCACGAGGGCCGTCACGTTGTCGCGGCTGCCGCGCTCCAGCGCCGCCTCGACCAGCTGCCGCGAGAGGTGGTCGACGTCGGGCTGTCCCGCGATCATCGACGCGAGCGTCACCGCGTCCACGGCGCCGTGCAGGCCGTCGCTGCAGAGCAGGATCGTGTCGCCCGGCAGCAGCACGTGCTCCGAGAGGTGGACGTCCACCTGCTCGCGGGCGCCCAGGACGTTGGTGAGCACGTTCCGCATCGGGTGTTTCGCGATGTCCGACGCGTTCAGGCGCGGGTCGTGCGCGAGGATCGTGGCCGCCCACGAGTCGTCGGCCGTGAGCTGCTGCAGCGTGCCGGCCCGCATCAGATACAGGCGGCTGTCGCCCACGTGCCCGACGGCCATGTTCTGCCCGCTGACCAGCATCGCCACGATCGTCGTGCCCATGCCGCTGAAATCGTCGTTGCTCTCCGCGGCGCGGAAGATCTTGCGGTTCGCCAGGTGGATGGCCGTGCGCAGCCGGTTGGCATCGTAGGACAGCGCCCGGTCGATGCCGTAGGGCCACGAGAAGTCGATGTCCTCGGCCGACCGGCGGATGAACGACGTGATGGCATCAATCGCCAGCGCAGCCGCCACCTCGCCAGCGTCGTGCCCGCCCATGCCGTCGGCGACGGCAAAGAGGGAGACCGCGGCGTCCGACACGAACGCATCCTCATTGGTCTTGCGGACGCGCCCGACGTCGGACACGGCACTGGCGTACAGCAACTCGAAACCCTCCCGGATCGGGGCGGCCGGCGAACTGGCCCGGAAATCGTGGGAACTTCCGGACTATAGGGGCGAAGGTGACGCCCCAACAATACTACTGAGGTAGTACGTTCTGGCAATACACCCACGGCCGGCCCCAGCCGACGCGGCCGGGGACACCCACCCGATACGGATCTTTTCATCGGCCGCAGACGCTTCGAACTGTTGCCGGGGTGTGCACGCCCGCCCGGCAGCGAGACGGGCCGACCGGGCCCGGCGACGCCATACGGGCCGGCAAGCCATCGGGACGGGACGACCCGGCTCCGCGGGGAGCGAGCCGGGCACGTGCCCGGGCTCTCAGGCGATACGGGCGACGAGCTGGGTGCGCGTGTCCACGCCCACCTTGTCGAAGATGTGCGTCAGGTGCTTCTTGACGGTCGTGGGCGAGGTGCCAAGCGTCGCGGCGATGTCGCGGTTGCGGTAGCCGAGCAGGACCAGCTCGACGACGTCGGCCTCGCGCCGGGACAGCCGGTAGCGGGCGCGGAAGGCTCCCAGGGACGTGCCCAGTTCCCGAACGCTCACCGCCACCGTACGCCCTGCCGCGTCCAGCGGAATGACGTGCAGGTAGAACGGTTCCCCGCGCTGGCCCGTCAGCAGGCTGACCGTGGCGCCGCCTTCCGTGCGGTCCAGACCGCGGATGTGGTCGTGCAGCAGCACGGTCAGTTCGGAGCGGTACCTGGACCGCAGCCGTTCGCGCAGCTGTTCGGCCGCGCCGTTGGCATAGACAAGGCGGCCCCGCCTGAACACCAGCACCGCCACCGTGAGCGCATCCACGATGGCCTCGAAACGCACCGTCCGCCGGCGCACCCGGTGCGGGGCGGCGCCCTCGTCGGCGGGCGGCGCGGCCTGGTGTCTAGCGGGCTCGGAGGGCATCTGGCGCGGCGATCTTACCGTGCCCGCCGCGCTCGCGCGTTCACCGGGCGCTGCGGGCCGGCACCGCGTGTTCCGGGACGTGCAGCCTGCGCAGGAACGCCATCATCGGGCACCACCCCGTCAGCCCGGACTGCGCGAGGTTCAGCCCCACGAACAGCGTGAACCACAGGAAGTAGGGACTGACGAACATGCCCAGCAGGACGCTGGCCGCGACGAACAGCCCGCCAATCAGGCGGATCATCGACTCGACGGTGACGGGGGTCATGCGGCGACTCCTTCCGTGCCTGGGGCGACGACGGCCGCGCCGTCGTGCCGGTGGGTCAGGTAGTAGGTGATCGGAACGGTCATGCGGGACAGCAGCAGCGACGCCACCTCGCCAGCCATCAGCGAGATGGCCAGGCCCTGGAAGATCGGGTCGAAGAGAATCACGGCCGACCCCACGATCACGGCCGCGGCGGTGAGGGCCATCGGGCGGAATCGCACCGCGCCCGCGTCGACCACTGCGTCCTCGATCGGCATGCCGTCGCGCATGCGCAGTTCGATGAAGTCGACGAGGATGATCGAATTCCGGACCACGATCCCCGCGCCGGCAATGAAGCCGATCATCGACGTCGCCGTGAAGAACGCACCGAGCGCCGCGTGCGCGGGCAGGATGCCCGCAAGCGAGAACGGAATGGCAAGCATGATCGTCAGCGGGCTCTTGAAGGACTGGAACCAGCCGACCACGAGGATGTAGATGAGCACGAGCACCGCGGCGAACGCGATGCCGAGGTCGCGGAACACCTCGTAGGTGATGTGCCACTCGCCATCCCACTTCATCGCGTACTTCGACGAGTCGAACGGCTGCCGCGTGTTGTAGATCTCGAACCCATAGCCCTCGGGCAGCTGCACCGACGTGAGGGCGCGGTTCAGCCGGAGAATGGCGTACACGGGACTCTCGATCGCTCCGGCGACGTCGGCGGTGACGTAGGTGACCGGCTGCAGGTTCTTGTGGTAGAGGCTGTGCGGTTCGTCCACGCCGACCGCGCGCGTCAGCTCGCCCACCGACGCCTGGTACGGGCCGACGCGGATGCTCCGGATGGCATCCAGCGATCCGCGCTGTTCGCGGGGAAGGCGGAGCACGATGGGAATCGGCTCGCGCGCGGCCTCGTCGTGCAGCAGCCCGGCGCTGCTGCCGGCGCCCGCCATCTGCACCACCGCCGCCACCTGCGCGGGAGACACGCCGGCGGCAGAGGCCCTCTCGCTGTCGATGGTCAGCTCCACGCGTCGCCTGTCGGCCTCGACGTACCAGTCCACGTCCACGACGCCGCGCGTCTGCTCGAGCGCCGTCCGTACGGTGCGTGCCAGGTCGGCGCGACGGGACGCGTCGGGCCCGTACACCTCGGCGACGATCGTCTGCAGCACGGGCGGGCCCGGCGGCACCTCGACCACCTGCATCGACGCGCCACGCGCGCGGGCCACCGGCTCGAGGCGGGTGCGCAGTCGCTTGGCGATGTCGTGGCTCTGGGCGCTGCGCTCCTCCTTGGGCACGAGCGTCACCTGCAGGTCGGCCAGGTTCGGGTCGCGGCGCAGGAAGTAGTGCCGCACGAGGCCGTTGAAGGTGTAGGGCGACGAGGTGCCGCTGTAGGACTGCACGCTGGTCACCGCCTCGTCGCCAAGCGCTGCCGTGGCCAGCGCATCGGCTGCGGCTGCGGTGGCTTCGAGCGGCGTGCCTTCGGGCATGTGCAGGACGACCTGCAGTTCGCTCTTGTTGTCGAACGGCAGCATCTTCACCGTGACGAGCCCGGTCGGCACGGTCATCACGGCGGCGATCAGGAGCACCGCGACGCCGGCGAGGAACGCCGCACGGGCCTTCGGGTCGGCAATGAAGCGGCGCATGACGCGGCGGTACCACGCCGTCATGCGGTCTTCCCCTTCGCGGGCATCCCCGTGAGGACGCCCGAGCAGCCGCATCGCGGACCACGGCGTCACGATGAAGGCCACGACCAGCGAGAACAGCATCGCGGCGGTCGCGCCGACGGGGATCGGCCGCATGTAGGGCCCCATCAGGCCGCCGACGAACGCCATCGGCAGGATGGCTGCCACGACCGCGAGCGTGGCCAGGATCGTCGGGTTGCCGACTTCGTCCACGGCCCGCACGGCGACTGCCGCCACGTCGGCATCGTGCCCGCACCCCCGCATGTGGCGCACGATGTTCTCGACCACCACGATGGCATCGTCTACGAGGATGCCAATCGAGAAGATGAGCGCGAACAGCGTGATGCGGTTGAGGGTGTAGCCGTAGAGATAGAAGACGAACAGCGTCAGCGCCAGAGTCACCGGAATGGCGGTGAGCACGACGAGCGACTCGCGGCGCCCGAGCACGATCCAGATCAACGCCGACACCGAGACCACCGCGAGGAACATGTGCCACAGCAGCTCGTTGGACTTGTGTTCCGCGGTCTCCCCGTAGTCGCGCGTGACGGCGATCTCAAGGTCCGACGGCAGGATGTACCCGCGCGCCGTGTCGACCTTCTGGCGTACGGCACGGGTCAGGTCGATCGCGTTGACGCCCGCGCGCTTCGCGATCGAGAGGGTCACCGCGGGACGGGCCGCGCCGCTCCGGCTGTGCTGACGCACGTAGTCGGTCGGTTCACCCTCGCCGAGCGACACGGTCGCCACATCGCCGAGGCGCACCGGCGCCCCGCCCGCGTGCCCGACCACCGTCTCGCGTAACGAGCCGACGGTCACTGGCCGGGCGCCGGCTTCAATCGTCGTGGCCACGTTGCCGGATACGATGGTCGCCCCCGGCAACTGCAGGTTGTGGCCCTGGAGGGCCTGCTGCACGGCGAGGGGATCGAGGCCCCGCGCCGCGAGCGCCGCCGGATCGAGGTCGATCGTGACCTGCCGGGTGCGTCCGCCGATGATCGACACCTCGGCGATGTCGGGCAGTTCCTTCAGGACATCGTGCAGCTGCGCGGCGAACTGCCGCACCTGTCCATCGTCGTAGCCCGGACCGGAGATGGTGAGCGCCATCACCGGCACGTCATCGATGGATCGCGCCTGGACCAGCGGACGCGACGCCCCGGGGGGGATGGCGGCGGCGTTGGCATCGAGCTTCTGGCGCAGCCGGACGAGCGCACGCTCCTCGTCCTCACCGACGAGGAAGCGGACGATCACCATCGCGCGACCGGCGCTGGACGTCGAGTAGATGTACTCGACACCCGGAATCTCCCAGAGCAGCTTCTCGATGGGGCGGGTGACGCGCTGTTCGATCTCGTCGGGTGGTGCACCCGGCATCTCGACGAACACGTCGGCCATGGGAACGATGATCTGCGGCTCCTCTTCGCGGGGCAGCGCGAGCACTGCCCAGACGCCGAGCAGCAACGATGCGATGGCCAGCAGGGGCGTGAGCTTCGAATAGGTGAAGGCGGCGGCCATCCTGCCGGCCGCTCCGAGCCGCAGGCCGCTCATCGGGCGCCTCCCTGCGGCGCGCGTGCCGCCACCTGCACCGGGCTGCCGTCGACGAGAGCGGCCGGTGGGGACAGCACGATTGCCTCGCCCGCGGTGAGGCCGGCCAGGATCTCCACGACGTCGTCGGTGCGCGTGCCCGTGGACACGGCGCGCAGCCGGGCGCGGGTGTCTGCGCCGACCACGAACACGAACGTCAGCTGGCCCCGCCTGATGACGGCGGTCGCCGGCACCGCGAGGGCCTGACGCGACGGGCCGCGGAAGCGCGCGCGCCCGTAGGCGCCAGACCGCGCCTCTGTGCGGTCGGGCAGGTCAACCTTCACGACAAACGCGTGGGCGGATGGATCGATCCGTCCGATCTCGGACACCCGGCCGGTGAGGGCTGCCGGGCCGGCGGCTGCCTGGTCGAGGAACACCTCGACCGGTTGACCGACCACGACCTGGGCGGCGCGCGACTCGTCCACCCGGACTTCGAGGCGCAGCGTCGAGACGTCCTCGAGTACGAGCAGGGGCGTGCCGGGCGTCGCCATCGAACCGGGATCGACGGATCGCTCGGTGATCAGGCCGTCGAACGGCGCATCGAGTGTCGCGTAGCTGGCCGCCGCCAGCGCGGCCTCCCGCGCGGCATGAACCGCGTCGATCGAGGCGCGCGCTGCGGTCCGGCGTGCTTCCGCCCCGCGCAGCTGTGCGAGTGCCGCGCTGTTGGCCGCGGTCGCCTGATCGAGCTCCTGCGGCGTAGCCGATTTCTTTCCGGCCAGTTGGGCGATGCGCTCATAGGTGGCACGCGCCAGCTGCACCTGGGCCTCGGCGGCCGCGACGTCGGTGTCGGCCGCCGCCGCCGACTGGCTGGCCGCTGCGACCGAGGCCGTGGCGCGGGCAAGGTGCGCCTGGGCCTCACGGGCGTCGAGCCGCACCAGCGGAGCGCCGCGGCGCACCCGGTCCCCCGCGCGCACGTGGACGGCCGTGATCGGCGCCAGCACACGGCTGGCGATCGACGCGGTGACCCTGGCCCGGACGACCCCGCCCGCGTCAAAGGTGACAGGCAGGTCGGCCAGCGCCGCCGGCGAGGTCGTTGCCGCGACGGACGCCAGGGGCGCAGGCGCGTCCGGAGTATGCGCGGTGCCGCCGCACGCTGCGGTCAGGGCGAGCAGCACGGGAGCGGGCGCAAGCAGGATGGCTCTCACGGGTCGACCTCTCAGGTTCATGGTTGTCGTCCGGCGGCGCGGTCGAGGTCGGCGCGACTGGTCAGTGCCTCGACCAGGGCGGCCACCCGCTGGCCCTCGGCATCGAGTACTGCCGTGGCGGCGCGCAGGACGTCGTTCACCGGCGCGAGCCCGGCTTCGTACCGGTCGCGAATGATCCGCTGGCTTTCGCGCGCCTGTGCGACCGCCGCGCGGCCGACCGCCTGGCGGGCACGAGCGGTTTCGATGCGGCGGAGCGCCGTAAGCAGTTCCACTTCGGCACGGGCCCGAGCGTCCTGCGTGTCCGCACGGGCACGTGTGCGTGCCGCACTGGCGGCCTTCACCTGGGCCCGTTCGGCCCCCGCGGCCGACAGCGTCCACCGGAGTTCGCCACCGACGATCCAGTTGGATGCGCGATCCTGGAAGCGCAGGCCGCTGACGTCGAAGGCAGCCTGTGCGCCGATGGTCGGGACGAAGGCCGCACGCGCGGCGGCTGTCGACGCGTCGGCGAGCCGCTCCGCGGCCCGTGCGCGGGCGAGGTCGGGGCGGTTGCGATCGGCCTCCGCCACGAGGGCGGGCAGCGTCGGCAGCGGCTCTTCGACCACGGCCGCTGGTTCCTCGGCGACGAATTCGCGCGGGATGGGGGCGCCCGTCAGCCGATTCAGCGACGCTCTCAGGATGGCGGCCTCGCCGTCTGCCCGGATAACCCGCTGCTCCATGTCGGCAGCGTGCACCGCGAGCGCCAGCACGTCGGCTTCGGTGGCGACGCCCGCGTCGCGCCGGCGCGCCGCACGGGCGAGATCCTCACGGGCCGCGTCGAGCGCGGCGGCGGCCGACTGGCGCGTCGCCTGCGCCGTCACAAGACGGCCGAACGCCTCGGTCACGTCGCGCACGAGCGCCAGCGCGGCCTCCCGCGTGCCGGTGTCGGCGAGGTCGTGCCGTGCACGTGCGATTGCCACTGACGCGCTGCGGCGCCCGCCATCGAAGACCAGGTGTTCCACCGACGTCGTAGCGTGGAAATAGGCGAGGGAGTCCGGCTGGTTCAGCGCCGCGATCGCGAAGTTGTCGGCGGTGAACCGCCGGCTGGCGAGCAGCGAGCCGAAGACGTACACCGGCTGGTTGCCCCTTTGCCACGACTCCGTGAAGGTGACACGTGGCCACAGCGCCGCGCGTGCGGCGGTGATGCCCGAGGCCTCCGCCTCCGTCCCGGCACGGGCGGCTGCCAGCGACGGGTTGTTCGCAAGGGTGTCCTGGATTGCCCGCGACAGGGTCAAGACCTCCTGTGCGCGGGCCACATCCGGTGCCAGCCACGCCGCCAGCACGAAGAGGAGGGGTCGGATCGCGCGAGTCATCACGCGGAGAGATGCGGGCGCACCCGGTTCGGTGACAGCGATACAATCGGGCCGTGCCTGTCACCTCGCGCCGAAGCCTGCATCACTCCCGCGGAGAGGCGGCGCGCGCGGCCTACGCCGAACTGGTGCGCGGCGCCGCGGCGGGTGACGAGTCGGCCATGGAGCGCCTCCTCATGCAGGCACAGGAAGTGGCCTATCGCTTCAGCCTGCTCGTGTGCGGCCATCCCGAGGACGCCGAGGACGTGATGCAGGATGCCCTGTTGAACACGTACCGTCACGTGCAGCAGATCAAGGAGCCCGAGGCGTTCCGGACCTGGCTGTATCAGACGGTGCGCAACGCCTGCCTGATGAAGCGGCGACGCCGCGTGGACGAACCCGCGCGCATGACCTCGATCGAGCAGGGCGGCCTCGATGCCGAGGGCGAGCCGACCGGCGTCGACGTTCCCGACACAGGCCGCCTCGCCGACCAGCAACTCATCGACGCCTGGCTCGGCGATCGCCTGCGGAAAGCGCTCGACTCCCTGGCGCCGAGCTACCGCGTCGTCGTGGTGCTGCGCGAGATCGAAGGGCTCTCGACGCGGGAGGTCGCGGAGATCACCGGCTTCTCGGAGGCCAACGTCAAGACGCGCCTGCACCGCGCGCGGCTGATGCTCAGGCAGGCACTGGAGGGAGTATGACGGGGGCCCTGCGTCCCGACTGCGCGTCGATCCTGGCGGAGATCTCCGCGTACCTGGACGGTGAACTGGACGTGATGCGGTGCCGCCAAATCGAAGCGCACTGTGCCACCTGCCCCGACTGCGACGCGCTGGTGAAGGGGCTCCAGAAGACCATCGGGCTCTGCCAGGAGGTGGCGGCGGAGCCCATCCCGCCCGCGGTGCGCGAGCGCGCCCGGCAGAGCATCCGGGAACTGCTCGGACGCTGAGATCGCCTCACGCGCTCGCCGGCATCCTGGCCCTCTCGCGGTCGGGGGCGCCCACGCCGGCACGCCGCGCGGTGAACTGCGACGATCAGGCGCTGATCGCAGCGATCGCCCCGCGCAGCACGTCCGCCGAATGTGCGAGGCTCGCCCGCTCGTCCTCGTCCATCTCGGGCTCGAGCACCGCAGCGGCGCCCGTTCGCCCGACCACCGCCGGCAATGACAGCGCGACGTCGCGCTGGCCCGCGGCCCCGTCCTGGACCCGCGCCACCGTGAGCACCCGGTTCTCGCCGCGCAGGTAGGTGCGCAGCAGGGCCGCCGTCACGGTCCCGATCGCGTGATTGGTCGCGCCCTTGCGCTTGATGATCTCGTAGGCGGCCGTACGAACTTCGTCACCCACGACGCGCTCGAGCTCGGGCGTCCACGAGGGCCAGGCGCGAAGCGGGCGGCCCGCCGCCCGCGCGCTGGACCACAGCACGACCTCGGAGTCGCCGTGCTCGCCGATGACCTGTGCATGCACCGAGTTCGCGGCGATGTTCAGGCGGCGGCCGATGGCGTGGCGCAGCCGCGCGGTGTCCAGCATCGTGCCGGTGCCCAGTACCCGCTCCGGGGGGAGGCCGGCGGCGCGCGTCACCTCGTAGGTGAGCACGTCGACCGGGTTGGTCACGACGACGACGAGGCCGGCGTAGCCGCGCAGGGTACCCGCGATCTGCCGCACGATTGCCGCGTTCTCACGGGCGAGGTCGAGGCGGGACTGCGTCGCGGTGCCGCTCTTGCCGGCGGCAATCACCACGGCATCGGTGTCGAGCAGATCGGCCAGCGGAACGCTCCGCACGACGGCGCGTGGGAGGTACGCCATGCCGTGCGCGAGGTCCATCGCCTCGCCCTCGGCCGTGTCGGACCGAGCGTCATGGAGGAGGAGTTCCTCGGCGATTCCCGAATGCAGGAGTGAGATGGCGGCACTGGCGCCGACGCGTCCCATGCCGATGATGCCGATGCGTGTGGCAGGTGTCACCTTCGCATTCTAGGGGAAGGTGCGGCCACGACGGGACGATTCAGCTGGCGACGGATCGGATGAGCTTTGGTTCGGCGGTGTCGTCGGCGCGTGAGCCGGGCAGCCGCACTTCGATGACTGTGCCGCTCGCGCTGCTCTCCGCCACCCTGATGGTGCCGCCGAACAGCCGGACTACCTCGCTCGCGATCGAGAGGCCGAGGCCGGCGCCGCCCGTGCGGCGGCTGCGGGAGCGGTCGGTCCGGTAGAACCGCTCGAAGACACGCTCCCGTGCCTCGGCGGGAATCCCCTGCCCGGTATCCGTCACCCTCAAGACGGTGGCCGCGCTGCGCCAGCCCGCGTCGGCCGCCGCCTCGACCTCGGCCGTCACCACCACGCGTCCGTCCGCACGGTTGTACTGCACGGCGTTACGCAGCAGGTTGTCGAGCACCCTCGCCAGCAGCGGCCGGTCCGCATACACGAGCGCGCCGCGCATCGGTGCAACCTCGATCCGGACGTGGCGATCGTCGGCCAGCGGCTGCAGCACGGCGGCGACCTCGCGCACCAGCGGCTCGAGGTCCACCTCGGTGGCCGGCGGCGCGTGGCCCTCCTGGGCTCGGACCAGGATCATGAGTTCCTCGGTCATCGCCGCGAGCGACTGGATCTGCCCGCGTACGACTTCGAGGCTCTCGCGATAGTCGTCCGCGCTCCGGGGCCGCTTCAGGGTCACGTCGATCTCGCCCAGCATCGCCGTCAGCGGGCTGCGCAACTCGTGGGAGGCGTCCGACGCAAATCGCCGGTTCGACTCGACGGCCGCGTTGAGCCGATCGAGCATGTCGTTCAGCAGGCCGGTCATCCGTCCCATCTCATCGTCGACGGCGGGGCGGTCCAGGCGCGCGCTGAAGTCGCCGCGGGCGATGCGGGACGCCCGTTCGGTGACGTGGGCGATCGGCTGGAGGGCGCGTGTGGCGAGCACGTATCCCACCAGCGCCGTGACGATCAGCCCGCCCACCGATACCGCGAGCAGCAGCCAGCGCAGGCGGGTGAGCGTCGAGACCACGTGGTCTGCGAACAGCCCCACCGCGAACACGTACTGCTGGCCGTCCTTGTGCGTGGTCAGGGCGACCATGCGGCCAGGCCGTCCGCCGGCGTCGACCCAGAAGATCGGCGCCCGCCCGGCCATGGCATCCTGCTGCAGTACCGCTGGCACGAGCGGCGCGCGCGCCTGGAGTACGGTCGACTCGCTGATGAGGCCGCCGTCGCTGTCGTAGAGCTGCACGAACTTGCCGGCGTACTCGCCCGCCAGTTCCTCGGCGGGGAACTCGTGGAAGTGGATCCCGGTTGCCCCGTCTGTGGCGGAGGCGAGTTCAGTGCCGGCCAGCGTGCGGAGCTGCGCGTCGAGGTCACGCAGCAGGAATGTCCGCGTGCCGGCGTAGATGGTGGCGCCCGTCAACGCGAGGACGCACCCGAAGGCCAGGGTCCAGCGCAGCGTGAGGCGCGTGCGGAACGAGAGCGACGTCATCGGCTCGCCTTCTGGTCGGGGACGCGCTTCAACATGTACCCGAGCCCGCGAACGGTCTGGATGAGGGTGCCGGCCACGCCTGCCGCCATCAGCTTCCGCCGGAGGTATCCGATGTACACATCGGCCAGGTTCGACATCGGGTCGTACTCGTTGCCCCAGACGTGATCGGCCAGCTGCAGCCGCGACACGATCGTTTCCGCCCGCCGGACCAGGTACTCCAGCAGCCGGAACTCCGTTGCGCTGAGCGACACGGGGCGACCGTCGGCCGTTACCTGGTGCGTGTCGGGATCGATCGTGATCGGTCCGTAGCTGAGGGTGGCGCTCATCTGGCGCGTCCGCCCGCGCCGGGTGAGCGCGCGCAGGCGGGCCAGCAGTTCGTCGAAGGCGAAGGGTTTGGTCAGGTAGTCGTCGGCCCCCGTGTCGAGGCCATGCACGCGGTCGGCCACGCCGTCGCGCGCGGTCAGCATGAGGACCGGCGTGTCGATGTGGCTTTCCCTGAGCTTGTGGCAGAACGCGAAGCCGTCCTCGCCCCCCGGGAGCATCACGTCGAGCAGGATGGCGTCGTACTCGCCCGCCGCGACGAGCTGCTCCGCTTCGGCGGCGTCCTCCGCCAGGTCGACGACGTGGTTCTCCTCGCGCAGCCCCCGAAGCAGGAAGCGGCTGATCGTCGGATCGTCTTCCACGAGGAGCAGGTGCACGGCTCGATTCTAGTCCTCATCCTCGGCTGCCTCGACGCGCGACTCGATGAGCTCGTAGAGCGTGGGCAGCACGATCAGTGTCAGCAGCGTCGACGTCACGATGCCGCCGATGACCACCGTCGCCAGGGGCCGCTGGACCTCGGCGCCCGCGCCGTGCGAGATGGCCATCGGGATGAAGCCGAAGGAGGCGACCAGCGCCGTCATCAGCACCGGCTTCAGCCGGGTGCCGGCTCCCGTGAGGATGGCTTCGCGGAGCGACAGGCCCTCGACCCGCAGCCGATTGACGGCCGCCACGAGCACCACGCCGTTCAGCACCGCCACGCCGAACAGGGCGATGAACCCCACCGAGGCCGAGAGGTTGAGGTTCAGCTGACGCAGCCAGAGCGCCGCGATGCCGCCCACCAGCGCGAACGGCACGTTCAGGATGACCAGTCCGGCCTGCCGGATGCGTCCGAAGGTGACCAGCAGGAGCAGGAAGATGATCGCCAGCGAGAGCGGGATCACCACCGTCAGCCGCTGGGTCGCCCGCTGCTGGTTCTCGAACTGGCCGCCCCACGTGATGTGGTAGCCGGCCGGCAGCTCGACCCGGCTGGCCACCTCGCGCTGCGCCTCGGCAACGAAGCTGCCGATGTCCCGGCCGCGGACGTTGGTCTGCACCACCAGGCGGCGTTCGGCTCCTTCGTGGGTGATCGCCTCGGCGGCCGGCACCTGCGAAACGCGAGCCACGGAGGACACCGGCACCCGTTCGCCAGCTGGCGCGGTCAGCAGCAGCTGCCCGATCGCTTCCGGGTCGCTGCGCATGGACTCCGGATACCTGAGCACGACCGGGAAGCGTCGCGCGCCGTCGAGAATCTGCGTCGCTTCGGATCCGCCGACGGCCGTCTCGACGACCTCCCGCACGTCCGCGACGTTGATCCCGTAGCGGGCGATCCGCTCGCGATCGATCGCCAGCTCGATCTGGGTGGCGCCCGACAGCGCCTCGACCTGCAGGTCCGCGACGCCGCGCACGTGATCGACGGCCTGCAGGACCCGCGCGCCGAGCTGCTCGAGCACCGCCGCGTCCGGACCGAAGATCTTGATCGCCACGTCGGCCTTGACGCCAGACACGACCTCGTCGAGCCGCATCGCCATGGGCTGCGTGAAGTTGAACTGGACGCCGGGCATCGACTTGAGCGCGTCGGCCATGCCGCCCACGAGGTCTTCCTTCGTGCGGCCGGTCGTCCACGCGTCCTCCGGGTGGAGCAGCACGTACACGTCGCCCTGGTAGATGGCCATGGCCTCGGTCGCCACGTCGGGCCTGCCGATCTTGGTGACGACCCGCCGCACTTCGGGGAACGTGCGGACGATGCGCTCCACCTCGCTCGACAAGGCCACCGACTCCTGGAGCGACACCGAGGGCAGCTTCCGGGTCTCGATCAGGATGGAGCCTTCGTCGAGCCTCGGCATGAACTCCGTCCCCAGGAAGGGAACCGAGGCAATGGCCGTCACCACCACGATCAGCGCGACCGACAACGTGCGCCACCTGTGGTCCATGGCATCCGCCAGGTGAGTGACGTAGCGGGTGCGGAGCCGCAGGAACCAGCCGCCTTCGTGCTCGGGTCGGGGCTTCAGCAGGAACGAGGCCAGCACCGGCACGGCCGTCAGCGACAGCAGCAGCGAGCCGAGAATGGCGGAGCAGACGGTGATCGCCATCGGGCGGAACATCTTCCCCTCGAGCCCCTCGAGCGCAAAGATCGGCAGGTAGACCGCGACGATGATCAGCACCCCGAACAGAATGGGGCGGGCAACTTCGGTGGCGGCCGCCGTGGCCGTGCGCACCTGCCGGTGATGTTCGCTCTCGCCGGGCACGCCCGGCTCCGGGTGATGCCCGCGCCGCACGAAGTTCTCGATCATCACCACGGCGCCGTCGACGATCAGGCCGAAGTCGATGGCGCCGAGCGACATCAGGTTGGCCGACACGCCGAAGAGGCGCATGCCGATGAAACCGACCAGCATCGACAGCGGGATGACGACGGCGGTGATGAGCGCGGCGCGAACGTCGCGCAGGAACACGAGCAGTACCAGCACGACGAGAATCGAGCCCTCGACCAGGTTGCGCCGGACGGTGGAGGCGGTCCGGTCGATGACCTCGGTCTGGTCGTAGAAGGGCGTGATCCGCATGCCCCGGGGAAGGCTCGTCGTGATCTCCTGCACGCGTGCCTTGACGCGGTCGGCGACCACCTTGCCGTTCTCGCCCTTGAGCATGATGACCATGCCCGCGACCGTCTCGCCCTCGCCGTCGCGCGTGACGGCGCCCTGGCGGGGCATCGGGGCGACCTGCACGTCGGCCACGTCGCCGACCAGCACCGGCACGCCCTCCGCCGAGCTGAGCACGATGCGCCGCAGGTCGGCGGCATCCGCGGCCAGGCCGACGCCGCGGACGGTGTAGCGCTCGTCCCGGTGCTCGATGAAGCCGCCGCTGAAGGAGGCGTTGTTGGCCTCGAGCGCGGTGAAGACCTGGCGCAGGCTGAGGCCGTACCGATCGAGCTTACGTGGATCCACCACGACGTGGAACTGCTTGGTCAGGCCGCCCCACGAGTTGATCTCGCTGACCCCCGGCACCGAGCGCAGCCGGGTGCGCACGTCCCAGTCGTGGACGGTCTTCCGGTCCATCGGGTCGCTGCTCTCGCCCTCGACCAGGTACTGGTAGATCTCGCCGAAGGCGGTCGCCACCGGCCCCAGTGTAGGGGCGAGACCCGCCGGAATGCGGCTCCTCGCCTCGAGCAGCCGTTCGTTCACCAGCTGGCGGGCGAGGTAGATCGGTACGGCGTCATCGAAGACCACTGTGACCATCGACAGCTCGAACTTCGAGAGCGACCGCACCTGCTCGGTGTTGGGGACACCCATCAGGGCGGTTTCGATGGGATAGGTGACGCGCTGCTCGACCTCGTTCGACGTCAGCCCCGGTGCCTCGGTGATGACCACCACCTGGTTGTTCGTGAGGTCCGGGAAGGCTTCCACCGGCAGCTGCCGGTAGGCCTCGACGCCGGTCAGCACGAGGGCTGCGGCGCAGAGCAGCACGAACACCCGCTGCCGGATCGCGAGGGCGACGAATCGTTCGATGACGCCAGAGGGCGGGGCCACGGCGGTTACTCCCCCGCGTCGGACGCGGGTTTCATCAGCTCGGACTTCAGGACGAACGCCCCGCTGATGACCACGGTGTCGCCGGCATCGAGCCCTTTCCGAATCTCGATCTGGCCGTCACGCTCCGCGCCGGGCTCCACGGTCCGCGCGCGGAACCGTCCGGACCCCTCCGCAATGAAGGCGACCATGCGGCCACTGACGGACTGCACCGCACCGGCCGGGATCGAGATCACCGGGTGCGGCTCGCTCTCGCCGAGTTCGACCGTCGCGTACATCTCCGGCTTGAGCCGGCCATCAGGGTTGGGGGTCTCGCAGCGGATCGTGACGCGGCGGGTCTTCGCGTTGACCGACTCGCCAATGTAGGTGACCGTTGCCGGGAAGGCCTCGCCCGGATACGCGGCGACGCGCACGGTTGCGGCCCGGCCCGTGCGTGCGGCCGCGAGATGCGCCTCGTCCACCTCGGCCAGCACCCACAGCGTCGAGAGATCGGATACGACGAACAGGGGACTGCCGGGCGTCACGGCCGTGCCCTGGGTCACCAGCCGCTCGAGGACGATCCCGGAGAACGGTGTCCGCACGGGCACGCGCTCGCCCTGTTCACCGGTCGGGTCTTCGCCGTTGGTCACCCCGAGGTGCTCGAGCTCTTCCTCCGCCCGCCGGATCTCGGTTCGGCCCATGTCGAGCGATTCCTCGGCGGAGACACGGTTGGCCTGTGCACGCTGCACATCCTGCAGCGCCACGGCCTTGTCCGCGTAGAGGCGCTGCGCCCGGGCTTCCGCCTCGGTGGCGTAGCGCAGCTCCGTGATGAGGCGACGCTCATCCGCCTTGGCCTTGCGATACCCCGCCCACGCCTCGTGGACGAGGTGACTGTGCATCGTCGCGAGCAACTGTTGGGCGCGGACTTTCGTGCCCGGCTGCACGAGCACGTCGACGACCACACCTTCGATGAGCGACCCCACCCGCGCCGTCTGCGCCTCGTTGAGTGCGACGAGGCCTGGCGCCGTCACGAGGTCGGGCCTCGTCACGGGCGTCACGGTCGAGACTTCGATGCCGGCGCGTTTCTCTGCCGCGGCGTCGAGCACGACGGTGTCCGGCGGGGTGGTGGCATCGGCTGTCGCGGCCTTGACCGGCGTCGACGCGCGCTGGGCGTCCGAGCATCCGGCGAACCAGGGCAGCAGGGCGACAAGGGCAACCGCCACCGCCGGACGGCGTGTTCCTGGGAGAGCGCTCACGGAATCTCCTCCTGGGCGACGGCAAACCGGGCCTCGATCGCGGCGACGAACGCATCCACGCCGACCGACAGCGCCTCGCGTTGCACGTCCATGTAGATGCGTTCGGCATCCACGAGCTTCAGCACGTCCGCCGCCCCTTCCCGGAAGGTCGCGCGGGCGGCATTGCGCACGGCCTCGGCCGGGCGCAGCAACTGGTCCTGCACCCGCGACGCGTTCGCGGCCAGCGTGGCGGCGGCGGTCATCGCGGCGCGTGCTTCAGCGGTAGCGCGGACCCGCGCCATGGTCTCGTCGAGGGTCGCCGCGCGCACGACGGCGTCGGCCCGGGCCCGGGCCTGGGCGTTCTGGTCGAATACGGGAATCGACAGCGTCACGCCCGCGACGCCGGTGTCCACGCCCATGGTTCGCTTGTAGCCGGCATTGAGAATCGGGTCGGGGATGCGCCGGAGCCGCTCGAAGTCGGCGACGTGCCGCGCCTGCTCGACGCGCGCGGCGGCGAGCCGGACGTCGGGGCGCTGCCCGATGGCCCCGGCGACATCGCCGTCCGACATGGCGGGCGGGGACAGGGGCGCGGGCGAGATCAGCTGTGCCTCCTCGATGGGTGTCTGCGCGCCGAGCAGCGCACTCAGTTCGAAGAGAGCGCGGGACAGCTCGATCTGGTTGCGGGACACCTCGACCGCCATGCGCCCGGCTTCCGCCTCGAACCGAAGGAGATCGGCCTCGGGGGAGAAGCCTTCCTCGACCCGCCGACGCATGGTCTGCACCAGCGTGTCGACCCCGTCACGCTGCGCCAGCAGGGTGCGCACGACATCGCGCGCCCGGATGGCTCGCATGTAGGCACGGACCGTGTCCAGCGCCAGCTGCCGGTCCAGTGCCCGGAGGAACAGGCTCGCCACCGAACTCTCCGCGGCCGCGATATCGCGCCGAACGCCGCGCTTGCCGGCGAGTTCGAGGGGTTGGCTGGCCACGGCGAAGCTGTCGAAGGCGGGAACGAGCGGGCTGCCGCGGCCGCCGAGATTCTCGACGCGGAGATCCACGAACGGGTTCAGCGGCCTGCCCGCAAACTGTGCGGCGCGTTCCGCCCCCTGGGCGATGGCGGCCGCGCTGCCCCGCAGGGGGGAGTCGCGCTGGGCGCGAGCCACCGCCTCGGCCAGCGACAACGGCGCCACCTGTGCGAGGGCCGGTGTGCCGGCCGCCGCAAGGGCCAGCGCCATGACCAGCGTGCGAACGGGCATGTCCGACTCTAGGGTCGGCAGGATGAGAAACAGATGAGAGCCGTTA
The DNA here is from genome assembly GCA_964386715.1 of uncultured Bifidobacterium sp. GTDB lineage: Bacteria > Acidobacteriota > Vicinamibacteria > Vicinamibacterales > CAVVIG01 > CAVVIG01. The sequence goes on from CAYLTD010000001.1 coordinate 257,815, forward strand.
CCATGCTTCTCATGAAGCGGTCCCGTCGGCGACGTCTGGTGGTACTCGCGTGCGTCGTGCTGACGCTGGGCATTGGGCGCGTGGTGGAGCGCGTGCGGACGTCCGACCCCCTGCCGGCGGGCGGTGCGCTGACGCCCGCACGGCTGGATGCGGCGCAGATGATGGCCGACCTGAGGGAGCTGGCGTCGGACCGCTTCGAGGGACGTGCGCCCGACTCGCCCGGGGGACGACTGGCCGCCACCTTCGTGGCGGCGCGCTTCGGCGCGCTGGGCCTGGGAGCGTACGGGGGAGGCTTCGAGCAGCCGTTCACCTTCGAGCACCGCAGCATCCGGGCGCTCTGGCGGCGCGACCGGCCCTTCGTCAAGGCATTCCGCGAGCCGCGCAACGTGATCGCGTACGTCGCGGGGCGCTCACGGCCAGAGGAGGTGATCGTGGTGTCGGCGCACTTCGACCACCTGGGCGTGCGCGACCAGCAAGTCTACCCGGGCGCCGACGACAACGCCTCGGGCACGGCCGCGCTCCTGGCGATCGCCGCATACACGGCGCGTCACCAGCCTGAGCGCACCATCGTCTTTGCCGCCTTCGATGCCGAGGAACTGGGACTTCGCGGCTCCGCCGCGTTCCTGCGCGCGCTTCCGTTCAGGCGCGAGCAGCTACGGCTCGACCTCAATATCGACATGATCGGACGCTCGGACGGGGGGCGCCTGTATATCACCGGCACCAGGCACTACCCGCGGCTGGTGCCGCTGGCGCTGGCCGGGGCGAGAGGCGCACAGGTGCCGGTGCACCTCGGCCACGATCGCCCCTTCTACCTGTCCGGGCTGACGGCAGACTGGACCAGCGCGTCGGATCACGGCTCGTTCCACGATGTGGGCGTGCCGTTCCTGTACTTCGGGGTGGAGGACCACGCCGACGTGCACGCCCCGACGGACACGGCGGACCGCATCGAACCCCGGTTCCTTGCCGCGTCCGCCGAAGTGGTGCTGTCCACGCTGCTGGCCGCCGACAGCGCGAGTGCCACCGACTGATCGAGCCCGCGCCATGTCCGAGACGCGCCGTGGGCCGGGGGGCGTCCGCCGTCGCCGGACTCCTCCCGCGCGCAGCTCAGTAACGTTCGGCGTCGGACTTCGGTGCCATGGGCCAGTAAGGGGCGGTCTCGCCGTTGATGGTGGCACCGCCGCCGGTGAACATCTGCGCGAACTTCAGCATCGCGTGCGGGAAGTTCAGCGTCGGTTCGGACACCTTGTCGAGGGCCGCCTTGTGTGCGGGCGTCAGCGGCAGGTCGAGCGCCGCGAGGTTCTGCTCGAGCTGCGCCATCGAGCGTGCGCCGATGATCGTGGAGGTGATCCCCGGGCGCTGCTGCACCCAGGCAATTGCCACGGCGGCCGGCGTGGTATCGAGTTCACCGGCAACCCGCTGCAGCTCGTCGATGATCGCGTACGTCCGCTCGGTCAGGAACGCGGTCACCCGATCGCCGCGGTCGGCCTTGACGCTGCCGGCATTCTCGCGGGTGTACTTGCCGGACAGGGCGCCGCCCCGCAGCGGCGACCAGGGGGTCACGCCCAGGCCGAACTCCGATGCCATCGGCAGCAGTTCCCCTTCGATCGTCCGCTCGATGAGCGAGTACTCGATCTGCAGCGCGATGAACGGCGTCCAGGCGTGCATCGCGGCAAGCAGCTGCGCCTGCGCCACCTTCCAGGCCGGCGTGTCGGACACGCCGACGTAGCGCACCTTGCCCGCGCGCACCAGGTCGTCAAGCGCGCGCATCGTCTCGTCGATCGGGGTGTGCCTGTCCCAGACGTGCAGCCAGTACAGGTCGATGTAGTCGGTCTGGAGCCGTCGCAGCGACTGCTCGCAGGAGGCGACGATGTTCTTGCGTGACGAGCCGCCCGCGTTCGGGTCGCCCGGATACAGGTTGGTGGAGAACTTCGTCGCGATGACGATGCGGTCGCGCCGCGACCGGTCGCGCCCGATGTGGTCGCCGATGATCCTCTCGGAGTGCCCCTTCGTGTAGCCGTTCGCCGTGTCGATGAAGTTTCCGCCCAGTTCGAGGTAGCGCGCGATGATGGCCTCGGACTCGGCAACCGAGGAGCCCCAGCCCCAGTCTTCGCCGAAGGTCATGGCGCCAAGGCAGAAGGGGCTGACGCGGAGTCCGGAGCGGCCGAGCGTGACGTAGTGTGTGAGCGGCATGCTGTTCCTCAGGGGGAGTACGTGTTCCTCAGAATCGGTGGGTGTAGAGGACCTTGGTCGCGGCGCGCCGGTCGACGGAGAGCAGCCGGTTCTGCAGCACATCGTCGCGCCAGTTGTGCGTGTAGACGACGTAGATGTCGCTGCCCGGCCGAACGATCCACCGGAAGCGCGACTGCCAGCCCAGCACCCGGCTGACCGAGTCGAACTGGAGGTTGTTCACGAGCGCGATGAACGGGCTGAACTGCGTCTCGCCGACGAGCCGGAACAGCCGCGTCTCGAAGCGGCCTTCCGGCAGGCTGATGCCGTTCCACTCCGCCGTCGTGTAGACGATGACGCCGGGGCGGGCCCGGAGCGTGAGGTTCACGTTCACCGTCCGTTTGGTACCGGAGTAGTAGCCACCGGTCTCGAACGTGCCATTGACGGCGATGATACGCCGGTTGGCGGTGAAGCCCCGGATGTTCAGCACCGTGGTGTCGTAGACGGCGCCGGCGGGCAGCGTGATGCCTGCGCTCGGCGTGAACGGCACGTCCAGGCGCTCGCGGTTCCGCGAGACCGTCGCGCGGAACGAGTCCTGCGAGTGGAACTGCACCTCGAAGAACTTGAGCTCCACGGTCCGCTGGAGCAGTTCGTTGACGAGATCGGTCTGCACGTCGAGCGCGGTGCTGAACAGATACCGGCGCACGTACTTGTGGCCGCGCGGACGCGGGCCGAACTCCACGCCCGGCTGGTAGCGCCGGTATCCGCGGCGCGTGACGAAGCCGATGGCCGGATCGAAGTTCGCGTCCACCTGGCGGGCCCCGAACTCGAGGTTCCACCGGTCGTTCGGGGCTGCGACGTACGTGCCGAAGGACGCCCCCCCGTCGCTGCCGGGATTGGTGGCGTGGAGGTAGAACGCGCTGCCTTCGAGGTTCAGCGACCCCATGAACTGGTTCGTGGCCAGCCGCATGTCGAGACCGGAGGTCTGTCGCGACCGGGTGAAATCGCCGTGCGGGTCCCGCCGTGTGTAGATGCCGCCGATCGAGGACTGTGCGAGGATGCGGCGGCGCACTCGCGCGACCGTGAACTCCTCGCCGATCTGCTCTCCATCCTGGCCGGTCCGGACGTGCAGCAGCCCGATGTCCTGTCGTCCCAGCTGGCCTGTCAGCTTGCCGCCGTAGTCCACCTTCTGGGGTGTGGCGGTCGCACTGAGCCCGATGCGGCGGCTGAAGAAGGGGTTCACGATGAGATCGCCCCCCGGGCTGCCGAAGGCGAAGAAGGGCGCCCCGTCGAGGAAGAAGTCGCGGCGCTCGGGAAAGAACAGCGAGAACCGCGTCAGGTTCACCTGCCGCTGGTCCACCTCGGTCTGGGCGAAGTCGGTGTTGACGGTGAGCACGCTGCGCAGGCCGGGCGTGGGACTGTAGAACACGTCGATGCCGGCGTTCGCGTCGGCGCGGGCTTCGGGGCGTCCTCGTCCAGGGAACGCCTCACTGAAGCCGAGCACGTATGGCTTGACGTCGAGGCCGAGCCCCTGCGACATGCGCGAGAGACCCGTGACCAGGCCGGCCGTCGCCATGCGCCGCAGCCCCTGGTTGCGCTGCCACCCGGTCCAGATGCTGTCCTCGTTCTTCCGCCTGACCGTCCGCTGGAAGTTGATGCCCCAGCGGTCGCTGTCGGGATTGAAGTTGAGCGTGCGGAACGGGATCTCGATTTCGATCGACCAGCCGATGTCGCTGCGGTGGACGCGGGCGTTCCAGATGCCGTCCCACTGCCGGTTGTCGATGCCGCCGCCCATCAGCGAGTCGGCCATCAGTCCCGACGGGTTCATCTCGAAGAAGTACCCGGACCGCGCGTCGAGAAAGGTGTCGATCGTCCACATGAACCGATCGTCGGAGCCGAGGAACTCGTCGCGCCGGCGCTGGTAGCCAATCCACTTGTCGGGTTCGGAGTCGTAGCACAGCACGCCCATGTAGAACGAGCGGCTGTTGTAGGCGATGCGGACCTCGGTCTGCTCGGTTGCCGGCTCGCCGTTCCACGGATCAATCTGCCGGAAGTCGGCAGCCGGCTCCGCGCGCTTCCAGAGGGGCTCGTCGAGTTTGCCGTCGAGCGTCACGACGTCCTCCTCGCGGATCCGCATCGCCTCGACCATCCGTCGCGGGCTCCCGCTGGTCGGTGGTTGGGCGGCGGCTGGTGGCGTGAGGAGCGGCAGGAGCGAGAGCGCGGAAAGCAGCAGGAACGCGCGCCCGATCAACACCCGGACTCCGGCGGGACGTTGGGGGCACCGGCGCGTGCGCACGAAGACCGTAGTCGGGAACCGGGAGGCACCGTGGCATGATATCGCGTCCATGGAAGTGCTCGCACCGGGTCTGGCGCTCGCGGATCTCGAATTCCAGCAGCGGCGACGTGTCATCGCCGCAGGCATCCTGCAGGGACGCGACGGCGTCGCGATCGTCGATCCGGGACCCACCAGCACGCTCCCGACGTTGCGGCGTCGTCTCGCGGACATCGGTGCATCGGTTCGCGACGTCACCGTGCTGCTGGTGACGCACATCCACCTCGACCATGCCGGCGCAACGGGCACGCTCGTGCGCGAGAACCCTCGCATTCGCGTGTATGTCCACCAGGTTGGTGCGCCGCACCTGGCAGACCCGTCGAAGCTCGTGAACAGTGCCACCCGCCTCTATGGGCACGAGATGGAGTCGCTGTGGGGCGAGGTGGCGGCGACACCCGCGAGCGCCCTGGTTGCACTCGGCGGCGGCGAGCGCCTGGAGTGCGGAGGGCGTGCCTGGGAGGTGGCGTACACGCCCGGTCACGCCTCCCATCACGTGTGCTTCTTCGATCGCGACTCAGGCGTGGCGTTCGTGGGCGACACGGGCGGCGTGCAGGTCGTGCCCGGAGGGTTCGTGTTGCCGCCCACGCCTCCGCCGGACATCGATCTCCCGCAGTGGTTCCGCAGCCTCGAGGCCATCGAGGCGTGGCATCCGCGATCGCTCGTGATGACGCACTTCGGGGTGACCAACGACGTGCCGGCGCACCTCGCCGAACTGCGGGATCACCTGCGGCTGTGCGAGCAGCTCGCGACGGAGGCACTCGAGGCGCCGGGCGACGACGCCGCGCGTGAAGGGCGGTTCCTCGACACGCTGCGCCTGGCTCTGAGCCGCCGCATGACTGAGGCGGATCTGCGGGGTTACGAGATGGCGGGGCGCTTCGACCTGAACTGGCGGGGGCTCCACCGATATCTGACACGCCGCCGCGGCGCGTGATTCGGCCGGCGCCTGCGTCTCGATCACGCGGCGCATGGAGCCGCGCGCCGAGACGTGTCGGTTGGCGGGGAGCGGCGTCCCTGCCCGCGTTCGTCAGGCCAGCGCGGCCACGAACTCGGTTCCTTCGTAGTCGTCGCTGTCTGCAAGCCGGGCGCTGAGCGGCGTCTGTTTGGGATCGACCAGCAGCCGCAGCGCGAGCCCCTGCCGACCGCCGAGCCCAGTCGGCTGGTGCACCCGGTACACGGCTGACAGCACGCGCCCCTGGCGGAACGCCGGCGGCAGCGCGTCGCCGGCGCGCGCCTCGCGTTCGAGCTGGAACTGCACGAGGCGGAACAGCGGAATCGACAGCGGCGTGGGCGACTCGACGAACACCCCGAACTCACTGACATCCCGCGTGACGACGCTGGCAAACTTCGACGCGCCGCGGTGGTCCTTCCATGTCAGGCGCGCCGGCAGCATGACCGGCATGCGCGGAGAGCGACGCTTGTTCAACGCCGGGCGGGCGGCTCGTTCGCTCCAGTGTGCAGTCACGGCAAGTCTCCAGAAGGGATGGGATTTGCCGAGCACGGGTATCAAGTTCCAGGCCCGGGAACCTGCGACTCAGCAGTTCATCGACGATGAATCCCGATAAGACCTTCACCAGCAAGGTGTTGGCATGATCCATCGGGGAAGTCCCCGCCTGTCCTGGGGAAAGAACGGTGGATACTTGGTAGTCGCCTGAGCCGTCAGGTGGATACGAAGTATGCGGCGACCGCTCAGGCCAGATCGGCTTCGACCTCGGACCGGCTGTCGAGTCCAAGGCGCCTGAGCTTCAGGTAGAGCCCGCGGCGCGTCAGTCCGAGCGCACGGGCTGCCTCGGACACGTTTCCCGCTGCCTCCTGCAGGGCGGCCTGAATCATCTCCCGCTCGATGTCTTCGACGGCGGCAGCCAGCGTTCGCGGGCCTACGAACCGGCGGCGTGGCGCAGCCCCGCCGGGTTCGACCGGCTGGGCCATCACCTCGACGGACAGCTGAGACGGCTCGATCGTGCCGCCCGCCTGGCTCATGGCGACCGCCCGCTGGATTTCGTTCTTCAACTGGCGCACGTTCCCCGGCCACCAGTACTGCGCGAACGCGTCGAGGACCGCGGGGCCGAATGTGACGTCGGGCTTGCCCAGCCGTTCGCAGGCTTCACGCAGGAAGTAGGTCGCGAGATGCGGGATCTCCTCGCGCCGTTCCCGGAGTGGCGGCACGTGGATACGGATGACGCCAAGGCGGTAATACAGGTCCTCCCGGAATCGCCCTTCCGCAACCCGCTGCTCGAGGTCGGCGTTGGTCGCTGCTATCACCCGGACGTCCACCTTGATTGGGCGCGCGTCGCCGACGGGCATGATCTCCGATTGCTCCAGGAACCGCAGCAGCTTGGGCTGGACGTCCAGCGGCAGGTCGCCGATCTCGTCGAGGAACAGCGTGCCCCCGGCGGCCGACCGGATCAGACCAGGCTGCTCGGCGACCGCACCCGTGAACGCGCCACGGCGGTGACCGAACAGCTGGCTGTCGGCCAGGTCGCGGCCCGTCGTCGTGCAGTTGTACGGGAGGAACTGCGCCCCGCTCCGATGCGAGCCCACGTGGATGGCGCGGGCGACCAGTTCCTTGCCCGTGCCGCTTTCGCCCGTGATGAGCACCGTCAGGTCGTTCCCCTGCAGCCGCTGGATCTGTTCGACGACGCGGTGCATCGCCGGGCCCGCCGCGAGGAAGCCCGGAAGGAGGGGCTCGAGCGACTGTTCGAGCGGCGGCAGCGGAGCGGCGGATCGATCGCGCGCGGCGCACAGCTCGAAGCCCTGGTGTGCCACGGCCGCCAGCATGCGCAGCCGCCGCAGCAGGACGGCTCCCAGCGGCCGGGCGCTCCGCACGGCCAGCCCGCGCGGTCCGTCCACGTGGCGCCCCATGTTCGCCACGAACGTGTCCTCGCGCGGATCGAGTTCGCCTGCGAGCGCCGCTCGTGCCAGCGTCCGCGCGGCGTCATACTCGCACCCCGCGGACGAGACGATGACGACGCCGCTGAGGGTGCTGAGGTAGAGGACGGTTGCCGCGCCGTCGCTGGCCTCGTGCGCCGTGGCCACGATTTCGCGGTCGAGCAGTTCGGGAAGCGCCGATGCCTCCACCAGTCTTCGCACCAGGGCATCGTCGGCTTCGGCCGGCGCGAGGAGGTCCTCGCCCGTACCCGGCGTTCCCAGCAGACGACGGGCGGCGTCGGTGTCGCCGATGTCGCGCGCCGCGCGCAGCCGCTCGAACACGGCGGCTGCACGTGCGAGATGGGCCTCCGCCGCCGATCGTGCACCGGTCCGGGCGACCAGCCGACCGAGCGCGAGATGGCTGAGCGCCGCCTGATACCGTTCGCCCAGCAGGTCGAGGAGCGACGCACTCTGCGCGTAGTCGTGATACGCCTCGGTCGATGCGTGCCGGCGTTCGCGGACGCTGCCGCGCAGTCGCAGGTACTCGCCCCAGAGCGCGGGCGAACGGCGCGGGTCGAGCTGGGCGGCTGCCTGTGCCAGGCGATGCTCGGCGCGATCGAGCTGGTCCAGCGCCGTGCAGGCCTCCGCGGCGATCAGGGTGGCCTGCAAGGCATCGAAGGGCGGCGCACCAGCCTCGATGGTGTCGTCGGCGAGGCGGACGGCCTCCTCCGGTGCGCCGCGGCGGAGCGCCAGGCGGGCGAGCAGGACGCGCACCGACCAGTCGTACCACTGGCTGGTCTGCCGGCCGTAGGCGCCGTAGGCATCACGCGCGCGCTCCAGGTTCTCGCGAGCGAGTTCGTAGTGGCCCTTGATCAGGTGGATCTGCGCCAGCGTGTCGTGCACCGCGCCGGTCGTCTCGTGAAACTGGATCGGGCTGCGGACCGCGAGGGCGCGATTCAACACCTCTTCGGCGCGGGTGAGATCGCCGAGCCTGACGCAGATCTGGCCCAGGGTCGCGAGGGCCACCGCCAGCCCGTGGCCCGAGCCGTGAGCTTCGTGCAGTGCGACGCTGCGTTCGGCCAGGGTGAGCGCCTGATCGTAGCGGTGCTCGAAGGTGAGGACGTTCGCCTGATTCCCGCACACCGTTGCCACCACATCGGCGGCCTGCGCGCGGGCGGCCAGTCGCTCCGCCTGCCGGAGGGCCAGCATCGCTTCATCGTACCGTCCAAGCTGTGCGAAGGCGATGCCGGACAGCGAGTGCACGAGCGCGAGGTGGCGGCGGTCGCCGGTGGCGTGCAGCGCGGACGCGGCCCTGGTGAGGTGCTCCCGGACGATCGCGTTGTCGCCCACCTGTCGATAGCACTGCGCGAGTTCATAGTGCGCGAGGCCGATGGCGCGCGAATCGTGCGCCCCTTCGGCGTGCTTGAGGGCGCGGCCGAGCAGTGCGATGGCGCGGGACTGATCGCCGCGCGCGGACGCGAGCCGTCCATGCAGACGCCAGAGGGCGGCCAGCCGGCCGGCGGAGACGGTGTCGCGGAACGTGTCCGGCGCGCGCCCGAGCGCGGCGGCCGCCTGGTCGAGGTCGTCCTGCAGCAGCCAGCCCTCGGCCAGGGTCGCCCGCACGGCCAGCTCGTCCTCACGCGACAGTGCGGCCGATCGGAGCAGCGGCGACAGCGGCTGCACCGCCTCCGGACCACGGCCCCGTTCGAGTGCGCTGCCCGCGCGCGCAAGCAGGGCGTGCAGGGACGAGGAAGGCACCGCCCCGCAGTATACAACCCGGGTTTCGCGCTGGTGGATCCGGGTGCGCCGATGTTACAGCGTCCGCCAGTGGCGGCCGGTGCCCGCGATGAGCGCCTCGGCCTCGTCCGGTCCCCACTGCCCAGGGGCATACGTCGGCAGCGTCGTGGTCGCCTGCTCGGACCATCGGGCGAGAATCGGCGAAATCCACCGCCACGATGCCTCGACGCTGTCGCGCCGCATGAACAGTGTCGCGTCGCCGCCCATCACGTCGAGCAGCAGCCGCTCGTACGCCTCGGGGGAACTGGTCCCGAAGAACCGGCAGTAGTCGAAGTCCATGACGACCGGCTCGATGTTGACGCGTGCCCCCGGCACCTTCGACGAAATGTCGAAGGAGAACCCCTCGTCTGGCTGGATCCGGATCGTGAGGACGTTGGGGTGGAGCGGCGCGCCAGGATCCCCGTTGAAGAGAATCGGCGGGACGCCCTTGAGGTGGACCGAAATGGCACTGGCGCGCGTGGGGAGCCGCTTCCCCGTCCGCAAGAAGAACGGGACGCCCGACCACCGCCAGTTGTCGATGAAGGCCTGAAGGGCCACGAAGGTCTCGGTGCGCGAGTCCGGGCGGACGTTCTTCTCGTCCCGGTAGCCGGGCGACCCGTCGCCGCCCGCGTACTGCGCGCGGACCACGAACTGGTCCACGGCGGCCCCGTCCAGGGGGCGCAGCGACTGCAGGACCTGCAGCTTCTCGTCCCGGATGGTGTCGGGCGACAGGGAGTGTGGCGGTTCCATGGCCACGAGCGAGAGCAGCTGCAGCATGTGGTTCTGCAGCATGTCCCGCAGCGCCCCGGCCTGCTCGTAGTACCCCGCGCGCGTGCCCACGCCCTCCTGCTCGGCGACCGTGATCTGCACGTGGTCCACGTACTTCTGGTTGAACAGCGGCTCGAAGATGCTGTTCGCGAACCGCAGCACCAGGATGTTCTGGACCGTCTCCTTGCCGAGGTAGTGGTCGATCCGGAAGACCTGCCGCTCGTCGAACACGGCCGCGATGGCGTCGTTGATCTCACGCGCGCTGGCGAGATCGTGACCGATGGGTTTCTCGATCACCAGCCGCGCAAACGGGCCGCGGTCGGGCGGTCCGATGAAACGGGCCCGCGCCAGCTGCTGCACCGTCTGTATGAACAACGACGGCGGCACGGCCAAGTAGTACAGCCGGTTGCCCGACAGGCCGCGCTCGTGCTCGATGGAGTCCAGCCGCGAGCCGAGCGTGGCCATGCCGACCGGGGCGTCGAGGGAGACGTTCGTGAAGAACAGCGCGCTTGCGAATCCCTCCCACTGGGCTTCATCGAGCGGGCGTCGCGAGAACTTCTGGACCCCTTCGCGCGCAAACACACGGTACTGCTCGTCGTTCAGTTCCTTGCGGCCGACGCCCACGACCGCCGAGCCCTTCGGCAGCAGGCCATCCACGTGGAGGTTGTAGAGCGCGGGGAGCAGCTTGCGATGCGCGAGGTCGCCGGCCCCGCCGAAGATCACGATGGTGGCTGGCGCCACGGCGTGGTTCGGCGGCGCAGCGGCCGGCGAGAGCAGGGTGTCCGTGTTCATTGGGTGGCCTCCGGTCCGGCCTGCTTGACCGCGTGCCCGCCAAACTGCTGACGCAGGGCCGCCAGCAGCCGCTCGGCGAACGGATTCTGCGCGCGCGACCGGAAGCGCGTGAAGATGGCCGCGCTCAGCGCCGGCATCGGGACGGCGCGCTCGAGCGCCTCCTGCAGCGTCCACCGGCCCTCGCCCGAGTCCTCGACGTAGCCCTGCAGCGTCGACAGCGTGGGATCCTCGGCGAGCGCGCGGGCCGTGAGTTCGAGCAGCCACGACCGCACGACGCTGCCCTGCATCCAGAGGGACGCGACCTTACCGACGTCGACCCCGTACTCGGACGACTGCAGCAGTTCGAAACCTTCGGCGTACGCCTGCATCAGCCCGTACTCGATCGCGTTGTGCACCATCTTGACGTAGTGCCCGGCACCCGGCGCCCCCACGCGCAGGTAGCCGTTCGGCGGCGCCAGCGTGGTGAAGATCGGCTCGAGGCGCGAGCACGTCGCGGCGTCTCCACCGACCATCAGGCAGTACCCCTCCTGCAGGCCCCAGATGCCGCCCGACGTGCCCGCGTCGATGTACTGGATGCCGCGGGCCGACAGCTCGCGCGCCCGCCGCACATCGTCGTGGAAATTGGTGTTGCCGCCGTCGATGATCGCATCCCCGGGCGAGAGCAGGCCGGCCAGCGCGGTCACGGTGGACTCGGTCGGCGCGCCGGCCGGCACCATCACCCAGACCGCGCGCGGCGCCGCGAGGCCGCCGATCAGGTCTTCGAGCGACGCGACACCGCGGGCCCCGGCCGCCGCCACGCGCGCGACGGTCTCGGCGTTCCGGTCGAACGCGACGATCCGGTGCCCGCCCCGCGTGAGGCGGGTCACCATGTTCATGCCCATCTTGCCGAGACCCACGAACCCCAGTTCCATGTGTGCTCCGATCGGCAGCGGCTGTGCCGGCAACGAGAATGTGGTACCGCTAGGCGCGCGCGGCGCGCTGCAGCAGCAGATCGAGGATGGCTCCCAGGTGCGCGGGGTCAGGCTCGGGCAGGTGGATGTGCACGGCCCGCCGGCTGGTGGCGTCGAGCGACGCGAAGTCGCCGAGCGCCTGGGCGAACTCGAGGGTGCCGAAGGAGTACGCCTGGCCGGGAATATCGAGGTCCTCGGCGGGCGCGGCCGTCACGAGAATGAAGACCCCGTTGTTGGCGCCGCCCTTGTGCAGCTGGCCGGTTGAGTGCAGGTAGCGCGGGCCGTAGCCGAACATCGTCGCGGCGCCCGTGGCGGCGCGCAGCGCCGTCCGGAAACGGTGCACCTGCTGGTCGACGGCGGGAGCGGGCGGCACATACGCAAGGATGCCGACGTAGTCGCCCGGACCGACGACGCTCAGCACGGCGTCCGGACGCGCGGAGCCGAGCGCCGTGCGCGCGGCTCCGCTCACCGTCAGCGTCGCGCCGCCGTCGAGCGTCCGGTCGGGCTCGGGTACCGGGAGGCGTCCGTCGCGCGCGTGCTGGTCCAGCAGGACCCGCGTGGCGTCCTTGGCCTGCTGCACGTTGGGCTCATCGAACGGGTTGACGCCAAGGATGGCACCGGCGACGGCCGTGGCGATCTCCCACCTGACGAACTCGGCACCGAGCGCCGTCGGCTCCGCGAAGTCCAGCGTCAGCACCGGCGCATCGACGAGCTGGTGCATCGCCGCGTCGCGCCGTTCCTCGTCCGCGTCGTCGCCTGACCGCAGACGGACGAACGTGCGGTCCGCGCCGTACGCGCCGCGCTGGCCGAGCGCCTCGCCGGCAATCGGGACGACCCCGACCCCGTTCTTCCCGGTGCTCTCCGCGACGAGCTGCTCGACCCACAGCCCGAAGGGTTCGAGCGAGGGCGGCACCACCAGCGTCATCTTGTCGCGGCCGGCGCGCGCGCCTGCGCCCATCAGCAGGCCGAGGCCGACGGCCGGATTGCCGACCGGGTCTTCCGGCTTCAGGCGCGCATCCTCGAGCATCGCGAGGCCCCAGTGCACGAGCGCCTCCACGTCCTGCCCCATCAGCGCCGACGGGACGATGCCGAAGAAGGAGAGGGCGGAGAAGCGGCCGCCGATGTCGGTGGGGTTGATGAACGTCTCGCGGAACTGTTCGGCCGAGGCCCGGCGCGCGAGCTCCGTGCCCTCGTCGGTGATGGCCACGAAGTGGTCGGCCCATTTGGTGATGCCGGCGTCGGCGAGCGTGCGCTGGAAGTGGGCGGCGAGGGAGTTGGGTTCGATGGTCGTTCCCGACTTGCTCGCCAGGAGGAACAGGGTGCGTGCGGGTGTCGTCGCCACCGCTCGCACGGCACCCGGGTCTGTCGAGTCGAGCATGTGAAGCCGGGGCCAGCCAGCCGTCGTGCCGAGCACGGCTCGAAGTACCTCAGGTGCCAGGCTGGAGCCGCCCATGCCGAGCAGCACGACGTCCGTGAAGCCATCCTGGCGGACACGGTCGGCGAAGCCCCGGACCCGCTCGAGCGAGTCGGCCATCAGCGCCGGCGAGGTCAGCCAGCCGAGTCGATTCGCGATCTTCTCCTGCACCCCCGCGTCGGCGCTCCAGGTCTCCGGGCGACGGGCGAACAGTCCGGCTGCGGCCCGGGCAGCGGTGTCGCGCTGCTCGGCGATCGCGCCGGCCAGCGAGGCGGCCGTGAGGTGAAATCCGGAGCGGAAGGCGGCGTGATGCATCACGGTAGAATACTGTATGGCTCGCGGGTTCGAGAGCAAGGACGTCGAGTTCCAGCAGGCGGAAGCTGAGCGGACGCGCACGCGTCCGGCGCCGCGCACGCCGGCGGAGCAGGAGCGGCTGGTGAAGCGCCAGGCCCTCGAACTGTCCCTCGCCCGCATGCAGGACGACCTTGGACGAACGCGGGTGCCCGCGCACCGCGAGATGGTCGAGCGCGCGATTGCCACCCTTCGTGCCGAACTCGCCGCCCTTGACGCGACTGGGCAGACCCGTCCCCGATGAACATGCCGTTACGTCTCGCTCCCCTGGGCGCCGCTGCCGCCCTGCTCTGCGCAATCGGGTGCGGCAGCGGGTCGGCCCCGGTGGAGCGGGGGGCACCGCCTCCGCCGGCCGCGGAGGGGCGACCCGTACCCGGTCCGGCCACCGGCGCCCCGGCGGCGTCGACGCCCGCGACCGTGCGCCCGCGAATCGTCTTTCTCGGTGACAGCCTGACCGCGGGTCTGGGCCTGGCGCAGGACGAGGCGTACCCCGCGCTGCTTCAGCAGCGTCTCAACGCCGAAGGGCTGAACTTCGAGGTCGTCAACGCGGGCGTGTCCGGCGACACGTCGGCCGGGGGGTTGAGTCGGCTCGAGTGGGCGCTGGACGGCGACGTGCGGGTGATGGTCGTGGCGCTCGGGGGCAACGACGGTTTGCGCGGACTGCCGGCCAGTGATCTGAAGCGGAACCTTGGCACGATCATCGAGCAGGCCCAGGCACGTGGCATCAAGGTGCTGCTGGCCGGGATGGAGGCTCCGCCGAACTTCGGCCAGGCGTACACCGTCGACTTCCGGCAGGTGTATCCGGAGCTGGCCAGGCAGTACCGGGTCGTCCTGCTGCCGTTCCTGCTCGACGGGGTCGCCGGCAACGAATCGCTCAATCAGCGCGACGGCATCCACCCGACGGCCGAAGGCGCGCAGAAGGTTGCTGACAACGTGTGGACGGTGCTGCGCCCGATGCTGACGGGATCATGATCGAACTCCGAGAGGTCTCCAAGACGGTCACGAGCGGTTCCGAGCCGCTCACCATCCTGCATCCGCTCACCACGACGATCCCCCGGGGCCAGTTCGTGGCGATTGTCGGCCCGTCGGGCAGCGGCAAGTCCACGCTGCTCGGCCTGCTGGCCGGCCTCGACGCGCCGACCACCGGCTCGGTCGTCATCGACGGTGTGGACATCACGAAACTGGACGAAGATGCGCTCGCCAAGCTCCGCGGCGAGAAGATCGGATTCGTCTTCCAGTTCTTCCACCTCATTCCCTCGCTGACCGCCTTCGAGAACGTGGCGGTGCCGATGGAGATCCGCGGCACGCCGGCGCCCGGCGCACGGGCACGGGCGCTGCTCGAGGAGGTCGGCCTGACCGGGCGCGCGCACCATTACCCATCGCAGCTGTCGGGGGGAGAACAGCAGCGGGTCGCCCTGGCGCGGGCCCTGGCGAACGACCCGCCGATTCTCCTGGCCGACGAGCCCACGGGGAACCTGGACACGAAGAACGGCCATCACATCATGGATTTGCTGCGCAACATTCACCAGGCGCGCGGCACCACGCTCGTGCTGGTGACGCACGATGCCGAGCTCGCGTCGATGGCCGACGCACGCATCACGCTCCGCGACGGGCGGGTGGTCTGACATGGGGTTCGTGCTTCGCATGGCCGTGCGCGAAACCCGCGCCTCGTGGCAGCGGCTGCTCTTCTTCTTCATCTGCATCGCCGTCGGCGTGGCCGCGATCGTCGCGCTCCGCTCGGTGATCCAGAGTGTCCGGGCGGTCTTCGGCACCGAGGCGAAGTCGCTCATCGCCGCCGACGTGCTCATCTCCACCAACCGCGACTGGAGCCCGGACGCGCGTGCCACGATCGACCGGCGCCTGAAGGCGGCGGGCGCCCTCGAACAGACCGACACCGTGGAGACGCCCACGATGGTGCGGCCGGCAGACCCGTCACGCACCGTCGCCCGCATGGTCGAACTGCGCGCGGTCCAGCCGGCGTTCCCGCTCTACGGCGCGCTGACGCTGAGGGGCGGCCAGCCGTACTCCCACGACCTGCTGCGCGGTCAGGGCGTGCTCGTGCGCCCGGAACTGCTGACGGCCCTCGACGTCCGGATCGGCGACCAGATCCTGATCGGCAAGGTGCCGTTCACGATCCGCGGGGTGATCCAGGACGAGCCGGGCCGCCGTGTCGGCGACTTCAGCCTCGGGCCCCGCGTCCTCATCGACTACGCGGACCTCGAGGCGACCGGCCTCCTGACCTTCGGCAGCCGTGCGCGCCGCGTGCTGCTCGCGCGCGTGCCCGACGGGGAAATCGAGCCGCTCGTGCGGCAGCTGCGCCAGGACTTCACCGAAGAGTTCGTCAACGCGCGTTCCTTCCGCTCGTCCGACGACGAGATCGGGCGGGACTTCGATCGTGCCGAGAACTACCTGAGCATGGTCGGCCTCGTGATCGTGATCCTCGGCGGCATCGCGGTGTCCAGCGTCACGCGGGTGTTCGTCCTGCAGAAGATGCACAGCATTGCCGTGCTGAAGTGCCTGGGCGGCACGAGCTGGCAGATCATCGCGATCTACATGCTGCAGGTCATGGTGCTCGGGCTGGCGGGAAGCCTGCTGGGTGTGGGCCTCGCCCGCGTGGCCATCGCCGCCATCCCGTATTTCGTCCAGACCTCCGATACGTCGCTGCTCGGCGAGGTGCGCTACGGCATCACGGTGAGCGCCGCCGCGCAGGGCATCGGCATCGGCGTCATGGTGTCACTGCTGTTCTCGGTCGTGCCGCTCCTCCGCGTTCGGCTCGTGAAGCCCTCGCTGCTGCTGCGCGACGAGTCGGGTGCACCCGCCGCCACCGACTGGACGCGGCTTGCGGCGCTGGTGGTGGTGTCGGCGGGCCTGGTGGCGCTCACGGCCTGGCAGGCCTCGTCCCTCCGGGTTGGCCTCGTTGTCTGCGCGGGGTTCGCCGGCCTCGCGGTGATCCTGATGCTGGCGGGGAGGGCGCTCGTGAGCGTGGTCGCTCCGCTGGCCAACGCCCCGTCGTTCCCGCTGCGGCACGCGGTGCTCCACCTCTCGCGGCCCGGCAACCAGACACGCGTGATCCTGCTGGCCGTCGGGCTCGGCGCGTTCTTCATCGTGGGCGTGAGGGCCCTGCAGGCCAGCCTGCTCGAGGAGTTCTCCACCGAACTCACCGCGGATGCGCCCGACATGTTCCTCATGGACGTCCAGCGCGGGCAGGCCGACGGCGTCCAGGCGTTCCTGCGCGACCCCTCGAACGGGGCGGGTTCGTTCCGTCTCATTCCCGTGCTGCGCGCCCGAGTGACCGGCGTCAGCGGGCGTGAGACGCAGCTGGACTCGTTCGAGGACGTGCGGGCGCGCGGGTCGCTGGCGCGCGAGTACACGATCACCTACCGCGACGCGCTGGAGGCGAACGAGACCGTTCGCGACGGCCGCTTCTGGAGCGGCCCCTCGACCGAGCCGGAGGTGTCGATCGAGCAGGGCATTCACGAGCGGTTCGCCATCAACGTCGGCGATACCGTGCGGTTCGACATCCTCGGGCGCATCGTCAACGCCAGGGTGACGAGCATTCGCGAGGTCGACTGGCGCGACTCGCGCAGTGGCGGTTTCATGTTCGTGTTCCGGCCTGGCGTGCTGGACAACGCGCCCCAGATGTTCATCGCGCCGCTGAGGGGGCCGAACGGGGCCGAGGCGCGCGCCCGGTTCCAGGCCAGCCTCGTCGCCACTTATCCCAACGTGTCGGTCATCGACTTCCGCGAGATCCTGGTCACGATCCAGGACGTCATGTCGAAGGTCACGCTCGCCATCTCCGTCGTCGGTGCGCTCGTGCTCTTCAGCGGGGCGCTGATCCTCATCGGGGCGGTGGCGATGACCAAGTTCCAGCGCGTGTACGAAGCGGCGGTGTTCAAGACGCTCGGCGCGAACACGCGGACGATCGCGCGGATGCTGCTGCTCGAGTACGGGGTGCTGGGACTGCTGGCCGGCACGGTCGGCTCACTCGGGGCCGTGGCCCTCACCTGGGGTGTCAGCCGCTACGCGCTCGACATCCCCTGGCGCATCTTCGCGGCCGAGCACGTGGGCGGGGTCCTCGCGACCGCGTTCCTCGTCGCGGCCATCGGCGTCCTGTCCAGCCTCGATGTCCTGCGCAACAAGCCGCTCGCGACGCTGCGCTCGGAGTAGGGGCCGCGCGGCACGCGCCGCCCTGCGCAGCCGCTCATGCTGATCCTGCTCGAGCGGCGCTTCGCCCTGCAGGCACACGGCACGACGGTGCGGACCGAGGTGCTGGCTGGTCTGACGACCTTCCTGACCATGGCCTACATCCTGTTCGTGCAGCCGGTCGTCCTCGGTGCCGCGGGGATGGACACGGGGGCCGTGCTGGTGGCGACCTGCCTGGCCACGGCGCTGGCCACGCTGCTGATGGGGCTGCTGGCGAACTATCCGATTGCGGTGGCCCCGGCGATGGGCCACAACTTCTTCTTCGCCTACACCGTCGTGCTCGGCATGAAGGTGCCCTGGCCCGTGGCGCTCGGGGCCGTGGGCATTGCCGGCGGCATCTTCGTGCTGACGGCCGGCATCGGGCTGCGCGAGCGGGTGATCGAGGCCATTCCCCAGGGCCTGAAGCACGCCATTGCGGCCGGCATCGGCCTGCTCATCGCCACCATCGGGCTGCAATGGGCCGGCGTCATTGTCGCTGCGCCCGGCACGCTGGTGACCCTCGGCCGGCTGGAGCGCGGCCCCGTCCTGCTGGCGCTCTCTGGCCTCGCCATCACCTCCGTGCTCGTGGCGCGGCGGGTGCCTGGGGCGTTCCTCTGGGGCATCCTGGCCACAACGGCAGGCGGCGTGGCCGCCGGGTTCGTCCGGTTCGACGGCGCCGTGAGCGCCCCGCCCTCGATTGTCGCCACTTTCTTCCGCCTGGATGTCGCCGGTGCGCTCAGCGTCGCGCTCCTGCCCGTGGTGCTGGTGTTCTTCTTCCTGGCGCTCTTCGATTCGATCGGCACGCTCGTGGGAATTGGCGAGCAGGCCGGGTTGATGGAAGGGGGGCGGTTGCCACGTGCCCGCCAGGCACTGCTGGCCGACGCCCTCGGCACGGTGGCGGGAGCGGTGCTTGGGACGTCGACCATGACGGCCTACATCGAGAGCGGGGCGGGCGTCGCCGCCGGGGGGAAGACCGGCCTGGCGAGCGTGGTGACCGCGGCCCTGTTCCTCGGCTCGCTGTTCCTGTCGCCGCTCGTGAGGATGGTTGCCGGTGGCGTGGTCGTGGGCAACGTCACCTTGTATCCCGCCATTGCCGCGCCGCTCATCCTGGTCGGCACGATGACGCTCGGAGGCCTGCGCCACGTGGACTGGGGCGACCCGTCAGAGGCCATTCCGGCCTTCCTGACGCTGCTCGTGATGCCCCTGACGATCAGCATCACCGAAGGGGTCGCTTTCGGCGTGATTGCGTACGTGGCGCTGAAGGTGGCCACCGGACGACGGCACGACGTGCACGGCCTGTTGTACGTGTTCGCGGCGCTGTTCGTCGCCCGCTACGCGTTCCTCCGATGACCCTGCCCGTAGTGCTATGATCCGGGTTTATCGAACCCCTCGCGAGGGGCCGTGGTGCAGGAGTCGCAGAAGCCGATGGACGTGCAGATATACAAGGACGCGCTCGTCAAGAAGCGGACGGAAATTCTCGGCACCGGCGGCATCAAGCCGATCCAGGCGTCGATGGAGAACAACACGCGCCAGGGGGACATGGCCGACCAGGCCAGCGGGAACAACGAGGTCCACATCCAGCTGAAGCTGAAGCAGACCGACGCCAAGATCCTGCAGGCCATCGAGGAGGCGCTGAAGCGCATCGACAAGGGCACGTACGGCATCTGCCGTGACTGCGGCGGCCCGATCGCCGAAGCCCGGCTGAACGCCATTCCGTGGACCCGCGTGTGCATCACCTGCAAGGAGAAGCAGAACTCGTGACCGACCTGCTGCCGCTGCTCCAGGAGTTCTATCGCGAGTCGCTGGTGCGCCTGCTGCGGCACGAAGCGGCTGCCCGGCACATCGTCCAGTACGACGCGAACAACACCTACCAGTACATCATCAACCGCGAGGAAACCCACCTCTCGTGGGTCGCGCGGGCCATCGTGGATCTCGGCGGCGAGGTCCCCGCGGGCCAGGCGGCGGACGACCGCAAGGCCGCTGGTAAAGGGGCGACTGGCGCGCGCAACCTCTTCGAGGAAGATGCCCGCGACGCCGGGGCGTTCGTCGACCGGTGGAAGCCGAAGGTCGAGGCCATGAACAATGCGCGCCACCGCGGCATGCTCCGGGTGATCCTCGGCGAGGCGCTCGAGCAGAAGCGGTCCTTCGAGCAGGCGTTGGCGGGCCGCACCGACCTGCTGGGTCGCCGCACCGAGGGCGTCGGCAAGCTGGTGGGCGAGGTCCTCCCGACCCGGTGGGTTGAGTAGCGCCACGCGCGTGGCGATTGCCCTGGGGTCGAACCTGGGCGATCGCGAGGGCCACCTGGATTACGCGGTCGCCCGCCTCTCCCAGGTTCTCGCCGGGTTGCGCGCGTCGCGCCGCCACGAGACACTTCCGGTCGATGTGCCCGGCGACCAGCCGTCCTACCTGAATGCGGCCGTCACCGGCAGCACCGTGCTCGGCGCGCGCGCTCTGCTCGGCCTGCTGCAGCAGATCGAGCAGGAACGCGCGCGCTCCCGCCCTTACGTGAATGCGCCCCGCACGCTCGACCTCGACCTGATTCTCTACGGCCACGCCGTCATCACGGAGCCGGACCTCGTCGTGCCCCACCCCCGCTTCCGTCAACGCGCGTTCGTCCTGGCGCCGCTGGCGGAACTCGCGCCAGACTGGGTGGACCCCGTCAGCGGGGTGGACGTGGCGACTCTGCTGGCGCGATGGCGGCAAGAGCCTCCAGCGCCCGGCCGCTGAGCCGCTGCACGGTCCACTCGTCCATCGGCGTCGCGCCAATCGCCCGGTACACGCGCAGCGCCATCTGGTTCCAGTTCAGCACCGACCACTCCATGCGGCCGCAGCCACGCTCGACGGCGACACGCGCGAGGTGTGCCAGCAACTGACGCCCGAGCCCGCGCCGCCGGAACTCGGGCCGCACGTACAGGTCCTCGAGATACAGGCCGGGCCGTCCCACGAAGGTCGAGAAGTTGAAGAAGTACAGCGCGAACCCTGCGGGCGTCTCGCCGTCGCGCGCGACGACGGCGTGCGCGACCGCCTCGGGCCCGAAGAGGGCATCGTGCAGGAGCGCATCGGAGGCCCGCACCTCGTCGCCCAGTCGCTCGTACTCCGCGAGTTCCCTGATGAAGCGGAGGATCAGCGGCACGTCGGCCGGGGTTGCGGGCGTGATGGTGAAGCGGGCGGGCGCGCCGTCGATCACGCGAGTGTCTCCTCGGGAAGCGCGGCCAGTTCCTCTTCGGCGGTCCGACGCCGCACCACGGGATGGTCCGACACCACCTGCCCATCCCGACAGGCGATGACGCGCGTGCCGTACTCGGCGATGTCGTGCTCGTGCGTGATGACCAGCACCGTGATGCCGCGCTCGCGGTTGAGGCGCTGGAAGATGCCCATCACCTCGATGCTCGTGCGGGTGTCCAGGTTGCCCGTCGGTTCGTCCGCCAGCAGGATCGACGGATTCGTGATGAGCGCCCGCGCGATCGCGACGCGCTGCTGCTGGCCGCCCGACAGCTGGTTGGGATGGTGATCCGCCCGGCTCCCA
The DNA here is from genome assembly GCA_964386715.1 of uncultured Bifidobacterium sp. Lineage (GTDB taxonomy): Bacteria > Acidobacteriota > Vicinamibacteria > Vicinamibacterales > CAVVIG01 > CAVVIG01. Next base: position 278,937 of record CAYLTD010000001.1, read on the forward strand.
AGGCCGACGGCCTCGAGCGAGGCCAGTGCCCGCCGGCGCCGCTCGGCCGCACGGAGCGTCGTGCCACTGTAAAGGAGCGGCAGTTCGACGTTGTCGAGTGCGGTGGTGCGTGACAGCAGGTTGAAGCCCTGGAACACGAAACCGATCTTGGTGTTGCGCACCTCGGCGAGCTGGTCCTTCGACATGCGGGACACGTCGCGGCCGTCGAGGAAGTACTGGCCCGAGGTCGGCCGATCCAGGCAGCCCAGGATGTGCATCAGCGTGGACTTGCCCGACCCGGACGGACCGGTGACCGCCACGAACTCACCCCCCTCGATGTCGAGCGAGACGCCGCGCAGCGCACGTACCTGCACCTCGCCGACCGTGTAGGTCTTCACCAGGTTGCGGATGGAGATGACCGGACCCTGTCCGCTCATTCGAACCGGAGCGCCTCGATTGGATCGAGCCGTGCCGCCTTCTGGGCCGGATAGAACCCGAAGAACACGCCGACGGCCGCGGCAAAACCGAAGGCCATGCCCACGGCGTCGGCCGGCACCTGGGCCGGCCACGAGAACCACCGCGACAGGCCTTCTGCCAGGCCGAACCCAAGGGCGATCCCGATGCCGCCGCCCACCAGGCTGAGCGCGATGGCCTCGACGAGGAACTGCAGCAGCACGTCGCGCCCCTTGGCGCCGATGGCCATGCGCAGCCCAATCTCGCGGGTCCGCTCGGTCACCGACACCAGCATGATGTTCATGATCCCGATGCCGCCGACGACGAGCGAGACTCCGGCGATGCCGGCGAGCAGCGTCGTCATGGTGCCCATGGCCTGCGTGCGGATATCCGCGATCTCCTCGGCGGTGCGGACGGTGAAGTCGTCGTCCTGTCCCGGTATGATCCGGTGGCGCGTGCGCAGCAGCAGCGCGATCTGATCGGCCACCGGACCCGTGGAGGTCGCGGACGCCGCCGATACCGTGATGTCGCGGATCGCCGTGACGCCGAGCAGCTTCTTCATCGCGGTCGTGTAGGGGATGAGCACCTGGTCGTCCATGTCGGGACCCATGCCGCTTTGTCCCTTGGGGCCCATGACGCCGACGACCTTGAACGGCTGGTTCCGGATGCGGATCACCTGGCCGACGGGATCGGCCTCGGCGCCGAAGAGCGTGTCGCCCACGGTCTTCCCGAGCACGGCCACCTTGGCCGCGCTGCTGACGTCCTGCGTGCTGAAGAACGCCCCCGACGCGACGTTCCAGGCGCGGATGAGCGGCAGGTCCACGTCGGTGCCCTGTATGCGCGTGAACCAGTTCTGGTTGCCGGCGACGACCTGCGCCTGGGTCTGCACGCCGGCCGCGACGAACTGCGCCCCGGCGATCTCCCGGCGGATGGCCTCTGCGTCGTCCACCGTCAACGTGCTCGACGTGCCCGCCCCACCCCGGACGCCACCCTGCGAGAAGTTGCCGGCGTTCACGGTGATCATGTTCGTGCCCGCGCCCTTGATCTGTTCCTCGATCACGGCCTGCGCGCCGTTGCCCATGGCCACCAGGGTGATGACCGCGGCCACGCCGATGATCATGCCGAGCATCGTCAGGCCCGTGCGCATCTTGTTGCGCCCGAGCGCCTTGAAGGCGATGCGGAAGGTCATGAGTGGAGACATGGGTGTGATTGATGCTGACGTGAGAGTGCAGGCTGCCGGTCGCAAACGGCTGCTCGCCGATCGGCGATGTGCCCGTTGCTGCTAGCGCCCGCGATTGCCGCCGTTGCGATTACCTCCACCCGGGAAGCCGCCGCCCGGGAACCCGCCGCCAGGGAAGCCCCCGCCGGGAAATCCGCCACGCCCCGGCTGCCCGAACGGCTGCTGGTTCGCCGAGGGGCGAGCCTGCTGGCCTGCGATGGTGACGGTGGTCACGACGGCGGCCCCCTCTTCGAGATCGCCCTCGATGAGTTCCGTCATCTGTCCGTCGGAGATGCCGAGCCGCAGCCGCACCGGCCGCAGCTGGTTCTCGAGGGACACCCACACCCGGCCCACCGTCTCGACACGCGGAAGGGGAGCGAACAACGCGTCGATGGTAGCGGCGCCGCTCGACGCGAGAGCCGGCGCCTGAGGCTCGGCGCTGCGCCGCGCGGTTCGCGCGCCCGGGGCAACGCCCGCACGGTCCGCGCCGCCGCGCTCGCGTCCGCGGCCGGAATCGCCGGCGCTCCCGGAGGCGACGCCATCCGGGGCGACGCCCGCGCCGGGGTCGAAGCCGCGCGCGCGCATGCGGGCCAACGCGGCCTCGCGCTGGTCGGGGGGCAGGTTCTGCAGGCGCTCGGCCAGCCGCGCCCGCCGCTCGTCCGGCGTTCCGGCGCCGTTGCCGCGTCCGGCGCCCCGCCCGGGTTGTGCAACGCCGCCCTCTGGCTGGCCTGCCGCGCCGGAAGGCGTTTCGGCCCGGCGTCCGCGCCCGGGCGCGGCTCCGTCGGGTCCGCCTGGCTGCCGACGCCCGGCTTCCGCGCCAGAGGGGCCCTCCGGGGCCGGCGCGGCCGTCGTGCCCGCGGCGGTGCGTGGCGACAGGTCGTTTGCCGCGAGGTCCACGCCGCCTCTCGCCCCCGGTGCCCCTCCCCCGAACGCGCCGCGTCCCGGCGGCTCGGGAGGCGTCTGGCCCAGCGCGGTGAAGATCTCGTTCGTGGGACGGAAACGCAGCGCCACGTTCGGGACCCGCAGCACGTTGGTCGCCCGGGCGATTTCCACGCTCACGTTGGCGGTCATGCCGGGCTTCAGCTTCAGCCCGTCGTTCGGCACGTCGATCACGGTGGCGTAGGTGACGACGTTCTGCTGCACCTTCGGCTCGAGCCGCACCTGTGACACCGTCCCACGGAAAGTCTCCGCCGGGTACGCGTCGACGCGGAAGGTGACCGCCTGCTTCGGCCGGATGCGGCCGACGTCCGACTCGTCGAGGTTCGCCACCACCTGCATCTTCGTCAGGTCAGCCGCCAGGACGAACAGGGTCGGCGCCTGCATGCTGGCCGCAACCGTCTGTCCGACGTCGACGTTGCGCGAAATGACGAGGCCGTCGATCGGCGCCGTGATCACGGTGTGTTCGAGGTTGACCTCCGACTGGTTCAGCGAGGCCTGCGCCTGCGTGACCTGTGCTTCCGACGAGCGGATCTGAGCCTCGGCGGAACGGACGTTGACCTCGGCGGTCTCGAGTTCGGTGCGCGGGATCAGGCTGCGCGACGACAGCTCGCGCGCGCGGTTCAGCTTCGTCTGGGCGTCTGCCAGCGTCACCCTCAGACGTTCGAGGTCCGCCTGCGCACGAATCAGGTTCGCGCGTGACTGTTCAATCTGCGTCTGGAAGAGGGACGGGTCGAGGCGGGCCAGGACCTGGCCCTTCTTGACGAGTGAGTTGAAGTCGGCGTTGAGCGACTGGATGGTGCCGGACACCTGCGTGCCGACCTGCACCGTGGTGACGGCCTGCAGCGTGCCCGTGGCCCCGACGGTCTCCACGATGTCCCCGCGGGTGACCGTGGCGGTGGCAACGGACGGCGGCTCAGGGGCCTTCTTGTACTGGAAGTACCAGTAGCCGGCCCCGGCGGCCGCGCCCACGAGGACGACGGCCACCATCGCGCGCTTCATGGTCAGACCTCGGCGGGCGCCGGCTTCTTGCGGCGGAAGGAGAACCCTTCCTCGAAGAGCGTGTAGACCGTGGGCACGAGCACCAGCGTGATGAGGAGCGACGTCGTCAGGCCGCCGATGACGACGCGCGCCAGCGGCACCTGGAGTTCGCTGCCCTCGCCGATCCCCAGGGACATCGGCACGAGGCCGAGCGCCGTGGCGATGGAGGTCATCAGGATGGGCCGCAGGCGCGTGCGGCCCGCCAGTTCCACCGCATCGCGGATGCTGAGCCCGTCGCGGTGCCTGAGCACGTTGGTGTAGTCGACGAGCAGGATGCCGTTGCTCACCACGATGCCGGCCAGCATGATGATCCCGATATAGGCCTGCATGTTGAACGAGGTGTTGGTGAGCTTCAGCGCCAGCACGACGCCGATCGCCGCGGTCGGCACCGAGAACATGATGATGAAGGGGTCGCGCAGCGATTCGTACTGCGACGCCATCACCGCGTAGACGAGGACCAGCGCGAGGATCAGCACGAGCCGCAGCTGGTCGAACGCCTTGGCCTGCTGCTCGACCTCGGCACCGAAGCCGATCGAGAAGTCCTTCGGCAGCATCCCGTGAATCTGCGGCAGGCGGTCGTTGACCGCCTGGACGGCCTCGCTCAGCGTGGCCTCCGGCTCGGCGCTCACGTAGGCGATGCGCTGCTGGTTCTTCCGCTGAATCTGGGAAGGTCCGACCGAGTCGGCCACGCGCATCAGGTTCTTCGCCTGGATGACCGTGCCCTGCGGCGTGCTGACGAGGACGTCCTGCACGTCGCTCACGGCCTGGCGCTGATCTTCCTTCAGCCGGACGATGATCGGGTATTCCTGGCCGCCCTGCCGGAAGAGCGCGGCCTGCGTGCCCGCCACGTTCGTGCGCAGCGTGTTCGCCACCGTCGTCGTGTTCACGCCGAGGAGTGCGGCCTTTGCGCGGTCCACCTCCACGGCCAGCTCGGGACGCCCTTCGTCGCGTCCGAGCCGAGAGTCGGCCACACCGGGCGTGCCATCGAGCAGTTCCTTCGCGGCCTGTGCCACGCGCCGGGCATCGTCGAGGTTGTCGCCCCGGATCTCGAGCGACAGGCGGCCGCCGCCGCTGTTGCCGCCGGAGAGGAACCGGTTCATCTGGTAGTTGCCGCCCGAGGCATTCGCGCGCACGATCACACCCGGGATGCCCGACAGCTGCCGCCGCAGGTCCATCGCGATCTGCTCGCTCGAACGCGTGCGTTCGTCCTTGGGCTTGAGCAGGATCTGGATCGAGCCGCGGTTCACGTTGCCGCCGCCGGGAGGTCCGAAGCCGCCGCCGCCGCCCGCGTTGGTGATGACGTCGGTCGCTTCCGGCACCAGCTCGTTGATGGCGTTCTCGACCCGCGACAGCACGGGGTCGGTGACCTCGATGCGGGTCCCCTGAGCCAGCTCCACGTTCACCTGCACCTGGCCTTCGTCTGCCTGGGTCGCGAGTTCGGTCGGCAGCGTGCGGCCGATGAAGATGGCGACCACGACCGAGGCAGCCGCCACGCTGCACACCATCAGGCGGTGCGACAGCGCCTTGTGGAGAAGCCGGGTGTAGGCCTCGTCCATGCCGTTCAGGAAGCGCTCGCTGAAGCCGTACAGCGCGCGGCTGATGGGGCTGCGCTGCTCCTCCGGAGGCGGCAGCACGAGCAGCCGCGAGCAGAGCACCGGCACGAGCGTCACGGCGACGAAGAGCGACATCAGCAGCGAGAAGACCACCACCACCGACAGCTGCCGGAACATGATGCTCGACACGCCCTCGAGGAAGAGCAGCGGCACGAACACGGCGATGTGCGTGAGGATCGACGCCAGGATGGCCGACCAGACCTCCTCGCTGCCGTCGATGGCGGCGGTCATGCGGTCCTTGCCGTGATGCTCCATGTGGCGGAACGAGTTCTCCAGCACCACGATGGCCGCGTCGACGATCATGCCGACGCCGAGGGCGAGGCCGCCGAAGGTCATCGTGTTGAGCGTCAGGCCGCCGAAGTAGAGCAGCGCGAAGGTGCCGATGACCGAGATCGGGATGGACGTGCAGACAATCAGCGTCGATCGGAAATTGCGCAGGAACAGGAAGATGATGAGCACCACCAGCACCGAGCCGAGCATCACGTGCTCCTGCACGGCGGTGATGGAGCGCTCGATGAACTTCGCGCTGTCGTCCAGCAGCGAGATCTTCACGCCCGGCACCTCGCGGTTGATCCGGTCGATCTCGGCGCGGACGCCCTGCGCGATCTGGACGGTGTTCGTGCCGGACTGCTTCGTGACGGCCAGGCGCACGCCGGGCCGGCCGTTGATCCGCAGGACCGACCGGATGTCCTCGGTCGAGTCCTTCACCTCGGCGATGTCCTTGAGGTAGACCGGAACGCCGTTCTTCGTGAGGACGACCGTGTTCGCAATCTGATCCAGGTTCTGGTACTGGCCCTGGCTGCGCAGCAGCAGCGCGCGGTCACCCTGGTAGACCTCGCCGATCGGGATGTTCTGGTTCTCGTTCCGCAGCACGCTCACGACCCGGTCGACCGAGAGGTCGAGCGCGGTGATCTTCTCGCGGGACAGGTCGACATGCACCTGCCGCCGCAGGCCGCCGCCCACCGTGACCGCCGCCACGCCGGGCACGCGCTCGAATCGCGGCGAAAGGATGTTCTCCGCGAGTTCCCGCAGCTGCACGCGGTCCATCGTGCCGTCGGTGCTCTCGACGGCCAGTCCCATGATGGGCGCCGCATTGGAGTCGAACTTCTGGATGATCGGCGGGTCCGCGTCCTCGGGCAGGCGGCCACGCACGCGGTCGATACGCGTGCGGATGTCGTTCATCGCCTCACTGAGATCGGTGCCCCAGGTGAAGTTCAGCTGGATGTTCGCGTTGCCTTCGTTCGAGCTCGAGTTCATCTGCTCGAGCCCTGAGACTGCGCTCAGCTGCTGCTCGAGCGGCCGCACGATCAGCTCTTCCATCTCGAGCGGGCCGACACCGGTGTAGTTCACCCGGACGCTCACCGTCGGCTGCGAGATGTCCGGCAACAGGTCGACCGGCAGACGCGAGAGGGAGATGCCGCCAATCAGGATGATGATCGAGCTGATCATCGTCATCATGACGGGACGCTGAATCGCAAAACGCGGGATGCTCATTCCTGCTCCTGGACCGAAACGCTCTCGCTGCTGCTCGTGGCCTGACTGCTACTGACCGGCGGGCGGTCCGCCGCGCCGCCCGCTGGAGGCGCCGCCGTTTCCGTTGCCGCTCGGCGCCTGTCCGGGGCCGCCCCGTTCGCCGCCCTGGCCGCCACCAGGAGTCATGCCGCCGGGACCGCCCATGCCGCCGGGACCGCCCATGCCGCCCTGGCGGCCGGCGGAGGCCGCTCCACCCGGCGCACCCTGCGGCCCGCCGCCCGGGCCGCCGCGTCCGCCGCGGCCCCGACCCTGGCCGAGTTGCACGATCCGGTCGCCCTCACGCAGGGCGGCGGCGCCGGTCGTGATGACCCGCGTGCCCTCCTGGAGCCCGTCCACCACCTCGATCACCTCGGGCTGCGACATGCCGATGGTGACCGGCTTGAAGCGGGCGATATCCCCCTCGTCTGGCAGGAACACGCCCTTCTGGCCGCGCAGGTCTACAACCGCCTTGGCTGGCACGATCAGCGCGTTCGGCTTGCGCTCGACCACGAAGTCGACCTTGGCGTACATGCCCGGCTTCAGGCGCAGGCTGGAGTTCTGCACTTCGACCTCGATCTGCGCCGTGCGCGTGGCGGGATCGAGCACCGGGGCGACATGCGCGATGCGGCCCTCGAACTTCTCGCCAGGGAAGGCGTCCACTTCGACTTCCGCCTTCATGCCGGGGTTGATCCGCCGCAGGTCCTTCTCCACGACGTTGGCGACGAGCCGGACCACGCTGATGTCCACGACCGAGAGGAACGAGGAGTTCGGCGTCACCCATGCGCCCGGATCGAGCGCGCGCTTGCCGATGAAGCCCGACACGGGCGAGGCAATCACCGTGTTCGCGAGGTTGATCTTCAGTTCGTCCAGACGGGCCTGCGCCTGTGCGTACTGGGCACGCGCCAGGTCGAGGGCCGCCGTCGCCGCCTGGTAGCGCGCCTCGACGTCATCGTAGGTCTGGCGCGGGATCAGCTGGCGCTCGAACAGGCTGCGCGAACGGTCCAGATTGGTCTGCGCCAGCTTCAGGTCGGCCTCGCGCTGCCGGATCGTGGCGGCTGACACGTCGAACGAGGCCTGCGCCTGCTTTACCTGCTCGCGGATTTCGAAGTCTTCGATCTTGGCGATCCGCTGCCCGCGGCTGACCCGATCGCCGAGCCGTACCGACACCGTATCGAGGCGGCCGCTCACCTTGGGCACGGCTTCGACGGTCGCCGCCCCGATCAGGTTGCCCACCACCGACAGGCTCTCGGACATCTCGCCGCGCTTCACCGCTGCGAGTTCGACCGTCATCGGCATGCGCGGCCCGCCGCCCCCGAACATGCCGGGAGGGCCCCCGAAGCCGCCCGGTCCACCGGGTCCGCCCCCCGAGCGCCCGCGCCCGGCGCCTGGCGCGCCGCCGGGGGCGCCAGGCATGCCCGGTCCTCCCGCTCCCGCGCCCTGCGCCGACGCCTGCCCCTCCGAACTGCGCTGCGAGTAGTAGTAGTAACCCCCGCCAGCGGCCGCGAGGAGGACGATGATGATGGCTGCGCGTTTCATAGACTCCGTATGCTTTCCGACGTCTGGCGCTATCGGCCCAGGATGGTGATGTTCGCGTTGGTCAGCGAGGTCTGCTGCAGTCGCTCCAGTTCCACGAGCGCCCGCCGGTAGGCCAGCACCGCCTGCAGTTCGTTGTTCTGCGCCGTCGCCAGGTCCCGCTGCGACTGGACGACGAAGTAGTTGGTCGACATCCCGACCTCGAACTTGCTCTGCTCGGCTTCGAGCTGCCGCTGGGCAAACTCCCGCGCCGCCTGCGCCGCCTGCACCCGTTCCGCGTTGTTCTGCACCTGGGTGGCCGCGTTCGTGACGTCGGTTGCAATCTGTAACTCGATTTGACGCAGCTGCGCCTCGACTTGGTTCTGCTGAATCCGCGCGCGGGCCACCGTGGCGTCGGCCGCGCTCTGGCCGATGGGGTAGCTGACGTTCAACTGCACGTTCCACTGCGGGTAATTGCGGCCGAACAGGGTGTTCAGCGCGTCGCCGTACCCGCCGGGAATCGTGCCGGTCACGATACGGTTGACGCCTGAGCCCTGCGTGATGAACTGGGTGCCGCCCTGACCGATGAGGCCGTACCGGGCCGTCAGGTCCGCCTGCGGGAGCGTCTGGTTGTGCAGGAAGCGCAGGGTGGCCGCGTTCACCTGGAGGTTCTTGCGCGCCTGCTGCAAATCCGTCCGGTTTTCGAGCGCACGCTTGACGGCGGCCGCCACATCCACCGTCTGCGGCACGAAGTCGGGCCGGTCCGTCGGCACCACCGCGGCGTTCCAGTTCGGATCCTGCGTGCCGGCCACAATCAGGCGCTTCAGCGCCAGTTCGTTGGTCCGCCGTGTCCCTTCGGCCTGCGCCAGGTTCTGGCGCTGCGTCGCCGCCTGCGACTGCGCCTGGACGACGTCGATCGGCGCCATCGTGCCGATCTCGACCCGCGTCTGGTTGTCGCGCACCAGCTGTTCGGCCAGTTCCACGGATCGCCTCGCCACTTCGACCGCCTGCGTCGCGAACACCAGATCCCAGTACGCGTTCCGCACGTTCGAGATGATGTTGATGATCGACGCCTGGAGCTGGATTTCGCTGATGTCCTGATTCAGCTTGGTGACGATGAGCTGCTGCCGCGTGTTGTCGATGCGGAAGTTGCGAAGCAGCGGCTGCGTGAACTGCGCCGACCAGTTGGTGTTGAACGACGGGTTGAACAGCGCGGTGAGCGCCGTGGTCGTCTGCTTGTTGTTGTTCAGCGTCACCTGCAGCGAGCCGCCGCCCCACCGGATGTTCTGCGCCAGGCCGCCGTTGTAGAACGTCGTGCCGTTGACGATCCCGGTGCCCGCGGCCGCACCGGCGATGGTCTGGGTGGACGGCTGCGTGAAGTCCTGATGGCTGATCTGCGACGTCAGTGTCGGCCGGTAGGCCGCGCGCAGGTTGGCGATGGAGTAGTCGAAGGTGGCTGGATTCAGCCGCTGCACCGCGATGTCGAGGTTGCGGTCGAGTGCCAGCTTGATGGCGTCGTCCACGCTGAGCGACACCGTCGGGACGGCATCGGCCTGGCCCGCGCCCGGCTGCGCGTTTGCGCTCGGGCCCGCCGTGTTGGCGACACCCGCCCGCATCGCTGCGGCGCGGATGAGCTCCTGCACATGTTCGTCGGTGACCGGTTGGGCAGCCGCAGGACGCGGGGCCGCCGCCAGGCAGGCCCACAGGAGGGTCGTCGTAACCAGGAAACGTGTCATCCGAATGAGTCCTTCAAATAACCGGAACGCCGGGGATCAACGGCCGCCGGGCGCGCGGGGCGCCTCGGGACCGCGATGCGTATCGGAGGAGCGGCCGGCGCCGCGCTCCCGCCACTTCGCCTGCAGCTCGGCGAAGCGCGTGCGCTGCTCCGGCGACAGCACCTTGAGCATCTGCACGAGCATCACCGACCGGGTCTTGTTCGCGTTGGCCCGCGCCGTCTCGACCCGATCGATCTGGCGGGAGAGCACGGCCTCGTCGGCGTCCGCGTTGATCAGCCGCGACAGCTTGTCTTCGAGCTTCGAGAGTTCTTCCCACTCCTGCCGCAGTTCGGGCCGCGTGGTCTCCCAGATGCGGTCGATGCGCGCGGACTGGTCCGCCGTGAGGCCGAGTTCCTGCGCGAAGGGATCGGTCTTCCACCACGCGAAGGGCGGCGCATTCAGCCCGCCCGGCCCCGATGCCCGTTGGGCGAACAGGGGACTGGCGGTCAGCAGGAGGAGTGCGGCCAGCATCACACGCCGCCGCAGTGCGTATTTCATCGTCGTCAACCCTCAGAATCCGGTGGTCTGAGAGTGCTTACGACGGCCGGGAGGGCTGTGTTTACGCGAAACCGCGCAGGGGCGCCTGTCAGGCGCAGAACGCCTCGAGCTTCGCGACCACGGCACCGACAAGGTTGTCGGGAGTGGAGGCGCCCGAGGTCAGCCCGATGCGCACCGGCCCGTCGTCCGGGAGCCACCCCGTGCTGGTGATCTCGGCTTTCGAGCCCACGGGGCGGTGACGGATTTCGTCGGCAGAGACGAGGCAGTCGGGGTCGGCGATGTGGTAGGTGGGTCGGGCCTCGGCGCAGATGCGGGCGAGGTTCGCCGTGTTGCTGCTGTTGTATCCGCCGATTACCAGCATCAGGTCGACCGTTTCGTCCCTGAGGAGGTTCACCACCGCATCCTGGCGATCCTGGGTGGCGCTGCAGATCGTGTCGAACGCCTGGTAATGTGCCGCCAGGTCGGCTGCGCCCCAGCGGTCCAGCATCGCGGCGCGGAGCATTTCCCCGATCGCCAGCGACTCGGACATGAGCATCGTCGTCTGGTTCGCGAGCCCGACCTTGTCCATGTGGCGGTCAGGGTCGAAGCCGGGCGACACGGCGCTGCTGAAGCGCGCCAGCAAGGTCCCGCGGTCGCAGGTGCCGCGGATGAAGGAACAGACGAGCTCCGCTTCCTCTTCGTTGAACACCACCAGATAGGCGCCGCCATGGGCGACCGCCTGGGACGCGGTGGCCTGCGTCTCCTCGTGCCACACCTTGCCGTGGATCACCGAGGTGTAGCCGTTCTCCGCATACCGGCGCACGTTCTTCCAGACGTTGAGGACCGACCCGCACGTCGTGTCGACCAGCGTGCAGCCGCGGCGGTCCAGATCAGCGAGCATCTGGACGGTGACACCGAACGCCGGAAGGATGACGACGTCCCCGGCCGTGAGGGCGTCGAACGATTCGTCCGCATCGCTGAGGAAGCGCACCCCCATCGCCCGCAGTTTCTCGTTCACGTGCGGGTTGTGGATGATTTCGCCCGTCAGGAACACACGCCGGTCGGGAAAACGGGTCCGCGCCTGGTAGGCGTAGTCCACGGCGCGATCGACGCCGTAGCAGAAGCCGAACTCCTTCGCCAGATGGACGGTCAGGCGGCCGGTCTCGTAGCGGAAATCGTTCGCCTTGATCTGTTCGATGACGCGGCTGTGATAACTCTCGGCGAGGATCCCGGCGACGGCGCCCTTGAGGTCCAGCCCCTTGCGGAAGATGAGTGATGGCATGGGTACGGGGATGAAGGTCCTGCCCTCGATCCTAACCCACCCGGGACCGGCTCGTCGGCGGCGTCAGCGGACCTGTGTCCTGACCTCGCGCACGTGCGGCGTCAGTGCATCGACCGCCTGGAGTTCCCGGAGCTGGGGGCTGGCCAGCGCAGCTTCGAGCTGCAGCAGGAACGCGTCGTCGTCCCGCGGCTCGGCGGGGGCCGAAACCCGGACGGCAGGTGCCTGGCTGGCGCGTGGCGCCGATGCCACCTGCATCGCCGCCCTGCCTGGTCCGCTGGCGGTGGGCCCGAGCGCGGTGGGGCCGAGCAGCCCGCCGACCGCGACGCCAATGAACAAGCCCGCGGCGGCCGCCGCGGCAAGCCAGCGCGGCGGTACGCGGGTGACCGCGGCCGCCGGGGCGGCTGGCTCGCGGCCCGGGAACGAGATCACCCGAGCGGGACGATGCACGTGCGTGAGCCGGCGCATGATCTGCGCCTGCTGTGCCTGCAGCCGTTCACCCGTGAAGATCGCATCGACCTCGGCGTCTCCGTCCTGACGCAGGCCGTCCATGAACCCGACGAGGCTGCGGTAGCGGGCGGTGCATGCTTCGCACTCGGAGAGGTGGTCCGCATCCCGTGCGTCGAGTGCATCGCCGGTGCGCGCACCCAGATAACACTGGAACAGGCGGTCGTCGTTCAGATGTGTCGAGCGCAGCATCACGAAAGACCTCCGAGCAACCCGCGCAGTTTACGCGCAGCGCGGAAGAGGTGCACGCGAACCGTGGATTCCGTGATCCCGGTCATCGCGCTGACGTCCCGAGGCGAGCAGTCGCCGTAGTGGCAGAGCATGAAGACCGTCCGCTGCCGTCCGTCGAGGTGATCGATGGCGTCCGCAATGCGGCGGCGCCGTTCGCGGGCCAGCAGTTGGGCCTCTGGGTCGGGGTCCGTGGATTCCGCCTGCGCGGGCGGGAAGTCGCCGGCGTGATCATCCTGGGCCACCAGCCAGCGGGTGCGCCGCGCCCGCGACTTGCGCCGGTCCAGGCACCCGTTGATGAGCACCCGCGTGAACCAGACTTCGAACGGCCACGCTTCGCGATAGGACGAGATGTGGGTGAACACCTTGAGGAAGGCGTCCTGAACGGCTTCGTCGGCCTCGGCGGCGTCCCGAAGATAGTGGTACGCGATGCGCAAAGCCCGGCGTTGGTGCGCAGCAACGAGCCCGGCAAACAGGTCGCGGGCTCCGTCCATGTCGCCCTGATCCACGCGGTCGCGGATCTCCATGGCGAGACGCGTGTCGGCCGACGGTTCGACCGGGGCGCCGCCATGTGAGCGTGCCGGCCGGCCGGGAGCGGCGCCGGGATGGCTCGGCTTGGACTGTCGCACGGGCTGCTGGTCACTCATGGTGGATTACGCCGCCGCACCGGGGACGTTTACAGTCTACTGCGAGCCGGGGTTTTGTTGACTTCGTTCGACAGGGCTGAGTACGATCCCGATTTCCGCCTATGTTTCTGTGGCGGCGAACGTTAGGAGCTGTCATGACCTCGGGTGTCGACCGTGGCCGTTCCCTCGAGGCCGAGGGAATCCGCGATGCACAGGTGCACTGGAACCTCTCGGAGGCGGTCCTCTACGAGCACGCCGTCCGCCGGCAGGAGGGCGTCATCGCGGCCGAGGGCCCGCTGGTCTGCCGGACCGGGCAGCACACCGGCCGGTCGCCCAACGACAAGTTCATCGTCCGCGAACCGGGCAGCGAGGCGCACATCGCCTGGGGCGGCCCCAACCGGGCGATGTCGCCCGAGCATTTCGAGCGCCTGCGCGAGGACATGCTGGCGTCGCTGACGGGCGCCGAACTGTTCGTGCAGGACCTGTATGCCGGCGCGGATCCCCGCTACCGCCTTCCTATCCGGGTCGTCACCGAGTACGCCTGGCACAGCCTCTTCGCCCGCAACCTCCTGATCGTGGATGAGCTGGCCGGGCACGTGCCCGGGTTGACGATCATCGATGCACCCTCGTTCCGGGCCGATCCCGCCCGCCACGGCACCAACTCGTCGGTGGTGGTCGCGCTGAACTTCGCGCAGCGCCTGGTGCTCATCGGCGGGACGAGCTACGCCGGCGAGATCAAGAAATCGGTGTTCAGCACGCTGAACTACCTGCTGCCGCTCCAAGGTGTGCTGTCGATGCACTGCTCGGCCAATGTCGGCGCGGCGGGCGACACGGCGCTGTTCTTCGGGTTGTCGGGGACCGGCAAGACGACGCTGTCGAGCGACCCCGAACGCGGCCTGATCGGCGATGACGAGCACGGGTGGAGCGACCACGGCGTCTTCAACTTCGAGGGCGGCTGTTACGCCAAGACCATTCGGCTGTCAGCCGAGGCCGAGCCCCAGATCTACGCCACGACCCGGCGCTTCGGCACCGTGCTCGAGAATGTCGCGATCGATCCGGTGACGCGGCAACTCGACCTCGACTCCGACCAGTTCACCGAGAACACGAGGGCGGCCTACCCCATCACGTTCATCGCCAACGCCGTGCCGTCCGGGCAGGGCGGGCACCCGAGAAACATCGTGATGCTGACGGCCGACGCATTCGGCGTACTGCCGCCGATCGCCCGGCTCTCACCCGCCGCGGCCATGTATCACTTCCTCTCCGGGTATACCGCCAAGGTGGCCGGCACCGAAAAGGGCGTCACCGAACCCAGGGCGACCTTCAGCACCTGTTTCGGCGCGCCCTTCCTGCCGCTGGCGCCCAGCCGGTACGCCGAACTGCTCGGGGAGAAGATTGCGCGGCACGAGGCGCAGGTGTGGCTGGTGAATACGGGGTGGAGCGGCGGGCCATACGGTGTCGGCGCGCGGATGCAAATCCGGTTCACGCGGGCGATGATCCGGGCGGCGCTCGCCGGTGACCTCGATGCGGTGCACTACGACACGCATCCGGTGTTCAACCTGCAGGTGCCGCAGTCGTGTCCCGATGTGCCCGCGGGGATCCTCAACCCGAGGGCCACGTGGCCCGAGCCGCACGCCTACGACGCACAGGCCGCGAAGCTGGCGCGGATGTTCGTGGACAACTTCAAGGCCTTCGAGGCGAGCGTGTCGCCCGACGTCGTTGCCGCGGGTCCGCGCGCATGAGCTACGAAGCGGTCATCGGCCTGGAGATCCACGCCCAGCTGCTCACGCACGCCAAGATCTTCTGCGGCTGCAGCACGGCCTTCGGGGCGCCCCCGAACACCAACGTATGCCCCGTGTGCCTGGGCTTCCCGGGTGTCCTGCCGGTGCTGAACCGCGCGGCCGTGGACCTGGCGATCCGGGCGGCGCTGGCCCTCGGCTGCCACGTCAATGACACGTCGGTGTTTGCGCGCAAGAACTACTTCTACCCGGACCTGCCCAAGGGCTATCAGATCTCGCAGTACGAACAGCCCATTGCCAGCGGTGGGGAGGTGACGTTCACGATGCCGGACGGCGAGCGCCGCGTGGGCATCACGCGCGTGCACATGGAGGAGGATGCCGGCAAGTCGCTCCACGAGGGATTCGCCGACTCCGACCGCAAGACGTACGTGGACTTCAACCGTGCCGGCACGCCGCTCATCGAGATCGTCACCGAACCCGACCTGCGGTCCGCGGCCGACGCGGCCGCGTTCTTCGAGCACCTGCGCGCGATCCTCGTCTGGCTCGGCGTCAATGACGGCAACATGGAAGAGGGCAGCCTGCGCTGCGACGCCAACGTCTCGGTGCGTCCTGCCGGCACGACGGCACTCGGCACCAAGGCCGAGGTGAAGAACCTCAATTCCTTCCGGTTCCTCCAGAAGGCGCTCGAGTACGAGATCGACCGCCAGATCGACCTTGTGCAGGAGGGCGGGCGCGTGCGCCAGGAGACACGCCTGTTCGACTCCTCCGCCGGCGTCACTGTATCGATGCGGTCGAAGGAAGAGGCCCACGACTATCGCTACTTCCCCGACCCCGACCTGCCCCCCGTCGTGGTGAACGCGGCGCGGGTGGACACCATCCGCGGCGACATGCCGGAACTGCCGGTGGCGCGCCGCCAGCGGTTCGTCGCGCAGTACGGGCTGCCGGACTACGACGCGACCCAGCTCACCCAGACCCGCGCGCTCTCCGAGTACTTCGAGGCCGCCGTCGCCGCCGGCGCCCCGCCGAAGGCGGTGAGCAACTGGATGATGGGCGAACTCGCGCGGCTGCTGAAGGACGCGGGCCGGGGCATCGACGCATCGCCGGTGTCGCCTTCAGGGCTCGCTGGCCTCCTGGCGCTGGTGGACCGGGGCACGATCAGCGGCGCGATCGCGAAATCCGTGTTCGAGAAGATGTTCTCGACGGGGCAGGACGCGGACGCCATCGTACGGGCGGAGGGGCTTACCCAGATCGACGACGAAGGGCACATCCTGGGGATCATCGAAGAGATACTGGCCCGCAACGCCGATGCGGTGGCAAGCTATCGGGCAGGAAAGACGGCGACGTTCGGATTTCTGGTCGGCCAGGTGATGAAGGCCACGGCCGGCAAGGGCAACCCGAAGCGTGTGAACGAACTGCTGAAACGGGCACTCGAAACGACCTGAACCCGTGATCGAGACCTACCACCTGTCGAAGGTCTACAGCCGCGGCGTCTACGCGCTGCGCGACCTGACGCTCTCGATCGACAAGGGGGAGTTCCTGTTCCTCACCGGCGCGAGCGGCGCCGGCAAGTCCACCCTGCTGCGCCTGCTGCTCCTCGCGGAGACACCAACCGAGGGGTACCTGAAGGTCGCCGGGCGCGTGCTGAGCGACCTGTCGCCCTCGGAGGTGCAGGCCTACCGGCGTACCGTCGGCTTCGTGTTCCAGGATTTCCGGCTCGTGCCGCGCTTCACGGTGTTCCAGAACGTCGCGTTCGTGATGCGGGTTCTCGGCGTGGACCTGGTGACGCAGCAGCGCAAGACCTACCAGGTGCTGAAGTGGGTCGGCCTGCAGCACAGGATGAACGCGTTCCCGGAGGAACTCTCGGGCGGAGAGCAGCAGCGCGTCGCGATTGCCCGTGCGCTGGTGAACGAGCCCCAGATCATCCTCGCCGACGAGCCCACCGGCAACCTCGATCCGGAACTGTCGGTCGACATCATGAACCTGTTCCGCGACATCAACGCGCGGGGCACCACCGTGCTCGTGGCCACCCACGACCGGGCGATGATCAAGCACGTGGGCCGGCGGTCGATCGTGCTCGATCACGGCCGGCTGCTCGAGGGGGCCTGACGTGCGCCTGCTCCGATACGCGTTCGACGAGGCGACGGCCAGCCTGTGGCGGGGGCGGCGGTCCGGGCTGCTCTCGACGGCCACGATCGCAATCGCCCTGTTCGTGCTCGGTGCGTTCCTCATCGTCACCGCCAACCTCCAGCGGCTGGCCGAGGAGTGGAGCGGCGCCGCCGAACTCTCCGTCTACCTCGCCGACGACGTGACGGACGAACAGCGGTCGGCGGTCGAGCACGCACTGTCGGGCCACCCGAGCGTGGCGACAGCGACCTACGTCTCCAAGCAGGAGGCCATGCGGCGCTTCCGTGAGATGTTCGCGGATCTGGCCGCCACGATCAGTTCGCTCGACGACAACCCGCTGCCGGCCTCCTTCGACGTGCGGCTGAAGACCGATGCGGCAGGCAGGGGCGGGGTGAACGCACTGGCCGCCTCCCTGCGCGACACGGCCGGCGTCGCCGACGTGCGGTTCGATCAGCAGTGGCTCGATCGCCTGCTCAACGGGGTGCGCGTGCTCCGCCTGATCGGTCTCGGCCTGGGAGGCGCGCTGATGCTGGCGGCGGCACTGACGGTCGCGAACGTCGTACGGCTCGCCCTCGCCGCGCGGCGAGACGAGGTCGAGATCATGCATCTCGTCGGAGCCCCGCAGGCGTTCGTGCGCGGCCCTTTCGTGATGGAGGGAGCCCTGCACGGCGGCGTGGGCGCCACGATTGCGCTGATCGCGCTCGCCACGGCGTTCTTCGCGACGCGGCAGGCCATTCTCATCCCGCTGGCGCGGGCCCTCAACGTGTCCGGCGTGGCGTTCCTGTCACCCGGCCTCGTGTTGACGCTGCTCGGCGGCGGCGTCGCCGTCGGTTGCCTCGCCGGCTTCGTGGCGAGCCGCCACGCGTGACGCCGCGTAACGGTGTTCACCGTACCGTTGTTACGAATTCTTGACAGGGCTTTGGCCGGAGTCCTACACTGCTGTCAGTCTCGGAAACAATCCCTCGAGGAACTGCATGCCACGCTTCGTGACCGATTCGAGGCCGATCAGCGCGCTGCACCCGATCACCGAGTTCTACCGTCAGGAGTTCGCCCGACATCATCGCTGTCTTCAACAACAGCGACCCTACTTCTCAGAGAGCGCCATCACCGACGTGGAAGCCGCGCTCACCCGGATCATGGGCGGCCTCGAGCAGCTCTGTTCCCAGGACGATGCAGGCGAGGTCGTCAGCGGCCTGCTCAAACAGATAGACGTCGTCACCGGGCTCTCCGCCTGGTCTGATCCCCGAAACACTCACTGACCCCTCCTCCCGACCCGCTCCGAAACGACCTTCTCCAGATAGCCCGTGCGGGTATACGTGCGGTCGACGCCGGCCGGCTCGTGACACGTGTCCTCGCGGCCGAACCTGTGGTCGCTCAGTCGGTACGCCTGCTGGCGGTCGGCAAGGCGGCGGGCCCCATGGCCCGCGCCGCCGTAGAGGTGCTCGGTTCGCGCGTGCAGGGCGGCCTCGTCGTCGTGCCGGGCGCCGAGGCGGTGCCACCAGGGCTGGACGTCGTCGGGGCCGAACATCCACAACCGGGAAACGGCAGCGAGGAGGCGGGGCGCCGGGCGCTGCAGCTCAGCGCGGCTGTTCGTGCCGACGAGGAACTGCTGGTCCTGCTGTCGGGTGGTGCTTCGTCGCTGCTGGCCGCTCCCGTGCCCGGCGTGACGCTGGCGGACAAGCGCCGGACGACCGGCGTGCTCCTCAGGGCCGGCGCGGACATCGTGGCCCTCAACACGGTGCGCAAGCACCTCTCGCGGGTAAAGGGCGGCCGGCTGGCCGCGGCCTGTGCGGCGCCGTGCCGGGCCCTCGTGCTGTCGGACGTGGTGGGGGATCCGCTGGGCGTCATCGCGTCCGGACCCACGGTTCCCGACGAATCGACGTTCGGCGATGCCTGGCGCGTCCTGCAGGCGTACGGCGGTGCTGACGCTTATCCGCCCGCGGTGGTCCACTACCTCGCGGCCGGTGTCCGAGGCGACGTCCAGGAGTCACCCAAGCCGGGCGACCCGCGGTTCGCCCGCGTGCGCACGCAGCTGATCGGCGGGCGTCGAGATGCGATGGCCGGAGCCGCGGAGGAGGCCGCCCGCCTCGGTTATGCCGTCGACGTGATCGACGCGCCGGTGGTCGGTGAGGCCCGCCACGCCGGCGCCGCCCTCGCTGGCGCGGTGCTGGGACGCCCACGCGCGGCCTCGCCGCGGTGCGTCATCTCCAGCGGCGAGACGACGGTGCGTGTTCGCGGCAGCGGTCGAGGTGGCCGGAACCAGGAACTGGCGCTGGCGACGGTCGGTATTCTGGCAGGCGCCGGGCGGCGGGTCGCGCTCGCGAGCGTCGGTACCGACGGCATCGACGGGCCTACCGATGCTGCCGGCGCGTATGTCGATCACACCACCGACGCACGGGCGGCCGCGCTCGGGCTCGCGTCGCCGGCCGCCTACCTCGATCACAACGATTCGTATGCGTTTTTCGACGCGCTGGGCGACCTCGTGCGCACCGGTCCCACCGGGACCAACGTCGGTGACCTCCAGATTTTTCTGCTAGCCTGACGGGATGGTCTCCCGCGACGAGGTGCTCCAGCTGATGCGGGAGCGCGTCCATCATCCCGCCGGCGCCCGCGAACTCGTCCAACTGCTCAAGATCCCGCGCGAGGAGCGCGCGTCCTTCAAGCGCCACCTGAAGGCGCTGGTCGCCAGCGGTGAGCTGATCCAGATCCGCGGGCAGCGCTTCGGGCTGCCCGAGAAGATGGACCTGCACGTCGGACGGCTGCAGACCCACCCCGGCGGCTTCGGCTTCGTCGAGCCCGAGCGCGGTCTCGACCAGGGCGCGGACATCTACATCGCGGCGCCGAACCTGAACGAGGCGATGCACGGCGATCGGGTCGTCGTGCGGATCGAGCGCGTCAAGGACGACGGGCGGGTCGAAGGCCGCATCATCCGCGTGCTCGAGCGGTCGCACACCGTGCTCGTGGGGCGATACGACCGCGACGAGCAGGGCATGGGCTTCGTGGCGCCCTTCGACCGGCGCGTGTTGATGGACATCTTCATCCCGCCAGGGCAGGAGCGGGGCGCCGAGCCCGGTGAGATGGTGACGGTGGAGCTGACCCGTTTTCCGTCGGCCACCCGCGGGGCCGCGGGACGGGTGGCGGAGGTGCTCGGGAACATCGACGCACCGGGCGTGGATACCGAGATCATCATCCGCAAGTTCGGCATCCCCGACGCCCACTCGGAGGACTCGGTGCGCGAAGCGGTGCGCCTCGGCGGCGCCGTGCACGAGCGCGACATCCGCGGGCGCTCGGATTTTCGCGACCTCCCGACCGTCACCATCGACGGCGAGCATGCCCGCGACTTCGACGACGCGATCACCATCGAGCGGCTGGCCAACGGCAACGTCTGGCTCGGCGTGCACATCGCCGACGTGTCCCACTACGTCCGCGAAGGGAGTGCGCTCGATCGCGAGGCGTACGAGCGCGGCACCTCGGTCTACTTCCCCGAGCGGGCCGTCCACATGTTCCCCGCGGAACTCGCGACGGGGCTGTGCAGTCTCAACCCGCACGTGGACCGGCTGGTGCAGTCGTGTTTCATGGAGGTGAACCGTCGCGGCGAGGTCGTGCGGTCGGAGTTCCACGACGGCATCATCAACAGCAACGAGCGGATGACCTACACCGCGGTCGCGCGCATCCTCGAGGAGCGCGACCCCGAGCTGATCGAGCGGTATCGGCCGCTGGTGCCGATGTTCGACCTGATGCGGGAGCTCTTCGAGACCCTGCACGCCGCGCGCCGCCGCCGCGGCTCGATCGACTTCGACCTCAACGAGGCCGAGGTGATCATGGATTCCGGCGGGATGGTGGAAGCCATCATCGCGCTCGAGCGCAACGTCGCCCACCGGCTGATCGAGGAGTTCATGCTGCTCGCCAACGAAACCGTGGCGACCTATCTCGAACAGCATCAGGCGCCGGCGCTCTACCGGATCCACGAGGAGCCGGACCTGCTCAAGGTGGCCAAGTTCGAGGAGTTCGTGCAGTCGTTCGATCTGAGTCTCGGGGCGCCGCTCGCCACCCTCAGGCCGCGGCATTTCCAGAAGCTGATCGAGCGCATCGCCGGCCGGCCCGAGGAGAAGCCGATCGCGTTCCTCATGCTGCGCACCATGCAGAAGGCCCGCTACGCGCCCGAGAACGCGGGTCACTTCGGCCTCGCAACGCCCAGCTACACGCACTTCACCTCGCCCATCCGCCGCTACCCGGACCTCGTCGTACACCGCGCCCTGCGCGCGGCGCGTCACAGCACGATGTCCGACGACGAGCGGGAGGCGATGGCCGAGGATCTCCCGGAGTTCGCCCGGCACACGTCCGAGATGGAACGGCGGGCCGACGATGCCGAACGCGAACTGCTGCAGTGGAAGAAGGTGAAGTTCATGGCCGACAAGGTCGGCGATGAGTTCAGCGGATTCGTGACCGGCGTGGCCGCGTTCGGGCTCTTCGTGGAACTCGTGGAGCACTACGTCGAGGGGCTCGTCCACATCTCGACGATGGCCGACGACTACTACCGGTTCGTCGAACGCGCGCACATGCTGCGCGGAGAGAACACGCAGAAGGGCTATCGGCTCGGTGACAAGGTGCAGGTGCGCGTCATCCGCGTGAACATGGATGCACGCCAGGTGGATCTCGCGCTGGTGGACATCCTCGAGCGCGTGCGCGAGGGAGAAGCCGGGCCGCGTCGCTCGAAGGCGAGGCCGAAGGCCGAGCGGGTGGGCGCGAAGAAGGCCCGGGGCCCCGCGCGACCGGGTGCCAAGGCCATGCGTCCGGGGCGCCGCGAGCGGGACGCGCGACGTAGTCGTCGCCGTCGTTAGCTCTTGTGGTCGGCCGTCTCGTCCTTCATGCCGTCCTTGAAGTTGCGGATCGCGCTCCCGATCCCCTTGCCCAGGCCGGGGAGCCGGTTGGCGCCGAAGATCACGATGATGATCGCCAGAATGATGAGCAGTTCTGGCATTCCGATGCGGCCCATGGTGACAACTCCTCCCGGGATTGAACCCGCCGGACGGGACGGCCTGCGGCTGTGGAACCGGGGAACTGGAGCGATCTTAACATCGCCCGCCGGCGTTGTCCCCGCGATTCTGGGTATCTGCTTGGCGCTCAGCGCGATGGCAGCCCCGGCCCTCGCGCAGTTCGCGTCCGGCGTGAGCCTGGTCGAGGTGTACGCCACGGTCACCGACGCGCGGGGAGAGCCAGTCGGCGGCCTCCCGCGCGACACTTTCATCGTCGAGGAGGATGGGCACCGGCAGGAGATCC
Organism: uncultured Bifidobacterium sp.; assembly: GCA_964386715.1. GTDB lineage: Bacteria > Acidobacteriota > Vicinamibacteria > Vicinamibacterales > CAVVIG01 > CAVVIG01. Next base: position 301,234 of record CAYLTD010000001.1, read on the forward strand.
GTGCGTTCGCCAGCGGCGACGTGCCGCTCTCGCTCGCTGTCGCACTCGATCGCAGCTTCAGCATGACCGACGACCGGCTTGCCTACGCGGCCAACGCCGTACAGCACCTGCTGCGTGAGCTGCGCCCGTCAGACCAGGTGATGCTCCTCGGCATCGGAAGCGAAGTCGAGCCACTGGTCCCGCTCTCCGTCGATCACCGGGCCGTGTACGACGCGTTGAACGGGCTGACGCGCTGGGGCACCACGCCGCTCTTCGACGCCACGGTGGCCGCCGTGTCTGCCATCCAGCAGGGGACCGGGCGCCGTGCGCTCATCCTGATCACTGACGGATCCAACCGGTACAGTTCGGTGGAGGCCGGCGAGATGATGGCGCGCGTGCGCGTCCAGGACGTGCTCGTGTACACGGTGACGCTGCAGCGCGTCCAGCCGCCGGTGTTCGTGGAATTCGCCGCGGCGACGGGCGCCCGCTCCTTTGCGGTGTCCGACGTGCGGAGCATCGCGCCGACGCTGTCGGGCATCGCGCGGGAACTGCGCCAGCAGTACCTGCTTGGGTATACGCCATCGGTGCCGCCCGGACCGCGGGCGTCGTGGCGAAGCATCACGGTACGGTCCACGCGTCCTGATCTCCGCGTGCGCGCGCGCGCCGGCTACGAGGCGCGCTGACCCTGACACCGCCTGCCGGCGTGCTAGATTACCGGCCATGCCGCAGCCGGCCGCCGGGCTCTTCACCGTTGGCGTGTTTGCCGATCTCGAGGCCGCCGCACTCGGCCTGACCGCGCTTGCGCGACGGGGTCTCGCCGCCGACGCGCTGAGCGTGATGGCCCTCGCCTCGCCGCAGGCCTCGGCGCTGATCGACACGCGGACGACGGGCGCGGCCGCGGCGCTGCCGATCGCCGGCCTTGGCGACATGGTCGCCGCGGGTCCGCTCGTCGAGGCGCTTCAGGGGGACACGCGCGACCTCTCGGCCCGCGGCCTCGCGGGCACGATGCGCCGTGCAGGATTCCAGGCTCACGACGCGCGCATCTTCGAAGCGCTGGTGGCACGCGGTGGTGTGCTCGTGGCCGTCGCCGGCGACGCGCGCGCGTCGGACGCCCTGGCCGTGCTGCACGCGTACGGCGCAGGCAATGCCGCGATCGGCGCGTGGATGGGACGACTCTGACCCGCTGCGAGGACGCGACCAGATCGCGGCGACGCGCGTCCAATGAACGAGGCGTGCTACCTGAGGCACCCCTTTTGCAGTTGCAGCGGTATCACCCGTGCGCCACAATACGTCTACGAATCAGCAGGTTTCGTTGCCCATGGCAGAGCGCACGTCGTCGGGCGAACCGCGCGTCAACGTATCGGCCGGGCACCTCTCGGTTCACGTTGAAGGCGCGCACCCTCCCGAGGTCCACTTCTCATTCGAACACCAGTCGAAGCGGCTGCCTGCTGCGTTCGCGGCGGCGCTCGCCCTCGACGTGGCCGTGTTCGGCCTGCTCCTGCTGCTCGGTCGTTTCGGCTCGGGCGTAGACTCGACACCGGCTGTTCTGCCGGAGGAAAACACCACCCAGCTCGTCTGGTTGAGCGAACCCGGGCCTGGTGGCGGCGGCGGTGGTGGCGGCAACCGTGCGCCCGAACCGCCGAGGCAGGCGGAACTGCCCGGCAAGGAGAAGCTCACGGTTCCGGTGGAGCGTCCGCCGAAGATCGAGCCTCAACCGAAGGTCGAGGAGCCGAAACCCGATCCGATCGAAGACTTCAACATCCCGGCTCGCCAAATGGCGTCGGGGGCCGAGTCGCTCGCCGGCACGCTCGAGTCGCTGCCGGGTCCACCGAGCCCGTCGCAGGGCTCAGGTGCGGGCGGCGGCGCGGGCACCGGCACGGGTACCGGTATCGGCTCGGGCACCGGCTCGGGGCTCGGCGCAGGGCAGGGCGGAGGCACCGGCGGCGGCGTCTATCAGCCCGGCAACGGTGTCACGCTCCCGCGGATCCTGCGCGAGGTGAAGCCGGCGTACACCTCCGACGCCATGCGCGCGAAGGTGCAGGGCACCGTGCTGCTGCAGTGCGTGGTGCGGCCCGACGGCTCCGTCACTGACATCCAGGTGCTGCGCTCGCTCGACTCGGTCTTCGGCCTCGACCAGGAAGCCGTGAAGGCAGCGCGCCAGTGGCGGTTCGCACCAGGCACGCGCATGGGCCAGGCGGTCCCCGTGCAAATCACGATCGAACTCACGTTCACGCTCCGCTAGCAGTCGTCAGGCGCGCCGCCTGTGCGTCGCCGCGGCAGGCCAACTCGCAGCCTGCGGAATAAACCAGCGCCGGCCGGGGTTCACCCTGTCGTGCCGTCATTCTTCCGTTCAGTCGTTCTTCTCGGCGTGCTTGCTGCTGCGCCCGCTGCGGCCCAGGACACCACCGGCGTTGGCGTGCTCTCGGGCTCCGTGCGCACCGACACGCAGGAGCCGGCGCCGTTTGTCACCATCTGCATCACGGGCACGACCCGCTGCGAGTTGTCCACCGAGACGGGCGACTTCAGGTTTGCCGGCGTCAGGGCCGGGGAGTATCGCCTTGAGGTCGCCCCACCGGGCCAGCCGCCGATCGTCACCGAAGCGGTCACCGTACGCGCCGGCGTCGAGGTGACGCTGGAGGTCGTGCTGCCGCCCGCGCAGGCGCTCCAGCAGCAGGTGACCGTCGTGGGCGGCGCCACGATCATCCCCGAGGAGATCAAGGCCTCGAACTATCTGGTCGAGCCGCGCGCAATCATCAAGGATGCCGGCGCCCTGCAGGATGTCTCGAGGTTCCTGCAGTCGCTGCCCGGTGTCGTGGCCGGGTCCACCGATTTCCGCAACGACATCATCGTGCGCGGAGGCAGCCCGCTCGAGAACCTCTTCATCGTCGACAACGTGGAGGTGCCGAACATCAACGCGTTCGCCAACTTCGCGTCGGCGGGCGGCACCGTCAGCATCCTCGACTCGGCGATGATCCGCGACGTGACGTTCCTCACCGGCGGCTATCCGGCTCCGTTCACCAATCGTGCCTCGAGCGTGCTGCAGATCGCCCAGCGCGAAGGGAACCGCCAGCGGGTGGAGTCGCGCGCCACGCTTGGCTTCGCCGGCGTCGGCGGGCTGGTCGAAGGACCGCTAGGAAAGGGGAAGGGCTCCTGGATCGTCTCGGCCCGGCGCAGTTTTCTCGACGTCTTCGTGGACGACGTGGGGTTCGGCGGCGTGCCGGTGCTCTACACGCTCAACAGCAAGGTGGTCTACGACCTCAGCGAACGCGATCGCATCTGGGCGGTGAACATCTCGGGCGTGGACAACATCCGCCTGGGTCGCACGAACGACAGCGCGGCTGACGACGAAGTCTTCAATCTCGACATCCGTTACCGGGGCTGGCGCAGCGCCAGCGGGTTCAACTGGCAGCACGTGTTCGGCAGCAGGGGCGTCGGGCTGCTCGGTGTCACGCGCTCGTCGGCTCGCGTGAGGTCGACGGTGAAGGACCTGGTGTTCGGCGGGGTCGTGAACCTGCCGACCGACCAGTTGATCAACCAGAGCCCGACGGTCTTCCGCGAGAACTCGGGCGAGGACGAGACCACGGCGAAGTACGACCTCACGCTGTCGACGACCCGGTTCGGCAAGGTGCAGGGCGGCGGCAGCGTCAAGGTGTTCAACGTGCGCTACGATGCGGCCTCGCCGTTCGGCAGCGACAACCCGTTTGCCGCGACCGGCAACACGGACCCGTTCGCCCTGGATCGGCGGCTCACCACACCGCAGTCGAGCGCGTACCTGCAGACCACCGCCGACCTGACGTCGAGGCTCAACGTGACGGCCGGCGGCCGCGTGGATCACTACGCCCTGCTCGACGCCGCCCGCGTCAGCCCGCGCGTGAGCGCGCGCTACGGGCTCACGCGGAAGCTGTCGGCGCACGCGTCCGGCGGCATGTACTACCAGCAGCCGCCGTTCCTCTTCGTAACGGTCTTCCCGGACAACGAGCGCCTGAAGCCGCTGCGCGCGGATCACGTCGTCGGTGGGCTGCGCTACCAGGCCGCCGAGAACACCAGGATGTCGGTGGAGGTGTACCGCAAGAACTACTCGGACTACCCCGTGGCGCGCGACTACCCGCAGCTGTCGTTCGCCAACATCGGCGACACATTCAACGTGCGTCAGATCCTGTTCCCGCTCGTCAGCGACGGCGTGGGGCGGGCCTACGGCATCGAGCTGTACGCCGAACACCGGGGCGGGGAGCGGTGGTACGGGCAGACGAACCTCGCGCTCTCGCGCTCCCGCCACGCCGGCCTCGACGGCATCCTTCGGCCGGGTTCGTTCGACTACCCGGTGGCGTTCAACGCGACCGGCGGCTGGAAGCTGAACTCGAAGTGGGAGCTGGCGGCCCGCGTCTCGTATCTCTCGGGACGGCCGTTCACGCCGTTCGACGAGGCGCTGTCGGCCGCGCAGCGGCGCGGCGTCTTCGACCTCTCCCGCGTGAACGGCGTGCGTGCGCCCTTCTACTTCCGGGCCGATGTGCGTTTCGATCGCACGTTCATCGTCAACGGGCAGCCGCTGCTCGTATTCCTCGGCCTGCAGAACGTCACCAACCGGAGGAACTTCACGCAGGCGGTCTGGAACCGCGCGACCAACGCCGTGGACCCGTCCGATTCGCTCGGGCTGTTCCCGCTGCTCGGCATGGAGTGGCGATTCTAGGGGACGGCCCCGCGCGCCGGGCCTGGCTCTCGGTGCCCGTCGATGCACGTCGCGGCGCGGCGCACGCCGCGCCTGCATCGAACGACGTGTCGCGCGTTGACACCGCGCTCGCGCGGCGGTGAGAATGCCGCTAACTCATGAGCGAACCGATCTCGCAGCCCGGCGCCCCGAATCCCGGGCGCCTGATGCAACTGGCCCTCGCGTACCGCAGCTCCGCGGTGCTGTTCGCAGCCGCCGATCTCGACCTGTTCACCACACTCGCCAATGGCGCGCAGTCGGCCGCGGAACTCGCGGCGGCGCACGGCCTCGCGGCCGAACCGCTCCGCATGCTCCTCGACAGCTGTGTCGCCGAGGGGCTGCTGACGAGCGCCGACGAGCGGTACGCCAACACGCCGATGGCCGACGCGTTCCTCGTGCGCGGGCGCCCGGCGTTCATCGCCAGCGGCCTCAAGTTCGCCGAGGACCTGTATCCGGCGTGGGGCCGCCTGGCGCAGCTCGTTCGGACCGGCGCGCCCGTCGTCCCGCCCGAGTCGTTCCTCGGCGACGACAAGGCGAAGACGCGCGCCTTCGTGTACGCGATGCACGAACGCGCCCGCGGCATCAGTGCCGTGCTGCCGCACGGCGCGGACTTCCGGGGCCGCACCCGCCTGCTCGACGTCGGCGGCGGCCCGGGCACTTACTCCATGGCACTGGTGGGCCAGACGCCCGGCCTTCGGGCCACCGTGCTCGACCTGCCCGGTGTCCTCGAGGTCACCCGCGAAATCCTCGCGGAGAATGGCTTCGCTGATCGGATCGACGTGCGCCCGGCCAACTACCTCACCGACGACTTCGGCGCCGGGTACGACGCGGCGCTGCTGTCGGGCATGATGCACCGCGAAACCCCCGACAACTGCCGCCTGCTCCTGCGCAAGACCTTCGCGGCCCTCCAGCCGGGCGGCCTCGTGGTCGTGAGCGACGTCTTCTTCGACGACGAGCGCAAGAACAGCCCGGCATTCGCGACCTCGTTCGCCATCAACATGATGCTGATGAGCAACGAGGGCTCCGCACACGCCAAGACCGAAATGGCGCGCTGGCTGGCCGAGGCCGGCTTCCACCATGTGGAGGTGCGACCGATGCCGCCTCCGAACCCGCACACGCTGGTCGTGGCCGAAAAACCCTGAACCACGCACGAGACGCAGAGATGAGCACCGCGTTCACGCCTCCGATTGCCGCCCCCGCGCGTCCTCCGGCCTGGCTGGTGGGCGCGACCGCGCTCCTGACGCTCGTCATCCTCGTCCTGGCGGTTGCCGAAACGGACCTCAAGGCGCACTACCTGATCGACGACGGGGAATTCGTCAGCCTCTTCGGGCTGGGCTTCATCCTGCTGGCCGGCCTGTACCTGTCGGCCCGCGCCCGCCTCGCGGTGTCGATGCCGCTCGTCCTGCCGTGGCTCCTGTACCCCGTCATCACGCAGGGCGACCAGATCATCGACAACCTGTCGATCAACGCCATGCGCATCATCTGTCACGTGCTGCTGGCGGCCATCTTCGGCACGCCTGTGGCGGTGATTGTGATGGCGGTGCGGAACGCGGTTGCCCCGGCGCCCGGCGCGCCCGCGCGCGCCGTGGGCGTGGCCGGCTGGATTCCGGGCGTGCGCGCCATGGCCGCAGGGCGAGCCCGCGAAGGGGCCGCGCTGCTCTCCGTGGCCCTGCTGACGCTCGAGATGTGGCTGGCCGATCAGTACCTCGGCACGCTGATGATCGTCACGCTCATCGTGATGGTGCTCGGCGTGCTGGTGTGGGGATCGCGTCCGGACCCTGGACCGCAGGGCGCGGTCCGCAGCGAGCGACTTGCGCGAGCCGTGCTGTTCGGCGGCGTGGCGCTGTCCCTCGGGCTGTATGTCGGCTACAAGAACGCGCCTGGTGCCTACCAGGGCAGCCCGAGCTTCTTCATGGACCCGTCGAAGCAGAGCCTCCAGTACCGGATGGACACGGTTGCCGTCCCCTCGGGCCCGGTGCGCGCACCGGCCAGCCCGGATGCCACGCGCGACGCGCTCATCGCCTACGGCCGCACCTTCGAGCACCTGCTGTCAGGCTTCCACATCCTCGACCGGAACTACACATACGACTACCACAACGAGCTGTTCCTGCGGTCGACGCCCCTCGTGCCGAACTACCGCCAGGCGGGGCTTGCGCGCGTCGCCGAGGCCCGCGCGATGTGGGTGGCGGCGGAGCCGCTCGGCGCCGCGGCGCGCGGGGCGCTCACCGACGACGACCCGCTCGCCGCGCTGCTCGACGACGTGCGTGGCTACGCGGCGTTCAGCTTCGAGCGCGCGCCCCTGCTCGAGGACATGACCGCCGGGTTCGAGCGGACGAAGGCCGGCCTCCAGCACGCCGCGCACCTGTACGAAGGGGAGGGCAAGTACCTCGGAACGGGGCTGATGGACATCGTCACCAAGCATCAGCGCGCCGTCGACGCGGCGGAACTGCAGCCCGTCACGGCGGAGTTCGCCCGCATCAGCCGCGCGATCTTCGAGGCATACGCCGATCACGTCGTCGGTTTCTAGCCGGTCGTTCGCTCCGCGTCCAGGGCACGCCCCGCTCGAATCCGCAGCCACACCCACCCGCAGGCGGCAACCGCCACCAGCATCACCACGGCCGGCACGACGCTATCAGACCGGCGCGACGCCGCGCCCGCCCATGCATACACCACCACGATCGGTGCGGTGCCGAGTACCGAGGCCAGCAGGAACCGTGCGCGGCTCATGCCCGACAGGGCAGCGACCACGCTGAAGGTTTCCATCGCAATCGGCAGGGCACGTGTCGCGACGACCACCTCCACCCCGTGCCGCGCGAAGAGCCGTTCGAGCCGCGCGATCTCGGCATCGGGCACGATCAGTCTCGAGGCGCGGCGTCCGAAGCGGCGCACCAGTTCGAAACCGAGCCACTCGCCGCCCACCGACCCGACGAAGGCCAGCACCGATCCGCCGGCCACGCCGAAGGCGGCGCCGCTCAGGATCATCACGAGGCTGGACGGAATCGGCAGGAACAGATCGGCGCCCAGCAGCGCGATGATGGCGAGGCCGCTGCCCGCCCCGGCGGTGGACAGCCACTGGTCCGCGGTCTCCTCCAGCCCCAGGCCGAGCACGTCCTCGATCAACAGCTTCGAGCCAATCACCATGGCTGCGACGATGCCGATCAGGAGGAGGACCCGCTTCATGCCGCACCCCCGACGTTGCATCTCCATGGTCGCCCGGCGGCGTCGATGCTGGAGCGCGGTTCGCCGGACCTGTGGGCGTCAGGCCGACCGGTGACGGCCGACCGCCGACCGGTGACGGCCGACCGCCGTTGACACGGGCTGGCGGCGGCCCTACAGTTCCCCGCGTCATGAAGCCTCAGCCTGTCCCACTCCCGGACGACCTGCGCCCGCTGGCCCTGGCCACGATGCGCGACGCGAAGTTCCCGATGCTCGCCAGCCTCGATGGCGGGCAGCCCCGGGTCCGCCCCGTGTCTCCCGTGCGCACGGTCGGGTTCACCGTGTATGTCGCGTCGCTCCGCAGTTCGCACAAGACCGGCGAAATCGACGCGAACGACAGGGTCGAACTCTGCTATCTGAACGACGGCCACGACCAGGTGCGGATCACCGGACGGGCGCTCTGCGTGACGGATCGCGTGCTGCTGCAGGACATCTGGGACACGAACCCGTTGCTGCGGTCGTTCCTCGGCTCGATCGACAACCCGGAGTTCGTGCTGTACGAGGTGCGGCCCGAGCGGGTGCGCTTCATGCGCGAGTGGGCGCTGGACTATCACGACGTGCCCATCGACGAGGGCGGCGCCGCGGGCGCATAACGGCGGCGCTCCCGTTTCCCGAGTGCAAGCGCCGCGGCGCTGACGAGCGCCCCGGTCCAGGCCCAGAGTGCCAGGTGCTTCTCACCGATCATCCATCCGGCGACGAGCGGGGCCACGATCTGCGCGAGTGACTGCAGGGACGTCATCAGCCCGATCGCGAGCCCCTGCTGCTCCGGCCGCATGCGGCGCGTGATGGCGCTGGTCAGACTCGGCCGCAGCACGGCCGTGCCGACGGCGAACGATGTCATCGCCACGAGCAGCATCGGGACCCCTGTGACTCCGGCAAGCAACGCCAGCGACACACCCGTACCCAGAAGACCACTCGCGACCAGCGTCGAGTCCCCAATCCGGCCCACGACGGGCCCGACCGCGCCCAGGAAGACGATGCCCACCAGGCCCACGTACGCGAACGTGTAGCCGACTTCGCGTGCCCCGAACCCGGGCAGACGGCGCTCCGCGAAGAGCGCGAAGCCAGCGAAGAACAGCGCGATCAGGAACTGCGAGGCGAAGAACTGGGCATAGTGGGACCGGACCGTCGCGTCTCCCAGCGGCTCCAGATAGCGGCGCCAGAAGTTCTCTCCGCCGCCCGCGGCACCCGCGGCGGGCAAGGCGGAGGGCAGCATGAACGCGGTCGTCGCGATGCTGATGGCCGAGAGCAGGGCGGCCGTGAAGATGGGATAGGCCGGACCGAGTGGCACGAGCACGCCCGCCAGGGCGGGGCCCAGAAGGAAGCTCACGCCGTACGCGATCCCGACGATCCCGAACGCCTGGGTCCGTTCCGCGGGCGGCGTGACGTCCGCGATGTAGGCCTGCGCCACCGTGATGTTGCCGGCCGTGAGGCCGTCGAGCATGCGGGCTGCGAACACAACGGACAGGTTTGGCGCCACACCGAGCAGCACGAACCCGGCGAGGGTCCCGACCTGGCTGACGATCAGGACCGGTTTGCGGCCGATCCGATCCGACCAGCGCCCGAGCGGCGGGCCCGCCACCAGCTGACAGGCGGCGAACGTCGCCAGCAGGGCGCCGACCATGGCCGGAGAAGCACCGAACGACTCCGCATAGAAGGGCAGCAGCGGCAGAATGACGGAGTAGGCCAGCAGGTCCACCAGGATGACCATGAACGCCGGGACAAGCGGGCCGCGGATCATGGCGACGGCATCTTCTTGCGCAGGGTGGCGCGGTTCACCCCGAGGATGGCGGCGGCCTTCACCTGGTTGGCGTTGGTCACCTTCAGGGCTTCGGCCACAAGCGTGGTTTCCACGAGGTCGACGAGATCGTGGTACACGGACGACACCTCGCCCGCCGGGAGGTCGATGAGCCGCTCCTGAAGGGCGTGGCGGGTGGCGGCGGCAAGAGCCGATTCGGTGTCCTGCCGGCTGGTGATCATGGGCTGTGCGAGGCTGCCGCCGATGTCCTCGTCCGTGATGACATCGCTGCGGGCGAGGATGCAGCCGCGCTTCACCAGGCCTTCGAGTTCGGCTACGTTGCCCGGCCAGCTGTGGTCCTGCAGGCGCCGCAGCAGGCCATCGTCCATGCGCGCCAGGGTGCGGCCGAACTCCGCGTTGAACCGCTGGATGAAGGCACGAACGAGCAGCGGGATGTCGTCGCGACGGTCACGGAGCGGGGGCAGCGTCACCGTGACGACCGCGAGTGTCTCGAGCAGCTCGCGGTTGAACGTGCCCTGGCCTGCGAGGGTGCGAAGGTCGGCCTCGGAGGCCGCCAGTGGGCGTGCGTCCACGGTCGTCCGCCCAGCCGAACGTGCGAGGAGCCGGCCGAGCGTCGCCTGCTGGACGGGTGCGAGCGCGTCCACGTGCAGGAAGAGCACGGTCCCGCCGCCGGCGCCTGCCAGGTGGGCTTCGACATCGAGTTCGGGCAGGAGCCGGCAGTCGGCGACCGAGAACGGTGCGCCTCTGCGCGCGCTGTTGGCGTGAATGGTCGAGGCGACCAGCCGCTTGCCGGTGCCGTGCTCACCGAGCAGGAGGGCCGGCACGTCGAGTGCGGCGAGTCGGCCGATGGTCTTGTATACCTCGCGCATCGCGGGTGTCTCGCCGACCAGGGTCGGTGCTGCCCCGGCTTCGACAGGGGGCACGCCGTCGGCGGCGTCGCGGGACTCGCGGGCCGCCAGCGCCTTGCGGATCACCGCACGCAGTTCATCCAGGTCGAGCGGCTTGTGCAGGAAGTCGAACGCGCCGTCCCGGATGGCGTCGATCGACGTCTGGCTCGTGCCGTAGCCGGTCATCATGACGACGTAGAGGTCGGGGTACCGGGCCCGCATCTCCTTCAGCGCGGTGAGGCCGTCCACGCCCGGCATCCGCACGTCCATCACGACCACCGCCGGCGTCCGCTCCGCCAGCATCGCCAGGGCCTCCGGAGCACTGCTGGCCACGCGGCAGTCGTGTCCCTCGAAGCGGAGGAAGGTCCGGAATGCGGAGGCGACCGACTGGTCGTCGTCGACTACGAGGATTTCGGCCATGAGGATGCAGGCGGGTTCGACGCCGCCTCGGCGGAAGACGCTGTCGCCGGCAGGGTGATTGTGGCACGAGTGCCGCGCGGTTGCAGGGGTTCGAGCGTGATGCGTCCACCGTGCTGTTCGACCACGGCTCGCGCGTTCACCAGGCCCAGGCCTACGCCGTCGCGCTTGGTCGTGGCGAATGGCGCGAAGAGCCGATGGCGAATCGCCGGGTCGATGCCCTCTCCGTCGTCGTCGATCGTGCAGGTGACCGCGGCAGCGTCGGCCGCCGCACGCACCACCAGGTGCCCGCCGGTCGGCATGGCGTCGGAGGCATTGCCGATCACGTTCAGCAGCGCCCGCTGGAAGCGGTCGACGTCGAGCGCGACCTCGGGCAGATCGGGCGCCACGTCGAGTGTCGTCGCGATGCGCCGGTGGGCGAGCTGTGGGGACAGGTGACCGAGCACGTCGCGCAGCACTGTCCCCAGGTTCACCCGGACGCGCCGCAGGTCGCCGGGCCTCGCCAGTTCGATGAGGTCGAGCACCACGGTCTCGATCTGGCGCACGTCACGCAGGATGGCGGCGAGGGCGTCGGCCTCGGCGCTGGCGGGGCTGGCGGTGGCGGCGAGCACCTGGGCCTGCATCTTGAGCGAGGCGAGCGGATTGCGCACGTCGTGCGCCACGCGGGCGGCCATCAGGCCGGCGACGGCCAGCTTCTCGGACTGCACCTGTTCCGCGCGTGCGCGTTCCAGGCGGTCGAGCATGTCGTTGAAGGCGGCGCCGAGCGTGCCGGTTTCATCGTCGCCGACGGGGGCGCGCCGCGACGATCCGCCCGGGGCCAGCTCCCGCACGAAGGTGACGAGCGCGTCGATGGGCGCCGTCACCCGGCGCGTGACGACGTGGCTGACGAGGATCATCGTCAGCAGGCTGGCGGCGGCCGTGAGCAGGATGGTGCGGCCGAGCGCGCGCGTGGCTGCCGTGCGTTCGGAGGTTTCAGCGATGACGGCGACCGACACGCCCGGCCGCGTCACGACCGGCGCGAACGCGACGAGGCACGGCACGTCGCACGGAACGCGCCGCACGACGGGGCCGCTGCGGCTGACGACGGGGCCCAGCGGGCTCGCCGTGGCCACCGCACGCACGAGGGCCGGCCTCGTGGCCGGGTCGAGTGTCGAGGCGAGCACGCTGCCGTCTGTGTCGTAGGTGACGATGTCGGCTCCGGCGATCTGTCCGGCGCTTGTGAGAATCGCCGTGTTCAAGGCGAACTCACCTTGGCTGATGACCGTTGCGGCATCCTGCAGGCGCGAGATCACCCGCCCTTCGAGTGCGCCCGCCACAACCGACAGGGCGACGTACGCGGACCCGAGCACAGACGCGAGGGCGACCAGGGCGAACGGAATCAGGAGGCGGGTCTGCAGCCGCCAGGGACGTGCCATTCAGGATGGTGCCAGCGACCGCTGGCGAGCGCGTGCCAGCGTAGCGCGACTGGCTGACCCAAGGGAAGGGGACCGAAGACGGAGGAAAGGCGGCGGAGATGGAAGGGGCGCAGGGTCATGAACCCCGCGCCCCTTGAACGAGCAGTGGATGTGGGCGGGCGCCGCGCTGATGCCGGGAACCCGAAGCGGCCTACTGCTTCTGCTGCCGGCGGCGCCGCATCACGAGCGAACCGAGACCGGTGCCGAGGAGCAGCATGCTAGTGGGCTCGGGCACGACGTCGTTCGGTGGAGGCGGCTGGATGTCGTTGATGCGCACGGTTACGCCGTTGTCGGCAAAGTCGTCCAGGACGTTCGCGTTGTAGTCGGTCAGCGTAATCGGACCGAGCGTGAAGGCGACCGAGCCGGGCGTCGGGCCAGCAGTGAAGTTGACGCGCGCGATGCGGAAGGACACGCCGGAGTTCTGCGCGGCAAACAGTGTCGCCTCGTCTGCGGGCAGAACGTATCCGGTGGACACGAAATAGTCGAACGGCGTGGAGCCGGAGCACGCCCCGCTCGTGCTGAAGGCGCAGCTGATGTCCACGATCGCGTCCGGGCCGGCATCCGGGCCCATTGCGTTGTCCGGGTTGGTGTCGAAGGTCGTCCCGGTCACCAGGCTCGAGTAGTTCAGAGTGAAGCCAGCGGATCCAATCGCAATGCCCCAGCCGTTCAGATACACGTCGATGGAGAAGGAGTCCCCTGGATTGACCGCAGACGCCGTCGATACGAGATCGATGCTGGTGGCCTCGGCTCTGGCCGCCAGACCAGCCGACAGCACAGCCGCGGCGAGGAACAGACGCACTGCACGCGAGATGGTTTTCATGACTGAGTTCTCCGCCCGGGCGCCCGCCCAGGACTGTCGATACGCAGATAGCAAGGTTGTGACCGCCCGCTCGTCCCTGGACGTTTCGTCGTAACGTGTTGAAAAGACAGATCCTAAGGCGCTGATTCCATCCCTGACGGCCGGACGGTAGTCCGCCGTTTCGGGGCCTAACGTCTGCCGTATTCGGCAGCAGGCCGACAAGTGCCGGCGGGTCGGGACAGGCCCGACTCCGCCGGCGCATATGCACTTACGGCCGCGGGATGCGGAGCTGGCAGAACCGCACGTCCGCGACGTTCACGCGCCCGTCGCGGTTCGGATCGTACGGGTCGGTCGGACCGGTCGCGTTCTGGTTGTTGCGTGCGCGCAACAGCGTCAAGTCGTTGTTATCGATCGCGCCATTGTTGTTGATGTCGCACGCGATGAACCAGTTCGCCTGCACCACGTTCGACGGCGTGTTCGAGTTCAGCTGCCCGATGAACGCGCGGATCTGATCCAGGCCGCTCTTGTTCCCGGTGTAGGTGAACTCCACCTGCCCCTGGGCGTTGCTGGTGCCGGTGAACGACTGGTTCACGTGCGGGCCGTTCAGCACGCCGATCGAGATGGTCACGCCGGGAATCGGGGTGTTGTTGCCGCTGCGCGCGGTGGCGATCACCTTGTGCGTCTTCTCGCCTGGCAGGCCGACGATGTTCACCGGATTGGCGCCGAAGGTCTCCGGGCTCTCGGTCTGCCGCTGCGCGAGGCCGAGTTCAGCGAAGATGGCCGGGTCCGGCGTGATGAGCGCCACGGGCGCCAGGACGAGCAGGGCGATGGCCGTGTTCGAGCCGTCGTCGTCGAAGCAGCACGAGAACGCCATCGGCGAGTAGTTGTAGTCGCCATAGGACCACGCACCCCCCGTCTGGCTTGTCGGGCTGAGCTGATTGGCGACGAGCCAGTTCTCGTACTCGCCATACCAGTCGCCGTCCAGGCCACCACCGGGTGTCGAATCCGCGTTCGGCACCGCTGCCTTGCCGTGCAGCTTGAAGCTCTTGAACACGTTGTACATCGAGTAGGCGCAGCCCAGGTTCCGGCCGCCGCCGCTGCCGCCGCAGCTGTCGTTCGTGGCGTTCCAACGGCTATTGACGTAGTCCTCGACCGCCACGCCGAGCGGCACGCCCGCGTAGTAGTGCGCGGTGCCGAGGATGCCCGATTTCTCGATGTTCTGCCAGTCGGGGTACCCGGGGTCGCCGTCTGCCACGTAATCGAGGGTGCCGATGGTGTTCTCGCCGTTGGCCAGCGCATACTGGACGAACAGCTCCTTCACCCATGTCGGTTCGGCCACGCCGGCCGCAGCTGCGTCGAGCAGTGCCTGGACGTTCCAGCCCACGGTTGACCCGTCTGAGCGGCCGCAGCTGTTGTCATAGAAGCCATAGTCCCAGCCGCCTGCGTGAATGCACGTGTTCTCGCCGTTGGGGCCGCTGGTGTTCGGATCTTGCTGGCCCCAGGCAAGCGTGTTGATGAGGCGTTGCAGAATCTCCCCGAAGGTCTTGCCGCCGACGAAACCCTCGTTGCGCGAACCCAGCCCCGCTGGAATCGTGCGGCTGAGCGCCCCACTGCTCGCCAGCGACAGGGCGGCAACGGCCGTCGAATAGCCTTCGACATCGTCCACCAGAAGACCCTGGCATGGCACTGCCTCGATGCCTGGCCCCACGCACGGATCCCGGTCCCCAGGCTGCTGAAGTCCCAGGGTGATAGGCGCCAGGACGTAATCATAGTTGTCGTAGCAGTAGACGGCGCTCGGGTCGCCCGCGGGAACCTCGTTCCAGTTCGCGTCGTAACAGGTCTGTCCCACCACGACATACTGGTAACGACTGCCGAGCAGGTTGTCGACGATGTAGTTCAGGCCGCGCTGCACCAGGAAGCGCTCGTACAGCCCCGTCGGCGCGGTGTTGTTGTTCGGCAGAAGATAGCCGTGGTTGTGGAAGGCATAGACGATGAACGCGGTGGCCCCCTGATTGTGCGAGCCGTACGCGCCGTTCCAGTTCGTCATGGTGCCGTCCGGGAAGTTCGCCGCCCGGTTCTCCTGCGTCACCCACAAATAGCGGAGGCCGTTCTGAATCGCGCGGTTGATGTTCACGCCGCGCAGTTCGGCCGAGCCGATGGTGGCGGGGTCGAAGACGCGCACCTGCACGGTGGCCTGCTCGGCGCCGACCTGCAGGGTGACGGTGAGCGGTCCCGACGTCTGATAGGTATGGTTGAAGGCGATGTACGAACGGTCGGACACGGTGCCCGAGTCCGACTGGCCGTCGCCGTAGAAGATCGTGTACGCCGTGCCGTTCGGCAGCGTGGAGACGCCCCAGACGACTTCGCTTTCACCCTTCAGGAAGTCGCGTGGCGGCATGAGCAGGGTGTCGGCGGATACGGCGGGCGCCGTGGTGGCCAGCGCCAGCGCGGCAAGCGCTGGCCGGGCGAGGGACTTCAGCAATCGGGACACGGTCGGATGCATCAGAGGCCTCCGGAGGCACGGGCTAACGGACCTTGGGATTTTCGGGTCACTGCAGCTGGATACAAACTGTACACCAACTGTTCATGCCGTGAGCAGTCCTTGGACAGGCAGATTCCCGAGCAAATCCGCGCGTGCGAATTGAACGGTACGGTGGCCCCGACGGGAAGTCGGCGAAAGGCGAGACTGAAGCCGGTAAGTCGTCGCGGCGACAGACTTCGTCAGGGACAGAGTCTTAGCGGGCGTGGAATGGAGCGGTGGTCGATTCCCGATCAAAACGCTCCAGCTGCGGCACACAAGCTGCACAATAGACCCCCGGAGATGAAGATGTATCGACCGGTGCTGACCGTGTTGATGTTGGTGTCCGTGGCTGGGAACACCGGGAGCCTGTCCGCGCAACCGCCTTCAGCGGCAAGTCGACCGCCAGGGCCGCCGCCCGGAATGCCGCGCATCGAGCGGACCGGTCCGACGACCCTGCGCATCGGCAACATCACCATCGACCGGGCCGCACGCGAGATCCGGGTGACCGGCACCGTGAACGCCAAGGTGCAGCAACTGGAGTTCGTCGCCAACACGCCGAACGGGCTCAAGGCGTACGAGTCGGCACTCACCCTGGACACCTCCGCGATCGCCTTCAATGTCGCCTTGACGATCATCGGATTGGACAAGGCGCACGCGAGGAACGTGCCCCGACGCCACTTCGACCCGGCCACTCCGGAAGGCGACGAGGTGGAACTCTGGGTCGAGTGTCCTGGCGGCGAGTGCCAGCGCGTTCCGGCCGAACGGCTGCTCTACGACCGCGAGAAGAAGGCCGAACTCACCGGGGGGGCCTGGGTGTACACCGGATCGAGCTTCATCCAGAACGGGCCCTATTGGGCCGAGATGGACGGCGTCCTGATCGGCTTCGTCCACGACCCGTCCTCGATCATCGAGTACACGGGCGCCGCGGGGTTGAACCGCTTCGGCGCTATCGTGATGAACCCCAATCTGGGGCTGAAGGAGGGCGGGGCGGTCGTGTTCACTCTCCGGGCGATCGCGCCGCGTTCGTTGCCCTAGGTGACCGCCCCCTTCGTCCCCGGGCCTCCCCCCGGACGTATCTGCACGCTCGACCAACCGTCCGGTGGCGCAACTATCCTCTCGGCCACATCTGCGCAGTCAGCCGGAGCCCGCGTCGTCCTGCCCACCATGCACTGGGGGTTCGTTCCGCGGCTAGCGCCAGAACGGCCCGTCCAGCCCTGGCCGTTCACTGCATCACCTGCGGAACGAGGACAAATGCTCGCTTGGCTGCCGACTTCATGGCGCCGCCCTTCGAGCTCCCCGCCCCGAGAGAGCCACCCGACCTGAACTGGATCCAGACTGCACAGGGGCAACACCACAAACCGTCCCGTCTAGGTGAGGGTTGTCGTGCACGTGTGCGCATCGTGCACACGCCTGCGTGCTCAATGCGCAGCGCTATCCTTTCTTGATTCCGTGGCACTGCCGTTGCTCACCCTTTGCCGCAGTCATCTCGACAACGTCCCGCGGAGTCCTTTGTGCGCTTCGTGCTCGTGTCCGCGATCGTCGCCATCGTCGCGCCGATCCTCGGCGCCGTCGTCGCCGTGCGCGTGCGGCCGTGGCCGTCGCGAACCGGCGCGTCGCGCCGTATCGCGAATGTGTCGTGCCTGCTGGCGATCGGCGCGGGGTTCGGCGTGGTCACCGCCGCCATCGATGCATGGCAGCAGGGGCAGGGTCACGCATCGTGGCTGCCCGGACTCGTCGTCGGCGCAGCCGGGGCCGGCCTGGCCGGCGTGGCGCACGGCGTCCGTGCGTGGTCAGGCGATCCGCTCGACGGCGCTGCGGCGGGGATCGCGCTCGGCCTGTTCTCCACGCTGGGCGTGCTCGTGTGTGGCGGATGGGTGGAGTCTCTGCCCGCGTCGCTGACAGCCGCGGCGCTGGCCGTGAGCCCCGCGACCGCCGGATCCGCGGCTGCAGGTGTGGACATCCTGCACGACCAGTGGCTCTATCGCCTGTCGCCGCTGGCGCACGTGCAGGTGCCGCCAGTGCAGTGGGCGCTCGGCGCCGGTGCGTGGCTCGGTGTCGCGGTGCTGTCTGCAGTGGCCGCAGACGCCCTTGCCGCGCGCACCGACGCGCGCCTGGAACCTGGCTTGGATTGACGACAGGGCCTGAGGGCCCGGAAAGGACGACGCGATGAAGAGCGTTTGGCGGATCGCAGGGGGCCTGATGCTGCCGCTGCTGGCGGCGGGGCCCGTGCTGGCCCAGGGCCAGGGCCTTTCGGCCGACACGCGGCAGAAACTCGTGGCGAGCGCCGCGAAAGGGGCCGCCTACCTGAAGCAGCAGCAGCGGGCCGACGGCGTCTTCGAGAACCATCCCGGGATCACGGCCATGGCCGCCACCGCCCTGCTGCGGCAGCCAGGCGTGCCGAAGGCCACCGCGATGACGACAGCCGGCAAGTCGCTCGACGCGCTCGCGAAGCTCGCCAAGCCTGATGGCGGCATCTACGAGCAGGCCATCCCGCACTACATCACCGCCGTCTCCGTGATGGCGTTCGTCGCGGGTGAACGTCCCCAGGACAAACCGCTCATCGAGAAGGGCCGCAAGTACCTCGCCGATCACCTGCTCGACGAAGGCGAGGGCATCAAGCCGGGTGACAAGTTCTACGGCGGCCTGGGCTACGGCGGCACGAGCGACGGCGGCAGCGCCGACATCATCAGCCTCGAGTACGGCCTGCGCGCGATGAAGGAAGCGGGGCTGGCCGACAACGATCCCGCCTGGGACAAGGCGATCAAGTTCCTCCAGCGTACGCAGAACAACAGCGAGACGAACGACCAGGCCTGGGCGGCCAACGACGGGGGCTTCGTCTACTACCCCGGATACAGCCAGATCCCGGACAGCACCCGGTCCTACGGGTCGGCCAGCTACGCCGGCATCATGAGCTACTCGTGGGCCAACGTGAAGAAGACCGACGACCGCGTGCAGGCGGTGCTCAAGTGGGTCCGCAACAACTACACGGTGGACGAGAACCCGGGACTGGGACAGAAGACGCTCTACTACTACTACATGGTGTTCGCCAAGGCGCTGCAGGCAGTGGGCGAGTCGGTGATCGTCGACGCGCGCGGCGTGCGGCACAACTGGCGCGAGGAACTGGGCCGCAAGCTCCTCTCGCTCCAGAACCCCGACGGCTACTGGGTGAACACCGACCGCGCCGAGATGCAGGACAACAAGGTCCTCGTCACGGCGTTCACCATGATGGCCATCGAGGCGATTCTGCAGCCGTAGCCCTATGCACGTTCCCAGGCGGGCGCGGGCGGCGGTCGTGCTGACGCTGCTCGCCGCGCCCCCCGTTCACGCTGCCGGCCAGGACCTCGTGGTCAGCGCTGGTGTCGGCGGCGCCGCCCGCGGCGGCCGCTGGATGCCGGTTGTCATCACGCTGCCCGGAACAGCCGGCAACGAGGGTGTCGTCGTAGCCATCTGGGGCGAGTCGATCGTCCGCCGAACCGTCGGAGCCGAGGTTCCCATCACCACCGTTCCGCTGTTCCTCCGCGCGTTCGAACCCACCGAGACGGTCCACGTCGAGTTCCAGCCGCCCGGTTCGCACGCCCTGACGCGCGACGTTCCCGTGCGCCTGCTCCGCGACGACGGCGCGCGGCTGTGCGTGCGCGAGGGTGCGCGGGTCGAGGCGGCGGACAGCCCATGTGCGGTCGATCTGTCGCCGGCGGACCTTCCGACGACGGCGCGGGCGCTGGATGCCTTCGACGCGGTCGACTGGCCAGGCGACCACGCCGGCCTGACCGCCGATCAGGCCGAAGCCCTCCAGACGTGGCAGGCCACGCGGGCACTGATCGAGAGCGAGGGGTTCGCTGCGGCTCCCCGGCCCGTGTTACCGACCGGCCAGTCCCTGCCAGCGTCGGACATCGTCCGGGTCGTCGCGACCGGCGGGATGGCCTACCTCGCGCTCCTTGCCGTGTCGCTGCGGCGCGCGTCCGCAACCGGGGGCGTGTTGCGTGCGCTGACCCTCCCGCTTCTCGTGGTGCTCTCAGGCACCGTCGTCGCGGCGTTCGTCGGGCGCGCCGGGCCTGGCGCCGGCATCGAGGTCGTGCACGCCACGTCCGCCAGCCAGATCGACGCCAGGCACGCCCTGGTCACGGTGCGAGGCACGGCGCGCTTCTCGGCCCTGGATCGCTATGCCGTGACGATTGATGCACCGGACGGATCGCTGGAGGTCGAGGCGTATCCGACGCGCATCGCCGCGTTCGACCAGTTGGGTCGCCCGACAATGGCGGGCGAGTATGCGCTGGGCGCCGTCGTGCCGTTCACCTTCGAAGGCACGCTGCCGTTTGCGCCGCTCGCCGTGGAGGCAGGTCCAGCGGGTCTGCGCGTCCGCAACGTGTCGGCCCTGCCGCTCGAGGCGTGCCGGATGACCGATGGATACGATGTGCACACGATCGGCTCGCTGCCGCCAGGGTCGTCCGTGAATGTCGATGCCGGAGGGTCGGCAGCGAAGGTCGTGGCGTGCGAGAACCGGTCCCTGCCGATCGGTCTGGCGGACGTGCGTCACGACGTGCGGTCGTCTGGCCTCACCATCGTCAGCGTCAGCCTGCCACCGTCTCCGGGAGTCGCTGCGCCATGACGCCGGTGCTGCGCCTCGTTCGCGTCACGCGCCGGTTCGGCGCCGTCCAGGCGCTGCACGGCGCGGACCTCGACGTCGCGCCCGGCGAGGTGGTCGGCGTGACGGGCACGAACGGGAGCGGCACCACCACGCTGCTTCGCGTCGCTGCCGGGGTCCTCGCACCTACGTCGGGACGCGTCGAACTGGCCGGGCTCGATGTCGCTACACACCGGCGCGCGGCGCAGGCCCGCGTGGCCCTGTTGGACGCGCCGCCGCACGACACGCGCGCCACGATCGCCGAGTACCTCGCGCTCATCCGCGATGCACGCGGCCGCGCCGGGGCGCCCGCCTCGCGGCCGCCGCTCGACGACGTGATCGGCCGGGCCGGCCTCGACGGGACGCGCGCGCTCGCCGGCCTCTCCCCAGGGCTCGCCCGGCGCGTCGGCCTGGCCGCCGCGCTCTCGACGGACGCGGATCTCGTCGTCCTCGATCGCCCTTTCGACCCACTCGACGACGCGGCGATGCGCGTCTTTGTCGACTGGCTCGACGAGGCGCGCACGCTCGGGCGTGCGCTTCTGATTGGCCTCGGCAGCGAGAATCTGTCGCGTCGCATGTGCTCCCGTGTCGTGACGCTGGAGGCAGGCCGGCTCGTCAACCCGGAGCGCCTGCGCGAGGTCGGGCCGCGGTCCACGGGGCTGTTGCGCCTCGGAGGGGAGCGGTAATGCGCGCCCTTCTGAGGTGGGAACTCCAGGACGTCCTGCGGTGCCCCGTGGTGGCCGTGGCCGCCGTCGTTCACGCGGGCATCGCGCTGGCGTTCGTGATCGTCTGGACCGGCGGCGTTCCGCTGTGGCCGGAGCGTTCGGTGCTGGACCAGGTGCTCCTGGTCCAGGTCGGTGTGCTCGGGCTGCTGCTCCCGTGGCTGTCCGTGCGCGTGCAGCCCGTGACGTCAGCGCGAGGCCAGGCTCGGCTCGCGGCACTCGTAGCGCGGCCCACATCGCACCTCGTGCTGGCCCGCACGCTGGCAATCGCCACCGTGTTCGCGCTGCTCGTTGCGACGGCTGTACCGCTGACCGTGCTCGCGCGGCAGTCAGCAGGCGTGCCCGTGAGCCGTGCCCTGCCCCTGACGGCCGCGTTGCTTGGCGTGAGTGCGGTGTCGGCCTCGACGGGAGTCCTGTCGACGTTGCTCTGTCGGGAGCGCCTCGTCGCGTGGGCATCGGCGGGCCTGCTCACCGGCCTCGTCGCGGCTGTGGCGATGTTCAGCTTCGGGCCCGTGGCTGCGGCGGGCGTGATGTTCGCCGTGGCCGGGGCTGCCGCATGGGTAGCGGCCTTCGTGGCCGATCGGAGGTGGCGTGATGCCGACCAATGACGGCGCCGTCGGCCTCTTCCTCGATCGCCTCCGCCGCTTCGAGCGGCGCCGACGCCGGGTGCGGCTCCTCGAACTGCTGATGCCGGCCCTGACGACGGCGGCGTGTGCCTGGACGATTGCGGTGCTCGTCGCGCGGCCGCCTGGCTTCGACGCGCTGCGCTGGGGAGCCGGAGCGATGGCGGCCGCGATGCTCGGTGCGGTCGTCGGCCATTGGCGGGAGCGGTGGACCCGCGTGCGCATCGCGCAGGATCTCGACAGGCGCTTCGGCCTCGCGGATCGCCTGGCCACCGCGGTGCAGTGTGCCGGCGACGGCGACGCCGTGTCGTCGCTCGTTGTTGCGGACGCCGACGGGGTGCTGTCGCGGCTCGACCCGCGCGACGTGCAGCCCACGTTCGGGCGGTCGCAGCGGTGGCTCGCCGTATCGCTCGCGGCGGCGGCCATGGGAGGGTTCCTCGGGATACGAAGCGAGATCGCGAGCGGAGGCAGTCTTGCGGGCGGGGTCGCCGATGCGCCGGCGGCCGCTGCGGGTTCAGGTGCCGCCGCGGGTGACGACGCGGGCGCTCCTTCGAGCCCAGCGCGCACGGCCGTCAGACAGGCCACTGCCTCCGACCCGGGCGTGTCGGGTGGACGGACCGCGGCAGCTGCGAACGCCGCCGCGCTTTCCAGTGGGCACACCGCTGCAACGGGACGCGCTTCGGTAGCTGCGTCCGGCACCGCAGCCAGTGCCGGCCCTGGAGTGATCCAGGGTGACCGTGGCGCCGACGCGTCGGTAGTTGCAGCGGCCACCGTCTCGGCGGGTCGCGCCGGCAGGCCGGACGTCGAGCGGCCGGCCCCACGCGCGCGGAGCGGTGCCTCCGGTGTCGCGAACCAGGACGGACAGGGTGGAGCTGGTCTGGATGGGGCAGCTGGACGCGCCGTGGTCGCCGGCGCCGCGGCGGGCGCGGGCGGAGCAGCGGCCGGCGCGGCTGCGACACGCGCGGTCGCACCATCGCCATTCGTGGGCCCGCCGCGTGCCGCAGCCGACCAGCCACGGCAATCGGCGGTCGCTCCCGTTGTGGAGGCTCGCATCCCGCCGTCGCGGCGTGCCGTCGTGCGGGCCTACTTCGCGGCACTGCGTGGAGCACCCGGCTCGCCGCTGGACGTGGCGCAGGAGAAGCCGTGATGAGCATCATGGCCAACCCGATCGAAGAAGAGGCCGCCGTCTTCCGCGACTGCTTCGCGCACCTGCAGCGCGAGATAGGGCGCGTGTTCGTCGGACAGCCGGCGCTGGTCGATGGACTGCTGCTGGCGTTCTTCTGTGGGGGACACGCGCTCATCGAGGGGGCGCCGGGCGTGGGCAAGACGCTCCTCGTGCGGACGCTGGCTGACGCACTGGACCTGCGCTTCGCCCGCATCCAGTGCACGCCGGATCTGATGCCGGCGGACATCACCGGCACGACGGTGCTCACGGAGACCGCGCCGGGCGTCCATACCCAGGCCTTCCGGCCCGGACCGATTTTCGCCAACGTCGTCCTTGCCGACGAAATCAACCGGGCAACACCGCGGACGCAGGCGGCGTTCCTCGAGGCGATGCAGGAGCGGCACGTGACGCTGCTCGGGCAGACGCATCGACTCGACGAGCCGTTCTCGGTCATGGCGACGCAGAACCCCATCGAGATGGAGGGCACGTTCCCCCTGCCCGAGGCGCAACTCGATCGCTTTTTCTTCAAGCTGACGGCGCGAACGCCGACGCTCGACGAACTCGCCGAGATCGTGGCGCGGACGACCGGTCCCGACCTTCCGCACGCGACGCCGAGATTCGGCCCCGACGCCGTGCGTGCATTCGGCGCCCTCATCCGGCGAGTGAAGGTGGCCGAGACCGTGTTGCGCTCCGTGCTGCAGGTGGTTGCCGCCACGCATCCCGATGCCCCCGACGCACCGCCGCTGGTGCGGCGCTATGTGCGCTTCGGCGCCAGTCCACGCGCCGCGCAGGCCATGATCCTGGCTGCCAAGGCATCGGCGCTGCTCGACGGCCGTTTCCACGTCGCTGTCGAGGATGTGAGCCGGGTCGTGGGGCCGGCGCTCGGGCATCGCCTGATTCGCAGTTTCCAGGCCGACCTGGATCGCATCACGACGGACGCGATCGTCGAGCAGGCGACGGCTTCGCTCCGGAGGGCATGATGGCACTCTCCGGCGCGGAAGTACGACAGCTGGAGCACCTCAGGATTCGGGCGAATCATGCGAGGCCGCAGGCGAGCTGGGTGGGCGCCCGCACGGCCCGGCTGCGCGGCGTCGGCACGGAATTCCACGACTACCGTCCCTACCAGCCGGGAGACGACCCGCGCCGCATCGACTGGACGATCCACGCCAGGCTCCGCCAGCTGGTCGTCCGCGTGCCGCGCGCCGACGCGCACCTCGTCGTGCACCTGCTGGTCGACATCAGCCGGTCGATGGGCGTGGGCGTACCGTCGAAGCTGGACGTGGCTGCACGCCTGGCCGAGGCGCTCGCCTGCGTCGCTCTCGCGAGGCGCGATGTGGCCGGACTCGCTGTGTTCGACCGCGGTGTGCGGACGCTGGCCGCGCCGCGGAGCGGCGGTTGGCAGGCGCGCCGGTTGACGACGCTTCTCGACGCCCTGACGCCTGGCGCGTCGTCGGCTGCCACACCGGCGCTGGCCGAGTATGCGGCGTCCGTGCGCGGGCCCGGGCTTGCCGTCGTGATCTCCGACTTCCTGCAGCCCGATGGTCCGGCCGCGGGGCTCCGTGCGCTCGAGCATGCCGGGCTGACGCCGGTCATCGTGCAGGTGGTCGCCAGCGAAGAACAGCAGCTGCGCATCGACGACGAGATCGAACTCGTGGACAGCGAGGATCCTGTTCGCACCCGCCTGGTCGATGCGGCTGCAACCGGCGAGTATCACGCGCAGATGCGCCGACTGACCCAGGCCCTGCGCGAGTACGCCGCGGGCCTCGGAACGCCGTACGTCCTGGTCGAGACGTCGGCCGGCTTCCACACCATGCTGCAGCGCGCGGTCGAAGCCGGCCTGCTGGAGCGGCGGGGCTGACATGTTGACGTTCGCCCACCCGGTCTGGCTTCTGGCGCTGCCCCTGGCGGCGCTGCCGTGGCTGCTCGCCGGGCGCCGCGTGCGCCCGCGGCTGGTGGTGTCGAGCCTGGAGGTCTGGCGCACCGCGCCGCGCCCGCCTGCAGGCGTACGCACATCCCCGCTCCGCTGGTCCCGTCTGGCGGCGGTCCAGGCCGCCACCATCTGTGCATGCGTGCTCGCTGCCGCGGGCCCACAAACAGGGCGAGGGCCACAAACGGTGGTCCTGCTCGACGATTCGATTTCGATGACCACCCTCGACGCTGCCGGCCGCACGCGCCTCGACCTCGCGCGCGAGGTGGCGCGATCCCGGCTGTCCCGTCTTCCGCGGGGAACACCGGTATCGCTGATGACGGCGTCGGCCGCCGCCCTGGAGCCAGCTGCGGCTGCCAGCGTGGCGACCAACCCGGACGTGACCGACCGTCGAGGCCTCGAGCGCAGGCTCGCATCGGTGACGCCCACTGACACCGTCGCGGATCTCGAACGTGCGGTGCTCGTCGCCCTGGCACGCGCCGACCGGGTGGTGGTGGTGTCGGACCGCCCGGCTCCCGCTACGTTCGACGCCGGCCGCATCGAGTGGGTGCGCGTCGGCGACGAAGTGGACAACCAGGTCGTCCTGCATGCGAGCGCCCGTCGCGCGCCAGCCGGTGGATCGTCGGTGGACGTTCTCGTAACGGTGCGCAACCAGTCCCGGGCTCGTGCTCAACGGGCGCTGCTCGTGACGGCGGGCGACGCGCAGGTACGCCTTCCGCTCGTGATAGCGGCCGGCAGCGATCTGACCCGGACGCTGCAGTTGCCCGTCGGCTCACATACGGCCCGTGTCCAGCTCGAAGGGGAAGATGCACGTCCCGCGGACGACCGCGCCTGGATCGCCCTGCCGCCGCCGCGACGCGTCCGGGTGGGAGACGGGTCCGCTCATCGCGAACTGGCCCTCGCGCTCCGGGCCATGCCCGGCGTCGAGGTGACCGACCTCGGCTCGGCGCCCATCGTCGAGCGGCCGATGGACGGCGCCGCGCAGCCGTTCGACCTCGTCGTGTGCGGCGCCTGCCCGCGCCCGCCGAGCGGAGTCGCCGCTCTCGTGTTGGTGCCATCCAGTTCGGGCGCCGAACGTGCGCCCGTCCACCCAGCCGGCTTCGCTCACCCGGTCACCACAGGCCTGGAGCCCGGCGACCTGCGTGTCCGTCCCGCCCCGCTGCCGCTCTCTGCCGAAGCCGACACGGTCCTCCTGGAATCCGCAGGCCACCCCGCGCTCATCGTCAACGAGGCGGGTCCGGTACGTCGCGCCTTCATGAACGCCGACCTGGCCGGCGATCCGTTCGTCTTCACGCCGGGCTTCCCCGTGCTCGTGGCGAACCTCGTCGACTGGCTTGTCCCGGCCGACGACGGTCCGGGCATCGTGGTCGCCGGCGAGCCGGTCGCCCTTCGTCTGCCCACGGACGTTGACAAGGCCAGCGTGCGCGTACAGGCGCCCAACGGGTTGGTGAGCGCGACCAGGCGCGTGGGTGACGATCTCGTGCTCGATGACACACGGCAGGCGGGCGTCTACCGGGTGACGGGTCCGGGTTGGCAGCGCGAGGTGTACGTCAATCCAGATGTCGCCAGTTCGGACATGTCCCCGATGCCCGCGCTGCCGCATGTCGTCCCGAATGGGGAAGCCCCCGTCGACCCCGCCTGGCCCCTGCGGGCGCTGGTGGTGACGGCGGTCGGGCTGCTGCTCCTCGAGGCCCGGATGCGGCGGCGCCTCGGGCCATGGCGAACCGCGTGCCTGGTGCTCCTGGTGTTGGTCGCCGCTGGCGCTGCGCGGTGGGTGCGGTCCGGCGCGCTGGACGTCGTGGCCGTCGTCGATCACTCGGGCAGCGTCGCGAGCAGCGAGCGGGATCGCGCGATGGATGCAGTCGCCCGCGCGAAGACCGGGCGCCGGGGAGCCGATCGGCTCGGCGTCGTGGCCTTCGCGCGCGACGCCGTGGTCGTGCAGCCGCTGGGCACCGCGTCCGGGCTGGCTGCCCCCGCGGCACTGGCGTCCGATGCGACCGACATTGCCGCCGCCCTTCGCCTGGGACGCGCGGTGTCCTCGACATCGGCCAGCGCGCGTCGGCTGCTGCTGGTCTCCGACGGGCGGGCAACGGTGGGCGACGCCGTCCGCGAGGCACGCCTCGCAGGCGCGGCGGGCGTGCCGGTCGACGTGCTGGCGCTTGCCGGCGAGGGAGTCACGGGGCCGCGCGTCGACAGGGTGACCGTGCCGCCCGAACGCCGCACGCGCGAGCCGTTCACGATTGCAGTGGCCGTGCGCGGTGCTCCCCGCACGGTCGTGCCCGTGAGGGTCTCCCGCAACGGCGAGCCCTTCGCTTCGGGTCAGGTGACGCTCGACGATTCAGGACGAGCGACCACCACCTACGTCGATGCCGCGGAATCGCCCGGGCCCTACGTGTATCGGGCGTCGGTTGCCGCTGGGGCCGTCGCCGGGACGGCGGCAGGCGGCGTCGTGGCCGTCAGTGGCGAGTCGGAGGTGTGGATCATCGGGGCAGCAGCCGGACCGATCGCGGCACCGTTGATCGCGGCGGGCCTGCGCGTGCGCGTGGTGAACCCCGCGGCCCTGCCGGACAGGCTCGCAGGCTATCACCGGGTTGACGCGGTCGTGCTCGACGACGTCAGCGCCGCTGCCTTGCGCCCGGGCCAGGCCGACGCGCTCGCGCAGTACGTCGAGCGCGACGGGGGCGGTCTGCTGCTCGCGGGCGGGCCCGCGACCCTCGCGTCGAACGGGTACCCGACGACGGCGCTCGGCCCGCTGCTGCCCGTGGATCTCACCGCACGCCGGGGAGGCCGCGCGCCCGGGTCGCGTCTCGTGCTCGTGGTGGACAAGTCGGGCAGCATGGCGGATCAGGCGCGTGGCGTGCCCCAGATCGAGACGGCGCGTCGAGCCGTCTCCCAGGTGATCCGGGCGATGCCGGATGCCGACGCGCTCGGCGTCGTGATGTTCGACGCCGCGCCAACCGTCATCGCCCGCCCGGGTCCGCGTCTGGACGCCGAGGCACTGGACGCGCGCCTGCGCACCGTCCGTCCGGGGGGACCGACACGAGTGGCTCCCGCCCTGGCCGAGGCGATGCGACTCCTTCGCGCCGACAACGTGGTGGGAAGTCGCGCGCGCGTCGTGCTGGTGACCGATGGGCGCACCACGCCAGCCGATGCAGCCGAGGCGATCGCTCTTGCCCGGCGCGGCGGTATCGAGATCGCCACCGTGGCGGTCGGCGCCGCACCCGACCGCGCACTGCTCGACAGCCTCGCCTCGGCGGGTAATGGCCGCGCCTGGTACCCCGACGACGGTGACGACCTGGCGCGCCTGGTGCTGCGCGCCTCCGCGCGCGCGACCGATGGCCCGGCCGTCGACGAGACGTTCACGCCCCGATTGCAGGCCCATCCCGTTGTCGCCGGCCTCGCGGAGCTGCCATGGCCTGCGCTCGGCGGCTACGTGGTGAGCGCTGCCCGGCCGTCCGCCGCCGTCCCGATCGCGTCGCACCTCAACGATCCGGTCCTCGCCGCCTGGCAGGCGGGCAGCGGCCGTGTGGCCGTGCTGACGATGCCGACGGCGTCGGCATGGGCCGCCGGGCTCGTCGGATCCCCGCGATTCGGAGTCCTCGCCGCCCAGCTTCTCCGATGGCTTGCCCGCGGGGCGGAGTCCCCCGATCTCTGGCTCGACGTGTCCGCGAGCGGCAGCACGCTGCGTGTGTCAGCCGAAGGCGCGGCGCTCGACGGCGCACCCGTTCGCCTGCGCGACGTTGCGGCGCTCGTGCAGCCGCCGAGCGGCCCACCACGCCGGGTGGTGATGCCTGAGACGGCGCCCGGCCTGTTCGCCGCGACCCTGCCGCTGTCGACCCCGGGTGCCTATCTCGTGTCGCTCTCGGCCGTGGAGGCCACGAGTGGTGTGGAGCGGCGCGCGGCGCGCGGCGTGGTCTGGAACGGCGCCGAGGGCGCAGCGTCCGGTCCCGACCTCTCGGCCCTGCGCAGCATCGCGGCCGCGAGCGGGGGACGCGTGCTCGCACCGGGTGCGTCGCCCTTTGCCGCACCGCGTGCGCGGATGGTGACCGACGCCAGCCGCGAAGGGGTCGTGGTGGCCCTCGCGCTGTTCCTGTCGGCGTTGCTTCGCCACGAAGCCGGTGTTGGCCTGTCGCGCGCCGGCGTCCCGGTTCCCGTGCGCGGGCGCCCGAGGGCGGCCGCGTGAACCTGAAACGTTCGTTCCGTTCGTCGTCGCTTCCGAGTGAGGGAATCATGCAGACGTATTCGGGCAGGTGGGTAGGAAGACTGGTCATCGTCGCAGCGCTGGCGGCGGGTGCGCTGCCCGCCACCCTTTCCGCGCAGGTCACCACCGGCACGGTGGCCGGCGCGATCACCGACCCGAATGGCCAGCCGGTGGCAGGTGCTGCCGTGCAGGTCGTCGATCCGCTGCGGCGTGAGACCGCCTCGGCGACCTCCGATGCGGCGGGAGCCTTCCGGATCCCGCTGCTGCCGCCGGCGACCTACGACGTCAGCATCACCGCGCCGGGGTTCGCCACGCTGACGCGGTCCGCCATCGTCGAAGTGGATACCACCGTGCTGATCGAGGCGCGGCTGTCGCTGGAGGTCGTGCGTGAACAGGTCAGCGTGTCGGCCGCACCGGTGGTCGTGCCCATGAGCAGCGTGGGGCTTGGCACGGTGGTCGACCGGACGCGCATCGACGGACTCCCGCTGAACCGCCGTGGGTTCCTCCAGCTGTCGCTGCTCGTGCCCGGTGCGGGCAACCCGGTGGAGAACTCGGAGTTGTCGTCGCGGGGCGGTGTGGCGCTGCACGTGAACGGCGCGCGCGAGGAATCGAACAACTTCCTGCTCGACGGCGTCGACAACAACGACCCCTACGTGAAGCGCTACGTCGTGCAGCCCTCAGTCGACGCGGTGGAGGAATTCAAGGTCGCAACCAATGGGTATGGAGCGGAATACGGCCGTGACGCGGGCGGGCAGATCAACGTCATCACGCGACGCGGCACCAACCGGTTCGACGGATTCGGGTACGAGTACTTCCGCGACAAGGCACTCGACGCCCGCAACTACTTCGAGGAGACCGGCAAGCAGCCATTCCGCCGCAACCAGTTCGGCGGCGGGCTCGGCGGACCGATTGCGGTGGACCGCACGTTCTTCTTCGGCAACCTCGACCTGCTGCGCGGCCATGAGCGGCTGACGCGCCTGGCCGTGGTGCCGGGGGAGGCGGTTCGCAACGGCGACCTGTCCGGCCTGGGCGTGGCGGTGCGCGACCCCTTCACGGGCCAGCCGTTCGCGGGCGGCGTCATCCCTGCCGGACGCATCTCGCCGCTCGCGCGGCAGATGGTCGGCATGTTCCCGACGGCCAACCGCGCCGGATCGCCGAACTTCCTGGGACAGCCGACCGCGCGCGAGACCCTGACGCAGGGGATCGGGCGGCTGGACCATCGCCTCAGTGACGGGCAGCAGCTCACGGTGCGCTATGCGGACGGCGTCGCGGACATCTTCGAGCCGTTCACCGAAGGCACCGACACCACCGCCGGATACGGCAGCGTGGTGAACGACCGCACGTGGAACGCAATGGCGCAGTACCGTCACGTCGTCTCCAGCCGGGCGATCAACTACCTGCGCGCCGGCGGCAACGGCTTCCGTCGCGACGTGCTGACCGAGAACAGCGGCACCGACGTGGGCGCCCAGTGGGGCGTGCCGTGGCTGGGCGTCTCGTCCGAGTCGTTCGGGTACCCCATCCTCAACGTGTCGGGATTCACGCGCGTTGGTGACGCCTTCACGCTGCCCATCCTGCGCAACGCGCGCACGCTGCAGGTGGCCGATGATCTGACGCTCGACTTCGGGCGCCATCTGCTGAAGGTCGGCGGCGAGTTCCGGCGCATCGCGCTCGACAGCCGCGTCGACCTGTTCTCGCGCGGCCAGCTCTCGTTCACCGGCGCGTTCAGCGGCAGCGGCATCGGCGACCTCCTGCTGGGCCTGCCGACCTTCGGCCTGCAGGCGCGCGCCGACAACCCGATTCGCATGCGCACGGGAGCGGCCTCGCTGTACGCGCAGGACGACTGGCGCGTGAGGCCGTCGGTCACGGTGAACGCGGGCCTGCGCTACGAGTACGTCCTCCCGCCGGTGGATACGCGCGACGGCATGTCGGCGCTGGACCTGACGACGAACCGGATCGTCAACGTCGGCACCGGCGGCGTGTCGCGCTCCGGGCTGAGGCCCGACCGCAACAACCTCGCGCCCCGGCTCGGGATCAGCTGGACGCCTCGCGGCGACACCATCGTGCGCGGCGGATACGGCGTCTTCTACGACTCGGGCATGCTGACGGTGAACACGGCGCAGTACTTCAACCCCCCCTATTTCAACCTCCGCGTCTACACGCCCGGCGCGCAGTCGCTGCTCTCGATTCAGAACCCGTTCCCGCAGACCGGCGGGTTCGTGCCGCCCCCGACGCTGAGCACGCTCAGCCCCGACGTGGTGAACGCGTTCCTGCAGCACTGGAACGTGGGCGTCCAGCGCGTGCTGCCGGTGGTCGGCTCGGTGACGGTCACCTACGCCGGGTCGAAGGGGTCCAACCTGATTCGCCCCCGCAACCTCAATCAGCCGGCTCCAGGGCTTGGGGACGTCCAGGCCAGGCGTCCGATTCCGGCCTATGCCGACATCTTCTTCATCGAGAGCGCGGGCCGCTCCCGGTACGACTCGCTGCAGGCCACGGTGGACCGACGGCTCTCGCGCGGAGTCTCCGTGCTCGGCGTGTACACGCTCGGCCGTTCGCGCGACGATGCGTCGGCATTCCTCGGCGTGCCGACCGACAAGAACATTCCGCAGAACAGTGCGGACCCGGGCGCCGAGTGGGCGCCCTCGAGCTACGACGTGCGGCATCGCGCCACGCTGTCCTACATCCTCGCGCTGCCCGACTCGAACCCGTGGACGCGCCACACGCAGATCCAGGGCGTGACCACGATCGCCTCAGGCCTGCCGTTCACGCCGCTGCTGCGCTTCGACAACAGCAACACGGGCAACGTGGGGGGCAGCACCGCGGGCTCGGACCGGCCGAACCTGGTGGGCGACCCGTCGGTGGACAGCCCCTCGCCTGACCGCTGGTTCAACACGGCCGCCTTCGCGATTCCCGCGCGGTACACCTTCGGCAACGCCGGCCGCAACAGCCTGCGCGGACCCGGGTTCGCGTCCTGGGATCTCGCGGTCAGCCGGCGCGTGCCCCTGCGCGGCGACACGGCGCTGACGCTCGCGCTGCAGACCTTCAATCTGTTCAACCGCACGAACTTCGACATGCCCGAACGCTACGCGGACGAGCCCTCCACCTTCGGCCGGATTCTCTCGGCGAAGGCCCCACGGCAGGTGCAGCTCGTGGCGCGCGTGGCCTTCTGAGCGGGACCCACGGCGCTGAAGGAGTGGACGTGGCGACAGCGATGGACGCGGCAGGAACGGCACAGGGGGGACGATGAGCAGGACAGCGCGCGTGGTGATGGCGGCCATGCTGGCGGCAGGTGCAGCCCGGTCCGGGGCGGCCCAGACCGGCCCGACCTTGTCGGGACTCGTGACCGACGTTCGCGGCGGGCCGATCGCCGACGCCACCGTGGACATGGTGTGCGGTGGAACAACCGACCAGGTGACCGCCGATCCCGACGGACGGTTCGAGAAGATCGTGCCCGTCGGCACGTGTACGATTTCGGCGTCCGCCCCGGCGTTCGACGCGGTCTCGACGCGCGTCGACGTGCCCGCGTCGGGGGCGACGGTTCGGCTCGCGCTGCCGTTCGGCCGGCTCGTCTACGACGTGCAGGTGACCGCGACGCGCGGCGTGGCCGAGGATCGCCGTACGCTGCCGCAGCCGACCTCGGTCACGACACGCGAGGACATCGAGGGACGCGCCTACCAGCACGTGCCGCAGATGCTCCAGAACGTGCCGGGCGTGCTCGTGCAGCAGACGACCAGCGCGCAGGGGTCGCCGACGATCCGGGGTTTTACCGGGTCGGCCAACGCCTACCTGGTGGACGGCGTGCGCTTCAACCTGGCGACGTGGCGCGGCGGGCCGAGCCAGTACCTGGCGTGGGTGGACACGGCGGCGGTGGATCGGCTGGAGGTCGTGCGAGGGCCCGGCTCCGTGCAGTACGGCAGTGATGCCCTCGGCGGCACCATCAACGTGCTGCCGATGAAGATGCCGTTCGCGTCGGCGGGCGCGCGGGTGGGTGGCGAGCTGTCGGTGCTCGGGGCAACTGCCGACACGAGCGCGGCCACCGAAGGGGGACTCAGCGTGCAGGGCCGAAACGTGAGCCTGCGTGTGGGTGGGAGCAGCCGGTCGGTCGACGACCTGCGCCCCGGGCGCGGGCTCGATTCGCGCGCCGCGGTGACGAGATACCTCGGGCTCGCGTCAAGCGCGGTGAACGGCGCCCGGCTGCCGAGCACCGGGTTCGAGGAGCGCGGGGCCTACGCGTCGGGGCAGTGGCGGACCAGCGCCGATGGCTTGCTGACTGGCCTCTACATCCACGGGCAGCAGCGTGGCGCAAGCCGCTACGACCGCATCGACGGCGGGGCAGGGCTGTATCGAAGCGGGTTCGACCCGCAGCGGCTCGACTTCGCCGTGCTGCGGTACGCGCACCAGTCGCTCCCGGGATTCGACTCGGCGTCCGCGGCGCTCTCCATCAACCGGCAGGCCGACGGCACCTTCGAGCAGACGCGCCCGACCACCTTCCTCGATCGCCAGGAGTCGGTGAACCGTGCGGTGGGCCTCCTCCTGGACGCGCGCCGGCGGTTCGGGGCACGGCAGCAGATGAGCCTCGGGGCCGAGCGCTATGCGGAGCGGGTCTCGGACGCCTTCCGTGAGCAGGTCAACGCCCTCACCGGGGTCCGGACCCCGCAGCGGCCGGATATTCCCAACGGGACCACGTACAACAGCCTGGGGCTGTTCATGCAGCACACGGTGGACGTCGTTCCAGACCGGGTGAGTGTCCGCGGGGGCCTCCGGTACGGGCGGTTCACGTTCCAGACCGAACCGAACGCCGCGTTCGGTGTCGGCGCCGAAACCGTCGAGACCGACGCCGTCACCTATCAGGTGGGCACGGTCGTCGCGCTGACGAAGCACGTCCAGGCGACCTTCAATGCCAGTCGCGGCTTCCGGGCTCCCAATGCGTCGGACCTCGGGAGCATCGGGCTCAGTGGCGGCGGCGGCTTCAGCATCGCGCCGTCCCGCGCGGCCGCGCTCGGCGGGCTGGTCGGCACGACGGCCGGCACCGACGCCGTGTCCACCGGCGGCAGCGTGCCGGCGCTCGGCCCGGAGCAGCTCTATGCCTTCGAGCCGGGCATCCGGGTCACCGCCGGCGGCTTCAGCGGCGGCGTGACGGTGTTCAGCCTGCAGTACCTGGATGCCGTGCAGCGTCGCGCGATCGTCTTCCCCACGTCGGTGGTCGGCACCGTCATCGCCGGCTTCGAGATCGTCCGGCAGGACGGCGCCGGTCTCGCGTACATCGCGCAGGACATCCGGCCGGTGAACACGTCGGTGAACGCGGACCGCGCCCGAGTCAACGGGGTGGAGATGGACGGCACCTGGCGCATGTCGTCGCGCTGGGCGGCGTCGGGGCATTTCGCGATGTCGAACGGACGCCTGGTTGCGACAGGCGAGCCGGTGCGGCGCATGTCGCCTCCCATCGGCGGCGGCAGCCTGCGCTGGACGGCCCGTCGCGGCTGGCTCGAGGGGACCGTCTCGTTCGCGCGGGCGCAGACCCGGCTGAACGGCGGCGACCTCACCGACGCGCGGATCGGTGCGGCGCGGACGCGCGGCGCGATTGCGACCTACTTCAACGGCACGGCAACGGATCTCGGCCTGGTGAGCGGCGGCGTCCTGCTGTCGACCGGCGAGTCGCTCGCGCAGGTGCAGAACCGCGTCATGGGCACGGCGGCCACGTCGTATCTGTTCACGCAGACCGACGGGTTCGTGGTACTCGGGGCGCGCGCGGGCCTGCGGGTGCTGTCGTGGCTCGACGCGACGGTCATCGGCGACAACCTGACCGATCGCAACTACCGGCTGCACGGGTCCGGGCTCGATGCGCCCGGCGCCAACCTGTCGGTCCGGCTGCGCGCGCGGTTCTGACGCCAGGTCCGCTGCTGTCACGCGGCGCGTGATTCGCGTGCGGGGCGGACGCACGCGCGCGCATGTTGGCGCCGCACGTGTTGTCCTGCTGCGGTGCGTGGGGTGCTGCCGCGGCGGTTGGGCGCTGCCGGGTCTGCGTGGCGGCGCCGGCGGGAAGGAGCACAAATGAAAAGGCCCGGCAGGCGGATGCCTGCCGGGCCCGATCAGTTCGGTCGGCGCGGTGCGCGCGCCGGGCCGCGTGGGCGTCTTAGTACATCCCGCCCATGCCGCCGCCGCCCGGCATCGCCGGCGCTTCCTTCTTCTCCTCCGGAATCTCCGAGATCAGGGCTTCCGTGGTGAGCAGGAGCGAGGCGATCGACGACGAGTTCTGCAGCGCGTTGCGGACGACCTTGGCCGGGTCGATCACGCCGGCCTGCACCAGGTTCTCGTAGGTGTCGGTCAGCGCGTTGAAGCCTTCCTCGTCCTTCATGTCGCGGACCTTCTGGACCACGATGGACCCCTCGTGGCCGGCGTTGGTCGCGATCCAGCGCATCGGCTCTTCGATGGCGCGGGCCACGATGTTCACGCCGATCTGCTGGTCGCCGTGGAGCTTCAGGTTCGCCAGCGCCCGGCCTGCGCGGATCAGGGCCACGCCGCCGCCGGGGACGATCCCTTCCTCGACCGCCGCCTTCGTCGCGTGCATCGCGTCCTCGACGCGCGCCTTCTTCTCCTTCATCTCGGTCTCGGTGGCCGCACCGACCTTGATGACGGCCACGCCGCCGACCAGCTTCGCCAGCCGCTCCTGCAGCTTCTCACGGTCGTAGTCCGAGGTGGTGTCCTCGACCTGCGCGCGGATCTGCTTCACGCGGCCCTCGATCGCGGAGGACGATCCGGCGCCCTCGACGATCGTCGTGTTGTCCTTGTCGATCGTGACCTTCTTCGCCTTGCCGAGATCCTCGAGCTTGATGTTCTCGAGCTTGATGCCGAGGTCCTCGGTGATGGCGCGGCCGCCGGTCAGGACGGCGATGTCCTCCAGCATGGCCTTGCGGCGATCGCCGAAGCCCGGCGCCTTCACCGCCGCGGCCTGCAGGGTGCCGCGCAGCTTGTTGACGACCAGCGTCGCCAGCGCTTCACCCTCGATGTCCTCCGCGATGATCAGCAGCGGGCGGCCGAGGCGCGCGACCTGCTCGAGGACCGGCAGCAGGTCCTTCATCGAGCTGATCTTCTTCTCGTGGATCAGGATGACCGGGTTCTCGAGCGAGACTTCCATCCGCTCCGGGTCGGTCACGAAATAGGGCGAGAGGTAGCCGCGGTCGAACTGCATGCCCTCGACGACCTCGAGCGAGGTCTCGAGCGTCTTCGCCTCTTCGACGGTGATGACGCCGTCCTTGCCGACCTTGTCCATCGCGTTGGCGATGATCTGGCCGATCTCCTGGTCGTTATTGGCGGAGATGGTGCCGACCTGGGCGACCATGTTGCCGCTGACCGGCTTCGACATCTTCTTCAGCTCGCCGGTGATCGCCTCGACGGCCTTCTCGATGCCCCGCTTGATCTCCATCGGGTTCGCGCCGGCGACGACGTTCTTCGCCCCCTCGCGGTAGATGGCCTGCGCCAGCACCGTGGCGGTGGTGGTGCCGTCACCCGCGGTGTCCGACGTCTTGCTCGCCACCTCGCGGACCATCTGGGCACCCATGTTCTCGAGCGGGTCCTTCAGGTCGATTTCCTTGGCGACCGTGACGCCGTCCTTGGTGATCGTGGGGGAGCCGAACTTCTTGTCGAGGACGACGTTGCGTCCCTTCGGGCCGAGCGTGACCTTCACCGCGTCAGCCAGCTGGTTGACGCCGCGCAGGATCGCCTGGCGGGACTGCTCGCCGTACACAATCTGCTTTGCCATGTTGTCGTGTCTCCTCAGTGCGGACCGCCTCTCGGGTCCGCCATATCTAGGCGGTGCGGAAGCGCCGCGGCTCTTACTTGTCCAGGATCGCCAGGACCTCGTCCTCGCGCATGATCAGGAATTCCTCGCCGTCGATCTTGATCTCCTGGCCGGAGTACTTGCCGAAGAGAATCGTGTCGCCTTCCTTGACGTCGAGGGGCACGCGCTTGCCGTCGTCCTTCACCTTGCCGGCGCCGACAGCCTTGACCTTGCCCTGCTGCGGCTTCTCCTTGGCGGTGTCCGGAATGATGATCCCGCCGATCTTCTGCTCACCCTCTTCGATGCGCTGGACAATGATCCGGTCGTGCAGCGGTCTGACACTCATGTGCGTGTGCTCCGTCGTGTGTGGTGTAAACGTTCGTGAAAACGTCCGTGGCAAACTTGTGGCGGCGAGCGCCCCGTGGCTAGCACTCGCTCCTGCCGACTGCTAATTATAAGGGCCTCGCTGGCAGAGTCAAGGCGAGAGTGCTAATCGGGGCGGCGGGACAGGCGGGCACAGGGGAAGGGGGTGAGAAGGGCACGAGCGGAAGGCCCACGTCGCAAGGCCCGAGTCGGAAAGCGCAAGTTGGAAGGCCCACGTCGGAAGGCCCACCTCGGAAGGCCCCGCACCGGACCTCAGTGCCGTGGACCGGGCGATGGGTGGCTCGCCGCTGCGGCCGGCGTCACGTGCGCTTCTTGATCTTGTATTCGCCCATCTTGCGGGTGAGCGTGTTCCGGTGGATGCCCAAGGCCTCGGCCGTGCGGGTGAGCGAACCGTCCTGCACCGTCAGGACACGCGTGATGAAGCGTTTCTCGAGTTCGCGCACGGCGTCCTCGAACCGGACGCCCTTGTCCACCATCTCCTCGACGAGCTTCTCGAGCCGCTCGGCAATCACGCGAGGTCCCGGCCCGTCAGCCGTCGGTAGGCTTCGACGTACTTCTCGCGCGTCTTCTCGACGACCTCCGGCGGCAGGGAGGGGACCGGCGGCTGCTTGTTCCACTTGATGGACTCGAGGTAGTCGCGCACGAACTGCTTGTCGAAGCTCGGTTGTGCGCCGCCGGGCCGGTACCCGTCCCTTGGCCAGAACCGGGACGAGTCGGGCGTCAGGACCTCGTCAATCAGGATCAGCCGGTCCGCGGCCGGCCGCCCGTCGTCGGGCAGCAGGCCGAACTCGAACTTCGTGTCGGCCACGATGATCCCGCACGACTCGGCATGCGCGGCCCCCTCGGCATAGAGCCGGAGGGTCAGTGCGCGTGCCCGTTCGAGCACCGCCGGGTCCACGAGGCGTGCGGCATCCGCCTCGCTGATGTTGATGTCGTGCCCCGACTGGGCCTTGGTCGCCGGGGTGAACAGTGGCTCCGGCAGCCGATCCGATTCGCGGAGTCCGACCGGGAGCGTGATCCCGCACACCTCGCCGGTGGCCGTGTAGTCCTTCCAGCCCGAACCCGACAGGAAGCCGCGCGCGACGCACTCGATCGGCAGCGGCTCGGTCCGGCGCACCAGCATCGATCGACCGGACAGCACCGCGCCTGCGGTGCGCGCCGGCAGCGGGTAGTCGTCGACCGACATCGAGATCACGTGATTGGGCACCAGGTGGCGCGTCCGTTCGAACCAGAACGCCGAGATCTGCGTGAGCACCTTCCCCTTGTCCGGGATGCCCGATCCCAGTACGTAGTCGAAGGCCGAGATGCGATCGGTGGCGACGATGAGGAGCTCGTCGCCAAAGTCGTAGATGTCGCGGACCTTGCCCTGGCGGTCAGGCGCACGTCCACCGATGGCGGTCTGCAGGATCGGAGCGGGGAGCGGCAACTGGAGGACCTCGAGCCGGGAAAGTGCTTCGATCCTACAGGCTCCTTCGCGACGCTGACAACAACAACATGTAGGTGTTCCAGGTGCCGACACAGCTAGAGCGGTATAGTAGGAGCGCTGTTCGGCCTCACTCATGCGGTCGCCCCTTCGCGCACTCATCGTCCTGCTGCTGGCGGCAGCGCTGCTGGTCCTCTTTCTCTACAACGTGGACCTGCGTGGCGTTGCGCGTCAGATCGTGCATGCCAGTCCGCTCTGGCTGGCGTTCTCCCTCGCCACGATGGTGCTCAACCTCGGCATCCGCGCCTGGCGGTGGCAGTACCTGCTCGAGCCGATCGGGCGTCCGGGGTTCGCCAGCGCCTTCCGCGCGACATGCGTCGGCTTCGCCGCAAGCGCCGTGCTGCCGGCGCGCGCCGGCGAGGTCATTCGCCCGTATTTCCTGGCGCGGCAGGAAAACGCGCGCGGCGGCTCGATCACGGCCACCGGTGCCTTCGCCACCGTCATCCTCGAGCGGGTGCTCGACATGATCGCCGTGCTGGTGATGCTCGCGTGGTACCTGCTCTTCGCGTCGCCGGCCACGACCGACGCGAACCGCGTCGCGTTCCAGACCGTCCAGTGGACCGGTCTCACGGCCGCGGTGGCCGCCCTTGGGGCGTTCGCGACGCTCTTCATGCTCGCCGGCCACCCCGCGCGGCTGGCGGCCACGCTGGAGCGGCTCGAATCGGTCCTGCCGTCCCGCCTCGCCGGGCTGCTCGCCACGGTGGCCGAAAAATTCGCGACGGGCCTCGGTATCGTGCGCCGACCTGGCCGGCTCCTCGTGGCGCTCCTGCTGTCGTTCCCGCTGTGGCTGTCGATCGCGCTGGGCATCTGGGCGGCAGCCATCGCGTTCCGGCTCGCGGTGCCGTTCGTCGGCTCTTTCCTCGTGATCGCGCTCCTCGTCGTGGGCGTCGCGGTCCCGACGCCCGGAGCCGTCGGCGGGTTTCACGCCGCGTTCCGCTTCGCCGCCACCACCTTCTTCAACGCGCCCGACGATGCGGCGGTCGGCGCGGCAATCGTGCTGCACCTGTTCACCGTCGTTCCGTCACTGCTGCTGGGCCTGTTGTTCGCGGCCCACGAGGGCCTGAACGTGGCCGGCATGCGTCGGCTC
Source organism: uncultured Bifidobacterium sp. (assembly GCA_964386715.1). Taxonomy (GTDB): domain Bacteria; phylum Acidobacteriota; class Vicinamibacteria; order Vicinamibacterales; family CAVVIG01; genus CAVVIG01. The sequence continues at coordinate 340,958 of CAYLTD010000001.1, forward strand.
GCCAACGAGGCCGACTCCGAGAGGGCTGTGCCGCGATGAAGTGTCCGTATTGTGGGAACCTCGGCGACAAGGTCGTCGACTCGCGCGAAAGCAAGGAGGGGGAGGTCATCCGCCGGAGGCGCGAGTGTCTGGAGTGCGGCAAACGGTTCACGAGCTACGAGCGGATCGACGAGATCCCCTACATGGTCGTGAAGAAGGACGGCACGCGGGAACGGTTCGATCGGCAGAAGCTCGTCAACGGACTGCTCAAGGCCTGCGAAAAGCGGCCGGTGAGCCTCAAGTCCATCGAGGCCGTCGCGGACCGGGTCGAGTCGTCGCTGCAGGAGCGGCCCGAACGGGAGATGCCGACCGCGGAGATCGGGGCGTTCGTCATGGAGGAGCTCAAGGCGCTGGACAAGGTCGCCTACGTCCGGTTCGCCTCCGTCTACCGCCACTTCCGGGACATCGGCGAGTTCATGAGCGAACTCAAGGACCTGCTGAACGCCAAAGAGTAGGGGCGCGTGCCAGACCCAGTGACGTCGATCACGCCTGGCTCCGGCTCCCGGCCCGCGCAGGAACCGCGGACGCCGTTTCGAGACAACCCGCGCCTGATTCTCGCCGGGATTGCCGGCCTGCTCGCGGCGCTGGTCGGCCTGCTGATGGCGGCCAACCGGTCTCCCAGCTACTCGCCTGACTTCCTCGCGGAATTCGTCCTCTACGCGCTGCTGGCCGCCGACCTCACGATGGTCGTGGCGCTCGTGTTCGTCCTCGCGCGCAACATCGTCAAGCTGGTGGTCGAGCGTCGGCGCGGGCGGCCCTTCGCCCGCTTCCGCGCCAAGCTGGTGGCCCTGCTGATCGGCATGACGCTGGTCCCCGCGGTGCTCGTGCTGGCGGTCGGCAGCGAACTGATCCGCACCAATCTCGATCGATGGTTCACGGCGCCGATGGAGGAGGTGTTGTCCTCGGCGAACCAGATCGCCAGCGACTACTACCGGGAGCGCCAGGGGCGGGTGGCGGAGCACGCGTCCCGGATCGCGCGGACGCTCGCCGACGTGGATCTGATGCAGGAACCGACCGAGGGAATCCGCGATGTCGCGGAGCCGGAGGTCGGCCTCGATCGCGTCCAGGTGGTCCAGATCTACCGGATCGCGCCGGGCGGCGAGCGTGGGGTACCCGAGGCCCTCGTGGACATCTCCGCGGGCCCCACCCCGCCGGGCTACTCACGCGCAACCATCGACCGCATCGCGCGCGAGGCGCTGGCGCAGAGCGACCCGGTGAGTCAGGTGGAACCGCTCGGCCCGGCCGGCGATCTGCTGCACGGCGCCGCCGTGATCCGGGGTGGCGACGGGGCTGCCGCCGGCGTTGTCGTTGCCACCGATCACCTGGCGGGGGACCTCGCACGGCGCTCGCGCCAAATGACGGCCGCGTTCGAGAACTACAGCCAGCTGCGCGTCTTCCAGCGGCCGCTCACCGGCGTGTACCTCTCGTTCTTCCTCATGGTGACGCTCATGATCCTGGTGGGGGCCACCTGGATGGGCCTGTACCTCTCGAAGCGCATCACGCAGCCGATCGAGATGCTGGCGCACGCGGCGCGGGAGATCGGGGCCGGGCACCTGGATCAGCGGGTCGAGCCGCAGAGCGACGATGAGTTCGGGTCGCTGACCGAGGCGTTCAACACGATGGCGGACGAACTGGCGACCAGCAGGCGCCGGATCGAGCAGTCGACGGTCGACCTCGAGCGGCGCCGGCGGTATGTCGAGACGATCCTCGAACGCATCACGACGGGGGTGGTGTCCATCAACGCGAACGGCCTCGTGACCACGATCAACAGCGCGGCTGCACGGCTGCTCGGCGTCCAGCGCGCCGTCGTCGGCCAGTCGGCACGGCTCGTGTTCGATCGGCCGGGGCTGGAGCCGCTCGTGGCGATGCTGTCCGCCGCGCCCTCGAGCCGTGGGGTGCCGGTGGAGCGTGACATGTCGATCACCCGAGAGGGCGTTGACGCGCACCTGTCGGTGGTGGCCACGCCGCTGACGGGCGAGTCGGGCGCCCACGAGGGGCAGATCCTGGTGCTGGACGATGTGACGCCTCTCATCCGGGCTCAGAAGGTGGCTGCCTGGCGCGAGGTCGCGCGCCGTCTCGCGCACGAGATCAAGAACCCGCTGACGCCGATCCAGCTGTCCGCCGAACGCATGCGGCGCCACTTCGCGGATGCGCCGTCCGGGGCGCGGGCGCTCGTCGAGGAGTGCACCGCGACGATCGTCGGGGAAGTCGAGTCGCTGAAGGCGCTGGTGGACGAGTTCTCCCAGTTCGCTCGCATGCCGACGCCGCGCACGACGCCGACCGACGTGCACGCGCTGATCACCAACTGCCTCACGCTGTACGACGGCCTGTTCACTGACGTCGAGTTCGTCCGCCAGTTCGGCGCGGACCTCCCGCTGGTGCGCCTGGACCCGGACCAGATCAAGCGGGTCATGATCAACGTGATCGACAACGCGATCGAGGCGATCGACCGCCGCGGGCGGATCGTCATCGAGACGCAGCACGACGAGCCCAACCACCTGGTCCGCATTGTGGTGGCGGACAACGGCCCCGGCATTCCTCCGGGCGAGCGCGAGAAGCTGTTTCTGCCGTACTATTCAACCAAGCGGCGCGGCAGCGGCCTCGGCCTCGCCATCGTTCGGCGGATAGTCGCGGAGCATGGCGGGACGATCGACGCCAGCGACAACGAACCCCGCGGCACGCGCTTCACCATCGAGATACCCGCGTGAAACCCACCATCCTGATCGTGGACGACGAGCCGGGCGTGCGCAGCTCGCTGAGCGGCGTCCTGCGCGACGAGGGTTATCAGGTCGAAGCCGTGTCGAGCGGGGAGGCCTGCCTCGACCGCGTCAGCCGCAGCCCCGTGGACCTCATCGTGCTCGACGTCTGGATGCCGGGCATGGACGGCCTGGCCACCCTCGCGAAGCTGCGGGAGCGCCAGGTCGATGCGCAGGTCGTGCTCATCTCGGGCCACGGGAGCATCGAGTCGGCGGTCAAGGCCATCAAGCTCGGGGCGTTCGACTTCGTGGAGAAGCCGCTGTCCCTCGACAAGACGGTGCTCGTGGTCCGCAACGCGCTCCGCCAGCGGCTGCTCGAGAGTGAGAACCGCGCCCTCCGGGAGCGGGTGGACCGGACGCGGACGATGGTCGGCGAGAGCCTCGCGATCAAGCGCCTCCGGGAGCAGGTAGCCATGGCGGCCCCCAGCAACGGGCGCGTGCTGATCTACGGGGAGAACGGCACGGGCAAGGAACTCGTGGCGAGAACCGTGCACGCGCTGAGCCGGCGGCGCAACGGCCCGTTCGTGGAGGTGAACTGTGCCGCGATCCCCGAGGAGCTGATCGAAAGCGAGCTGTTCGGGCACGTGCGCGGGGCGTTCACGGGGGCCGTCGCCGACCGCCGCGGCAAGTTCGAGCTGGCCGACGGCGGCACCATCTTCCTCGACGAGATCGCGGACATGAGCATCAAGACGCAGGCCAAGGTGCTGCGAGTCCTGCAGGAGCAGACGATGGAGCAGGTGGGCGGCACGACGCGGATCCGCGTCGACGCGCGTGTGCTCGCCGCGACCAACAAGGACCTGCAGGCCGAGATCCGCGCCGGCAACTTCCGCGAGGACCTGTACTTCCGGCTGAACGTGATACCGGTGTTCGTGCCGCCGCTGCGTGACCGGCAGGAGGACATCCCGCTGCTGGCCGACCACTTCATGGTCGAGTTCGCGCGCGAGTACGGCCGGCGGCTGAAGAGGTTCGAGCCCGGCGCGGTCGCGCTTCTCCAGCATTACAGCTGGCCGGGCAACGTGCGCGAACTGCGGAACGTCATCGAACGCCTGATGATCATGGTGCCCGGCGAGGCGATCACGGCCGACGACCTCACGTTCCTGAGCGCGTCGGCGCCCGCACCCGACGCCGTCGACGTCGAGGGCGACACGGCACGCCTCACGCTGCACGATGCACGGGAGCGGTTCGAGCGCGACCTCATCCTGCGCACGCTGGCCGAGCAGCAGGGGAACATGTCCCGGACCGCCGAGGTGCTCGGCGTGGAGCGGAGCAACCTGTACCGGAAGATGCGCACGTTCGGCATCGCACCCGCGCGGCGGGCCGACGCCGACGACGAGCCGTAGGGGGCGCGTCAGCGGGCCGCGGCACGAAGTCCCGCGGCCTCGAGCCTGCGCTCGAGGACCTGCGCGGGCGAGAACCCCGACAGCCGCAGCTGCGCGGGCGTCGTCGCGGCGAGCGCCGCTTCGGGGATGAGCCCGATCAGCTCGCTCTCGAGCACCTCGACGCCGCGCGCGGCAGCCTCGGCCACGACCCGCTCGAACACCACGTGAATGGGTGTCCGCTCGAAGTTGGTCAGGTTCATCGAGACCTGCGCCAGCCCGCGGTGGGCGAGGAAGAGCCCCAGTGCCTTGACGTACGGAAGTCCGCCGCCGCTTTCGCGGATGTGCCGGGCGATGTCGCGGGCGACGTCGACGCGGTCGCTGGCGAGGTTGACGTTGTAGGCAATCAGCGGCTGCCGGGCGCCCACCACCATGGCCCCCGCGGTCGGGTGCGGGACCGCGGGCCCGAAGTCGGGCCGCCAGAAGGGCTCGCGCATCCTGCCGGCAAGCCCTTCGAAGCCGCCGCGCCGGATCACTTCGAGGCGTCGTCGCCCGGGCACGCGCGCGGCTTCTTCGTACAGGTAGACCGGGACGCCGAAGCGGCCCGCGACGAGTTGGCCCACCTCCTCGGCCAGCGCGACGCAGTCTGCCATCGTCGCGCCGGCGAGCGGCACGAAGGGCACCACGTCCACGGCGCCGATCCGCGGGTGCTGTCCTGCATGCACGCCGAGGTCGATGCGGTCGATCGCGATTCCGATGAGGTTGAGCACGGCGGTGCGGACGCCGCCGGTTGCGCCTGCGATCGTGTACACCGAGCGGTGATGCGACGGGTCGGCGGAGTGATCGAGCAGCACCGCACCCTCGGCGCGTGCGACGCCGGCCGCGAGGGCTGACAGCACGTCAGCACGGCGGCCCTCACTCACGTTGGGAATGGACTCGACGAGCGGCATCGCACCTGGGCCGCATTGTAGCGGCCCACGCCGGCGCCCGCACCGCGCGCAGGCTCGTACCCGTCGCGGGCGGATGCTATAATCCGGCGTCCCTCCAGAGTTGTGATGCATGTCCGATCCGCTTCGTAGCGACACGGCGCGCACGCCAGAGCCTGCGTCGAAGTCGGAGCGCGACGCCAAGATTGAGCAGCTGCTGCTGGCCGGGCTCGATCATTACTTCGCGGGCGAGTACGACCAGGCGATCAACGTCTGGACCCGGGCGTTGTTCCTCGACCGGAGCCACGCGAAGGCGCGCGCGTACATCGAACGGGCACGCAGTGCGCAGGCCGAGCGGCAGCGCGAGACCGACGCCCTCCTGCACGACAGCGCCGCGGCCCTGACCCGCGGCGACAGTTCCGAGGCGCGCCGGTTGCTGCGCGCCGCGATCAACCACGGCGGGCCGTCGGACGAAGTCATGGCGCTCCTCGACCGGGTGGATCGAGCCGACGCCGGCGCAATGGCCGACCTGCCCGACTCGAGCGCCGCGCCACGCCTGACGCTCGATGCGCCGGACGGCACGCGCCGCTCTCGGGCCGCATGGACGGCGATCGCGGTGAGCGCCCTCGTGATCGTGGCCGCAGGCCTCTTCGCACTGGGCGCCACGCGGCCGGAGTGGGCCGCCCTGGTCGAGCGGTCGCTCGCGCGGCGTGCGGATCGGATCGCGCCGCCGCCGGCGCAACCCCCCGACCTCCCGGCGCCGCCCCGGCGGTCCACCGCCGCGCTCGATCGGGCCCGCGCCCTGATGTCGAGCGGCCGCCTGCGCGACGCGATGGCCCTGCTTCAGGGCATCCCGGACACCGCGTCCGAACGCGCCGAGGCCGACCGGGTGCTCAGCGAAATTCAGCGTCAACTCATCGGCCTCGGACCGCTGCCGGCCGCGCGGCCGGCCGTGCCTTCGTCAGGTGGTCTCATTCCATGAAGTGTCCCAAGTGCGGGTACCTCGGGTACGAACGCACGGAACGCTGCCGCAACTGCGGATACGAGTTCTCGCTGCGCACCGCCGCCGCGACGCCCGACCTGCGCCTCAGAGGCGACGAGGTGCCTGCCCCGCTCGACGATCTCGAACTGCTGGATCACGCCGCGCCGCCACCGGCGGCCCGCCGGTTCGCGGACGCGGTCCCCGAGGTCGAGACCACCGCCCGTGCGGGCGGTGCGCACAACGCGGTAGTGGAGCTGCCGCTGTTCGGCGGCCCAATCACCGACGACGTGCCGCTGATTACGAAGCCCTCGCCGCCGCGCCCGCCGCTTGCCGTGCGCCGCGCCACGCCCGAAGTGCCGCGGCTGCGGTTCGATGTGCGTACGCCGCTGCTCGAACTGCCGGCCGATTCGGCTCCCGGCGAGCCCTCCGCTGCGGTCGAGGACGCGCCACAGGCGGTTGCGCCAATGCGCGGCGCCGCCCGACGCGCGGAGGCAACCGGGCCCATGCGCCAGGCCGCAGCCGTGACGCCGGAGGCGGCACCGTCCGTCCTCGTGCCCGCGGCGCTGACCTCGCGGGCCGCGGCCGCGGCCATCGATCTGGTGCTGCTCGCCGCGGTCGACGCCGCGGTGATCTACCTGACCCTCGAAATCTGCGGGGTCTCCTTGAGCGAGCTCGCGATCGTCCCGAAAATACCGCTCATCGCCTTCCTCCTCGTCCAGAACGGCGGCTACCTCGTGGCCTTCACCGTCGTCGGCCAGACGCTGGGCAAGCTCCTCACCGGGCTGCGCGTGCTGGCGGACGACGGCGACCAGTCGCCCGGCGTGACGCGCGCGGCGCTGCGCGCCTTCATGTGGATGCTGCTGGCGCTGCCTGCGGGTCTGGGCTTCGTGCCGATGGCCCTCAGCCGCGATGGTCGGGGCCTTCACGATCGCTTTGCGGGCACGCGCGTCGTCCGCGCGGACGCCTGACCCGGCGCGATCGGGTACGCTCTCTTGATGCGTGCTGTCGCGCTTGCCTGTGCCACGGCCTTCGGCGTCGGCTACGCCCCCACCGCGCCGGGCACCTTCGGGTCGCTCGTCGGCGTGCTCGTGTGGTGGCTGCTGCCCCAGACCGCAGCCGCCCAGACGGCCGCCGTGGTCGCCGTGTTCTTCCTCGGTGCGTGGAGCGGTACGCACGCCGAGCGGCACTTCCAGCAGACCGACCCCGGTCCCGTTGTCATCGACGAAGTGCTCGGCATCCTGATCACCTTCCTGTTCAACCCGGTCGGCTGGCAGGGGGCGGTCATCGGCTTTCTGCTGTTCCGCGTCGCCGACATCATCAAGCCCTACCCGGCCAACCGGCTCGAGGCGCTGCCCGGCGGCTTCGGGATCATGGCCGACGATGGGATGGCGGCGGTGTATGCCAACCTGGCGCTGCGCGGCGTGATCTACCTGTCGGCTGCGGGATTCGGCTGGGCTTTGTGAGGGCGCGGTCATGAAGGCGTGGATCCTCGCCGTCGGCAGCGAGATGCTGACCCCGTTCAAGCAGGACACCAATTCCCTGCGCATCACGGGGCGGCTGAACACGCTCGGCTACGACGTCCGCATGAAGGCTGTCGTCAGCGACGATACGGCGGAGGTGGCGGCCCTGTTCTCCCGCGGCCTCGGCACGGTGGAGCTGATCGTCTGCACGGGAGGACTCGGACCCACTGAGGATGACGTCACCCGTGACGCGCTCGCGCGTGCGCTGTCGATCCCGCTCGACCTCGACGAACGGGTGCTGGCGGCGATCCAGCAGCGGTTCGAGCAGCGCGGCCTGGCCATGCCGGCCATCAACCGCCGGCAGGCCATGGTGCCGCGAGGCGCCACCATCATCGAGAACACGCGTGGCACGGCTCCCGGCTTGTGGATCGAGGCGCAGGGCACCGGCGTGCTCCTGCTGCCGGGACCTCCGCGCGAGATGGCCCCGATGCTGGAGGCGGTGATCGAGGACCGGTTGCGTGCGAGGTCGGAAGGACGCGGTCTCTTCCGGCGGGTCTTGCGGATCACCGGGCGGTCGGAGTCTGACGTGGACTCGGTGGCCGGGCCGATCTACATGCCCTGGGCCACGGAGCCGGTGCCGATTGCAACCACCATTCTGGCGTCGATGGGGCAGATCGAACTGCACCTCACCGCCGTGGCGGCGGGCGAGGGGGAGGCGGCCCGCGTCCTGGACCCGGCCGTCGCCGCACTGCAGGAAGCGCTGGGACCGTCGGTGTACAGCACGGACGATCAGGCCATGGAGGTGGTCGTGGGCGGCCTGCTGCTGCGGCACACGATGACGATCGCGGTGGCCGAGTCGTGCTCCGGAGGGCTCCTGGCATCACGCCTGACCGACGTGCCCGGCAGTTCGGCCTACTTCGATCGCGGGGTCGTCTGCTACAGCAACGCCGCGAAGATCGAGTGGCTGGATGTGCCGCCCGCGCTGATCGACGCGCATGGTGCCGTCAGCGAGCCCGTTGCGCAGGCGATGGCGGAGGGTGTCCGCACGCGGGCCCGCTCGTCGGTGGGCGTCGGGATCACCGGCATTGCGGGACCGGGGGGAGGTACGCCGGCCAAACCGGTGGGAACGGTGGCCATCGCCGTGGTGACCCCGGACGCGAGCCGTGTGCGCACGTTCCGGTTCGTGGGGGCGCGCGACATGGTGAAGTTCCAGTCGACGCAGGCCGCGATGAACATGCTGCGCCTGCTGCTGCTCGATGGCCCGGCTGTTCACCGCGGTTGAACTCGGCGCCCTGGCACGCGCAGCCGTGGTGGCGCGACAAGCGGTCCTCGTAGGTCGGCTGCGGGAGGCTGGCGACGTGTCCCTCCGCCCGGTGCGGCCGGAGCACCTGCACCTCACGGTCGTGTTCCTGGGTGAGGTGGCGGACGCGAGGGTGCCTGACGCAGTGACCGCCCTGTCGGAGCCCCTTGCGCAGCGGGCCTTCGACGTGGCCTTCGGATCGGCGGGGGCCTTCCCGCCGACCGGACCCATGCGCGTCCTCTGGCTGGGAGTGGAGCAGGGGAGCGAGGGGCTGCGCGCCGTACATGCCGAACTCGCGTCGCGCGTGCGCCGCCTGGGCATCGCCCTCGAGCCGCGGCCCTTCGCGCCGCACTTGACTCTTGCGCGCTGGCGGGTTCCCGCGCCCTCGACGCTGAGGCCGGTGCTCGACGGGGGGCAGTCGGCGCACCGGATCATCCAGCCCGTCGCGGCCGTGACGCTCTTCCGGAGCCATCTCCGCGCCGGCGGACCCGAACACGTGCCGCTCGCCCGTGCGCCACTGGCGTGAGCCGCAGGCCGCTGCACTACACTGGTTTCCCCATGGCTGTCGTCGGCATCGTGATCGCCTACTTCATCGGCTCGATCCCCTTCGCGTTGCTGCTTGCGAAGCGCTGGGGGGCGCGCGACCTGCACCGGATCGGCAGCGGGAACATCGGTGCCGCCAACGTCCTTCGCGCGTCGGGCGTCAAGGCGGGCGTGATCTGCGCCGTGCTCGACATTGCCAAGGGCGCCGCGGGGGTTGCCGCTGCGGGCGCCATCAGCGGCGCAGGTCCCGTTCCGGCGCTGGCCGGGTGCGCGGCCGTGGTCGGGCACGTGTATCCAATCTGGCTCAGGTTCCGCGGCGGCAAGGGGGTGGCCACCGCGTGCGGTGCCTTCTCGGTGCTCGCCCCGCTCGCCATCCCCCCGGCATTTGCCGTGTTCATCGCGGCCATCTGGGCAACAAAGTACGTCTCGGTCGGGTCCGTCGTCGCGACCCTCGTGCTGCCGCCGATCGCCTTTGCCACGGGCAGCGACGACGGTGTCGTCGTGGCGGCGTGCGGAACGGCAGCGCTCATCGTGTTCCGTCACCGCGGGAACCTCATGAGAGTCCGGCTCGGCACCGAGCGGAGGCTGGGGGCACGCGCATGACGCGGCGCATCACCGTTCTCGGCGCCGGAAGCTGGGGCACCGCCCTCGCGGTGCACCTCGGGCGGACCGATCACGAGGTGCGCCTGTGGGCGCGCGATGCCGCAACGGTTGCCGACATGCAGCGACGGCGGGCCAACGTCGTGTACCTGCCCGACGTCCTGCTGCCCGAATCGGTGCACCCGACCGCCTCGCTGGCCGACGCGGTGAGCGACACCGAACTGGTTGTCGTCGCCGTTCCGTCCCATGGGTGCCGAGCCGTCATGCGAGGCGCGGCTCCGCACCTTGCGTCGGGAGCCGTCCTGGTCAGCGCCACGAAAGGACTCGAAGTCGACTCGCTGCTGCGCATGTCCGAGGTGATCGCGCAGGAGAGCGACCACCGCCACCCGGTCGTCGTGCTGTCGGGACCGAGCTTTGCCAGCGAGGTCGCCCGCCAGTTGCCGACGGCCGTGCTAGCGGCGTCGACCGAGACGGAGGCCGTCGAACGCGTGCAGGCACAGTTCCGGGCCCCGTACTTTCGCCTGTACGGATCGGACGACGTGGTGGGCGTCGAGTTGTGTGGGGCACTGAAGAACGTCATCGCGATCGCTGCCGGTGTCGTCGAGGGCGTCGGGCTCGGGCACAATGCGCTCGCCGCCCTGGTCACGCGAGGGCTCGCGGAAATCTCGCGCCTCACCTGCGCGGCAGGCGGGCGCCGCGAGACGCCAGCGGGGCTGAGCGGCCTCGGCGATCTCGTGTTGACCTGTACGGGATCGCTCAGCCGTAATCGACACGTCGGCATCGAACTCGCCCGGGGCCGGCCGCTCAACGACATCGTCGCCGGGATGAAGATGGTGGCGGAAGGCGTGCGGACCACCGGTGCGGCGCTCGCGCTGGGCGAGCGGCACGGCGTCGAGCTGCCCATTGCGACGCAGATCGCAGCGGTGCTCGAAGGCCGCGTCGAACTCCGCGCGGCGCTGGAGGCGCTCATGCTCCGCCGTCAGCGGGCGGAGGCGGAACCGGCATAAGATCGCACGATGGGTCTGTTCGGACGTATTCGCGAGAGCCTCACCCGCACCAAGCAGCAGATCGTCGAACGGTTCGACGAGATCGTCCGTCGCGCGGACGAACCGGCCCGCCGCTCACGCCCCGTCGACGTCGAGACGATCGACGCGCTGGAAGAACTGCTCATTTCCGCCGACATCGGCGTCGCGGCCACGGACCGGATCATCGCGGCGGTGAAGAAGCGGGCGGGGGACGGCGAAAGCCTGCGCGACCTCGTGAAGCAGGAGATCCGCGAAGTCTTCGCGGCGGTGGATCGGCCGATCGTCGTGGATGCTCCGCCCCGCGTCACGCTCATCGTCGGCGTGAACGGCACCGGCAAGACCACCACGGTCGGCAAGCTGGCGAACCTGCTGAAGAACCAGGGCCGTCAGCCGCTGATCTGCGCGGCTGATACCTTTCGTGCCGCGGCCGTCGAGCAGCTCGAGATCTGGGCCGGGAGGGCCGGCGTGGATATGGTGCGTGCGCGCGAGGGCGCCGATCCGGCGGCCGTCGTCTTCGATGCGATTTCGTCCGCAAAGGCGCGGGGCCGTGATCCGGTGCTGGTGGACACGGCCGGACGGCTTCACACGCGCGTGAACCTGATGAACGAGCTGGAGAAGATCCGGCGGATCGCCTCGCGCGAAGTGCCGGGCGCCCCGCAGGAGGTGCTGCTCGTCCTCGATTCGACGGTCGGACAGAACGGTCTCGCGCAGGCCCGCGAGTTCATGAACGTGGCGGGCGTCAACGGCATCGTGCTCACCAAGCTGGACGGGACGGCAAAGGGCGGGGTCGCGGTGGCGATCGCGAACGATCTGAAGCTGCCCATCCGGTACGTCGGCGTCGGCGAGGCGATCGACGATCTGGTGGTCTTCGACGCGAACGAGTACGTGGACGGGCTCTTCGAGGAGAAGTGGTGACACTCGCCGATGCCGACTACATGGCGCGCGCCCTGTTCCATGCGGGCCGCGGCCGTGGTCGGACCAGTCCCAACCCGGTGGTGGGCGCCGTCGTCGTGTCTCCCGACGGGGTCGTGGTGGGGCAGGGTTATCACCGCCGTGCCGGCGAACCCCACGCCGAGGTGCATGCCCTGGAGATGGCGGGGCCGCGTGCGCGGGGCGCCACCCTGTACTGCACGCTGGAGCCCTGCAGTCACACGGGGCGGACAGGGCCCTGCGTGCCGAGAATTGCCGACGCCGGGATTGTGCGCGTCGTCGCGGCGCTGGAGGATCCGAACCCGCTCGTAAGCGGACGCGGCTTCGCGTACCTGGAGGCACGGGGGATCCGCGTGGACGTCGGCCTGGGCGACGGGCCGGCCCTGCGGTTGAACCAGCCCTTCTTCACCACGATCCGGGAGGGACGGCCATTCGTGGTCTTGAAGGCGGCTATCTCGTCCGACGGGTGCCTCGCGGCCTCACCGGGCACCCGCACGTGGCTCACGTCCAATGAAGCGAACCGGCATGCGCACCAGGTGCGCGCCGAGGTCGATGCCATAGCCGTGGGCGTGGGCACGGTGCTCGTGGACGACCCGCACCTGACCGCCCGGGGCTCGTTTCGCGAACTGCCGCTCACGAGGGTGGTGTTCGATCGAGGGCTGCGCACGCCTCCGCAAGCCCAGCTGCTCTCGACACGCGAGTCCGGCCCTGTCATCATCATCACGACGGCTGAATCAGCGGCGCGACGCGACGAGCGTTCGCGCCTCGAGGCGCGGGGCGCCTCGATCGTGGTGTCCGACGGGACCGTGCACGGCGGCCTCAAGGCGCTGGCGGCCCGCGGCATCACGTCGGTCCTGCTCGAAGGGGGCGCTGCCCTCCACCGGGCAGCCTGGGACGAAGGGGTCGTGGACTTCGTGCGGTTGTACGTGACGCCCCACGTGCTGGGGCCAGCCGGCCTGCGATTCCTGTCCGGCCGTCGCGTGCCCCCGGCGTCGCTCGCGGAGCGGCGCATCGAGCCGCTCGGGCCGGATGTGCTCATCGAAGGATATGTTCACGGGCCTCGTTGAATCGGTCGGAACTGTGGTGGCGGCGGCGCCCGCGGGCGGCGGCGTGCGCGTGCACATCGCCACGTCCCTGGCGCCGGAACTCGTACTGGGTGAGAGCCTCGCCGTGAATGGCGTCTGCCTCACCGTCGTCGAGCGCAACGCCACCGAGGTTCAGGCCGACATCGGCCCCGAGACGCTCCAGGTCACCACCCTGTCCGACCTCGTGCCTGGCAGTGTCGTGAACCTCGAACGCTCGATGCGCGCGGACAGCCGCTTCGGCGGGCACTTCGTGCAGGGGCACGTCGACGCCGTCGGCCGCATCGAGTCGGTGCGCGAGGACGCCGACTTCTGGCGCGTCGCGTTGAGCTTCCCGCCGCAGTTCGCCGGCAACCTCATTCACAGGGGATCGATTGCCGTGGACGGGATCTCGCTGACGGTGGCCGCGCTCGATGCCGACCGGCTCGAGCTGATGATCATCCCGTTCACGATGGCGCACACCACCCTGAAGCACGCACGGGCCGGCACGCGGGTGAACCTGGAGTTCGACATGGTCGGGAAGTACGTTGCCCGCGCCGCGGAACTGGCGGCGTCCGGGCGGGTGGCAGCCTCCGCAGTACGGAGTGTCAGGACATGAAGACCAGCATGAAGATCGCCAAAGGGGCCCGCAAGCAGGCCAGCCCGTTCGCCAGCATCGAGGACGCCGTCGCCGCCTTCAAGGCCGGCCAGATGATCATCGTCGTCGATGACGAGGATCGGGAGAACGAAGGCGACCTCACGATCGCCGCCGAGAAGGTGACGCCCGAGGCGATCAACTTCATGGCGAGGTACGGCCGCGGGCTGATCTGCCTGTCCATGACGCCGGAGCGGCTGGACGAACTCGAGGTCCCGCTGATGGTGTCCCAGAACACGTCGCGGTTCGAGACGGCGTTCTGCGTCCCGATCGAGGCCAAGGGGCGCACCACCACCGGCATCTCGGCGCAGGATCGCGCGGCCACCGTGCTGACCGCGATCGACCCCGCGACCAAGCCGCACGACCTCGCCCGGCCCGGCCACATGTTCCCGCTGCGGGCACGCTCCGGTGGCGTGATGGAACGCGCGGGGCAGACGGAGGCGGCGGTCGACATGGCGCGCATCGCCGGCCTGTACCCGGCCGGCGTCATCTGCGAGATCATGAACGAGGACGGGACGATGGCCCGCCTGCCCGAACTCTCGAAGTTCGCGAAGAAGCACGGGCTGCTCATGATCACGATCGCGGATCTCATCAAGTACCGGATCCGCACCGAATCGCTCGTGAAGCGCGTCGCCACCGCGAAGCTGCCCACCGACTTCGGCGATTTCCAGATGCACGTCTTCGTCAATCAGCTCGACAAGAAGGAGCACGTCGCCCTCGTTCGCGGCGACATCTCCTCGGGCAAGGACGTTTTGGTGCGCGTCCATTCGTCGTGCCTGACCGGCGACGTGCTGCACTCGGTGCGCTGCGACTGCGGCGCGCAACTCGACGCGGCCCTGAAGCTGATCGCCGATGAAGGCCGCGGAATCCTCCTCTACCTCAATCAGGAGGGGCGCGGCATCGGCCTGGCGAACAAGATCCGCGCCTACGAACTGCAGGACGAAGGCTTTGACACCGTGGAGGCGAACGAGCGCCTCGGCTTCAAGGCCGACCAGCGTGACTACGGCATGGGCGTGCAGATGCTGCGCGAACTCGGCGTGTCCTCCATGCGGCTGTTGAGCAACAACCCCCGCAAGCTCGTCGGCATCGAGGGCTACGGGCTGTCGGTGAGCGAATGGCTGCCGCTCGAGATGCCCGCGTCGGAGTCCACCCGCCGGTATCTGAAGACCAAGAAGGAAAAACTCGGGCACCGGTTGTCCGGGGTGTAGCGGCTTCCGGAGGCGGCGTCACGGCTCCCTTGGCGTGCGTTCGGTGAGTGCCGGTCACCCCCGCCCGCTCGGCTGGGCGGCGCGCAGCCTCGCGCTCGGTGCCAGCCTCGCCCTCCCGTCATTGGGCATCGTCCAGAAGTACGGCGCCGCGCCGGGCGTGCTGGCCTACGGGTGTCTAGTGGCCATGCTGTGCGGTGTCGTGTGCCATCCCGGTTCGCAGGCATGGCTCGCTCGCCGACGACCCGGCGTGACGCGTGCGGGCGCCGCAATGCTCGTCGCCGCCCTCGTTGTCCTCTTCGCCCTGGCGTATCCGATCGCGGCGCGGACGGGGACCAGCGATCGCGACGATGCGCTCAACGCGGCCGTCCGGGCAGCCGGCCAGGGCCGGTATCCCTACGAAGCCGTGACACCGCTCGGGAACGCCGTCAGCGTCCTGCCTGGCAGCCTGCTCCTCGCGGCGCCGTTCGTCCTCGCCGGGAACGCCGCCTGGCAGAACCTCCTGTGGTTTCCGGCGTGGGTGCTCGTGCTGGCACGGCGTCGTGACGACCTCGGTGCCGCCACCGCCATGGCCGCGCTGACACTGGTGGCCTCGCCGGCCGTGCTGCAGGATTTCGTGACGGGCGGCGACCTGGCCACCAACGCCATCATCGTCCTGGCGGCGATGTCGCTGCTGACCGGGTCGTCGGGCGTTCACGCCCGCCGCCCGATCCCGGCTGGCCTGGCGGTATTCGCCGGAGTGGCGTTCGCGACGCGCGCGTCGTTCCTCGTGCTCGTGCCCGTGCTCTGGGCGGCACTGGTGCGTGGGGGTGGGCGGTCCGAGGCCGGCCGCACTCTCGCGCTGGCTGGCGCCGCGGCGGTCCTGCTCGTGGTCCCGGTGTATGCGTGGCGCCCGGACGGCTTCACGCCATTGCTCACGCAGAACAAGTTCAGCGTCATCGGCGCCCGGACGGCGGCGGTGATGCCGGTGGGCTTCGTCGTGCTGTCCGTCGCCGCCGCGGGTGTGATGGCCAGGTGGCCGGCGGCGAGTTGGGAAGGCGCGTCCGCGGTGCTACTGGCGCTGCCGCCCGTCGTCCTGACGGCGCTGCTGTTGTGGAGCGGCGCCCGTAGCCTGCTGGCCCTGAACTACGCCGTGCCCGCCGCGTTCTTTGCGGTGCCTGCCCTCTGGCCGGCGCGGACGCCGGACGGCGCGCGCCCGGTCCTCGGCCGGTCTCCGGGTTGACGCGCACAGCCGGCCCGGTCACAATAACGGTTTGCGCTAGAGCACGTTAGTGCAGGTGTGCCGGGCGGGCCGGCTTCAGTCGACGTTACATCCTCGATGTTCGAGTCACTCAGCAATCGCCTTCAGGACGTCTTCAAGTCGCTGGCGGGCCAGGGGCGCCTGACGCCCGAGAACATCGAAGCCGCGTTGCGCGAGATCCGGCTGGCGCTGCTCGAGGCGGACGTCAACTTCAAGGTCGTCAAGGCTTTCATCGACCGGGTCCGCGATCGGGCGATGGAGGACACGGTCCTCAAGAGCCTGTCGCCGTCGCAGCAGGTCGTCAAGATCGTGCGCGACGAGATGCTTGCCCTGTTCGGGGACACCCAGGGCGGGCTGACGCAGAGCAGCAAACGGCCGCGTGTGGTGCTGCTGCTGGGGCTGCAGGGCGCGGGCAAGACCACCACCGCCGGCAAGCTGGCGAAGTGGCTGGCGAAGCAGGGCCGGCACCCGCTCGTCGTCTCGACCGACGTCAAGCGGCCCGCGGCCATCGCGCAGTTGAACGTCGTGGCCGGAAAAGCGGGCGTGCGGGTCCACGATCCCGTCGGCGACCTCGACCCGGTGTCGCGGGCGAAGGGGGCCATGGCCGAGGCGGCCAGCAAGGGGTTCGACGTCGTCATCGTCGACTCGGCCGGTCGCCTGCACATCGACGATGAGCTGATGACCGAGCTCGTCGCGATCAAGCAGGTCACCGATCCGTCGGACCTGCTCTATGTCGCCGACGCGATGACCGGGCAGGACGCGATCAAGAGCGCGGGCGAGTTCAACGCGCGGGTCGGCGTCACCGGCGTGGTGCTGACGAAGATGGACGGCGACGCGCGCGGCGGCGCGGCGCTCTCGGTGGTGTCGGTCGTCGGCGTCCCGATTGCGTTCGTCGGCAGCGGTGAGCGCCTCGAGGACCTCGAGCCGTTCCATCCCGAGCGGGTGGTGTCGCGGGTCCTCGGCATGGGTGACGTGCTGTCACTCATCGAACGGGCCGAGCAGGCGATCACGCAGGAAGACGCCGCGAAGCTCGAACAGAAGATCCGGTCGAACGAGTTCACCCTCGACGACTTCCGGGACCAGCTCCGGACGATTCGGAAGATGGGCCCGCTCGAGCAGATCCTTGGGATGCTCCCCGGCATGGGGAACCTCAAGGCGATGGCGGACAACAAGCCGGATGAGAAGCAGCTGAACCGCATCGAGGCGATCATCTCGTCGATGACGCCCGACGAGCGGCGCAAGCAGCACATCATCAACGGCAGCCGCCGCAAGCGCATCGCGAAGGGCAGCGGCACGTCGGTCGAGGAAGTGAACCGGCTGCTGAAGCAGTTCGTGCAGATGCAGAAGATGATGAAGCAGCTCGGCGGGATGGCCGGGCTGGCCGGCGGCGGCAAGATGGCGCGCCGCCGGGCAATGGAGATGCTGCGCAACCGTCGCTGACGGGGACTTCGCAGCCGCGTGTAGTCTCCAGTCGTCAGTCACAGGTCGCACGCGCACCTGGGACGTGCGACCGAGGACTCATGACTACAGCGCGAGCGCAGCGTATTTTCAGCCGGGGACGCGAAGCCTCCGGCCGTATCAGGAGCGAGCGAGCATGGTAGCCATTCGTCTGCGTCGTGCAGGGTCCAAGAAGCGTCCGTTCTTCCGCGTCGTCGTCACCGACTCGCGCGCGGCCCGCGACAGCAGCTTCGTCGAGATTCTCGGCTTCTACAACCCACGCACCAAGCCGGCCCTCGTGCAGGTGAACACGGAGCGCGTGAACTACTGGATCAGCAAGGGTGCGCAGCCGTCCGACTCCGTCCGGACGCTGATTGCCCGGCACCTGACGCCGGCCGCGCCGGCTGCGGCGGCCCCGACGACGACCGCCGCCGCGCAGTGAGCGCCGTCAGCCGCGTCGTCGAGGTGCTGGCGAAGAGCCTCACCGACACGCCCGATCAGGTGCGTGTCGTGGAGTCGCAGCACCGCGGCACGACGCTCGTCGAGCTGTATGTCGCACCGGGCGAACTCGGGCGCGTCATCGGCAAGCAGGGGCGCACGGCAGCCGCCCTTCGTACGCTGGCCTCGGCGGCCGGTGAGAAGGAAGGCAAGTCGGTCACCCTCGAGATCCGCGACGGCCGGCCGTGACCTGGGACGAGATGGCGGTGGTCGGCGTCGTTGCCCGACCGCACGGCATCCGTGGGCAGGTGTTCGTCAATCCGGAAACCGACTTTCCGGAGGAGCGGTTCCGGAAGGGCGCAGAACTCTTCGTCAATCGTGACGGCCACGTCGAAGCCGTGCGGGTGACCTCCTCGCGGATCCAGCAGGGGCGCCCGGTGATCGGCATCGACGGTGTGGCGGACGTGGACGCAGCCCGCGCGCTGGCGGGAGTCGAGTTCAGGGTGCCGGTGGCGTCCCTGCCGCCCCTGCCTCCGGGGACGTTCTACAACCACGACCTGGTCGGGTCCGCGGTCCAGACCGCGGGCGGCGAGCACGTGGGAACCGTCACGAAGGTGGAGGGGGAGTTCGGGAACAGCCGGCTCGTGGTGCAGGGCGACCGAGGCGAGGTGCTGATTCCGCTCGCCGTCGACATCTGCCCGACGATCGACCCGGCCGCAAAGCGGATCGTGATCGAGCCGCCGGAGGGCCTGCTCGACCTGAACGAACGCCGCAGGTAGGCCATGCGCTTCGATGTCGTCACGATCTTCCCGGCGATGATCCAGCAGGCCGTGGCGGCTGGCGTCGTCGGGCGGGCGCTCGAACGCGAGCTGATCACGGTGGTCGTGCACGACCTGCGCGACTTCACGACGGACCGCCACCGCGTGGTGGACGACGTGCCGTACGGCGGCGGGCCGGGGATGGTGTTGAAGCCGGAGCCGCTCCTGCGGGCGCTGGACGGCGTCGAGGCAGCCGACGCGCGCAGGCCCACCGTGCTGCTGACGACGCCGCAGGGGACGCGGCTGACGCAGCGGGTGGTGGAGCGGCTCAGCAGGCTCCAGCGGATCGTCCTGCTGTGCGGGCGGTATGAGGGGATCGACGAGCGTGTTCGCACGCGCGTCGACGAGGAAGTGTCAATCGGTGACTATGTGCTCAGCGGCGGCGAGCTGCCGGCGCTGGTGGTCATCGATGCGGTCTCCCGGCTCGTGCCGGGCGTCATTGGGGACGAACAGTCGGTGGCGGAGGACTCCTTCAGCCGCGGGCTGCTCGATTTCCCGCAGTACACGAGGCCGGCGGAGATCACGCTCCAGGGCAGCCCGTTGCGGGTGCCGGACGTGCTGCTGTCGGGGAACCACGCCGAGATCCGGCGCTGGCGGAAACGGGAAGCGCTGGCCAGGACGATGGCTCGGCGCCCCGACCTGCTGGCGGCGGCGGATCTCGACGACGAAGAGCGGAAGCTGCTGCGGGAACTGGAAGCGCAGCGCGACACCTGATTCGGGAACGACCGCGCGGCCACAGCCGCGCGCACGACAAGCGAAGGAGCTGGCAATGAGCGCGATTGAACTGGTGGAAAAGACGCAGATGGCCGAGCGGCCCGCGATGAAGTCGGGCGACACGGTCCGCGTGCACGTGAAGGTGCGCGAAGGCGACAAGGAGCGCATCCAGGTGTTCGAGGGTGTGGTGATCGGCCAGCACCGTGGCGGCACGCGCGCGTCGTTCACCGTGCGCAAGGTCTCGTTCGGCCAGGGCGTGGAGCGTATCTTCCCGCTCCACTCGCCGACGATCCAGAAGGTCGAGGTGATGCGCTCGGCCAAGGTCCGCCGCGCGAAGCTCTACTACCTGCGCGCGCTGAAGGGCAAGGCGGCCCGCATGAAGGACGCCTCCCGGCAGAACTAGCGACCACTCGCCAGCGGATGCGGCAGGGCGCTGCTGCCGGCAGGGGAGCCGTTCCCGTGCCGGCCCCGCGGCGCTGCCGTGCCGCAGGCGTGAGCGCGATGGCCCGCGTCTCCGCCACGCGAACGCTCGAGAACGCCCTCCGGCGCGTCGGCTTCTGCCTCGTTGCCGGCGTGGACGAAGTCGGGCGAGGGTGCCTGGCCGGTCCGGTCACGGCCGCGGCCGTGATCCTCGATCCCGAGCGCCACATCCCGGGCCTGGCCGATTCGAAGGTCGTGCCGGCCGGTGAACGCGACGATCTCTACGAGGAGATCACCCGTCGCGCGCTGGCGTGGGCCGTGGCAGCATCCGACCCCCATCACATCGACCAGGTGAACATCCATCGTGCCTCACTGGATGCGATGCGCCGCGCCGTCATGGCGCTGGCGCCCCTGCCCGACGTCGTGCTCGTCGACGCCTTTCGCGTCCCCGACATCCCGATGGCGCAGCGCGGCATCCCGAAGGGCGATCGCCGGTGTGCGGCCATCGCAGCCGCGTCGATCGTTGCGAAGGTGACACGGGATCGCGAGATGATTGCGCTGCACGCCGCGGACCCGCGGTACGGGTTCGACCGCCACAAGGGCTACGCAACCACCGATCACCTCGAGGCGGTGGCCCGTCATGGCTACTCCGAGGTGCATCGCCGGACGTTCAGGCCGGCGACGCTGTTTGATACGATCGGATGACCGTGTCCTTCGACCGCGCGGCCACACTGCGGCAGGCGGAAAAGCTGCTTCGCCAGGGAAAACTCGAGCCCGCGATCGAGGCCTACCGCAGCCTGGTGGAGGAGCAGCCGCGCGACTGGACGATCGTCAACCAATACGGGGACGCGCTCGCGCGCGCCGGCCGCCTCGCCGACGCCGTCAGCCAGTACACACGCATCGCGGAGGCATTCGCCGCCGACGGCTTCGTCTCCAAGGCGGCAGCCGTCTACAAGAAGATTCTCAAGCTTGCGCCCGGTCATCTGATCGCCGCCTGGCAGGCCGGTGAGATGGCGGCCGCCCAGGGCCTGCTCGCTGATGCCCGCGCGTGCTTCGGCAGTGTCGCCGAGCAGTGTCGCCACGCTGCCGACGCTGCCGGCGCGGCCCGGGCGCTGGTGCGCCTTGGCGAACTCGATCCCGCCGACACCGCGGCGAGGCTCGTCGGGGCTCGTGCGCGCCTCGATCTGTCCGACGTCGCCGGTGCGCGCAGCGACCTGTCGCGCCTGGCGCAGGAGCGGCTGGACGAGGGACGGGAGGCCGAAGCCGCCGAGGCACTGCAACTGCTCCTTGCCATCGATCCCGACGATGTGCAGGTACGCGCCGCCATGGCTCGAACGCTGATCCGGCAGGAAGACCTGGTGACGGCGCGGCCGTATCTCGCCCCGGAGGTGCTCGAGCAGGCGCCCGATCTGGCCCTGCCGGCGGCCGAGGCTCACCTGCGCGCGGGCGATCAGGTCGCGGCGGCGATCGTACTCGACCGGCTGGTCTACGGAGGCGGCCCGGGCACGCGCGCCGCCGTGTCGGCACTTGCTGCCCGACTCGCGCGCGACCTGCCCGACGCCGCATACCGCGTCGCCGAACAGGTGACCGACGCCTGCATCCTGCGTCTCGACTGGGCCGGCGCATCCAGGACGCTGCTGGAGTTCGTCGAGAGCTCCCCACACCACGTGCCGGCGCTCACCAGGCTGGTCGAGGTCTGTGTCGACGGCGGCCTGGCTGGCGATCTCGATCTGGCGCAGGCGAAGCTGGTCGACGCGTACCTCGCCGCCGGTGCAACCGGGCAGGCGCGACGGGTTGTGGAGGATCTCGCGGCGCGCACGCCGGCCGACGCGGCGCACCGATCCCGCCTGGTCCGTGTGCTGGCTGCCGCAGGGGAGGCAGACCCGCACCGCGCCGCGGACGAGTGGCTGGCCGCAGCAGCACTGACGGCCCGCACGTTGGTGGCGGAGCCGGCCGCCTCGGCCTCGTCGCAGCCTGCCGCCGACCCCGCGCCCGTGTCGCGACCCGATACCGCTGACCAGGGCGGGGACGGTTCGCCGCTGCGTCGGCCCGTGCAGTCCGCGACGCCGGCGATTGCCCAGGCCATGGATGTCGCCGGCCTGCTGGATGAGCCCGAGCGCCCCGACTCACCTGCCTACCCGCCGCACCCGGCGGGTCCTGGCGAGCCGGACGATCTCGAGCAGGTGTTCGCCCGGCTGCGGGACGAGGTTGGACGCACGGCCGGACCTGGCGAAGTCGACTTCCAGCGCGCGCGGGCGTTGTTCGACGCCGGCGATCTGGAGGCGAGCATCGAGCCGCTTCGCAGTGCGGCCCGTGATCCGGGGCGCCGGTTTGCTGCGGCGTCGCTGCTGGCCCGCGTCTTTCTCCACCAGCGACGGCCGGCCGATGCCATCGAGTGGCTCGGGCACGCCGCAGACGCGCCGGTCGACGAGCCCGCGGACCGTCACCGCGTCCTCCTGCAGCTGGCCGATCAGCTCGAACGCAGCGGCGAAGGCACTCGGGCCCTCGGTGTGTGCCTCGAACTGCAGGCTGATGCCGGCGACTTCGGCGATCTCGCCGAACGGATTGCCCGCCTGACACGGAGCCAGGCATGAGGGCGTGGGCGCTCGCGAGGCGGCTGGTGCTGATTGTGCTCTTCGTCGAACTCGGCCTGCTGCTGCTCGTGCTGCCGTGGTCCGCCTTCTGGGAGCGCAACTACTTCGTCGCGATTCCCGCGTTCGAGCCGATCCTCACCAGCCCGTTCCTGCGCGGTGCGGTGAGCGGCCTCGGCCTGCTCAACCTCGCCGCGGCCGTCGGGGAACTGCGTCCATCACGGGACGAGTGAACCTGCACCTCATCGACGCGTGAACCTGCATCCCATCGACGCGTGATCCTGCACCTCATCACCGATCGTGGACGGCTGGCACCCGGGGCCCCGTTTGCCGAGGCGCGCGCGTGCCTGGTGGCGCAGGCGCGGGCTGGCGTCGCCGCGGGAGTGGACGTCCTTCAGGTCCGCGAGCGCGACATGGATGCCGCCCCCCTGTCGGCAGTGGTCGCTTCGCTCGTGCAGGTGACGCGCGGCACCCGGACGCGGGTGGTCGTCAACGACCGGCTCGACGTCGCCCTGGCCGCCGGGGCCGACGGCGTGCACCTGCGGGGCGATTCCTTCGCCGCCTCCGATGTGCGCCGGATCGCACCGCCCGCATTCCTGGTCGGACGGTCGATCCGCGGCCTCGCCGACCTGAAGGACGTCGGTCCCGTGGACTACCTGATCGCCGGCACCATATGGCCGACACCCTCCAAGCCGGCCGGGCACGGGCTGCTGGGCCTCGACGGACTTGCCGCGATCTGTGCCGCCACGCGTGTGCCGGTGCTCGCCGTGGGAGGCGTGGACGCGGGTCATGCCGCGGCGCTGCGGGCCGCGGGGGCGGCCGGCGCCGCGGCCATCGGTGCGTTCATCGGCCCGCCGCGCGAAGGCTGCCGCGCGGTGGATCTCGCGCAGCGCGTGGCAGACCTGCGGCGGGCGTTTGACAGCCCGCACCCCCGCCCCTAACATGGTCAGACGTCCCGGACACAAATGGCGGT
Source organism: uncultured Bifidobacterium sp. (assembly GCA_964386715.1). Classification (GTDB taxonomy): domain Bacteria; phylum Acidobacteriota; class Vicinamibacteria; order Vicinamibacterales; family CAVVIG01; genus CAVVIG01. Next base: position 364,387 of record CAYLTD010000001.1, read on the forward strand.
CGAGCGCAAGAACGGCGATTTCGGAGCCCGGCTCCGCGAGGCGCGAGAGCGTCGTGGGGTCTCGCTGCGTACGATCGCCGATGCCACCAAGATCTCGGTGCGAGCGCTCGAGGCGCTCGAACGGGACGACATCTCGCAGCTGCCCGGCGGCATCTTCAGCCGCGCCTTCGTGCGGGCGTACGCCAATGAGGTCGGGCTCGACCCCGAGCAGACGACGACCGATTTCATCACGCAGTTCCCGCACGACTTCGTCACCCAGGGCCACCCTCGCACGCGGTCCATCATCGACGAACTCCACGACGAGCCGCGCCGGGGCGCGGGCATCACCCCCGTCCGCCTGTTCCTGGTGGCGCTCCCGGTGATCGCGGTCGCCGCCTATTTCCTCTCGACGCGGTGAGCATCGCCGCTCCGCTGCTCGATTTCTTTCGCCGCGGCGAGGTGGCGCGTGACGTGCGCCTGCTGGCGGCGCAGGGCATCCTGGCGCCGCGCGCGCACGAGCAGGTCTCGCTGCTCATCCTGCTGCTCGACGACGCGGACCTCGAAGTGCGGACGACCGCGGCGCGCACACTCGACAGCCTTCCCGTCGAGGCGCTCCGCGCCTATCTCGGCCGGTCGGACGTGCCCCTGGGCGTACGCGAGTTCTTCGCCGACCGCGGCATCTTCCCCGCGGAGGTGCCCGCGATCTCCGCCGACGTGCCGCTGCTCGAGGCCGACGCGGGCGACGAGGGGGACGCCGTGTTCGCCGCGCTGATGGACGACCAGCAGGAGGGCGAGGGCAAGGATACGTCGCTGCTGCAGAAGCTGCAGAAGATGGGCTTCACCGAACGCATGAAGGCCGCCATGCGCGGCACGCGCGAGATGCGCGCCATCCTCATCCGCGACCCGAACAAGATGATTGCTGCGGCGGTGTTGAGCAGCCCGAAGGTGAGCGAGGCCGAGATCGAGAGCTTCGCGAAGATGGCGTCGATCTCGGAGGAGATCCTGCGCGTGATCGGGGGCAACCGCGCCTGGCTGAAGAACTACGGGATTGTCGTCGCGCTGACACGCAACCCGAAGAGTCCGCTCGGCCTGTCGCTGAACCTGCTCAACCGCCTGAACGACCGCGACGCCGCGGCGCTCTCGATGGACCGGAACGTGCCGGAGCCGCTGCGCCAGGCAGCGCGCCGCAAGGTGGTCTTCGGCGAGCGGCGCTGACCGTCAGGCGTTGCCGCCTGCAGACCCGGACCCGCGGTTCGGGCCCCGGCCACTGCGCGGCGGGCGAGCCGAACCCTTCCTGCCGCTCTGTGCGCTGCCCCGGCTCCGGCCCTTGCCGTCCTTGGGGGCTTTCAGCCAGTCCGATCGCATTTCGGCGAGCCCTTCCATGTAGACGGCCGCCCGCTCCCGCTCCTCCTCGCTCGACATCGATTTCAGCAGGTCGAGGGCTTTGGCGAGGTCGTCCTGGATCGTCTGCTTCGAGGTGGAGAAGTACAGGCGGCGGATCTCGGCGAGCTTGTCGTCCGCGCTCAGCATCTTGAGCTGGGTCATCGTTGGTTCCTGCGGAGCAGCGGCCGGAACTCGTCGAACGGCCGGGTGTTGAGCACGTCGGTGGGGGTGAGCCACCCCCGCCGCGCCGTCACGACGCCCCACTTCAGGGCGCCGAATGCCTGGCGGGAGTGCGCGTCGCTGGAGATGACCAGGCGGACGCCGCGGTCGCGGGCGAGCCGCGCGTAGACGTCGCCGAGATCGAGCCGATCGACCTGGCTGTTGATTTCGAGAGCGACGCCGCGCCGGGCTGCGGCGTCGATGACGGCATCGACGTCGAACGTGAGGCCGGCACGCTTGAGGATCAGCCGGCCGGTCGGGTGGCCGATGACGTCCACGTGCGGGTGCTCGATCGCTCGGAGCAGACGGTCCGTCATCTGCTGACGGTCCTGCGTGAAGTGGGAGTGCACCGACGCGACGACGAGATCGAGGGCCGCGAGGCAGTCGTCGGCGAGATCGAGTGAGCCGTCGGCGAGGATGTCGCACTCGATGCCCGCGAGCAGGCGCACCCCGTGCTGCCCGTCCTCCGCGCGCACGCGGGCGGCGTGGGCGAGAGCGCGCGTCTCGTCGAGGCCGTTCGCCATGGCGAGGGCCTTGCTGTGGTCCGTGATGGCGATGTACTCGAGGCCGGCGTCGCGTGCGGCTTCCGCCATCTCGCGGATGGTGTGCCGCCCGTCGGTCTCCGTGGTGTGCATGTGCAGGTCGCCGCGCAGGTCGCCGGGCCCGATGAGCGCCGGCAGCGCGTGCGCCGCCGCCGCGAGCAGCTCGCCGCGATCCTCCCGGAGTTCCGGGGGAATCCAGTCGAGCCCCAGCGCGCCGTAGATGTCCGCCTCCGTCGTCCCGGCGACGCGGGCGTCGTCGTCGACGCGGAAGAGCCCGTACTCGTTCAACTTGAGGCCGAGTGCCATGGCCCGGTCGCGCAGCGCGATGTTGTGTGCCTTGGAGCCGGTGAAGTACTGCATCGCGGCGCCGCGGCTGTCGGCCGCGACGAGGCGCAGGTCGGCCTGGAAGCCGCCCCAGATGCGGACGCTCGACTTCGTGTCGCCATGTGCGAGGACGCGTTCGACCAGCGTGTAGCCGATGAAGGCGTCCATCAGCGCCGCGTCGGCATCCGAGGCCAGGATGTCGATGTCGCCGCACGACTCGACGCCGCGCCTCAGGCTGCCGACGGCTTCGATGGTGGCGCGTGGCGCCTGCTCCTGCAAATAGGCCACGAGGGCCGATGCGGCGTCGTGCGTATCGGGCAGCAGGTGCCGGCCGCCGTGGCGCTTTCGCTCCTCGATGGCCTTGAGGATCAGGCTTTCCTTCTTCGGTCCCATCCCCTTGATGGCACGTACCCGCCCGTCGGTGGCGGCCTGCTCGAGTTCATCGAGCGTGCGCACGCCCAGTTCCCGGTAGAGCGTGGCGACGGTCTTCGGGCCGACGCCCTGCAGGCGGAGCAGGTCGAGAATCGAGGGTGGGAACTCGGCGAGCAGTTCCTCGTGGAACAACGAGCGGCCCGTCTCGGTGATCTCGCGGATTCGGGCCGCGAGGTCCTTGCCGATGCCGGGGATCTCGCGCAGGCCGGCTGCATCCAGCGTGGCCAGCGCGTGCGGGTGATTCGCGGCAATGTCGGCGCCGTTGCGATACGCGCGGATCTTGAAGGGATTGTCGCTCTTGACTTCGAGCAGGTCGGCAATCTCGCCGAGGATGCGCGCGATGGCGACGTTATCCAACGCGCAGCCCTTCGCGCTCGATGCGGAAGTCGAGCACGCGCGCGCCACCGGCACTCAGGGCCTCGGCCACCGCGCCGCGCACGCCCGGCGGGCCGTAGCAGATCAGGCACCCGCCGCCCCCGGCGCCGCAGACCTTGGCCGCCGTGGCACCAGCGGCGGTCGCGCGGGCGATGAGGGTGTCGATGGCAGCCGTGGTGACGCCGGCTGCGAGGCGCTTGCGGTTCTCCCACTCGTCGTTGATGTGCCGGCCCACGGCGTTCCAGTCGCCGCGGAGCAGGGCCAGCCGCATCGCGGCTGCCGTGTCGCGGATGCGGTCGAAGCACTCGAAGATGTGGCGGTCGCCGTCGAGGTGCCGCTTCGTGATCTCCCAGTTGTTCGTGCCCGAATTGCGCGGCTCGCCCGTGTACGCGAGCACCAGCCGCTGCTCGAGCGCCTCGGCATCCACGTCGAGGCCGATGCGCTGGACCCCGTGGACCCCCAGTTCCACGGCGGCGATCCCGCCGTAGAGCGCGGGCCGGTAGTCCTGGACGCCCGTGGGGACGCGGATCGCCTGGCACTCGACGTTCATCGCCACCTGCAGCAGGTCGTCGGCATCCTGCGACTGCCCGGTCCACCGCGCGAGCGCGCCGCACGCGGCGATGGCCAGGGCCGAGGAGCCGGCGATGCCGGCGCCAGCGGGCGATTCGCCCCGCGTGATGAGCGTGGCGTTGTCGAGCCGGTAGTGCCGGGCGAGCAGCGCGAGCAGCGGCAGCTCCGACTGCGCCGACAGGTCCGACCAGCCGTCGGCCACCTGGCTTCTCGCCGTGTCGACTGAGATGAGCTCGATGCGTCCATCGCGCCGCGGCTCGATGCGGACGTGCGCCCGCAGGCTGATCGCGGCATTCAGCGTGCACGCGCCTTCGTGGAAGAGATACAGCGGCCAGATGTCGATGGTGCCGCCGGCCAGATCGATGCGCGTGGGCGCCGACGAGGTAAGCACCGCCGAATTATATAAGGTTAGAATTCTCACGTATGTCGCCCCTCTCGCTGCGGCGCCAGATCGGCCAGCTGCTGATCGCCGGCTTCGACGGCACGACCGTGCCCGTCGAGTTCCGCGCCATCGCACGGGAGTTCGGGCTCGGCGGCTCGATCCTGTTCGCCCGCAACGTCGAGGAACCGCAGCAGGTCGCGGAGCTGAGTTTCGAGCTGGCGGCCCTCGTGCCGGACATGCCCGCGTGGGTGAGCGTCGATCAGGAGGGCGGCCGGGTGGCGCGCCTGAAGGCGCCGTTCACCGAGTGGCCGCCGATGGCGACACTCGGCCGGAGCGGAGACACGCGTCTGGCCGAGCGCTTCGCGCGGGCGCTGGCGACCGAATTGCGGGCGGTCGGGGTCACCCTGGACTACGCGCCCGTGCTGGATATCCACACCAACCCGAGGAATCCCGTCATCGGCGACCGCGCGCTGGCCGGGCGCGCCGAGGACGTCGCGGCGCTGGGCGCCGCGATCGTCCGGGCGCTCCAGGAGAACGGCGTCGCGGCCTGCGGCAAGCACTTCCCGGGGCACGGCGACACGAGCGCCGACTCGCACGTGGAACTGCCGCTCATCGAGCATCCCCCCGAGCAGCTCCGCGAACGCGAGCTGCAGCCGTTTGCCGCGGCGATTGCCGCAGGCGTCGCGACGATCATGACGGCGCACGTCTTCATCCCGTCGCTCGACGAGCAACGGCCGGCCACGCTCTCCCGCCGGGTCGTGTTCGACCTGCTGCGGGAGGAACTCGGATTCCAGGGTGTCATCCTGAGCGACGACCTCGAGATGAAGGCGCTGGCGAACGACTACACCGTGCCCGAGGCCGCCGTGCTCGCAATCGAGGCCGGATGCGACGGCGTCCTCATCTGCTCCGGCAGCCACGACACGCAGGCGGCCGCGCTCGAAGCGCTCGTTCGGGCGGTCGAGGTCGATCGGCTGCCGGTGCGCCGCGTCGAGGATGCGCTCGCGCGCCAGCGTCGCGCGAAGGAGCGGTTCCTCGCCTCGGCCGTCGGGGCGCGTCCCCTCGCCGCCTCGGCGCTGCGCCAGGTGCTCGGCCGCGACGAGCACCGCCGCATCGCCGACGACATGGCCCGCTTCGCGTGATGATCCGTCCCCGCCGCCTCCGCCGGGGCGACCGCATGGCGGTCGTCGCGCCCGCCAGTCCGTTCTCCCGCGAGGAGTTCGATGCGGGCATCGCCGAGATCGCGCGCCTGGGCTTCGAGCCGGTCTTCGACGACACGGTGTTTGCGCGCGACGGCTACGTGGCTGGCACCGCCTCAATCCGCGCGGCGGCGGTGCGCCGCGCGCTGCGCGACGAGTCCATCGCCGCGCTCATTTCCGTGCGGGGCGGCTACGGCAGCGCGCAGCTGCTGCCCCTGCTCGATCCCGCGGAGGTCCGCGCCGGCCGCAAGCCGGTCATCGGCTACAGCGACATCACGACGCTCCTGGCCTGGGTCACCGGCACCTGCGGCGTCGTGTCGTTTCACGGGCCGATGCTCGAGGCCCGTCTGGCGCGAGGCGAGCAGGGCTACGACCGGGACACGTTCCTCCGGGCGCTGTGCGACGCCGAGCCGCTCGGTCCGCTCGCGCCGCCGACCCTCGAGGTGGTGCGCCCCGGTGAATTCGCCGGCCCGCTCCTCGGGGGCACCGTCACGCAGCTGCTGGCGTCCATGGGCACGCCGTGGGCTTTCGACCCGCCCCACGGCTACGTGCTCTTCTTCGACGAGGTGGCCGAGCGCCCCTACCGGCTGGACCGCATGATCACGCAGCTGCGCCAGTCCGGCCTGCTCGCACGGGCCGGCGCCGTGGTTTTCGGTGAACTGCCCCGGTGCGACGAGCCCTCGGGGAATCCGACGGCCCGTGCGACAGTCGCCAGGCTGATGGGCGACTTCCGCGGCCCGGTGCTCATCGGGTTTCCCTCCGGGCACGCCGCGCATCCGGTGGTCACCCTTCCGTTCGGCGTGCGGGCGCGCGTGGTCGCCGACGCCCCGCCCCGCCTCATCATCGAGGAGCCAGCCGTCCAGTGACTCGTGTGCACCTGATCGGGATCTGTGGGACGGCGATGGCCACACTCGCGGCGATGCTCCGCCACAAGGGGCTCGACGTGCGAGGCTCGGACGCCGACGTCTATCCGCCGATGAGCGACTTCCTCGCTGCCGAGGGCATCACCGTCTTCAACGGCTATCGCGCCGAGCAGATCACGGCCGACCTCGACCTCGTCATCGTCGGCAATGCGATCTCGCGCGGGAATCCCGAACTCGAGGAGGTGCTCGACCGCAAGATCCGGTACTGCTCGCTGCCGGAGGCGATCCGGGAGCACTTCCTCTGGGGGGCCCGCTCGATCGTCATCGCCGGCACTCACGGGAAGACCACCACGACGTCGCTCACCGGGTGGCTGCTCACGCACGGCGGCGCGGACCCGACCGTGCTCGTGGGCGGCATCGCGCGCAACTTCGGCGACCAGGGTTCGAGCTACCGGATGGGGCAGGGGCGCGACTTCGTCATCGAGGGCGACGAGTACGACAGCGCGTTCTTCGACAAGACCGCCAAGTTCCTCAAATACCTGCCGGATGTGGCCGTCATCAACAACGTGGAGTTCGACCACGCCGACATCTACGCCGACATGGACGCCGTGACCACGGCGTTCGCGCGGCTCGTGCGCCTGGTGCCGCGGCGCGGGCTGCTGCTGCTCGGTGTGGACAGCCCCGCGGCGGCCGCACTCGGCGAGCGCGCCTGCTCGCGCGTGCAGACGTTCGGGACGACCGCGGGCGCAGACTGGCAGGCCTACGACCTGCAGCCCACCGCCGGAGGAACGTCGTTCTCCGTGCGGCGGCAGGGCGAGCCGCTCGGCGTCTTCGAGGTGCCGCTCGTCGGCGCTCACAACGTCCGCAACGCCCTTGCCGCGATGGCGGTCGCCGCCGATGCGGGCATCGACCTCACGCGCGTGCGGGAGGGCCTGCGGACCTTCGCCGGCGTCCGGCGCCGGCTCGAAGTCGTCGGCGAGGCCCGAGGGGTGACCGTGTTCGACGACTTCGCCCACCACCCGACCGCCGTGGCGGAGACCTTGAACGGGCTGCGTGCCTCGAACCCGGGGGCCCGGATCGTGGCGGTGTTCGAACCGCGCTCCGCGTCGTCGTGCCGGCGGGTGTTCCAGGACGACTTCGCGCGGGCCTTCGCCGCGGCCGACCGCGTGCTGCTGGCCCCGGTGTTCCGCTCGACGCTGCCGGAATCCGTGCGCCTGTCGATTCCGCAGCTGGTGGAGGACCTGCGGTCGGCTGGGCAGGACGCGGAGGCACCGCCCTCGATCGACGCCATCATCGACACCCTCGTCCGGGAGCACCGCGCGGGCGATCTCGTCGTGCTGATGTCCAACGGCGGCTTCGGAGGCATCCACCGGCGTCTCCTCGCGTCGCTGGCGGCTGCGCCGGGCGCATGAGCGGGTGCGCGATCCGCGACGCGGGTGACGCAGCTGTCGTGGCACGGCTCGGGAACGGCATCGATCCCGCGATCAATGCCCGTGCGGTGGCGCTGGCGCGCCGCATCACCCTTGCCGCGCTGCCCGGCGTGCGAGACGTCGTGCCCACCTTCAGTGCCGTGACCGTGTACTTCGATCCGCTGCGCACGGACCGCGTCGGGCTCGTGTCGCTCATCGAGCGGCTCGACTCCGAGCCGGAGGTCGCCGCGCAAGGGGAGCCAGCGGCGCTGGTTCGGGTGCCCGTCTGCTACGGGGGCGAGTTCGGCCCGGATCTGCCCGACGTGGCGCGGCTGACGGGGTTCGACGAGCGGGAGGTCGTGTCGCGGCACTGCTCGCGCGACTACCGCGTGTTCATGCTCGGGTTCGTGCCCGGGTTCGCGTACCTCGGCGTCGTCGACCCCGCGATCGCGGTCCCGCGCCTGCCCGAACCGCGCCGCCGCGTGCCCGCCGGATCCGTGGCGATCGCCGGACCGCTGACCGGGATCTACCCGTCGGAGACGCCCGGCGGCTGGCGTGTGATCGGGCGCACGCCCCTTCGGCCTTTCCTGCCTGGACGGGCCGTGCCGTGTGTCGTCAGGCCGGGAGACGCAGTACGCTTCTACGGCGTGACATCCAGAGAGTTCGAGCAGGCGTGGGCCGGCGGGACGCAGCCGTGAGCAGCGGCCCGTTCTTCGAGGTGCTGGTCGCCGGGCTGCAGACCACCGTGCAGGACCTGGGACGCTGGGGCCACCAGGCCTCAGGCGTTCCGGTGGCCGGCCCGATGGATCCGTTCGCCCACAGGCTCGCCAACGCGCTCATCGGCAATGCCCGCGATGCGGCGACCCTCGAGGTGACGCTGGTGGGACCCGAGCTGCAGTTCGGCGATGAACGGGTGGTGACGGTATCGGGGGCACGTTTTGCGCTCACTGTGGATGATGCGCCGATCGACCACGAGGTGCCGGTGCGCGTGCGCCCCGGGTCGGTCCTGCGCTTCGGGGCACGCCTGCACGGCGCACGCGCGTACATCGCAATCGAGGGTGGAATTGACGTTCCTCTCGTGCTGGGCAGCCGGTCCACGCACCTGCCCAGCGGCACAGGGGGCTGGCACGGCCGCGCGTTGAAGAGGGGCGACAGGCTGCCGCTCGGGACCGCGCGTCCCGGCACCGATCCTCCGACGCCGAAGGCGGCGCGCTTCCAGCCCGACGTCCTCACCGCACCCGGGGAGGCCGACGCGCAGCCCGTAGAGGTGCGCGTGCTGGCGGGCCCGCAGGACGATCAGTTCGCGACCGACGCGCTCACGCAGCTCACGTCCAGGCCGTACCGCGTCAGCGTGGACTCGAACCGTATGGGCTATCGGCTCGAAGGGCCCGTCATCGCGCACACGAGTGGTCCCGATATCGTCCCCGACGCCACGCCGGTGGGCACGCTGCAGGTGCCGGGCTCGGGCCAGCCGGTTGTGCTCATGGCCGATCGGCAGACGACGGGTGGCTACGCCAGGCTGGCGACCGTGATCAGCGCCGACATCGGCGTCGTGGCCCAGGTCAGCCCCGGGCAGCAGCTCGCCTTCCGGGTGGTGTCGCAGGCCGCCGCCGCGGCGGCCCTCATCGCGCGCGAGCGCCGCCTGCTCGCGATCGAACCGGATCCGGTCGATGAGTGACCTCGGCACCGCTCTCGAAGCGCGGCTCGGCGCGGGCAGGGTCGGCCGCGCCGTCCCGCTGCGCGACTACACCACCTTCCACACCGGCGGGCCCGCCGAGTGGTTTGTCGAGACACGCAGCAGCGACGAGATGCTCGCCACCCTCGACGAGGCCAGGCGCGCAGGGATACCGGTCACGCTCCTCGGGGGTGGGTCCAACGTCCTGGTGTCCGATCGCGGCGTGCGCGGCCTCGTCGTCCGTCCCCGCGGCGGCGAGGTCCGCCAGCTCGACGACACTCTCATCCGCGCAGATGCGGCCGTGACGATCAACGGCCTCGTGCGCTGGACGATCACGCACGGGCTCGCCGGGCTCGAGGCATGGGCCGGCACGCCCGGTACGGTTGGTGGAGCGGTGTACGGCAACGCGCACTACGGCGGTCAGCTCATCAGCGAGCTCATCGCGTCGGTGCGGCTCGCCAGCCGCGAGGGCGTCGTGCGTGACGTGCCCGCGTCCGACATGGCGTTCGGGTACGACGCAAGCCGGCTGCAGCACTCCGGCGAGATCCTGCTGAGCGCCGATTTCACCGTGTCGCGCGGCCACCCCGAGCACCTGCGCGAGGTCGCGCGGCAGTCGCTGGCCTACCGGAAACGGACCCAGCCGCTGGCACTGCCGAGCGCGGGCTGTGTCTTCCAGAATCCGGCTCCCGGCGTGGACGTGCTGCCTCCCGGCATGCCCTGGTCGGCCGGGGCCCTGGTGGACCGCGCGGGCCTGAAGGGGGCGGCAGAGGGAGGCGCGCGCGTCTCGCCCGTGCACGCGAACTTCATCGTCAACGAGCACGACGCATCGTCCGCGGACATCCGCCGGCTGATCGAACGCTGTCGCGAGGCCGTGCGTCGCGCCTTCGGTGTCGAACTCCGCGAGGAGATCGTCTATCTCGGCGACTTCACCAGCACGCCGGACGTTCCTTGACCTCGACCGTTCCTGTCCATGCGGAGCCATCGCCACCGTCGATTCGGGTGGGCGGATGGCCGCGTCGCGTTTACGATTAGCAGTCACGCTTCCACGTTATGTCGACACTCCTGATTGAAGGCGGCCGCCGCCTGTCTGGCTCCGTTGACGTCGAGGGCAACAAGAACGCCGCCCTGCCGCTCCTCGCCGCCTGCCTGCTCACCACCGACGAATGCGTGCTGCACAACGTTCCGCGCATCCGCGACGTCGAGGTCATGGCCCACCTGCTGATCGATCTCGGCGCTCAGGTGGAGGGCATCGGCACGCCGACCCTGCGGGTGCGTTGCCCTGAGGTGATCAAGGACGAACCCGACGGCGTCATGGTGGGCCGCCTGCGCGGCTCGGTGCTCCTGCTCGGACCGCTGCTCGCGCGGCGCGGCCGCGCCAGGCTCGCGCCGCCCGGCGGCGACTTTCCCGCGCGCCGGACGATCTCGACACACCTCGAGGCGCTGGTCGCGATGGGAGCGCGGGTGCTCGACGGGCCTGGGCACCTTCTGGAGTGCCCGAACGGGCTGCGTCCCACGTCGGTGTATCTGTACGAAGCCTCGGTCACCGGCACCGAGACGGCGCTGCTCGCGGCCGCTGCTGCGCCCGGTGTCAGCGAGATCCGACACGCGGCACAGGAGCCGCACGTCGTCGAACTGTGCCTGTTCCTGCAGAAGCTCGGCGTCGGCGTGACCGGGGCCGGTTCCTCCACCATCCGCGTCGAAGGCGGCGGTCGCCTCGGTGGCGCCTCGCACACGCTGTGGGGCGACTACATTGAGGCGGGCAGCTGGGCCGTGGTTGGCGCGATCACTGGCGGTGAGGTGGACGTACGCGGCGCACGGGGCGAGGACCTCGAGGTGATTGCTGCGGTCCTCAAGCGGCTCAACATCCACTGCTTCATGGACGGCGACGTCTTCCGCGTGCTCCAGTCGAAGCCCAAGGCGGCTGGCCGTATCACCACCGGCCTCTGGCCGGGGTTCCCGAGCGACCTGGTCAGCCTCGTGACCGTGCTGGCGACGCAGGCCGAGGGCCGCACGCTGGTGCACGACTGGCTCTACGAGCTTCGGCTCTTCGCACTGGAGCAGCTCAGTGGGATGAGCGCGGACCTCTTCCTCTGCGATCCGCACCGCATCATCGTCACCGGCCCCCGCAAGCTGAAAGGGCGCCCGCTCGACAGCCGCGATCTGCGGTCGGGTATGGCGCTCATTGCCGCCGCGCTCGCGGCGGAGGGGGAAAGCCGGGTCACGCCGCTCGAGACGGTCGAGCGCGGGTATGCGCAGCTCGTGGATCGTCTCCGCGCGCTCGGTGCGTCAGTGACGCGGCTGGGCTGAATCGGGAGTGCCCGTCGGAGCCGGAGCGGGATTGCCCGCCGTGCCGGGGCGCGGCGGATCGGTGAGCGACGGCAGCACGGGGCGCTGGACACCGGGCGCGCCAGCAGCGGGCGGCACGGTGCCGGGAGCGGCAGGACCCGGGGCCGTGCCGGGACCGAGGTTGTCGCGAGGGGGCGCCTCGAATCCGGCCGGCAGCTGCAGTACTGGCGCACCCGAATCGCGGCCGACCCGGAATGCGCGCAGGTCGGCCTCGTCCACGTCGAGGACGCGGACGATGTGCGGCGTGAGCGTCAGGATGATGTCGGTCTGGTTGGTCTGCGTCCGCGTGTGCGCGAACAACCGGCCGACGACGGGGATGTCGCTCAGGCCGGGGATACCAGCCACCACCTGGCGTTCCTCGTCGCGAATCAGGCCGGCCAGCATGTTGGTTTCGCCGTCCCGGAGCCGGATCACCGTGCTGATCTCGCGGTTGCCGAACGTGGGCAGCCCGCCGAACCCGGCGCCGGAGATACTCTGCACCGCAATCTTCAGGTTCAGCGACACGTCGTCGTCGTGGTGCGTGCGGGGCGTGATGTCGATGTTCACGCCGATGTTCTCGTAGTTGTACGAGGTGATCGGCTGCTGCGGCGTGCCCCCCGTCGCGATCGGGGCGAAGGTCGTCACCGGCACCGGGATGCGTTCGCCGAAGCGGGCCTGCGCGGCGATCCCCTCCGCGGTGCGCAGCTGCGGGTTCGCGAGCGTCCGCGTGTTCGTGTCCGTCTTCAACAGCCGGTAGTAGAGCGACGGCAGGTTGGCCAGCAGCACGTCCGACTGCGAGAGGTTCCGGAGCGTCCGCAGGTTGAGCGTCGAGCTCGCGCCGCCATCGATGGAGACGCTCCCGTTCAGGCCCGCGGACCCCGGTGATGCCGGCTGCAGCCCGTACTCCTGCAGGCGCGAGCGGTCCACCTCCAGCAGCTCGACGTCGATGATGACCTCGGGCTTCGCCTTGTCGATCGCGGAGATCACCCGGGCCGCGGCCGCAATCCGTTCGGGGGTGTCCTTGACGGTGACCGCATTGGTTGCCGACACGGGAGAGACGCGGCGCGCATCGAGCACCAGCCGCAGCAGATCCATCGTCTCCTTCAGATCCGCGTTGCTCAGATAGAACGTGCGGACCACCTCTTCTTCGTACTCGCGTCGCTTCGCGGGGGTATCGGGGATGACGAGCACGTTCCGCGATCCGGTGACACGAAAGAAGTTGCGGGTGGCTTCCGAGACCGCAGCCAGCGCGCTCTCGAGCGTGCTGTTGCGCAGGTCGATCGTGACGGGAGCCTCGCGGAAGGTCGGGTCGAACGCCAGGCCGATGCCGGCCAGACGGGCGATGGCCAGGAAGACGTCCCGGCTGCTGGCTTCGCGGAAGGTGAGCGAAGCCGGCATCGCGGCGGCCGGCAGTTCGAGGCCGGGCGGCGGCAGGTCGCGCGCGCGCTCGATCAGCGTCTGCAGCTCGGTTTTGCCCTCGCGTGAGACGGCGACGCGCGTCCGCAACTGCTGACGGACGGCCCGCAGCTCGGTTTCGATGTCCCCGCTGGTGGGGTTCAGCTCGAGCGCCAGCTCATACTCGACGAGGGCTTCGTCGGGCTTGCCAGTGGCCGCGAGGCGGCGGCCCCGCGTGAAGTGATCGGAGGCGGCGCGAAGCCGCGCCCGCTCGAGCGCCGTCCGCGCGCTCACGTCGCCGGGCCGCTGACGCACCGCGTTCGTGTACTCCGCGACCGCCCGGTCGTAGTCCTGGGCCCGTTCGGCGGCGACGCCACGCTTCAGCGCGCCAGACGACGCGCAGGCGCCAAGCGCCAGCGTGGCGCCGAGCAGCAGTCCGAGTCCGGGGCGCCTAGCGCCCACCCGCATCAGTAATGACATCGACACCGCGCGGCATGGAGAACGCGAATTCCTTGTCGGCAAGCCCGACGTTCTCCTTCAGGTTCGTGAACGAGAAGGTGGACGTGCCGCCCTGCGAGTCTGCCGTCATCAGCCCCCGCAGCATCAGGCTGCCCGGCTCGAGCAGCAGGACGAGCCAATCGTAATCCGGTTGAGGTGTCCGTGGCACGAGCTTGAGTGCAATCGTGCCCGGGGGGCTCCCCGCGGGCACGTCGCCCGTCGAGGGCGTGAAGTCGCGCGTCAGGTCGCCCTTTCCGGCCAGGAACAGCGCTGGCGTCGTCGCGCCGTCATCCTTCGGCACCGTCCCGACGATGACCTGTCGATCCGCCGGGATATACGAGTAGACCTTCACCCCGTCCGACACGAACTGCTTCCGCTCCGGCGCGGTGTAGTCCCAGCGCATCTTGCCGGGCTTCTTGATGAGCAGGCGTCCCTTCTCCGTGAGCTGCTTCTTGAGCACCCCGCCGCGGTAGGTGTGGGTGAAGTCGGCGGAGAAGTCGCGGATGGTTGCGTACTTCTTCTGCAGGGCCTGCGCGGTCGTGGCGGGCGAGGAGGGGGCCTGGGCGCTCGCCCAGGGGGCGCTGAGGCAGGCGGACACGACGATGGCGAGAGCGCGAGTCCTCATGCGACCACGTTAGCACGTCGCTCCGGGCTGGGCCGGCGCCGGTGCGTCAGGCACGCCATTCGCGCTTCTTGGCTGCGACGTGGTCCATCAGCCGCTCGATCGGCTGGGTGTTGATCACTGAATCGGGCGGCACCCAGCCACGGCGGGCCAGCTGGACGCCAATCTGCATCTGCCGGCTGAGGCGATCCGCACGGTGGCCGTCACTGTCGATCGACAACAGCACACCCGCCGCGACCGCCCGTCGCGCGAGCGGGCCATCGAGATCCATGTGGCCCGGGGCGCCGTCGATTTCGACGATGGTGCCGGTTTCCCTCGCCACTGCGAAGAAGCGGTCGTAGTCGAGGTCGTAGCCCGGCCGGTGCGGCACCTGGCGATTCATCGGATGGGTGATGACGGTGACCAGCGGATGCCGCATGGCGGCCTCGTACCGCGCCAGCAGCTGCGACCCGTCCTGGCCGTACGATTCATGGAGCGAGGCGAGCACGAGGTCGAACGCCCCGAGCACCGCGTCGGGGAAGTCCAGGCGACCGTCGGCCAGGATGTCCACTTCGCAGCCGTGCAGGATCCGGAGCCTGGGATGGCGCGCACGGAGTGCGTCGATCTCGGCACGCTGCCTGGCGACGGCGTCGAGCGTCAGGGAGCGTGCCGCGGCTGAACCTGGCGAGTGGTCGGTGATCGCGATGTACTCGTAGCCGAGGGCAACCGCGGCGTCCACCATCGCCTCGACCGAGTCGCGCCCATCACTCCAGTGCGAGTGCATGTGCAGATCGCCCCGGATGTCGTCCGGCTCGACCAGCCGCGGCATCCGGCCCGAACGTGCAGCATCGATCTCACCGGCACCTTCCCGCAGTTCAGGCGGGATGTAGGGCAGACCGAGTGCCTCGTAGATCGCGGGCTCCGATGCGGACACCGGGCTCGCGGCGTCATGGAGCCACAGCCCGGCGGCGTCGAGGCGACCGCCGGCTCGCACTGCCTCGTGGATCAGCGCCTCCAGGTGCTGCCGACTGCCCGTGCGGCTCAACAGGTGCGCGCCGTAGCGGCTGGCGGGCACCACCTGCACGACCGCGGTGCCATCCTCGACCCTGAGCGTGAATGTCCGCTTGTCCGTCGGATGCACCTGCGCGTCGATGCCTGGATCTCCGGCGAGCGACGCCACGACATCCTCCGCCACGTCAGCGCCGGCCAGCACGTGGACGTCCCCGATGGTGTCGAGCCCGCGGCGCAAGGAGCCGGTCGGGGTCGCCGTGGTGATGCCCGACACCTCTGCGAGGAGAGTGAGCACGGCGTCGGCGACGTCGTAGGCACGGCCGAGCGTCATGCGCGACCGTGCGCCGGCCGCTCGCCGCGTGGAATCGGGAATGGGCATGCGTCCCGGCGTCAACCCTTGAGCGCGCCCGGTTCGGGCGCAGCCTGGCGGGGCGCGGCCTTGGTCTGTACGGGCAGGCCGGCGGCGAGCCATTCCACGATCCCGCCTTTGAGTGCGGCAGCCCGGACGCCTCCGCGGATGAACCGCGCGGCCATGCGCGAGCTGGCAAGCTCGTTGGGATCGGAGTCGTACACGACCACCTCCGTGCCGGATGGCACCACAGGCAGGGGATCGTCGGCGAGCAGGCGCACCGCGCCAGGCAGCATGACGGTGCTGTGCTCGAAGGGATACTTGAGCCGGGCGTCCACCACGATCGGCGGATGTGCGCCCTGGAGGCGCTCGTGCAGATCCTCTCGTGAGATGCGGGGGACCGCCACGTGGGTATTCTCGGCGGCCGGTTCTTCGGGTGTCAACGCAGCGGGCGGCGACCCGGGGCCGCCACCCGCCGCCTCATCGTCAGGTCCGCGCCCGCCCGCCAATCATCATCCTGTACAGCACGAGCAGGAGGACGGCGCCCAGAAGCGACATGACGAATCCCGCACCGTCATTAGGGCCGTACCACCCAAGGGCCCGTCCGACGAAGCCCCCGAGCAGCGCGCCCGCGATGCCGAGCAGCATCGTCACGATGATGCCGCCCGGGTCGCGGCCCGGCATCAGCAGCTTCGCGATCGCCCCCACGATCAGACCGAACACGATCCAGCCAATCACCCCGAACATGCCTGTTACCTCCGTCGAGGTGCATTGCAAGTCGCGCGACCTCAGCCGGCGCCGGCGCTGTGCCCGAGCTGGCTGCTAACATGCTCCGGATGCAGGATTCGGAGATCTACGCCGCGATCGGCGAGGACGGCTTCACGCGGCTGGTCGCGGCCTTCTACCGCCAGGTGCCCGGCGATGACATCCTCGGGCCCATGTACCCGCCGCACGACCTGGTGGGGGCGGAGCAGCGCCTGCGCGATTTCCTCGTCGGCCGTTTCGGCGGCCCGCTGCGCTACATCGAGCAGCGCGGCCATCCGCGGCTGCGCATGCGGCACGCCCCCTTCCCGATCGATCCCGCGGCCCGCGATCGCTGGGTGCAGCTGATGTTCCGCGCGCTGGAGGAGGCCGGGCTGCCGAACGAGGTGGAGGCCCTGCTGCGTCCCTTCTTCGAGGACGTCGCCACGATGATGATCAACGCGCGGCGCTAGCGCCGCCCGGCATTCAGTCGGCGCCCCGGTGCGACCGCGAATCCCGAGGCATGGGCCAGGGGCGCGTCGCGAGCCAGTGCTGGTGGCAGATCGAACACGAGAACGACTGCACGAGCGCGTCCTGCTGCTTCAGCACGATGTCGTGCGTGCCGCACCGCGGGCACGTCTCCCGGTTCAGCGGGTCGGCCGGAGGCTGGCTGCTGCGCCGCGCCTGCGGGGCCCCGGATTCCCGGTGTGCCCGTCGTGCCGGCGGGGCCGCATCCGACCAGTGTGCGCAGACCAGGCACTCGGCCTCGTCGACATGCCGCCGCGGCCCGTGCGGGTGCGTGCACACGGGCAGGCCATGCTCCCACGTGATCCAGTGACAGTTCAGCGGGGAGACTTCCGTTTGCACGACGCTCATAGGATGGAACTCCGGCCCGGCTCTGTTCCAGAATCGTGCCGGCGCAGAAGTTCTGGTTTTTCAGCCGCTTTTCTGCTCCTGTGGGCATTTGCCTCCGGGAAACCGGCGACCCCCTGCGATCGACCGCCAGACCGCTGGCGATCAATTTGGCCTACGGGGTGCAGCTGAGTCGTGGGTTGAACTGGGCGAACATGCCGACGGGATTCGGCGCCCACACCCAGACGTGCTTGTCGTAGTGGCGCGGCATCCCTGGTTCGTGGCCGTCCATCGGCCCCTCGAAGGTCTGTCCGAATACGCTGGGCGCGACCGGAAGCGCGTCCTGGCCGGGCATCAGCGGCACGAGGTACTCGATGCCGACCAACCGAAAGCCGCCGCCCTTTTTGGGCACGTAGAGCAGCACTTCGGGACGGAGCGGATCCACCACCTGATCCATCAGCAGCGCCGGATTGGCCGCATGGATGCCCATCGTGCCGACGCCGGGCACTTCGAGGCACGTTCCCGCGATCGCGGCGGGGTCCGCGTACCCGTCAGCAATCGCCTGCGACACGTCGTGATACCTGGCGGTCGCCTGACGTGCGGCGGCCACCAGCGCATCGTCGGATGCGGCAGCGCTCAATGCGGTGGTAGCGGCCGTCGTGGCGGCCTGCGATGCCGGGCTCGCGCTGGCGGACGGGGCGGCGGGGCTTGCTCCCTGCGAACAAGCGATGGTTCCCAGGGCAATCAGGGTGGCGGCGACGAACGGTTTGGATCCCACGGTCCCTCCCAGCTGAGTAATGCCGCGCCGAACGCCGGCGCGACGGGTCACGTGTGTCAACGCGATGTCTGCGCCGGAACCCCGCAGCGAGCCGGCGCCGTCGACAGCGATGCGGTGGTACGGCCAGTCCGGATGC
Source organism: uncultured Bifidobacterium sp. (assembly GCA_964386715.1). Lineage (GTDB taxonomy): Bacteria > Acidobacteriota > Vicinamibacteria > Vicinamibacterales > CAVVIG01 > CAVVIG01. Next base: position 382,422 of record CAYLTD010000001.1, read on the forward strand.
GCCCACGGTGTCGTTGCGTGCCGGCGGGCGGCCTTGACGTTGATTACGCTGGGGAAGGAAGTCCGTCGACGGCCGAACGCGCAGAACACGGCTGCGATTGGCCATACTGGCGCCATCGGTCACTGGATAGCCGTTTCGCGTGTGGGCCCTTTACATCCCCGACGTTCAGCCCGGCTCGTCAGCCAGCCGGAGCACGTGCGCAGACGTTCCTTCAGGACGAGCGGGGCGCAGGCGTGATGGTCAGGGCTGACCGCGCTCCCGCCGTCGCCGGAGGCGGACCAGGCCCGCGAGGCCCGTGGCGAACGTTGCCAGCGTGGCGGGCTCGGGAGCCTGGGAGAAGGTCTGGCTGAAGTCCTGGATCGTGGCGGAGTTCAGCGTGATGTCCTTCGACACGTGCAGCGACTGCACGGGCGCGAACTCGACGTGGTCAGTCCGGTGCGTCACCCCGTGAATCGGATCGACGAAGACCTCCAGCGATCCGATCGGCCCGGCATCACTCGTGAGGCTTTCACCGATCCAGATCGCCCCGACGTCTTCGACAATCGCGCGTCCCCTGAAGGACAGTTCGGCATCGATGATCGCGTTGCCCAGGCTCGTGACGTCGAATCCGATGTGCAGCGTGAGGCTGTTTCCGTCGCCGGTCACTATCAGGTCGGGCGTATCGAAGTGCAAGCCCGGATTGCCGTCCGTGATCGGGGTGACCATGATGCGTAATGGGTCCGGCGCGGGAACGCCCGTCCCCGTGGCACTGAACGAGAAGTTCGTGAACTGCTTGTCTCCCGCGGTGATGGATGCGGCTGGCGAGATCAGGTTGGCGAGAGGGATGCTGGTGGCCGACGCGGACGGTGCCCAGCCAAGCATCGAGATCGCTGCACCGAGCGCCACGTTTCGCATCACCCGTCGTGCTTCCCTCGTCCGCATTCCGACCTCCTCTGTGTTGGCGAGCCCGCGCTGGCTGACACGCTAGAGCCGGCTGGAGAAGCGCACCATCAGGCCAGACCTGAGCGCCGTGCGTGGATTGCCCGCTCGCCTCGTCTCGGGGGGGCGCCTTGGTTCCCGACACGCCAGCGAGCCCCAGCCCGACGCTCGCGGCAGCTCACTTGGGCTGCGACCAGCGGGCCGGAGGTTGCGTTCCTGCACGCCACGCCGACCGACATCGCAGTCAAGAGCCCACTGCCCCGGGGGCCCTGCCTCAGCGGGAGGGGCGTGGCCAATCCGAACGTGCCTTCGCTGCGTAGAGCAGGTCAGAGGAGGAGGAGCCGAATGCGAAGACTCATCGTGTGCGTCGCGGTGGCAACTGTCGGGCTGGTAGTCATGGGGACGCGGTTCCACGCGTCGAGCCACCGGGAGGCCCCGCTGATCATGAACGATCCCCAGGCCGACAACACGGACCTGTATGCGTTCGTCAGCCCCGACGCGCCTGAGACCGTGACCCTGATCTCGTCGTGGCACCCGTTCGAGAACCCGGCGGGCGGCCCGAACTTCTACCGGTTCGGCGACAACGTCCAGTACGACTTCAAGATCGACAACACCGGCGACGGCGCCGAGGACATTGTCTACCGGCTCCAGTTCACGTCCCAGGTGCGCAACCCGAACACCTTCCTCTATGCGACCGGTCCCATCCTGCGAGGGCTCGACGATCCAAACCGGAACATGTTCCAGACCTATACGCTCTCGCGGATCGAGAACGGCCAGACGGTGTTCACATCGGGCCCGATGCTGACCCTGTACGACAACATCGGCCCGGCCTCCACGCCCGAGTACGGTGGACGCGGCAGCGGCATCTACGCCTTCAACCAGACCGGCGGGCAGGGGCTGGTCTTCGCGGGACAGACCGACGATCCCTTCTTCCTCGACCTGCGCGTGTTCGACCTGCTGTACGGCGGGAATCTCAGCGAGGTCGGTAACGACACGCTGGCCGGGTACAACGTGCACAGCATCGCCCTGCGCGTGCCGAAGGCGTCGCTGCGGTCGGCCGTGTCTCCCGTGATCGGCATCTGGGCCACGGCAAGCCGGCCGGCGACGACCACGCGCACGAGCGGGAGCGAGACGACCAGCGGCAACTTCATCCAGGTGTCCAGACTCGGCATGCCCCTCGTCAACGAGGTGGTCATTCCGGTCGGTCAGAAGGATCGCTGGAACGGCAGCCGGCCGGTCGAAGACGGCCAGTTCCTGAACTTCGTCACCGATCCCGAGGTGCCCAAGCTCCTGCAGGCGGTCTACAACCTGCCGGCGCCTGCGACGCCGCGCAACGATCTCGTGCAGGTCTTCCTCACCGGCATCCCGGGCCTCAATCAGCCGCCAGGTGTTCGCCCGTCCGAGATGCTGCGACTGAACACCGACATCGTGCCGGCGCGGCAGGCGAACCGGCTGGGCGCACTGGGCGGTGACATCTCCGGCTTCCCGAACGGCCGCCGCCTGACCGACGATGTGATCGACATCACGCTGCAGGCCGCTGCCGGTGCGTTGACGGGCGCCCGCACGGGGCTTGGCGACGCCGTCGACCAGAACGACGTAGCGTTCCGCGACGCGTTCCCGTACCTCGCGCCGGCCCACTCGGGTGGCAACGCGTGGAAGCTCAACCCCACGCCGTCGCGGTGATGAGGGCATGGTGAGGCGCGCCGTACCACCGCGTCGTCTCTGGATCGTCGCGTGTGTGACCGCCCTCGTGGCGGTCACCACGGCGGCGGCCCTGCGTACGCGGTCTTCGCGTGGCGATGCTGCCGCAGTGGCGGCCGCGCCCGTAGAGGCCGACACCTCGCGCGATGCGCTCGAGGGGACCATCACGCGCATGCAGGCCCGGCTCGAGCGCCGCCCCGACGATGCCGCGGCCGCCGTGGCACTGGCGCAGGCGCTCGTGCGCAAGTCGCGGCTCACCGGCGACGGCGGCCTGGTCCGGCGCGCCGACCGTGCGCTGCAGGCCGTGCTGGAGCACGACCCGTCGAACTATCTGGCCGAGCAGACCCGGGCCGTCCTGCTCCTGTCCGCCCACCGGTTCGCGCAGGCGGTCGAGGTCGCCGAGCGGTGCCGCCGCGCGCGCCCGCTCGACCCCGTCAACTTCGGCATCATCGGCGACGGGCACCTCGAACTCGGTCACTACGAGCTCGCGTTCGAGGCGTTCGATCGGATGATGCAGCTGCGGCCGAGTGCGGCTGCCTATGCGCGCGTGGCGTACGCGCGCGAACTCCAGGGCGACCTGTACGGCGCGCTGTCCGCCATGTCGCTGGCCGCTGACGCCGTGCCGCCGGCAGACCTCGAGTCGCAGGCCTGGCACCGCGCGCAGATAGGCGAACTGCTGCTCAAGCTCGGCCGCGTCGCCGACGCGCGTGCGGCGTTCATGCGTGCCTCGGCGGCGTTCCCCGGCCACCCCTTCGCCGTCATCGGCTACGCGCGCACGCTGCGGGCCGAGGGGGATGTGGCCGGCGCGGTCGATGCGCTGACGCGTGGAGCCGATGGCACGTCGAGTCCAGACGTGCACATCCTGCTGGGCGAGATGCTCGCCCAGCAGGGCGACGCCGCAGCCGCCCGCGAGCATGTCCGGCGCGCCGAAGTGGCGCTGCGCAGCGACTGGTCCGAGCCGCGGCACCTCGCGGTCTTCCTCGCGAACCACGGTCGCCCCGACGAGGCGGTGTCGATTGCCGAACAGGCGGCCCGTTCGCGGGACGACATTTTCACCTGCGACGCCCTCGCGTGGGCCTACTTCAAGGCCGGTCGGCTGGCCGACGCCTCGGATGCGATCGCGCGCGCCCTGCGGACCGGCACGCGCGATCCCGACATCCTCGCGCATGCCGACGCGATCCGCGCGGCCTTGCGTCAACCGGCGGTGGCCTCGTGAACGGCACGGGCCCTGCCGTCTCGGCCGGGGGGCGGGCGCGTCTCAGCCGGTGGCTGCTCGCGGCGGCGTTGTTGCTGCCGCTGGCGCTGCCGATGCCGGCCCGCGCACACGACATCGGCGAGACACAGCTCACCCTCGACGTGCATGACGATCGATCGTTCGTGCTCGACATCCTGACCGACCCCGACGCGCTGCTCGCGCGCCTGCTGGGGTCCGATCCGTCGGCGGCGCTCGCGCTCGACCCTGCGTCGCGCGATGCGCGCCTGGCGTCGCTCGGCGCCGCCGTGCTCGCGTCGGCGCACGTGTCGGCCGACGGCGTCGCCCTACCCTCTACCTACGAGTACCGCGCGCCCGCGCTCGACGCCACTGCCGCAGGCCTCGCCACGCTGCGCCTGCGCGGTACGCTGCCGCCGGCCGCCCGGACGCTCCAGGTGCGGTACGGCTGGAGCGCCGGCACCGTCCCTGTAACGCTGCAGCGCACGGCTGGTGGCCCGCGCACCGTCTGGGTGGAGCCCGGTGCGGTGAGCGAGCCGCTTCCGATCGAGAGCCGCCGGCCGCCGCTATGGCGGACCGCTATCGAGTACCTCGGTCTCGGGTTCACGCACATCCTGCCGCACGGCACCGATCACATCCTGTTCGTCGTCGGCCTGTGCCTGCTGCGACTCAAGGCGAGGACGATCGTGACCCAGGTGAGCGCGTTCACCGCCGCGCACTCGCTCACGCTCGGCCTGACGCTGTTCGGGGTTGTGGCGCTGCCGTCGCGCCTCGTCGAATCGCTCATTGCGCTGTCGATCGTGTACGTCGCGCTGGAGAACCTGATGACGCGGGAATTGCGGCATTCGCGGACGATGCTGGTGTTCGGGTTCGGCCTGCTGCACGGGATGGGGTTCGCCTCGGTGCTGCGCGAGGTCGGCTTGCCGCGGGTCGACGTCCTGCCGGCGCTCATCGGCTTCAACGTCGGCGTCGAATGCGGTCAGCTCGCCGTCGTCGCCGGCGTCGTGCTGCTGGTGCGCGCCTGGGCGCTCAGCCCGGAGCGGCAGCTGCGGCTGGTGACGCAGCCGGCGTCCGCGGCAATCGCCGTCACAGGGTTGTATTGGACCGCGCAGCGCCTGCTGTGACGCGGCGGACCGTCGCCCGCCTCGTGGTGCTCGTCACACTGCTCGCGGTGGTCGGGGCCGTGTGGGCGGACTGGCGCCGCGTGGAACCGGTGCCCGCGCGGAAGGCGAGCAACGCGCGCACGTCAGCGGCGCAGCCGCTTGAATGGCCCCACCTCCAGAGCCTGAGCCGCAAGCAGCGGGCGCCTGCCGAAGCGCCGCTTGCGGTGCGCGACCTCTTCAGGTTCGCGCCTGCCGAGGCGAGGCTGCACCTGTCTGCACCGGCCGTACAGCCGGCGGCCAGCCTGGCCGTGCTGCCGACGCCGACGCCCGAGCTGATCGGCATGGCGGAGGATGGCGAACGGCGCGTCGCGATTCTCAGGGTCGAGGACAAACTTCTGTTCGCGATGCCGGGCGATCGGATCGGCACGCGGTGGGTGGTTCGCGCCCTCGGGATCGACAGCATCGAGCTGGACGACGAATCCGGTGCTCCCGCGATCCGGTTGCGGTTGCGGTGAGCGGGCACCGGTCGCTGCCGCTTGGCGCGTGTGCGCACGCAGCGGCGCCGGCGGCTTCAGGCGCGGCGACCATTGTCTGGAAGGCGCTTGCCGTTCATGCATGGCGCAGATGCGACATTCGCCGAGTGGGCGCAGCGCCGTCTACGGCTGCAGGCGGAGCATGGTTGCCCACACGTCGTGTAGCGCGTGCTTGCAGCTGCGTTCGGCAGTGCCCTCATGGCGCGCCAGGGCCGCCTTGAAGTTGTCGTAGTCGATGGCGTCAGCCAGGCCGGCGATCACCTGGGACCGGACAGTCTTCGCGACGAACAGGCGGAAGCGGTAGTCGGCCTCGGCGGATTCGTGAGACTGGCGAGCGCATCGCCGTGACTGCGCATGGGCGGGTCGTCGCTGAACTCGTGCCGGCGTCCAGCGCGAAGGCCGGTCGCCGCAGCCACTACGAGGAGTTGGTGGCTGCGGGGGGCATTCGGCCTGCGCTCGACGACGGCGATCCGCTCGAAGGCTGGCCTGACATCCGGTGACCGGCCGGAACCGCCGCGGCATTGATCGACAGCGACCGTGGCGAAGCGTAACGCGCCGGTGGGTCGCGGTGGACGGGCTCCCCGACGCGCGGTGCGGACTGCGTCCGACGTCCAGCTCTTCACCCGTTAGATTGAATCGAATGCGCTGGTGGCGGCGTTGCTCGAACGCGACAGGGCGGCCAGAGCGTCGATTCGCGCGGAAGGGAAGCGTGTGACGTCCGCGCTGACGCTGGCCGAGGCGGCCTGTGCCATCCTTCGCGTGCGCGCCGTCGGACGGCTGACCGAGGCGCATGAACGCGCCGCGACGCGTGGGCGTCAAGTGTTCGTGCGCCGGTGCGACATCGTCAGCGTGACTGACGATGTCCTTGCGCGAGTCGGCCGTCCGTTCCCAGTCGGACCGGTCCGGACGCTGGACGCGGTGCATCTGGCCACGGCAGAGATTCTGGCCGAGCCACCTGCGCTCGTGTCGATCGTTCACGCGGGATGAGCCCGACGCAAGGGTCGTCGCGCCGCCGTGGTTCGGCTCGAATCGGGCCGCTTGCCGTCAATACTGACCCCCGGCACGCGCCTCGGCGCCTGCGAGATCCGCTCGACCCTCGGTGAGGGCGGTATGGGCCCGATCCCGGTCGACAATGCGCTGCCGATCGCCCGGCAGATTGCCGAAGCGCTCGACGCGGCGCAGGCGGGCTGCTGAACTGGCAATTACCGTGCGCTGAAAGAGGTGAGTGGTCGCCACCGGGCGGACTTCGTTGCGCGGACCTGTACGGTCTTCCGTCCGCCGACGCGCTGACCGGGAGCTGTCACGCGAACGTGGGGGAGTACATCGACGAGGTCCGACCGGCTGTGCGGACGCCCACGCGCGTGGATGTTCGAGTCCGCTACCCGCAGTGGCGCGGACGCGCACGGACTTGCGACCCAGCCAGGTCGTTCGTGGCGCACGTCGTGCCGCACCAGACTTCACCTTCGATGCCTCTGCCATGTACGCCGTGTACATGGCATACTTGCGGTGGAGGTGGTCCGCAATGCCCCGCACCGCCAAGGTCTTCATGACCAACCGCAGCCAGGCTGTTCGGCTCCCGAAGGAGTACCAGTTCTCGACTGATGAGGTGTTCATCAGGAGGGAGGGTGAGGATGTCATCCTCACTCCGAAGCCGCGTGACTGGCGCGAGTACCTGGACACCGCCCCGGTGGCGTCCGACGCCTTCATGGAAGGGGTCGACGATCTCCCCGTGCAGGAGCGCGACGAGTGACGCCGCGCTACATGCTCGATACGGACACCTGTTCCTACATCCTGAAGCGCTCGCACCCGCTGGTGTTGAGGCGGCTCCAGAGTGTGCCGGTGAGCGCGGTCTGCATGTCCGTCGTCACGAAGGCCGAACTGCTCTACGGCGTCGAGGCGTCGCCCCGGTGCGCGCAGGACGGTGCAGCGCTGGCGGCGTTCCTGCCCTATGTGCAAGTGATTGAACTGGGCGACGAGGCCGCGACGGCTTACGCCGAGATTCGATCAGACCTGAAGAAACGCGGCGCCATGATCGGAGCCAACGATCTGTTCATCGCGGCGCATGCGCGGGCACTGGGAATCACGCTGGTCACGAACAACGTGGCGGAGTTCGGACGCGTCCGCGGCCTGCACGTCGAGAACTGGACATCGCCGCGCCGGCGGGCCTGACGCGGCACCCGTCTGACGCTGCGACCGATCCCATCCGACCGGGGAACGGCAGCTCGGCGCGCTGGCTCTGCCCGGCGTGGTCAGAAATTGGTCACGAACGTCGAAAGCCACCCGCGAGATGCCCAGGCGGCTGCGAGATCGTCGATTGGCTTCAGGAAGGTGGTGGACGGCAGGAGGATCGAACTCCCGACCTCCGCGTTGCGAACGGTTCGGGTCCGATCCGCCATCTGGTTCGTGGCAGGCGACATCGACGCGCAAAGTCGTGATAACCCAGCGGTGCACCGAGGGCCGAAAACACGCAGCATTCTGCAGGGAACTGCAGCACCGATGGTCACAAACTGGTCACAATCGTGACGCCTGTAGTGGCGTTGTTGCGGCCGCGAGGGGCGGCCTTTTCGCACGCTCCGGCTTCAGGCTAGACTCTGGCCGCTTGCCCTCGACGCTGATCCCTGGTACGCGACTCGGCGCCTACGAAGTTCGCTCCACCCTCGGCGAGGGCGGCATGGGCGCGGTCTACCGGGCGCGCGACACGAAGCTGAACCGCGACGTCGCGATCAAGGTGCTGCTGCCGGATGTGGCCAGCGACCCCGAGCGCCTGGCGCGGTTTCAGCGCGAAGCGCAGGTCCTCGCCGCGCTGAACCATCCGCACATTGCGCAGATCTACGGGCTCGAGGAGCAGGGCACGGCTGGTCCCTTCCTCGTCCTGGAACTCGTCGAAGGCCCAACGCTCGCCGACCGCATCGCGAAGGGCCCGATCGCGCTCGACGAAGCGCTGCCCATAGCGCGGCAGATCGCCGAGGCGCTCGAAGCCGCGCACGAGCAGGGGATCATTCATCGCGACCTCAAGCCTGCGAACATTAAAGTACGGGACGACGGCACGGTGAAGGTGCTGGACTTCGGCCTCGCGAAGGCGCTGGACGGGGCGGGCGACGCGGCCCGACCCGGCGGGGCAGTCGGGGTCCTCTCGAACTCGCCCACGCTCACCTCGCCTGCGCTGATGACCGGCGTGGGCATGCTGCTCGGCACCGCGGCCTACATGTCGCCCGAGCAGGCGAAGGGCAGGCCAGCGGACAGGCGCAGCGACCTCTGGGCCTTCGGGTGTGTCCTCTACGAGATGCTCGCGGGGCGACCGGTGTTCGAGGGTGAGTCTGTGGCCGAGGTACTTGCCGCCGCACTGACCGGAGAGCCGAACCTGGCGGCGCTCCCACCCAGCACGCCGACTTCCGTGGTCAGGGTCATCCGGCGATGTCTGGCGAAGGAGCGTCGAGCCCGTCTCGCTGACGCGTCCGATGCCCGGATGGACCTCGATGAGGCCGTTCTGGAGGCGGGAGTCGCGACGCAGGTGGCCTCAGTTCGCCAATCACGCGTGCGGCGTGCGCTCCCGTGGGGCGTCGCCGCCACTGCGATCGTGGCGGCCGCGCTGACGCTGCGTTTGGGACTCGCGGGTGCACCGTTGCCCGAGACCCGTCTCGACATTCTCACCCCGGCCACCTCGGTCCCGAATTCGTTCGCGCTGTCTCCGGACGGTCGGCAAGTCGTGTTCTCCGCGTTCGCCCCGAGCGGCGTTGAGCAACTCTGGCTCCGATCGTTGGGAGCGACGACGGCCCGGCCCCTCTCCGGAAGTGAGGGCGGCCTCTACCCCTTTTGGTCGCCAGATAGCCGGGCGATCGGGTTCTTCGCGGGCGACGAGTTGAAGCGGTGGGACATCGACGTGGGGGTTGCGCGTTCGTTGACCCGAGTGGCGCGAGGGCGTGGCGGCTCGTGGAGTGCGGACGGGACCATTCTGTTCGCACCCAATGCCGGGCCGCTTTCTGAGATCCGTGCGACCGGCGGTCCGGTTGCCGAGGCCACCAGACTGAGCGGCGGTCAGACCGGCCATCGATTTCCGGCGTTTCTCCCGGACGGTCGGCACTTCCTGTTCCTTGCGGAGGGGGACGTTGAGTCGCGGGGCATCTACCTCGGCGAGCGTGGCGGAGGCGAAGCGACGCGGCTGATGGCAGGCGGGTCGAACGCACGTTACCTCGAGCCTGGATGGCTGCTGTGGGTTCGTCAGGGTGGCGGCCTCTTGGCGCAGCGTTTGGACGTCACGCGGAAGGTGCTCACCGGCGAGCCGCGAGTGGTCGCCGACGAAGTGGCCGCCGGCGCGGCATCGATGCCGGTGTCGGTGTCATCGACCGGCCTGATCGCCTACAGAGGACTGGCCCCGAATCGTCGCGTGCTGACTTGGGTGGAGCGGGACGGGACGGTGTCGGGCATTGTCCCGACGCCCGGCGACAGTGACGTCTCCGACCCTTCCGTGTCGCCCGATGGGCGGTTGGTGGCCATCAGTCGTTCTGTCGGCGGCAACAGGGATATCTGGCTGCTCGACGGGGCCAGGGCCGTGCGTTTCACGTTCGATGCGGCTCAGGAGCGCTGGCCGATGTGGTCGCCGGACGGCCGCCGACTCGCATTCAGCTCTAACAGAACCGGCGTCTGGAATACGTTCGTGCGAAACGCAGAAGAGGTGTCTTCGGAAGAGCGTTTGGACGAACCGTCCCTCTCGGCAGTCGCGACGAGCTGGACGAGTGATGGACGCTCGATCGTGTACTTTCGCATCGCCCAGAACACGGACTACGACGTCTGGGTGCGACCCGCCGCGACGACAGGCACGCCACGACCGCTGCTCGCCACCCCGTACAGAGAGTTCGCCGTCGCGTCTCCTGATGGGCGATGGCTCGCATTTCAGTCGAACCAGTCGGGACGCAACGAAGTCTATGTGGCGCCCCTCATGCCGAATGATGCGGCGGGTGGTGGCAGTGTCCCGCTCTCCGCACAGTGGCAGGTCTCGACCGCTGGCGGAGTCATTCCGCAATGGCGCCCCGATTCACGCGAGCTCTTCTATCTGGCTCCGGACGGCACGATGATGGCGGTGCCGGTCATGCCGCGCGAAAGCGGGGCCCGACCTGGAACGCCGACCGCCCTGTTTCGCACGCGGATCGTCGGCGGAGGCGACGACGTCGGCATGGGTCCCCAGTATGCGGCGCTTCAGGACCGCTTCCTGATCAACAGGGAAGCGGATCAGAGCCCACCCATCCACGTCATCCAGAACTGGTCAGCGCTGTCGAAGTAGAAACGCCGCCCCCGGAGCGCAACTCCTGGACGAGCCTCGTGCTCTACGTGGCCCCGGACGGTACCGTGATGGCGGCCGCGCTCGGACGGGGGCCGAAGAGCCGGGCAACCGAACCCGTGGCCGCCGATGACGTTGATCGTGAATTGGCTGGCCCGCGTGACGGGTCGGTGAGCGTCATCCGACGGGTATAATCCGCAGCCATTGGCCATCACGACCGGCACGCGGCTCGGCGCCTACGAAATCCTCTCCACTCTGGGCGAGGGAGGCATGGGCGCGGTGTACCGCGCGCGCGACACGAAGCTGAAACGTGACGTCGCGATCAAGGTGTTGCTGCCGGAGGTCGCCGGCAGCCCCGAGCGCCTCGCGCGGTTCCAGCGCGAAGCGCAGGTGTTAGCGGCCCTGAACCATCTGCATATCGCGCAGATCTACGGCCTGGAAGAGCAGGGGCCGGCAGGTCCCTTCCTCGTCCTGGAACTCGTCGACGGTCCGACGCTGGCGGACCGGATCGCCAAGGGGCCGATCCCGCTCCACGAAGCGTTACCCATTGCACGCCAGATCGCGGAGGCCCTCGAGGCCGCGCACGACCAGGGCATCATCCACCGCGATCTCAAACCCGCGAACATCAAGGTGCGCGAGGACGGCACGGTAAAGGTGCTGGACTTCGGGTTGGCCAAAGCCCTGGAACCCGCAGTCAGTGCGCCGGGTGTCGCCGGTGCTCTGTCGAACTCCCCGACGCTCACGTCGCCAGCCCTGATGACGGGGGTCGGTGTGCTGCTCGGCACGGCGGCGTACATGTCGCCGGAACAGGCGAAGGGAAGGCCCGCCGACAAGCGGAGCGACATCTGGGCATTCGGCTGTGTTCTGTACGAGATGCTCACCGGGCGGCGTGCCTTCCCTGGTGACGACGTGACCGAGACGCTCGCGGCGATTCTACGGGACGAACCCGACTGGTCGTTGCTCCAAACGAACGCGTCTCCGGCCGTAGCCCTGTTCCTGCGGCGATGTCTCGTGAAAGCGCCGCGCGAGCGGCTTCGCGATATCGGCGACATGCGTCTGGCTCTTGCCGGCGCCTTCGATGCCGGCATCACTGCACCTGCTCCTGCACGGCGGACCTCGTGGAGGCGGAGGTTGCTGGGTCCGACGACGGCCGCCGTCGTAGCGGCGGCTGCGACGCTGCTCGTGGCGAGGCAGTGGTGGCCTGTGGCAGAGCCGCAACAGGCCACGAGGTTCGAATACATCTTCCCAGAGCAGCCGCAACCCGTTCGAGCGCAGAGCCCGTTCGTCACGGTCTCGCCCGACGGGCGCACGATTGCCTACCAGACGACCGGAGGCCTGTACGTCCGCTCGGTCGGCGAACTGTCGCCGCCCCGCCTCGTTGTCGGGTCGGAGAGCGCCGGGGTCGGGCCATTCTTCTCGCCTGATGGACAGTGGGTCGCGTACATCGCAAACGATGGGGTGAGGAAGCTGCCCATCGGTGGCGGCACGCCGACCGTCGTGTCGCCGATGCCGGCTGTCAGTGCAAGCTGGGCGGCCGACAACACCATTCTCTTCGCTGGCGCGGACGGGATCTGGCGGGTTCCCGCGAATGGTGGCGCGCCGACCCTGTTGATTCGCACCGCCGAAGGCGAGTCGATGTATGGACCGCAGCTCCTCCCCGGCGGAGAGGCCGTTCTGTTCAGTGTCACGACCGACCAATCGCCGAGCCGCTGGACGCGAGCACGGGTGGTCGCACAGGCGCTCACATCCGGTACGCGTAAGACCCTCGCCGACAATGGCATCGAGGCGCGATTTCTGCCCTCGGGACACATCGTGTACGTATCCGGCAACCGGCTGTGGTCGATGCGCTTCGATGCCCGGCGTCTCGCTGTCATCGGCGACGCGACACCCGTGCTCGACAACCTCGATCTGCCAGTCGGCGTACGCGCAGCCGGAGCCAACTACGCGGTCTCCGACAACGGAACCCTCATCTACGTACCGAATCAACCGCGGATGCGATCGCTTGCGTGGATCCGCCGCGACGGCGCCCCGGGGCCGACACTGCCGGGGATCTCGCCCGCCAGGTATAGTGACCCGCGGCTGTCGCGTGATGCGATCCGCGCATTGGTGACGCGTGACGGCGACATCTGGATCTACGAGCTTGCCTCGGGACGGAGCAACCGCGTGACGCGCGATGGGGTCAGTGAGATGGGCGTCTGGAACCCCGGCGGGACGGAGGTGGCGTTCTCATCGGCGAGTGCGGGCAATGAAGAGGCGTGGATCGCGCCAGCCGACGCAAGCGCACCGCCCCGGCAGATTACCCATCTCGGAGGGCAGGTGCACGTCGATTCGTGGTCGCCGGACGGGCGGACCATCGCCGTGCATCGTCACCAGGGCCTCGCCACGACGATGTTCATGGTGCCCGCGAGCGGAGAGGGTGAGTCGCAACCGTTCGCGCAAGGCGAAGCGCAGGCGGAGAGCGCGCAGTGGTCACCCGACGGCCGGTACGTCGCCTATCTCTCCGCCGACAGCGGCCAGCGGGAGATTTATGTCAGGCCGTACCCAGGGCCCGGTAGTCGCGTGACCGTCTCGGTCGACGGCGGGCGCGAGCCTCGTTGGGCCGCCAACGGCGATCTGACGTACCGCAGCTTGAGCGGCGAGACCATCTTCGCGGTCACGGCCTCCACGGTACCGACACTGGCGCTCGGAACACCGGTCCCGCTCTTCCGCGGCCGGTTCTTTGTGGCCCCGACCGGCTCTCCGCGTGCGCAATACGATCTCACCCGCGACGGGCGATTGTTCTTGATGCTTGCGCCCGCCTCCGCATCGGACGCCCTCGCGGAGCGCCCGCGCATCATCGTCGTGCAGCACTGGTTCAGCGAGTTGCAACGCTGACGCATGTTCGTCACCCAGGGGGCACGTGTGACACAGGCTCCCGCCTCGAGGACTTCAGGCAGATGGCCTGAATACGGCCTCCAACGTCGAGAGCGTCCCCGTTCCCAGCGCCGCGTATAATCCCGCCGTCACCTGGTGTCCCTCGCTCCTGGTTCCCGTCTCGGCGTCTACGTGGTGGTCTCCCCGCTCGGCGCCGGGGGCATGGGTGAGGTGTATCGCGCACGCGATACGACGCTCAATCGCGACGTCGCGCTGAAGGTCCTGCTGCCGGACGTCGCTAACGATCCCGATCGAGTCGCCAGATTTCAACGGGAAGCGGAAGTCCTCGCACGCCTGAATCACCCTGGCATCGCGCACCTGTACGGCATCGAGAGGTCGGATGGCACGCTCGCGCTGGTGATGGAGTTGGTCGAAGGCGAGACGCTCGCGGAGCGCATCGCCAATGGACCGATGGCCGCCGGGGAGGCGCTCGCCATTGCTACGCAAATCGCCGAAGCCCTTGAATATGCGCACGAGCAGGGAATCATTCATCGCGATCTGAAGCCCGCGAACATCAAGGTCCGGGAGGACGGCAGCGTCAAGGTCCTGGATTTCGGGTTGGCGAAAGCGATGGAGCCGACGGCGGCCAGCGCGTCTCGGCCGGAGTTGACGAACTCGCCGACCTTGACCTCACCAGCGCTGATGACCGGCGCGGGCGTGCTGCTGGGGACCGCGGGCTATATGAGCCCCGAGCAGGCCAGGGGGCGAACGGCTGATCGCCGAAGCGATGTGTGGGCGTTCGGGTGCGTGTTGTACGAAATGCTGACGGGCAGACGCGCGTTTGCCGCCGGCGAGTCCGTCTCGGACACGATCGCCGCGATCCTGACAGCAGAGCCGGACCTGGCAGCGCTCCCGGGAGATGTCCCGGAACAGGTGCGCCGCGTCCTCGCCCAGTGCTTCGTGAAGGATTCGCGACGGCGACTGTCGCACATCGCCATTGCGGCGTACCTGCTCGAGGAGGGGAGGGCCTCGCATGTCGCACCGCCGCAGCCGGGAGGAGCCCCGGCAGGCCAACAGCGGCGGCTCTTCCTCGCGACCGCGATCGCGTTGCTCGTCGGGGCGCTTGCAGCGAGTGCCGCGAGTTGGTGGTTCCTCCGAACCGACCGCGTCGCGACAGTGGAACGGCCCATTCGATTCACCATCACGGCGTCGACGGCCGGTGAGACCTGGCGCGTCACCACCGATCGGCCGCTCGCGCTGTCGCCCGACGGCCGGACGCTCGCGTATCGCGGGGCCACCGGCGGTCGCCCTCAGTTGTTCGTCCGCAGCCTCGACGCGCTCGAGGCGCGTGCCGTCGCGGACACGGATCTCCGCTCGCCATTCTTCTCGCCAGACGGTCAGTGGATCGGGTTCTTTGCGAGTCGCGAGAGCGGAGTCGAGATTCGGAAAGTGCGGGTCTCTGGCGGACCCGCTGTCACGATCTGCACCTGCGGCACGCCTGGGAGCCTACCTGCGGGTGCAAGCTGGGGCGACGACGACACCATCGTATTTGCGTTGGCGCAGGCCACGTCCACCGAAGCGACGCCTGGGCTCTTCATCGTGCCCGCGTCCGGCGGAGAGCACACAGTGCTCACCATGGTGGATGTATCGAAGGGCGACGGAAGCCATATGTACCCCTTCGTTCTCCCTGGCAGCCGCGGCGTGCTCTACCGTCAAGCCGTCGTCGGACGACCGTCGACCCATGGGCGGATCATGTTGCTCGATCGTGCCTCGGGTGCACGGCGCGAACTCGCGGCGGTCGGCAGCGGCGCCGAGTTCGTCCGCGATCACGTCGTGTACGCCGACGAGAACGGGCGCCTGCAGTCGATTCCGTTCGATCCTGCGCAGTTGGAGCCCACCGGGACGGCGATGCCGTTGCCCGAACAGGTCCACGTGCCTCCCGTTGGCCAGCCGCTCTTTGCCAGTGCTGTCTCGGGAGCGCTGGCGTTCGTACCTGCCGTAGATGGCGGCGGCGTGTCTGACACCACCCGGTCGCTCGTGTGGGTGACGCGCCAGGGACGAGAGGAGCCGATTCCGGCGCCGGAGCGCGCCTATGCCTTGGCGCGGCTGTCACCCGACGCGCAGAGCATTGCGCTGGACATCCGAGACCAGCAGAACGACATCTGGGTCTGGTCGATCGCACGGGCCGCGCTGACGCGGTTGACGACAGGACCCACACTGGACATGGCGCCCGTCTGGACGCCCGACGGGCGGCGTATCGTCTGGACCTCGACACGCGAGAGCACGAATCCTGCGCTGTACTGGCAGGCAGCGGACGGCACGGGGACCCCCGAACGTATCGGGGGACTTGGCCTCGCGCAGTTTCCGACGGCCGCGACGCCCGATGGTCGTTACGTCCTCTTCTACAACGCCGGGCCAGGCGGGATTCAACGCATCTCGCTCGCAGGAGAACCCCGTGTCGAGACGGTGCTCCGCGCGGTCGGCCGGTCCCGCAACAGTGATGTGTCGCCGGACGGTCGGTGGGTGGCCTACGAATCCGACGAGTCGGGCCAGCCCGAGATTTACGCGCGTCCGTATCCGAACGTCGACGCCGGCCGCTGGCAGCTCTCCTCGGCTGGAGGAACGCGCCCGGTCTGGGCGCGGAGCGGACGCGAGCTGTTCTTTCTCGACGCCACACAGCATCTGTCGGTGGTGGCGATCGCGGAATCGGGGAGTGCGCTGGCGCCGTCGGCCGCGAAGCGGGTGCTGGAGACCACGTACTACCCGGGCTTCTCGTCACGCGGCAATGCGCTACGAGGCTACGATGTCGCGCCTGACGGTGAACGTTTCCTCATGATCAAAGGCGCCAACGAGTTCGCCGACGCCCAATCGGTGGTCACGGTCGCGCTCAACTGGTCACCGGCGCCGTAGGTGTGGCTGAACGCGTCGCCGACAGCGTGGCGAACGTTCAGTGAGGAATGGTGGAGGCGGCGGGAGTTGAACTCTAAAGAACGAAAATTCTAACTTGATGATGGCGAAGGACTTCTGGCAACAAGTCTCTGTCGGTCATCACTTTGAAGCCGAAACGTACTCCTCGGAAATCCTCGTGACTCCGCGCGAATCGACCCCGGTCTTGGCAACATGTTGGCAACGCACGGCGGGTGTGCATGGTGACTCGCGGGACCCGTTCGACGACTGGAGTCTCACGTGACAGTTTTAGAGACCCGTCGACCCTCGGATCTAGCCCAATCAGGCAGCTGACGCCCGGATGAGTTGTGTCTACTACCGACCCTCTGCGACCGCGTGAAGGAGTAACGTCTCTAGGTCACGAACGTTTTTCTCGGCATCGCACTTCGCGCGAACCGTCTCGTAGGCAGCGTCCGTAAGGCGTCGTCTTCCGAGGTCATCCAGCGTCATCGCAGAGTTGACCTTCTCCACCAGGTCCTCCAGATCCCTCGCTCTGAACACGAGGGCATTGCTCTCGTTGACGACCTCTCGGAGTGGCTCAATGTCGCTGCACACCACTGGGATTCTGGCCGCCATGGCCTCTATAACTGCGAGAGGTAGACCCTCTGCGTGCGACGGAAGCAAGGCGGCGTTGCAAAGTGAATACAGGCGCGGCATCGAGTCAACGTCGTACTCATCGTATACGATCCGAAGATTGTCAACGCCCGTAGCTCTCAGTGCATCATCCACGGCCGTCTTGAACGCCAGATCGCAATTGTGTGAGCTCGACGCAACGATCACAAACGCACCTCTATCAAAACGCGGCGCAGCCATGACCAGGTCCATGATGCCCTTCTTTTTGAGCATTCGGGCTGGCGTCACAAACACATGAGCGCCCGCTGGGATATTGTTGTCGCGCCTCCACGCCTGTCTTTCGTCCTCCGTGGGGTAACACTCAAAATCAGACAGGTTTACTGAGTTCATGACTATCTGGCAGCGTGCAGGGTCGGCGCCAAATGTTTGCGCCCAATGCCAAAAGAACTGACTTGGGCAGACGGTGAGCGGATCCGAGGCTCGAATGATATTGCGTGCAAACGCGCATTCGAGCTCCCAATCGTTGAAGATACCGATTACCTTGTTGCTATCTCTGTCAGGCACACAGTGAAACATGAATACGATTGAGCCTGGTATGAGACCACGCAAATACATCAGGTGGAAAACTATGGTTGATGATCGCGATTCTCATGAACGGCGCCTCACCGATCGAAGGACCTGAGTCACGTACCTTCCCCATGAGCCCAGATCGCGCCAGTGTCCGTTAAAGACGTGGACAGCGCCATGGCAACCGTCCAAGAGCAACTGGTTGAGTAGGGCCGTCGTCGTAAGCGGCCTGTTGCATAAGTCGAGGCGTCGCAACAGCGCCTCAGTGCGCACGACGTAGATACCGATGTAGGAGTGCTCGGTTGCCGTTGGTACGATGGTGATGGCGCGACCGCTGTCGTTGGTCAGCACGAAGTCTCCAGAGTCTTGCGGCACGTCACACAGCAAGAGCAAATCCAGCGATTGCGAGCGAGCCGTGCTTACGAGCACGTTGATGTCGAGGCCCTGCATATGGTAGTCCGACGGAAGCACCACGATATGTTCGTATGGAGTAAACAGACCCATCGCGACGTGCCGCATGATCTCTCCACCCGTCTCGGCCTCGAAGTCCGATGAGGCGACTGTAATTCTTGGATCGCGAATGCAGTTGCGAAACCTGTCGGCGTGTTTGCCCCTCACGAGGACGTAGGTCGGAAAAGGCGTCGCCTGCGACGCCTCAAGTGCCCATGAGATCAGCTTCTTGCCCGCGAACGGAATCGCAAGCAGGGCCTTTGGTACAACGAATGTCAGTGGGCGGAGGCGCGTTCCTCTGCCCGCTGCCAGGATCGCGATCGCCGCGGGGGGGGACATGGCACATTAGGCGACGGGAGACTTGATTGGAGGGTGAGACTCATATCCGATTAGGGATATGTCACTGATTCGAAAGGTGAAGATGTCTGATACTGAGGTGTTGAGCACGAGGCGCGGCTTTGGCTTCGGTGAACGAGTCAACTGGAGGCGGGCGGCGTCTATGTTGATCGTGTAGATGTGAGCATCGGAGGAAGTGTGTATGAGCTCATACGGAACCAGTCCAGTGACCTGGCCCAACATGTGTAGGAGGAGCGCGTAGGAGGCGATGTTGTATGGAAGACCGATGTAGGCGTCGGTGGCCCGTTGGAAGACGTGCAAGGACAGAGCGCCGTGAGCTACGTAGCACTTGAACATCACGTGACACGGGGCTACTGAGACGCTGTCGAGGTCTTCAGGGTTCCATGCGGTGACAAGGAGCCTCTTGGAATACTGCTTGTTGCAGAGGTCGTCGATCAAGTTAGCAATTTGGTTGACTTGCCCCCCATCCCTGGTGCGCCAAGCTGTCCACTGCGGCCCATAAACGGGACCGAGATCTCCGACAGGATGACCAAGAGCGCGATAGTTAGGGTGCGGAGTCCAATGCTTCCAGGTTGGCACGTTGTTGTCGCGCAAGTAGTCAACAGTCCTAGCCCCGCTTAGAAACCAGATTAGCTCGTGTGCGACGTGGCTGAAGTGTATCCTCCTGGTGGTCACCAAGGGAAAGCCGTCCGCCATCTTGAAGCGAAGTTGTCGTCCGCAGACGGAGAGGTTCCCAATACCCTTCGGATCGGGAAGGAGCGACCCGTTCGTCAGGATATCGCTCATCAGGTTCAGGACGTCTTCCATCGCTCTTCCTCGTCACGGGCCGCAGGGCGGATGCAGGAGGACAGGCGGCGTCCAAGGGCGAGCGCCCGTTGTCCGGCCCGGTTTCGTCGGCTCACCGTTTGCCATCGCCCCCCCCGGGCATCACAGCCCCGACGATCGCCTGACCGCCGGCTCCTACTGTGACGTGCTCCACGATCACCCGCTGCTGGCTCCCGTTGCCCTTCAGCCCACTCTCCCAAGTGACTGAACACCAGGTGGTTAGACCAAGGGCAATTCTTGGATCATGGTCGCTATCCTGCCACAATTGAGACCGATCATGCCTGCTAACCCACAAATCGACCAGAAATGGGGGCCGAATTGTGGGCGAATCGCCACGGACACAGCCCCGACAAGCGATGGCACTCAGCTTTGAGCGAGTCGTCGATCCCGGTCCCTATCGGTTGACCCGACGTCGGGCACGACTACGCCGGCCGGTTGGCTGGAGAGCGCCGTTGACCGGCTAATCAGGGTCCATCGAATCGCCGCTGCTCGTCTTGACCTACGGCCCTAACGTCATCCCGACTAGACCCGCCGGGAGGTTCCTGAAGTCTGCGGGGGAACCAAGCCGACAGGGGCTTGGGCAGGACGAGGCGTTACGACACTCGCGCGACGACCTACACGACACTATTGATCTTGACCGTGCATTCCGACAGCGACAGACGCAGCGCCACCAGCCGTCGATCCTCTACGATGCATCATGGTGGCCATGGCTCACACCTTCACGCGCCAAGCCCTGTACGACCTCGCCTGGTCCGAGCCCATCCAGTCGCTTGCGAAGCGGTTCTCCCTGTCCGATCGTGGTCTCGCCAAGATCTGCATGGCCGTAAACATCCCCGTTCCGGCGCGCGGCTACTGGGCCAAGAAGCAGGCCGGCAAGTCAGTCTCGCCGGTGTCGCTGCCGCCGCGCGCCCTGGACCAGAAGGATTTGGTTCATATCGGGCGTGACTGGTATCGGAACGACTCGGAGGACGCCGAGATCCTGAGCGCACCGATTCCGCCCGCGCCGGTGTTCACGCCCGACATGGAGGTTGTCCGCACTCAGGCCGCATCGCTCGTTGCGATTCGAGGTTCGCCGTCTCAGAATTCTGAACGCGCTGTTCATCTGTCTGACGCGCTCCGGGATGTCACCCCACATCGGTGACAAGTTCGGCCGGGACCTCTCCGTCACGGTCGGGAGCACGAACGTGCCGCTCGTGCTGGATTCGATCAGCGCCGCGAAGCAGATCGAACGCGAGCGGCAGGGCTACGGATTCCTGGCTCGCGGTGCCAAGGACAAGATGCGGCTCTCCATTGCGCATCGATGGTCCGGCGGGACGCTGGGGGCCTCATGGGAAGACGAACAGGCCAGGCCTCTGGAGCGCCGGCTCCGCGAGATCGCGGCGGCCATTATCGTGGTCGGCGAGCAGACCGTGCGCGACGTCGCGCTTCACGCACATCAGTGGCGGATCAAGCGCAAAGCCGAACTGGAGGAAGCCGAACGGAAGCGGCGGGCCGAGGAGGAGCGCTGCCGGCTGGAGCGGATCGCGAAAGCCGAAAAGGCGCGCATCGACCACCTGATTGCGCAGGCCGATGCCCTGCATCGGGCGCAACAGATCCGGGCCTATGTCGAGAGCGTTCGGAATCTCAACGCCACATCGCCGTATCCCGTGTCGCCAGAGGAACTGGAGTCCTGGTCAGGTTGGGCCTTGGCGCAGGCCGACCGAATCGATCCGGTCCTCTCCGGGGCGTTCAGCACTAGGCCAGCCGAGTAGCTGCGCTCCGCCGAGAGTGCCCTCCGGGCTCCTGGTACGGGTGAACACACGTCCGCTTGCGGAAGTCTGGAACCTGAGGATGGGTCGCCGTTGTGCGGTTGGCGAAGTACCCTCCGAAAGCAGCAGGGGTGAAAGCACCTCGAATACGCCTGAAGCCACCGGATGCTCGGGACCGAGAACATGCGGCGTTGATAGCCCTACCTGATTGCCGTCGTCGGACTCCGCACGACGGCCCTCGGTCTCTCTTTGTGCCAATCAGTCCGCGCGGAGCGCGTCTGACCGCGCGCCTCGGTGCTCCTTCCGCAAGCGCAGAAGTGCTGGGACGCTGGCAATGACGGCGCTTACAGGTATGCCAATCAGGAGTCTTGAGGACCTCGGCGATTCCTCTGCGATTAGATTAGCCACGGCATTCAGATCGCATTGGTTCACGAGCAGGCGGCGCGGCGTCATCTTCCGTTGTTCGCCCCGGCGCGCAAAGCGCGTCGGCTTGTCGCTGACCGGACTAACCCCTGAATGCTGCGGTCGCGGGCGACCCAAACGCTGTGGCCAAGAGTGCGCCCGGTCTGACGCATGTTCGGGAGCGGCAACTGCAGATAGCGCTGCCAGGCGAGGTGTGCGGATCCAACGCCGGGCGGCTCCCAACCTATCTCCTCCCAGGGCGAAGCTGTGATCAGCCGTGTGACCGTTCCTGTCACTCGTTCAGGTAGAATTTCGTTGGTCTGCCGTGATGGGCGCTGACCACAGAAGACGGTGGTCTCGTCTGAGCCGTTCCAGTCACGCCCGCTAAGCTAGTCATCAGTTTCCGCACGCGTCGGTGGCCACGCCTGCGTCGACGCATGCTTTGACCTGAGCCTTTGTCCTGGCTCGAGAGGAAGCAGCGTGAGCGTCGTTCTTCTTAACGGTCGATATGCCCTGTCATCCTCGCCGAAGGCCGGAGGTATGGCCGACGTCTATCGGGCTACCGATCTACTGAGCGAGCAACACAGAACGGTCGCCGTGAAGCTGTTTCGCTATGGAGCAATCGACGAAGCCATTCTGAAGGAGTCGTTTCGTCGAGAAACGATGGCCCTTCACGAGCTTATCCATCCAAACATTGTGCGGCTTGTCGATTCCGACACTGACACACAGTCTGGTCACCCTTATTTGGTGACCGAGTGGGTCGACCACACGCTGGCGGAATGGCTTCAGACCCATGCTCTCGATGGCTGGGATGACTTCTATCGGAACATCGGGCGTGGCGTGCTCGATGCGCTGCACTTTGCGCATGCGCGGAGGTTTACGCACCGCGACGTCAAGCCCGCAAACGTCCTCGTTACCGAGCGCGGGATTCCAAAGCTCGTGGACTTTGGAATCGCGAAGTTGCACGCGTTTATGCAACCCGGCATCACTCTAGCCGAGTTCGCTTCCCGTCCTTTCTCACCGCCAGAAGCGGACGACGGCACCCACGCATTTTCCAGAGACCTGTACAGCTTCGCCGCGCTGGCGGTGGCATGTCTGACGAATCAGTCACTGAGAACGCGACAGGACGTTGAGTCGGCCCTCGAACGGCTCGCTCTTCCAGATGGGATCAAACCTGTTCTGGCCCGTTGCATCGCCGTCGATCCTGCCGTGCGGCCTGCGCATGCCGGCGCGCTGCTAAGCGATCTTGACCTCCTCGAACGGCAGCGACTTAGGGCAGAGACCGCGAAGCGAGTTCTCTACGTTACGGTGTACGCGCGCAATATCGGCGCGATGGCTCGCGAATTGGGGTTAAGCAGCGACAGAGAGGTCGGCAAGCGACTCTTCGAGGAACTGAATGGTCCGTGCGGAGTGGAGCCATTCGTCGGGCGGCACGGCGAGCAGGTGGCGGGGGAGCGTCACTATCGACTTTACGGATCCACCGTGTCCATCCACGCGAAGGTCGAGGCTGATGGCGATCGGTTGATGCTGTTCAGTTGTTGGCAAACGCGCCCCAGCGACTGCGAACGTAATCGGGACCAGGCATGTCCCTTACCGTTCACAGTGAGGCTCACGAAACCACCCGATCCTGAAATTGGCGCCGAGACGATTCGGCAGCTGCAGCAGCTCGTTGACGCCCACCAAGCACTCCAAAGAGAGAAGGAGCAGGAACGCGCCGAGCAGCGACTCTTCGACAACTGGAGCAACCTCCTCCGCGCGCGTCTGCAGTTCGAAAGCGATCGCAACGCGCCGATACAGTTCGACGGTGCCAGCGTCGAAGGTGATAGGGTTCGACTGTCAGTGCTGGCTCCAGTTCCCGACGAGGCGCTCGGCAAATCGTGGCGAATGTCTGTTCAGAACGGCCCATCTGTGCGTGGGGTGATCGAGGAAGTCGCGACTGACGCTGTCTACTTTCGGCCGTTGGAGAATACGGACTCCGTACCGAGAAGAGGCGTTCTCAAGCTTGACGTGTGGGCCGCGGAACAGGCGATCGATAGACAGAAGATTGCTCTCGACGACGTGCGCCTCGGTCGCGCGGTAAAGGGGAACCTTAAGCAACTTCTCTTGGACCCGGCGACGTGCCGCGTGCCGACGCCGGACGACGGCCTGTCGTTCATCCGGCCCGATCTTGATGACGCGAAGCGGCGTGCCGTACAGCTGGCCGTGGGTGTCGAAGATGTTCTCCTCGTTGAAGGCCCGCCCGGTACCGGGAAGACGACGTTCATCGCCGAGCTCGTTCTGCAATATCTGCAGCGGAATCCCGATCACCGCGTTCTCTTAGCGTCGCAGACCCACGTGGCTCTTGACAATGCTATCGAGCGACTGAACGCCGCCGATCCGAGCATTCGATTGGTTCGCATCGCTGGGAGGTTCGCTGCTGAACGAGTGTCCGACACCGTGCGTGATAGGTTGCTGGACAATCAGCTGGACCGCTGGCGCAAGGAGGCACTGGAGTCAGGTCGCCAGCACCTCGGTGCGTGGTCCGAAGCCCACGGCATTCGCTCGCAGAGTATTGACACTGTCACGCTGCTTATCGAGCTGCGCTCTCTCCTGCAGGCGCAAGGCGAGTTGCGCGCCAGGCGAGACATCCTCGCTGAACAACTCCGTGACGCTGACCAGGGCCTGTTCGCCGACGACGTGCAGCGCGGCGAGGCGGAAGAGGACCTCCGCCGTTTCGGACGGGACGAAGACGCGTTGACGAAGCGCGTTAAGGAGGTGGAGAAGAGGCTCGGGAGGTTGGAGGAGTTGGCGCCGGAGTTCACGAAGCTAACGCCGGACGAACTCGATCACGAGATCGGCTCCTACCTGCCGAAGAACGAGGCGGGAGCCTTAGCACGAGCGATGATCGAGATCCACGCTGAATGGGCCATACGGTTCGGTCGGACACCTGAGTTCGCTGCCGCCCTCCTAATAGCTTCCCAAGTTGTCGCCGGCACCTGCATCGGGATGATGGGGGTCAAAGGCGCATCCCTCATCGAATATGACCTGTGCATCGTAGATGAAGCATCAAAAGCGACCCCGACGGAGCTCCTAGTCCCGCTGTCGCGCTCTCGCCGATGCGTGATTGTGGGCGATGCGAATCAGCTCTCTCCTTTTCAAGAGCCTGACTTCAAGGCGGCCGCGCTGGCGGGCCCATTCGCTCTCTCTGAAGACGATCTGAAGCGAACGTTGTTTGACCATCTCGTTTCGGAAATGCCTCCAGGTGGCAGAGTATCGCTGAACATTCAGCATCGGATGGTGAGACCAATTGGCGAGCTCATCAGCGAGTGTTTCTATGATGGGCGACTGAACAATCCGAGGGTGCCGCAGCCGACTGGCCTGGATGCCGCCCTTCCACGGCGGGTGGTGTGGCTCAGCACAAGCCGGCTGGCCGATCGAGGCGAACTCAGCGGGACGAGCATCAGCAACCAAGCCGAGGTTCGGGAGATCGTCGCGATGTTGAAGCGAATAGCCTTCCTTGGGCGGAAGGACTCTGGCCGGCACTCCGTCGCTGTGCTCACGGGGTACTCCGACCAGCGCCGGAGTCTCGAACGAGCGATCGCCGCTGAGAGTGTTGCACTTGGCGACATCCTGCAGGTCGAGGTCAACACCGTGGACGCATTCCAAGGGCGGGAGGCCGACGTTGCTGTGTACTCCGTCACGCGCTCGAACCCAACGGGCACCGTCGGATTCCTGTCTGAGTACCAGAGAATCAACGTCGCCCTCAGCCGCGGTCGGGAGTTTCTGGTGATCGTGGGCGACCACCTCTTCTGTCGACGCGCCAAAGGCGACAACCCCCTGAAAAGGGTCCTGGACTACATCGAATTGCACCCTGACACTTGCCTGCTCACGGAGGTGCTGCCGTGACGGCCGAGCAAGTTGCCGCGAAGTTCGAGTTCTCGCGTCCCGGGTTCGCGCTTGTAGGCTACGAGGAGGTTGCGCTACCAGTCTACCGGCTGCGTCTGCGCGCACTGGTCCTGGAACGTCGCCCCCTTGAGACAATCCACGAGTTCATTCTCAAGAGCGTTCGAGCAGGACTCTCCTCGGCAAGCGATGTCGCAGCGTTCATGGGCCTGCCTGACGCTGTGGTGAAGCGAACTTTCAGCGACCTCGTCCTCGCCGAGTGCGTCCACATAACTGCTGTCTCCGACGCACGGCAGCACGGGTGGGCGCTTACCTCGAAGGGGCGGGCCGCTCTGGACGCTGCGGAAGTGACATCGCCCGAGGAGGCTACCTTCGATGTCGATTACGACGGTCTGCTCAGACGGGCGGCGCCGGCCGACTCGTATCTGTACGCACCGAAGGAGGTGCGAGCGGAGGGGCTTGTCGAAGTAGCGGCAGTCCCGAATCGGGCTCCCGAGCCGGAGGAGCTCCAGTTCGCGGACGTTGGGCAAGCCATGAGAACGGCCTATGCGAGTCGGCGGCAGAAGAGAGACTTGCTGTCAATCGTGAGCATCGAGCGTAGGAGTCGCTTCTTTCGAAGGGCCGTAGCGCTGATCTATCGCGGCCTCGCAGCTGATACGGTGCAGGTCGGCCTAGCCATTGAGGGTGTGATCTCGACCGAACATGAGAAGGCGTTCGCTCGGCACGGACTGGCGGCCAAGATGGGTTGGGACGCCGTGCCCGTCGCGGCCGTGGCGGTTCCGGAGTGGGTCGGCCACTCCGCTGAGCCCGCGGACTCTGACGCGCTTCGGCGTGCTGTCAGCGAGGCGCAGTCTCGGGTGCTGGGGCTGCAGGAGAAGCTGAATCGTGCAGAAACGCAGCAGGCGCGCCGGGAGGCGCAGCTGGAGCTACAGGCGGCCGACGCCGCAGCCGCCGATGCCGCTCGACGGCAGACGGAAGCACAAGTTCGATTCATCAAAGTGTTCGAACATCCGGAACTCCTCCGAAAAGCCCTCGCCGAGGCGAAGAACAGACTGCTCATCATCTCGCCGTGGCTTAGTCCCGTCGTCGTCAACCGCGATTTCCTGAGTAAGCTCGAGGCAGTGCTCCGGCGTGGCGTCCACGTCTATATCGGCCATGGGATCGAACAACAGAACGACCGGCGCAACAAGGAGGCTGATGCTTCGGCTAAGACCGCTCTCGACAGGCTTGCCTCACGCTACGAGAATTTCCACTTCAAGCATTTTGGGGACACCCACGCGAAGGTGCTGGCATGGGACTCTTCGTGTGCCGTTCTCACGAGCTTCAATTGGCTTTCCTTCAAGGGGGATCGAAATCGGGGCTACCGCGACGAACAGGGCACCGTCGTAACGATTGCGTCGAAGGTCGATGAGAAGTTCGCAGAGGAGCTGGAACGCTTCAACTAGGCTGGGACGCGGCCGTTGTGATCGAGGCACCTAGGCTTCGGCGAGGCCTGAGTGGCTGATTCGGCGTGCAACTGCTGCATCTGTGCGCAAGTTCGCGAAGGATGTCGGGGCATGCCACCGCCGGACCGAGAATGACGGGTGTGACGACGACTGAAGCCCTGGCAGCGTTTAGGCTCTGTCGCGACGCGTTCAAGTGGGATCTGTTGCACTTCTTGGCGACCGAGGTTGAAGACGGGCCGGCGCCCGTCGCCTTCGTGCCTGTACTCGCGCTAGACGGTCCAGACCCTCGGGACGGGCAGATTCACCATGTCCGATTCCACACCCGGCCAGCGCCGGTTCCTCGAGAGCCTCAACAAGGACGCCGACGGACTGGGTAGTGTCGCTGAGCGGTAGCCTGGACGCACATCGTCCATTTCGCGTGCACCTCCATGCTCCAGACCTGTTCGTCCCATCGGCTCGCCGCGGGCGACGTACTGGGACGGCCTCGCCCCGCAATCGGGTGGGATCGTGTTCCTCGACCCCGATAGCGGGTTCGAGGTCAGGACGTGCCGTGGGGCCAATTGTGTGTTACACCCATGACGTCCCCCCGTCTTGAGTAGCAGTCGGCTCTAGAGCCCGGCGGTGACTGTAC
>CAYLTD010000002.1:0-375710 GCA_964386715.1 uncultured Bifidobacterium sp.
GTAACACCATTCTTTTCAGAGCGCTCCGGATGAACAACCTATTTAGCAACTACAGGTAGCGCGCCGAGGCACACGCCCCGGGCGGACACCTTGAGCGCCTTCCGGGCTACGGAGTCGAAGCCCCCTGAGCGTTCGGGCACCGCGCCGCGCTGACGCCGCCGCGTCCCCTACGTCGTCCGCGCCCAGGTTCTGCCGACGGCGAGAACAGCCGCCATCACCACACACACGGCCACCAGCGTCGTCCACAGGTTGGCGAACCAGTCGAGGGCAAACGGGTACGGGTAGATCACGAACCGCACAATCGTGACGAGGCACACGCCGTACGCGAGCCAGCGCGCCGCACGCGGGACAGGCACGACTGTCGTTGCTGCCTGCCGGCGTGTCGGGGTGCGAGACGACGACGTCAAAACGAAGCGGGGGAGGTGACGCAGCACCGCCGGCTTCAGCGCCTCCGCCACGGGACGTTCTACCAGCCGGTGCATCGCATAGGCGAGGCCGAACACCAGCGGCACCGACAGCGCGAACACGCCGACCGGTCCGGCGCTCCGCACGTAGCCCGCCACCAGTAGTCCCACCGGCCAGCCGAACAGGTACACGCCGTAGGACACGTCGCCGACGCGGTCGATCGCCCGTGACAGCCAGCCCCCCGAGGATCCGAGCGCGACGATGAGGACGGGGCCGGTGAAGGCGAGGGCCTCCTCCTCGACGTCCGCGAGCGCGGCGAGGCCGAGTGTGACGGCCGCCGTGGCGACCAGCCAGCGCGGCGTGCCCCAGCGCTTGTGCACCGCGTAGTACGCCACGCCGCCGCAGAAGAAGGGCAGTGTCCGGGCGAAGAACGCGAGCGGCATGCGGAAGACGCCGGGCGGCCCGTGGTCCCAGTCGAAGGTCGCCAGGCCCATCCCTGGCGCGGCGATCGCGAACACCGCCAGGGCGGCGGCTGCCAGGCCGACGCGTCCGTCGTGCCGCAGCACCATGTAGAGCGACAGCAGCACGAGGTAGCAGATCACCTCGTAGGGGATGGACCAGAGCGACCCGTTCATGAACCACGCGAACTCGGCATGACGCGCGTGGGCGAGGTGGACGCTGGACACGTCCTTCAGCATCAGGATCGACCAGCCGATCGACGACCATGCGCGTCCGCCGAGCACGAGCCGCCAGCCGTCGTCCGAGAGGAACGGGGCGATCACCAGCACCGCCACGACGACCGCGAAGCAGAACCCGGGGATGATGCGGAAGAGGCGGTTGGCGAGGTAGCGCAGCGGGTCGAGCGACAGGTCGAGGCTGCCGCTCAGCAGGAATCCGCTGAGGATGAAGAACACCTGGACCGCGTAGTCGCCGAAGCCACGCGTGCCGCCGAGCAGGTGCGGAAGCGGATCGAGCGTGTCCGAGCCCGACGCGAGGAAGTAGCTGTGCGTGAAGACGACGGCCCATGCGGCCACGAGGCGGATGCTGTCGAAGCCGGGAAAGCTGAAGCGCGTGGCGGCGTCGAGGCGCGGATCGTTGGAGACGTCAGCCATGCGGTGCGGAGGGATCGTATCGCGCTTCCGGCGGCGCGGGGGCACCGGCGGCGCCTGGGCCAGCCTCGCGCAGGATGCGGTTGCCGAGCCGCCCGGCATTCTTCGTGTGAATCGCCACCAACACCGGCATCACCAGATGCCATACGCAACCGTGCCACCGCACGCGAGTGACACCCCCGCGTCAGCACGCTCGGCCCCGGCGCGCTGACGCGCAAGATGACGGCCGGACCGACCTGCTGCCTATGCGTCACCTGGAAGAAGGCCATCGGGTGGCGATGGCTGTCTTCGTCAGCAAATCTGGTGCGCCGCATTCTGGCGAGTTGGAACGCGGAGCGCAGGGCGACTTGTCGAATGAGTGGAAGTGACCCGGGCGGGTATCGAACCCGCGACCCTCTGATTAAAAGTCAGATGCTCTACCCCTGAGCTACCGGGTCCCGAGGGGAACCTCAGTTTACTACGCGCCCCGACGGCTACCCGCCCGCCAGGCGCGCCACCAGCGCACCCCCGAACAGCAGCGTCGTCACCACCGCGAAGGCCAGGTGCCCCCGGTGCAGCGCCGGCGCCGTCTCCTGCCGCAGGCCCGCGCGGTACGCCTGGCGCAGCAGGAGCCAGGCGAGCCCGGCACACGAGGCGTAGAGTTGCACCGCCAGCAGCGTGTTCGCGATCGGCGGCCACGGGTTGTCGCCGAAGAAGAAGAGCCACAACACGCCAGCCGTCGCCGCCACGAGCAGCCCCGCCGCCATGAACGACGCCAGCACCGCCGGCACCGCGAACAGCACCAGGTACAGGTGGCGGCGCTTCACAGGATCTTGAGGCCGAGCGCCGACAGCGCCAGTTCGGTGCCCAGTTCCGCCGTCGTGTTGCGGATGTCGAGCGTCGGGTTCACCTCCACCAGATCGAGCGACCGGAGCCGCCCGGAGTCGGCGAGGATTTCCATCAGCAGGTGCGCCTCCCGGTAGTCGAACCCGCCCTTCACGGGCGTGCCGACGCCCGGCGCAATCGACGGGTCGCACACGTCCATGTCGAACGACACGTGCAGGCCAGCCGTCCCCGCCGACGCCAGTTCGACCGCGCGCTCCGCAATTGCCGCCATGCCCTGGCGGTCGATGTCCTTCATCGTGAACACGTGTACGCCCGAGGCCCGCACGAGTTCCTTCTCGCGGTCGTCCAGGTTCCGCACGCCCATGAGGACGGTGTGCGCCGGGCTGACGGTCGGGAAGAAGCCGCCGATCGTTGACAGCTCGTGCGGCTCGGGCCCGAGGAGCGCCGCCAGCGGCATCCCGTGCACGTTCCCGCTGGGTGAGGTGGCCGGCGTGTTCATGTCGCCGTGGGCGTCCACCCACAGCAGGCCCAGCGGCTGGCGGGACGACTCGCGCGCGAAGGCCGCCGCGGCCGCAACCGACCCGGCGCCCAGGCTGTGGTCTCCGCCGAGCACGATCGGGAACGCCCCGCCGCGCAGCGAGGCCAGCGACGTGTCGTACAGCTCCCCGCAGACCCGGCTGATCTCGGCGATGTACTTCTTCGTCGGGTCGCCGGGCTGCAGCGTCTCGCGCACCGGCACCGCGAGGTTGCCCTGGTCCCGCACGCCGAACCCGAGCGCGGCCAGCTTGTCGCCGAGGCCGGCGATGCGGAACGCGGACGGGCCCATGTCGACGCCACGCCGCCCGCCGCCAAGGTCCAGCGGAACCCCGATGATGTGCACCGTTCGCGACATGCCGCCTCCCTGTGTGTATCGGATTGCGTGAATCGGACGAGGTGCCGTGCCGCGGCTATCGCCCCTTGACCGTCACCGAGATCCCCTCGCCCGACGGCGAGACGATCGACGAGAACATGCGCGGATCGCCGTTGATCGCGGAGAGGAAGTCGCCCATCTCGCTTTTCTTGTTCACCACGTTGTGCGCCAGGAACAGGCCGCGCACCGTGAGCCGCGGAAACACCAGGTCCAGGAACCGCTTGTAGTCGCGCTTCCACGCGTCGAGGAACACGTAGTCGAACTCGCCCTGCAGCTTCGGGATCTGCTGGAAGGCGTCGCCCGGGACCACGGTGACGATGTCGGCGAGGCCGGCCTTGCGGATGTTCTCCGCGGCCACCTTCGCGCGCGCGGCGTCGTACTCGATCGTGGTCAGGCGACCGCCGGTGTGCCGGAGGCCGAGGCCGATCCAGATGGCGGAGTAGCCGTTCGCACCGCCGATCTCGAGGGCACGCCTCGCCCCCGTGGCGACGACCAGCGATCGCAGGAAGCGCCCGTCCTCCTCCGACACCGCCAGCAGGTCCGTGTCCGCCGCCTTGATCTGCTGCATCAGGCGGAGCACATCCGGCGCCACGGCCGATGATGCCTGGGAGGACTGCGCGATCGGAGCCTGGCGCGCCGCGGCGACCAGCGCGAGAACGGTTACGAGGGAGAGGACGAGCCGCCGAGCCATGAAACCACCTGTCGGGCAGTGGCGCGGCCGTCAGCCACGCAGTCCGGGATGCCGACGCCGCGGAAGCCGCTGCCGGTCACGAAGAGGCCGGGATGCGCCGCGAGTTCGCGGTCGATCCGCGCGATGCGCTCGAGGTGCCCCACCTCGTGCTGTGCGTTCGCTTTCTCCCAGCGGTAGACGCGCGTGAACAGCGGCCGGCCGCTGATCCCGATGAGGTCGCCCATCGCGCGCAGGGCCGTGTCGATCATCTCGGCGTCGCTCTTCGTGATGGCCTCGGGATCGCGGGCCCCGCCGAGGAACGCGCGCAGCAACACCTTGCCTTCGGGCGCCCGGCCCGGCCACTTCGACGACAGCCACGATCCTGCCATGATGCCGGTCTTCTCCCGGCGCGGCACCACCCAGCCCGACCCGTTCAGGGGATGGCGGATGGCGTCCCGGTTGAATGCCAGCGCCACCGTCGCGGCCGACGCGTACGGGATCTCGCCGCACCACTGCGCAATCCGCGGTGACACGGCCTGCAGCGTGCGCGCGGAAACGAACGCGGGTGTCGCCGCGACCACCGCACGAGCCCCGAAGACCTCGCCGCCAGCGGTCTCGACGCGGTACGCCGTGCCGTCGTGCGCCACCGAGGTGACGCGCGTGTGCGTGCGGAGGGAGGCGGCAGGCAGCGCCGCCTCCAGCGCCTGCACCAGTTCACCCAGGCCGCCTGGCAGCGACTTGAAGGCGCCGTCCTTCGACGGCCCGTGCTTCGGCCCCGAACGGAAGGCGCGCAGCAGGCTCCCGGCCCGCTGTTCCGTCTCCGGGAACCGCGGGAACAGCGAGCGGATCGACAGCCGGTCGACGTCGCCCGCGTGGATGCCCGCAAGCAGCGGCTCCGCCAGGTACTCCACCGCTTCGTTCCCGAAACGCCGGCGCATGAACGAACCGATCGACTCGTCTCCCGGATCTTCGCGCTTCGGGACGAACAGCTCCATGCCCATCCGGATCTTGCCGGGCCACGTGAAGAGGCTGGTCCTGATGAACGGCCCCCATTCGGTGGGGATGCCGATCACCGACGCCGCCGGCAATGCATGAAGACGTCCGCCGCGCTGGATGTACGCGAGGCGCGGCAGCTTGGTCACCACGAGACGGGGCCCGAGCCCGAGTTCCTCGCACAGCCGGATCCCGTCGGGCTTCTGGATCAGCAGCGAATCAGGCCCGCCATCCACGTTGAACCCGTCCACCGGCTCGCTGAACACCACGCCGCCTACGCGGCTGCTCGCCTCGAGCAGCGCGAAGGGCACCTGCTGCCGGTGCAGTTCGTACGCGGTGGCCAGCCCCGCCATGCCGCCGCCAAGGATGAGGACAGGCGTGCTCACGACCCGATCATAGCTGCTCGCGAACCAGGGCTTCGAGCAGCGCGATGAAGGCGGGCGAGTCGTTCAGCGAGGCCGTGCGCCGCAGGGTGGCCCCGTGCGACTCCGCCACGCGCGTGGCCTGCACGTCGACGTCGAACAGGATCTCCGTGTGGTCACTCACGAAGCCGATCGGCACGACGAGAAAGCGTCGCGAGCCGCGCGCCACGCGGCGGACGATGAACTCGCCCAGGTCGAGGCCCATCCAGGGCTCCGCCGTGCGGCCCGCGCTCTGGAACGCGCGGTGATAGCGCACGATGCCCGCTCGCTGTGCGACACCCCGCGCGGTGGCCGCGACTTCCGCGGCGTAGCGGTCGCCCACGTCGCGGACGCGCACCGGCAGGCTGTGCGCCGTGAACACGACCTCCTCGTCCGGCTCGGGCGCCGCGGCGCGCACCCGCGCGGCGAACGCGTCGAGCAGCAGGGGATGGTCGTGGTACGAGGGCACCCGCACCAGTTCGACGCCCGGCGGCACCGCCGCCGCAGCGGCGTCGTGGTATTTCGACACGCTCAGCGTCGAGAACTGCGGCGCAAGGGGGATCGCGATGATGCGGCTGACCCCGGCCGCCAGGAGCGCACGCACCGCCTCGTCGATGAACGGGCGCCAGTTGCGCATGCCCGCCACCACCGGTATGTGCAGGCCGAGGCGCGCGCGCAGGCCCGCCGCCTGCGCCGTCGTGACCTCGGTGAGCGGAGAACGTCCGCCGATCGCCGCGTAGTTGTGCCGCATCTCGGCGAGCAGTTCCGGCGACGGGGGGCGGCCGCCCCGCACGCGCGTCAGGTACTCCGGCATCTCGTCCAGGGAGGACGGGGTGCCGTGTGCCATCAGCAGGACGCCGGCCGTCATCGGCGCGTGCGTTGGTGTACGTGGCGGGCGAGTTCCTGTACGTGCTCGAGCGGCGTCGGCGGCAGGATGCCGTGTCCGAGATTGAAGATGTGGCCAGGTCGCCCTCCGGCGCGGGCCAGCACATCGTCGGCTTCGGCGAGCAGGCGGGGCAGCGGCCCGAGCAGGAGCGTGGGGTCGAGGTTGCCCTGTATCGCGCGATCGTGCCCGATCCGCGCCCAGGCCTCGTCCAGCGGAACACGCCAGTCGGCGCCGATCACGTCGCCGCCCGCCTCGCGCATGTCACCGAGGATGGCCCAGCTGCCGACGCCGAAGTGGATGGCCGGCACTGAGGTCTTCGCCGCCACGATCTCGAAGATCCGGCGCGTGTGCGGCAGGATGAACTCGCGGTAGTCGCGCGAACTGAGCGCCCCGACCCAGGAATCGAACACCTGCACCGCATCGACGCCGGCCTCCACCTGTGCCACCAGGTAGTCGCCCACGATGTCCGCGAACAGGGCGCACAGCCGGTGCCACGACTCGGGCTGGCCGTACATCATCTGCTTCGTCTTCGCGAAGTTGTTGGAGTGGCCGCCCTCGATCGCATAGGACGCCAGCGTGAAGGGCGCTCCAGCGAACCCGATCAACGGGATGCGCCCCTTCAACTCCACCTGGATCTGCCGGATCGCCTGCAGCACGTGCGCGAGCGACTCCCGCGGCTCGAACCGCCGCAGCTTCGCGATGTCCTCGTCGCTGCTCAGCGGCCGTTCGATCTGCGGCCCTTCGCCCTTGACGAAGTCGAAGGGGATGCCCATCGGCTCGAGCGGCAGCAGCAGGTCGGAGAAGAGAATCGCGGCGTCCACCTCGATGGCGTTTACCGGCTGCATCGTCACCTCGGTGGCGAGGTCGGGGATGCGGCAGAGGTCGAGCAGGCTGTAGCGCTCACGCAGCTTCCGGTAGACGGCCATGTAGCGACCCGCCTGGCGCATGAACCAGAGCGGCGTGGCATCGACGGGTTGGCGGCGGCAGGCGCGGATGAAGCGGGAGTCCGAAGCGATCAGTGTGTCACCTTGATCAGGTTGCGGGCGAGCCCGACGAGGTCTTCCATCCACAGCGGTTTGAAGAGCAGTTCGGCGCCCAGTTGATGCACTTCGCTGGAGATGGTGTCGTCGAGGAAGTAATCGCCGGTGACGATGGCCACCGGGACCGGCCCGATGTTGCTGGCGCGGAGCCGCCTGAGGAACCCCAGTCCGTCCACCAGCGGCATGCGAAGGTCGAGGATGATGGCGTCTGGCCGCTGCCGCGTGGCCTCGGCCAGCCCGGACTCAGCTGTGACCGCGGTCCGGACCGAATACCCTTCCACCCGGAGCATGCGGGCGAACGTCTGGGTGACCGCCTCGTCGTCGTCCACGATCAGGATGGATCCGGTCAGGGCCGGCGCACCGGGGTCACAAACCATTGCGGGCATTGTAACCTGAAGGCGCACTGTCGGTTGCAGGGAGCGCCGAAGAGCTTGACAATTCTCGTGTTACACTTCGGAGTTTCTTGCCGTCGGCATCCAAATCTTTGGAGGCGCTAGGTGAGTCCGATCCTCGTGCGGCCCGTCCGCGAACAACTCGAACACGACCGCGTCATCCGCCTTCTGCACGCCAAGAGCCGCCGCCGGTACGAGGCCGGGATGAACCCGGGTATCGAGCGGAACGCGGCCGTGGGGACCGGCGGCGCGGCGGTCTATCCCGACCTCGTGCTGCTGTCGCAGGAGCGCGGCAAGCGGCTCGAAGCCGTGGTCGAGGTCGAGACGGGTGAGTCGGTCAATCACCTGGAAGCCCTGGCCGAATGGGCCCACTTCGCGAAGCTCCGGGCGGCCTTCCACCTCTACGTGCCGTCGCAGATGGTCGAGGTCGCGAAGCAGCTCTGTGAGGACAACCACATCCCCGTTACCGAAATCTGGAGCTACCACAGCATCGGCGACGACGTGCGCTTT
The DNA here is from genome assembly GCA_964386715.1 of uncultured Bifidobacterium sp. Taxonomy (GTDB): domain Bacteria; phylum Acidobacteriota; class Vicinamibacteria; order Vicinamibacterales; family CAVVIG01; genus CAVVIG01. Next base: position 8,142 of record CAYLTD010000002.1, read on the forward strand.
ACGCAGGTGTTCAAGTCGAAGGACGCGCCCGTGCTGGCGCCGCTGAAGCCCGAGCCGAGCAGCCCTCCGGTCAAGAAGCCCGCGGCCGTGAAGGGCGCGGCCGCACGGCCCCCGGCTCGCAAGCCAGCCGCCCAGGCCAAGGCCAACGGCAAGGCGGCCACCGCCGCTCCCAAGAAGGCCGCCACCAAGTCAGCTGCCAAGACGGTCTCCGGCAAGCGCGCCGCCGTGCGCCCTGCCGGCCGTTCCGCCAAGGCGCAGCCCTCGGCACCGGCGCGCCGCAAGGCGACGCCGATCAAGAAGGCCGCGGCACGACCCCAGAAGCGCAAGTAAGCGGTGCCGGCCGTCCGTTTCTCCCGCGACAAGCGGGGCTACGAATACGTCTACCTGGTCCACACGCCGGTCAAGCGCGGCAAGGCAGGACGCACGCGGGTGCTTTACTGGTACCGCACGCCGCCGGGGCTCCGCCTCGGACGCAGGCCCTTCGACGAGGAAGTGCAGCGTGCGCTCGAGCGCCAGAATCCGGGCGTGACCTTCGACTGGGACACCATCATCAACACGCCGATGCCGCCGCCGGACATGACGGAGTACTGGCGGGAACGGCGGCGCCAGGAGAAAGCGCTCAAGGCCGAACGGCGCGCCGCCGAAGCGGAGGAGGCGCAGGCCGCAGTTGGTGAGGCCGCAGCAATCGCGACACCGGCCGCCGCGGCGGGTGCCACTCCGGAGATCGAGGCAGAGGCGCTGGCCGAAGGACAGGCGGGCCTCCTCGCGGCGGACGAGGCCGACCAGGCCGACGAGCCCGGATCGACGGCCGGAGCGGGTGAGCCGATGGAGACCGTGCTCGGGGAACCCGAAGCGGCGGGCGAAGCAGGAGGCGGGACGCGGAAACGTCGCCGCCGGCGCGGCGGAAGGCGGCGCCAGCTGGACGGCAGCGGTCCGGAGAACCCGCAGGCGCCGGTCGCGAACGCCAGTGGCGGAACTGATGCCGACCCCGGCGAACCGTCCGAATCGGAGCCGCCGCCGTCTGAAGAGTCGTAGCCGCGCGCCTGCGGGGTCGTGGCATAATCCACAGCAGCTATGACTCTGAAATTCAAAGGGTTCTGGTCGTCCACCCTGGCCGTCACCCTCTCGGCCTCGCTCCTGGCTCAAGCCCCCGCTCCGCCAGCGCAGGGCGGCCAGACACCAACCTTCAGGGTCCAGATCGACGCGGTCACGATGGACGTCGTCGTCAAGGACAACCAGGGCCGGTTCATTCCCGACCTCCGCAAGGACGAATTCGAGATCTACGAGGACGGGGTCAAGCAGGAGATCGCGTCGATGACGATGAGCCACGGCGGCCGCGTCACGAACCTGCTCGAGGCGCCGCCGCCTCCGCCGCCCGAGGGCATCATCCTTCCGCCGACACGGCGCGTTCAGGACACGTCCGGTCGCATCTTCCTGTTCTTCGTCGACGACCTGCACCTGCAGTTCCAGAACACCGGACGCATCCGGCAGTTGTTCAAGAAGGTGGGGCAGAACCTGATTCACGAAGGCGATCTCTTCGGCATCGTGTCGAGCGGTCCGTCGTCCATCTCGATCGACATGACCTACGACCGTCGCCGGCTCGAGGACGCCATCAACAAGATGACCGGCTCGGGGATGAAGCCGAGCGACATCATCAACCGCGGCACCGCGGGTCAGGGGCCGACCGAGCTGAAGTACAACGCGCACGTGGCGTTCTCGACGATGCGCGAGGCGTTGAACAACCTGGAGAAGGTGACCAACCGGCGCAAGGCCCTGGTGTGGGTGAGCGAGGGTTACGACTTCAATCCCTTTCAGGATTCCCGGCTCGGCCTCCGGGATCCGAGTTCGCCGTTCATGCAGAACCAGTCGGCGGTGATGCAGAACACGGTGACCAACGCCGATGGGTCCACGAGCACCACACCGGACTCGATGACCCGGTACCAACAGCAGCAGGAGACGTTCAACGACGCAGAGCTCGCATACGAACTGGCGGAGTTGACGCGCTCGGCCAACCGCGCCAACACCACCATCTACACGATCGATCCCCGCGGCCTCGTGGCGGGCTCCGACATCGACGAGCAGGTGGATCCGGTGGAGTGGGGCCGTTTCGTGCGGAAGTCGCAGGACAGCCTGCGCGTGCTGGCCGAGGAAACCGGTGGCGTCGCCGTCGTCAACATGAACGACTTCGACAAGGCGCTGAAGAACATCGACGCGGCCAGCAGCGACTACTACGTGCTGGGCTACTACTCGAGCAACCCCGACCCGACGAAGCGCCGCCGGCAGATCGAGGTGAAGGTGCTGCGGAAGGACGTCGAGGTGTTCTCCCGCAAGGAATACGTGCTGCGCGCCCCGCAGCAACAGCAGACGCAGCAGGCGCCGCCCGCTGGCGCCCCGCCGGCTACGCCCGCTTCCGCGCCCGCCCCGCCGCGGCGGTAGCGGCTCCCGCCTTCGCCATCCGGGCACGACCCGGGCCGGGCAGCATGCGGGCAGCGGTTACGGCCTGCATGCGCTCGGCGGCCTCATCCAGGTAGAACGGGTCGATATCAGATCCGACGAAATCGATACCCAGTCGGGCGCACGCCACGGCCGTACTGCCGAGGCCCGTGAACGGATCCATCACCAGCTTGACGCGGTCCCGACCGTGCAGCCGGATGCACTGCTCCGGCAGGCGGGTGGGGAACGTGGCCGGATGCGGGCGGTCGCGATCGCGACGCTGGATCGTCTCGTACGGGATGAACCACGTGTTCCCGCGGCAGCGGACGCCCTCCGCTCCGGCCCGCCAGCGGGCGATGTTCGAGGGATCCTGATAGGGCACGCCGAGCGCCAGTCGATCGAGCCGCGTGGTGCCCGCGTGCGTGAAGTGGAACACGAACTCGTGACAGTCGTTGAGGTAGCGCTCGCTGTTGATCGGCTTGTAGTGCCCGACCGCCAGATCGCGCGTGAGCCCGGCGCCGGCCCCGGCGGCGTCCTGGTCGATCGCGACGGACTTCACCCAATGGATGATGTTCTGGAGGCGCAGGTGCGGACGGGCCGCCTGCGCCACGTCGAGCGCCGTCCACGGATCGGACGGGCGGGTGCCCACATTGAGGAACAGGGAGCCGTCCTGGCTCAGCACCCGCGCGGCGCCCGCGACCCACTCGGACGTCCACCGCAGGTACGCGTCGTTGTCGAGCGTGTCCTGGTAGGTGTTGTAGCGGATGCCCATGTTGTAGGGCGGCGAGGTGACGATCACGTCCACGCTCGCCGACGGCAACGCGCGAAACACCTCGAGGCAGTCGGCCAGGTAGAACGTGCCCTCGGTCTTCGATTCCGTACGTACGACTTTATGTGGGTTCACGAGAATTCCCATCCCTCGAGCGGCCAGGTTAGCGGCGCGTTCGGGATTGTACGGAAGGGCGGCGAAAAGTACAAGTGGGAGTGCAGAGCGGCGGGGCAGGGCGCCCCGCCACCTCAGGAGGCCTTGTTCAGGATGGTCGGAAACGACTGGCGCGCCGCCGCGAGCGTGTGGTTCCGGCGATGCCCGTGCGTCGGACAGGCCTTCCCCTTCTCCTCGACGTAGGAGACTTCCCGACTCGTCGCGACCTCACGGTACTTGCCGACCACGCACCCGCAGTCCAGCGTGGTGAACCCAAGCAGTCGAACCAGACTCATGACACCCTCGCGACGAAAGCCGGCCCCCGCAACGGCGGCTGTCGGGAACTCCGACAGCTCACCTGCCACGGCTCCCGAGCAAACACCGTACCTGTTGAGTTCGACGCCCGGGGCGCACGCGCCGTTGCGGAGATTATCGATGCGACGCCTCGTCGACTCGCATCACGTCGGGGAAAAATCATCGATCGCGCGGCGGCGTGATCCGGGTGGTTGGATTCGCAACGCGCGATAATCGCGGATCGTGAATCGCGCACCTCGAGCCTGCGTGCAGATTGCGCCCCGGAAGTGGCTATTGTTCGCCGCGCCCGTCGACGTCGTGCAGGCGTGGCGACCCGACGACGTCGTGCCGGCACTGGCCCGGCTCGCGCGCCGCACGACAGCCGAGAGGCTGCACGCAGTGGGCTTCGTCAGCTACGAGGCGGGCCGCGCGTTCGGGCTGCGCGTGCACGATCCGGCCGACGGGTGTCCACTTCTGTGGTTCGGCCTGTATCCGGAGGAGACGGTCCGCAGCGCCGTCGCCCTGCCGGAAGGCGACGGCTACAGGCTCGGTCCCGTCCGGCCCCGCGTGCCGCGCACCGAGTTCGCCGCGGCGTTCGACCGGATCAAGGCGCACATCGGCGAGGGCGACACCTACCAGGTCAACTTCACCTTCCAGGCTGACGCCGACATCCATGGCGACCCCGTCAGCCTGTTCGCCGATCTCGTGCAGGCACAGGGTGGGCGCCACGGGGTGTTCGTCGACACCGGCGACCTGGCGATATGTTCCGCATCGCCCGAGCTCTTCTTCGACAGGCGCGACGGCGTCCTGCGGGCCCGGCCGATGAAGGGGACGGCGCGGCGGGAGCCCCGCCCGGACGCCGACCGCGCCGCCCGCGACCGCCTGGCGGCGTCGGCGAAGGATCGCGCAGAGAACGTGATGGTGGTGGACATGGTGCGCAACGACCTCGGCCGCATCGCGGAGACCGGCACCGTCCGGGTCGAGGAACTGTTCGCCGTCGAGCGGTACCCGACCGTCTGGCAGATGACGTCGCTGGTGTCTGCGCGCTCGGCCGCGCCTCTCGAGGCGGTCTTCGCCGCGCTGCACCCGTCGGCCTCGATCACCGGGGCGCCCAAGGTGCGCACCATGGAGATCATCGCCGCGCTCGAGCAGGGGCCCCGGGGGGTCTACACGGGCGCGGTAGGGCACCTCGCGCCCGACGGATCGACCCGGTTCAACGTCGCCATCCGCACGGCCGTCGTTGATCGGCACGCCGGCCGCGTCTCGTTCGGAATGGGCAGCGGCATCGTGTGGGACTCGCAGGCCGACGCCGAGTACGACGAGTGCCTGCTGAAGGGCTCCATCCTTGGTCGACGTCCGGTGGCGTTCGACCTGCTGGAGACACTTCTGTGGACGCCGGCCGAGGGGTTCGTGCTCCTGGAGCGTCACCTCGCGCGCCTCGAGGCCTCGGCCGCCTGGTTCGACCGTCCGCTCGATTCGACGTTCGTGCGCGGCGCGCTGGAGCAGGCGGTGGCCGGGGCGACCCGTCCGCTCCGTCTTCGGCTGGTCGTGGACGTGGAAGGGCGGGCGCGCGTGGCCTCACAGCCTCACGTCCCGGTGCCCGGCCCTGTCCGGCTGAAGCTTGCTGCCGCTCCGGTGGACAGCGGTCTGGTCTGGCTTCATCACAAGACCACGATGCGGGCGGTCTACGAGCAGGCGCGCGCGGGGGTCGGGGAGTGCGACGATGTCCTGCTCTGGAACGAACGGGGAGAGGTGTGCGAGGCGACAATCGCGAATGTCGTGGTCGAGATCGGCGGCGAGCGCCTGACACCTGCCCTCGACGCAGGGTTGCTGCCTGGCACCTTCCGCGCCGACCTGCTCGCGCGCGGAGGCGCGCGGGAGGCCACGATTCTCGTCGACGAGATGCGCGCGGCGCAGCGGATGTGGGTGATCAACTCCGTGCAGGGCGAGCGACCGGCCGTGTTGATCTCGTGATACACATGACGGCGATGGCTCGCGCCGTGTCTGCCGCGCTCGCGTTCGTGATTCTCACCGCACACGCCGCATCGGCGCAGCGCGCATCGGCGGTCGCTCCGCTGATGCAGGACCGGGCGGTCCTCGCGGCGCTGGAGCACGCAAAGGCGAGTGAACCCCGCACGATTGACGACCAGATCCGGGTCTGCGAGGTGCCGGCACCCCCTTTCAAGGAAGGGCCGCGGGCCCTCATGCTGCGGCGCGCCTTCGCGGACGCCGGCCTGCAGAACGTGCGGATCGACCGGGCCGGCAACGTGCTCGGGGATCGGCCGGGCCGCGCACCCCGCCCGCGTCTCGTCGTCGCTGCGCACTTGGACACGGTGTTTCCCGAAGGCACGCCCGTGACGGTGACGCGCGAGGGCAACGTCCTGCGCGGTCCGGGGATCGGTGACAACTGCAGGGGCCTCGCCACGCTGCTGGCGATCGTGCGCGCGCTGAACACCGGAGGCGTGCGCACGCAGGGCACGGTGACCTTCGTGGCGAACGTGGGCGAGGAGGGGCTCGGCGACCTGCGGGGCGTGAAGGCGCTCTTCGCCGAGACGATGAAGGATCAAATCGATCGCTTCGTCTCCATCGACAACGCCGGCATCCACGTCAGCGCCATTGGCGTCGGCAGCCACCGGTACCGGGTGACGTTCAAGGGACCGGGTGGCCACAGCTTCAGTCAGTTCGGCCTGCCGAACCCGGCCAACGCGCTCGGCCGCGCCATCGCGAAAATTGCCGAGTTCCGCGTCTCGGGCAATCCGCGGACGACCTTCAACGTCGGGCGCGTGGGCGGCGGGACCTCCGTGAATGCCATCCCGGACGAGGCCTGGATGGAAGTGGACATGCGGTCCTCAGACCCGGCGGCGCTGGCGGAACTCGACGGGCGCTTCCAGAAGGCGGTCGAGGCTGCCGTTCAGGAAGAGAACACACGCTGGGGGCGCAACGCCGTCACGGCGGTCAAGGAACTGGTCGGCAACCGGCCGGCGGGTGCGGTGTCCGAGAACGCCCCGATCATGCAGACGGCCCTCGCCGTCGCGCGTGCGCTTCGCCTCAACGCCGTCCAGAGCGAGTCGTCGTCCGACGCAAACCTGCCCATGAGCCTGGGCATCCCGGCCATCACGATCGGCGCCGGGGGCGAGTCGTTCGACGCCCACGCGCTGACGGAGTGGTTCGACGCGACAGGTGCCTGGCGCGGCACGCAGAACGCCGTGCTGCTCACCGTGGCGCTCGCGCAGGACTGAGGAGTCGGGACCGACTCACTGCGGCCGACAGCGTCCGCTCCTCAGTTGCCGGCCTTCAGACGCTGAAACCGCTCGAGGTCGGCCGCGCGCTGGCGCCCGGCCTGGCCTCGCGCCGTCCAGACCCGGACCACGAACAGCGCGTGGAGCGACCCGACCACGACCCACTCGATCGGCACCGGACCCGCGAAGGCGACCGGCACGAGGTTGAGCACGCCGGCCAACGCGAAGAGCGGTGAGAACAGCGCATCCATGCCGCCGCTCCGGAAGACCCGGCCGAAGGTCATGGCGGCGTGTTCCCAACCCGTGCCGTCGGTCTCATGGAAGACCTGCAGGTACCGTCCGATCCGCTCGACGCCGGTGTGCAGGGCGAAGACGGCCTCGAAGACGACCGTCAACACGAGCAGGGGCAGCAGGGTCGCGACGGGGAGAGCCGCCAGCGCGGCCGTGGCCACGACGAGGGCCGCCCACAGGGCGAACCCCACCACGACGACCCAGAACCGGGCCGTGCCGCGGTGCAGGATAGTGGCGCGCAGCGACCGGTACTCCTCGAGTTCACGCGATGTCATATACGCGGCGTCCGACGATGGCCCGATAAAGAGCGACGGGGGAGGCCCGAACCACCGTCGATGACGCGACACATTCTGGCACAGGCCTTGAGCCGGCCCGCCGGCGACATCGACGCCGTAAGTGTTTTTGCGCCGACGACGATAAACCGCTTGCGGTCTATAGATTCCTTGCTAGAATGACCGTGCGTTCCCACTCACTTACAGCCAGTCGAGGGCCCGTCGTGCACAGAAAAGCGTCTTTCTGGATTGGTACTTTTCTACTCGCCGCCCTGATCGGGGTCGGGAACGCTCCGGCCGACGCTGCGCAGTCGGCAACCCGCTCGAAAAAGACGTCGAGTTCGACGGTTCGCAAGAAGCCGGCCGCCGCCCCGAAGCGGGTCTACTCGGCCAGTCGCGCCCAGAGCCGGCGTCAGCAGTTGCTCGTGGCCCGCGCCGCGGCGACCGCGCGCGAGATGGCCGACACCGTCACGCCGCGCTACAAGGTGGACGCCAGCGGCGACCTGGTGCCTGATCTGCGCGCTGCCGCCGCCATCATCTACAGCCCGGAAACCGGCGAGGTGCTCTGGGAGGAAAACTCGCAGGACCAGCGCTCGATTGCCAGCATCACGAAGGTGATGACGGCGACGGTCTTCCTCGAGGACAACCCGGACATGTCGATGCCGGTGACGATCGTCCGGAGCGACGTCTTCCGCGCGTCCACCACGTTCCTGCGCGCCGGCGACAAGGTCACGGCCGACGATCTGCTGCACCTCCTGCTGATTGCCTCGGATAACGCCGCCGCCCGTGCGCTCGCGCGGGTGTCGCCGCACGGCTCTATCGGCTTCATCCGCCGCATGAACGAGAAGGCGGCTGAACTCGGCCTCACGAGCACGCACTATGCGGACCCATCGGGCCTGCTGTCGGACAACGTCTCGTCGGCGTTCGACATGGCTCGGCTGATCACGCACGCGTCGAACGACGAGCGCATCAGCTCGGTGATGCGCCTTCCGGAGTACACCGTGCGCTCCGCCCGCCGCACCATCACGTTCCGCAGCACGAACCACCTCGTGCGCAAGGGCGAGGTGGATGTCCGCGCCGGCAAGACCGGGTTCATTTCGAAGGCGGGGTATTGCCTGGCCACGCTGCTGCGCCTGCCGCAGGGTAACCACGACGTCGCCGTCGTCGTGCTCGGTGCCCGGTCCAACGCCGGCCGGTTCCTCGAAACCCAGAACCTCTTCAACTGGCTGTCGTCGAAGGCGTCCACCGTGTTCGCCACCAAGACGCCCACGCTGACACAGCAGCAACAGCAACAGTAAGCGCCCGCGGTCCACCGCGAACCGCCACTCGAGGCCCGTCGCTCGTCGCCCCTCGCCTGAAGACCGTCGACCTGGGCCTGCAAACCGACTGTCTGAGGATGGTCGACCGACGACTGAGGGCTCAGAACCCTCGGTCTGAGGACTGCTTTCCGCAGGACCAAGACCTATCCGGCCTTCCCCTCACGCATAGCCCCGGCCCATTGCCGCCGCATCGAGCGGCAGCGTCGCAATGGCGTCCACCGAGACCATGAGCGGCCTCCCGCCGTGGCGAACGTCATACGCCTTCAAGTACCGTCGGCACACGTCACAGCCGTACACCCGGTACTTGCGGTCTCGCGTGGCGAACGAGGTCACCAGCGATCCATCGTCGTTGGCGCAGTAGGGACAGGTGAGGGCGCCGAACGACCACTGCATCGCGCAGCGTCCGCACACCAGCTTGCGGTCCCCGCTCGACGACACCACTGCGAAGTCGGGCTCCCAGCCGCAGACCGGGCAGTGCCCGTGCGACCAGCGTGAGAACTCGGGCCGCTGCAACAGGGCTTCGGCGCAGCGCGCGAGAAACGGACGAATCGCGAGCACCAGAACCTGGTCGAGGCTCTCGGGCATGCCTGGAGGCAGCCTCGGTGGTGGTGGGGCCGCATCGACGCCCGACGTGGCCGCGTACCAGGTGGTCACGAGCGCCTCGAGCGTGTTGCCTTCGCGCGTGAGCGCGAGCACCGTGTCGTAGTCGCGCCGCTCGAGCGAGTCGTGGCGCTGCAGGATGTCGGCGGTCTGCCGCAGGGTCAGCCGGAAGTCGCTCCAGTCCATCGGGATGTCACCGAATCGCACGGCTGGCCGTCCGGCCTGCTGCTGCGCCGCCAGCCACACCGGGTCGGGGGAGAGACGGGGCAGTGGCACCCGCGCCTGGACACGGCGCTGCGCCTCGACCAGATCGATCTGCATGTCGATGGCGGGCGCCAGCTCGGGGTGCACCGTCTTCAACTGGCGGAGTTCGACGATTTCGCGCGGCTCGGCGCGGGCAGGACGAGGCGGGCGCTCAGACACGGGGCGATTGTATCCCGGCCCGACCGTTCGGCTGACGCCTCGCGTCGGCCCGGTTGCTACAATGGACGCTTCGCATGTCGTCGGCGGCGCCCCCCGTTCCCTCCCCGCGCTCGGTCGTCATGATCGGTTCCGAAGCGCTCCCGTTCTCCAAGACCGGCGGGCTCGCAGACGTGCTGGGCGCCCTGCCCCAGGCGCTCGCCCGCCTGGGCTGGGACGTGACCCTGGTGACGCCGCGGTACCGCGGAGTCGAGGCGGGCGAGGTGGTGGACCGGTTCGGCGTGACGATCGGCGGCTCGTACAGCGACGTCACGCTCTTCGAGACGCCCATCGGCGACGGCGCCCGCGGACTGCTCGTGGACGATCCGGGCATGTTCGACCGTGAGTTCCCCTATGCCGTGGGCAACGCGGAGTACCCGGACAATCCGCGCCGGTTCGCGCTGCTGTCGCGCGCGGCGCTCGAGTACATGGTGCGCCGCGGCCGGCCGGTCGACGTCGTGCACGCGCACGACTGGCAGGCGGGTCTGACTCCGCTCTATCTCCGCACGATGTACCGGCAGAATCCGCACGTGGGTGGGGCACGTGCGGTGATGACCATTCACAACCTTTCCTACCAGGGCACGTTCGACCCGTGGTGGGTGACGCAGCTCGATCTCCCGTGGGAGCTGTACAACATCGAACAGCTCGAGTACTGGGGGCGCATGAGCTTCCTCAAGGCCGGTGTCGTCAACGCCGACGTCATCACGACCGTGAGCCCTCAGTACGCAAAGGAGATCCAGACCCCCGAGGGCAGCGTGGGGTTCGACGGGATCCTGCGCGCACGCGCGCACCGCCTGTTCGGGATCGTCAACGGTATCGATACCGTGAAGTGGAACCCGGCAGCCGACCCGTACCTGCCTCAGCCCTACAGCGCGGACGATCTCTCGGGAAAGCTGAGTGCCAAGGCCGAAGTCCTGCGCCGGTACGGGATGCCCGTGGAGGACTGGCAGATGCGGCGTCCACTCATTGCCATGATCTCGCGCATGGTCGACCAGAAGGGACTCGACCTCATTGCCCGGCTGGCGGGCGAACTGCCGCACCTCGGGGCCAGCTTCGTCGTGCTTGGCACGGGTGAGCCGCACTATCAGGACATGTGGCGGTGGCTGGCCTCGCGGCATCCAACGATCATCGGCGTGCGCGTGGGATTCGACGAGGGGTTGTCGCACCTGATCGAAGCCGGCGCCGACCTGTTCCTGATGCCGTCGCTCTTCGAGCCGTGCGGGCTGAACCAGATGTACAGCCTGCGTTACGGCACCGTCCCGATCGTCAGGCGGGTGGGCGGGCTCGCGGATACCGTCATCGACTACGCCCCCGGGCGTGACGGGTCGACCGGGTTCGTGTTCGACGCCTACGACCCCTGGGCCCTGCTCCACGCCATCCGGCGCGCGATCGACCTGTTCGGGGACAGGGCGGCCTGGCGGGCCCTGCAGGCCGCGGGGATGCGGCAGGACCTTTCGTGGGACCGTTCAGCTCGCGAGTACGTCACAATATATGAATACGCAATTACCGAAGGGGGACGCTGATGGCAGCCGAGAACGTGCAGACTTTCACCGACAGTAACTTCGACCAGACCGTGCTCCAGAGCGGGCAGCCCGTGCTCGTGGACTTCTGGGCGGAGTGGTGCGGGCCCTGCAAGCGCCTCGGACCCACCATCGACGCGCTGGCCGCCGAGTACGCGGGCAAGGTCACGGTCGGCAAGCTGAACGTGGACGAGAACCCCAACACGGCCATCAAGTTCCAGATTCGGGGCATCCCGGCCGTGCTGCTGTTCAAGAACGGACAACTGGTCGAATCGGTCGTCGGCCTGGCGCCCAAGGACGAGTTCCAGAAGGTCCTCGACAAGCACGTCTAATGGACGCCCGTAACGTCATCATCATCGGGTCCGGCCCGGCCGGGCTCACGGCCGCGCTGTACTCGGCCCGGGCCAATCTCCAGCCGCTGGTCATCGAGGGGCTCGAGGCTGGCGGCCAGCTCATGATCACGACCCTCGTGGAGAACTGGCCCGGCCATCGCGACGGTGTCATGGGGCCGGCGCTCATGGGCGACATGCGCGCGCAGGCCGAACGGTTCGGTGCAGAGATCATCCAGGGGCACGTCGTCTCGGTCGACCTGTTCGCGCAGCCCTTCGTCGTCCGGACGACGGAGGCTGAGTACCGCACCAAGGCGCTCATCATCGCCACCGGCGCGTCGGCCAAGCTGCTCGGGCTGCCGTCCGAGCGGCAGCTGATGGGCCACGGGGTCTCCACCTGTGCGACGTGCGACGGCTACTTCTTCCGCGGCCTCGACATCGTGGTGGTGGGCGGGGGCGATACCGCCATGGAAGAAGCCAACTTCCTCACCAAGTTCGCGAGCAAGGTCACGCTGGTCCATCGGCGGGACAGCTTCCGTGCCTCGAAGATCATGCAGGACAAGGTGCGCGCCAACCCGAAGATCGAGCTGCGCATGAACACGGTCGTGCACGAGATCAGGGACACGGGCAAGGGCGAAGTCACATCCGTGGTGCTGCAGGACGTGGAGACCGGCGCCCTCACCGAGATCCCCGTGGCCGGCGTGTTCGTGGCCATCGGCCACACGCCGAACACGACGCTGTTCAAGGGACAGCTGGAGCTCGACGCCGATGGCTACGTCGTCACGAAGGACGGCACGAAGACGAACATCCCGGGCGTGTTCGCGTGCGGGGACGTGCAGGACCATGTCTACCGCCAGGCCATCACGGCGGCGGGCACGGGATGCATGGCCGCCCTCGACGCCGAGCACTATCTGGACGGCGTCCCGGAACACCTGCACTCCGCGTAAGCACGTTGACAGGATGGGCGGCCGGTGGGGCATGGCCCCGTCGCGCCGCCCGTCGTGTTTTCGGCGGCAGCCTGAATGCGCCACTCAGCGCTCCCGCGCGAGCTGCCAGTCCAGGTGCGCCTTTACCGTCGGCCATTCGGTCGCGATGATGCTGTAGACAGCCGTATCCCGCAGCGTGCCGTTCGGCATGCGCATGTGGTTGCGAAGCAGGCCGTCGAACTTCGCGCCGAGTCGCTCGATGGCGCGGCGGCTTCGCACGTTCATGTGATGCGTACGGAACTCCACCGCGACGCACCCCAGGACGTCGAAGGCGTGCCCGAGCAGCAGCCGCTTGCACTCGGTGTTGACGGCCGTACGCTGGACGTGTGCGGCGTACCACGTCGATCCGACCTCCACGCGTTCGTTCACCGCATCGATGTTCATGTAGGTCGTCATGCCGACCGGTGTTCCGGCGGCGTCGAGCACGGTGAAGGGGAGCATCGATCCGGCCGCGAGCAGGCGAAGCCGCCGCTCGATCTCCGCCCGCATGCCGTCGGGCGAAGGCACGATCGTGAACCACAGCTCCCAGAGCCGTCCGTCACGTGTGGCGTCGGCCAGCGCGGCCTCGTGGTCGAAGGAGAGAGGAACGAGGCTCGCCGATGAGCCTGCGAGGGTGACAGGGGCGACCGTCAGCGGCATCGCGGGAGATTACCGCGACCGCCTCAATCGATCCAGCCGCCCCCGACCACCACCTCGCCGTCGTAGAACACCACCGCCTGCCCTGGCGTGATGGCCACCTGCGGCACATCGAACACGACGTCGGCGTGCCCGTCGCCGGCGGCGCGCACAATGGCTGGAGCGGGCTCGTGGCGGTGCCTGATCTGGGCGGTGACCCGCAGCGGCCCGCATGGGCGGTCCGCAATCCAGTTCACGCCGGACGCCTGCAGCGTCGTCCGCTCGAGCGCCGCACGCGGTCCGACGACCACCTGCTGGTCCGCAGGGCGGAGGGCGATGACATACCGGGGACGCCCGTCGGGCGAGGCGCTCAACCCGAGCCCCTTCCGCTGTCCCACCGTGAAGCGATGGACGCCCTGATGCGTGCCCACGCGGCGCCCAGCCTCGTCGACGATTGCGCCGGCCTGTTCGACGCCGGGTGCACGGCGACTCACGAACGCCGCGTAGTCGTCGTCCGGGACGAAGCAGATCTCCTGGCTGTCGGGTTTGTCGGCCACGGGCAGGTTGAAGCGCCGCGCGTAGTCGCGCACCACATCCTTGGACACGTCGCCAACCGGGAACACTGCCCGGGCCAGCTGCGCCTGGGTCAGCGAGAACAGGAAATACGCCTGGTCCTTGGCGCGGTCACGACCGCGCTTCAGCAGGTACCGGCCCCGGGCCGCGTCGTGCTCCACCCGGGCGTAGTGGCCCGTGGCGACCGCCTCGGCGCCGAATCCTTCGGCCCGCGCAGCGAGCTCGGCGAACTTCAGGTCGCTGTTGCAGTGCGCGCACGGGATGGGAGTGCGCCCGGCCGCGTACTCTCGGACGAAGTTCGAGATCACGTGCTCGTCGAACTGCCGCTCCAGGTTCAGGATGTAGTGAGGAATCCCGATCGCGCCGGCCACCCGTCGCGCATCGTGGAGGTCGTCGAGGCTGCAGCAGCTGCCGAAGGTGGTGTGCGGATCGCTCTGGTCGTACAACTGCATCGAGAGGCCGATCACCTCGTGCCCCTGATCGGCGAGCAGCGCGGCGGCGACCGACGAGTCCACGCCGCCCGACATTGCGACGACGATCTTCATGGCAGCACCTTAGCGCGAGGCGCCGGCCCCGGCGCGCGTCAGCGTCCGCAGTTTGTCGACCAGCCGGGGGAGGACCGAGATGACGCGGTCCACCTCCTCCCCGGTGGAAAACGACCCGAGGCTGAAGCGCAGCGAATTCTGCGTGCGGTGAACCGGGTACCCCATCGCCTTGAGTACGTGCGACGGTTCGAGGGTGCCCGACGAACACGCCGATCCGGTGGACACCGCAATCCCTTCGAGATCGAGCGCGATCAGGAGGCTCTCGGCTTCGATGCGGTCGAAGCTGATGTTGCTGGTGTTGGGCACGCGGGCCGATCCCGCGCCGTTCACTGCGGTGCCGGGCACGGCGGCGAGGATGCCGGCTTCGAGGCGGTCGCGCAGCGCCGACACACGCGCCGCTTCGTCTTCCATCTTCCGGGCCGCGAGCCGCGCGGCCACGCCCATGCCGACGATGGCGGGCACGTTCTCCGTGCCCGCGCGGCGGTTCCGTTCGTGCTTGCCGCCGGTCAGGATGGGCAGCAGGCGCGTGCCGCGCCGAACGTAGAGGATGCCCGCGCCCTTCGGCCCGTTGAACTTGTGCGCGGACAGCGACAGCAGGTCCACGCCAAGCGCCCGGACGTTCACCGGGATCTTGCCGACCGATTGCACGGCATCGGTGTGTACGAGCGCGCCGCGCGCGTGGGCCAGCGCCGCGATCTCGGCCACGGGCTGGATGGTCCCGATCTCGTTGTTCGCGTGCATCACCGACACCAGCGCCGTGTCGTCCGCGAGGACCTCGGCGACCTTGTCCGGGGCGACCACGCCGCTCTGGTCCACGGGCACCAGGGTCACCCGCCAGCCGCGCTTACCGAGCGCCTTCACGGTATTCAGGACCGCCTCGTGTTCGATGGCGCTCACCACCAGGTGCCGCCGGCCCGCCGGTTCGAGGGCCTCCGCGGCGCCGCGCAGGGCGAAGTTGTCCGATTCGGTGCCGCCGCTCGTGAAGACGACCTCCGAGGGGTCGGCCTGGATGAGGGCGGCCACTTCAGAGCGGGCGACGTCGAGGGCCGCCTTCGCCTGTTGGCCGAAATGATGCACGCTCGAGGCGTTGCCAAACAGGTCCCTGGTGGCGGCTGCTACGCGCTCGACAACTTCGGGCGCAGGAGGCGTCGTGGCGTTGTAGTCGAAATAGACACGCATCGTGAACGCTTCATTCTAACATTCACGCTAAGTGTAGGCAGCAAAAGGACTAGACAATGGTTCTGCGCGGGTCCTATACTGGCGGGCACCCGACGCTCTCCAGGAGTTGAGGCACATACCCTAACGCCGCCGCAGGCGGAGGTCTTCGAACATGTGGAAACGCGATGAATCGGTCCGTCCGACGAGCGGACAACCCGCGGCGCAGCCGCAGCCGGCCGTGAGCCGGCCTGACTCGGGAGCTAACCTGGAGAGGGAAGTCGTGAACATCGGCAAATCCGTCGTCATCAAGGGCGAGTTGACCGGGAGCGAGGACCTGACCGTCGAAGGCCAGGTCGAAGGCACGATCCAACTGCGGGATCACGTGCTCACGATCGGTCCCAACGGCAAGATCCGCGCGCAGGTCTTCGCGAAGTCCGTCATCGTGCTCGGCGAGGTCAACGGCAACGTGACCGCGACGGAGAAGGTGGACATCCGCGACAACGGGTCGGTGGACGGCGACATCGTGTCCCCGCGGGTCGCCATCGCCGAGGGCGCACACTTCCGCGGCAGCGTGGACATGCAGCGCGCCAAGAGTGGGCAGCCCGGCAAGCCCGCCGGCGACGGCAAACCCGCCGCGGCGCCCGCGGCTCAGGCCACACCCGCCCAGCCAACGCCAGCCCGCGCCTGACCCCAGCCGGGACGCCAATACGGAAAAGGCGGCGGGGCTACACCGCACCTGCCGCCTTTTTCTCTTTCTCCCGGCGACGTTCGGCCTTACGCTGCTGCCACGCGCCCTCGACTGGCCAGGGGACGCACTGACGTTCACCCGCTGATTTCCAGGCATCGCTCTCATCGTGGGTCTGCTCGACCGCCTTACCCGACGCCCGCCCGAACCGGATTCGCCACGCACCGCGCCGGCTGCGTCGGCGCCCGCACCGGCGTCCGCCCCCGTGAACGCCGACCCGGTGTTCGGTACGAAGGCGCTTCGCAAGTTCCTGGGCAAGCTCTCCAACCACGAGGCTCCGGCGCTGCTCGATCTCGCACCGGTCGTCGGCAGCAACCTCAACTTCTTCGGGGATCACCTGGGCTGCAGGATCGCCATCGAGGACGTCTACAGCGATCTCGACCGCCACGTGAAGGACGGGACGCTCGAGAAGCTGCCCGCGCTGTTCGAGCAGCGCCTCGCGCGCCACCCCGACGCCAGCATCGACGGCATTCTCTGCTGGGACTTCATGGATTACCTGGACAAGCCCGCGGCCCAGGCCCTGGCCGACCAGTTGACGCGCGTGCTCCGGCCGGAAGGCGTCCTGCTCGCGTTCTTCGGCACCGCCGCGCCGCGCGACACCCACTACACCCGCTACGTCGTGGTGGACGATGTGCAGCTGCGATATCGGCCGTATCCATCCCTGCGCGGCCGCCAGGCCATCCTGGCCAACCGCGACATCATCCGGCTGTTCGCGAACCTCCGGGTGCTGGACTCGTTCCTCCTGCAGAACAACCTGCGCGAGATCCTCTTCCACAAGCCGCCCTACGAGACCCGGTGACCGGTCCGCCGCGACCGCTGGTTGCGCTGCTCACCGACTTCGGCACGCGCGACCACTACGTCGGGACGATGAAGGGCGTGCTCCTCGGCATCTGCCCGGACGCGGCGCTGGTGGACATCACCCACGACATCGAGCCACAGGACGTCCTCGGGGGCGCACTTGAACTGGCGGCAGCCGCGCCCTACTTTCCCGAGCACGCCATCTTCCTCGCGGTGGTCGATCCGGGCGTCGGGTCCGCCCGCCGGGCCGTTGCCGTCGAATGCGAGGGGCGGCGATTCGTAGGCCCCGACAACGGGCTGCTCTGGCCGGCTATCGAGGCGCTCGGCGGGGTCGCACACACCGTGTCTCTCACGGAGGCGCGGTATGCGCGGCCGGTGGTGAGTCGTACCTTCGAAGGACGCGACCGCTTCGCGCCAGCGGCCGGCTGGCTGGCGGCCGGACTCCCGCTGGCGAGTCTCGGTACGGCAGGCGCGGAGCTGCAGCGGCTCGACCTCCCGCGACCGCGCGTGTCGTCCGAGCGGATCGACGGGGAGGTCGTACGCGTGGACCGCTTCGGCAATCTGGTCACGAACATCACGCGGCTGATGGTCGAGGCCCTCGGCGCGTCGCGACAGGTGCAGATCGGCGACACACGCATCGACCGCCTCCTGGGCACCTATTCGGAGGCCGAGCGAGGCCAGCCGTGTGCACTGTTCAGCAGCAGCGATCACCTGGAGATCGCGGTTCGCGACGGGCATGCAGCCAGCCTGCTGCGGGCGCCGCGGGGCACGGCGGTGCAGGTGCGGCGCGCCTGAGCCGCGTGATACGATTCCGCAATTCTCATGGTCAGCTTCGACCTCACCGACTCCCAGGTGCTGCTCGAGCAGTCGGTGCGCGAATGGGCTGCGCGCGAGGTCGCGCCGCATATCGCCGAGGCCGACCGCCAGCACCGTTTCGATCGTGAGCGCATCCTCGGCGGCATGGCCCGGCTGGGCCTGCTCGGGATTTCGATCCCCGAAGAGTACGGCGGTGCAGGGATGGACTACCTGTGCCTGGGCCTGGCGAGCGAGGAGCTCGAGTACGTGGACACCTCGCTGCGGGTGATCATGTCCGTCCACGCGGGACTGAACTGCCTGACCCTGCTGGCGTGGGGCACCGAGGACCAGAAGCAGCGCTACCTCGTGCCACAGGCGCGGGGCACGAAAATCGCCGGCTACGGCCTCACCGAGCCGGGCGCCGGCAGCGACGCCAGGGCCATCCAGACCACCGCGGTCAGGCGCGGCGATCGCTACGTGCTCTCGGGCGAGAAGTCGTGGATCTCGCTGGCCGATGTCGCCGACAACTTCCTGGTCGTTGCCTGGACGGACGCGGAGAAGAAGCAGCGGCGCGACCCCTCGGGACTGAGCGCGTTCATCGTCGAGCGGACGTTCCGGGGCTTCGCGAGCGGGCCGATGAAGGAGAAGTGGGGCATCCTCGCGGGCAATACCGGGTGGTTCACGCTCGACGAGGTCGAGGTGCCCGAGGAGAACCTGGTCGGCCGTCCAGGCGAGGGCTTCAAGATCGCGATGTTCGCGCTCGATCAGGGTCGCTATACGGTGGCCGCAGGCGCCACCGGGCTCATCCGCGCCTGCCGGGATGCGAGCATCAAGTACGCGAAGCAGCGCCAGTCCTTCGGCGTCGAGATCGCGCAGCACCAGCTGGTGAAGGAGATGATCGCGCATATGGAGAGCGACTACCAGGCGTCGCGGCTCCTCTGGATGCGGTCCGGCTGGCTGAAGAACGTCGGCCGGCGCAATACGCGCGAGACCGGCCTGGCCAAGTGGTTTGCCACCGTCGCCTCCGAGCGTGCCGCGGGCGATGCCGTGCAGATTCATGGGGCGAACGGGTACTCGGACGAGTATCCCGTGGGCCGCTTCTACCGGAACTGCAAGGGCGCGGTGATCTACGAAGGCACGCGCGAGATTCACAAGCTGATGCAGGCCGACTACCTGCTCGGATATCGCACCGATCGTCC
This sequence comes from uncultured Bifidobacterium sp., assembly GCA_964386715.1. Lineage (GTDB taxonomy): Bacteria > Acidobacteriota > Vicinamibacteria > Vicinamibacterales > CAVVIG01 > CAVVIG01. Next base: position 27,234 of record CAYLTD010000002.1, read on the forward strand.
GACCCGGTGCGAACTGCCCCCCGCGAGCGAATAGCCATGGATGCAGACCTCTCTCTCGAGTTCCTCCGCGTTGTCGAGCAGGCGGCGATCGCCTGCGCCCATACGATGGGTCAGGGCGACTGGAAACGATCCGACCACGCCGCCGTCGAGTCGATGCGCAGGGTGATGGACACCGTCCCGATCGACGGTCGCATCGTCATCGGCGAAGGGGAGCGCGACGAGGCGCCGATGCTCTACATCGGGGAGAAGGTGGGCATGCCCCACGCCATGCGGGGCGCCGCCACCGCCGGGTTCCCGCAGGTGGACATCGCCGTCGACCCGCTCGAGGGCACCAACCTCTGTGCCACCGGGGCGCCGAATGCGATCGCCGTGCTGGCGGCGTCCAACCGGGACGGCCTGCTGCACGCGCCAGACCTCTACATGGAGAAGCTGGTCGTGGGGCCCAGCTCCAAGGACCACGTCAGCCTCGATGCGCCCGTGCGTGACAACCTCGCCTCGATTGCGCGGAGCCTTGGCCGCAACATCGAAGACCTGGTCATCGTGGTGCTCGACCGTCCCCGCCACGAGCAGCTCATTGCCGAGATCCGCGCGACCGGCGCCCGCATCCGCCTCATCGGCGACGGCGATCTCTCCGCAGGTATCGCCGCTGCCGTGGTCGGGTCGGGCGTCCACGCAGTGATGGGCACCGGCGGCGCACCCGAGGGCGTGATCACCGCCGCGGCCATGCGATGCCTGAACGGCGAGATCTTCGCCCGCTTGGTCATCCGCAAGCCCGAAGACGAAGCGCGCTGCAAGGCGATGGGCATCACGGACGTCAAGAAGGTCTACCGGTCGAAGGATCTGGCGCCGGGGTCGAGGGTGATCTTCGCGGCTACCGGCGTGACCGACGGCACCCTCATGAAGGGTGTACGGTTCTTCGGGGACGGCGTGCGGACCAGCTCGGTCATCATGCAGAACGACCCGCACTACATCCGCTTCGTGGACAGCATCCACGTTGCGTCCTCGCGCGACGTCAAGATCCGGTTCTGAGCTGGCTGCCGGCGCCGTTAAGCCGCACCCGGGTCGCTCGGCCCGGGTGCCCGGCATCCCTCCTGCGTTCGACGCAGAGCAGCACCATGGCCAAACCACGCACCCAGCGCACCACCTCCACCCCAGACGGGCCCGAACGGGCCGCCCTCGTCGGGCTGATCACCGGCCGCGCCCGGCGCCTGGACGCGGAACGCTCGCTCGATGAGCTGAGCGGCCTGGCCGAGGCCGCCGGGGCGCAGGTGGTCCTGCGCGTGATGCAGGAGCGGCCGAAGCCCGATCCCGCCACCTTCCTCGGCAGCGGCAAGATCGAGTCGCTCGCGGCCTCGGCGGCCGCGGCCGGGGTGGATGTGGTCATCTTCGACAACGAGCTGTCTCCGGCGCAGCTCCGCCAGATCGAGGCGGCGCTGGGCCGCAAGGTCGTGGACCGCACGCAGCTGATCCTCGATATCTTTGCGAGGCGTGCGCGCACGCGCGAGGGCAAGCTCCAGGTCGAACTCGCGCAGCTGAAGTACCTGCTGCCGCGGCTCGTGGGAGCCGGAGCCGCGCTGTCGCGCCTTGGCGGCGGCATCGGCACGCGCGGGCCGGGCGAGACCAAGCTCGAAACCGACCGGCGCCGGATCCGCACGCGCATCCACGCGATCAGCACCGAGATCGATGACGTACGCCAGCGCCGTGGTCAGTTGCGGGAGCGGCGGCGCAAGGCGTCGGTGCCAACAGTGGCACTCGTGGGTTACACCAACGCCGGAAAGACCACGCTGTTCAACCGGCTCACGCGTTCGCAGGCCGAGGCGTCCGACGCGCTGTTCGTCACGCTCGACCCGCTCGTGCGGCAGGTGCGCCTCCCGGACAACCGCGAACTGCTCGTCTCCGACACCGTGGGGTTCATCGACCGGCTGCCGCACGCCCTGGTCGCGGCGTTCCGCGCGACGCTCGAGGAGGTGGCGGAAGCCGACCTCGCGCTCCACGTCGTGGATGCCGCCGCGCCGGACCGCGACCGGCGCATGGACGCGGTCCGCCGGGTGCTCGAGGAGGTCGGCGCCCTCGACGTGCCGCTCATCGACGTCTACAACAAGGCCGACCAGTTGTCGCCGGATGAACGACGCCGGCTCCTCGAACTCGATCCCTCCGCCGTCTGTATCTCCGCGCTGACCGGTGAGAATGTCGACGAACTCGTGGACACCATCGCGTCGAGGCTCGCCCTGGACGTCCGCCGCGTCACCCTTACCTTCGATGCGGAGCGCGACGATGAACGCGAACGCATCGGCCGGGTCTACCGGCACGCCCGCGTGCTCGAGCACGAGGTTCGCGATGGGCGCGTCACGCTGGTCGCGGAGGTGCCCAGGCGCCTGCTGGGGTGGCTGGATGCACCCGCGCGGTAGAATTCTGGCGATGCGCGCACCGCGACTGCTGCTCGTCGCCACGACCCTCCTGCTCGGGGCCCTGGCCTGTGGCCCGAAGCCGGTGCGCCTGCCCGTCGTGACGACGCCTGCGTATCCCGAGTTCATCGAACCGCGCATTCCGGCGGACCTGGCGGGCAGCGGCCTGCAGGCCGGGCATCAACGGGCGTGGGCGTTCCTGCAGGCTGGCGACCTGAAGACCGCCGAACGGGAGACGCAGACCGTCCTCCGCGCCCGCCCGGCGTTCTATCCGACGCAGGCGGTGGCCGCCTATCTCGCCCTGGCACGCAAGGATGCCCAGGCGGCCCTCACCCAGTTCGACCGGGTGCTCGCCGCGCAGCCGCAGTATGTGCCCGCCCTGGTGGGGAAGGGGTTCGCGCTGCAGGACCTCGACCAGACGGCGGCGGCACTCGACGTGTTCCGTGCGGCAGTGCAGGCCGACCCGTCGCTGACCGACATCGCGCGTCGGATCGACCTGCTCACCCTGCGTTCCCTGCAGGACGAGTTGACGCGGGCCCGGGACGCCGCACGCCGGGGCGACACCGAGGGGGCCATGCGCGCCTACCTCAATGCGATCGCCGCATCTCCCGACAGCGCGTTCCTCTTCCGGGAGCTGGCCGCAATCGAACGTCAGCGGGGCGACATGCGCGCGGCCATCCAGCACCTCCAGCGCGCCAACAGCCTCGACCCGACCGATCCGACCTCACTTGTCACGCTCGGTGAACTGCTCGAGCAGCAGGGCGACGATGACGGCGCCCTGAAGGCATATGCCGAGGCATTGAACCTCGAAGCCAGCCCCGAGGTGGAGGCGCGCCGCGCCGCGGTGCGTGCCCGCCTGGACCTGGCGCAGCTGCCCGAGCAGTACCGCGCCATCCCCGACACCGGGCAGCTGACACGGGCCGAACTGGCGGCCCTGATTGGCGTGCGCCTCTCCACGCTGCTGCAGACCGCACCCACGCGCGACGTCGGCGTGATCACCGATGTTCGGGGCAACTGGGCCGAGCGATGGATCTCGGCCGCCCTCCGGGCGGGCGTCCTCGAACCGTTCCCGAACCACACGTTCCAGCCGCGCACCGTGGTGCGGCGCGTCGACTTCGCCCAGGCGCTGGCCCGTCTCCTGACGCTGGTCGCGGCCGTACGCCCGGAGCAGGCGCGCGCGTGGATCGGTGCACGCGGCCGCTTTCCCGACCTGGGCGCCGGGCACCTGGCCTACCCGGCCGCTTCCATCGCGGTGGCCTCCGGTGTGATGCTGGTGGACGGGGACGGCGCATTCCAGCCGGCGCGCGTCGTCAGCGGGGCGGACGCGATCGCCGCGATCGAGCGTCTCTCCGCCCTATCCGCCCGACGGGGGAGCCGGGCGTCCGACCGTCGATGACCGTGCTGACCGTCGCGAACCAGATCACGTTCCTGCGCATGCTCCTCGTCCCGGCGTTCGTCACCCTGGTGGTGTACGGGCACCTGGGGTGGGCGCTCATCGTGTTCATGGTGGCGGGACTCACCGACGCGGTGGACGGGCTGATCGCGCGGCGCGCGGGGCAGCAGAGCAGCCTCGGCGCCTGGCTCGATCCGATGGCGGACAAGCTCCTCGCGGTGAGCACCTTCATCGTGCTCACCGTCCCAGGGCTGGGCTTGGCCAACCCGCTGCCGATCTGGCTCACGATCCTCATCATCACGCGTGACATCGTCATCGTTGCCACGGTGGCGATCGTGAACCTGGCCGTCGGGCCGCGTACTTTCCGGCCGTCGATCTTCGGCAAGATCGCCACCGCCACGTACATGGTCACGGCGGTGGTCGCCATGTTCTTCAACTATCTAGGGTATCACTCGGTCGTCGTGGACCTCTTCGTGTGGGCCTCGGCCGCCATCACGCTCATCTCGAGCCTGCACTACATCCGTCACGCGTCGCGCATCATCGAGCAACCCTCCACCTAGCCTCGCAGGGAGCGTCATGCGTCGAGCCCGCTTCGTCACGTCCCTCGCCGTCCTGTCCTGCGTGGTGGCGCTGCTCGCCACCAGCGGCGCGACGGGCCTGCAGATCGATTTGCACGCACAGGCGCCTCGCCAGGCGGTGGTGGAGACCGCGCTCGGTACCTTCATCCTCGACCTGCTGCCGGAAGCCGCGCCGAACACGGTGGCCCTGTTCATCAAGACGGCGCAGTCGGGCGGCTACGACAACACGGCGTTCCACCGTGCGGTTCGCAACGGCATGGTCCAGGGCGGCGACCCGTTGTCCAGGGATCCTGCGAAGAAGGCCCAGTACGGCCAGGGGGGGCTCAACCAGATCAAGGCCGAACCTCGTGCGGCGAAGATGCTGTCCGGTTCGGTGGCGTCCGTCCTGGTGCCCGGGCGTCCGGACAGCGCCGGCACGCAGTTCTTCATCGTGCTGGCCGACCAGCCGACCCTCGACAACCAGTACACGGTGTTTGCGAAGGTGGCCGACGGGATGGACGTCCTGCAGAAGATCTCCGCGGCGCCGCTGGACGGCACCGGCCTGCTCACCGATCGGATCGAGATCCGGCGCGTGACCATCCGCGACACGCCGCCGGAGCCCTTCATCACCGACACGGCCGCGCAACTGGGCACGTACCGGGCGGTGCTCGACACGAGTGTGGGCGCGATCACGATCGAGTTCCTCGCGGACAAGGCGCCCGAAACGGTGCGGCAGTTCCTCCGGATGGCGGAAGCGGGCGTCTACAACGACATGGAGTTCCACCGGGTCGCGCCGGGGTTCGTCATCCAGACGGGCGCGCTGTCGTCGCGGACCGTGCCGCTCAGCCCGAAACAGCAGGCACTCGTCCACGACCTGCAGCCCGAGTTCAACGACACGAAGCACGTGAAGGGCGTGGTGTCGATGGCACGAGGCGACAGCCCGACCAGCGCACAGACCTCGTTCTTCATCTGCACGGGCCCGTCGCCTGCGCTCGACGGCGTCTACACCGCGTTTGGCCGCGTCGTCGACGGCATGACCGTCGTCGAGGCCATCGAGGGCACGCCGCGCACGGGCGAGACGCCCAACACCCGTATCGACCTGAGGACGATCCGCGTTGTTCGCCCCTGAGGTCAGGTGGGCACGACGCGGGTCACCTTGACCGCGACGCCGACGAGGTACTCCACGCGGATACGATCGCCGGGCTCGAGGTTGCCGGCCACGGCCTCCGGCCCGAGCCGGGCGACGTGCACCTGGCCGTCGGGGTCCTCGGGGCTCGTGAAGAAGACGTCGCAGCCGACCTGCCCGTGCACGCTGAAGGTCTGGATGCGCTTCAGGATTCCGTCGCGAGTGCCCTTGAGCATGAGTTCAGGCGCCGTCCTCGAATGGCAGGCGGTCCGCGTCCGGCGCAGCCGGCGCCACGGTGGCCTCCAGGTTGTGCACGCTGACGCCCAGCAGCCGGACCGGCCGGCGCCCGGCGTCGGTGCGGGCCAGCAATTCTACCGCGCGACGCGCGATTGCATCCGCGTCGCGGGTCGCCGCGGCGGAGTGGCTGCGCGTGATTGTGGTGAAGTCGGCGAACCGCACTTTCAGCGTGACGGTTCTGGCGAACCACTGGCGGCGATCCAGCCAGTCTGCGGCCTGTGCGGCCATGCGGCGCACCTCCGTCTCGATCTGCGTGGGATCGGTGAGATCGTCGGCGTAGGTGCGCTCGCTGCCCGACGACTTCGTCTCGCGATTCGGGTGGACGGGGCGGTCGTCGATGCCGAGGGCGAGGCGCTGCAGCCACTCGGCGTGGCTGCCGACGGCGGCACGCAGGTCGCTGACGTCAACGCGGCGCACGTCGACCAGGCGGGTGATGCCGCGGGCGCGCAGCTTGCGGGCGGTCACCGGGCCCACCCCCCAGAGTGCGTCCACCGGCAACTGCTGCAGGAAGGCTTCGACCCGGTCGGGGCTGATTACGGTGAGGCCGTCGGGTTTCTTCCAGCCTGAGGCAATCTTCGCGAGGAACTTGTTCGGCGCGACACCAGCGGACGCGGTGAGTTGCGTCTCCTCGCGGATGCGCGCCTTGAGCCGGCGGGCCACGGCGGTCCCGAGGGGCTCGTGCCACGTGTTCGTGGTCACGTCGAGATACGCCTCGTCGAGCGACAGCGGCTCCACCAGGGGCGTCACCTCGCGGAAGATGCCGAACACCGTCGTCGAGGCGGCCTTGTAGCGGGGGAAGTCGGGCCGCACGATGACGAGGTCGGGGCAGAGCCGCACCGCACGCGCCATCGCCATCGCCGACCGCACGCCGTACGCCCGCGCTTCGTAGCTGGCGGCCGCAACCACCCCGCGTCGGTCCGGCTGGCCTCCGACCACCACCGGGCGGCCGCGGAGCGACGGGTCGTCGCGCTGCTCGACGGACGCGTAGAACGCGTCCATGTCGATGTGAAGGATTCGTCGCGTGACACTGCCCATCGCCCACGCCCACCGCGGCTGTGCGCCAGCCCGGTTGCAGCCTGCCGCCTGCGATTGTACGATCGGCCCTTCTGGCCCACCGTCCCTCGTATCTGTCGATTGGCGATTAGCGATTCCCGATGCCTCAATTCATCTACACCATGAAGGGCCTGGGCAAGGTCCACCCGCCCGATGCCCGCGTGCTCGACGACATCTGGCTCTCTTTCTATTTCGGCGCGAAGATCGGCGTGCTCGGCCTGAACGGCGCCGGCAAGAGTTCGCTGCTGCGCATCATGTCCGGCGAGGACACGAGCTTCATCGGCGAGGCGTTCCCCGCCCAGGGCATCTCCATCGGGTTCCTGCAGCAGGAGCCGCGACTGGACGGGTCGAAGACCGTGCTCGGCAACGTCGAGGAGGGCGTGGCTCCGCTGAAGGCGATTCTCGCGCGCTACGACGAGGTCAACGAGAAGCTCGGGGAAGACCTCTCCTCCGAGGAGATGGACAAGGTGCTCGAGGAACAGGGCAAGCTCCAGGACCGCATCGATGCGCTCAACCTGTGGGATCTCGACTCGCGCCTCGAACTCGCGATGGACGCGCTCCGGCTGCCGCCGCCTGACGCCGACGTGACGAAGCTGTCGGGCGGCGAGCGGCGGCGCGTGGCGCTGTGCCGGCTGCTCCTGCAGTCGCCGGACCTGCTCCTGCTCGACGAGCCGACCAATCACCTCGACGCCGAGTCGGTGGCCTGGCTGGAGCGGTTCCTCAAGGACTACCCCGGCACGGTCGTGGCCGTCACGCACGATCGCTACTTCCTCGACAATGTGGCGGGCTGGATCCTCGAGCTGGATCGGGGGCGCGGGATTCCGTGGGAAGGCAACTACTCGTCCTGGCTGGAGCAGAAGCAGAACCGGCTGGCGCAGGAGGAGAAGGCCGAGAGCCGCCGTCAGCGGACGCTCGAACGCGAACTCGAGTGGATCCGCATGTCGCCACGCGCACGGCAGGCGAAGGGCAAGGCGCGCCTCAACGCCTACGAGGAACTCCTGCGCGAGGACACCGCCCAGAAGATCGAGCAGGCGCAGATCTACATCGCGCCGGGCCAGCGCCTCGGCGACATCGTGGTGGAGGCCCGCGGCCTGAAGAAGGGCTACGGCGAGACCCTGCTGATCGACGGCCTCGACTTCACGCTGCCCCGCGGCGGGATCGTCGGCGTCATCGGACCGAACGGCGCCGGCAAGACGACGCTGTTCCGGATGATCACAGGGCAGGAGCAGCCCGACGGCGGGACGCTCCGCATCGGCGACACGGTGCAGGTGGGCTACGTGGATCAGAGCCGCGACGCCCTCGATCCGAACAAGACCGTGCACGACGAGATCTCGGGCGGGAGCGACGAAATCGAGCTTGGCCGCAACAAGGTCGCGTCGCGCGCGTACGTGTCGTGGTTCAACTTCAAGGGCGCGGCGCAGCAGCGCAAGGTGGGAACACTCTCAGGGGGCGAGCGGAACCGCGTGCACCTGGCCAAGCTCCTGAAGAAGGGGAGCAACCTGCTGCTGCTCGACGAGCCGACCAACGACCTTGACGTCGACACCCTGCGAGCGCTCGAAGAGGCGCTCCTGAACTATGCGGGCTGCGCGGTAGTCATCAGCCACGACCGCTGGTTCCTCGACCGCATCGCCACGCACATGCTGGCGTTCGAGGGGGACAGCCAGGTGGTGTGGTTCGAGGGCAACTATCAGGACTACGAAGCCGACAAGAAGCGCCGGCTTGGCAACGACGCCGACCAGCCGCACCGGATCAAGTACCGGAAGCTCACGCGGTAGGTCGGGTGGGTCAGGAAGGTCGGGTGGGTCAGGAAGGTCGGGTGGGTCAGGAAGGTCGGGTGGGTCAGGAAGGTCGGGAAGGTGGATGGGCGCGGGACTTGCTGACGCGGCGATATGTCTCTCAGCCACGAGAAACTGGTTGCCTGGCAACGCGCGGACGATCTGTTCGTCGCCATCCACCGTTTTGCTGCCACCCTCCCCGTCGAAGAGCGTTATAGCCTTGCGAGCCAGATGCGGCGGGCCGCCTACTCAGTTCCAGCCAACATCGTCGAAGGAATGGCGAGGCGCAGTCTGCGCGACCGACTGAGGTATCTGAATATTGCAGAGGCATCACTGGCAGAAGTCGCGTACTGCCTGCACGTGTCGAAACGGCTCGGATATGTCGCGCCGGCGGCCCACGAGGATCTCGAGCGCGCCGTACGGCAGGTCGGCGCGCCCCTGGTCGGACTGATGCGAAGCCTGAAGCAGCTACCCGAAGGGGAATGAAGAACCCACCCGGCCGACCGGACCCTCCCGACCCTCCCGACCCTCCTGACTTTCCCGCCCCACCCGACCTTCCCGGCCGACCGGACCTTCCCGCCCCACCTGACCTTCTTTCGTCTCCTGGGGCGACCAGTTCTGGATCAGCATGATTGGCGAGGCGGCGCCGGGCAACACGCCTTCGCCAGTCCGAAGTCGAGCACCTTCACCGTGCCGTCAGCGCGGAGTTGTCGGCCGGCTTCAGGTCGCGGTGGATGATGCCCCTGCTCGTGCGCTGCTTCCAGCGCCTCCGCGATCTGCTTCACGATGGGGAGGCTTCATCAACGGGCAAGGGACCGAGTGCGATTCGCTCCGACAGGTCCCGGCCGTCGACGAACTCCATGACGAGGAACGGTCCGACCCATCCCTCCTGACCTACCTGACCCTCCTGACCTACCTGACCCTCCTGACCTACCTGACCCTCCCGACCTACCTGACCCTCCTGACCTACGTGACCCTCCCGACCTACCTGACCTTCCCCCTGAAGTACTCGATCGTCTTCACCAATCCCTCTTCCAGCTGCACCTTCGGCTCCCAGTGCAGGAGCGTCCGTGCGCGCGTGATGTCCGGGCGGCGCTGCTTCGGATCGTCGGTCGGCAGGGGCCGGTAGACCAGCTGACTCTTCGAGCCGGTCATGCGGATGATCGTCTCGGCGATCTCCTTGATCGTCATCTCGCGCGGGTTGCCGATGTTGATCGGGTCGTTCTGGTCGGACAACGCCAGCTTGATGATGCCGTCCACCAGGTCCGTGATGTAGGTGAAGCTGCGCGTCTGCGAGCCGTCGCCGAAGATGGTGACGTCCTCGTTGCGCAGCGCCTGCGACATGAAGGCCGGCACGGCTCGGCCGTCGTTCACCCGCATGCGGGGGCCGTAGGTGTTGAAGATGCGCACGATCTTCGTATCCACCCCGTGATAGCGGTGGTAGGCCATGGTCATCGCCTCGGCGAACCGCTTCGCTTCGTCGTACACGCCGCGCGGCCCGACCGGGTTGACGTTGCCCCAGTAGGTTTCCTTCTGCGGATGCTCGAGCGGGTCGCCGTACACCTCGGAGGTGGAGGCCAGCACGAACCGGGCGCCCTTGGCCTTCGCCAGGCCCAGCGCCTTGTGGGTGCCGAGCGCGCCCACTTTCAGCGTGGGGATCGGCAGCTCGAGGTAGTCGATGGGGCTGGCCGGGCTCGCCCAGTGGAACACGATGTCCACCGGTCCTTCGACGTAGATGTAGTTGGTGACGTCGTGCTTGATGAACGTGAAATCGCGGTTCACCAGGTGCGCGATGTTCGCCGTGTCACCCGTAAGCAGGTTGTCGATGCCGATCACCTCGTAGTCGAGGTCGAGCAGTGTCTCGGAGAGGTGCGAGCCGATGAAACCGGCGGCGCCGGTGATGACCACGCGTTTCTTCATGGCAATTGGTGTGGTGTCAGTATGCGTGCTTGTGGAAGAACCCGCGGAGCACCGTGAGCCAGATGATCTTGATGTCCAGGCTGACGGACCAGTTCTCGATGTAGTAGAGGTCGTACTCGATGCGCTTCTCGAGCGGCGTGTTGCCGCGCCACCCGTGGACCTGCGCCCAGCCCGTCAGGCCGGCCTTCACCTTGTGCCGGAGCATGTACTGCGGGATCTTGTGCTTGAACTGCTCGACGAAGTGCGGTCGCTCGGGCCGCGGCCCGACGATCGACATGTCTCCGCGCAGGACGTTCCACAACTGCGGCAGTTCGTCGATGTTCGAGCGGCGCAGGAAGCGGCCGAGCGGCGTCACACGCGGATCGCCCTGCACCGCCCACACCGGCCCCGTATGCCGCTCCGCATCGTCGTACATCGACCGGAACTTGACGATGGTGAACGACTTGCCGTCCAGGCCCATGCGCTCCTGGCGGTAGAACACCGGCCCGCGGGACGTCAGCTTCACCAGCAGCGCGACCACGGCGAGCGGCGCGGCGAGCACCAGCAGCGCGCAGAAGGAGATCGCGACGTCGATCATCCGCTTGACGACCGAGTTGAATCCCTGCAGCGGGACGTCGTTGACGTTGATGACCGGGACGCCGTCGAGGTCTTCGAGGCGCGCGCGCAGCGTGATCACCTGGAGCAGGTCGGGGATGACCTTGACGTCCACCATCTCGCGGCTGGTGATCTCCAGCAGTTCGAGCATCCGCATGTGCTGCTCGGGCGGCAGCGCCACGTAGAGGTGATCGATGCCCTCCCGGGCGGTGATCTCCGCCGCCTCGTCGATCGTGCCCAGCAGCGGCAGCCCCCGATACCCGAGGTGATCGCCCGAGGCGCGGTCGTCGATGAACCCGACGATCTGGTACCCGAGTTCCCGGTGCGCGAGGATCTTGTCGGCGACCAGCCGGCCCAGGTCGCCGGCGCCGGCAATCAGGATCCGCTTCAGCCCGATGCCCGCGCGCCAGCGCCGCTCGAGCACCTCGCGCATGAGTTCGCGCGAGGCATACGTCAGGGCCACGTTCAGCACCAGGAAGATCGCCCAGACGATCTGCGAGACCTGGTAGGCGCCGATGTCGCGCGCCATCTCGCTCGCAAAGTAGGTCTGCACGTACAGCGTGGCCACCACGCCGAACACGACCGCGAGGATGCTGCCGACGAAGACCGCAAAGAAATCGTCGACCCGCGAACGGCCTCGCCGCAGCCGGTAGAGCCCCTGGAGGAAGAACCCCAGCGGCACCACCGCCGCGATGAACGGCAGCACGTTGACGTACTGCCGCAGGGGCGGAAGCCCGCGCGTAATCGGGATGAGCCCCGTGTGGAAGCGGATCGCGTAGGCGAGGATGAAGGCCGTCAGTCCCAGCAGGGCGTCCGAGACGACGTGAAACGCGACGAGCAGCCGGTTGTGCCGGATCATCGGTGCATCGCCCCGGCCGGCGTCCGGACGAGCGCCTCGATCTCGTCGCCGAAGCGCTCGCGACCGAACCGCTCTGCGTGGGCGCGGATATCCGCGGGATTGTAGCGCCGGCCTGCCGCCGCTCCGATCGCCTGCGCGAACGCCGCCGGATCGAGGTCGTCGACCAGTTCGCCCGTGACGCCCGGCACGACCGTCTCGATCGCGCCGCCGCGGTTCAGGGCCACCACGGGCCGGCCGCACGCCTGCGCTTCGAGCGGGACGATGCCGAAATCTTCTTCCCCGGGCAGCAGTACCACCGCGGCACGCCGATAGAGCGACCGCACCTGCTCGTCCGGCAGCCGTCCGAGGAATTCGGCCCGCCCGGCGGACGCCCGTTCGAGCGCCGCCCGTTCAGGACCCGTGCCGACGATTTTCAGCGGGATGCGCGCCAGGTGACAGGCCTCGATGGCTAGGTCGATCCGTTTGTAGGGCACGAGTGCCGACACGATGAGTGCGAAACGCTCGGGCAGCGTGCCGTCCGGCCGGAAGTACTCGGTGTCGACCGGGGGATACACGACCGAAGCCTCGCGATTATAGTATCGGTGGATCCTGCCCGCAACATAGTGAGAGATAGCGACATAGCGGTCCGGACGGTCCGCCGTGTCCCGGTCCCACCGCGCCATCCGTCCCATGATCGGACGCATCAGCAGGCTGGCCGGCCTGCCGATCCGCTCGGGCCCGAAGTAGGCATCGAACTGGTCCCAGGCATACCGCATCGGCGTGAAGCAGTAGCAGTCGTGTGGGACGCCGGGCGCCGTGATCACCGACTTGGCCACACAGTGGCTCAGGCTCAGCACCTGGTCGAATCCCGACAGGTCCAGCCGCTCGATGGCCGCAGGGAACAGCGGCAGGTAATGACGATAGGCGCGTCGCACGAACGGGAGCCGCTGCACGAACGACGTGTGAATCGGCCGGCGTTCGATGACCGGCGCCACCGAACCCGGCACGTGCACGAGGGTGAAGAGTTCAGCCTCGGGGAACCGTTCGCAGACCACCTCGAGGGCCTTCTCGCCGCCGCGCATGCCCGTGAGCCAGTCATGAACGAGCGCGAGCTTCACGAACGCGGCACCCCGGCCTGCTCCTCGACGGTCTTGGCGCCGGCGCCGGGGGCTGGTGCGGCCAGCGGCCGGGCCGCCACCGTGCCGTAGATGTCGCGCACGCGGCGCACCGAGGTCTCCCACGAGAACTGGTGCGCGCGCGCCAGGCCCTTCCGCCGCAGGGTGCGGCGCAGTTCCACGTCGGTCAGCACGCGGTGGATGCCGTCGGCGATCGAGGCGGGGTCGTACGGATCGACGAGCTGCGCCGCATCCCCGGTGACTTCCGGCAGTGAGGAGACATTGGAGGTCACCACGGGCGTCCCGCTCGCCATGGCCTCGAGCGGAGGCAGCCCGAATCCCTCGTAGAGCGACGGAAACACGAAGACTCCGGCCAGGCGATACATGACCGCGAGCGTCTCCTCCGGCAGGTAGCCAAGGAAGCGCACGTACTTGTGCAGGTTGTGCCGGTGCACCGCGCGGCGCAGCGACGCGTACTTGGAGATGTCGTCGCCAATCATCACCAGCCGCAGGTGGTCCAGTCCCCGATCCCGCACCAGGTGAAAGGCCTCGATCAGCCGCTCCAGGTTCTTGTGCGGCTTCACGTTCCCGGCGTAGAGAACGAACTCGTCGTGCAGCTGGTAGCGCTCGCGCACGCGCACCACGTCCTCTTCGCGCGGCTCCACCCCGAACCGCTCGTCGTACGCGTTGTAGATCACGTCGATCTTCGCCGGGTCGGTCCCGAAGAACCGCATGATGTCGGCCTTCGACGTTTCCGAGACGGTCATCACGCGCGTCGCGCGCCGCGCGGCCAGCGCCATCGAGGTGCGGGCATACCTGAGCGCGAGCCGGTTCGGCAGGTACTGCGGGAACATCAGGTGGATGCAGTCGTGGATCGTCACCACCGACTGGCAGGGTACGAGCGGCGGCAGGACGTAGTGGGGTGCGTGGAACAGATCCACGCGCTCACGCCGCAGCGCCAGGGGCACGCTGATCTGCTCGGCCACCGAGTAGTTGCCGGCGCGCTCGACCACCGGACGGAAGTTCGGTCCGAGCGCGGTGACCGCGTCCACGTCGTTCGGCCGGCAGAGCAGCACGTACTCCGTCTCGTGATCGAGCCGTGCGAGCTGTCGCACCAGGTTGCGGATGTAGGTGCCGATCCCGAAATCGTGCAGTTTCCGGGCGTCTATGCCGATACGCACGGCCCGATCATAGCCCGCCCCGCAGCCGCCGGTACAGCGCGAGCCAGGGGGCCAGCAGCGGGTGATGCTTGCGGTAGAACGCCAGGTGGCTCCGCACGTAGCCCGCGCGCGTTGCCGCGGGCGCGCCGGCAGCCGACCGTCCCCGCAGGTGGACCACTTCGGCAACCGGCGTGAAGAGCACGCGCCGACCGCGTGCGCGGACGGCCGCACAGAAGTCCACGTCCTCGGTGTACATGAAGTACCGCTCGTCGAGCAGCCCCACGGCTTCGGCATCGTCACGCCGCACCAGCAGGCACGCACCCGTCACCCAGTCGGGGTACTGCTCCACGCGGGTCATCGCCTCGACCGCGGACACCACCCCGGCGTCGCCGCGCGCGAGCGCGCGAATCAGCCGACGCTGCCGCCACTCGTTCAGGGGTGAGATCATCGGGCCGAACGACAACTCCGCCCGTCCCTCGCCGTCCACCAGCCGCGGTCCGGCCACCGCGACGTCCGGCTCGGCCCGGAGCCGCGCGACCAGCGCGTCGAGCGCACCCTCGGGCACGATCGTGTCGCTGTTGAGCAGCAGGATCAGTTCGCCCCGGCTCGCACGGATGCCGAGGTTGTTGCCGGCGGAGAAGCCCCCGTTCCGGGCGGACCGGATGACGTGCACGTCCGGGAACCGCCCCGCCGCGTCGGCGCTGCCGTCAGTCGACGCGTTGTCCACCACGATCGTCTCGTGCGAAACGCGCGGCGGATGCTGCGCAAGCGAGTTGAGGCAGCGTTCGAGGTCCGCCCTGGCGTTGTAGCTCACGATGACGATCGACAGCTCGATCACCTCGCGGCCTCCTCGAGTACTCGCAGCGTTTCGGTGGCGGCGCGTCGCCAGTCGTAGCGGCGCAGGACAGCGGGAGCCGCCGCCAGCAGCCGGGCGCGCGTCCCCTCGTCGTAGAGGACCGCCTCCAGCGCCTGGCCGATCGCCCGCCGGTCACCTAGCCGCACGTACAGCCCGGCGTCACCGCAGCTCTCGCGTGCGACCGTGGTGTCGAGCAGGACGGACGGGATGCCGCACGCCAGGGCTTCGAGCGGCGTCAGTCCGAGCCCTTCGTACTCCGACAGGAACACGAAGCCGCGCGCCTGCCCGAACAGGCGCGCCAACTCGTCGTCGCCCACGTACTGGTGCCAGAGGATGCGTGCCGAGTGCGGGCTCCCGGCGATGAGCGCGCCGATGTCGAGCCGCGGATGGCTCCGGTTGTCGCCGACGATGTGCAGTACCGCATCGGACCGACGGGCGGCGAGGTCGTCGAAGGCCGCGATGAGGGTCGGTATGTGCCGGCGGTTGAAGATGGACCCCACGTAGAGCAGGTGTGCCCGTCCGTCGTGCCCCCTAGCGGTCGTCGCGCGAGGGGTGTCGACCCCGGGCGGGACGACGTGAATCTTCGCGGGAGGCGCCGCAAGCCTCTGGACGATCTCTGTCCGGGAGAACTCCGAGATCGTGATGATCGCCCGCGCGGCGGAGGCGCCGAGCTTCGCGAGCCAGCGACGTCGCAGCCCTTCCCGCCACGCGAACCACTCCGGGTGTGCGACGAACGACAGGTCGTGCAGCGCCAGGACGCGGGGGATGCGCGTCAGCAGCGGCGTGCTGTAGGCAGGGGAGAAGAGCACGCCGGCGCCGTGCGCCGAGAGCGCCGCTGGCAGCACCCGCTGCTCCCACAGCGTGCCGCCGCTCCCCGGCAGCACATGGACCCGGGCCCGCGGTCCGAGCGCGATACCGAGCGGCGCTGGTGCGAACAGCAGGAGTTGGTGCCCGTGGTTCGCCTCTGGCGCGCTCCACTCCCGGAGCAACCCTCCGAGGTAGCGTCCGACACCCGTGGGGCGCCCGCTCAACTCCCGTGCGTCGACGGCCAGGCGCATGCGTCAGGCTCGACCCTGGTCCCGACGCGTGGCCAGGGCCTTGCCGTAGGCAGTGAGGACCTGCTGCGCCGTGGCCGCCCATGTGTAGGCCGCGGCCCGCATGCGGCCGCGCTGCACCATGTCCGCCTCGAGGGCCTCATCGTCGAGCACACGGGCGATCGCTGCGGCAATCGTGGAGGGATCGTGCGGATCCACGAACAGCGCCGCGTCGCACGCCACCTCGGGCAGGGCACCGGCGCGGGACGCCACCACGGGCACCCCGACCGTCATCGCCTCGAGCACGGGCAGGCCGAAGCCCTCTTCGAAGGAGGGCTGAACGAGCAACCGTGCGCCGGCGTACAGCGCCTCCCGGTCGACCGGGGCGACGTAGCCCAGGTGCCGCACGCGGCCGCGCAGCGCCGCCCCCTGAATCCGTTCGAGCCAGGGTGCGGACTCGGCCGTGGCCTTGCCGGCAAGGACGAGGTCCGGACACTCCCGCCGGCTCCCCAGCACCTGCTCGTACGCCTCGAGAAGCGCGCCGACATTCTTCCGCGGCTCGAGCGTCCCGAAGAACAGGAGGTAGCCGGGACGTGGAGCGGCCGGCCGCAGATTCCAGCAGGGCCCTCCGGGTGAGCACACCGAGATCCTGTCGCGCGATACCTCGAGCAGGCGCTCCACCTGGCCCGCCGTGAACTCCGACACCACGACGATGCGGTCGGCCCGGGCGGCGTGGGTGCGCGCCAGGGCGGGGTAGTCGCGTCGGATTTCCGCGCGCGTGCGTTCGGGATGAATCAGGAAGTCGAGGTCGTGGATGGTGATGACCTGGGCCGCGCGGCGGGTAGGCATCAGCAGGGGGTGCATCGAATGGGTGACGTCAGCCTCGAAGCCCGTCAGCCATTCTGCAGGAGGCCAGCCGAGACGGTGCCACGCGAAGTTCAGCAGCCGGACAGGCACGCGCCGGTCTATCCGGACGGCGCCGACCAGCTCGGGGTCGGCCGGCAGGCGATCCCGGCTCGAACTCGAGAACAGGGCCACTTCCGGATCACGCCCCTGCCCACGGCTGCCGGCAACGGCGAGGAGTGCGCGGACCAGCTGATGGGTGTACTCGCCGACACCGCTTCGTTCCCGCAGCGCCGCGCGATAGTCGATGAGCACGCGCACTTGTTTAAGTCTTTCCGTCTCAGTATCTTATTGTGCAATGAAAATCGCTGTCGTTGGTACCGGGTACGTCGGTCTCGTGGCGGGCGCCTGCCTTGCCGAGAACGGGAACGACGTGATGTGCGTCGATAAGGACGAGGCCAAGATCGAGATGCTCAGGGCGGGCCGCATGCCCATCTATGAGCCAGGCCTCGAAGAACTCGTTCGGCGGAACTACGCCGAATCCAGACTGAAGTTCAGCACCGACCTCTCGGTCGCCGTGAAGGCCTCCGAGATCGTGTTCATCGCCGTCGGCACGCCCCAGGGCGAGGATGGGTCGGCCGACCTCCAGCACGTCCTCGCCGTCGCGCGCGATATCGGCCGGGCGCTCGAGCGCTACACCATCATCGTGGACAAGAGCACCGTTCCCGTCGGTACGGCGAAGAAGGTGCAGGCCACGGTCGCGGCCGAGACCGCCGTCGCATTCAGCGTCGTCAGCAACCCCGAGTTCCTCAAGCAGGGCGCTGCCATCGACGACTTCATGAAGCCCGACCGTGTCGTCATCGGGTGCGATGACGCGAAGGCCGGGCAGATGATGCGGGATCTGTATGCGCCGTTTACACGGACCGGCGCACCGATCATGGTGATGGACACCGCCAGCGCCGAGCTCTGCAAGTACGCGGCGAACGCGATGCTGGCGACGCGCATCTCGTTCATGAACGAGATTGCCAACGTGTGCGAGCTGGTCGGCGCCGACGTCGACTCCGTGCGCAAGGCGGTCGGGTCCGACCGCCGGATCGGGCCGTCGTTCCTGTTCCCGGGCATCGGCTACGGCGGCAGCTGCTTCCCGAAGGACGTGAAGGCGCTCCTGCACTCGGCGGCCGAGGCGGGCTACGACTTCCAGATCCTGCACGCGGTCGAGGCGGTGAACGCCCTGCAGAAGGGGCTGCTGGTCAGGAAGATGCAGGCGCATTTCGGTGAGATGAAGGGGCGAACGATCGCCCTCTGGGGCCTGGCGTTCAAGCCCCGCACCGATGACATGCGCGAAGCGCCGGCTATCCGTATCGTCGAGCGACTGCTCGAGCTGGGTGCCGTGGTCAAGGCCTACGACCCCGAGGCGATGGACACGGCACGGCGCATTTTCGGCGACCGGATCACCTACTGCGATCGCAGCTACGATGCACTCGCCGGAGCGGACGCCCTGGCGGTGGTGACGGAGTGGAATGAGTTCCGGGAGCCTGACTTCCAGAAGATGAAGCAGCTGCTGAAGTCGCCCGTCGTGTTCGACGGACGGAACATCTACTCCACCGAGCAGATGCACGCGCTCGGCTTCGAGTACTTCCCCATTGGCCGCTGACCGGAAGGCGGTCCTGGTCACGGGCGGCGCCGGCTACATCGGGAGCCACGCCGCCAAGGCGCTCAAGCAGGCCGGCTACACGGTGGTCGTGTTCGACAACCTGGTGGCCGGCCATCGCGAGGCCGTCCGGTACGGCGATCTCGTGGTCGGCGACATCACCGATCTCGAGGCCGTCCGCCGGGCCCTGCGCGAACACCACATCTGGGCGGTGATGCACTTCGCCGCGTTCCTCGATGTCGGCGAGTCGGTGCGCGAGCCCGCGAAGTACTACCGCAACAATGTCACGGGTGCGCTGACCGTCCTCGAGGCCATGTCGCTGGAGGGCGTGGGGCTCTTCGTGTTCTCGTCCACCTGCGCCACCTACGGCGAACCGGTCGAGACGCCGATCACCGAGTCGCATCCGCAGCGCCCCATCAACAGCTACGGCGAATCGAAGCTGGCGGTGGAGCGGGCCCTGCCGCACTTCGAGCGGGCCTTCGGGGTCCACTCGGCGGCGCTGCGCTACTTCAACGCCGCCGGCGCGGACCCGGACGGTGAAATCGGCGAGGACCACTCGCCCGAGATCCACCTCATTCCCCGCGCGATCGACGCGGCCAAGGGCGGTCCCGGGCTGCAGGTGTTCGGCGACGACTACCCGACGCCGGACGGCACCTGCCTCCGCGACTACATCCACGTCTCGGACCTCGCCGACGCCCACGTGAAGGCGCTCGAGGCCATCGCGGAGACGGGGCACTCGACCGTGTACAACCTCGGCACCGGCCATCCGCACTCGGTGCGGCAGATCATCGAGGCCGTCGAGCGGGTGTCGGGCCGGCGCGTGCCGTGGACGCTGGCCCCGCGCCGCGCGGGCGACCCGGCGGTGCTTTATGCTGCACCGCACAAGGCCCAGCGCGAGCTGAAGTGGACGCCCCGGTTCGCGGACATCGATACCATCGTCCGGACCGCATGGGCCTGGCATGAGCGCCAGCCACCCGGCCGGACGCCGACGACATTGTGAACACGTCCTCACCGCTGCCCCGGCTCTTCGCCTATGCGTGGCCCTACCGGGCGCGCCTGGGCTGGGCCGTCGTGGCCATGGCGATCTACGCCATCGGCTCGGCCGGGCTGGCGGCCATCATCAAGACCATCTTCGACCACGTGCTCCAGGACCGGTCCCGCCTCGGGACCGTCGCCTGGTCGGTCATCGGCCTGAACCTGCTGAAGGGGCTCGGCTCCTACGGGTCGGCGTACCTGATGACGTGGGTGGGGCAGCGGGTGGTGATGGACCTCCGCAACGCGCTGTACGCGCACATCCTCGGCCAGAGCGCCAGCTTCTTCTCGACGCGCTCCACGGGCGAGCTGATGTCGCGCATCAACAACGACGTGGGGCAGGTGCAGCAGGCGGTGTCCGAAACGGCCGGCGATCTGGCCCGCGAAACGCTGGCCCTGCTTGGGTTCGCGGCGCTGCTGTTCTACTACGACGCGTGGCTCGCCACCTTCTGCATCATCAGCGCGCCGCTCATCGTGTACCCGCTCGTCCGGCTCGGGCAGCGCGTCCGGCGCACGACCCGGCGCAGCCAG
This sequence comes from uncultured Bifidobacterium sp., assembly GCA_964386715.1. Taxonomy (GTDB): domain Bacteria; phylum Acidobacteriota; class Vicinamibacteria; order Vicinamibacterales; family CAVVIG01; genus CAVVIG01. The sequence goes on from CAYLTD010000002.1 coordinate 47,414, forward strand.
GAGGCCCTGCAGGATCTGTCGCACATCAGCGCGGAGGCGTTCACCGGACACCGGATCGTCAAGGCCTTCGGCAGCGAAGGCCGCGAGTCCGCCCGCTTCGCAGAGGCCGGGTATCGGCTCTTCCGGACGAACATGAAAGTGACGGCGGCGCTCTCGAGCCTGCCGCCGCTGATGGAAGTGCTCGGCGGCTTCGGCATGGCGGCGGCGCTGTGGTACGGCAGCCGGGAGATCGCGAGCGGGCAGCTCACCATCGGCGAGCTCACGTCGTTCATCGCCACGTTGTTCCTGATGTACGGCCCGGCGAAGAAGCTGAGCCGGGTCAACGCGAACCTGCAGCAGGCGATCGCGGCATCGGAACGCATCTTCGAGATGCTGGACACCCATACCGAGGTGCTCGAGAAGCCGAACGCCCCCGCGCTCGCGCCATTCGCCTCGACCATCGAGTTCCACGACGTCGGGTTCGCCTACGACGAGTCGCGGCGCATCCTGCGCGACGTGTCCTTCACCGTCCGGGCCGGCCAGATGGTGGCTATCGTCGGGCGCTCCGGCGCCGGCAAGACCACGCTGGTCAATCTCCTGCCCCGGTTCTACGACGTGACGGGCGGCGCGATTCGGGTGGATGGCGTCGACATTCGCGACGTGGCGCTCGCGTCACTCCGGAGCCAGATCGGCATCGTGACGCAGGAGACCGTGCTGTTCGACGACACGATCGCGAGCAACATCGCCTATGGGGCGCCGCGGGCGACGGCGGCGGAGATCGAGGCCGCGGCCCGTGCCGCGAACGCTCACGACTTCATCTCCGCCCTGCCGGACCGGTACGGCACCGTGATCGGCGAGCGCGGGCAGCGCCTGTCGGGAGGGCAGCGGCAGCGCCTGGCCATCGCGCGCGCCCTCCTGAAGAACGCGCCGATCCTGGTGCTCGACGAGGCGACGTCCGCGCTCGATGCCGAGTCGGAACTGCTGGTCCAGCAGGCGCTGGCCAACCTCATGATGAACCGCACCTCGTTCGTCATCGCCCACCGGCTGTCCACGATCCGCCGGGCGGATGCGATCATCGTGCTCGAACGCGGGCGCATCGTGGAGGTGGGGCGCCACGACGAGCTGCTCGCCCGCCCGTCCGGCGCCTACGCCGCCCTCTATCAGATGCAGTTGCTCGAGTGGCGCAAGCCCGAGCGCCGCATGGTGCCGTCATGATCACATCGATGACCGGCTTTGCCGCCGTCACCAGCGAGGAGGAGCGCGCCACCGTCTCGGTGTCGGTGCGGGCCGTCAACAACCGCCACCTCGATCTCCAGCTGCGCCTGCCCCAGAGCCTCGCTGCGCTGGAGCCGGACATCCGCGCCGTCGCCACCAGGTACGTCACGCGCGGCCGCGTCGAGGTGAGTGTCAACGTGCAGGCGCGCGAGGTGATGACGCTGGCCGTGGAGTTCAACGAGCCGTTCGCCCGTGCGCTCGAACAGGCGCTGGATCAGGCGCGGGAGCGCAACCTGATTGCCGGGACGCTCACGCCCGGCGACCTGCTGCGCCTCCCGCAGGCCCTGACCATTCGCGAGAAAGCCGAGCCGGACGAGGCCGCCGCCGCAGCGCTGCTGCTCCAGGCACGGACCGCGATCGACCGGGCCCTTGCCGACCTGGCGCGCATGCGCGCCACCGAAGGCGAGCACCTCCGGGCCGACCTCGACCAGCGCCGGGCGCTCGTCGCCGACCTCGTCGAGCGCATTGCCCTCGCGGCAGACGAGGGGCGGCTGGCGCTAGAGCAGCGGCTCACCGAGCGCGTCGCACAGCTGCGGTCCGACCTCCAGGCGGACGAGGGCGCGGTGGCCGCCGAGATCGTCAGGTTTGCCGCACGGTCGGACATCAGCGAGGAGGTGGCCCGCTTCCGCGCGCACGTGTCCCACTGGGCGACGCTGGCCGACGGCCCGGAGCCCTGCGGCCGCAAGCTCGACTTCCTGCTGCAGGAGATGAACCGCGAGGTCAACACGATGGGGTCCAAGGCCGACGGCCTTCGCGTCTCGGAACTCATCATCGGGGCCAAGGCGGAACTCGAGCGGATGCGCGAGCAGGTGCAGAATGTCGAGTAGCGGGCCCGGCCGGCTCATCATCGTCTCGGCGCCATCGGGCGCAGGCAAGACGACGCTGTGCGAGCGGCTGGTCGAGCAGGTCTCACGGCTCCGGCTCTCCCGTTCCTACACCTCACGTGCCGCCCGCGCCGGCGAGACCGACGGGGTGGACTATAATTTCGTATCCCGCATCCGCTTCGAGGAGATGATCGCGGCCGGTGATTTCCTCGAGTGGGCCGACGTCTTCGGCAACCTGTACGGCACCTGCGCCTCGGAAACCGAGCAGCTGCTGGCCGGCGGCAACGACGTGGTGCTGGTGATCGACGTGCAGGGCGCACGGCAGGTTCGCGCGAAGCGCCCGGATGCATCCACGATCTTCGTGATGCCGCCCTCGTTCGAGGTTCTCGAGCAGCGGCTTCGCGGCCGCAGCAAGGACAGCGAGGCGGCCATTCAGCGGCGCCTGCAGGTCGCGCGCGATGAGGTCGCTTCGTTTTCGGAGTACGACTTCATCGTCATCAACGACGAACTCCCGGCGGCGGTGGATCGCCTGCGGGCGATCGTGCTCGCGGAACGCTGTCGGCTCGGCGGCATGCGGGAGCAGGTCGCGCAAATCGTCACCACGTTCGTCTAGGGTCACCCGGCAACACGTCTTCTCCAGAGGATTTCATGATCGACCGCACCAAACTGCCCAACACCTTCGAGTTCGTTGTCACCGCCGGCGCGCGCGCCCGCCAGCTTCTCGCCGGCTCCACGCCGCGGGTGGCCGCCGGCGAGCACAAGAAGACGACCGTCGCGACCCAGGAAGTGCTGGTCGGCGCGGTCGAGAAGATCACGCCCCCGGTGGTCGAACCGGCCGCCGAGTAAGAAGCGCAGGGGAGGGCCGGATGCTGATCGGGCTCGGAGTCTGCGGCGGGATCGGCGCCTACAAGGCGGTCGAGGTGGCGCGGGGCCTGCAGAAGCGCGGCCACGATGTCGTCGCGATCATGACGGCGTCGGCCACCCGCTTCGTCGGCCCGATCACCTTCGAGGCGATTACGCGGCGGCGTGTCGTCACGGACCTGTGGGAACCGGGCACGAACGCCGAGATCGAGCACATCGCGCTCGCGTCGTCGATCGACCTGCTGCTCATCGCCCCGGCCACCGCGAACACGATCGGCAAGCTGGCCAACGGCATCGCGGACGACTTCCTCACCACCCTGTACACAGCCACCCGTGCCCCGGTGCTGATGGCTCCGGCGATGAACTCGCAGATGTTCACGCACGAGGCCGTGCGCCGCAACCTCGACACGCTCGCGGCCCGGGGCGTCCGCTTCGTCGAACCCGGCGAAGGCTACCTGGCCTGCGGGTGGATCGGCAAGGGACGGCTCGCCGAGCCCGACGCGATTGTCGCCGCCGCAGAGTCGCTGCTGCACCCGAATCGCACGCTCGAGGGGACACGCGTGCTCGTCACCGCCGGCCCGACCTACGAAGACCTCGATCCTGTCCGGTACATCGGCAACCGCTCCAGCGGGCGCATGGGATTCGCGCTGGCTGGCGAAGCGGCGCGGCGGGGCGCCGACGTGGTGCTCGTGACCGGTCCGTCGGCCATCGACCCGCCGACGGTGGGTGAGATCGTGCGGGTCCGCGGTGCGCGCGAGATGCACGAGGCCGTGCGGGCGCGGGCGGACGGCGTGGACGCCGTCCTGATGGCTGCCGCCGTCGCCGACTACGAGCCCGAGGTGCGCGCCGCGCAGAAGGTGCCGAAGGGCGCCGACAGCATCACGCTCGTCCTGCGCCGCACGCCCGACATCCTCATGGACCTCGGCACCAGACGCCTCGGCGGCGGCTCGAGGGCTGTCCTCGTCGGGTTCGCCGCGGAGACCGAGGACGTGGTCGGCCGCGCCACGGCCAAGCTGCACGCCAAGCACGTGGACCTGATCGTGGCCAACGACGTGTCACGCGCGGACGCCGGCTTCGACGTCGAGACCAACGAGGTCACGCTCGTCACCGCTCGCGATGCCACGCCGGTGCCTCTCCAGTCCAAGACCGCCGTCGCGGGGGTGATCCTCGACCGTGTCGCCGCGCTGCTCGCCGAACGGCGAGGGGCGCCGGCGCAGCGCTGATACCGCGGAGTGATCGATCCCATGGACCGCGAACAACTGGCCGAACACCTCCGTTTTGCCGCCGAACTCGGCGTCACGGGCACCAGCCGCGACCCGCAGTGGCGGGTGCGGGCACAGGGGGACGAGGAGCCTGCTGGCGTCGCCGCTTCGTCCGGCGCTGCTGCGCCGCAGGAGGCGGGCGAGGGAGCCGAGCCCCTGCCGCTGGTGCTCGATCCGGCGCAGGTGCTGGAGACGATTCGCACCGACATCGGGCCCGCCTGCACGCGCTGCAAGCTGCACACGCTGGGTCGGCGCCAGATCGTCTTCGGCGTGGGAAACCCCCAGGCGCGGCTCATGTTCGTCGGGGAGGCGCCGGGGGCCGATGAAGACGAACAGGGCATCCCGTTCGTCGGCAAGGCAGGGCAGCTGCTCACGAAGATCATCGAGGCGATCGACCTCCGCCGGGAGGACGTGTACATCGCGAACGTCATCAAGTGCCGGCCGCCGCAGAACCGTAACCCCGAGCCCGACGAAGTGGCCCAGTGCGAGCCGTTCCTGTTCCGGCAGATCGACGCGGTCCGGCCCAGGGTGATCGTCGCCTTGGGCAAGTTCGGCGCGCAGACCCTGCTGCGCACCGACGAGCCCATCTCGCGGCTGCGCGGGCGGCAGTTCGAGTATCGAGGCGCCACGCTCATACCCACGTTCCACCCGGCGTACCTGCTGCGCAACCCGCCCGCCAAGCGGGAGGTGTGGGAGGACATGAAACTCGTGCGCACGCTCCTCGCCGACGCCCAGTCACCGCACGTCCGAGAATTCTGCGCCTGAGGATTGACGACTGTCCGTGCCTGCCCCCCGGTTCGTCCGCGTTGCCGTTCCCGTCCCACAACTCGACCTGCTGACCTACAGCGTCCCGGCGGACTCGCCGGAGCCCGTCGTCGGCGCGCGGGTCGTCGTGCCACTCGGCTCGCGCTCGGTAACGGGCATCGTCGTCGAGGTGAGCCGCGACGCGGGGCTTCCGGACGGCAAGGCGGCGAAGCCGTTTCGGACGCTGATGGACGCGGAGCCTTTCATCCCCGCTGACGTGGTCGACCTCGCGCGCTGGACCGCGGAGTACTACGCCGCCGGAGCGGGCGAAGCCATCACGGCGGTGCTGCCGCCGAAGACGCGGGGGGAGCGGCCGGACTCGCACAAGATGGTGCGCGTCGTGTCGCTGACCGCGGCCGGCAGCGACCCCGGGCTGCAGGTGACGCCGAGGCAGCGCGACGCCCTGGATGCCCTGGCCGGCGCAGCACGCGGGATCCCCGCCCCTGAACTGGCCCGGCGCGGTATCGGCGCAGACCTCGTGGCGCGCCTGCAGAAGGCGGGGCTCGTCACCGTCCGACAGGAGCGCGTGGACCGCGACCCCTTCGAGACCGCGGTCAGCGAGGCGCCGTCGTTCGACGCGCAGCGGCGCCTCACGCTCGAGCAGGACGCCGCCCTCAACAGGCTCATCGCCCTCTCCGCCGCGGGCGCCTTCCGCGCGGCATTGCTGCACGGCGTGACGGGCAGCGGGAAGACCGAGCTGTACCTCCGCCTCGCGGCTGCCGTGCGCGACGGCGGTCGGCGCGTGCTGATGCTGGTCCCCGAGATCGCGCTGACGCCGCAGGTGGCCGCCCTCTTCCGCCAGGCATTCGGCCGGCGCGTGGCGATCCAGCACAGCGCCCTGTCCGATGGCGAGCGGCACGACCAGTGGCAGCGGATCCGCCGCGGCGAGGTGGATGTCGTGGTCGGCACCCGATCCGCGGTGTTCACGCCCCTGCGCGAACTCGGGCTGGTCATCGTGGACGAGGAGCACGACACGTCCTACAAGCAGGAGGAGAGCCCGCGCTACAACGGACGGGACGTGGCGCTCGTCCGCGCGCAGAGGGCCGGCGCCCTTGCCGTGCTCGGTTCGGCCACGCCGTCGATGGAGACCTACTACAACGCGGTCAGCGGCAAGTACGAGCGGATCGTGCTGGAGAAGCGGGTGCTCGACCGGCCCCTCGCGCAGGTGACGATCGTGGACATGCGGGAGGAGTACGCCGCCGAAGGACCGGACGTCATCCTCAGCCGCGCGCTCCGTGACGCGATCGCCGCGCGGGTGGCGCGGCAGGAACAGGCCATCGTCCTCCTCAACCGGCGCGGCTTCGCGACCGTGGTGTTCTGCCGGCAGTGTTCCGGCACCGTGGACTGCCCGAACTGCAGCGTGTCGCTGGTGGTGCACGGCGAGGGTGCCGCCCGGCGCGCTCGCTGCCATTACTGCAACTACACGACACGCGTCCCGACGGCGTGCCCCCTGTGCAAGGCGCCCTATCTCGAGCAGATGGGGTTCGGCACCGAACGGGTCGAGGCACAGGTCCGCACCCAATGTCCGGAGGCGCGGGTTGCCCGGCTCGATCGTGACTCGGTGCGGCGCAAGGGCGCGCTGACCGCGCTCCTGGCGCGGTTTCGTGCCGGCGAGATCGACGTGCTCGTCGGCACGCAGATGATCGCCAAGGGGCACGATTTCCCCAGAGTCACCCTGGTGGGGGTCGTCTCCGCGGACGTCGGCCTCGGGATGGCGGACTTCCGCTCCTCCGAACGCACATTCCAGCTGCTCACCCAGGTGGCCGGGCGGGCGGGTCGCGGCGAGAGCCCCGGCGAGGCCATCGTGCAGACCATCTATCCCACGCACTACAGCATCCAGCTCGCGTGTCGGCAGGACTACGCGGCCTTCTTCGAACGCGAGATGCACTTCCGGAAGGCGATGCGCTACCCCCCGGTCGTGTCGCTCGTGAACGCCGTCGTGCGCGCCCGCACCTACACCGGGGCGATGGACGACGCCGCCGCCATCGTGGCGCAGCTGCGTACGCAGGACCCGTCCCTGGCGCACTATCGTGTCCTCGGGCCTGCGGCCGCCCCTCTCGCCAAGCTGCGCGGGGAGTACCGGGTGCAGTTCCTGATGAAGGGCACCAATCGGCGCCGGATGCGGGAGGCGCTGGCTGCGGTGATAGCGACGCGGCCCGAGGTGGCGCGCCGGACGAGCATCGACGTCGACCCGGTCAGCGTGCTCTAGCGGAGGGCAACCACCCCGCCGCTCCGGGAGAGGTGGGGCCTGCGCGAGCCCTGAGTCCTCCGCCTCGACACGAACGGCTCATCGATCAGCACCGGCCCCTCGGGTCGGGGGCGGTCCGGTCCATTCGCGAAGCGCCGGGGTTACCCGATCGAGATCGGGGCCGGCGTGAAGCAGACGATGAAGATCACCACCGCGAGAACCGCGAAGCGACGGCGCGTGCCGTCGATGGGCACGTGGTCGTCGAAGGTGGGCGGATGATGACCGAGGCGGAAGAGCATCAACCCGGTGAGCACGGTCCAGATCAGCCAGCTCGGGGAGTAGAACGTCAACACCACGAGCCCGGCGAGGGCGGCCAGCGACAGGGTTCGGGCGCGGCGGCCGAGGACCGCGTAGGCGATGTGCCCCCCGTCGAGCTGCGCGATGGGGAACAGGTTGAGCACGGTGGCGAGCAGGCCGAACCAGGCGGCAAACGCCACCGGGTGCACGCTGATCGTGTATCCCTCCGGTACCGAGCCGAACATGATCCACGCCGCAAGCTTGAAGAGCAGCGGCTCGCCGAGCGAGGCTCCGATCATGTCGGGCGGCAGCGCGATCACGCGCGACAGCGCAACGCCGGCGAACAGGGCCGGGACGGCGACGACGAACCCGGCGATGGGCCCGGCGATGCCGATGTCGAACAGCATGCGCTTGCTGGGGATCGGCTCGCGGATGCGGATCACCGCCCCGAGCGTACCCGTGAACTGCAGCGGAGCCGGCAGGAACAGCGGGATGAAGAACGGCAGGGACGCATCAACGTCATAATAGCGGCACGCGAAGTAGTGCCCGAGCTCGTGGAAGCCGAGGATCGCGAGGATGGTGGCGCTGTACCACAGGCCGTTGGCGAGCCGCCAGTCGGCGGTGGCGATGCCGAGGTCGCTCTCGAACCCCTGGTAGTGATACGCACCAACCCAGGTGGTGGTGGCGATCGTGGCGAGCAGCAGCACCGCGTGCAGCCAGCGCCGGTCGGCGAACTTCCGGCGCGGTGGCCACAGATAGTCGATGGGCTGCGGGGGCAGCGCTGCCAGCGGAGGCAGCAGATTGTCGTCGCGGACGGGCTCCAACGGACCTGCTTACCCGATGTTCTGCAGGTCCTTGCCCGGCTTGAAACGAATGGTCCGGCCGGGGGGGATGCGTACCTCCTTGCCGGTGCGGGGGTTGCGGCCGATGCCGCGCTTGCGGGGTTTCACCTGGAACACGCCGAAACCACGCAGTTCGATCCGTTCGCCGCGCTGCATGGAGGTCCGCATCGCGTCGAAGACCGCATCGACCGCCACCTCGGCCTTGACCTTGGTAATGTCGGCGATTTTCGACACTTCGTTGACGATGTCGACCTTGATCATGGGTTAGCGGCTCCTCGAAACTGCTAACCATCATAAATTGTGTCACTTACGCTGTCAATGCTGAGGCTAAGTGATCGAACGGAATGCCCAGCCATCGATGCCCCGCAAACTGCCGTCAGTCGTGCTCGTCGGACGCCCCAACGTGGGGAAGTCCACCCTGTTCAACAAGATGATCGGTTCGCGCCGGGCGATCGTCGCGCCCATCGCGGGCACGACGCGGGATTCGCTGGCCTATCCCGTGACGTGGCGCGGAGCAACGTTCCAGTTGTCCGACACGGGAGGCCTGTACGGTGCGAGCGAGGACCCGCTGCACGACCTCGTCGTCCAGCAGGGGCAGCGGGCGATCGCAGGCGCCGATCTCCTGATCTTCCTGACAGATGGACAGCAGGGGCTGGCATCGGGCGACGAGACGATTGCGCGGGAGATCCGCCAGACCGGGCTGCCCGTGATTTTCGTCGTGAACAAGACCGACGACAAGCGGGCGCGCGCCGCGGTCGTGGAGTTCTATCAGCTCGGGTTCGAGCCGGTCCTCGAGACCTCCGCCGAGCACGGCAACGGCGTGGGCGACCTGCTTGATGAGATCGTGCAGCGGCTGGGTCCGAAGGCGCGTCCCGCTGACGTCGACCGTCCCGACGCCGAGGCCGCACGCGAGCGGACTGGCGAGAGTGCCGCGTCCGCGCCGGCCTCCCCGCCACAGGAGACCACGATCGCCATCATCGGGCGGCCGAACGTCGGAAAGTCGTCGCTCCTCAATCGCCTCCTGAAGGAGGAGCGGGTCATGGTGAGCGACATCCCGGGGACCACCAGGGACGCAATCGATGCCGTGCTCACGTGGCATCGGCGCCAGTTCCGCATCTTCGACACGGCGGGGATGCGCCGGCCCGGACGGGTCCGCAGCGGCGGCAAGGTGGAACTGGTGAGCGTCGCGGGCGCGAAGAAGGCCATCTTCGACGCAGACGTGGTCGCCCTGCTGATCGACGCGAAGGAGGGCGCCACCGATCAGGACGCCGCTATTGGCGGCGAAGCCGATCGCGCGGGCCGCGGCGTGGTGATCGTCGCGAACAAGTGGGACCTGGTGAAGAGCCAGGATCCACAGTTCGTGAAGCAGTTCGACGAGTCCCTGCGGCGCAAGATGCGGTTCCTGGACTATGCGCCGATCCTCCACATCTCGGCGCTGACCGGCGAACGGGCGCCCAAGGTGCTCGAGACGCTCGACCGGGTGGCGGCGAACCGCCGGCTGCGGGTCCCGACGCCTCAGCTCAACAAGTTCATCGAGCAGATCGTGGCCGCCAACCCGCCGGTCAGTCCGGAACGGCGCCACGTGAAGATCATGTATGCCGCGCAGATCGGCGTCGCGCCCCCCTCGTTCGTGTTCTTCACCAACGTGGCCACCACGTTCCATTTCTCCTACGAGCGTTTCCTCGTGAACCGGATTCGCGAGCAGTTCGGCTTCGAGGGCACGCCGATTCGCATCCAGGTGCGGCGGCGGGCGCGGTCGATGCCAGGCGGGCGCACGCGGCGGAAGGCATCGTCAGCGAGGACGACCGACCGGGACGAGTGACTCGCGGTGCCGACGGCGCGGTGAGCGGCAGGCACGTCGAGCAGCGCAGGGCGTCGATGCACGAGGATGACGACGGCGCGGTGGCGGGTATCGAGGCGCCCCGATCGCTCGCGTGGCCGTGCACCGCAGCTCAGCCTCTCCGAGAGGGCGATGCTATACTCCAAGCCTGCGGTTCGTCCCCATGGCCGAGATGTCCCAGGTCGAAATTCCGGATCGCCCGCTCTTCAAGGCGTCGGAGGTCTGCGACCTCCTGAAGGTGCAGCCGTATGTCCTGCGGACGTGGGAAGCCGAGTTTCGCGATCTCGGTGTACCCAAGGGCAATGCGCGCGTGTACCGGCGTGAGGACGTCGAACGCGCACAGCGCATCAAGCACCTGCTTCTGGTCGAAGGGCTCACCCTGGCAGGTGTGCGGCGCAAGCTCGAGGAGGAGCAGGCGCCGCCGCTGACGCTGGAGGACCTGGCCCCCGAGGCGTCGACGCTCGGCGCGCCTGTGCGGGAACGCATCACGGCCGTGAAACAGGGCCTGCGGGCCTTGCTGGATCTACTCGACACGCGCGGTGCGGAGGTCGCGCGCGCGGCCGGTGAAGCGGGGTTCGCGCTGGCGGCGCCGGAGGTGACGAGCACGGGGGGCCGCAAGTCGCGCAAGCCGTCGGCGGCAGTGGAGCATGACGCACGGACTCCGGCCTCGCCTCGACGCGAGCGTTCGGCGTAGAATAGGCGGATACATGGACCGCTGGTGCAGCGGTCCTGCGCGCGGCCCTTGCCGCGCGGGTACGACGATTCGGGATGTAGCGCAGCCTGGCTAGCGCACCTGACTGGGGGTCAGGGGGTCGTGGGTTCGAATCCCGCCATCCCGACCAATTTCGCTGCAAGCACTTACGGCCACGCCCTCAGCGTGGCCGTTTCCGTTTCGGGCACACACGAGGCACACCGAGGGGTCGCCGCCAAGCTGCAGGGGAGTGGGACGCCACGTGGGTGTTGACCCCTAAGCGCGCACAGATCGCACACTTCCGGTTGCACCACCGGCGAAGGGAGTCAGACTCGCGATTAGGGGAGGCGGGCGCGGCGCCGGTAGAATTTCAGATGCTGTCCGGCGCTCACGCGAATGCGGCGCATCGCAACCCGCCGCGACGATCACGTTCAGGGTAACGCGAACACGAACACGGCGCGGCCCGCAGCGACCGAGACGTGTTGCTTGCCGTCCACGAGGAACGTCGTCGGGTTCGAGCGCACGCCGCCGCCCACCTGAAACTGCCAGAGCGGCGCACCGGTCTTCGCATCGAGTGCGTAGACGTTCCCCTCATTGGAGCCCGAGAACACCAACCCTCCGGCGGTTGACAGCACGCCCGACCACGACGGCGACGGCAGGCGGAAGTCCCATACCGTTGCACCGGTCCTCGCATCGAGGGCGCGCACCGCGCCCCACGCCTCGTCAGCCAGGCGGCGCTCGCCGCCGCCCGTGAACGGGTTGCCGGGCTCGTACTCCACGTCGGTTTTGTAGTAGTACGAACCCATTTCCCGCACCGGCACATAGAAGAGACCGGTCTGCGGGCTGTAGGAAGGACTTGGCCAGTTCGTCGCACCCTGCAGACTGGGGTAGACCAGGTTGCCCTCAGGCGTCGGGGCTGAGCCCTCGATCACGCGCGGCCGACCCCTCGGGTCGATGCCCGCCGCCCACGTCTGCTTCGCGTACGGCGCCGCGTGCAGGAACTCGCCGGTCACCCGGTCGAGCACGTAGTAGAACGCGTTGCGGTTGGCGGTGATGAGTGCCTTGCGTGGCTGACCGGCGATCGTCAGATCGGCAAGGACCTGGATCTGGTTGGCGTCCCAGTCGTGGACATCATGCGGCGTGTACTGGAAGTACCACTGCATCCTGCCGCTATCAGCGTTGAGCGCGAGCACCGACGAGGTGTACAGGTTGTCGCCCTTGCGCACGTCGCCGTTCCAGTCGGGACCAGGATTGCCGGTGCCCCAGTAGATCAGGTTGAGAGCGGGATCGTAGGAACCGGTGAGCCAGGTTGCCCCGGCGCCGTTCCGGTAGCTGTCGCCCGCCCACGTGTCCACGCCCTTCTCGCCGGCCGCAGGCACCGTGTATGTGCGCCAGGCCAGCGTGCCGGTCTTCGCGTCGTACGCATCAATGAAGCCGCGGATGCCCGCCTCACCACCGCTGATGCCGATCACGATCTTGTCCTTCACCGCCAGCGGCGCCATCGTGATCGAGTGGCCAGTGGCGTTGTCGGCCACCTTCGTTTCCCAACGCACGGCGCCGGTCGCGGCATCGAGGGCCACGACAGCGCCGTCGAGCGTACCCACGAAGACCTTGTCGTCGAGGATGGCGACGCCGCGGTTGGTGAGCGGAAAGCCGATGTTGCGCAGGTTCGACGGCATCGGTCGCACATAACTCCAGATCGGACGGCCATTCCTCGGGTCGAGCGCCGTGACGGTCGTGGGCGGCTCGGTGACGTACATGACGCCGTCGGCGACCACGGCCGACGTCTCGACCTGCCCGTTGCCGGCCACCTGATACACCCACGCCGGCTTCAGGCCCGCGACGTTGGCCGGCGTGAGCTGATCGAGCAGGGAATAGCGCTGCCCGAAGTAGCCGCCGGAATAGGTCAACCACGCGCCCGGCTCCTTCGCCGCATCGACGATCCGCTGATACGGCACCTGCCCGCTCATCACGGCGCCCGACACCCCAACCGCCACCGCCGTCATCGCCAGTCGTCTCATCGCTGCCCCCGCAGACTCGACAGATAAGCCACCAGGTCGTCCAGCTCGGTGGGCGGCAGCGACGCGTAGGCGGGCATCAGGCTCGCACCAGCTTCGCGCGTGAGCTCGGCCAGCTCGGCGACCCGGAACGTGTGCAGCTGTCCCTTCACGTCACGCACGTGCACCCAGAATGCATCTTCGCTCAGGCGCACGCCGCGTACGGCGTCTCCAGACTTCGGACGCGCGGTGACGACGACGTGGCCATCGGGCACGCTTGCCCCCGGTTCCACGAGCGCCTGCCGCAGGTACGCCGCTCCGCGCTGCAGGCCGATCGCGCTGAGATCGGGACCGATGGCCCGGCCCTCGCCGGCAAGCACGTGGCAATTCGCGCAGCCACGTTTCTGGTATACCGCCCGGCCGCCAGCGACGTTGCCGGCGACCGTCGCTCCGCCGTCGCGCGTCAGCGACCGCACGAACGCCGCCAACTGCCAGCTCCGTCGGGGACCGTTGGCATCACCGAAACCCGGCATCACACCCGGGATTCCGACCCGTACGAGTGTGAACAGACCGGCATCGTCAGAGGCACGGCTGAAGCTGCCGCGCAGCAGCGACGGCCCGTAGCCGCCGCCCCCGTCGATGCCGTGACACAGCGCACACTGCGCGTTGTACAGGCGCTTGCCCTCGGCGAGATCGGCGGGAGCTGCTGCCGAGAACGGCTGTTCGAGCGTGGGCGCTGGGTACTGCGCCCACAGCGGCGGCGCCACGAAGAGAGAGACGCCAAGGAACGCTATCGCGCCCGTCATGCGCATCGTGAAACCCCACTCCGGCATCGATGGCCTCCCCGCGGATGCGGCGAAATCGCCCGGACTCTACTCTGTGGCGACCGCGCTGGCGCCCCCTTCGAGCTGAACCAAGGTCGGTCACCGGCGCTTCGGCATCAGCGGCACGGACTGCCCGATGAGCCGTGCCGGGTTCGCCCCGGACTTCGGCGTGAGCTTCTGCGGGCGTCCCAGCACGTTGTCTGCCGCGTAGACGTTCCCCTTCGAGTCGAGCGAGAACTGGTGCAGTTCTCCGAAACCGCCGGGCACCGGTCCGCTGGCGTACCACGAGAAGAGCTGATTGCCGCTGGTGTCGAACTTGATCACCATCGCGGTCTGGTTGTCGGCCACCCAAACCACCTGCCCCCCGTTCGTGCTGGTGTCGCCAGGCACGGGGTCGGTGACCTGCACGTGATTCGGGAAGCGGATGTTGGGCCAGGATGCCAGGTGCCTGCCCTGCGGGTCGAACACCTGCACGCGCTTGTTGTTCCGATCGACGACGTAGATCCGGCCGTTCCGGTCCACGTCGATACCGTGCACGGCGTTGAACTGGCCGGGCCCGGAGCCGTGCCCGCCGAACGCCATCACGAACTTGCCATCCCGGTCGAGCTTCACCACGCGCGCGTTGGTCAGGCCATCCGCCACGAGCACGCTGCCGTCGGGAAGGAACGCCAGGTCCTGCGGCCGCCCGAAGTGCGTCTCGTCTTCCGCCGCGACGCCCTCGACGCCAATCGTCTTCAGGAGCTGCTTCCCGTCGTTCGAGAAGACGTAGACGACGCTCTTCGTCTCACCGACGACCCAGACACGGTGGTCCGGATCGTAGGGGCTGATCTTGATCTTGTGCGGGCCGTTCGTGCCCTCGAACAGACGGTCCCACTGCTCCCAGATCTCCACCACCTTCCCGGTGCTGTCGAGGATACGGATGCACCCGCGCACCTCGTTGTCGGGCGCGCTGAGCACCTGGCGGAAGGCGCCGAGAAACCCGGGATAGCCGGCCGGCAGCGGGCTGGGCTCCCTGATCTCACCGCGGCTGGCCACGAAGATGCGGTTGTCGTCTTCGACGAAGATGCCTGGCACCGAGCCCCACGCGTATCCGGCCCTGGGATAGGGCAGCGACCAGTTGGGCACCACGTCGTAGTCGAAGGCGCTCATCTGCTCGGGCACGCGCAGGGAGCGCGGCTGTTGCTGTTGCTGTTGTGTGAACACGGTGGCCCCCAGCGCCACCACCATCGATATCCCTGCCGCCACCGCCGCACGCACCCGCATGTCCCCTCCATCCCAAGCGACCCACTCCCTGCAAAACCTCGATTCTGCCGGAAGGCTTCACGGCACGGGCGTCTCGAAGCGGTAGATCACGTACTCGATCGGCCCCTCGAGTTCACTGAAGCGGTGCGGGAGGCCGGCAGGAATGATGACGATGTCCCCGGACTTGACCTTCCGGCTCACGCCGCCCGGTCCCTGCGTCACGTAGAAGCTCGGGGTCGGACCGAGGTTGGGCGGATCCGATACCGTGGTCGGCTCCTGCGGGGCCCCACCCGTGAACAGCGTGCCCGACCCGCGCACGATCTGGTAGATCTCCGTGAGCTGGTTGTGCAGCAGCGCACGCGGTTCGGGCTTCGTGCGGTGCACGATCCCGACCCGTACGATCCCGCCCTTCACGACGGTCTCGTTCATCTTGGTGTCGAGGATGTTGCCCGCGATCGATCGCTGCCGCGTCGCGTCGACGGTCTCGGAGGAGACGACGGCTGCGGGTGCCGGCGGCGAGACCGACGCCGGAGCCTGAGCGAACACGAGGGTCCAGAGCACCGCCAGGGTAATGGTCATGCGGCGGACTCTATCACGGCGGTCGCGGCCGCGGGACGCCACCGCACAGGGCAGGGTGACCCGTCCCGCATCGCGCCGGACGGGTGCCGGGCGCCGTCAGGCGCGCCAGTCGCCCGCGCCGCTACCGGCTCGAGGCCGGTGCCACGGCAAGATCGACCGAGGCGAGGGTGGTTTCCCACGCCACCTGGAGGGTGGCGCCCGTCTCCGTCACGTTGACGAAGCCGATCGTGAGCTGCTCGACCCGCGTGTCCGTCGCGCGCACCTGCATCGGCGCACGGAGCACGTCGAACTTCGCGTCGTAGTTGTACGACCCGTACAGCAGCACCTTCTCGTTCGGATCGAACCGCGGCTGCCGCGGCTGTGTGCTGAGGACCAGCGTCCACGCGCCCGGCTTCAGTTCGGCGAAGGCGTTGTAGACGCCGGGCTCGAGGCGCCGGCCCCCAATTACGAGCGGGACCTGCGTGGTGAGCAGGGTGGAGTCGTTCGCGCCCATCCGCCAGACCGGGCTGCCGTCGCTCACCACCTTGCCGTACTCGGCGGGGGCACCGAAGATGTTCGTGCGTCCGCGCAAAAGCGGTCGCCCGTAGTCGACCACCACCCATTTCCCGTCGACGTACCGCTGACCGGCGGCAGACTTCTCCCAGCGGCCGCCCAGCTGCACGGCGCTTTGCCCCTGCGGCGACGGGGGCAGTTGTACGGCCGGGATGGCCTGCGCGCCCGCCAGCACGCCTGCGGCCAGCACGATCGCTGCGACCCCACCGAGTGATTCCCTCACGCGCACATCGGCCCCCACGTCTGCACCGTCACACGCATGGCGCCTCTTCCGCTTCCATCGTCACACCCCCAGCATGGCCCGGACCGCACCGAGCAACTGCGGCAGTTGCCCGGCCTGCGGCAGCGTCCCGCCGGGCGTCAGCTTGTCCACCACCGTCGGCAGCAGGCCGGACAGCGCACTGGCGGCCGCGCCCTCGCTCAGCCCCGCCGCCCGCGCCAGTTGCTGCAGGCGATCGGCGCCGAGCCCCTGCTGCAACTGGTCCGGCGAAACCGGGAGGTTGGCCCCGGTACCGACCCACGAGCCAACGATGTCGCCCAGGCCCGCTTTCTGGAAGCCCTGGACGAGTGAAGCCAGGCCCCCGGCGTCGCCCGAGCCCAGCATCTGGACCACGCTGCCGAGCAGCGCCGAGTTGTCCGGCTGGCCGCCGCCCGCGCCTCCGGCCAGCTTTGCAACATCATCAAGAAGACCCATCACTGCCTCCTCTGCGCGCACACACCGTTACCAGGACATCATCGCATCCACCCGCCCGATTGATTCCCGCGTAATCGCGGCTACGGCGTCAGCGGCTGGCGGAACCCCACGGCCACGTAGACCATGGCAGGTGCGGGCCGCCCATGGACGCGCGCCGGGCGGAAGCCCAGCCCCGCCACGGCCTCGAGCGCCGGCGCGTCGAAGGGAGGCGCACCACGCACGACACGGGTCGCGCCCCGCGTCCCGTCCTGGTTTACGGCGATTTCGATCAGGACGACGTCACCGAACAGCGCCTGCACGGGATACGGTGGCATGGCGAGTGAGCCCGTGGGTGTCGGCACCGCATCGGACGGCTCGGCGAGGTCGCTCGGCGGCGTACCGGGTGCCATACCCTGGAACACCGACGGCGGGCGGAAAATGCCGAGCACCAGCGCGTGGCTGGACACAGGGCGCCGCGTGCGCGCGTCGACCGCGCCACCGGGCGCCGACAGGACCGCGTCTTCCGCGGGGGCGAATCGCCACGTCGCCACCGACTCCGCCAGCGCTTCGGTGAACGGCGGTGTGGAACGCAGGGCGGTAACCTGGCCGACGCTGCCGTCGGACGCCACCTCGATTTCGAGCGCCACCTCGCCGCCATTCACCGCCGATACCGGGACGGCTGGCATCGCACCGCCTTGCAGCGTCGCGGGCTTGAGCAGGGCGCGCGGTCTGGTCCCCGCGGTGTCGTCGCCCGCCGGCGCGGCCGAACGTTCATCCGACGCTGCCTCCGGCCCTGCGGTCGATGGCTCCAGGTCCGCGTTGGTCAGGACACGTGCAGGCGTGGAAATCGCCGCGCGCCGGGCGGACTCGCGTGCGGCCACCGGTCCAAGTGACTGTGCAGCCAGCGCGCTCCCGAGCACGCAGGCGGCACAGCAGGCGAAGGCAATCGTTCGCATGGGCGTCTCCCGAGGCTGCGGCATCCGTGTCATTTCGACGCCGAGCGACCCATTATCGGTCGCCGGCCTTACCGTTGAAGCGCCGGGCGCACGATTCTCGACGGCTCGAGGCCCGGCCTGCACGGGGCTGCGCGACGCGGCGCCGCCTGCACCGCAATCCTGCACGAGGTGGGCCGGCCCATGCGTCTGGAAACGGCTGACGGTCAGCGGAAGAACAACAGGCTGATCCCGGCGCCCACCAGCGACATGGACAGGCCCCACACGAGCAGCTTGTTGAACAGCGCGCGGCTCTCTTCGCCAGACGCACCCGCGATGCAGAGGGCGCCGATCGTGGACAGCGGCGACACGTCGACCAGGTGTCCGCCCACGTTCATCGCGGCCGCGATGCCGATCGGGTTCGCCACCCCCAGCTGGGCCGCCAGGCCCGGTACCATCGGCAGGAATGCCGGCAGCACGACGCCGGACGTGCTGCTGTAGACGGACACGACACCGGTCAGGAACGCGACGATGGCCGAGACGGTGGACGCGGTCGAGATGCGAGACACCAGCGACACCAGCAGATCCACGCCCTGCGCCTTCTCCAGGATCGAGATGAGCACGGTGACACCGCACACCATCACGATCACGCGCCACGGCATCTTCTTCATCGCCTCGCCATCGTCTGCGCACCCGGTGAGCACCAGGAACACGGAGGCCGCGAAGGCCGCCATCCCGATGCTGCCGTTGGCGCGCAGATCGCGCACGAGGATCACGCTCGCGAGAAGGACGAGGATCGTACCGAGCGTCACCCAGTGACGGCGCTCGAACGCGTGTGCCTGGTCCGCCGTCTCGAGAGCGTAGGTCGTATGGTCGGCGCGGACGAACAGTTTCAGGCCGCCAAACAGGAAGTAGCCCGAGAACGCCACCAGTGCATGCGCACCGGCGTTCGAAAGATAGGTGGCGAGTTCGTGGCCCGGCAGGTCGATCCGGGCCATCAGTCCGTTGACGATGATTCCGGTGGGTGCGAACGGGGAGAGCGAGCCGGC
This sequence comes from uncultured Bifidobacterium sp., assembly GCA_964386715.1. Taxonomy (GTDB): domain Bacteria; phylum Acidobacteriota; class Vicinamibacteria; order Vicinamibacterales; family CAVVIG01; genus CAVVIG01. Next base: position 66,125 of record CAYLTD010000002.1, read on the forward strand.
GTTGGCGCCGTTGCCCACCATGATGGCCATCAGGAAGAGGGGGATCCGCACGCGCGTGGCCGTTGCCATGGCCATCGGGGCGATGAGCGCGGCGGTCGCGATGTTGCCCGGCCCCATCGACGCGAGGACGAAGGCGAGCAGGAAGAAGATAATCGGGATCATGCCGCGATTGCCGCGACAGCTCTGCACCGCATGGTGCGCCAGGCGGTCGAGCGTCCCGTTCACCTGCGCCAGCGAGAACAGGAGCGTCATGCCGACCAGCGTCAGGAAGAGCGGCGTGGGGAAGCCGGCGATGACCGTGCTCAGCGGCATGCCGCCCGCGTATACGCCAACGACCCACGCCAGGGCCAGTGCGAGCACGCCCACGTTCAGGCTCGAGAAGCAGCTGACGATGATGGCCGTGGCGAGGGCGAGAACCGACAGGACGGCGAGGTTCATGGGTTTTCGTTGAGGACTGACCGCAGCAGTTCGGCGGCGTGCAGGGCGCGCACGCCCGCCAGTTCGTCCACCTGGTGCCGACACGATACACCGCTCGCGACCAGGACGGAACCCGGGCCGAGCTCGCGTGCGGCCGGAAGCAGACGCCGCTCGCCGATCGTCCGCGACACCTCGTAGTGCTCGCGCGCGTAGCCGAACGAGCCGGCCATCCCGCAGCAGCCCGCATCGAGATCCACGACGGACGCGCCCGGAACGCGTGCGAGCAGTGCGCGTGCCGGAGACACCAGGCCCATCGATTTCTGGTGGCAGTGCCCGTGCAGCACGATGCGCGCGGGCCCGGGCTGCAGGGGCAGGCGGGCGCCGGCCTGCGCCCGCGCCTCGACGTACTCCTCGAACAGCACGCAGGCCGAGGCCACCCGGCGTGCACGGACCTGCGCCTCGCCCCGCAGGAGATCCGGGACGTCCTCGCGGAGCGCCGACAGGCAGCTCGGCTCCGTGAACACGAACGTCGCACCACGCGCCGCCAGCGGATACAGCCGATCCACGTTTTCCTGCGCGAGGCTTCGCGCCTCGTCGAGCAGCCCCTGCGAGATCAGCGGCCGCCCGCAGCAGACGCCCGGCGCGAGGCCGGCGCGCGTCCCGATGGCCGACAGCACGTCGGCGGCGGCCATGCCGACGTCGGGGTTGTAGAACTCGGTGAACGTGTCGGCAAAGAGGAGCACGGAAGCCTCGGCGACGGGAGCGGCCGTCGACGCGAACCGGCGCGAGAATCGTGTCGCGGCCCAGCGTGGCGGACGCCGCCGCCGGTCGATCCCGAGTACCCGTTCGTTCATCCATCGCACCGGGGCGCTGCCGGCCAGCGCGTTCGCCAGCGGCGCCACGGGGCTTGCCAGACGCGACAGCAGGTGCACGTGCCCGAGGGCGCGGGCGCGGAGCGGCGTCCCGTGTCGCCGCCAGTAGTCGGCCAGGAACTCGCTCTTGAAGCGCGCCATGTCCACGCCAACCGGGCACTCGGCCTTGCAGGCGCGGCACTCCAGGCAGAGGTCGAGCACCTCGCGCACCCCGCCGTCTCCCAGCCCCGCTTCCCCGAGGCGTCCGGCCATGGCCAGCCGCAGCACGTTCGCGCGGCCGCGGGTCGAGTGCGCTTCCTCGAGCGTCGCCATGTACGACGGGCACATCGTGCCATCGAGCTTCTTGCGGCACGCGCCGAGCCCGCTGCACATGTCGACCGCCCCTCCCAGGCCTCCGAACACGTCGTAGTCGAAGAAGGTGGCCGGATTGGGCGTGCGGTATCCCGCGCCGTAGCGCAGGTTTGCCGCCAGCGGGGGAGCGTCCACGATCTTCCCGGGGTTGAGGATGCCGTGGGGATCGAAGGTCCGCTTGATGTCGCGGAACGCCTCGTAGAGCTCGGGGCCGAACATCTTGCGCATGAACGGGCTGCGGACCAGGCCGTCGCCATGCTCGCCCGACAGCGCGCCGCCGAACTCGAGCACCAGGTCGGAGACGTCGTGCGCCAGCGCCTCGAAGAGGCGCACGCCGGCCTCGGTCTTCAGGTTCACGACCGGCCGAACGTGCAGGCATCCGACCGACGCGTGCGCGTAGATGCCGGCCGTCGTGCCGTGGCGCTGCACGAGCGCCAGGAAGCGCTCGATGAAATCGGCGAGCCGCTCGGGCGCCACGGCGGTGTCTTCGACGAACGAGATCGACTTGGCGTCCTCGCGCATCGCCATCGACAGTCCGAGCGCCGCCTCGCGCAGGCCCCAGATCCGCGCCTGCGCGGCGAGGTCGAGGGCATGGGTGAAGTGATAGCCGAAACCGCGGGCGCGCAGGTCCGCCTCCAGCGCCTGCAGCCGCGGCGGCAGGGCGCCGGCGGCATCCGCGTAGAACTCCACGCACAGCAGCGCGCCCGGCTCGCCGGTGATGAACGTGCGGCGCAGCTGGTCGAGCGAGGGGCTCTGCCGCGTGTTGTCGAGGATGAACCCGTCCATCACCTCCACGGCCGACGGGCCGTGCGCCAGGATGACGGGTGTCGCCCGCAGCGCCTCGAGCAGGTCGCTGAACTCGATCGCCAGCACCGCTTTGGCGGCAGGCAGGGGCACGAGGCGGAGCCTCGCTTCCAGTACCACGCCCAGCGTGCCCTCCGACCCCACCATCAGGCGGGTGAGGTCCATCGGTGCGTCGGGATCGGTGAACGCATCGAGGTTGTATCCGCCCACGCGGCGCAGGATCTTCGGGAAGCGCCGTTCGACCTCGGCAGCATGTGCCAGCCCCAGCCGTCGGACCTCGCGGTAGCATCGCGACTCGAGCGAGTCGCCGGCCAGCAACCCCTCGAGCTGCCCGCCTGCGACCGGACGGAAGTGGGCCACGGTCCCGTCCGACAGCAGGACCTGCTGCTCGATCACGTGGTCGATGGTCTTGCCGTAGAGCACCGACCGCGCGCCGCTCGAATTGTTGGCCATCATCCCGCCGATGGTGGCGCGGCTGGCTGTGGAGATGTCGGGGGCGAACCGCAGGTTGTGCGGCTTCAGCCGCGCGTTCAGTTCGTCGAGCACGATGCCGGGCTGGACCACCGCCCACCGCTCCTCGACGTTCACGTCGAGCAGCCGGTTGTAGTACTTCGACGTGTCCACGATCAGGCCAGCGCCGATGGCCTGGCCCGCCTGCGACGTCCCGCCGCCGCGCATCGTCAGGGGACACCGGTGCTCGGCGCACGCGCGCACCACCCGCACGAGGTCGTCGCGGGTGCGCGGGACGACGACGCCGAGGGGACGGATCTGGTAGACGCTCGCATCCGTGGAGTAGAGCGCACACGAGACCGTGTCGAACCGGACCTCGCCTTCGATCGCACCCTCGAGCGTACGCCGCAACGCGGCGACGTCCACCGCGGCCGGAGGCGCCTGCGCGACGGGGCGGCCGGTTTCGGCAGGGACGCCTGGCACGAGTGCGATGCTACCATTTGCGACCATGAGCCGCAGCGGGCGCCACTTCCTGCAGATTCCCGGACCCACCAACGTTCCCGACCGCGTGCTGCGAGCCATGGCGCAGCCGACCATCGACCATCGCAGCGCGGAGTTTGCGGCCCTTGGCCGCGCCGTGCTCGACGGCGTGGCGCGGGTCTTCCAAACCCGGGGCCCGGTGGTCATCTATCCGGCGTCGGGCACCGGCGCGTGGGAAGCCGCTCTGGTCAACACCCTCTCGCCGGGTGATCGCGTGCTCGCCTTCGAGACAGGCGAGTTCGCACGGCTGTGGGCCGATCTGGCTGCCCGCCTGGGGCTCGTGGTCGAGCGGGTGGAGACCGACTGGACGATCGGTGTCGACCCCGAGGTGCTCGAGCAGCGCCTGCGGCAGGACGCGTCGCACGCCGTCAAGGCGATCCTGGCTGTGCACAACGAAACCTCGACGGGCGTCACCAGCCGGCTCCCGGCGATCCGCCGCGCGATCGATGCGGCGGCGCACCCGGCGCTGCTCCTCGTCGATGCGGTGTCCTCGCTCGGCTCCATCGACCTGCGCCATGACGAGTGGGGCATCGATGTCACCGTCACCGGCTCCCAGAAGGGCCTGATGCTGCCGCCGGGCCTCTCGTTCAACGCGATCAGCCAGAAGGCGCTCGCCGCGTCTGCGGCCTCGACGCTCCCGAAGTCGTACTGGGCGTGGGGACCAATGCTCGCCGCCAATGCGGGCGGCTTCTTCCCCTTCACGCCCGCCACGAACCTGCTCTACGGGCTGCGCGAGGCGCTCGCCATGATGGAGGAAGAGGGGCTGCCGCGGATCTTCGCCCGGCATCGCCGCCACGGCGCCGCCACGCGAGCGGCCGTCCGCGCCTGGGGCCTGACGACCGTGTGCCGGCGCGACGACGAGTACAGCCCGGTACTGACGGCGGTTCAGTTGCCCGAGGGACACGATGCCGACCGGTTCCGGGCAGTGGCCCTCGAACAGTTCAATCTCTCGCTCGGGGCGGGCCTGGGCAAGCTCAAGGGCCGCGTATTCCGCATCGGCCACCTGGGAGACTTCAACGACCTGATGCTGGCCGGCACGCTGGCGGGTGTCGAGATGGCATTGCAGCGCGCCGGGGTGCCGGCGCGGCGAGGCGGCGTGGATGCCGCGCTCGATGCGCTGCTCGTACAGGGGGACTCCGCCTGACGCGCAAGTCCCCGCCCCCGCGCCTGTCTGCACGGGTGTCGCCGCGCAGTTCGGGACCTGCCTGGTGGTCAGTGACCCGTGAACCGCGCGCGGCGCTTCGAGAGGAACGCCTCGATGCCCTCACGGAAGTCGGCCGACGTGTAGCACAGCGTGATGAGGTCGTCCACGAGCGACGGCTCGAGGCGCCGGTCGGCCTGAATGCGGCGGATCGTTTCCTTCGTCGCCCTGAGCGTGAGTGGCGCGTGCGAGGCAATCGTCGAGGCCAGGTCGCGGACGGCAGCGTCGAGTTCCGGGAGGGCGACGAGCTGGTTCACCAGGCCGAGCGCCTGGGCCTCGCCCACGTCGATCATGCGCGCGGTGAAGACGATGTCCTTGAGGCGCGCGGCGCCGAAGGCGTCCATCAGCCGCGCGCAGTTCGCCGCCGACAGGCAGTTGCCGAGGGTTCGCGCGATGGGCATGCCGAACCGCGCGTCTGGACCGCACACGCGAAGGTCGCACGCCAGCGCAATCGCGCAGCCGCCGCCGGCGGCCACGCCCTGCACCTGTGCGATCGTGGGCACGCGGACGCGCTCCAGGCGGTCCACGACCGAGTCGAGGTGACGCTCGTAGGCGACCGCGTCCTCGGGCCGCGCGAACGAGGAGAACTGGCTGATGTCGGTGCCCGCGATGAACGCCCTGTCGCCCGTGGAGCGGACGATCAGCACACGCAGGTCGTCCCGGGCGTCGACAGCGTCGCAGGCGGCGACGAGGGCTTCGTACATCTCCCACGTCATGGCGTGGCGTGCGTCGGGACGGTCGATGGTGAGGAACGCGAGGTACCCCTCGACGTGGAACCGGGCGAAAGGTGTAGGCACGGACATCCTCGGAACGAGACCGGCTCGAGCGAGCCGCTGGAGACGCGATGAAGACCGAGCAGCGCACAACGCCCGCGCACCCGCGGGCGCTCGACGGCATCCGGGTGCTCGACGTGACGCAGGTCATGGCCGGGCCGTACTGCGCGATGCAACTATGCGACATGGGTGCAGACGTGATCAAGGTGGAGCCCCCGTCCGGCGACTCGTCGCGCCGCATGGCCGGCGCCGCGGGGACCGACAGCCCGAGTTTCAACGCGGTCAATCGCGGCAAGCGCGGCATCGTGCTCGACCTGAAAACGACCGCGGCCCGGCTGGCGTTCCGCCACCTGCTGCGCACCGCCGACATCCTGGTGGAGAACTACCGGCCCGGGGTGATGCAGGCCTTCGGCCTCGATTACGCATCGGTGGCCGACGAGTTCCCCCGGCTCATCTACGCCTCGATTTCAGGGTACGGCGCAACGGGCCCGGACGCGGCCAAGGGAGGCTTCGACCTCGTCGCCCAGGGCGTGTCGGGCATCATGTCGGTCACTGGGGATCCGGGTGGGCCGCCCGTGAAGGCGGGGCCGCCGGTCACCGACCTGGGCGCCGGCCTGTTCGCGACGATTGCCATCCTCGGAGCCCTGCACTTCCGCGAGCGCACGGGTCGAGGCCAGCACGTGGAGACCTCGCTGCTCGAAGCCGGCGTGGCATTGTCGGTGTGGGAAGCGACGGAGTACTTCTCGTCGGGGCGGGTACCCGAACCCATGGGCTCGGCGCACCGGATGACCGCCCCGTACCAAGCCGTCCGCTGCGCGGACGGCTACATCACGCTGGCGGCGGCAAACGACCGACTGTTCACGCGCCTGTGCACCCTGCTCGGCCACCCGGAGTGGGCCGAGGCGCCCGACTTCCGCGACGACACCCACCGCGTGCGTAACCGCGCGGCGCTGGCCGCGCACATCGAGGCCATCACCACGACGGCCCCGCGCGCGCACTGGCTGGCGCTGTTCGAGGCGCACGATCTCCCGTGCGGACCGATCAACCGGTATGACGAGGTCTTCGCCGACCCCCAGGTGCTGGCGCGCGGCATAGTCCGGCAGGTCGAACACCCGACGCTCGGCGCGCTTCGAACGCTCGGCTCGCCGCTGAAGATGTCAGCCACGCCTGCGGCCGTCGACCGCCGTGCCCCACGGCTCGGCGAGCACACCGGTGAGGTGCTGCGGGAGGCGGGATGCCCGGCCTCGCTGCTGGAGACACTCGGCGTCGGCACCGGACCTGCGCCGACGGACACCTCGCAGACGCCGCCTTCAGCCTAGGACGGGGGCTTCCGCTCGACTTCCTCGAGCAGGTGCGCCAGCGTGGCCGGCTCCACCGGCTTCACGAGGTGGCGATCGAAGCCGGCCTCGGCGCTGCGCCGGCGGTCGTCGTCCTGGCCCCATCCCGTCACCGCCACCATCAGCACGCTCCGCCCCCACGGCTGCTGGCGGATGCGACGGCAGGCCTCGAGGCCGTCCATGCCCGGCATGCCGATGTCCAGGACGGCCAGGTCGGGGCGAAACGCCTCCGCCTCGCGGACAGCCGCTTCACCGTCTCTCGTGGCCCGCACCTCGCAGCCGAGCTCGCGGAACAACAGGGCCATCATGTCCACCCCGTCCACGTTGTCGTCGGCCACGAGCACGCGGCGGCTGCGATGCAGGGGAGACAGCCGGCCGCCGGCCGCAGCTGCCGCCGCGACGTCCGGCGCCGGACTGCCCGGCGTCACCGGCAGCCACACGCTGAAGGTGCTGCCGCGGCCGGGCCCCTCACTCTGCACGCCGATCGTGCCGCGGTGCATCCCCACCAGCTGGCGCGCGAGCGCCAGGCCGATGCCCAGCCCGCCCTTGCCTGCCAGCCGACCTGCGTCAGCCTGGGCGAAGAGGTCGAAGACGGTGTCGAGCTGGCCCGGCGCGATCCCGACCCCGTGATCCGTGACGCGAAGCACCACGCCGTCTGCCTCACGCGCGACCGCGAGGGTCACCTCGCCCCCGCGGGCGCTGTACTTCGACGCGTTGTTCAACAGGTTGCCGAGCACCTGCGTCAGGCGCGCTGCGTCGGCCTCGAGCACGATCGGCTGGTCGCAGCCCTCGACCACCAGGCGCTGATGTTCCGCCTCGAACAGCGGCTGGGTCAGTTCCACGGCCGCTTCGACGATCGCACGCAAATCGGCGGGTGCGCGCTGGAGACGAAGCTGTCCCCGCGAGAGGCGAGAGACGTCGAGCAGGTCGTCGACGAGGCGCGCCATGTGTGCCGCCTGCCGGTCGATCACGTCCCGGCACCGCGCAAGCACCGGATCGGATGGGCCCATCTGGCGCAGCACCGCCACGGAGGTCCGGATCGGCGCCAGCGGGTTGCGGAGTTCGTGCGCGAGCACGGCCAGGAACTCGTCCTTCTGCCGCATCGCCTCGTGCTGCGCGGCCAGCGCGGCCCGCTCGTCGGTGATGTCCGTCACGAGCGCCATGAAATGACTCGGCGCGGACGCGTCCTCGTAGAGCAGCGACACGAACTTCCGCACCCACACTTCACGTCCGCTCTTGTGGAGGTACCGGTTCTCCACCTCGTAGTGCGGCAGTTCGCCGGCCATCAGGCGGGCCAGCGCCGCGGCGTTCTCCGGGAGGTCGTCCGGATGCATGAGACTGGAGAACGTGCGGCCCTGCAGCTCCGCTTCCGCGTAGCCCACGATGCGCTCATAGGCGGGGTTGCACTGCGTGTACCGGCCCTCGATGTCGGTGATGGCGATCCCGGTGGCTGCGTGCTCGAACACGCTGCGGAACCGGTGCTCGCTCCGCCGCAGCGCATCCTCCGCGGTGCGGCGGACGGTGATGTCCTCGACGATGGCGACGAAGTGATGGATGCGTCCGTCGAGCGACCGGACGGCGGACGCAGAGAGGTTGACGTAGATGGGCGTACCGTCCCTGCGGAGGTACCGCTTCTCCATCGTGTAGGTCTGCACGGCCCCCGCCTCGAGCCGTGCCACCTGGGTGAGGTCCTCGTCCAGATCGTCCGGGTGGGTAATGTCCTGGAACGTGCGCTCGAGCAGTTCCTCGCGCGTGTAGCCGGTGATCTCGCACAGCTTGTCGTTGGCGCGGAGGAACCGGCCGTCGAGCCCGACCTCGGCGATGCCGACGGCGGCGTTCTCGAACGTGAGGCGGTAGGTCTCCTCGCTCACCCTCGACGCCACCTCGGCGGCGCGGTCGTCCCGACCAGGCCAGATCGCCATGACGTCGGAGTCTAGCAGACCGCCTGTGACCGGCGTGCGAGGCCCGCGGCTACACTCGCCAGGGACAGGAAGAGCAGCATCGGCTCGACCGCCACGCGGTGTCGCGTCTCCACGTAGAACAGCGCCTGCGCGAGGCCGAGCGCCAGCATCGGCACCCACACCACCCACGGGCGCCCGCGGAACACGAGCAGGCTCACCACGCCACCCGCCAGCAGCACGCCGTAGACGGCCTTGTACAACGGAATCAACCGGCGCAGCGCAGGGCCGTATTCGTTGCCGAACAGGGCGCGGAACCAGAAGAAGTTCCGGAACTTCATCGCGAACATGCCCGCCACGCGCGCCGGCTCCGTCCGCACGGTATGCAGGTACTCGCCGAGGAAATAGGCGTGCTGTTCCGCGACGGTCATGCGTTCGACCCGCGCGCGCAGGCCAACGTCCATGGTGTCGGCCCAGTTGCGCGTCTCGGTCACGTAGTTGCTGCCGTCGGTGCCGCGCAGCACGCCTTTCCACAGAATCTCCGGCGCTGTCGACGTGTAGCCCACGATGCCGTCCCGCAGGTAGTTCCGGGCGAGCCACGGGGTACTCACCGCCAGTGCCACGGCGAGCACCACGGCAGCCCGTCGCAGTGCCGCCGCCCATCCCGCCCGCCTGGCCACCCACACGAGCAGCGGCGCAAACCCGGCGAGCATCACCGTGCGCGTCAGGAGGACCCCGCCGGCCAGCACGCCCAGGGCTGCCAGATCCTGCGTCCGCTCGCCTCGCTCGCAGTACCAGTAGCCACCCAGCATCGCGAGGTAGAAGGCGAGCATGTCCAGGGCCAGCGGATGGATGCTGGTCATCACGTACTGGTTCAGCGGCGGATGCAGCAGGCTGCCGAGCGCGGTGAGCCACACGATCCACGGAGCAACGCGATTCAGGTGTCCGGGCGGGTCGAGATCCCGCAGCCACCGAATCGCCAGCTGCGCGAGGACCCACGCCGCGGCGCCGTGCAGCACGACGTTGAAGAGCAGCGCGGCCACCGGTTGCACGCCGAACACCCGGAAGATGGCGGCCAGCGACAGCGGATAGGTCGGGAACTGCAGCGTGTGGTTCGCCTGCCCGAGGTGCAGGTAGACGAACTCGCCGCGGCGCACGAGCGCCTCGGCAATGCCGACGTCCTCGAAGGCACGGGGACCGTTGACGAAGCGGGCCACGACCAGCGCCTTCACCAGCGTCACGCCGACAATGGCCGCGCCGAGCAGCGCCGGCCGCATTCCGGAGCGATGCGCCGGTTCGCTCGTCCGCGGTCGACCGCCCGCACGCACGCCGACGCCCTGCACCGAGGGCACGGCAACGGGCCCTGACACCCCTAGAATGCCCCGGTGCTGACGCCGACCGTGAACGTACGCCCGCGGGACGGTGCGAACTGGAACTGCTCGCGGTAGAACCGGTCCGTGAGGTTCTCGATCGCGAAGGTGAGGCCGAGCCGCTCGCGGCCCCGCGTGATGTTGATGCCCCACCCGACCCGCTGCACGGTGAAGCCGTCGAGCGACAGCAGGTCCTGCGCCACGAGGAAGGGCGACGCGAACAGCGTCGGGGTGACCCGGGTGACCCGTGCCTGCGTCCGCACGCCGTATTCGACCCAGAAGCGGCCCCGGGGTTCCGTGAAGCGCGTCGCCAGCACCACCTTCGACGGCGTGATGTTGTCCGCCGGCGCGTCGTCGAGCCGCGACCCATCGAGCGGGTTGATGCCGGAGGTGATCGTGCCGCGGGTCAGGGCAGCCGACCCGCTGATCGTGAGCACCCCGCCGGCGAGGTTCAGGGGCGCGTCGCCGGACAGCTCGAGGCCGCTGATGCGGACGTCCGCGTAGTTGGTGGCCTGCGTGAGCGGGCCGCTCGCCGTCTGCGCGATGGCCAGGTCCTGGACGATGAAGTTCTGGTACTGGTTCACGAAGACGTAGGCGCCGCCCGAGAAGCGGGGCAGGTTGACCTTTGCGCCCACGTCCACGTTGTTGCCCGTCTCGGGCAGCACACGCACGTTCGGCGCGATGTTGCCCGCGGTCGCGGGTCCGGCAAACAGCATCTCCTCGAGATTGGGGTGGCGGTAGCTGCGGCCATAGCGCGCGAACGGGCTGACGCGACCGCCCGTGTTCGCCACGATCCCGAGGTCGCCGGTCAGGGCGTTGCGCGAGTAGGTGGCGCCGTTCGGGTCGGGCAGCGTGTTCGGATCGATGGCCGGTCGTGCGCCGGCCACGACCGCGGCGATGTCGTAGCCCGGCGTCCGCTTCGTCGTCACGTCGTAGAAGTCGCCCCGCAGGCCGGCCACCAGCGACACGGTCGGAAGAAAGCGCCACTCGTCCTGCGCGAAGACCGCGACGTCCTGCAGGCTGGCATCCGGCACGCGGACGGGGTTGGCTGTCGTCGGCGCGCCGAGGCGCACCGGCTGCGGGAACACGACAGCCGCCGGGCCACGCTGGCCGAGCACGACCTGGCCGAGCATCGACGTCGTCGTGGTGGTCGTCCGCCGATCGCTGCTGCGGTCGCGGTAGTAGGTGAAGCCGGTGGTCAGGACGTGGTTCCGCGCCGGCAGCAGCACGGCCTGGACGTCGAAGCCCGGCGTCCACACCCGCTGCTCCGTCAGGGACAGGACGTCGAGCCGCATGACGCTGATCGGGAAGAACGCCGCCGGCGTCGGCGCGGGGAACTGCACCGGCAGCAGGTTCTGCAGTTGCCGTGCGGTGTGCTGGAAGTGGGCGGTCAGCGACAGGTTCGCCAGCCAGGGCGTGACGGCGCGTGCCTCGTACCGCGCCGAGACGCGGTCGAGATCGCTCTTCGGAAGCGACGTGGCGTTGAAGAAGATGGGGGGCGTGAAATCGGGGAAGCCGATGCTGTCCATGCGGCGGCGCTGGTAGCGCACGCGCACCGAGCGACGCTCGCCCACGCGCAGCAGCCCCGACAGGTTCACGAAGTCGCCGTTGGCGCCCGACCCCTGGATGACCGGGTCGGTCCGGACGAACGGCTCGTTGAACGGATCGGGGAACGCCCGCAGGTTGAAACCGAAGTTCGTGTCGATCGTGTCGGTGCGGCGCAGCTGGCCCGAGGCGAAGAAGGGGCGGCTGTCCTCCACCGTGAACTTGCCGGCCTTGTAGTTGTCGAAGGCTTCGAGCCCCGCCTGCAGCCGCAGGGCATAACGCGGCGCCGTCACGCCGACCGTCGCGGTGCCGCGGCGGCCGTTCTCGTTGGAGCTGTAAAAGCCGTTCACGCCGTAGATCCACCGCGTGTCGGTCGAGAAGCCGGGCTCGTTGGTGATGATGTTGATCGTGCCCGCGAGCGCGTCCGAGCCGTAGAGCAGCGTGCCGGCCCCGTTCACGACCTCGATGCGGCTGATCGCGTCGGGCGACACGAGGCCCGTCTCCGCGCCGGTCCGATCGGTGGCCTGCCGTGCGGTGTTCAGCCGTTCGCCGTCCACCAGCACGAGCAGCCGCGTGGAGTCGAGGCCGCGCAGCCGCGGACGGACCCCAAACGGTCCGTTCCCGACCGGCGTGATGTTGGCGGTGGTCGCCAGCGCGTCACCCGTCGAGAGGGTGTTGGCCTGCTCGATGGCCGCACGCGAGATCCCGTCCACGTGCAGCGGGATGCCGCGCGTCTCGCGCTCGGCGCGATTCGCGGTGACGCTCACCTGCGTGCTGACGACACCCACCTCCAGCTGCACGGCGACCTCGCCGACCGCTACCCCTTCCTCGACCACGATCGTCCGCGCGGCTTCGGAAAACCCCGGCAGCCGGACGATTACCAGGTAGGTGCCGTCGTCGGGCGCCTCTACCGAGAAGCGGCCGTCGGCGCCGGTCTCGGTGACGCGCTCCTCGCCCGTCGCGACGCCGCGCAGGACGACGGTGGCGCCAGGCAGCAGGCCGCCGGTCGTATCGGACACCACCCCGGACACCGTCGTCGCGGCCCACGCGGGCACGGTCGCGGCAACCAGGGCGAGCAACATCGTCGCAAGTCGCAGGCGCATCAATCCTCTCAAGGCTGGAAACGAAGCGAAGGAACAGCAAATTATAGCTGGGGCGGCGCGCTGGGCTGCTGTCAGTTTTCGCTACGCGGCCGTCAGCGCCCAATGCGTTCCGGCCGCCAATCCGCCCAGGATCGAAGCGCTTCCACCGCGATGCGGGTCCACCCGGCGTGGCAGGGCGATTGCTCAGCCAGGCTCTGGAGGGTGCCTTCGCCTATGGATTCCGACCTCGTCCGTCGCCAGGCGCTTTACGAGCTGCTCGCCGAACCCGACCCGCCGGACCTGCACCGCGGGTTCGTCCGCCGGCTGGAAGGAAAGCCCGATCGCCACGCGCAGGTCCCTTTGCTGGCGGCCAAATTCGTCCAGGCCCGGCTCCTCGAAATCCAGGAGAGCGCTCCGCTCGTCGACGACCCGGCCTTCTGACGCGGCGCTGACGTCCTGCGTTGCGGTGCGGAGGACGCTCACGCCGGCGGGTCCCGGGGACTGCCCTCCACCCGACCCGCGCACGTCAACGCCACCCGTGCGCGCCGAATGCGACAGCCGCGGGACGCGGTGCGCCCGCCACCACCCCTCAAGCCGTGGTGGCGCACGCGAGGCCCCCACCGGGCATCGGCGGGGGCTAGCCGCCATCGCGCTCGTCGACGCTACCGACCCGCCGCGAGGCACGGCCCCTGCGGGCCGGCCGGCTCCGCAGGCACACCGGACAGTCCCGCTACCGGTGCACGCGCACGCCTCGCGCGACGATCGGGGTCACGCGCTGGGCTATCATTAGCCGCGCGCGGTCCACCGCTGCGCGCCACTCATAACCGCACTGCCCATCGCGACATGCGCGCCACAGGTCTGCCGTGCCCCTGATCATCGGAATCCCGAAGGAGATCTACCCGGAGGAGCGGCGCGTCGCCGCCACTCCGGCCACCGTGCTGCGGCTCCGGAAGATGGGCCTCGACGTGCACGTACAGGCGGGCGCCGGAGAGGGCGCGCGATTCACCGACGCGGCCTACCAGGAAAGCGGGGCGACGATCGTCGCCGAGGCCGATGCGCTCTGGTCCACCGCCGACATCGTCCTCAAGGTGCGCCCGCCGATGCCGCGTCCGGGCGGCGGCACGAACGAGGCGCTGCTGCTCAAGCCTGGCGCCATGCTCTCCAGCTTCATCTGGCCGGCCCAGAACCGCACGCTGCTCGACGACCTCGTGGCGCGGCGCGCGACGGCACTCGCCATGGACTGCGTGCCGCGCATCACACGCGCCCAGAAAATGGACGCCCTCAGCGCGATGGCCAACGTCGCGGGCTACCGCGCGATCGTCGAGGCCGCGGAGCACTTCGGCCGCTTCATTCCGGGCCAGATGACGGCAGCCGGCAAGGTGGCGCCGGCGAAGGTGCTGATCGTCGGTGCCGGGGTCGCCGGGCTCGCGGCGATCGCCGCGGCCAAGGCGCTTGGTGCCCAGGTCCGCGCCTTCGACACGCGCGCCGCCTCGCGGGAGCAGGTCGAGAGCCTCGGGGCGCAGTTCGTCGAACTCGACTTCAAGGAGACCGGGGAAGGCGAGGGCGGGTACGCCAGGGAAATGAGCGAGGCGTTCCTCGCGGCCGAACAGGCGCTGCTCGGCAAGCACGCCGAAGAGTGCGACATCGTCGTCACCACCGCCCTGATCCCCGGCAAGCCCGCACCGCAGTTGATCACCTCTGGCGCCGTGGTGGCGATGCAGCCTGGCTCGGTGATCGTCGACCTGGCGGCCGAGCAGGGTGGCAACTGCGCGCTCACCCAGCGTGGAGGGGTGGTGGAGCGCTTCGGCGTCACCATCGTCGGGCTGACCGACCTGCCGAGCCGCATGGCCCGGCAGTCGAGCGAACTCTATGCGACCACGATCACGAATCTGCTCGCCGAGGTCATCGTGGATGGCCGCATCGCGATCGACATGGAGGACGAGGTCGAACGGGGTGTCCTGGTGACGCACGAGGGCGCCATCACCTGGCCACCACCATCCCGACCGCGCCCGCGGACCGGCGAACCGCACCCGGAGCCGAAGAAGGCCGCCGCGCAGGCGCACGGACCGCAGCCCGCGGCGACGAGCAGTGCCTCGACCGTGTTCGGCCTGCTGGCCGCGGTGGCCCTTGGCGCAGCCGCCCTGACGGCGCCCCCCGCGTTTCTCGGGCACCTCACGGTGTTCCTGCTCGCATGCATCGTGGGCTGGCACGTGATCTGGAACGTGACGCCAGCCCTGCACACGCCGTTGATGAGCGTGACCAACGCCATCAGCGGCATCATCCTCGTCGGCGGCATGCTCGTGATGGCCGGCGAACGCCTCGGCCCGGCGGCCATGCTCGGCGCGGTCGCGGTGCTGGTCGCGACCATCAACGTCGCGGGCGGATTCCTCGTCACGCAGCGCATGCTGCGGATGTTCCGGAAGTAGAGGGGCGTCCACCATGCCTCTCGCACATCCGGCCATCTCGCTCGCGTGGCTCGCCGCGAGCATCCTCTTCATCCTGAGCCTGCGCGGCCTCTCGTCGCAGGAGACCGCGCGGCAGGGCAACGTCTGGGGCGTGGTGGGCATGGCCATCGCGGTCGTGGCCACGATTGCCGCCCTGATGACCGGCCAGGTGGCCGGCAGCGCCATGGGTCTGCTCGCTGGCGTGATCGCCGTGGGCTGCGTGGTTGGCGCGCTGCTCGCGTCGCGTGTCGCCATGACGGCGATGCCGGAGCTGGTTGCGATCCTGCACAGTTTCGTGGGGCTCGCGGCGGTCCTGGTCGGCTTCGCGAACTACCTGGCGCCGACTCCGGTCGGTTCGCCGGGAAGTGCCGATGCCGGCGGCCACGGCGTCCACCTCGCCGAGATCTTCGTCGGCGTGCTGGTGGGCGCGGTCACGTTCACCGGATCGATCGTCGCGTTCCTGAAGCTGCGGGGCAGCCTCGGGAGCCGGCCCCTCCTGCTGCCAGGCCGTCATGCGCTCAACGCGCTCGCGGTGCTCGGCTCGGCGGCGCTGGGCGTCCTGTTCGTCCAGGCACACGGCACGGACGGCCTGACCGCGCTGGCCGTGATGACGGTCATCGCGAGCCTGCTCGGGGTTCACCTCGTGATGGCCATTGGCGGCGGTGACATGCCGGTCGTGGTATCGCTGCTGAACTCGTATTCGGGCTGGGCCGCCGCAGCCGCCGGGTTCATGCTGTCGAACGACCTGCTGATCATCACCGGCGCGCTGGTCGGGTCGTCGGGCGCGATCCTGTCCTACATCATGTGCCAGGCGATGAACCGGTCGATCTGGAACGTCGTGTTCGGCGGCTTCGGCGCCGAGGCCGGTGCCCAGCCTGCGGCCGGCGCCGCCCCCGCAGGCACGATCCAGGAAGCCACGGCCGACCAGGTCGCCGATCTCCTGCGCGCGGCGCGCTCGGTCGTCATCGTGCCGGGCTACGGCATGGCCGTGGCGCGCGCGCAGCACGCGGTGCGCGATCTCACCGGTGAGCTGACCAGGCGCGGCGTGAAGGCGCGGTATGCCATCCACCCGGTGGCCGGCCGCCTGCCCGGGCACATGAACGTGCTGCTCGCCGAGGCCGATGTTCCGTACGACATCGTCCTCGAGATGGAAGAGATCAACGACGACTTCCCCGAGACCGACCTCGTGCTGGTCATCGGCGCGAACGACATCGTCAATCCCAGCGCGCAGACCGATCCGGCCAGTCCGATCTACGGCATGCCGGTCCTCGAGGCGTGGAAGGCGGGGAAGGTCGTGATGCTGAAACGCGGCATGTCGGCCGGCTATGCGGGCGTGGACAACCCGCTCTGCTACGAGGACAACACGCTGATGCTGTTCGGCGACGCGCAGGCCACCGTCACCAAGTTGCTGACGGCACTGCGGGGAGCCTGACCGCGACGCCTCCGTTCGTCGTCGCCCCTGGGACGCGAAGGACTGCGGGTGAGGCGCCGCACCCGGCCGCGCGGCACCTCACCCGGTCGTGAAACGTCAGAGCCCTTCCTTGAGGAAAGCGATGAGAGGCGGAAAGGTCTTCTCGGGCGACTCGAGGTGCGGGACGTGGCCGAGGCCCGGGAGCAGGTGCAGCCGCGCCTTGCCGCCGGGAATTGTCTCGGCGATGTATTTCATGCGCGCCTGGAAGTTCGCCGGCGTGCCCGCGAGGTAGTCTTCGGCTCCACCGAACACCAGCGTGGTCGACTTGATGTGCGGCCAGTCGTAGACGACCGGGTCCGCATAGTTGACGTTCCCGATCAGCGTCTGCACCATCGCCAGTCGCGGCCAGTCGGCACTGAGCGTCCACCCGTAGCGGATCTTCGCGTAGGTCTCGAACTGGTCGTTCCAGGCCGACGGGTTGTGGGCCACGTAGCGCATCAGGCTTGCCTTGATCGACTGGAAGTTCGTGGACGACAGGGCCTGCTTGTAGTTCTCGTCGACACTCGGCGCCGGCCGGTCGAAGCGGCCGTCGGACACGCCAATCGGGTTGTAGATGACCAGTTTCTCGGTCATCGCCGGGTACTGCGTCGCGAAGCGGGCCGCCAGCATGCCGCCCATCGAATGGCCGACGATCATCGCCTTCTCGATCTTCTCGGCCTGCAGGACGGCGCGCGTGTTCCGTGCGAAGTCATTGAAGCTGTAGGGAATGATCGGCTTCGAGGAGCGGCCGTAGCCCATCTGGTCCGGGATGATCACCCGGAAGCCCTCCCTGCGCAGCGCCTCGGCGACGTTGCCGAAGTAGAAGCCCGCGAAGTTGTTGCCGTGCAGCAGCACCACCGTGTGGCCGTTGGGCGTCCCCTGCGGGGCCACGTCCATGTAGGCCATGCGCACCTCCTGCCCGTAGAGGGTGAGGGGCAGGTACTTGCTCGGATACGGGTAGGGGCACTCCTCGCAGGTGATGCTGACGGGCTTGACGTCGGGTGTCGGCCAGTTGGGCTGCTGGCCCGGCCTCGACTGGGCGCCGGCCGTGCCGGCCGGAAGGACTACCAGGGACGCGAAAAGAATCAGTGCGTGTCTCATGGCCGAAATCATAACAATCTGATCGCGCGGGTCCAGCGCTATCATCGGCCCCATGTCAGCCGCCACTGTCGAGTATCTCGCCGCACACGCGCGGTCGCTGGCCGACCCGTCGGGGTTCTGGGCCGAGGCGGCCGGGGGCATCTCCTGGATGCGACGCTGGGATCGGGTGCTCGACGACTCGCGCCCGCCCTTCTTCCGCTGGTTCCCTGGCGGGCTCCTGAACACCTGCTACAACGCCGTGGATCGGCACGTCGAGCGGGGGCGCGGCAGCCAGACGGCGCTGATCTACGACAGCCCGGTCACCGGCACCATCCGGTCGTTCACGTACACCGACCTCAGGGACGAGACCGCCCGTCTCGCCGGCGCGCTGCGATCGATCGGCCTGGAGAAGGGCGACCGGGTGATCATCTACATGCCCGGCATCCCCGAGGCGGTCTTCGCGATGCTCGCGTGCGCGCGCATCGGCGTGATCCACTCGGTGGTGTTCGGCGGCTTCGCCTCGCGCGAGCTTGCCACGCGCATCGACGACGCCCGGCCGGCCGCGGTGCTGACGGCATCGTGCGGCATCGAACCGACGCGCGTCGTGCCCTACAAGCCGCTGCTCGACGCAGCCATCGACATGGCCAGCCACAAGCCGCGGCACTGCATCGTGCTGCAGCGGCCCCAGTGCACCGCCACGCTGATCGCCGGGCGCGACCAGGACTGGGACGCGTTCGTGCGGCAGGCCGAGCCCGTCGACTGCCTCCCGGTCGGGGCCACCGACCCGCTGTACATCCACTACACCTCGGGCACGACCGGCGTCCCCAAGGGTGTCGTTCGCGACAATGGCGGGCACGCCGTGGCACTCAAGTGGGCGATGGAGCACGTCTACAGCGTCGGCGCGGGGGAGGTGTTCTGGGCCGCATCGGACATCGGCTGGACCGTCGGCCATGGCTTCATCGTCTACGGGCCGCTCCTGCACGGTGCCACCACGGTCCTCTACGAGGGCAAGCCCGTGGGCACCCCCGATGCCGGCGCGTTCTGGCGCGTGTGCGCGGAGCATCGGGTCAGCGTGCTCTTTACGGCACCTACGGCCGTCCGCGCCATCAAGCGCGAAGACCCGGACGGTGCGCGGATGCGCGAGCACGACCTCTCACGCCTGCGGCTCCTGTTCCTGGCCGGGGAGCGCTGCGACCCGGACACGCTGTCCTGGGCCGGCACGCGCCTGCAGATCCCGGTGCTCGATCACTGGTGGCAGACGGAACTCGGCTGGCCCGCGCTGGCCAACTGCGCCGGCATCGGCCTGCTGCCGGTGAAGCCTGGTTCGCCGACGCGGGAGGTGCCCGGGTACGACATCCGGGTCCTCGACGCCGACGGCCACGACGCCGCGCCCGGCCAGATCGGCACGATCGTCATCCGGCTGCCGCTGCCGCCCGGGTCGCTTCCCACCCTGTGGCACAACGACGAGGGTTACGTGTCCACCTATCTCGCGCGCTATCCCGGCTACTACCTCACGGGCGACGCGGGTTACCGGGATGGGGACGGGTACTTCTACGTGATGAGCCGTGTGGACGACATCATCAACGTGGCTGGACACCGGCTGTCCACCGGCGGCATCGAGGAAGTGCTGGCGGAGCACCCCGATGTCGCGGAGTGTGCGGTGATCGGCACCGCAGACGACCTCAAGGGGGAAGTGCCGGTCGGCTTCGTGGTGCTGAAGGCGGGCGTCACCCGCGAGGAACACGACATCGTCAGGGAACTCGTCGAGCGGGTGCGCCACACGATCGGTGCCTTCGCCTGCTTCCGCACCGCCCTGGTGGTGGCCGCGCTGCCCAAGACGCGGTCCGGCAAGATCCTGCGCAGCACCATGAAGAAGATTGCCGACGGCCAGCCGTACACCACGCCGGCCACCATCGAGGATCCCGCCGTGCTCGCCGCGGTGGGCGATCGGCTCCGCGAGACGGGCCTGGCGAGGTAGGTCCGGCCTCGCGACGTCACGCCGGGGCGCGGTGTCGTGCGCATGCACGCCCCCCGGCGTTCACGGTCGTCCAGCGCCAGTGCGGCCACGGCAGCGTCGGTGGGCGCCGGCGCTACTTCAGCCGGAACCGCAGGCCGGCGACCGCGCGGTAGTCGTTCTCCTCCTGGGCCTCGTAGAAGATGCGGCGGTAGTCGGCCTGCGCGAACACGCGCCAGCGTCCGACGTTGAACCCGAGCCCAATCCCCGGCTGCACCATGAGGTTCGTCTCCGACGTGCTGATCACGTCGCCGATGCCTTCGGCGCTCAACGTGAACGAGTCGCGATGCCGGCCGACGATCACCTGCGCGTACGGCCAGCGGCCGCGCCCTGGCGCGAACCGCAACCCGCCCCCGTAGTTCACGGCCATCAGCGTGGACGTGACATCCGCCTGCGCGTCCTTCGCGCGATCGCGGGCGAAGCCAACCTCGCCGACCCACCGGACACCCGCCAGCAGCCTTCCCGACACGTCCACGTTCACGCCGACGGGGTAGCCCTGGTCGTCCGGCGCTCGCAGGTACTGGTACCCGATGCCAAGGTCGATCGACGGCATCGCCGGCCCCTGCGCCTGGACGGGCACTGCCCAGAGCATTGCACCGACCAGCGTCACCGCTGCCACCATCATCTGCCACTGTCTCACGCGTGCACCTCGTCGTTCACCGTTCGCACCCACGCCATCGCCCTGGGTTCAGCGCCGCCCTGCCTCGCGGGGGCGTCAAAAAAAAGGCACGGGAAGCATCGAACTCCCCGTGCCTTCGTCGTGTCGCGTGCCGGGCCTTCCCGGTCGCTACTGGCCGGACCGGGTCGGCGCGGCGGCCTTGCCCAGGTTCTCGTACCACCGGACGACCGCACCTGCGCCGGTGCAGATCAGATCCACCTTCTTGTCGTTGTTCATGTCGGCGCCCACGCAGCCGTTCATGGCCTTCGTGTCGTCGAGGCGCTGGTAGGCCCACTGCCCGTTGACCGGATCCTCGGGGGCGTAGAACACGTGGACGCCGCCCACCGGCGTGTTGGGATTGCGCTGGTTCGGGCTCGAGTTGTCGTTGGCCACGACGTCGTCGCGGCCGTCGCCATTGAGGTCGAGCACCGCGATCTCATGCCCGCTCAGGACCTTGTCGTAGATCACCCGGCGCTGCCACTTGCCGCCCACCTGGTTGTAGACGACGACTTCGTTCCCGTGCCAGGGTTCGACGGTGGCGAAGAACTTCTTGCCGTCCTGCTTTCCGACGCCGACGTCGCTCGCGCCGAGGCGGGGCGCCTTTTCCTCGTGCCCCTTCGTCAGCAGTTCCTTCTCCCACTTCATGTTCGCGCCGGTCCCGGTGGAGCGGTAGAGGCCCACACCCTCGAACGAGGCGACGAGCAGCTGGTCGCGCTTGTTGCCGTCCCACTTGGCGGCGCGTACGCGGTGGATGATCCCGGGAATGGTCGTCGTGATCGTCTGACGCTTCCAGTCGCTCTGGTGGTAGAAGAACACCGACGCCTGATCCTGATCGTAGGTAGGCGCGAGGCTCTTTTCGCCGATGAGCGGGGCGTTCACGAGTTCGAGCTTGCCGTCGCCCTCGAGATCGGCCCAGATGACGTGGTGCGAGGTGGG
Source organism: uncultured Bifidobacterium sp. (assembly GCA_964386715.1). Lineage (GTDB taxonomy): Bacteria > Acidobacteriota > Vicinamibacteria > Vicinamibacterales > CAVVIG01 > CAVVIG01. The sequence continues at coordinate 87,347 of CAYLTD010000002.1, forward strand.
GAAGGAATCGATTTTCTCCGCCTTCCAGGGCTGCCGCGGGTCGCCCTGGCTGCGCGCGATCCACACGTGTCCGGGGCTGTTGGCCGCCTGCATCGCGAACGAGCTCTCGTAGGCCACTTCGGGGACGCCGTCACCCGTGATGTCCGCGACCGCCTGGTTCACGATCTGCTGCATCTCGGGCACGATCACGTGGCGCTGCCAGCCCGGGTTCTCGTACCACCCCACTTCGGACACCGACAGCGAGTTCGGCATCACATCGAGTTTGCCGTCCTTGTTGAAGTCTGCGACGGTGACGGCGTAGCCGCCCCGGAAATTGGCGTCGATGTCGTGAGGGCGGAACTCCACCGGACCCGCGGCCGGCGCGCCCATCAGCGATGCGACAGCCAGTGAGGTGGCAGCGCCGAAACCGAGTACAAGCGGATGAATTTTCATGGCAATCATCATCGCCATGGGGCGGAGGAAGTCAAGCAGGATGTGCCGGCGCCTCGTCTGGGTCAGGCCAGGGCTAGCGTGGGTAAGGGACGGCGGGCGTGCCCGCGGGCGTCGGCGAGGCCGGAGGGCAGTAGCGGCGCACGACGGCAAGCAGATCGTCCAGCTCGATGGGCTTGATGAGCGTTGCCACCGCGCCGAGCAGCGTCGCCCATTCCTCGGCGTCCACCGACCCTGACATCACCGCCACGGGAACCGCGCCGACGACCGGGTCGGCCAGCTGCGCGCGCCGGAACTCGCCTCCACTCAACCGCGGCATGTTGAGGTCGAGCAGCACCAGGCAGGGTGCGGCCGGGCCGCTGTGGTGAATGGCACGCAGCAGATGCAGGGCCTCGAGCCCGTCCTCGGCCGCGACGGCGGCAAACCCCTCCATCGTGAGGAACTGGGCAATCGCCTCCCGGGTGTCGCAGTCGTCCTCGACGACAAGCACATGTCCCTGGGGTACCACGGGGCCTCCTCGTTTCAAAACGGGTGCCGCTCGAGCTGGAACACGTCGGGTCGGACGGGGTCGGGTCGGCCGTGGGTCGGCTAGGTCGCGGCGCCGGTGCGGGAGGTCTGTCCCCGGCGGACGAACGTCCAGAGGGTCGACGCCGTCAGGGCGAGCCCCACCACCATACACCCGATGACCACCGCCTGCACGGTGTCCGACTCGAGCCACTCGAGGATGCGCCGCCCGAACCGCGTCGCCAGATACGCCTCGACGCCAAAGCGAAGCAGCCGCGTGGCAACGAGCGTGGAGAAGAACGTCAGAGTGTTCACCTCGAGCGCGCCTGCGGCGAGCACCACCGGCGTGAACGGGAAGGGCGGCGGCACGAGGTTGAGCAGTGCGAGCGCAATGGCACCGCTGTGGCGAACGCGCTCGCGCACCCGCTCGAGCCGACGCGGGTTCATGTAGCGCTCGAGTCCCTGCTCTCCGGCCTTCCTCCCCATCCAGAAGGTGAGGGCCGCGCCGGCGGCCGTGCCAGCGGTGGCCACCAGGGGGACGGCCCACGCCAGGGTGTCGCTCCGCGCGGCCAGCACGATCACGGCGGCATCGATACCGAAGGGCAGCGAGAAGAACAGCGTCGAGTCGAGCACCGCCAGGATCAACACGCCCACCGGCGAGGCGAACGTGCCGAGCACCCACGCTGTCAGGGACTTCATCATGACGAGTCCGGCTCAGAGGCCAAGCTGGCGCAGCACCGACCGCTGCCGGCGTGGCTCCACCTGGTCGAACGTGCACTGCGCCGGCGCCTTGTCCGGCCGCCAGCGCAGGAACTTCGTGCCGTGCCGGAATCGCCCGTCGGCATAGTGGTCGTATCGCACTTCGCACACGAGCCTGGGGTCGAGCGGCACCCATTCGGTGTTCCGGCCGGCGCTCCAGCGACTCGGCCCGCCGGGCGCACGGCCCGTGAATCCAGACCCGCCTTCGAGGGGCGCCAGCACCTCATGCAGCGCAGCGCGCTCGCGGGCGGTGAAGCTCGCCGCAAAGCCCACGTGGTCGACCCGGCCTTCGTCGTTGGTCAGCCCGAGCAGGAGCGAGCCGATGGAGCCGCCCGTCTGGCTGCGGCGATACCCCGCCACGATGCAGTCGGCCGTGCGGAGACGCTTGACCTTCACCATCCCGTCCCGTGTGCCGGAGCGGTACGACAGATCGCCGCGCTTGGCCATCACCCCGTCGAGGCCGGCGCTCCCGAGATCGCGCAGCCAGCCCTGCGCCACGGCCTGGCGGTCCACACTCGGCGAGAGACGGACGGAGGGCTGCGACACCCCCTCGAAGATCCGCTCGAGGTGCTCACGCCGCACGAACAGGGCGTCGGCGCGCAGGTCGCGTCCCCGTTCGTCCACGAGCAGGTCGAACGCGAGATACAAGGCAGGGGTGGCCGACGCGAGTGTGCGGATGCGGCTCTCCGCGGGATGGATCCGCTGCAGCAGGGCATCGAACGCCAGGTGCCCGTGGTCGACGATGACCAGTTCGCCGTCGAGCACGAAGCGCGGCACCGGCAGCGCCCGGAAGGCCTCGAGCATTTCGGGGAAGTAGCGCCCGAGCGGCTGCCCGGCCTTCGATTGCAGCAGCACCTCGCTCCCGCGCCGAAACACCAGGCAGCGGAACCCATCCCACTTGGGTTCGTAGAGCCAGCCGGAGCCTTCAGGGAGCTCCGTCGCGGCGATCGCCTCCATGGGAGGGAAGGGCGGCTTCACCGGCAGGTCGATGTCCGGAAACACGGCCGGCGTATCGGAAGGGGCCTGGGGCGCAGTGCGCATGCTGGAGCGCGGGCTCATGCTGGCGCGCCAGTGCATGAGGCGCGCCACCCAGGGCCGACCAACAATGCCCGAGCCCTGCTAAGATTTCCCTCATGGCTTATCCGGAATTCTTCGTCGCCCCGATGCGGGCGGAACTGGTTGACCTGGGGTTCGAGGAACTGCGCACGCCCGACGCGGTCGACGCCGCGGTCAAGGACACGAAGGGCACGCTGCTCGTGGTCGTCAACTCGGTGTGCGGGTGCGCGGCGGGCAAGGCCCGCCCCGGCATCGCTCTGGCGCTGCGCAACGGCGCGCGCCCCGACCGGCTGACCACGGTCTTTGCCGGCTTCGACATCCCCGCGACCGACCGCGCCCGTGAGTACTTCACCGGCGTCCGCCCCTCGTCGCCCTCGATCGCGTTACTGCAGGACGGAAAGCTCGTCTACATGATGGAGCGCCACCAGATCGAGGGTCGGGGTCCGCTGGAGATCGCGAGCGACCTGCAGGCGGCCTTCGCCAAGTACTGTCAGCCGGCGGTCGCGCACTAGGAAGCCGCGACCTCAGACCCGCTCAGCCGCCCCGCGTGTGCATCTCGAGGTGCGGGTTCTTCTTGAGCGTGCTGACGGGCACGAAGGCGCGGCGGTCGCCCAGCGCCAGGCGCGTTTCCGCGCCGCGGTCCGTTCGCGCCGACCATGTGCCTGCGATAAGGGCCTTCAGTTCCTCCACGCTGGCCCCGCCGCGCAGGGCCGCCCGCAGGTCGGTGCCCCGGGTCGCGTAGAGGCACAGGTACCACATCCCGTCGGCAGTCAGCCGACTGCGGTCGCACGATCGGCAGAACGGTTCGGTCGTCGACGAGATGATGCCGAACGTCGTCCCGTCCGGCAGGCGATAGCGGTCGGCAGGTGCTGAGGTCTGCTCGACAATGGGCTCCACGTGCCCGTAATGGACCGTGAGCCGGTCGAGCATCTGCCGCCTCGAGACCACGGCTGCCGGCGACCAGTGCGTTGCACCGCCGACGTCCATGTACTCGATGAAACGCACCTCGCCGTTGACGCTCCTGCCGTACTCGATCAGATCCACCAGTTCATCGTCATTGGTGCCTCCGATGACCACGGTGTCGATCTTCAGCCTGCCGAATGTGCGCGCGGCAGCCTCGATTCCCCGGCGCACACGCTTCAGTTCATCGAACCGCGCCAGCGCGACGAAGCGGTCGGGACGCAGGGTGTCGAGCGACACGGTCACCCGCCGCAGGCCCGCCGCCTTCAACTCATCCACCTGGTCGGCCAGCAGGATGCCGTTGCTCGTCAGGGCGAGGTCGTTGAGCCCCTCTTTCTGCGCGAGCATGTCCACGAGGGTGGAGAGGTCCCGGCGCAGGAGCGGCTCACCACCGGTCAGCCGGATGTGGTTGACGCCAAGGGACATGAAGACGTCCACGAGGCGGCTGATTTCCTCGAAGTGGAGCATGTCCTCGCGGGGCAGCCACACGTAGTCCGTCTCGGGCATGCAGTACTGGCAGCGCAGGTTGCACCGGTCGGTCACGGACAGACGCAGGTTGCGAAGCGGGCGCTCGAACTGGTCCAGCAGGAGCATCGGCCTTCCGATTGTACAAGCGAACACGGAACGCGGTATCGCGGTGCCGCTGACCGGGGGAATCCGGCACTGGGGTCAGGGCCCGCGGGCCCGATCTAGGCGATCTCGCTCAGGCGCAGCCGGGCGCGCGAGCCAGGCAGGAAGGGGTGCGCAGCCCGCTGCCCGGGGAAGGCGGCGCTCCAGCGTCCGGGTATCGGGGTAGCGCACGACGGGCAGGCGCCGTCTCCCGTCAGCCGGTAATCACGGATGAGGAAGCCGCGTCGTGCGATGAGCGTGTCGCCACAGGTCGGGCAGCAGGTATCCTCCGCGTTGCCCACCTCTCCCGGCCGATTGCCGGCGTAGACAAACCGCAGGCCCGCCTCCCGGCCGGTCGCCGCCGCCTGCAGCAGCATGTCAACGGTCGTATCGCCGGCGTCGGTCATCTTGTAGTCGCCGTGGAACGCCGTGACGTGCCAGGGAATGTCGGGCGACACGTCCGCGATGAAGGCCGTCAGCCGCTTCACCTCGTCGGCCGAGTCGTTGAAGCCCGGGATGAGCAGCGTGACCACCTCGATCCACACGCCCATTCCGTGCAGGCGGCGGATCGTGTCGAGGATCGGCTGGAGCCGTCCGCCGAGCTGCCGGTAATGGCGATCGTCGAACCCCTTGAGGTCTACCTTATAGAGGTCGATCCACGGGCGCAGGTAGTCGAGCACCTGCGGCGTGGCGTTGCCGTTCGACACGAAGCCGGTGTGCAGTCCGGCCGCCTTGGCGGCCTTGAACACCGCGACAGCCCACTCGCTCGTGATGAGCGGCTCGTTGTAGGTGCTGACCATCACCGTGGCGTGCTGGCGCAGCGCGTCGGTCACCAGCAGGTCCGGGGTGGCCCCGAGCGGCGGCGCGATCGCCGACGGGTCGCGCAGGGCCTGCGAGGTCACCCAGTTCTGGCAGTAGCCGCAGTGCAGATCGCACCCGAGCATGCCGAAGCTGTAAGCGAGGGCGCCGGGGTGGGCGTGGAAGAACGGCTTCTTTTCGATGGGATCGCACTGGACCCCCGCGACATACCCCCACGGCACCCGGAGTGTGCCGTGATCGTTGAACCGCACCTTGCAGACGCCGATGGCGCCGTCGGGCAGCGGGCAGGCGTGGCCGCAGGCGGTACAGCGCAGCCGTCCGTCGGGCAGGGTGTCGTACAGGTCGCCGGCGCGGGTCTCCCGCGCGAGAAGATCGGCAAGGTTCGCCATGGCGGGACCACCACCAGTGTACGGCCTTTCCGCCCGGGGAGCCAGCGCCGCGGCCGTCCACTCACGCGATGGGCGGTACCACCGCCTGGGCGGGCGGCGCAATCTGGTTCTCGAGCGGCTCCACGCAGTTGTCGCACGTGCCGCAGGCGAAGGCCGGCGCGGCCGGCACGGCGGCATCGCGGGATTCGGCACCGGACACGTCTGCGCTCCCGGAGGTGCTTGTGTCGCCTCTCTCCTCGCACTCCCCGAAGTACTCGAGCAGCAGCCGCCACCGGCAGGCAGGCGACTGGCCGTACAGCATCATGCGTTCGAGTTTGTCCTCGTCCCGTGCACGGCGTGCGTCACCTTCCTCTATCTTCAGCGCCCGCTCCAGTTCACTGAGGTCCTTGCGGGCCAGCCTCGTGCGCGCGCCGCGGTGGCGCCCGCCGATGAAGTACCGATGGATCCGTCGATCCTCGAGCCGGAAGAACAGCGTTCCGGTTGCGGCCTCGCCGTCCCGGCCGGCGCGGCCCACTTCCTGGTAATACGCCTCGAGCGATCCGGGCACGTTGTAGTGCACGACGAACCGGATGTCAGGCTTGTCGATGCCCATCCCGAACGCGTTGGTCGCCACGATCACCTGCAGGGTGCCGGTCATGAACGCGTCCTGCGTCTCGTGCCGCACCCGCGAGGCGAGCCGCCCGTGGTACATGCCGACCTCGACGCCTGCCATGCGGAGTTCGTCGTAGACCGTCTGCACCTCCCTGATCGACGAGGCGTAGACGATGCCGCTGCCAGCCGACGCGCGCAGCAACTCGACCAGGCGCCGGCGCTTGTCGGCCTCGCTCGGCGTGCGCGTCACGCGCAGGTGCAGGTTCGGCCGGTAGATGCCGGTGTTGACGACAACGGGTTCTCGCAGCCCCAGCGACTCCACGATGTCGCGCACCACGTCCGGGGTGGCCGTCGCCGTCAGCGCGAGCACGGGCGGCTGGCCCAGCGCGGCGAGCGCGTGCCGGATTTCCAGGAACGCCGGTCGGAAATCGTGCCCCCACTGCGACACGCAGTGCGCCTCGTCCACGACGACGAAGTCGATGTGGTTGCGCGACAGGGTGTCCAGGAACCCGGCATCGACGAGGCGCTCGGGTGTCGCCAGCACGAACTCGGATCGCCGGCCGCGGATCCGGTCGATTGCGGCGCTCGTCTCGCGCGCGGGCAGGGCGCTGTGCACCTGCGAGGCGTCGAGGCCGAACGTAGTCAGCTTCTCGGTCTGGTCCTTCATGAGCGAGATGAGCGGTGAGACGATGACGGTAGTACCGCGCAGGTGCAGGCCGGGCAGTTGGTAACAGAGCGACTTGCCACTGCCCGTGGGCATGATCGCGACCGCGTCGCGGCGCTCGAGCACGGCTCGAACGACCTCCTCCTGGCCGGGCCGGAACTCACGCACGCCGAACACACGGCGCAGCGTGCTCTTCAGTTGACGAGAGGTGACAGGCACTCAGGGTTCGTCGGCAAACGCGGTGCCGTTCAGGGTTCATGGGCAACCCGAGCGCCGGCACCACGCAGTCAACCCGTGGCAGAAGCGGCGCCTCGGTGCGTAACGGAGCTGAAGGGAGCCGCCTGGCGCCCTCGTCACGCACGCCGCTCAGGTTGGGGTGTGCCACAATCAGCGACGCGCCCGCGCTCGGCGCGACACCCACGAGGCACCTCCGTGCAGGATCTGACCAAGGACACGATCACCCGCAACCTGCTGCGCACGGCCGGCTTCATGCTGGTCACGATGCTCTTCCAGACGCTGTACATCCTGGTGGACCTCTACTTCGTCGGACGGCTGGGCAAGGAGGCGGTCGCCGGCGTTGCGGTGGCGGGGAACCTGCAGTTCGTGGTGCTGGCCGCCACCCAGGTGCTGGGCGTGGGAACGACGACGCTGGTGGCGCATGCGGTCGGACGGCGCGATCACGATCGCGCCCAGCTCGCGTTCAACCAGTCGCAGGCCCTGTCGATGATCGTGGGGCTCGTGTTCGTCGTGGTGTCGATGATGGCGCGCGTCCCGTACGCGGAGTTGCAGAGTGCCGATCCGGCAACGGCGCAGGCCGCCGCCGATTACCTCTTCTGGTTCCTGCCGGCGCTTGCGCTCCAGTTCGCGCTGGTCGCCATGGCGTCCGCGCTGCGCGGCGCGGGCAACTTCCGGCCCGGCATGATCGTCCAGACGGCCACGGTCCTCATCAACATCGTCCTTGCCCCGGTCCTGATCTTCGGGTGGGGCACGGGCCGGCCGCTCGGCGTATCCGGCGCCGCGCTCGCCACCTTCATCGGCGTGGTGGTCGGTGTCGTGTGGCTGGCGATCCTCTTCGTCCCGCGCACGGCGTACCTCCGCTTCGAGGCCGCGAAGCTGCGGCCGCGGCTGGCCATGTGGGCGGCGCTCCTGAAGATCGGCCTGCCTGCCGGTGCGGAGTTCGCATTGACGGCCGTGAATCTCTTCATCGTGTACGCGATCACGCGGCCGTTCGGGGCGGAGGCGCAGGCCGGCTACGGGATCGGTACGCGGGTGCTGCAGGCCTCGTTCATGCCGGTAGTGGCGCTCGCGTTCGCGGCGTCGCCCATTGCCGGTCAGAACTTCGGCGCCGGCCTTGGCGAACGGGTGAAGGAAGTGTTCCGGCTCGCCGCGACGATGGCCGCCGGTGTGATGGCGATCACCGCCGTCGTCTGCTTCTTCGGCGCGGTCCCCCTCATCGGCGTTTTCTCGTCGGACCCGGCCGTCATCGAGGTCGGGCGCGACTACCTGCGCATCGTCTCGTGGAGTTTTGTGGCGTCGGGCATCGTGTTCGTCGCGTCGAGCATGTTCCAGGCGATGGGGAACACCATGCCGTCGCTCATCGCCTCGTCGAGCCGGCTCATCGTGTTCGCCGGCCCGGCATTCCTGCTGTCGAAGGTGGACGGCTTCCACCTGCACTGGATCTGGTACCTGTCGGTGACGGCCGTGCTCCTGCAGCTCGCCGCCATCCTCCTGCTCCTGCAGCGCGAGTTCCGCCTGCGCCTGGGGCAGCGGCCCGCCGGGACGACGCTCGCGGAACCGATTGCCGCCGCGCACGACCTGCTGTGACCCGGGGCAGGAACGCGCAAGCGCCTGGCGACGGAGCGAATGGTAGGCTGACACCCGGGACTCCCTGATGCCGCGCGTCACCGTTATCATTGCCACCTACAACCGCAGCGCCGTGCTCGCGTATGCGATTGGAAGCGTGCTGCGCCAGACCTACACCGACTTCGAGCTGCTCGTGGTCGGCGACGGGTGCACGGACGACTCCGCGGAGGTCGTGGCCGGAGCGGGCGACCCGCGCGTGCGCTGGATCAACCTGCCTTCGAACAGTGGCCACCAGAGCGCGCCGAACAACGAGGGAATCCGGCAGGCGCGCGGCGAGATCATCGCCTACCTCGGCCACGACGACCTCTGGCTGCCCCATCATCTCGAGGTCTGTGTCCGCGCGCTGGACGCGCGCGGTGCCGACCTGGCGTACGGGCTGGTGGCGATGATCGGGCCCGAGGGCGAATTCGTGCTGCCGAGCATCCCTCGTCCCGACCGTGGCCTCTACGCCCCGCCTTCAGGGATGACCCATCGGGCCGCGGTGACGACGCGCGTCGGCGGCTGGCGTGACTACCGAGAACTGCACACCAGTCCGGACGTCGAGCTGTGGCAGAGGGCCGCGGCTCGCGGATGCACCTTCGCGTTGGTCGAGCGACTGACCGCCCTCAAGTTCCCCGGCTCGTGGCGCCAGGGCGTGTATCGAACCCGGCCGTCGCACGAGCAGGCCGTCTGGTCCGCGCGCCTGGCGGCCGAGCCGGATCTCGAGCCGCGCGAACTGGTGCGGATGCTCGTTTCCGAACGTCCGAACACCGTGTCCTACCGCGAGTTGGTACGGACGCTTGTCCGCGAAACAGCAAGCCGGCTGAAGCGACCGTCGCAACTGCCATGGCGGCGCGGCGGAAACATCGACGCCTTCCGTTCCTACAAAGGACTCTGACACCAACCATGCTGATCAGCGCGAAGAAGGACACCCAGCAGGTCACCGACGAGTGGCACAAGCTCCAGGCGCCGATCGAGGACGTCGTCGTGCACGAAGTGCGGCACGTCCCCCGCGATCACGGCGTGATCACGGAGATTTTCCGCCCCCAGTGGGATCCCACCGGCCTGCCCGTCGTGCACATCTACCAGTCGCGCCTGTTTCCAGCCGCGATCGGTGCGTGGAGCTGCCACGCGAAGACCGTGGACCGGCTGTTCATCAATCAGGGGCACGTGAAGATCGTGCTGTACGACGGACGGGAGACAAGCCCGACCCACGGTCGCGTGATGGAACTGCACGCGGGCGACGCGCGACCGGCGTTCGTGGTGATTCCGGTGGGCGTCTGGCACGGCATCCAGAACCTCGGGGCCACCGATGCGCTTATGCTGAACTGCCCGACCACTGCCTACGACTACGCGGATCCCGATCACTACCGCCTGCCGTACGACTCGCCGGAGATTCCCTACACGTGGCACGCCGGTGGAGGCGCACGCCTGCGTGCCAATCCTCGACTGGCGTCGCCATCGGCCAGCGGAAACGACGGCTGACCGGGAGGCCGCGTGCGCTGGCACGTCGATTGACGAGTCGATCGGCGGAGGCGCGCATGCGAAAGACGAGGGTCGGCTGGGCGGCGTTCGTGGTCATCTCGCTACCCACTGTCGGCAGGGCACAGGTCTACCGTGTCGCCACGCCGCCCCCGCTCGTCACCGCGGCCAATGCGCCGTGGCAGCTCAGCGGACGGCCCCTGTTCTACGCAGGCAGCTACTACTACGCGGCCGGAGCCTCCATCCATTTCGACGGCAACGTGATGTCGCGGACGGGCACCATCGACGGCGTGCCGATTTACCAGAACGTGACGCTCGAGCCGTTCAGCATCATCTACGTGCCCATCGGCGGCGGCATCATGCGGCCGTACGAACGTCTCCGACAGGGCGAACTGGCGGGCACCGTCGGATCGCGGACGCCGTCGTTTCCGATTGAAAGGGACATCGGGCTGTCCGTGCTGTTCGGCCGGCCGGGGCTGCACACGCCCGCACTCGCATCCGGCGACCGCCTTACGCTCGCGGATCGCCGCGAGCCCGCACGCGGCGACCAGCTCGTGCAGGTACCCGCCCGGATGCTCGACGCCCTGATCGAAGCAGCGGAGGCGCGGGACGCCGGACCATCGGCAGCGCAGACCAGCAGCGCCTCCACGGGCAGCGCGGCAACGGGAGTGGAGACCGTGCGCCGGCCGCAGGGCACCTCGGGCATCTGGATCGACTTCGACGGCGCGCGGTGGTTCGCGGAAGGGGCGGCGGTGACCTATGATGCCCAACGGTTCGAGCCGGCAGGCAGCCACCGCGGGTTCCCCGTGTATCGAGAGCGCGCGGCACAGGGCAGCCGGATCTTCGTGACGGTCGTGCCCGATGGACCACTCGCCCCGTTTGTCCGCCGATGACAGCCTGCTCTCGCTGCCGAAACCGGTCTGGCTGCTCGGCTGGGTGAGCCTGGCCACCGATGCCGCCAGCGAGGCCATCTACCCGCTCCTGCCGTTCTTCCTGACGCAGGTGCTCGGCGCCTCGGCTGTCTCGCTCGGCCTCGTGGAAGGCGCGGCCGAGGCCGCGAACAGCCTGCTGAAGATCCTCTCGGGCCGGGCAGCCGATCGCCGACCCGCGAAAAGGCCCCTCGTGCTGGCAGGCTACGCGATCTCGTCGGCGGTCCGTCCCCTGATCGCCTTCGCCCAGTCCTGGACCCACGTCTTCACGATCCGTCTGGCAGACCGTGTGGGCAAGGGCATCCGCGGAGCGCCCCGCGACGCGATGCTGGCCGCGTGGGCCACGCCGCACACACGCGGCAAGGTGTACGGTTTCCACCGCGCGATGGACCACACGGGCGCGGTGATCGGTCCGGCCCTCGCCACGCTGTTCCTGTTCTTCTATCCCGGTCACTACCGCACGCTGTTCGCGCTCGCCATCGTGCCTGGCGCGGTGGCGGTGCTGCTGATCCTGCTCGTGCGCGAGCACGACACGTTGCCCGCGACTGGGCGCGAGACGCCGCCCACGCTGCCGGGGGCGGCCGGCGGCGCACCACCCACGGCGCCGTCCGATTTGCAGGGGCGTGCCCGCGTGGCCCCATCGTCAGGCGAACTGCCGCACGAACTGCGGCGCTTCTTCGTCGTGCTGACGCTCTTCACGCTGGGCAACTCGACGGACGCCTTCCTGCTGCTGCGGCTGACGGAGGCGGCGGGCAGTGCCCAGTACGTGCCCCTGATGTGGGGCGCGCTGCACGTCGTCAAGGCGTCGACGTCGGTCCTGGGCGGCTCGTGGTCCGACCGCCTCGGGCGCCGCACGTTGATTGCGGCAGGCTGGATCGTCTACGCGGTGGTCTACGTGGGCTTCGCGGTCTCTTCCTCGCTGACGGCGCTGCTCGCGTGGTTCTTCGTGTACGGGCTGTACTTCGGGCTGTCGGAGGGCACGGAGAAGGCCCTCGTTGCCGACCTCGCGCCGGCATCGTCGCGGGGGTTTGCGTTCGGGGTGTACAACGCGGTGCTCGGCATCGGCGCACTGCTCGCGAGCGTGGCGTTCGGCCTGCTGTGGAGTTGGTTCGGACCCGCGGCGGCATTCGGCACCGGTGCCGCGTTGTCCGTGGCGGCCACGGTCCTGCTGTTCACCGTGGTGCGCCGTTGATAAGATCCAGGGCTCGCATGCCACGGATTCTCGTGACCAACGACGACGGGTATCGATCGAAGGGGATCGTCGCGCTCGCCGACGCGCTGACGTCGCTGGGCGACGTGACGATCGTCGCGCCAACGGAGGAGGCCAGCGCGATCGGCCACGCGCTGACGCTGCGGCGCCCGCTCCGGCTCGAGCACCTGCGCGACGGGGTGTACGGCGTGGACGGTACACCAACCGACTGCGTCAACATCGCGGTGACGCAGATCTACCGGGGCGCCCTGCCCGACCTCGTCGTGTCGGGCATCAACAAGGGCTACAACCTCGGCGACGATGTGACGTATTCGGGGACCGTGGCGGGCGCGCTCGAGGCCACCCTGCTTGGCGTGCCGGCGTTGGCCGTGTCGCTGGCGTTCACGCGGGGCGAGTACGACTTCAGCCATGCGGCCCGTGCCGCGGCGGCCCTGGCCGGGGGCATGCTGCGCAAGCCTTTGCCGCCGTGGACGTTCCTGAACGTGAACGTGCCGAAGGGGCAGCCGAAGGGCGTGCGCACCACCGTGCAGGCGCGTCGGAACCACGTGACGTCGGTGGCGGTGCGCCACGACCCGAAGGGGCGCGAGTACTTCTGGATCGAGGAAGGGCAGGACGAGTGGGCGCCGCACGACCGGTCGGACTACCAGGCGGTGCTCGACGGGTATGTGTCGGTGACGCCGCTGCACCCGGACCTCACAGCGCACCATGCGATTTCTGCGGTGGAGGAGCTATCTTTCTCGATGGAAGCTGAGGTAAGATAGCCCTTCGAGCGCGCGGCAACCCGGGGCCGCAGTTCGGTAGCGCTTCACCAACGCCTGTCGGGGCGTGGCTCAGCCTGGTAGAGCACTCGGTTCGGGACCGAGGGGTCGGTGGTTCGAATCCACTCGCCCCGACCATCACATTCGCGAAAAGCCTGCGGCAACGCAGGCTTTCGTGTTTTCAGGGGTAGCCGTTCGTCGCACGCATCCCCCCGGAGGGCGTGCGGTCTCGTCACCGCTTCACACGCACGGCTTCCCACTCGGACCTGGACAGGGCGTACGGCAGGACGCGAAGGCCGGAGGATGGGTGGGCGGTGAACGTCACCATCCCGCTGCTCTCACGACACCACAAGATGCCGGCGCCGCGTCACCGGCCGCGCAGGTCACGGCGCACACTACCACGACGCCTCCATCACCAGCGCGCTCCAGCCGGCCCGCGTCTCGATCCGCGCGGGACGCAGGCCGAGCCGGCGGTACACACGCTCCACCTCGCGCGCCATGTCAGCCGGCACGCCCGACAGCAGCAGCACGCCCCGGTGCGCAACGCGCTGCACCAGCACCGGGGCCATGTCGATCAGCGGAGCCGCAAGGATGTTCGCCATCACGAGCGGCCACGCCCCGTCCACGTCGCCCGGGCCGCCCGCCAGCAGCGTAAGGCGCGCGTGGAGGCCATTGAGCCGCGCGTTGGCCTCAGCCTCGGCCAGCGCGTCGGCGTCGACATCCAGCGCGTGCACGTGCGGAACGCCGAGCCGCAACGCCGCCAGGGCCAGCACGCCCGACCCGGTCCCCACATCGAGCGCGCTGGGCGGCGCCTGCGCCGTCGTGAGTGCATCGACCAGTTCCAGGCACAACGCGGTCGTCGGGTGCAGCCCCGAACCGAACGCCGGGCCATCGAGGAGCTGGACCACGGCGTCGCCACCCGACGCCGCGAGCCCCTCCGGCACGATCTCGAGTCGGCCCGCCCGCACGGCGCGCGGGTGCAGCACCCACACCGAGCCATCGTCGCGCGAAACCGCCGGGGAGACGGTTACGGCTGTCTCGCCCATGGACGCAGCGAGACGGGCCGCGTCGACGCTGTCCGGCACGATGGCGGACAGGCCGGCGGGCCCGGTTTCGACATCGAGCGCGCCAAGGGCGACGAGGCGATCGAGGGCATCGGCGGGCGGATCGGGCAGGTCGATGCGATAGGGCACCCCGCAGGGTAACGCGAGGACCCTGGCAGGTCCAATCGCGCGCGGGTTCCTCATGCGCGCAGCCGGGCAGTCGCGCGACAATGGGACGATGAGCAAGACGGTCCGCATTGCCATCCCGTCCGATGGGCACGGGTACTTCGCTCGCGAGTGCCCCGTCTGCAACGGCTTCTTCAAGGTGACACCCGGCACCGGACTGACAACTGGGACCGACCCCTATTGCCCCTACTGCACCCACCAGGGGGCGGGTGACACGTTCTGGACGGCGGAGCAGATCGAGTACGCCCGCTCGATGATCCTGAACCGCGTCACCGGGCAGTTCCTGCAGGTGGTGCCGCCGGAGGGATCACCAGCGTCATCCGGGCACACTGGAACCGACACCGTGCGCGATACGGTGGGACCGGGTTCGGTTCGCCTGCACATCGAGCCGGCGTGCCAGGCCGACGTCACCTGCACGCAGTGCACGCTCCGATACGCGGTCTACGGACCGTACCGGTGCTGTCCGGACTGCGGGCGCCGGGAGACGCCCGACATCGCCTGCGCCAATCTCGCCGCGGCCGTGCGGCTGCTGGCCACCTCAGACGCGGGCGACCCCGTGCGACAACGCGCAGCCACGGATTGGGCGCGTGCTGCGCTGGCCGCGCTCGAGCCGTTCCGATCGCGGACGGTGGATGCAGTGGGCGGCGACGCGTGGGCAGCCCTGCCGCGGGACGCCTCCGGACCGAGCGGCGGCGACGCGGCGGCGGATGCGAACCCGACGCTGTACGCGCTGCTGCTCCAGACCGCGGCGGCACTTGCGCCCATTGTTGGGTTAACCACTTCGTGAACACACGCGGCGGCCGCGCGGGGCTGGACCGACTGCTCGGGAAACGGCGTGCGGACGGGGTACGCCGGGCGTCACTGCGGCGCAGACGCCGCACCACCGGCTCGCGACCGTGACCATCGACCCCCAGCTCGCAACGACGTTGTTCGAGGTGGCCGACGCGGGGCGCTGGGGTGTGTCCCGGGCGATGTTCGTTCAGGCGCTGCAGGCAAGTGCCGAGAAGCGGTTCGGCGACGGGCCCGTGTCGCCCGACGCGCTCGCCACCTACCTGCGCACCCTTCACCTGCAGGATCTGGCACTCGCCTGTGCATGCGCCGCCGGGCACGAGCGCGCGTGGCAACATTTCGTCGGCGCTTACAGGGCCGTGCTCGTGCGCGCGGCCGACGCCATCACGCGAAACGAAGGCGGACAGGAGCTCGCGGACTCGCTTCACGCCGAGCTGTTCGGCGTGACCGCGCGTGGCGCCGCGAGGCCCTCGCTGTTCCGCTACTTCCACGGGCGCAGCAGTCTGGCCACGTGGCTGCGCGCCTTGCTCGCACAGCGGCATGTGGACCGTGTGCGGGAACGACGCCGCGCCGACCCACTGCCCGAGGAGGATTCGCCCGCCGCGTTGGCCAGTCCGGCCCGTGAGGCGGAGCCCGACCGCGTGCGGTTCATCCTGGCCATGCGTGCGGCGCTAGGTGCCGCCCTGATGGGATTGTCGTCCGGCGACCGCCTCCGCCTGGCTTGCTACTATGCCCAGCACATGACGCTCGCCCAGGTGGGCAGGCTGCTCGGCGAGCACGAGTCCACCGTGTCGCGTCACCTCGAGCGGACTCGCACGGCGCTGAGAGACACGATCGAGCGCCACCTGCTGGAGGAGCAGCACCTTGGGGCCGACGAGGTCCGCGCCTGCTTCGAATCGCTCGCGCAGGATGCCGGGCCGCTCGATCTGCACGACCTGCTGCGCCCGGACGCGGCAGCGGCCGCCACCGGCATGCTGGCCCGCAAGAACGCACCGGCCGATCGTTCAACGGAGGAATCACCCGCATGACGCCCCCCATCGATCGCGACGCGGCGCTGCACCAGGGGCTCACGCGCCTGGATGCGCGGGCGTCGGCCGTGGGTCCGGATTGCCTGGACGCCGAGGTGCTCGCGGCCTGGACCGACGGTTCGCTCGGGCAGGCCGAGGTGAAACGAGCGACGGCACACACCGCCGGGTGTCCACGGTGCCAGGCGCTGCTCGGGGCGATGATGCGCGACGAAGCCTTGGCTGGGGACACCGACGCCCGGGACGTGGGTGCTCACGCGGGGGACGGCGAATCTGACAGAGCTGCAGGTGGCGCACGCGTGCTGGCCTGGCGACGGCCCTGGGTGCGGTGGTTCGTTCCGCTGAGCGCGGCCGCGACCATTGTCCTTGCGACGTTCGTCTGGCTGCGCACGCCGGGTCTGGACAAAACGCAGGAGCCCGCGGCCAACCGCGAGACCGAACGACGCGACACGACGCGCGTGGAACGTCCGGGCAATGAGCCGGCCGCGAACGCTGGGGCCGCACCGGCGCCGCAACCGCCCGCGCCGGCCGAAGGGCCCCCTGCCGCGAGCGCAGTCGTGCCCGGCACGCTCGAGCCGCCGCGCGACTCCCGCACCCCATCGGCCGCATCGTCCGAGCTGCGTGCCCGGGACGCGGCGGGAAGCAATGCGTCGATGCCGGCTCAGACCGCGACCGCACCTGAGACGGCAGACGATCGTCAGCCACCGGGCACCAATGCGTCCGGCGGGCGCGCGGCGGCAGCCCCGACGGCGGCCGAGGCTGCGGCACCCGCCGCGCCAGCCCCCCCCGCGATGCCTGCCCCCAGCGCGGCGCGGAGGGACCGGCTGGAGTTCGCTTCCGCGTCGCCGCGCTGGCGCATCGTGGACGGGCAGCTGCAGCGTTCGGACGATGGGCGCACGTGGACGCCATCACCGGAGCCGGCGATCGGGGCCTCGATCACCGCGCTCTCGGCGAACATCGGCACGGTGGTGTGGGCGGTCGGCCGGGCGGGCGTGGTGCTGCGTACGGCTGACGGCACGGAATGGTCGCGTGTCCGGTTCCCCGAGCCGGCGGATCTCGTCGGTGTTCAGGCGAGCGACGGCAGTACGGCCATCGTTCGCGCCGCGGACGGCCGCGCCTGGTCGACCTCCGATGGAGGCGCCACGTGGGCGTCTGTCCGGTGAGGCTGCAAGAATTGTCCGGTGCTCCGTTCTACGGGCAGGAAGGAGCCTCCGATGACCCGACGATTCCTCGTACTGCTCGCGCTCGCACCCGCGGCGGCTGTCTGCTTCTCGAACGCCCGTGACCTCCAGCCCCTGAGCCTGACCACCTCGCTGGAAGCGGCGGCGCAGAACACCGCCACCTCGACCCTCGACAATCAGGTGGACCTGGCGGTCACCGTCTACAACGCGGACATCGCGCTCGTGCGCGACACGCGAACGATCCAACTGCCCGGCGGCGTGTCCGACCTGCACTTCATGGACATCGCCGCGACGGTGAACCCGGCGAGCGTGCACTTCCGGTCGCTGACCGACCCGACCCGGGTGCAGGTGCTCGAGCAGAACTACGAGTACGACCTGCTGGACCCGGAGAAGCTGCTGCGGAAGTACGTGGGCCGCGACGTCACGCTGATGCGCCAGCGGTCGGCCAACGGCGCCACGGTCGAAGAGGGGGTGACCGCCCGTCTGCTGAGCTACAACGGCGCACCGGTCTGGCGCATCGATGGCGAGGTGGTCACGGGATTGTCGGCCGACCACATCCGGTTCCCCGAACTGCCCGGCAACCTCTTCGCGCGGCCGACCCTCATCTGGACGCTCGACAACCGCGGAGCCGTCGCGCACCGCGTGGAGGCGGCCTATCTCGCGAGCAAGCTGCAGTGGAAGGCCGACTACGTGCTGACGGTCTCGCGCGACGACCGGGCCGCCGACCTCGATGGCTGGGTGACCGTGGTCAACAGCAGCGGAACCGCGTTCCCGAATGCAAGGCTGCAACTGGTGGCCGGAGAATTGAACCGCGTGCGGCAGGCGATGGTGATGGCCAGGGCCAATCGCAGCGCACTCGCCGCCGAAGCCGCTGCTCCGCCGATGCAGGAGGAAGCCTTTTCGGACTACCACCTCTACACGCTGGATCGGAAGACCTCCATCAACAACAACGCGACCAAGCAGGTGAGCATGCTGGCTGCGACGGGGTTTCCCGTGCAGAAGCGCTACGTGGTCAACGGTCAGCCCGATTTCTACCGAAGCGAGATGCCAGGCGCAGCCATGAAGACGCCGGTCGACGTGTTCTACCAGCTGACGAACGAGCAGAAGGCCGGCCTGGGCATGCCGATGCCGTCGGGCGTGGTGCGCGTGTATCAGGCAGACTCGCGCGGGGGAGTGCAGTTCGTCGGCGAAGACCGCATCGGTCACACGCCGAAGGACGAAACGCTGAACCTGAAGATCGGCACCGCGTTCGACGTCACGGCCGACCGGAAGCAGACCGACTTCCAGCGCGTTGCCCCGAACGTCTATGAGCTGGCGTATCAGGTCACGCTGCGCAACCACAAGACGACGCCGGTGACCGTGGAGGTGAACGAACCGATCGGCGGCTCGTGGCGCATGATGCGGGCGAGCGCCGAGTGGAAGAAGACCGCGGCCTTCGCCGCGCAGTTCACCATCCCGCTGCCGGTCGACGGCACGACGGTGCTCGACTACCGCGTCCGCGTGACGTACTGACGGGCCGCGGGCGCGCGTGGTGCCGCAGCGCAGGTGGTGTCTGCGGCGCGGGCAATCGTTGCAGCGCGGGTGGTAGTCGCAGCGCGGGTGGTGCTCGGAGGGCGGTCGCAGGGCGTGGCCGGCGCGTGGGGCGATGCCGCGCTGGCCCATCGGGTTCGGGCAGGGATGATGTACCCTGCACGGCACAGCGAGGTGACCGGAACATGTCTGCCATCGACCGCCGCGACTTCGTGAAATCGCTGACCGTGGCCGGGCTCGCCGCCAACGCGTCCATCGGCGGTTCGCCGGCTGCGGCCGCGGCTGGCCAGGTGAGCGAGGCTGCCGCCCCGCCCGCGGCCGCTCCGCCGCCCGCAACGCGTATCCTCGCGCGGTATCTCGTGCAGGCGAGGGCCGACGACCTCCCGGCACCCATCAGGGCGGAAGCGGCGCGCACGCTCGTCAACTGGGTCGGCTCGGCGCTGGGCGGAGCGCGGCACGAGACGATGGACATCGCCGTCTCCGCGCTGGCGCCGTTTTCCGGGCCGGCCCAGGCCTCGGTGCTCGGCCGGCCTGAACGGCTCGACGTCCTGCACGCGGCGCTGATGAACGGGATCAGCTCGCACGTGCACGACTTCGACGACACGCACCTGAAAACCGTGATCCACCCGGCCGGCCCCGTGGCGTCCGCCATCCTCGCGCTCGCGGAGTACCGGCCGGTGGCCGGCCGAGAGTTCGTCCACGCCCTCGTGCTCGGCATCGAAGCGGAATGCCGCATCGGCAACTCGGTGTACCCGGCTCACTACGACCGCGGCTGGCACATCACCGGCTCGACGGGCGTCTTCGGTGCCGCCGCCGCGGCCGGGCGTCTGCTGGGCCTGACCGAACAGCAGATGGTCTGGGCCCTGGGCGTGGCCGCCGTTCAGCCGGTGGGCCTGCGCGAGATGTTCGGCTCGATGACCAAGAGTTTCCACCCGGGGCGGGCGGCCCAGAACGGCCTCACGGCGGCACTGCTGGCGTCGCGCAATTTCACGGCGGCCGAGGCGGGCCTGGAAGGCAAGAGCGGCTGGTCCCACGTCCTGAGCACCGAGCAGAAGTGGGGGGAGATCACCGAGAAACTCGGCGGCACGTACGAGATTGCCCTGAACACGTACAAGCCGTTCGCCTGCGGCATCGTGATTCACCCAGCGCTCGACGCCTGCATCCAACTGCGGAACGAGCACCGGCTGACCGCGGATCAGATCGCCCGCGTCGACCTGCGTGTGCATCCGCTCGTGCTCGAGCTCACGGGCAAGAAGACGCCGCAGACCGGACTCGAAGGGAAGTTCAGCGTCTACTTCGCGGCCGCCGTGGCGATCGTGCGAGGAGCCGCTGGCGTCGCCGAGTTCACCGATGCGCAGGTCAGGGATCCACTGGTCGTGTCGCTGCGCGACCGCGTCACCGCCACCATCGATCCGGGCATTCACGAGGAGCAGGTGCACGCCACCATCACGCTGAAGGACGGCCGGCGGCTGGAGAAGCACATCGAACACGCCGTCGGCAGCGTGAACAGGCCGATGTCCGATGCGGATCTCGAGGCCAAGTTCATGGGCAACGCGGCCGGCATCCTGCCGCCGGACCGCGCCCGCCGCCTGCTGGACCTGTGCTGGCGGGCCGAGTCGCTCCCGTCAGCCGCGGTCATCGCCGAGGCCGCCCGCGCCTGACCCGGCGAGCCAACGCCGCACCTCGCGTGCCACATCGGCGGAGCCCGCCACGATGGTGACCTGGTTCGGCGAGCGGATCGAATACGGCCGTCCGTCCGCGTGTTCGACCACGCCACCACCCTCGGTGATCACGAGGGACGGAGCCCCGTGGTCCCAGGGCAGCAGTCGGTAATACGCCACGAACTCGAGCCTGCCCAGGAGGACGTCGGTATAGGCGACAGCCGCCGCGCCTGACGCCCGCACCGGCTCGAACCGCCCGTGCGTCTGCGCGTGAACCCGCTCGCGCACCGCGTCGGGCAGGAACCGCACGGAGAACATGCCGCGGTACCGTGCCGGCGTCCCCTTCGGCACACGGACAGGCGTGCCGTTCAGCCGGACCCCGGCACCCGTCACCGCGACGAAGGTGTCACCGCGGCGGGGGAGGTGCACCCACGAGGCGCGCACCACGCCGGCCACGACCCAGCTCACCATCACGCCAAAGCCGTCGTCGCCGGCCGCAAAGTTCCGGGTGCCGTCCAGCGGGTCCACGACCCAGACCGGCCCATCGCCCTGAAGGAGGTCCAGCAGTGCGGGGGTCGTCGAGGCGGCCTCCTCGCCGAGCACGGGCACACCCGGCACGAGCGCCTGAAGGCCCTGCGACAACCGTTCCTCGGCAGCGCGGTCCACCACGGTGACCAGGTCGTCCCGCTCCCATTCGGTCACCTTGTGCTCGACCTCGCGGGCGGTCAGGGCGTTGAACTTCGGCAGGATGACCTCGCGGCCGACCCGCTCCACGAGGCCCGTGACCAGGTCGACAGGGGGTTCAGGGACAGGCGGAGGCGTCATAATCGGTGGCCGACCATGATCATGCATCCGTCCGTCATCCGACCAGCCGACCACGCCGAATGGCGTGCTCAGGGCATGGGGAAGTCCACTTTGTTCAGTTCGCCGCGCGTGCTGGTGGGCCTCAACGCCTTCGAGCCCGGGCAGGCCCACGCGCTCCACGCGCACGCGGGCATGGACAAGCTGTACCTGGTGGTGGAAGGCGAGGGACTGTTCCTGCTCGAGGGCCGGGAACTGCCCATGCGCGCCGGCGACCTGCTCGTCGCGCCGGACGGCGTGCCGCACGGCGTTCGCAACAACGGCACCGCACGGCTGCTCGTGATGGCCGTACTCGCACCGGGACCCGCGCAGAAGTAGACGGAGGCCGCCCGGGCTGCCGCGAGTGGTCGATGCAGCGGGGCGCGACCATGGGATACTTGGAGCTTCCGTGAACCCGCAGCTCCAGCGCCTTCACCCGTACCCGTTCGAGCGGCTCCGCACCCTGTTTGCCGGGATCACGCCCCCGTCGCTCACGCCGATCCGGCTGTCCATCGGCGAGCCGCAGCATGCGACCCCCGCGCTCGTACGGCAGGCGCTGGTCGAGCATCTCGATGGTCTCGAGGTGTATCCGACAACGGCAGGACTCGACGCGCTGCGGCAGTCGATCGCCGGCTGGTGGGCACGACGTTACCGCATCCCTGCGCTTGACGCCGCGCGCCAGGTGCTGCCGGTGAACGGCACGCGTGAGGCACTGTTCGCCCTTGCGCAGGCCGTGGTCGATCCCGCCCGCCAGGGAGCGCTCGTCGTCTGTCCGAACCCCTTCTACCAGATCTACGAGGGGGCTGCGCTGCTGGCCGGGGCAGAGACCGCCTTCCTCAACCAGACTGTCGAGAACGGGTTCGCGTTCGACCCGACGACGCTTCCGGACACGGCATGGGAGCGGGTGCAGCTGCTGTATGTGTGCTCACCTGGCAACCCGACGGGCCGCGTGCTCTCGCTGGACGACTGGCGGACCATTTTTGCCTACGCGGATCGCTATGGGTTCGTGATCGCCTCGGACGAGTGTTATTCGGACATCTACCCGGACGAGCAGCAGCCACCAATCGGCGGGCTCGAGGCCGCTGTGCGGCTCGGGCGCACTGATTTCCGCCGCCTGGTCGTCTTCGCCAGCCTCTCGAAGCGGTCGAACGTTCCGGGCATGCGCTCTGGCGCCGTCGCGGGAGATGCCGACCTGCTCGCGCGCTTCCTCCTCTACCGCACGTATCACGGCAGCGCCATGAGCCTGCCCGTGCAGCACGCCAGCATCGCTGCCTGGAACGACGAACCGCACGTGGTCGCCAACCGGGCGTTGTATCGTGAGAAGTTCGCCGCGGTCACGCCGATGCTGGCTGGCGTCCTGCGGGTTTCAACGCCCGACGCGGGCTTCTACCTCTGGGCCGGCGTGCCCGGAGGAGACGACGAGGCGTTCGCCCGCGAACTCTTCGAGGCCACTCACGTCACCGTCCTGCCCGGCCAGTACCTGGGCCGGACGGCGCACGGCGTGAACCCGGGGCGCGGGTACGTGCGCATCGCGCTCGTGCCCGGGATCGAGGAATGCCTCGAGGCCGCACGCCGCATCGTTGCCTTCTGCCACTGACGAGTCGCACAGCGCCATGGACATCATTGCCCTCCAACCGATCATCGACGCCGCCTTCGAACGGCGCGCGGACCTGAATCCGAACGCGGTCCCACCCGAACTCGCGCAGGCACTCGACGCGGTGCTGGCCGCCCTCGAGACGGGCGAACTCCGCGTGGCCGAGCGGATCGACGGCGCCTGGGTCACCCACCAGTGGGTGAAGAAGGCGGTCCTGCTGTACTTCCGCACCCACGACAACCGCGTCATGCCCGGTGCGGGCACGAACTTCTTCGACAAGGTTCCGCTGCGCTTTGACGGCTGCACCGAGGCGCAGTTCCGCGCCGGCGGGTTCCGCGTGGTGCCGCCCGCGGTGGCGCGCGCCGGCACCTTCATCGGTCGCAACGTCGTGCTGATGCCGTCCTACGTCAACATCGGCGCCTACGTGGACGAGGGCACCATGGTGGACACCTGGGCAACCGTCGGGTCGTGCGCGCAGATCGGCAAGCACGTGCACCTGTCGGGCGGCGTCGGCATCGGGGGCGTCCTTGAACCGCTGCAGGCGAACCCGACCATCATCGAGGACCACTGCTTCATCGGCGCGAGGTCCGAGATCGTGGAAGGCGTGATCGTGGAGGCACACTCTGTCATCTCGATGGGCGTCTTCATCGGCCAGAGCACGCGGATCTACGACCGCTCGACGGGGGAGATTCACTACGGACGCGTGCCGTCCGGCTCGGTGGTCGTTCCAGGCAGCCTGCCGTCACCCGACGGGCGCTACTCGCTGAACTGCGCAGTCATCGTCAAGCGGGTCGATGCGCAGACGCGCGCCAAGACCTCCATCAACGAGCTGCTCCGTGACTGAGTCGCGCCCACCAGCCGGTCCCGCGCCGCGGGCCGCGACAATCGAACGATGGCGATGACGAGCGTCTCGTCGCCAGACCCGGCAGCCGACACGCTGGCGCTGGCCCGCCAGCTCGTGCAGTGCCGATCCGTCACGCCGGACGACGGCGGCAGCCTCGATTTGCTGGCGGACCGGCTGCGCCCGCTTGGTTTTGCCTGCGAGCGCATGGACCGCGGCGGCGTGCGCAACCTCTGGGCGCGCCTCGGCACCTCGGGTCCGCTCGTCTGCTTTGCAGGCCACGTGGATGTCGTGCCTACGGGTCCGATGGAGCAGTGGAGCGTGGACCCCTTCGCCGGCGTCGAGCGCGACGGTTTCCTGTTCGGGCGCGGTGCGGCCGACATGAAGGCGTCGGTGGCGGCGTTCACCACCGCGGTGGAGCGGCTCGCCCGTCGCTCCCCACCCCTGGCCGGGTCGGTCGCCGTCCTGCTGACCTCCGATGAAGAAGGCGACGCCGTCGACGGCACGGCGGCGGTCATCGAGCGGCTGCGCGCCCGTGGCGAACGCATCGATGCCTGCATCGTCGGCGAGCCCACGTCGTCCGGGCGCTTTGGCGACACGATCAAGAACGGGCGTCGGGGCTCGCTGAACGGCGTGCTCACGGTTCGTGGGGTGCAGGGCCACGTCGCCTATCCCGAGCGCGGACGGAACCCGATTCACGAAGCCGCGCCCGCGCTGGCGGAGTTGTGCGCCGCGCAGTGGGATCGGGGGAACGACTGGTTCGGGGCGACCAGCTTTCAGGTGTCGAACATCCACGCGGGGACGGGGGCGGTCAACGTCGTGCCCGGTGCGCTGCAGGTGTCGTTCAACTTCCGCTTCTCGCCCGAGTCGCCGGCCGACGTCCTCATGGCTCGCGTCCAGGAGGTGCTCGACCGGCACGGGCTCGACTGCACCGTGGAGTGGACGGCCAATGCGCAGCCGTTCATCACGCCCCCGGGCCGGCTGGTCGATGCGGTCATCGCAGCCGTCGACCACATCACCGGCATACGCCCGGCGCTCTCTACGAGCGGGGGCACGTCGGACGGGCGGTTCATCGCCACCCTGGCGCGTGAGGTGGTGGAGTTCGGGCCGCTCAACGACACGATCCACAGGATCGACGAGCGCGTTGCCATCGCCGACCTGGGGCCGCTGTCGCAGGTATACGAGCAGGCAGCGCTCGAACTGCTGCGCGGCTGATCTTCCCTGGGGGAGCAGGCACGGTCCAGATCCGGCCCGTCGCTTGCGCCCCAGCCGCTTTCCCCCGCGTACAGATGAAAGGCCCGGCGCCTGACGGCGTCCGGGCCCTTCTTGTGTGAGGAATGCTCAGCCTGGCGGCAACGGCCAGGCTGCGGCGGTCCGGCTTACTTGCTCCAGGGCGGCACCACGCGGTTCGCGCGGGCGTAGGCGATGAGCTGACCCAGGTGCTCGTGGAGGTCGCCCCCGATCATCAGCGCCGTCTCGACGACCGAGCGCTGCTGACCCATGACGGTGCGCTTGCCCGTGAGCGTTGCGGGGTCGACCGCCTCGAGTTCCGACTTCGCGTGCGCGAAGGCCTTGTTGACGGCGGCAATCAGGGCCGCCTTGTCGGTTGTCGTACGGAGGGCGGCCATTTCCTCACGCGTCGCGCCCGCCTTGCCGCCGAAGTTGGTCGGCACGAAGGCATAGCCTTCGGAGGCGGCCAGGGCGAGCACCTCGGCCACCGAGCGGACACCATCCATGGGGCGGTACGTGTACTTGTCCTGCGGGAACGCCTCGGCGAGCCCGACGAACTTTCCGCGCATGACCTCGAGGTCCGCGAGGAACGCGGCCTTGACGGCCGCGGCGCCTTCCTTCGAAATCGCGTCCTGCGCCGCGGCTGGCGTGGCGAGGGAGAGGGCGGACGAAAACGCGGCGGCGACGATGAGGCTTCGACACCACGCGGACGAGACAGAGTGCAGCATGCAGGCTCTCCTTGAAAAACTGTGCGACCCCGAAGTTTACCCGATTCCCGTGCTCCGCGACCTTTTTGGCGTCAGGGCCGCTGCGGGCCGGGGCCACGCCGGGCCGCCCAGCGGGCGGACAGGCCGGCTGACGCCGACGCCCGACACGGTGGCGGATCGTCGGGCTGGAACAGCTCGTATCGACCGTCACTGTGTACCGGCACCAACCGCAGGATGTCGGTGGCGGCGTCCCTCAGAGCGCGCGAGGCTCGCGCCGAGTCGATCACCACGAACCCGACGCACGTCCGTGCCAAAAAGTCGTCGCGGCGGCGCCTGGCGCGGCGCAGCAGCCGCTCCGGCTGTACTGCGCCACTCGGCGCGCTCAGTTCCACCAGCACCCGCAACACGGGGTTACGCATCGTCTCCTCGCGCCGCCACGTGCTCACGCGGGACAGGTACCCGCCGACGAGCGGCCGGCCGTGGTGCGTCTGATAGAACTGCGTCGACGCCTGGAAGTCTCCGAGCGAACTGGTGCCGTCGCGAATGCCTGTCGGCAACTCCATGATGGCGCCGGACTCGTCGCCCGTCGCGAGCAGGCGGTAGACCTCGGGGACGTCGGCGCGAAAGAGCCGCCGAGGCGCGGGCGTCAGTTCGAGGGCACAGAGCAGGACGACCACCGCGGCCGCCGTGCGGCTCCTCGCCGACGCGCTCCGGAGCCACCCGTCCAGCATCCAGCCAAAGAGCAGCGCGAAGCCCAGGCTGGCCACGATGCTGAACCTGGACGGCGCCCGCGCGAGATCGACGATCGGGACGTACCGCAACAACGCCCACGGGCCGGGGACGAAAGTGTTCACACTGGCGACGTGTACAAAAGGGCCGAGCGACAACGCCGCAAAGATCGCCGTGAAGCCCAACCAGAGTGCGGGCAGCTGACGACGCGCCGTGGCAATGGCGATCGCGATGATGGCCACTATCGAGAAGGAGGCGACAAACTCGGGGAACGCGTCCGGATAGGACGGCATGAACCAACCGGCAGTGAGCTGTCCGAACCAGGGGTTGAGCGGGTTCGGAACCAGGTAGCCCAGCAGGTCCACGCCTCGAGGACTGCTCCGCCAGAACACGTCAGTCGTCGGCATGCGGCTGAGCAGCATGCGGCGCGCCACGCCGAGCAGCGGTGGCGCCATGAGCAGCACGCAGGTCCCAACGGCGGTGGCCGCGAGCGGGAGCAGACGACGCAGTCGCTCCGCGGCTCCCGTCACCGGGACCAGCCTCACAGGCCGGCGGGACAACGCGCGGAGGAGCCCTCCAACCGTGAGAATCAGCACGGGCGTGTAGATCGGTTCGATGCGGATGCGCAGCGGACCGAGTTCCAGTCCGGAGTATCCGGCCAGCCGCAACGCCACGATCAGCGTCGCGACCGCCAGCACGCCGTTGAGGAGACGCAGGGCGAGGCGGCGTCCGTCCGTTGCCGCGCGAACCGCCGGCCGCCGCTCCAGGCACGCGAACTGGGGCGCGAGCACGACAGCCCCGGCCAAAGCGCAGTAGATGCCGAGGTACGCGTCGGAGTAGGACGCCAGCGCGGTCAGCGCACCGAGCGTGACCGCATCCCGGTGACGCTCACGTTCGAGCACCCGCAGCAGCTGCCACAGGAAGAGCGGAAGACCCGCCGTGGCCACCAGACTGGCGTGAGCGACCTGCCGCGCCGTGTGCGTGGGCGCCGCGATGAAGATGACTCCCGCGGCAACCGCCGCAACGGGGCCGATCCCGAGACGCCGCGCCAGCAGGACGACCGCGAGCCCGCTCGCAGCCGACGCAGCCATCAGCAGCAGGTTGAATGTCCCGACGACGCCGACGGCCCTGAGCAGGGGCAGGCCCAGGAGCCCGGCCAAGGGCGTGTAATTGTGGAGTGCGAAGTCGGCCCCCTGCGTGAAGGCGAATACGTGGTCAGTGGAGAACGGCAGCCGACCGTGCTCCATCAGTTCGTGGTGGAACACCCAGATGTTCCAGACGTACACGCCAAGATCGCCGGCAGGGTCGCCTGTCAGGTGGCTGAAGAGGTGGAGCGGCAGGGGCCAGACCAGCAGAACAGCCACCGCGCAGACGACCGTCACGATCCCAACGCGTCGGGCCCAGCGCGAGCTCATCATGAGGAACCGCGGATCTTACATCATTGCTGAGTTGATCGTCTCAGCCCGCGCCGGTCAGAATCGCAACAACCGGGTCAGTTTTATCGCCAGCGACCGGTTGAGGAGGCCGGTCAAGGCACCGCTGTCCAGCGTATTGCGACCGTCGCTGTAGACGACGAACAGCTCGCTGCCCGGCAGGTACTCCCAGCGGAGGCGGATGCTCGACGTGAGCGTGTGCGCGCTGACGTTCATCTGCACGAGGCTCGTGATCATCATGCGCGGCGTCGGCGTGAGGATGAACCGGTTGCTGACGATCTGCGCCGAGAAGTCGCCGTAGGGCAGGCGCACCCAGTTCAGCGTCAGCGTCGGCTCGACGGCGAACTGCGGCACGATCCCGATGCGGCCGCTGTAGCTGGTCTCCGTGCGCGTGCCGTTGTAGAGGGAGCCGCGCCCGAATGACACGCGCCCGGACACATACCGCTGCTGCCCGAGCGAATACGAGGTGCGCAGGTTCTGGTACTCGTAGGGCCCGGCCGGCACGATCACGCCGGGTGAGATGGTGAAGTTGCGCGGCAGACGCTCGTAGGAGCGGACGTAGTCGACGCTGAACTGGTCACTGCTCTGGAAGTTGATGTCGAACGAGCCGCGCAGGTCGCGGTTCAGCAGCACCGTGGACCGTGCGTCGGTGACGTGGTCGAGGCTGGCCACGTAGCTGAACTTGCGGATCACCCGGCGGTTGCCGGGGCGCGGCGTGAACCGCAGCTCGGCGAAGTTGCGGCGGAAATCGGTCCGGCGCGCGAACCCGGTCTGCGGCTCGAATCCCTGGCCCACGAGCAGGTGCTCGACGTTGAAGCCGTACCGGTCGCTCGCGTAGTCCATGGTGCCGCGATAACTCGCGGACCCGTCACTCCGACCGTCGGTGACCGTGCGCGCGTAGTACGCGTTCGCCGTCAGGTTCGTGAACAGGAAGAAGTTCGCGTCGGCGCCGACCAGCGAGTTGGCGCCGATCCCGTTCTGCGCCACCGATCGGTGCGTGGCGACCATCCCGATGTTGCTGCGGCGCAGGACGTCGCGCTTGATGCGCATGGCGGTGAAGTTCGTGGCGACCGCACCCGTGGACGGCTGGTCCTCAGTCTCGATGTTGAGCGCACCGATGCTGTAGCGGCCGCTTCGTCCGGTGACGCGCCCTCCGCCGAGCACGGGTGTCGGCTGCCCGCGGTTCAGCCCGATCTGCCGGCTGAAGAACATCACCGGCACGTCACCCGGCGTGCCGTTGCCGGATCCGACGCCGCCGAACGCGAAGATGCCCTGGCCCTCGAGGAAGAACTCGCGCTTCTCGGGAAAGAACAGGTTGAACCGGGTCAGGTTCACCTGCTGCTGGTCTTCCTCGACCTGTGCGAAGTCGGTCCGGTAGGTAAGGTCCGCGATCAGTCCTCGCGTGAGCCCGTACTTGAAGTCGAAGCCGCCGTTCGACTGCAGATCGTTCGAGTAGGGCGTCGCGGCCGTCCGGTCCGTCACCGACGCCGCCACGCCGTAGGGCTTCAGTTCGAGGTTCTTGGCATTGCGAGGGGTCTCGAGACCCACCATGGTGCCCGCGGGTCCCATCTGCCCGATGGCCTGGCCCGTCCCGTAGGACGCGGGCATGAAGGTGAGATACGAGTATTCGTTCTTCCACCGCACGACGCGCCGGAAGTTGATGCCCCAGGTCTGCGGCCCCGACGAGGGGTAGCGCAGCGACTTGAAGGGGATCACCATCTCCAGCGTCCACCCTCCGTCGAAGCGGCCGGTGCGGACGTTCCACACGGTGTTCCAGCTCACGTTGAGCTGGTTGTCGATGATGGCCTGGTCGCGCAGCGCACCGAGCGGGTTGGTCTGGAAGAAGAAGCCGTTCCGGCGGTCGAGGAAGGTGTCGAAGACGACCGTGAAGCTCTCGTTCTGCGTGATGTTGTTCTGATCCCGACGCATCTCGGTCATCACGTCGAGTTCCGGATGGCTGTCGTGGCAACGAGCCGCGACGTAGACGTTCCGATCGTCGTAGAACAGCCAGACCTCGGTGGGCTCGGTGGCCGGCGCCCCCTCACGCGGTTCCTGCTGGATGAACCCGTCGATGGCTGGGGTGATCTCGTAGATCGACTCGTCGAGGCGGCCGTCGAGCGTGATCGGCCGCGGGATGCGCACCGCGCGGACCGTGGCCTGGCCGGCGTCGTCCCGGCTCAGCGTCTCGGGAGCCACCGGTGGCGGCACCGCAGGACCGCGCCCCTGGGCCGACGCAGGCGCGGCGAGGCAGAGCAGGAACAGAATGGTTGGAACCGGCAGAAATCCGACACGCATGTCCGAGGGGGCCGGGGTAGCGTAACAGATTGCCGCCGCCCGTGCGCCCGGCGCTGACCGACTGCCGAACGGCCGACCTGAATTGATGGGAAGATAACGGCGGATCAGGAGGACCCCCACCGCATGGGCGCATCGCTGAGGACCGTCGCCACCCGAACCCTCGCCCTGGCCGCGCTGGCCGCCGCACCGGCCGGACAGGCGCCGCCCCCGTCACTGCCGCCGATTTCACCCACACCCGTTACCGCGGTCGAGACGCTCGTGTCGCGACTCGACCTAGAACGGTACAAGGCCACCATCAAGGGCCTCACGCAGTTCGGCGACCGTCGCCAGGGCACCGAGCGGAATCGACGAGCCGTCGACTGGATCGAGGCGCAGCTCCGGAGCTACGGCTGTCCCACGGAGCGCCTGCAGTACACCTACGATCCCCCGCCGCCTCGGGCAGGCCAGGCTCCTGCCTCGCGCCCGCCCGAGCCGCGTATTCCACGCGCCGTTGGCGGTGGCCGGCCCCGCGGCGTTCGCACGCCCACCGGCGTCAACACCGACCCGCTGAAACAGCCCAACGAGAACCTGCGCCAGCTCAATGCCGAGCCTGCGACCAACGGGCCGCGGGAGCAGGTCTACTGCACGAAGGTCGGCCGCACGCGCCCCGATGAGATGTACATCGTGAGCGCCCATATGGATGGACACGGCTGGGGCGAAGCGGCCAATGACGACGGGTCGGGCACGGCGCTCGTCATGGAACTGGCCCGCATCTTCAGCATGCCGGACGTGCAGACCGACCGGACCATCCGCTTCGCCCTCTGGAACAACGAGGAGACGGGCCTCGGCGGGGCGTCCGCCTACGTGGCGCAGCGCAGGGCGCTGCAGGGGCGCGAGACCCCGCCGGGTTCGGGGCGGTATCCCGAGCCTCGCTGGCTGGGGATGATTCAGCACGACATGATGCTGTTCGATCACGGCATGCCCCGGCCCGACGGCACCATCCCGCCCGAGCAGCGGCCCGAAGCCGACGTGAACATCGAGTTTCAGATGAACGCCAGGCAGACGCTCGGCGCCCAGGCGCTGGCCTGGTTTCTCCACGCGGCGAACGAGAAGTACGCGACCGACTATCCGGCGCAGGTGGGTCCGCACATGACCAACACGGACTCGACTCCGTTCATGGACGACGTGCCGGCGATCAGCGTGCGCGAGAACGAGCGCGGCGTGCACATCGGCAGCGGCTGGGACCCGCAGTGGCACCAGCCGACCGACGTCTTCGCGACGTACAGCGACAAGGACTTTCGCCTGGGGCTCAACGCCGCGATGACCACGCTGGGTGCGGTGGGGGAACTCGTCGGGGCGACGGTCCGGTGACCCGCCACCGGTCGGCGTCGGCAGCCGGCGCCGGCCAATGGGGGCAGGCGAAACACCGGCCAATACGCACCCGGGGAACCAGTTGGCACGAAAATACGTCAAACGCGCGGAAGGGAGTGCACATGAAGGCGATACCGATGGTCTGGCTCGCGGCGGCGCTGGTGGCGCTGGCGGGCAATGCGAGTCCGGCGGCCGCAGCTCCGGAGGTTCCCGGAGAAGTCACCTTCACCAAGGACATTGCGCCGATTCTGCAGCGCAGCTGCCAGAACTGCCATCACGTCGACGGCGTCGCGCCAATGTCCCTCGTCACCTACGCCGAGGTCCGGCCGTGGGCGCGCGCCATCAAGACCCGCACGGGCATCGGCCCCAAGGCCGGCGTCATGCCGCCCTGGTACGTCGAGCGGACCGTCGGCATCCAGAAGTACAAGAACGACCCGTCCCTCAGCGAACCCGAGATCGCCAAGATCGCGAAGTGGGCCGACACCGGCGCCCGGGAAGGCAACCCCGCCGACCTGCCGCCCGCCCGCACGTTCGACGACGGGAACACCTGGGCCATCGGGCAGCCGGACATCGTGGTCCGCAGCCAGAACATCGTGGTCAAGGGCAACGCTCCCGACTGGTGGGGCGAAATCCCCCCGATCGACCTGGGCCTCACGGAGGACCGGTACGTCGCCGCGCTGCAGGTCCGCGAGGTCAATGACGTCCCGAGCGCGAAGGACACCGGCCGCGCGACGGTCGGCGGCCGCTATGTCGTCCACCACCTGATCTGGGCCACCGACAAGGGCGGCGGCGGCGGCACCAATACCCCGTGGCCGGTGCACGAAGTGGGACGCGGTGCGGACTTCTTCCCGCCCGAGGCGGGCCGCCTGCTCAAGGCGGGCGAGAGAATCGTCTCCGACTCGATTCACCTGCACTCGAATGGCCGCGACACGACGGCGCACCTCGAGATCGGCTTCAAGCTCCATCCCGTCGGATACAAGCCTACCGTCCGGCAGTCGCAGAGCCGCGGCCTCGGAAACGGGCTCGACATCTCGATCCGGCCGAATGAAGCCAACCAGCAGCTCCACGCCTACACCGTGCTGCAGGAGAACACCAAGGTCACCTCGTTCGAGCCGCACCTCCACGCTCCCGGAGCCCGGATGTGCCTCGAGGCGATCTGGGGGATCAACATCGAAACGCTGACCTGCGCCGGCTACGACCACAACTGGGTGCGGGGCTACGACTACGCGGACGACGCGGCGCCGCTCCTGCCGAAGGGCACCATCCTGCACATCGTCGGCTACATGGACAATTCGCCGTCGAACAAGAACGTGCCCGATCCGCGCAACTGGCAGGGCTCGGGCAACCGCTCCGTCGCCAACATGTTCATCGACCTGGGTCAGGGCGTCGCCCTCACCGACGAGCAGTTCGAGCAGGAGATGATCAAGCGGCGGCAGTCCACGAAGGGCGACCGCGTACCGGGCTGCCCGCTCTGTAACACCGTCCAGGTGCCACGCAGCACCAACAACCAGCAGTAGCGATGGGTGGTGCACCCGTGTTTCGACTACCGTTGCGAGCCGCCGCCGTTCTTGCCCTGTTCTGCGCAGCCATGTGGCTGCCGGCAGGGGATGCGCGCGCCCAGTCCTACGATCGCGGCCAGCAGGTCTGGCCCGCGTTCGAGGGATGGGAGAAGAACGAGGACGGCACCTTCAAC
Source organism: uncultured Bifidobacterium sp. (assembly GCA_964386715.1). GTDB lineage: Bacteria > Acidobacteriota > Vicinamibacteria > Vicinamibacterales > CAVVIG01 > CAVVIG01. Next base: position 120,475 of record CAYLTD010000002.1, read on the forward strand.
CTCGTGTTCGGCTACATGAACGACAACTGGGAAGAGGAGCTGGATGTCCCGGTCGGGCCGGACAACAGCTTCTCGCCCGGGCCCGCAGACCAGGGGCAGCCAACGCACTTCCTGCCGCGGCGGAACCGGTTCATCTTCCGGGTGAAGGTGCCGAAGGATTTCGGCACCAAGGAACTGGTCTGGACGCTCAAGACACAGGGTAAGGAGACGAAGGCCTTCGGGTCGCTGCGGCTCGACCTGCTGATCGAGAACGTGGACATCATGTCCGAGACGGGGGCGCTCGGCGCCGGTTCGAGCAACCCGGAACTGCGCGCCGACAAGGCGCCCGTGGTGAAGATCGAGGGGAGCCGGACGCTCACCGCCAAGGTAGGGCAGCCCCTGCAGTTGGCCGCGACCGTGACCGACGACGGAATCCCGCGGGTGCGGCCGATCCCGCCCGACCGCGCCAAGCAGGCGATGCGGATTCCACCGTACCGGCCGACCGTCAACAAGAACCTTGGACTACATCTGAGCTGGTTCCAGTACCGCGGACCTGGAGTGGTTGAATTCGATCCGCCTCAGGTGAAGGTGTGGGAAGACACGCGGGTGGGAACCAACTCGCCGTGGGCGCCGGTGTGGGTGCCCCCGCCGCTGCCGTCCGACGGGCGGCATCAGGTGAAGGTCACCTTCAGCGAGCCTGGCACCTACGTGCTGCGGGCGCGGGCCGACGACGGGGCGCTGACGTCGGATGAGGATGTGACCGTGACCGTCACGCGCTGACGCGTGACGCCGTCGCGCTACTGAAACGGACAGCACGAAGGCCCTGTCGGGTCTTCGTGCTGTCGAACGTTCGTCTTACCAGCGCGGCTCGGTGCGTCGGCCGCCACGGCCGCCACCGTTCCCGCCGAACCCGCCACCGCGGTTGCCCCCGCCACCGAAGCCGCCCGACCGCTCCTGCGGACGCGCCTCGTTCACGGTCAGGGCGCGCCCACCGAACTCACGACCATTCGTCGCGTCGATGGCGGCTTGCGCCTCCTCGTCCGAGCCCATCTCCACGAAGCCGAAGCCCCGTGCGCGGCCCGTGGCCATGTCGCGCATCACGCGAACCGATTCCACAGTCCCGGACTCGGCGAAGAGCGACTCGAGTTCGCCCTCTGTGGTGTTGTACGAAAGGTTACCGACGTAGAGTTTACGACCCATTGCTACGACTCCTGCGTTCCCGTGTCGGGAACGCTGCCCTCGGGGCGGTTGTCAGGAAACTTATCCAGAGCGTGAATCGCTCGACTAAACGGACACGCAGGAGGGAGCGGGGAACGTAGCTCGTCCGGGTGCAGGTAAAGCGGGTGGCTCAGCTTCCTAAGTGCCCCTCAGTGTAGCACAGGAACCGTAAACACACGTGCTACAATCGTTAGCGAGTCTTCCCGGCTCCACGCAGGTCAGCGAGGGGTGGCACGCGGCGGGAAGGCACCTCATGAAAGGGCGTTCGATGCGGTCCTCCTCGTCTTCGCGCGGAGTGCCTCCCCGGCCGGTCTATTCGGGGAAGGAAACGACAGGCAAGGTCAAGAGCCTGACGCGCGGCCAGGGCTGCGGCATGATCAGCGCCGCGGACGGCGACGTCTTCTTCCACAAAGCCGACTTCAAGGGCGAGTTCTTCGACCTCCAGGTTGGCGACAAGGTCGTGTTCGAGCTTCTGAACGACACCATCAGCGGCAAGCGCGCGCAGAACGTGCGCGTGGCGCCGGCACGCACCAGGGCCAAGGCTCGCTAGCTCCAGCCCGGGCAGATTCCTCGACTCGGTCGTGTCCGCCGGCGTGGCTGTCCCGATGCCACGCCGCACGGCACCTCAACCGGGGTCCACGCCCCGCCTCGCCCAGGCCGCCCGCCCGCGGCGTTCAGCACGGCCTGCATGGGGCAGACCACCCAGTGACCAGGGCAGACCACCCAGCCATCGCACATGCCGCTCCAGCTCAGCGTCCTGGACCAATCGCCCATCTCGCAGGGCATGACCACCGGCGACGCGTTGCGCAACAGCATCGACCTGGCGCAGACCGCTGACCGGCTCGGCTACACCAGGTACTGGGTCGCCGAACATCATGCGTCCCGGATGCTGGCGTGCGCGAGCCCGGAAGCGCTGATCGGCCCGATTGCCGCCGCCACCTCGCACATCCGCGTGGGCAGCGGCGGTGTGATGCTGCCGCACTACAGCCCGCTCAAGGTCGCCGAAACCTTCGGGATGCTCGCCGCCCTCTACCCGTCGCGCATCGACCTGGCTGTGGGCCGGGCTCCTGGCAGTGATCCGCTGACCGCTTTTGCCCTGCAGCGGGATCGACGGCACGCCGCACCCGACGATTTCCCTGAACAGCTGGCAGAACTGCTCGCCTACACGCGCGACGGCCTGCCGGCCGGCCATCGGTTCGCACGCATCGCCGCCGTGCCTCCGCAAGCCGAGCGGCCCGAGCCCTGGCTGCTGGGCTCCTCTCCGCAGAGTGGCGTCTGGGCGGCCGAGATGGGGCTGCCCTATGCCTTTGCCGATTTCATCAGCCCGGGAGGCGCCGTCGTGGCCCAGCGGTACGCCGGCTCGTTCGTGCCCTCTCCGGCGCTCGACCGGCCGCGCATCGTCGTGGCCGCATGGGTACTGTGCGGGGAGACCGATGCCGAGGCCGAGCGTCTGGCCTCGAGTTCGCGGATGGCCTTTGCCCACTTCCTGAGCGGCAATCTGATCCAGGTACCGCCAGTAGACACCGCCCTCGCATTCCTCGAGCAGAATGCGCATTTGCGCGAAGGGATCACGCGCCGGCGGCGTGCCATCGTCGGTTCACCGTCGAACGTGCGCGAGAGGGTGGACGCCCTGGCCTCGGAATATGGCGCCACCGAAGTGATGATCGTGACCATCACCTACGACCATGCCGCGCGCCGACGCTCGTATGAACTCCTGGCCGAGGCATTCGCACTCCAGCCGCCGAGCTGATCAGCCCGACGTCGACGGCCCGGCCTCGTGCTCGTCCTGCTCGTCCGAGGCCTGGCGATGGCTCCAGGTCATGAGCGCGTCCTGCGCGCTGAAGGGCGGCTCGCCCGAAGCAGGAACGATTTTCTGATACTTGCCCTCGCGCAGCACGTACGCACGCTGGTTGTCGCGCAGGTAGGCCTCGAGAACCACATCCCGCACGTGCCGGACGAGCCCGGTGTCCCGAATGCGGCAGAGCGTCTCGACCCGTCGGTCCAGGTTGCGCTCCATGAGATCCGCGCTGCCGATGTACAGCTCCTCGTCACCTCCATTGCGAAACCAGAAGATGCGTGAGTGTTCGAGGAAGCGGCCAACGATGGAGCGCACGCGGATGTGGTCGCTGATGCCGGGGATGCCGGGACGCAGGACGCACATGCCCCGGACGATCAGGTCGATCTGGACACCCGCGCGTGATGCACTGTAAAGGGCGCGGATCACCGCAGTGTCGGTGAGCCCGTTCACCTTCATGACGATGTGGGCCGTCTCGCCGCGAGTGGCGTGGGCCATCTCACGCTCGATGCGCGACAACAGCTCACGGCGCACACCGTTGGGCGCGACGAGCAGTTGCCGGAAGTTCCTGCGGCGTGAGTAGCCGGTCAGCGCGTTGAAGACGTCCGACACGTCGTCCACGATCGCGGGATCGGCGGTGAACAGCCCGAGGTCCGTGTACACCTGTGCCGTGCTGCGGTTGTAGTTGCCGGTACCGATGTGCACGTAACGCTGGATCCCGTACGGCTCGCGCCGGACCACCAGGCACAGCTTGGCGTGGGTCTTCAGCGCTTCCACGCCGTAGACGACGTGCACACCCGCGTCCTCCAGGCGCGTCGCCCATGCGATGTTGTTGCGCTCGTCGAAGCGTGCCTTCAGTTCCACCAGCACGGCCACCTGCTTGCCGGCCTCTGCTGCTTCGATCAGCAGCTCGATGAGCGGCGAGTTCTCGCCGATCCGGTACAGCGTCATCTTGATGGCCAGCACGTGGGGGTCGGTGGCCGCGTCGCGCACGAACGACTCCACGGCCCCGAACGAGTCGAACGGATGGTGCACGAGGATGTCTTCGGTGCGGATGTCGTCGAAGACGACCGAGCCGCGCCCCTCGGTGGGCCAGGTGGTGTGCGGGACCAGGGGCGGGTACTTGAGGCCGGCGAGGGGCAGCTTGTACAGGGCCGCCCAGTCGCAGAACGCCAGGCGCTCCCGGGTGCGCATCACCACATCGTCGTCCACGTCCAGGTTCTCCACGAGGAGTTCGAGGAGGCGGCGCGGCATGGTGTCCTCGACGTGCAGCAGCGAGGGCGGTCCGTCGCGCAGTTCGCGCAGGCTGCGGTGCACCTCCTCCATCAGGTCCTCGCCTGCGTTGCGCACGTCGATGTCGCTGTCCCGCACGACGCGAAACAGGTGCGCGCTGACCACCTCGACGCCTGGAAAGAGGTCGCCCAGGTGGGTGCGCACGATGTCCTCGAGGAAGGCGAAGCGGTGCGGCGCCTGACCCGCGCGGCCTGGCAGCGGGACGAAGCGTGGCAGCAACGCCGGGATCTTGAGGCGCGCCACGCGCAACCGCCGGTTGTGACGCACCAGTACGGCGATGTTGGTGCTGCGGTTCGAGATCTGCGGGAAGGGGTGGCCCGGATCGATCGCGAGCGGGGTGAGCAGGGGATAGACGTCGGCGGCAAAGTACGAACTAAGGTACGTGCGAGCGGCCTCGTCGTAGTCGTCGGGCTCGACGAACTCCACGCCGACCTTGGCGAGTGCCGGGCGGAGTTCCTCGTTCCAGCACGTGGCCTGGTTCTTCAGCAGAACGGACAGGCGGCGCCTCACCGCGCTGAGCTGCTGACCCACGGTGAGCCCATCGGGCCCGGCGTGCTCCTGCCCGGCGCGCTGCCAGCGGCGCAGCGAGGCCAGGCGCACCATGCAGAATTCGTCAAGGTTGGAGCCCACGATGGCGAGGAACCTGACACGCTCGAGGAGAGGGTGCGATCGGTCCCATGCCTGATCGAGAACGCGTTGGTGGAAATCGAGGGCACTCAGCTCACGATTGCCGTAGAGCGCCGTGTCGTCGAGGTTGGGTACTGCGTCGCTGCCGGCGTCGTGTGCTGGGGTGGGCACTCGCAGGGTCTGCGTCCGTGTGGCCATACCGCTGGGACTCCATACAGGATGCGTGCCGAGTGGCTGAGGTCCACCGACGCCGGTCGTGCGGCACGGCCGACGGCTGGACCGTTCGGGCGGACGGATCTTTGCAGCCACCCCGCCGATGCAACCAGGCGACGGGGAAGCTTGCCAGACGGGCCGTGGGTACCCGCGCCCGCAACTGCAGCGTGAGCGCTGGCAATCGCTGAACGGCGAATGGGACGCCGCACTCGACCACGACGGGCGATGGGACGAACCGGACCACGTGCCCTGGGATCGGATCATCCTGGTGCCGTTCTCGCCCGAGGTGGAACGAAGCGGCATCGCCGAACCGGGCTTCTTTCAGGCGGTGTGGTACCGGCGTACGGTCCCGTGTCCCACCCTCGCTCCCGACGACCGCTGGATCCTGCACTTCGGGGCGGTGGACTATCGGGCCACCATCTGGGCCGACGGTCGTGTGCTGGGCACGCACGACGGGGGCTATACCCCCTTTTCGATCGATCTGACCGCGGCAGTGCCCGCCGACGGCTCCGCGATCACGCTGGTGGTGCGCGCCGAGGACGACCCCCACGACCTTGCAAAGCCCCGTGGCAAGCAGGACTGGCAGCTCGATCCGCACTCGATTTGGTACCCGCGCACGAGCGGCATCTGGCAGACGGTCTGGACCGAGGTTGTGCCCGCGACGCGCATCGCCTCGCTGCGATGGACGCCGAACCTGGAGCGCTGGGAGATCGGGCTCGAAGCCCTGATCCACGGCGACTCGCGGGAGCGCCTGCGGATGAGGGTGCACCTGCGTGCCGGCGACGCCCTCATTGCGGACGACACGGTCACCGTGATCGCCGGCGAGGTGCACCGGCGCATTGCCCTCTCGGATCCCGGCATCGACGACTACCGCAACGAACTCCTCTGGAGCCCTGAGAAGCCGACGCTGATCGAGGCCGAGATCGAGCTGTGGGGTGACCGCGGCGAGCGGCTCGATCGCGTCCGCAGCTACACGGCCATCCGCTCGGTGGCCGCACAGCGTGACCGGTTCATGCTGAACGGCCGACCATACCCGATGCGCATGGTGCTCGATCAGGGGTACTGGCCGGGAGCCGGGCTCACTGCGCCAGACGACGATGCGCTGCGACGCGACGTCGAACTGGCCAAGGCCATGGGCTTCAACGGCGTCCGCAAGCACCAGAAGATCGAGGATCCGCGCTACCTGTACTGGGCCGACAGGCTCGGTTTGCTCGTCTGGGCGGAAATGCCCAGTGCGTATCGCTTCACCAAGGTATCGGTGGAGCGCGTGACGCGCGAGTGGATGGACGCGATAGCGCGCGACTACAGCCATCCGTCGGTCATCGCGTGGGTGCCGTTCAACGAGTCGTGGGGGGTGCCCAATTTGCCCGACAGCGCGCGCGAGCGCCACTACGTGCAGGCGCTCTACCACCTCACGAAAACCCTCGATCCCACGAGGCCCGTCATCGGCAACGACGGGTGGGAGAGCGTGGCCACCGACATGATTGGCATCCACGACTACGACGACGACCCGGGAAGGATGGCGCGTCGATACCAGGCCGACGAGGTCCTGCCGCGGCTGTTCCGACGCGAGCGGCCCGGCGGGCGCCTGCTCGTGCTGCACGAACAGCCCGCCACCGATCAGCCGATCGTGCTGTCGGAGTTCGGGGGCATTGCCTATTCGCCCGACCCCGCCACGTGGGGCTACACGCGATGCCAGGCGCCGGACGAACTCGAGGAGCGTTACACCGCCCTGCTCGACGTGGTTCGGAGCCTGCCCGTCCTCTGCGGGTTCTGCTACACGCAGTTCAGCGATACCTACCAGGAGGCCAACGGGCTCCTGTACGCCGACCGGACGCCCAAGTTCCCGCTGGCGTCCATCGCGCGCGCGACCCGGGGCCTGCGCGAGAGCCGCACGCTGGTGGTGGACCCCATCGAGGCTGCGCGCGGCTCGGAGACCGAGCGGTGATGTTCACCGAGCGTTTTCGTAAGCCGGATGGTCGTGAGCTGCTGCTCTACGGGCGCGAGCCGGTCCGGGTCACGGCTCCCGTGCCGTCACCCTCCACGACGCCCCTTGCCCCCAACGCGCATCTGCGCTGGCACCCCCTGCGCGGCGAATGGGTCGCCTATGCCACGCATCGCCAGCACCGGACGTTCCTGCCGCCGGCCGCGTACAACCCTCTGGCCCCGACGACGGACCCGGCCCACCCGACCGAACTGCCGTCAGGCCAGTACGACGTCGCCGTCTTCGAGAACCTGTTTCCAGCGTTGACGGGGCTGGCGCACGATCCGCCCGACCTGGCCGGCATCCCCACGCGGCCGGCACACGGCGCGTGCGAGGTCGTGGTGTTCACGACCGATGCGCAGGGCTCGCTGGGATCGCTGCCGCTCGATCATCTGGCCCTGATCGTCGACGTGTGGGCGCAGCGGTACCTCGAGCTCGGGGCACGGCCGGACGTCGAGTACGTCTTCCCGTTCGAGAATCGCGGCGTCGAGGTCGGGGTGACACTGCATCATCCGCACGGGCAGATCTACGCGTATCCGTTCGTGCCGCCGATTCCGGCCCGCGAACTCGCCCAGCAGCGCGCGTACCTGGAGGCCAACGGGCGCGGCCTGCTCGAGGATTTCGTCGCCAGGGAACTTGCCGAGGACCGCCGCACGCTGTACGTCGGGCCCTCGGTCGCAGCGTTCGTGCCCGCCTGCGCACGTTACCCCTACGAGGTCTGGGTGGCGCCGAAGCGGCCAGCCGCCTCGGTGGCGGCGCTGACCGACGAGGAGCGGCTCGACTTCGCCCGCGCCCTGAAGCACACGCTGACCACGTTCGATGCGCTGTGGGGGACGCCCTTCCCCTACATCATGGCGTTTCACCAGGCACCGACCGACGGCGACGCCCATCCAGAGGCGCATCTGCACGTCGAGTTCTACCCGGCGTATCGGATGAAGGGTCGGTTGAAGTACCTCGCGGGCAGCGAAATCGGCGCCGGCGTCTTCACGGCAGACACCGATCCGGACGAGCGGGCGGCGGAGTTGCGGCGCGCACAGGTGTCGCGTGCCTGAGCCACGGGAGCTGTTCGCACAGGTATTCGGCGGCACCGCTGACGTCGCCGTCACTGCGCACGGCCGCGTCAACCTGATAGGTGAGCACACCGACTACAACGACGGCTTCGTGCTGCCACTCGCGATTCCACAGGCGACCACCGTCCTTGCCGCAAGCCGTCCGGACGAGCGCGTGCGCCTGTGGAGTGCGAATGTGTCGCACCCGGCGTCGGGAGCCGAGTTCACGCTCGGCGAGGAGCGGAGGACGGGCACCTGGACCGACTACGTCCAGGGAGTGACGCAGGCCCTCCACGCAGGCGGACATCGCCTTGGCGGCGCGGACCTGTACGTCGCGTCCGACATCCCGGTCGGGGCCGGACTCTCGTCGAGTGCCGCCCTGGAGGTTGCGACCGTGCGAGCCTTCGCGGCGTTGTACGGATTCGCGATCACGCCCCTCGAGTCGGCGCGCGTCGCGCACGAGGCCGAGGTGTCGTTCGTGGGGGTGCCCGTCGGCGTGATGGATCAGATGGCGTCGGCCATGGCTCGCACCGACGCGGCTTTGTTCATCGACACCCGCAGCCGCAGCGTCGAGCAGGTGCCCCTGCCGCGGGAGGTGGAACTGCTCGTCATCGACTCCGCCGTGCCGCACGCGCACGCCGGCGGGGAGTACCGGACCAGGCGTCGGGAATGCGACGAGGCGGCCCGCCTGCTGGGCGTGGCAGCGCTGCGCGATGCGACACCCGAGAGCCTGCAATCCGCCGGGCTGCCCCCGCCGCTCGACAGGCGCGCACGGCACGTCCTCACTGAAAACGAACGCGTGCTCGAGATGCGTGCCGCGCTGCACGCGGCCAACGTGCCGGCTGCCGGCGCGCTGATGAATGCGTCCCACCGGTCGATGCGGGACGACTTCGAGGTCTCGACGGCCGAAGTCGACGTGCTGGTCGACCTCGCGCAGTCGACCGACGGAGTCGCGGGGGCGCGCCTCACCGGCGGAGGCTTCGGCGGGTGCATCGTCGCGCTCGTCGCACGCGGCAGGGCGGCCGACGTGGGCCACGACGTGGTGCGGAAGTATGTCCAGCGGGTCGGCCGGCCCGCACGGGTGCTCGTCCCGTAGGCGCAGGGCGTCCGCGGTCGAGCGTGGCGAGCCCGGCAGGTGCGGGCACGGAAATTGGAGAGCACCTGACGGGTGACCATGGACATTCTGTGCCTGTCCCATCTGCGGTGGGACTTCGTCTTTCAGCGGCCGCAGCATCTGCTCACGCGCGCCGCGCGCGAGGCCCGTGTGTTCTACGTGGAGGAGCCGGTGCTGCGCGATGGGCCTCCGGTGATGGAGCATCGCGCCGTGACGCCGACCCTGCGCATCCTCACGCCTCATCTGCCCACAGGCAGCTCCCCGGCGGACCAGGCCCGCCTGCAGGCGGGACTGCTGCAGGATCTGGTCGCGGAGCAGGACGTGACGCAGTTCGTGCTCTGGTACTACACACCGATGGCGCTGGCGTTCACGCACCAGCTGACCCCGTCGGCGGTGATCTACGACTGCATGGACGAGTTGTCGGCCTTCGACGGGGCGCCCCCTGAACTGCGACAACGGGAGCAGGAGCTCTTTGCGACGGCCGATGTCGTGTTCACCGGCGGCCAGTCCCTGTACGAGGCCAAGCGCACACAGCATCACAACGTCCATGCGTTCCCGAGCAGCGTGGATGTCGCGCACTTCGCCCGCGCGCGCCAGGGCGGCGAGGAGGTCGAGGGCCAACGGGCGCTTCCTCGTCCGCGCATCGGGTTCTACGGCGTGATCGACGAGCGCATGGACTACGCGCTGCTGCGCGGCGTCGCCGCGGCACGATCGGACTGGCAGCTGGTGATGATCGGTCCCACCGCGAAGGTGGACCCCGCCGCGTTGCCGCAGGCGCGCAACATCCACTATCTCGGAGGCCGTCCCTACGAGCGTCTGCCCGACTACCTCCGAAGCTGGGACGTCGCGATGCTGCCGTTTGCGAAGAACGCGGCGACGCGCTTCATCAGCCCGACGAAGACGCCGGAGTACCTCGCCGCCGGTCTGCCTGTCGTGTCCACGTCCATCCGGGACGTGGTGCGGCCGTACGGGGAGCTGGGGCTGGCGCGGATCGCGGACACCGTGGACGACTTCGTGGCCGCCGTCGACGCGGCGTTGACCGACGACCGGGCGGCCCATCGGCGCGCCGCCGACGACTTCCTCCGGAACCTCTCCTGGGATCGCACCTGGGAGGCCATGCGACGGCAACTGGCGAACGTCGCCGAAAGGCGGACTACACGTGTTTGATTACCTGATCATCGGCGCCGGGTTCGCCGGCAGCGTGCTCGCGGAACGCCTCGCCGCCGGCATGGACAAGAAGGTGCTCGTCGTCGACAAGCGCCCGCACATCGGCGGCAACGCCTACGATCACTACAACGAAGACGGCCTGCTCGTGCACCGCTATGGGCCGCACATCTTTCACACGAACTCGAAAGAGGTCTTCGCCTATCTCTCGCGGTTCACGGAGTGGTTTCCGTACCAGCATCGCGTCCGAGCCTGGGTGGACGGGCAGCTCGTCCCCATCCCGATCAACCTCGACACGATCAACCGCCTGTACGGCACCAGCTTCACAGCGATGGAGCTCGCCGGGTTCTACAAGTCGCTCGCCGAGGCCCGCGATCCGGTACGAACGTCGGAGGACGTGATCGTCAGCCAGGTAGGGCGGGAGCTGTACGAGAAGTTCTTCCGCAACTACACGCGCAAGCAGTGGGGACTGGACCCCTCCGAACTCGACGCCGCGGTGACTGCCCGCGTGCCGGTGCGCACCAACCGGGACGACCGTTACTTCACCGACACGTACCAGGCCATGCCGAAGCACGGCTACACGCGCATGTTCGAGCGCATGCTCGCGCATCCGAACATCAAGATCCTGCTCAATACCGACTACAGGGAAATCGAAGGGTCGATCCTGTACGACGAGGTCATCTGCACCGGCCCGATCGACGAGTACTTCGACTGCCAGTTCGGCAAGCTGCCGTACCGCTCGCTCGAGTTCCGCCACGAGACGCTCGATGCGCCGCAGGTGCAGGAAGTCGCGGTCGTGAACTACCCGAACGACCACCTGTACACGCGGGTCACCGAGTTCAAGCACCTCACGGGTCAGGTGCACCCGAAGACGGCACGCGTCTACGAGTACCCGCAGGCGGAAGGGGACCCGTACTACCCGATCCCGCGCCCGGAGAACGCGGCGCTGTACAAGCGATACCAGGAGCTGGCCGACCGGACGCCGGGCGTGCACTTCGTCGGCCGCCTCGGAACCTACCGCTACTACAACATGGATCAGGTCGTGGCGCAGGCGCTGACGCTCTTCTCGAAGATCGCGGGCGTCCGTCGATCCGACTGCGTCGGGGCATGACGTCGCGGGCCGGGCCGATCGAGTTGTGGGGCGGCATCGAGTGCACCATCAACAGGGTGCACGACCGCTACAACGACCAGCTCACGCGTGTGTCGGCCTATGACGTCGACCGGCTGGTCGACCTCATTGCTGGGCTCGGCTTCCGCGTCGTCAGGTGGCCGGTGCTGTGGGAGCGCACTGCGCCCGCCGGTCTGCAGTCGGCCGACTGGGACTGGTGCACGCGGTCGCTGGAGGCCCTGCGCGACCGCGGCATCGAACCAATCGTGGGGCTCGTGCACCACGGGAGCGGTCCACCCGACACGCACCTGCTCGACCCGCAGTTTCCGTCGCGGCTAGCCGCCTACGCAACGGCCGTGGCCGAGCGTTTCCCGTGGGTGCGGTTCTTCACACCGGTCAACGAGCCCCTGACGACCGCGCGCTTCTCCGGCCTGTACGGACACTGGTACCCCCATCGGGCCGACGATGCCTCGTTCCTGAGAGCCCTCGACCACCAGGTCGCCGGCACGCTCGAGGCGATGCGAGCCATCCGGCAGGTGATCCCCGCGGCCAGGCTGATCCAGACCGAGGATGCGGGCAGCACGCAGGCCACCGCACCGCTGCGCGAGCAAGCTGCCTTCGAGAACGCACGACGCTGGCTCAGCCTCGACCTGCTCTCGGGCCGCGTGGCACAGGACCATGCGCTGGTCCCGTACCTCGATCGCCATGGGCTCACGGAGGAACGTCGGGCCTGGTTCGGCGAGCATGCGATCGTACCGGACGTGATCGGCCTGAACTACTACGTCACCAGCGACCGCTTCCTCGATCACCGGCTCTCCCGCCATCCTTCGCACACCCACGGCGGCAACGGGCGCCAGAGGTACGCCGACGTCGAGGCCGCGCGGACCCCGGACGCCAGCGTGCGCGGTCACGAAGCGGTGCTGGTCGAGGCGTGGACGCGGTACGGAACCCCCGTCGCAATCACGGAGGCACACCTCGGCTGCACTCGCGAGGAACAGATCCGCTGGCTGCGTGACGCCTGGGTCGGTGCGCACGCGGCCCGCGCCCGTGGGGCAGACGTGCGCGCGGTCACGCTGTGGGCGCTCCTCGGCTCGACCGACTGGGACTCGCTCGTGACGCGTGACGCCGGCCACTACGAACCGGGAGCGTTCGACATGCGGGCGCCGACACCGCGCCCGACAGCCCTTGCCGCGGCCGCCGTCACGATCTCACGCGAGGGTCGCCTCGCACATCCGGCGGCGGACGGTCCGGGGTGGTGGGACCACCGGGCGCCGGCGCTTCCCGGGCGCCGCCCGATCGTGGTCCTCGGCGCCACGGGAACCCTCGGTTACGCCACGCTGCGCGCCTGCGAGCGCCGCGGCCTCGCCGCGGTGGCGGTGTCCCGTCACGACCTCGACCTCTCCGACGTGTCGTCGGTACTCACGATGCTCGCGGCTCACCGTCCCTGGGCCGTGGTGAACGCCGCGGGGTACGTGCGTGTGGACGATGCCGAGCGCGAGGTCCGCGCCTGCCGCCGCGTGAACGCGGTCGTGCCCGCGGTGCTGGCACTCGCCTGTCGGAAAGCCGGGGTCGCGCTGGCGACCTTCTCATCCGATCTGGTCTTCGACGGGGCGACCGACGTGCCGTATCGCGAGTCGGACCGGGTCCAGCCTCTGAACGTCTACGGGCACAGCAAGGCCGAAGCGGAGCATCGCGTGATGGCCCTGGACCCGAAGGCGCTCGTCATCCGCACGAGCGCCTTCTTCGGACCGTGGGATCGGGCGAACTTCGTCACGCACGCGCTCGAGCGCCTCGCCGCGCGCCAGCCGCTCCGGGCACCCTCCGACGTGACGGTGTCGCCCACCTACGTGCCCGACCTGGTGGACGCGACGCTCGATCTGCTGGTGGACGGGGCAGGGGGGCTGTGGCACCTCGCCAACGACGGAGCCGTCAGCTGGTACGAGCTGGCGCAGCTGGCGGCGCGGCACGTGGGGCTCGTGCCGTCCACGCTCGAACCGTGCTCGAACGATTCGCTCCAACTGCCGGCCACGCGGCCGAGGTATTCCGCGCTGAGCACGTCGCGCGGCGCGCTGATGCCGTCGCTCGAGGATGCCCTCGTTCGCTACGTCTACCAGCGCGCAGGCGCGGCGAGCAACGCTGCCTAGCCCTTGAGGTACTTCTCGGGATCGGCGTCGAACTTGCGCTTGCAGCTGGCGGCGCAGAAGTAGTACGTCTGCCCCTTGTACTCGCTGGTTCCGGCGTTCTTCTTCTCGTCCACCTGCATCTTGCACACGGGATCGACGGCCATCACACACCCCCAGTGGCTCAGCCGGCAGCTTCACGCCGCCGGACTGCCTCGATCATCTCACAGCACCAGCCGCCGGAGGCGCAGCGCGTTGCCGATCACAGACACCGAGCTGAACGTCATGGCCGCGCTCGCCCAGATCGGGCTGATGAGCGTACCGGTCAACGGGTACAGGAGGCCCGCGGCGACCGGCACCCCGACGGCGTTGTACACGAAGGCCAGGAACAGGTTCTGCCGGATGTTCCGCATCGTCGCGCGTGACAGCCGGCGGGCGCGCACCAGTCCACGCAGGTCCCCCTTCACGAGCGTGATGCCGGCACTCTCAATGGCCACGTCGGTGCCCGTGCCCATCGCGATCCCGACCGCAGCTTCGGCCAGCGCCGGTGCGTCGTTGATGCCGTCGCCCGCCATCGCCACCGAGCTTCCGTTTCGCTGAAGCTCGCGCACCACATCACGCTTCGCGTCAGGCAGCACACCCGCGTGCACCTCGTCGAGGCCAAGCCGGTCGGCCACGGCGCGCGCCGTGGCCTCGTCGTCGCCCGTCAGCATGACGATACGAAGTCCCTCGGCGCGCAGTGCCCGAATCGCGTCCGGCGTCGAGGGTTTGATCGGATCAGCGATGCCGAGGAGTGCAACCAGCCGGCGGTTCCACGCCAGGTAGACGACGGTCTGCCCCTCGCGCCGCAGGTCGTTGGCGCGCGCCTGCGCGTCTTCGATATCGATGGCGGCCGCGGTCATCATCGCGGGATTGCCGAGCGCCACGGCGCTGCCTGCGATCTCTCCCTCGATACCGTGCCCCGGCACTGCGCGGAAAGCCGTGACGCCCGACAGGGGCAGCCCCCGCGCGCGCGCCGCGGCAACGACCGCCTGCGCCAGCGGGTGTTCGCTCGCCTGCTCGAGTGATGCCGCCACCCCGAGTGCCGCATCGTCGGCTACACCACCGAACGTGGTGATGGACACGAGCGAGGGACGACCTTCGGTCAGCGTGCCCGTCTTGTCGACGATCAGCGTGTTCACCCGTTCGAGCCGCTCGAGTGCCGCAGCGTCGCGCACCAGGACGCCCTCCGTGGCTCCCCGGCCCGTGCCAACCATGATTGCCATCGGCGTCGCCAGCCCGAGGGCGCACGGACAGGCGATGATCAGCACCGCCACGGCCGCCACCACCGCGTGCGCGAGTTTCGGCTCCGGACCTGCGACGAACCAGCTCACGAACCCCGTGATGGCCACCAGGACGACCGCAGGCACGAAGAACGCCGAGACGCGGTCGGCGAGCCGCTGGATCGGGGCGCGGCTGCGCTGTGCCTCGGTCACCATCTGGACGATGCGGGCCAGCAGCGTATCGCGGCCCACGCGCTCGGCGCGGAACACGATGGATCCCGTGCCGTTGATCGACCCGGCGGTGACCCACGCCCCGGGCTGCTTCTCGACGGGGATCGGTTCGCCGCTGATCATGCTCTCGTCGATCGACGTCGTGCCTTCGAGCACCGTGCCGTCCACCGGCACCCGGTCGCCCGGCCGTACCCGGCACACATCGCCCACACGAACCTCGCCGAGCGGCACGTCGGCTTCGTCGCCGTCCCTGAGCACGCGCGCCGTGTCGGGCGCAAGGCCGAGCAGTTGGCGGATCGCCGAGCTGGTCTGGTGCCGCGCTCGCAGTTCGAGCACCTGGCCCAGCAGCACGAGAACGGTGATCACGACGGCCGTGTCGAAGTACGTGTCCACCGCTCCGTGCGGCCGGAGAGCCGGAGGAAAGAGGACCGGCAGCATAGTCCCGAGCGCGCTGTACGCGAACGCTGCACCGACGCCGAGCGCGATCAGCGTGAACATGTTCGGGCTGCGGTTGGCCACGGACAACCAGGCGCGTTCGAAAAACGGGCGCCCGGTCCAGAACACGACCGGTATGGACAACAGAAGGCTCGCCCAGTTCAGCAATTGCCCACGGGCCATCATCAACGCGCCGCCGGTAAGCATGTCGCCCATGGTCACCAGGAACACTGGCGCCGCGAGCCCGGCCGCAAGCCAGAACCGGCGGGTCATGTCGACCAGTTCCGGGTTCGGTCCATCGTCGAGCCGCACCACCATGGGCTCCAGGGCCATCCCGCAAATGGGACACGGCCCTGGCTGGTCGCGGACGATCTCGGGGTCCATGGGACAGGTGTACTGGACGGCTTCGCCTTCGCCTGTCTCGGGCACTGGAGGGACGTACGGCTCATCTCCGAGGAACTGCGCGGGGTTCTCGCGGAAGCGCTCGAGGCAGACCTCCGCACAGAAGTGGTAGGTCACCCCTTCGAACTCGACCGTACCGACCGAGTCCTCTTCCTCGATTTCCATCTTGCACACTGGATCGACGTAGCTCATGGGTGGTTCGATCTTGGCACGAAGTGCGCGACGGAGGAATGCGCCGGCGGAGCGGGCCACCGGCTCGCGTATGCTCGACGCATGCGGCGTCTCTCGCGGACCGAGTGGCTGCTTTCCCTGGGAACGTGCCTTGTCCTGCTGCTCTTCGTCCTGATCGTGCGGAACAACCTCGACGCCATGCGGACCCTGCGCGACGAAAGTACGCTGGCGATGCGCACACTCGAGGTGCAGCGGCGCCTGGACGGCGTGCTCCTTGCCGAGGTCCAGGCCGACAGCGCGGCGCGCGCGTTCCTGCTCACACGGAACCCGAGCCTCCTGCCCCAGCTGCGCGACGCACAGGCGCAGGCCGTCGACCGGGTGGAGCAACTGGCGGGACTCTCCGCCGGCAACCCTGCAGTGGAGCAGCGCGTGCCGCACCTGCGCGAGGCCGTCCGCCGCATGAACACGCGGCTGGCCGCCGTGGTGGCGACGCGGGAGGCCGGGACGATTGGCGACGCCCTCGACGCCGCGCGCTCGGCGGACACGAGTGGAGCTCGATCGGATATCCGCCGGATCATCGCCGACATGGAACGGGAGGAACTTCGCCAGCTGGCCGAGCGGCGGACCGCGGCGGACCAGGCCTACGAGCGGGCCGTTGGCGGGCGGGTGGGCAGCGCGGTGGTGAGCGGGGCGCTGCTCGTGGCGGTCACGCTCCTCTCGCTGCGCCACGCACGCGGCCGCGCCGATCGCGAGGCATCCCTGATGGAGAGCGAACGGCGCGCCCGGGAGGCGGCGGAGCGCGAGCAGGAGGCCCGTGCGGAGGCGGAGCTGGCCAACCGGCGCAAGGATCAGTTCCTCGCGGTGCTGTCCCATGAGCTGCGCACCCCACTGAACGCCGTGCTCGGGTGGACCCAGATCCTGCAGGTGTCGAAGGTGGAAGAGGCGACACTGGCGCGCGCGCTGGCGTCGATCAGACGCAACGCCGAGGCGCAGCAGCACCTGGTGGAGGACCTCCTCGATGTCTCGCGCATCCTGGCCGGAAAGCTGCCGATGGAGCGCGCGAGTGTCGACCTGCGCGACGTGGTCGCGCAGGTCGTCGAGGCGATGCGGCCCGACGCGGCGCGCAAGGGACTCGAACTCGTCGCGTCGCTCGGCGATGCCGGGAGCGTGAATGGCGACCGGCACCGGATGCGGCAGGTGGTGGCGAATCTCCTCAGCAACGCAGTGAAGTTCACGCCACAGGGCGGGCGCGTGACCGTGACGCTCACGCGTGAGGGCCACACCGCGGCGCTGCTCGAGGTCCAGGACACCGGGCAGGGTTTCGACGAGAGCTTCGCGCCCCGCCTGTTCGAGCGATTCCAGCAGAGCGACGCAAGCACGACCCGCTTACACGGCGGACTGGGCCTGGGGCTCGCCATCGTCAAGCACATCGTCGACGCGCACGGCGGCACGATCGAAGGGGCCAGTGACGGGCCGCAGCAGGGCGCGACGTTTCGTGTGCGCCTGCCAACCGTCTAGAATCAGGGGATGCGTTCATTCATTCCTTCTGCGTCTTCTGGGCTCGCGAACCTGTTGCTGGTCGCCGTGCTGCAGGGCGCGTGCGGCGGCGCGAGCGAGCAGCCGGCGCCCGCCCCCGCCGCAGCAGCCGTGCCCGCGGCGGACACAGGCATCCAGATCGTGACGGGCATGGCGCCTCCCGCCTCGGGCAGCTATCCCGCGATCGTCGTGCTCGAGCCCATTGGCGGAGGCCCGCAGCCACCCCAGGCCGCGCCTCCCGTGATGGACCAGGTGCAGCAGACGTTCATTCCCTCCGTGCTCCTGGTGCGCACGGGCCAGACGGTCGAGTTCAAGAACAATGACGACGTGCTGCACAACGTGCGGGTGCGCGAGGACGCCACGCGCGAGCCGACGTTCAACGTCGCGATCCCGACCGGCGAGACCTACCGGCACACCTTCCCGCGCGACGGTTTCTACGACGTCGGCTGCGACATCCACCCTGGAATGTCCGCGCAGGTGATGGCGTCGTCGAGCCCGTACATGGTCGTGGCGGACCCGTCAGGATCCTTCTCGATCGCGAACGTGCCGAACGGCCCGTACAAGGCGATCGCCTACGCGGGCGCGGACCTCATCGAGAAGGAAATCAGCGTGGCCGCTGGCGTGGGGCCGATCGACCTGCGAAAGTAGGGCAGCGGACGCACGCTAGAAGCTGAGGAAGAGCAGCAGGTCGATGCCGGCGCGCTCGACCCGCCGGAACGGCGAGCGGGCCGACAGCGTGCCGGCGTCGGAGAAGGTCGCCCGGATCCGCAGGATGCGCGAGAGGTAGTACTCGAGCGTCGCCTCGTCGTAGTCGGCAGGCCCGAACTGGCGGCTGAACCTGGCCACCAGGCCTGGCGCGATCTCGTTCCCGATGGTCACCCGTGGTCCGCTGCGGATGTCCGCACCTGGTTCGATCTCGAGCGTGTCGATCCCGAGCGAGCGTTCGAGGGCTGCCACCATCGGTGCGGCGATGAAGCCGGCGGCCAGCGTCCCGGCTCGCACCGCCAGCTGCTGCTGCTGCAGCGCCGAAAGCTCGTTGGTGGACGTGTTGAAGACGATGAGTGACAGCACGTCGGACGGATCGAGTGGCGGTACGCTGCTCAGTCGAAGCTCCGGCTGCTGCATCGGTCCGATGATCGAGACGCGCGTCTCGACGCCGGAAATGATCCGGCTCACCACCACGTAGAGTTCCGGGCTCAGGTCCCCGCGGAAGTTGATGGAACTCGTGGGATCGAGATCGAAGCGCCGGCCCTGGAACGCGTAGGTGCCCGACACCGAGTCGAACGACCCGTTGACATACAGGGGATCGGACGGGTCCTTGTAGAGATACAGGTCGCCGATCACGCGCAGGTTGATGTCGCCGAGGCCGAGCGGAGTCCCGGGTGTCACCTGGACGTTCTCGCCAACCAGCCGCAGGGTGCCCGGCACGTTCAGCTCGATTCCCAGGCCCATGCGCGACCACGGGTTCAGCGCCACGATGGGATCGAGTTCGGGCAGCGTGGCCTCCTGCGTGGCGTACGGCTGGAACAGCGTGCGGTCGAGAATACGATCCACCGACAGCGTGCCCCCGCTCACCGCGATGCGGCCAGTCAGCCTCGGCGACTCGAACTCGCCCTCGACGTTGAGCCGCGCGTCGATGTCGAGCTGCCCATACTCGTTGTTCAGCACCCGGAACTGGCGCGCGTTCATGGCGACCCGCAGGTCGCCCACGCGCATCTCGTGTGTGCCAAGGCTGCCGGTCAGTTCCAGCGGGTTCCCCTGCTCGTCCTCGACACGGAGCTGCTGCACGTCGACCCGGTCGCTGGCCAGGCGCAGCGAGACACGCCCGTTCCGGTACCGCGCACCCGAGGACACGACGCGGAACCGCGCGTTGCGGACGTTCACCGTCCCGGTGAAGTGCGGATCCTGCGAAGTGCCGATGACGGTCACATCGAGCTGCATCTCGCCATCGACGTCGCGCACGACATCGGTGACCCCCTCGACCAGCGTCAGACCGACGGGACTCGATCGGACGACGACGTTGACGGGCTGCGGAGGACTGGTGCGGTCGAAGACACCGATCGGCACCGTTCCCGAGGCCGTGAGCCACACGCCGGTGGCCTGGTCCAGACGGACGTCCAGGGTCACCACGTCTGCGACGAGTTCGAGGCGGCCACCGACACGATCGAAAGGCAGACGGCGAACACGGCCGTTGGTCACCGCGAACTCGGCGCTGACCGTCGGCCGGTCTGCCGTTCCGCTGATGACGGCCGTGACGTCGAGCGTGCCCCCCACGCGAGGCACCGTGGCCTGCGACGAGAGCAGCGCGTCCAGCGAGAGGCGCCGCCCCGCGACGCGCAGCGCGCCTCCGCCCGCGCTGCGCCAGGTGCCGTCCACCCGGACCTGCTGCTGGCCCGTCTGGATGTCGGCCAACGAGAGGTCCCGCACGTCGAGCCCGGCATCCGACCACGCAACGAGCGGCCGGGTGCCCGTGGGCAGGCGCCACGTGGTACCGAACGCCGACAGCGTGAGCTGATCACCCTCGAGCGTCCGCGCCGCCGGGTCCACATGGAACACGCCGTCGAGCGCCAGGGCGAGATCGGGCTGCGCACGCCCCGTGGCGCTCGCCGTCAGTCTGCCTGTGTCGTACGTCAGGGTCGCTGCGAACTCCGGCAGTTCCCGGCCGAGGACCTGAACGAACGTGGCGCGCGCCTCAACGGCCGCAATCGCCCGGGCCGCATCGAAGTCGGGCAGCGTGACGTCGTACCGCGCCGTCGTTGCAAGTGCGGTCACGCGGGGCGCCGCGAACCGTGAGAGCGTCGCTTCGCCCGTGAGCCGCGGCCGATCGAGCGGGCCGGTGAGCGTACCGTGCGTCACGAGTTCGCCTTCGTAGCCTGGACCGACGACGTCTGGCAGCCTCGCGAGGTCGCTGTGCGTCACCTGGTACTCGACGCGGGAACTGCGCACGCCGTCCAGTTCGAGGCTGCCCCGGGCCTCGAGGTCGGCTCCGGGAGCGCCGAGCACCAGGCGCGACGCCGACAGCGTCGAGCGTTCCAGCGTCGCCTCCACTTCGCCGGTCGTCACGACAACTCCGCGCACCTCCGCGTCACGGAGGGCGAGGCTGGCGTGCGCCGTGTAGTCGTCGAGCGTCACCTCGCCCGTGAGCAGGTGGAGGACGTGCACGTCACCGCGGCCGAGGCCGGTCAGCTGCGCCTGGAAGCGCGGGTCGTCCATCGCCACGGCCGGATTCACGCGGAAGAGCCGGCCGTCGTAACGGCCGGTCAACGAGCCCTCGGCAATCGAGACGCTGACGTCCGCATCGGACAGCTGTCCCTCGAACACCGACGCACTCGCCAGTCGTCCGCCGCCCTCGAGCGTCATGGTCGCCAGTTCCGAGCCGGTTCCGCTGACGCGGAAGTGTCCGCGCACGGTCCCCGCGTAGCGCGGCTCGCGGAGCCAGGTGATCTCCAGGGCATGGCCGAAGCGGTTCAGGTCGACATCGTCGATGGTGCCCTCGCCGCTGTAGCGAAGGGGCTCGGCGTGCGTGTCGATGGCGCCGGTCGCGCCGGCCTCGATGCTCGCGCCGAGGAACGTCGAGGCGTCGAAGATCGCCGACCCGGTGATGAACGGGTCGGTGAACTGGCCCGTCACGTCGTAGTCCAGCGCCAGCGTGCTCTCGACATGCGGCACGGGCACCGGCGGGGGCAGTTGTCGCAGGTCGAGGCCGGCCGCCCGTCCGACGAAATGAAACGGGTACGGCGAGTCGATGGCGAGCGTGCTGGGCGACAGCCGTACGTTGGCCCCGTAGGCGGTGGCCGTGGCGGCGGCGAGTTCGACCTGCGTATCGGTAATGCGGCCGCGCGCGACGACGTCGTTGGCCGTGTATCCGAGATAGGCCGCCCGCGGCCCGTTGAAGCGGAACGTGCCGGCCGGGAACCGCCCCCCGAGGTGCAGGTCCAGGTCGAACTCCACCTCGCCAGTGATGTCGGACGGACGATCGGGGCGATTGAGCCACCGGGCAACGTCCACCCGCTGGACCGCCGCTGCGCCCGCTCCGTGCCAGCCGGGCACCGAGCTGTCCAGCACCAGGGTGGCACGCAGTGCACCGCCCGACGACTGGAGGTCGATGGAAGTCTGCAGGGCAGCGGGCGGGCCCGAGAGCCGTGCATTGAAGCCCGCCTCGACCGCGATGTTGCGAAGCCCCGTGAGCACGCCGCCCCATTCCTGGAAGGCGAAACGCGGCGCCGCGACCGTCAGGTCGAGGCGTGTCGGCGTGACGCGCCGATCGATGTCGCCCGTCAGGGTGAAGGCGCTGCCGGGGGACTCGACGTGCAGGTCGCGAAAGTGCCAGCCTTCCGGGCCGCTTCCGATCGCGCCTGACAACGCGTTGACCTGCAGAGCAGGATCATCCGCCGTGAACGACGCCTCGGAGAAGTCCACCCTCCACCCGTCGGGACCAGAGGCGAAGGCCATCGCGATGTTCACGTCTCGGTAGCCGGTCGGCACATGTGCGGCTCCGAGCATGACGGCGTTGCCCAGGCGGACGTTCCCGTTGCGGATGAGGATCGTGTCGATCTGAATCGGTCGGGGAGGCCCCTGGGAGGGCGGGCGGTTCGGATCGCGTCGGATCAGCGCCGCAACATCCCACCGCCCATCCGGCTCGCGCGCGGCCTGCACCCGCAACCCGTCCAGCACCAGCCTCCGGATGAGGGTTCCCCCGCTGAACAGCTCACCCGGGCTGTAACTGACGACGACGCGGTCGAGCGCCACGAGCACGCGCCCGTCACGCGAGAGCCGGACCCCGTCGAGTTCGACGCCGCGCAGGAGCGATCCGCCGAGCCGATCGATCTCGAGGGTGGCGGTCAGGTACTGGTTGGCCTGGGAAACGACGAGCGCGCGCAGTTGCTCCGTGCCCCACGCCGTCCGGAGAAGGAGGGCGATCCCCACGGCGGCAGGCAGCACCACCGCGAGCAGAACCCACACGCCGCGGGCCATCCACGTGCGGAATCGACGCCATCCCTGCATGAGCCTGCCAGAAATGTTAGCAGTCCGCGCGCGCGCAGAAGCGATGGACCAGGGCAAGCAGGCGGTCGAAGTCGAGCGGCTTCCGCAGGAAGGCCACGCCGCCCAGTTCACCGGACCGGGAGGGGTTGACCGCCGACAGCACGACGACCGGCACGTCGGCAAGCCGGGAATCCTGCAGCTGGCGCCGGCGGAACTCCCAGCCGTCCATCACGGGCATCATGAGGTCGAGCAGGATCACCGCCGGACGCCCGCTGTGTGCCAGGTATTCAAGGGCCTCGAGCCCGTTCGACGCGGTTTCAGGGCGATACCCCTCGACGGTGAGGAGCTGAGCCATCATCTCCCGGAGATCGGGGTCGTCTTCGACGATCAAGATGGGGCGTTCGCGCGGTGTCGGCCGATCGGGCGGGTTCTGCATGCAGGCGGTCTGTGCTCCAGCACGCCCATAGGCAACGATGACGCCAAAACGGGCGCGGCAGGCTGACCTATAATCGCGCCAACCCGCTGTGTCCGACACCTCACTGTCCGCAACACCCGGGCCGTTTCGGCTCGTGGTGGCGGGGCTCCTCCTCCTGCTTGGGGTGACCCTGTTCTGGCGGCTCGGTGCCGCCTCGTTCTGGGACCCCGACGAAGCCCATTACGCCCAGGCGTCCCGCGAACTCATCCTGAGCGGCGACTGGATGGCACCGCACTACAACGGGCAGCCGTTCTTCGACAAGCCCATCGTCTTCTATTGGATGCAGGCGCTCCCGATGGCGCTGGGGTTCGATGTCGAATGGTCGGCCCGTGTCGGTGGGGCACTCGCGGGCGTCGTGCTGGTCGCAGTCACCTGGTGGCTGGGAACGGTCCTCGCGGGCCCCGCCACGGGCGTCCTGGGCGCGCTCCTGATGGCCGCCAACCCGGGGCTGTTCGGCCTGGCACGGTACGCGATCCTGGACCTGCCGTTCACGACCGCGCTGTTCGCAGGCGTCGCCATGATTGCGGTGGCCATGCTGCGGCAGCGGAACAGGCTCGAATGGCCCGGGTACGCACTGATCGGGGTGGCCACTGCCATCAAGGGGCCCCTTGCGCTGGTCCTGTGCGGCCTGGTCTTCGCCGCCACGGCGGCGGTCTCGGCCGATCTGCGGCGACGCCTGTTCGGCCTGCGGTGGGTGAGAGGCCTGCTGATTGCGGGTGGCATCGGCGCGGTGTGGCCGGCGTACATGCTCTGGCGCTTTGGGCAGTTGTTCGTGGACAACTACCTGCTCAAGGAGAACATCAGCCTCTACGCCACGACCCAGTATCAGAACCAGCCCGGATGGTGGTTCTATCTCGGCATCATCGCGGCGGGCATGCTGCCGTGGACGCCGCTGGTCGCGTCGCGCGCGATCGAACAGGCCACCGGTGGCAGCGGCAGGGGAGAGAGCGCTGACGCCTTCGACGTCCTGCTCTGGTGCTGGGTGGGCGCAATCCTCGCGTTCTTCTCGTTCTCCAGCTTCAAGCTCGATCACTCCATCTTTCCGACCACACCCGCGCTGTGCCTCATCACGGCGCGTTCCTGGTGGCGGTGGCGCGCCCGGCCCGCGCAGGCACCGCTCCTCATCCGATGGTCCGTGGCGCTGATCGGGCCCATCCTCATCGCGACGGGCACGGGGATGTCGTACGCCGCAATCGTCCTCCTCGATCTGTCGCGGTGGTTCCTGCTCGTGCCTGCTGCCCTCGTGGCGGCAGGGGGCTTCGCCGTCCGCCAGTACATGCGCGGGGCCGCGGCGCCGCGCCTGCCCGTGGCGCCGTTGATCGCGCTCGGCATCGTGTATCTGGGAGCGGTGGTCTGGGTGATCCCGAAGCTCGAGGCTGGCAAGGTGGTACCCGACGTGGCGCAGTGGATCGACCGACACGCCGGCCCTGGCGACCGAATCGCCGGATTCAGGCTGAACCGCTGGGAGAAGACGTATCGCTTCTACGTGAACCGGCCCATCACGCGTATCGAAAGCGACGAGGAGGCCAGGCAGTTCTTCTCCGACCCGCGGCCGTACTATTGCCTGATGAGCGGCGAACTCTTCGAGGCGCTCAAGGCCGCCGGTGTGCCCCTGCGCGCCGCGTACAGCCGTGAGGGCATCTGGGTCACGTCGGGCCGCGCGCTCTGGCGCAATCCCTCGGCCCGGACCACCTTCGTGGTCGCCGTGCCGGACACCCGCACCGCGCCTGCGAAACCGGGCGCGCTATAATCGCGGGGTTTCCCACTCATGCGCCTCGCGCGTCACTATCTCGTCACCGGCCGCGTGCAGGGCGTCGGCTTCCGCTACTTCGTCGAACGTGCGGCCCTGGTCGAGGGTCTGCACGGCTGGGTGCGCAACCTGGCGGACGGCCGCGTCGAGATCACGGCCGAGGGGGAAGCCACGGCGCTGGAGCGGTTCGAATGGCAGGTGCGGCAGGGGCCGCCGCGCGCGCGTGTGGACGCCCTCGAGACCACGGAACACGGCGCCACCGGCAGCGAGGCCGGGTTCTTCATTCGCTAGGCGGCGCTCATCTTCGCCCCAGCATCACACCCACACATGGACACTCTGAAGAGCAGGATTCGTCACGTTCCCGACTTTCCGAAAGCCGGCATCCTCTTCTACGACATCACCACGCTGCTGCAGGACCCAGCCGGCTTCAAGCTCGCCATCGACAGCCTCGTGACGCCGTTCGAAGGCAAGGGCATCGAGGTCGTCGTCGGCATCGAGAGCCGCGGGTTCATCTTCGGATCGGCCGTGGCCGATCGCCTCGGCGCTGGCTTCTCACCGGTCCGCAAGCCAGGCAAGCTTCCATCCTCCACCATGCGGGCCAGCTACGACCTCGAATACGGCTCCGACGCGCTGGAGATCCACGACGATGCGGTGAAGCCGGGTCAGAGGGTGTTGATCGTGGACGACCTGCTGGCCACAGGCGGCACAGCGAAGGCCGCAAGTGACCTTGTCCAGCGGCTGGGTGGCGAGGTGCACGCGCTGGCGTTCCTGATCGAACTCGTTGGTCTCAAGGGACGCGACCGTCTCGCCGGCCACGCGCTCCATACGGTCCTGACCTACTGAGACCATCGGCTCAGACACGATGCGGCGAGTCACCGCTGCGCGCGACAGATCCGGCAGCCCCCGCAGGATGGGGCGCGAGCGGACCCGTGACGACCCGGAGCGCTGCGATCACGTAGCGCGGGCACGCTTACAGGCCTCGTAAGGCGGCGCGCGCTCCTGTCGCGATTTTCCGGGCGCATCCGCGCGAACGGGTCGGGCACCCGTCTTGCCATGTCCCCCGCCAACTCGCACTGTGCCCGGAGGACCATGCAGAGAACACGACAAATCCTGATTGCCCTGATGATGGCGGTCGGCGCTGCCGGCTGCGACGAAAACCTGAGTACGCTGGCCGGTCCGACTCCGGACCTGGAGCCGACCTTCAGCAGCATCCAGCGCAACATCTTCGAGGCACCCGACTCCGCGGGGCGCCCGGCGTGCACTAACTGCCACACCAATGTGGGGCGCAACCCAGCGGCGGGCCTGAACCTGCTGAATTCCGTGGCCTACGACCAACTGGTGAACGTCGCCAGCGTGCAACAGCCTGGTCTCCGGCGCGTGCTGCCGGGCAGTCCCGATGCCAGCTATCTCCTTCACAAGGTGGACGGCCGGTCCGGGATTACGGGGCGGAGGATGCCGCTCAACGGTCCACCGTTCCTGACCGACGGTCAGATCCTGATCCTGCGGCGCTGGATTGAACTCGGCGCCGCGCGCAACTGACCCTGACGAGGAGACCGCTGTGAACCGATTTGTCGTACGCCTGTTTGCCGTGTCGGCGCTCGTGCTGGCCCTCGCCCCGGCCGCCTTCGCACAGGACGATGACCCGTCCGTGCTGCGCCCGGCCGAACCCGACTACACGCTGGCCAGCCTGCCGACGGGCCTGCGTCTGCCCACGTTCAAGAGCGCGTTCCGCGTCACCCACCGGTTCCTGCGGCCGGTAGGCGCCGGAGACTTCGGCGATCTCGCCGGCGATCTCTTTGGGCTCGACGCCGGCGCGCAGATCGGCCTCGAGTACCGCTTCGGGATCATCAAGAACGGGCAGGTGGGCCTGCACCGCACGAGTGACAAGACGCTGGAGTTCTTCGGCCAGTACAGCCTCCTGCGGCAGACCAACGGCTTCCCCCTCGACGTCACCGCGATGGCCGCGATTGACGGGACGAACAACTTCCAGGACAGCTACACGCCGGTGCTCGGCGCCATCCTGTCCCGCAAGGTTGGCGAGGTGGCGGCCCTGTACGTCGAGCCGATGTGGCTGAACAACACGAACGCGCTCCCGAAGGAGGTCGTGGACGACAACGATACGTTCGGCGTCGGGCTCGGCGCCCGGATCCGCATCCGCCCGACGGTCTACCTGGTGGGCGAGGTCACACCGCGCGCGGCGGGCTACCGGCCGGGAACCAACCAGGCGAGCTTCGCAATCGAGAAGCGGGCGGGCGGGCACGTGTTTCAGTTGAACGTCTCCAACGGCTTCGGGACGACCCTCAGCCAGATTGCCCGCGGGGCCCAGAACAGCGACGACTGGTATCTGGGGTTCAACCTCTCCCGCAAATTCTTCTGACGACGTCGGGGAGTCCGGCCCGTTTCGGCCGGCCTCCCTGGCATGGCCGGGCGCTGCTGCCGACGGGCCAGGGGACCCGTCGCCCCGTGCGCCCGCCGGACATACGACATAGGCTTTCCATCGAGTGTGAAACAGAACTATCTATTTGCCGATAAGAGCCGGCCCCGCTAGCGTCTCTGGCAGGAGGAACGCTGCGATGTATAGCGCACTGCGCACCCGACCCAGCCGTCCTGAAGACGACTACTTCCTGCTCAAGGACGTGGAACTCATCGCCCGTGCCCGCGAGGCACACCGCGTCCAATCCTCGGGCACCGCGAGTTCATGCCTCGATCCGGAACGCAGGGCGCTCGCCGGCGCCATTGGCACCGACGAGCAGGAAATCCTGGAAACGCTCTTCCTGTCCGGCCTGCGCGCGGACACCATCGACCTGCTCGAGTCGCTTCCGGCCATCGAGGTGGCCTGGATCGACGACCTCGACCTGCAGGAGCGCGAGGAACTGCGGCGACAGTTCATGGAGCATCATGCCGCCCATCCGCGGTGCATGACGCTGCTGACGGAGTGGCTGTTCGTGCAGCCCCCGGCCGACCTCCTGATGGCCGGCCGCCGGGCACTCGCCGCGCGTCTGAAGAAGCTCGCGCCAGACGCGCGTGACCTCGCCATCGATCGCGTCATCGGCCGCTGCGAGGCTGTCAGCCGTGCATCCGGTGGGCTCATGGGCCTCGGCGCCGTGTCGTCGGCCGAGCGACGACACATCAACCTGATCCTGCATGACCTGGACCTCGCCCATTGACCTCACGCGGGGCGGTCGACCGTCGCCGGTCGGCCGCCTCGCCCGCGCTTCCCCGCGCTGTCCCTCCCGTCTCGCGGCCTTGCCTCTCCCGTTTGCCGGTTTCACTGATAAACTAAGGCGTTTCGAGTAGAGTGCGCCCGTAGCTCAGGGGATAGAGCACCCGCCTCCTAAGCGGGGGGCCGCCAGTTCAATTCTGGCCGGGCGCGCCACCGCCGCCGGAATCCGTGTACACAAGCCACGTTATGCAGAGAACCGAACGTCATCACCTGAAAGAGAACGAGCTCGCGCACCTCGTCGCCGGGGCCAGCGACGTGATTGGGGCGCGCCGCGGCCCGCTCCTGGGCGCCATTGCCGCCGTCATCGTGATCGCCCTCGGGGTGGGCGGCTACCTCTCGTGGAGGAACCGGACCGAATCGCAGGCCCACGCCAAGCTGGCAGCCGCCCTCGCGATCGAGGAAGCGCGCATCGGTCCGCCCGCGGCGTTCGGCTCGCAGGCACCGACCGGCCTCAGCTTCGTCACCCAGCGCGAGAAGGATCAGGCCGCGCTCACGAAGTACAAGGAGGTGGCCGACGAGTTCCCGAACAGCGAGGCCGGCCTCTATGCGCGCTTCCGACAGGCGTCCACCTACATGGCCCTCGGCGTGCCGAACAACGCCGTCGAGGCGTACCAGGACGTCATCAACAAGGGCGGGAACGGCCACATCGCACAGATGGCCAGGCTGGGGCTCGCCGAGGCCAAGGCCCAGACCGGCTCCTACGACGATGCGATCTCGACCTTCCGGGACCTGTCGCAGCGCAAGGACGGTCCGTTGCCCGTGGACGGGCTCCTGCTGCGCCTCGGACGCATCCAGCTCGAGGCCGGCAAGGGGAGCGAGGCGGAGCAGACCTTCAACCGCCTGGTGCAGGAGTTTCCCGACTCGCCGTTCGCCGCCGACGCCCGCAAGGCGCTCGACACGATGAAGAAAGCCAGTTGAACGACGGCGTGGGAGCGGCCGCGGCAGGCCGCTCTCACTCGCCGCACCTCTCCTCCTACCGTCGGCGCACGTCGTCGCCAAACCGATAGGCGAGCAGCTTGTAGGCGAGCTTCGCGCAGAGCAGATCAGGCGCGGCGAAGCCGCGCAGCGGCGCCAGCTCCACGACGTCACAGCCCACGATGAGCCGCATCTCGGCAACGCTGCGCAGCAGGGCGATGGTTTCGTACCAGCTGAGCCCTCCGGGCTCCGGCGCGGGCGTCGCCGGCATCGTGCCGGGCTCCAGGCCGTCTACGCTGATGGTCACGTACACCGCTTCACCGAGCGAGTCCACGATACGGGCGATCCACCGGTCGTCCGCGCGCATGTTGAAGTCGTAGAAGATCTCGGTCGGCAGCGTCGGCGCGGCCTCCGCCTCCTCGGGCGAGAGGCTGCGGATGCCGACCTGCGTCGCACGGGCAAACTCCAGGGCCCGCCGCATCGCGCAGCGGTGATGGTGCGGCGTGCCCAGGTGACGGTCCCGCAGGTTGGCGTGCGCCCCGATGTGCAGCACCGACAGCCCGCTGTGGCGCTGCGCCATGGCTGCGACGATCGGCCCGGTGATGGCGTGCTCGCCGCCGAGAAAGACGGGAAACTTCCCCTCGGTAATCAGCCACGCCGCCACACGCCTGATCTCCGCGACGGCCTCGTCAAGATCCGCAGGCCACGCGTGCATCGCGGGCAGAGTGCACACCCCGATGTGCGCGGCCACACACTGCATCTCCTCGTCCCACAGCGCCAATTGCGCCGAGGCTGTCAGGATGGCGAGCGGTCCGGACGACGTGCCGGTGGCGGAGCCGTTGGTCCGGTCGAAGGGCAGCGGCAGCACCACCACGCGCGCGCGGTCGAACGGCACCTGCGGAAAGTGGATGCCCCCGTAGGGAATCAGCGTGCCCTGGTCGTCATCGAGCGGCAGCAGCGTGCCTCCTCGGGCCGCCGCGTCTTCTCCGGCCGGCCGGTCGCTAGAACGCGCGCCCCATGCGCGCGTAAATCGTCGTGCCGCGCGGCAGGCCACCGTTGCGGCCCCACGCCATACCCGCCGTCAGGGTCAGCGGCAGCCCGTAACCCGCGACCACGTCCGCAGACAGTTCCGCCCCCCAGGCGGCCTTCCATCGCGGGTCGGGCCTGAGGTCCGACCAGATGCGTCCCGCATCGGCAAACGCCGCCACGTGGAGCCACCGCACGAACACGGGCAGCGTCCCGACTCCGCGCTCGAGACGCGGCAGCGGGACCCGGTATTCGGCATTGAAGACCGCGATTCGTGTTCCCGCGAAGCTGCCGGCCGGAAAGGCTCGCAGCAGTCCCAGCGCATCCGAGGCGAACGACGTGACGCTCGGCGACGCCTGCACACCACCAAGCTGGAACGCACGACGCGTGCCGACCGTGCCAGC
Organism: uncultured Bifidobacterium sp.; assembly: GCA_964386715.1. Taxonomy (GTDB): domain Bacteria; phylum Acidobacteriota; class Vicinamibacteria; order Vicinamibacterales; family CAVVIG01; genus CAVVIG01. The sequence goes on from CAYLTD010000002.1 coordinate 150,952, forward strand.
CGACACCCCTCCAGCGCCCCGCACCGCAAGCACCTGATGCCGACCGGCGCCTCGCACATAGCCGCGCACATCCATGGTGGCGGTGTTGGTGTCGCCCGCAGATCCCAGCGCCTGGCGGGCCACCTCGGCCGTGCCGCCCGCGAGAATGCCGTCGACAGGACTGATCGAGTAGCCGTAGACGCGAGCCGTCCGAGCCACGGCGGAGGCGCGCCCCGCGACGGTCCGGATACTCCTCGGCCCCGCAGGCAGGAGAAAACGGCTCTCGCTCGACAGGAACGAGACGGCCACCTGTTCTGCACGCCGTGCATGCACGAATGGCAGAGAAACGCCCGCCTGCAGTTCCCGCTGGCCGACGGTCGTGAGTCCGGTACTCGGCTCGAGGTCTGTACGGAGGAAGTCGGTTTGCCGGGCGCCGGAGACGAAGAAGACCGGCCGCCATCGCGTGTAGGCGTACGAGACGTTCCAGTCGGGCGAGGTGCGATTCGGCTGTCGTGGCGCGTCGGGCCCCTCCACGAGCCAGGTCAGGTCCGCAGCGTAGGCATGGCGTCCCAGCACGTCCGCGCCTCCGATTGCAGCACCGGCCCTGACCTGCACGCCATCGTCGGTCAGCACTGGCGTCCAGGAGGTGGGCGCCAACGTGCCGAGCGGGGAGTACACCCGCCCGGCCGCCTCCGCCGCGGCAGGCACGTCACCCGTGCGGAATTCGCCGCTGGGTGCCGGCGCAACGGCTGATACGCCGGTCACCGACGTCTGGCTGCGCGCGGTGCGAGGTGCGCGCTCGGGATACGGCATCAGGAACAGGTCGAATCCGCGCGCCGTGTAGCCCGCGTAGACGATCGAGCGGCCGTCCGGCGACACGTCCGGCCAGTACGCACCGTTCGACTGTGTCAGCCTCGTGGCCGGACCGCCCTCCAGCGGGAACTCGTAGAGTTCGAACGCCCCCCCGTCGAAGTCCGCGGCCGCCACGACCGCCTGTCCATCGGGGCGCCACGCCGGCGTGACGATGCGCGCCGCCGGGTCCGCCGCCAGCAGTCGCACCGCTCTCGTTGCCACATCGACGATCACCAGGTCGGGCAAGGCGCCAAGACGGCGCCGTTCCACGGCGACCGTCCGCCCGTCCGGCGACCACTTCGGCACGCTGAACTGCTCGTCGGCTGCCGACGCGATCACCGTGATCGCCTCGGTAGGGATGCCTGAATCCGCGCGCAGCGCAGGCGGGACGAGCACGAGTTCACGCCGGTCCTGCCGCTGGCGCACGGCGACGATACGCCCGTCCGTGGCCACGTCGGGATCCATAAGCCGCTGCTCGCGCGTAAGCGCGCGGACGTCTCCAGTGCGGCGATCCAGCCGGTACAGGTCGGAGTACAGCCCCACGTTGCGACGGAACTCCTGCTGGTCGAAGACCAGGTAGGGCGCCTGCACGCCGACGGTCTCGCCGAGGAAGCGCAGCGTGAGCCGCCGATCGCCGCCGCCGTCCGCGCCGATGCGGCGCATCTCCGGAAAGGTGTCGGGGTTGCGCGCGGCGTAGATGATCTCAGCCGCGCATTCGTCGCAGGCAGCCGGCGCGAAACGTGGTCCCGACACGAACTGCCCGTGCATCGTCAGGCGCTTTGCCGGCGTCCTCGAGTCGTCGGCGACCACGAACGTTTCGGCGTCGGCGCGCGAGCGCTGCTCGTAGTCCCGCCACAGGGTACCGAGCGACGCACCGAAGACCGGTCGGAAGGCGCGAGACCCGAAGTAGGGAAGGCGCCGTGCGGTGGCCACGGCGAGCTGACCGAGCGATGCAGGCCCGAAACGCTCCGCGAGATAGTCGTGAAATCCCAGCCCGTATGCGTAGGCCCCGTGACCGGTCGGCCAGCGCACCAGCCCGCCGTTCAGCCGGTCCAGCCGTTCCACGCCGCCCGACGCAGCCGCAACGCGTTCGATCGCCCGGAAGTCGCCGGCCGCAAGACGCCCCTGGCCGGCCAGCGCGCTCTCCTGCCACGTGGCCAGTCCCTCGATCTGCCACTGCGGAAGCCACAGGTTGGGGAAGGCAAGCGGTGATCGGCCCAGCAGGCCGCGAGCGACGGTGGACCAGCCGCGCGACAGGTCGAGGTGAACGATGTGCGTGTATTCGTGCGTGAAGACGAGCCGCAGCCAGTCGTCGGTGCGGCCGATGAACGCGGCGCCCGGGGGTACGGCGGCGGTGAGAAAGACGATGTTGCGGGGGAGAGGCGTCGCCCAGCCGTTGGCCAGCTCCGCCTGGTCCGCCAGGATGACATGCGTGAGTCGCGGCGGCTCGACGCCCAGCGCCCGGCCGACCTGGATGCGCACGTCTTCCACGAGTGTGGCCAGACGGGCGGCCAGCGGCTCTTCGCCGCGGTGGTAATAGATGACGAAATGCGCCGTGCGCCGTTCGCGGAACCGCAGCGCGGGGTCCACGATGGTCGCCGCCTGCGCAATGGTCGCCCAGAGCAGCGCCAGGCAGAGCGACACGGCGAGGCTAGTTGGCCGTGCCACCACTCCGGGAAACGTCCTTGAGGAACGAGAAGTCGGCCAGCGGGTTCAGTCGCAGGCCCTGCAGGTCGCGCTGCGCGACGGCCACGTTGGTCTTGTGCCACAGGCTGATGTACGGCACGTCGGCGGCAATCACCTGCTGCACCTCGTGGTACAGCGCGAGGCGTCTCGCCTCGTCCAGTTCGCTGCCCGCCGCGTCCAGCAGGCCGTCCACGCGGGGATTGCTGTATCGCCCGCGGTTGAAACCCGCCGGGGGCACCTGGGTCGAGTGGAAGACGCGGCGGAGGATGTCCGGGTCGGCCAGGGATGCGGCGGTCCACTGCAGGGTATAGAGCTGGAAATTGCCGGCGAGCACGTCGGCATACAACGTCGCGAACTCGTAGGTGCGCACGTCGAGCGCGATGCCGATGTCCCGCAAGTCCTGCTGGATCACCGAGGACTGCAGGCGGTTGAACTCGCTGTTCGATACCTTGAGGGTCAACGCGAAGCGCACGCGCGGGCCGTCGCCGTCCGGGTCGGCGTATCCCGCTTCATCGAGCAGCGCCCGCGCCCTGGCGGGATCGTGCGGGAACGAGAAGAGGTCGGGAGACGCCGCCCACGAAAGCGCTGGCAGCATGCCGGCTGCCGGCGCCGCCAGTCCCCGCCGGAGGTGGGCGACGATCGCGTCCCGATTGATGCCGTGGGCCAGGGCCTGCCGCACGCGTACGTCCCTCAGGACCGGATCGCGCAGGTTCACGCCGACGTACTGGTAGTCGACCCCGGGGCCCTGAACCACCTGAAGGCCGGCGTGTGAGCGCAACTGGTGCACGAGGTCAGGCGCGACATCGTTGACCACCAGGTCCATGGTGCCCCTGCGCAGTTCGAGCCCACGCATCACGTCGTCGGGCACGATCTTCATCACGAGGCCGCGGTTCTTCGGCGGGCCGGCCCAGTAGTGCGAATTGGCCTCGAGTTCCACCTGGTCGTCCACGGCATAGCGGACGAATCGGTAGGGCCCCGAGCCGACGGGACGATCGCGCAGCGAGGCGTCCGCCCCTTTCGGCACGATTGGCATCATCAGGTTGATCGGGAAGGAGGGAAACGGCTGGCGAAGGGTGAAGACGACGGTGTACGGGTCCGTTGCCACGACCGACGCGAGCTCGCGGTAGCCTCCCTTGCGCGGCGAAGTGAACGCCGGGTCGATCATCTGGCCGAAGGTGAACACCACGTCATCGGCCGTCAGGCCGCGGCCATCGTGGAAGTGGATGTCGCGTCGGATACGGGCCACGTAGGTCAGCGGGTCCGGGTGCTCGAGCGATGCCGCGACCCTGGGCACGACGCGAAGGCGGTCGTCGAGGTCCACCAGGTTGTCGAAGATCAACTGGTGCAGTTTCTGCGACGCGTCGTCGGTTGCGAACCGCGGGTCGAGGTTGTTCGGCCCGGTCGTGATGCTGACGACGAGCATGCCGGGAGCAGTGGCTGGACGGCGCAGGCAGGCGGGGCTGGCCAGCACCAGGGCCAGCGTCAGCAGCGCCCCCAGCCTCACAGCTGGGCGTCCTTCCGCAACTCCGCCAGCATCGTCAGCGCCTCGAGCGGCGTCATCCGGTCCACATCCAGCGATGCCAGCTTGTCGCGCAGGCGATCGTCGGACGGACTCGATTGGAACAGCCCCAGCTGCTGCTGCGGTTCGTTCGGGGTGCCGCTCATGGAGGGCCGCCCGCCTCGCGACAACTCGTCACGTTCGAGCGCGGACAGAATCTCCCGCGCGCGCTCGACGACCGCGCGGGGGAGGCCGGCCAGCCTTGCGACCTGGATGCCGTAGCTGCGGTCGGACCGGCCCGGCACGATCTTGCGCAGGAAGATGATGTCGTCCTTCCACTCCCTCGCCGCGACGTGGTAGTTCACGACGCCGGGCGTCGCGTCGGCCAGGTCGGTCAGCTCGTGATAGTGGGTGGCAAACAGGGTCTTCGGCCGTACCTTCGGGTTGGTCGCGAGGTACTCCGCCACAGCCCACGCGATGCTGAGCCCGTCGAACGTCGCGGTGCCGCGCCCGATTTCATCGAGCACCACAAGGCTGCGCGAGGTCGCCGTGTGCAGGATGTTGGCCGTCTCCTGCATCTCCACCATGAACGTGGAGTGTCCCCGCGCGATGTTGTCCGAGGCGCCGACACGGGCGAAGATGCGGTCGACCAACCCAAGCTTCGCCTCGCGCGCGGGCACGAAGCTGCCGGCCTGGGCCATCACCGACATCAGCGCCGTCTGGCGCAGGTAGGTGGACTTGCCTCCCATGTTCGGTCCGGTGAGCACGACCAGCTGGCACGTGGTGGCGTCCAGGGTGATGTCGTTCGGGACATACGGCTCGCCTGCCGCCGCCGTGCGCCGCTCCACGACCGGATGGCGTCCGTCGACGACGCTGATTTCGTCGCCGTCGTGCACGTGCGGCTTCGTGTAGTTGTTCACAGCCGCCGCCTCGGCGAGCGCGGACAGCACGTCGAGGGCCGCGATGGCCCGGGCCGCCCCCTGGATGCGTGGCGCCTCCGCGGCCACGGCGCGCCGCAGCCCGTCGAACAGCTCCAGCTCACGCTCGACGATCCGCTCGTCCGCGCCGAGCACCTTCTCTTCGTACTCCTTCAGGGCGGGCGTGATGAACCGTTCACCGCCCGCGATCGTCTGCTTCCGGTGGTAGTCCGGGGGCACGGCGTGCAGGTTGGACTTCGAGATCTCGATGTAGTAGCCGAAGACCCGGTTGTAGCGGATCTTCAGGGACCCGATGCCGGTGCGGGCCCGCTCCCGCTCCTCCATCTCGGCGATGTACTGCTTGCCGGAGCGCGAGATGCGCCGGAGTTCGTCGATCTCGCCGTCGAGGCCGTCGCGGGTGAAGCCGCCGTCGCGGGCCAGGACGGGCGGGTCGTCCACGAGCGCCGTCTCGATGCGGTCCCGCACGTCGGCCAGGTCGTCGAGAGCCGCCGACAGCGAGCGGACCAGCGGCGCCTGCAGGTCCGACAGGATCGTGCGCAACCGCGGGATCAGCGCGATGGACTGCTTGAGGCCGACGAGGTCACGCGGTCCGGCCGTGCCCAGCGCGGCCCGGGCGACCAGCCGCTCCAGATCCTGCACGCCCTTGATCGCATCGCGGAACTTGCCGCGCTCCGTCGTGCGGAACGCGAGTTCCTCGACCGCGTCGAGCCGATCGCGGATCGCATCGAGGGCCAGGAGGGGCCTGAGGAGCCAGCCGCGCAGGACGCGGCTTCCCATCGCCGTCACCGTTCGATCGAGTTCATCGAGCAGCGACCCCTCGCGTCCACCGTCCGAGCCCTCGACGATCTCGAGGTGCCTGAGCGTCGTCGGATCGACGAGCAGGGCATCGGCGCGCTGGCGGTATGCAATGGCCCGCACATGCGCGAGATCGGCTTTCTGGGTGGAACGCAGGTAGTGAACGAGCGCACCGGCGGCCGACACGGCAGCGGGCCTGCGTTCCAGCCCGAACCCTTCAAGGCCTCCCGCCCGGAGCTGATCCAGCAGCGTGCGCCGCGCGGTCTCGGGGTCGAACACCCACCCGTCAACCGGAGTCAGCGGCAGGCCGGCCGACGCGAGCGCCGGCCAGGCGTGCGCTGCTGCCTGCTGGGCCGCTGCGACGTCGGAGGACGACGGGTCGCCGGCCACGATCACTTCGCGTGGGCGCAGGACGGCGACTTCGTCGGCGAACGCCTGCGCGCCGTCGGCGCCGCCGTACTCGGCGGCCGTGAACTCGCCGGTGGACACATCCAGCAGGGCCACGCCGATCGACGGCCGCTCCTTGTGTTCGAGGCGGTGGACGGCCATCAGGAACGCCGGCTCGCGCGCGTCCAGGTAGCTGCTGTCGGTGAACGTGCCGGGCGAGACGACGCGGACCACCTCGCGCCTGACGATGCCCTTGGCCTTCCTGGGGTCCTCCACCTGGTCGCAGATGGCGACGCGGTAACCCTTCTTGACGAGACGGGCGATGTAGGTGTCGGCGGCGTGGAAGGGGACTCCGCACATCGGGATCCCGCCGCCGGCGGCGTCCTTCGACCGCGAGGTCAGGGTGAGTTCGAGCGTGCGCGCCGCGAGCAGGGCGTCTTCGTAGAACATCTCGTAGAAGTCGCCCATCCGGAAGAACAGGATCGCATCGCGGTACTGTCCCTTGGCTTCCAGGTACTGCCGCATCGCCGGCGTCGCCGACGTTGACATATCCTTACAGTTTACTGCATGCGAGTACTCGCCCTGGACACCACCACGCGCGCCGGCAGCGTTGCAGTCGTCGACAACGGTGTCGTCGTCGTCGCGCGCAGCGGCGATTCCGCGCGGTCGCACGCAGAGCGCCTGCCGCAGGACATCCTCGACGCACTGCACGACGCCGGCCTGGACGGCGCCGCGATCGACCTCTACGCCGTCGCGGCCGGCCCCGGCATGTTCACCGGGCTGCGCATCGGCATCGCGACGATGCAGGGCCTGGCCTTCGTCCACCGGCGGAAGATCGCCGCGGTATCAGCCCTGCGTGCACTGGCCGAGCACGCTGCGCGCGAGGCCGGGCCCGGCACCACCGTCGCGGCGTGGATGGACGCGCACCGTCGCGACGTGTTCGCAGCCGCATATCGCGTGGACGCCGCGGCGATCCCACCCGGCACGGCCAGGCTGGTCGAAGTGGCGGCGCCCACCGTGGACGCGCCAGGCCCGACGCTCGAGCGGTGGCGCGCGGCCGGGGTCCGGCCGGGCGTGATTTGCGGGGACGGCGCCGTGCTCTTCGAGGCCGTGGTGGCGCGGCAGGCGCGCGTGCTCCCGGCGCCGCCGCTCGCGCCGATCCTGGCGGCGCTCGCCCTCGACGCGCATGCGGCCGGCCTCACCATGGCGCCCGCCGCCGTCCAGCCGCTGTACGTGCGGCGGCCGGACGCCGAGGTCGCACGCGAGACGCGCGCCGCGCTCGAGCCATGATGCCGTGGCACGTCGCACCGTTGGCGAGCGAACGGGAACTCGACGACATCATTCGCATCGAGAGCCTGTCGTTCCGGAATCCGTGGACCCGGGAGATGTACCTGTCGGAGCTGGAGCACCGGGAGGTCTCCACCTTCTACCTCGCGCGCGACCCGGTCGGCGAGCCCGTGGGGTTCATCGCGGTCTGGCGCGTGCTCGACGAACTGCATGTCAACAACCTGGCCGTGCTGCCGGAGCATCGGCGCAGCGGGGTGGCGTCAGCCCTGCTGACGCGCGCGCTTGCCGATGCCGCAGCCCGGGGCGCCACGCGCGCCACGCTCGAGGTCCGCGCGTCCAACGAGCCCGCGCTCCGGCTGTACGAACGGTTCGGATTTGCCGTGACGGCCGTGCGACGCGGCTATTATGCGCAGCCCGAGGAAGATGCCCTCGTGCTGTGGCGTGAACCACCGGCCCGCTGATCTTGAAACGCCCGGCAGCGTGTGTTAGCGTCCTCTCAACAGGGTCGGAGCGGACGCCGCTGCCCGTACCAGCCATCCGTTCCGGTTCTGCCTTCAAGGAGGCGGACCATGAATGAGCAGACACAGGACCTGAAGGCACTGTTGCTGCAGACGAACGAGGAATTCCACCACCTCGCCGCCAAGCACCACGAGCTCGAAGGGCGCCTGCACGAACTCCTCAACAAGTCCCACCTGTCCGAGCCCGAGCAGGTCGAAGAAGTCACCCTGAAAAAGCAGAAGCTGCAGTTGAAGGACCGCATGGAAGCCATCGTGCGGGACTACCGGCAGCACCACTGAGCACCATTACCTGACGGCGGCAGCGACGGCCGCTCGGAAGGACGAAGGTCAGGGGCTGGCATCCGGGTTCGAACGGCCCTCCTCCTTCTTCCTTCGCGGCCGGGCCGTGCCTTCGCAGCCGGGCTGCGGCCTGGCGACCGGGGGTTCGCCCACGGCCGGGCTCCGCCTCCGCGGAAACCTGGGCGTGCCGTGATTAGATAGGGGTCGATGACTCGAGTCGCCATCGACCCCGCCGGTTATCCGTTCATCCTCGGTGCCCTCGGCCTCGGCCTCGTCGCCGGTGCGGCCGTGTCCCCATGGCTCGCGACACCGCTCGTCGCGCTGGCCGCGTTCTTCCTGTTCTTCTTCCGCGACCCCGATCGCGTCGTCGCTGCCGCGGGAGACGCGGCGGTCCTGTCTCCGGCGGACGGGCGCGTCCTGGTCGCCGGACCGGCGGTGGCCGGGGCCGCGCCGGACGGCGAATGGCTGCAGATCAGCATTTTCCTGTCGCCGATGGACGTTCACGTGAACCGCGTACCCGTCTCGGGACGCGTCACGCGCGTGAGCTATACACCCGGGCGCTACCTGCCCGCGTACCGGCAGGATGCTGCGACGGCCAACGAGCGCAGCGAGATCTGGATCGATCACGCCGGCCAGTTCGTGGTCGCGCGACAGATCGTCGGCGCGCTGGCTCGTCGTGTCGTGTGCCGCCTCGCCACTGGAGCCGAGGTCAGGGCCGGCGATCGATACGGCGTGATGAAGTTCGGATCGCGCATGGACATCTTCCTGCCCACCACCGCGGAGATCACCGTCGAGGTGGGAGCGACCGTGCGCGGCGGGGAATCGGTGATCGCGGTGCTACACTGAAGCCCGTCCACGCGAGGACCGACGGGCATGCCGCAATCGATCAACGACGAGACACGCGTCCGGTTCCTGCGCCGGGCCGATCGACGGCCGCGCGTCCGGCGCGGCGTCTCGCTGTTGCCCAGCCTCTTCACGATGGGCAACATGTTCTGCGGCTACTCCTGCATCCTGTATTCGCTGAAGGGTGACTTCGAGAGCGCGGCACCCTACATCGGCATCTCGATCGTGCTCGACATGCTCGACGGACGTATCGCGCGCCTCACCGGCACCTCGAGCGAGTTCGGCCTGCAGCTCGACTCCCTCGCCGACGCCATCTCCTTCGGTGTCGCACCGGCCATCCTCGCCTACGCCTGGGGCCTGGAACCGCTCGGGCGCCTGGGTATGTTCTCCGGGTTCCTCTTCGTCAGCGCGGCGGTGCTCCGCCTCGCGCGGTTCAACGTGCAGTCGGCAACCGGGGGCGACAAGCGCTATTTTGTCGGCATGCCCAGCCCGGCGGCTGCCGGCGTGCCCGCAGCCACGGTGTACATGTTCTCCGACGGGGTCACCGACTACCGGGCAGCGTGGGCGGTGCTCGCCATGGTGCTCGTGCCCGCCGTGCTCATGGTCAGCACGATCCGCTTCCGCAGCTTCAAGACACTCGACCTGCAGATGCGCCGGCCCTACTCGGTGCTGTTCCTGGTTGCGGCCGGGTTGATGGCGGTGGCCACGCACCCGCGCGTCGTGCTCGTCGTGATGGCCTACACCTACCTGGCCTCAGCCTTCATCGGCCTGGCGCTTTCGCGACTCCGCCATCGGGGCCACGCGCACGCGGCCGCAACACAGCCGGCGGTCCCGTCGACGGACGCCGCGAACCGGTAAGCACGGGCCACTCGCAGGGGCCGCGTTGCGTCCGGCCCGCCTGGGCGCGGCTTCACCGCAGGCGGGGAAGGGCACCCGCCTCGCCCCGGTTCACGAGCGCTCCTGGCTTCTGGCGGACGCCACCGCGAAGCGCCGCTCCTGCCCCGGCATCCGGTCGTCGGCAAGCGTGGCCTGCATCCAGGCCGGGTACTCCGGCGCGAGCTTGCTGACGGCATCGAGCGCCGCGAGTTCCTCCGCCGTCAGCGCAAGTTCCACCGACCTGAGGTTGTCGTCGAGCTGGGCCATCTTCCGCGCCCCGATGATGACGCTCGTCACGCGCGGCTGCGCGAGGACCCACGCCAGTGCCACCTGCGCCACACTGGCCCCGTGGGCCGCCGCAATCGGCACCATCACGTCGATGATGTCGTAGGCCTTGTCCTTGTTGACCGGCGGGAAGTCGAACGTCGCGCGCCGGGCGGCGTCGTCGCCGCCGGTGCGGGTGAATTTGCCCGACAGGAACCCGCCCGCGAGCGGACTCCACACGAGCAACCCGAGCCGCTGGTCGGTGATGCAGGGAATGATCTCGCGCTCCAGTTCGCGGCCCGCCAGCGAGTAGTAGCTCTGGGTGGACACGAATCGCGCGAGGTGGTTCTGGCGCGAGATCCCGAGCGCCTTCATCATCTGCCACGCGGCGAAGTTCGAGCACCCGATGTAGCGCACCTTGCCCGCATGGACCAGGTCGTCGAGCGCGCGGAGCGTGTCCTCGAGGTCGGTGAGCGCGTCGAAGCGATGCACCTGGTACAGGTCGATGTAGTCGGTTCCAAGGCGCGTCAGCGACGCGTCGATCGACTGCAGGATGTGCAGGCGCGACAGCCCGACATCGTTGGGTCCCTTGCCCATGCGCCCGCGCACCTTGGTTGCGAGCACCACCTCGTGACGCCGTGGACCGAGCGCCTTGCCCAGCATCGTCTCGGACTCGCCGAGCGAGTACACGTTGGCGGTGTCGATGAAGTTGATACCCGCATCGAGGGAACGGTGGACGATGGCGTCCACGTCGGGCTGGCTGAGGCCAGCAATCACCTCCCACTGCTGGCCGCGCCCGCCGAAGGTCATCGCGCCCAGGCACAGTTCCGACACGAACACGCCGGTATCCGAGAGTTGTCTGTACTTCATGATCGTCGCCGCGCTCCTTGGTCCCGCTCCCGCCTGCGAGGTCGCCGCCCATTATCGCCGGCCTCGGGCCGCCCGGCGCTAGGGCTGGGCGGCCGGCAGCGACAGCGACACGGTCGTGCCGACTCCGCGCTCGCTGTGCACCTCAACCCGCCCTCCGAGCAGTTCAAGGTTGCGCCGGGCAATCGTCAGCCCGAGGCCGGTGCCGGTGGCCTTCGTCGAGAAGTAGGGCTCGAAGATGCGCGCCAGGGCTTCGGCATCCATGCCGATCCCGGTGTCGGTCACGTCCACCCGCAGCATCGCGGGCGTACCCGGTCCGGCAGCGGCCAGCCGCGCACGAATCGTGAGCGCCCCTGTGCCAGGCATCGCGTGCAGCGCGTTCTCGATCACGTTGGTCAGCGCGCGCCCGAACAGTGTCCGGTCCACCCACGCGGCGGGAAGGCCGGGCTCGATGTCCAGGTCGATCCCGATTCGTGGCTCGAGGCCGGCACGATAGGGTTCGACGACCTCCTCCAGGATGGCGCCCAGATCCGCTGACTCCGGACGCGGTACGGGCGAGGACGCGAAGCTGGAGAACTCGGTCGAAATCTGCCGGAGCAGCGTCACCTGCGACAGGATCGACGCGACGCACTCGTCGAGGATCGGCGACAGCGGGCGGCCCCGGTCCTGGTTGACACGGCGGGCATGTTCGGCCGAGAGCTGGATGGGCGTCAGCGGGTTCTTGATGTCATGCGCCACCTGGCGCGCCATCTCCGCCCAGGCTTCGAGGCGCTGCGTCCGTTCGCGCTCGACCCGTTGCTGCTGGAGATCGCTCGCCATCTGGTTGAAGTCCTCGACCAGCCTCCGCAGTTCATCGGACGACGTGGCGGCAATGCGCGCGTCGAGGTCGCCGCGCGCGATGCGCCGCGTCGCCCGCGTCAGCCGGTTGACCGGATCCGCGATACGTTCCGCCATCCAGTAGCCCAGCGCCGACCCGAGCAGCACGAACAGTACTGCGGCCGACAGGACCCGCCGGTCGATCTCGTCGATCTGCGCCTCGATCTCCCGCTGCCGGAGGGTCTGCGGCACCGTGACGATCCCCTCCCGTCCCCGTGCTCGCACCGGGGCCGCGGCCACCAGGTAGCCGGGCGTACCAACCCCTTGCTCGACGACCACAGCCGTGGGCAGCCGATCGAGGACGATGGCGCGGTACACCTCCGCCGACGTGCGGCTCGGCAGCAGTCGTGACACGAACAGCGGCCGCTCGCTGGTGGCCTGCAGGCGCGCACCGTCGAACAGGTTCACGTCTTCGTCGATGGCCCGCCGGACGAGCAGCATGAACTCGTCGTCGATCCGGTCCAGCGATCCGGCGCCACGCTGCTGGAGCGCGACGTAGTCCTCGACGAGTCGCTGGGCGACGGTCGCCGTCTTGACCGCGGACTCCTCGACATCGGCGCGGAACTGGTTGGCGAAGTACGTGCTCGTGGCGAGCGCCAGCACCACCACAGGAATGACCGCCGCCGCCACGAAGGCGATGAACAGCTTGCGGTAGAAGCTGGATCGGACTTCGCGCAGCAGCGCCCGCCCGCCTGCCGGCGTCTGCCCGCTGACGAGATTGAACGCGCTCGCGGCCAGCAGCAGCGCCATGTAGAGGACGCCCGTCAGGAAGACCAGTTCCCCGAGGTTCACGAGGTGGCCGAAACGCGTGATGACGGGATAGCCCAGCGCGTAGATGCCTCCGCGGTCGTTGAAGAAATACACGCGGAACGTCTCGCCGTCGCGATTGACGCGCGTCCAGAGCGGTTCGCGTCCTTCACTCATCCCGTCGAACACATCGTCGGCCAGCGGCCAGACCTTGGTGCCCGATGCATACAGCGGCGCGCGGCTCCAGCCGTAGACGACGAGTTCCACGTCACTGCCAGACGCCGTTTCGGGGCGCGAGGGCGACGCCGGCGTCAGCGACTGAAGATAGGGGCTCTGGGTGGAGATGAACGGCAGCGCATGGTAGTCGAGACGCACCCGCACGACGATGGCGCCGACGCGTCGACGATCCTCGCAGATCGCGCGGCTGGCCCGCAGGACGTTGCGCAGCGTCGACAACGTGCCGAAGGGGGACACTTCCTCGTAGAGTTCCCACTCCGTGCACGAGCCGCCGCGATACTCCACGTTGACGTACTCGGGCAGATTCAGGGCGAAGCGGCTGACCAGGGCGCCGCTCGCGGCATACAGTTCGACGGCCGACGTCGTCCGTTCATCCGACAGGACGGTCTGGGCCCACACCAGGAACGCGCGGTCGGTGACCGGCGCGGCCGTTGCCGGTGGCGTGCTGGAGACGAACTGCGGCAGCGCGGTCATCGCGTCGATTGCCTCCAGCGCCAGGGGGAGTTGCCGCGCCTGCAGGTCCTCGCGCTGGTTCGCGACCTCGGGCGCGAACGTCGTGTCGATCAGGCGCTCCTTGGCGGCAACGGCAAGGGCGTGCAGGGACGGGTAGAAGGCGAGGGCCGGCAGCACCAGGCCGGCAAACAACAGCCCGAGGCGTGCGGCCTGCGAGGCGCGGCGGGCTGTTCCGCGGGGCCGCGCGAGGGCCGCGGCCATCAGGCCTGCAGTCGACGCCGCGAGCAGCAGCGGGCCATCCGGCACGGGGCTGGCAAAACGGCGGAGCGCCAGGAAGGCGAGCGCCGCCCCCACGGTGGCCGCCAGTCCCCAGACCAGGCCGAGGCGTGGGCGCCGTTGCACGCGCCAGAGCACCATCGGCAGGCGCAGGACCGCGGCGCCTCCCCAGACCACCGATGCGTGGAGCAGGACGACTGCCGAAGCCGTCGCGAGGCGCTCGAGATCCAGCGGATGCAGCGAGAAGCGCAGCAGGTCGTGTGAGGAGCGCGCCGTGATGTCGGCGAGCACCCGCTCGTACCGCACGACCGCCGCCACCACCATCGCGCCGGCGGCCATCAGCGCCGCCCCCCGCAGCACCAGCGCAGACCGGCCGTGGAGCAGCACGGGCCGCGGCGGCGACACCCGTCGCCGCTCAATCGTGTCCAGAGCGAGCCAGACGAGCGCGACCAGGAGGAGGGAGGACGGCAGGAGTTCGAGCGGCCCCTCCGTCTCGCGCGTCGCGATCGGAGCGAGCGCGGCGCCCAGGAGTCCGCGCGCCCCGACGAGCAGTGCGACCAGCGCCGTCGTGGCGGCCGCGAAGCTGCCCGGCGCACGCGCGTGCCGGCGCAGGTCGAGCAGTGGGGCCGCGCACCAGAGCAGGGTGCACGCGACGACGCCCAGCCAGGCTGCACGCCGGCGTTCGGCCCAGGTCCGGCGCCCCGCCGCGACATCCGCAGGCGCGACATCCGCCCTCACCAGCGGCTCGCCCCCTGCGGAGCGGATGACAAAGGCGTAATCCGACGGCCGGTCGGTGCCGGCCACCGGGCGTACCGACACTTCCACCGCGGCGGTGCGCAGGCGGACCGCCGTCGCGGCGCCGAGCATCGGGGAGGCACGATCCCCGAGCAGTTGCTCCGACACCACGGCAGCGAGCGGCGGCCCCTGCGGACGGGCGGGGTCGGGCACGAGCGCCACGAAGCGCAGCCGAATCCCGAGCGCATCGACCAGCACGGAAAGGCCGGGCCGCGAAATCTGTTCGCGGGGCAGGTCGGAGACCCGGCCGGCCCACGCGATGGGCGCGCCACGCGGGTCGAACACGGTCAGGCCCGCGATGCCGGCCGCGTCGTCGGGGAGTTCCTGGGACAGCCGCACGAACCACGAGCGGATGGTGGCGGTGTCGCGCGCGTCGTGGGGCGACCGGCCGATGTGGGCCACCACCCGCGCGGCGCGCTCGGACAGGGCCGCTGCGGTGGCCAGGAACCGGTCCTCGAGTTCGGCGCGGACGCGCGCCACCGCCTCGCCGTCGGTCCGTCCCAGCCTCGACCGCTCGATCATGGTGACGATCGCGAGCGCCAGGAGCGCCAGCAGGCCGCCGGTGAGAGCTATACGGACGAGCGACCGAAGGACGGAAGGCGACCTCCTCACGGCCGGCGTGGGGCGGCTGAATGCACGGATGTTATAGTGACATCGAATTGCACCTGAAGCTGCTGCTGAAACGCGGCGCGCTGCTCGCCGCTGCGAACTGGCCCGTCGTCATCGTGCAGTTCGCCGCCCAAACCACCTTCCAGGTCCTGCTTGCGGTCCCGATCATCGGCGCGGCGATTCTCGTGGCGGTCCTCCTCGGCGGCGACCTGTCCCCTCTGCTCGCCGGCAGCATGCGGGACATCTTCACGACGATCACCAATGCGCTGATGTCCGAGCCGTTCGCGCTCGGCGCATTCATCGTGTCGTTCGTGATCGCGCTGGTCGGCGGCTCGCTGCTCATGTTTCTGGTGAAGGGCGGCACGGTTGACGTCATGCTGGCCGCCAACGACGCGGTCGGACCGATCGAGGAGCGCCCGATCACCCTGACCGCCGTACACCAGGCGGCAGCGTTCTCGATCCCGCGCTATATCGCCGGCTGCGGCCGGCTGTTTCGTCCGTATGTCGTGCTCGGCTTCGTGTTGATGGTGGCGTACGCCGTCACGGCAGGCGGCTACCTGGCGTTCATCGTGTACGGCTACCGCGCCGCAGGTGAGGGTGTCCTGTTCATCGGCTGGACGATGCTGGCGGCCATGGCCACCATCGGCCTTTTCCTCTGGATCACCGCGATCAACCTGATCTACCTGCTGCTGCAGATCGCCACGGCCTCTGGTGAAGCGGGCTTCTTCAAGGCCGCGCGCGCGGTCGCCCGCTTCGTGCGCGTCGAGTTCCGCGAGTTGAGCGGCGTATTCCTTGTGGTCTTCGGGATGGTCGTCGGCGCATGGCTGGCGTCCGCCCTTGCCTGGTCCGGCGTCGGACTGGTCGCCTTCGTGCCGCTGGTCGGCCTGGCCGTGTTTCCGCTGCAGATTGCGGCGCTGCTGGTGCGCGGGCTGGTCTTCGAGTACATCGGCCTGCTGGCCATGGGCGCGTACGTCACGATGTACCAGCGGTACGCCGCCGCCGAGGGCGCACGCGCATCCGCGCGCAGCGTCGACCCGGGCGCAAGCCTCCGCCCGGCACACTGACGGCCGGTCGGCCGCCGTTGCGGCCGTCAGGGCGGGCCGCTAGCGGCGCCCCGGCGGGCCGGGCGTTGGCGATCCGACAGGCGAGCCCGACGAATCGGTCGCGGCGCCGGCGCCCGCCGAGGGCAGGGGACTGCCGGCTGGCCTCCCGGCCACCGCGCCGGCGGCCGGGGAAGCGGCCGGCGCCGGTGCCGGCAGCATGACCGCATTCGGCATGGTCACGACGCCCTTGATGTCCGGCTCGACACTCCGCCGAACCGCCGAGACGCGGGTGCCGTGCTCCAGATCGCGGGCCACGAGCATGACCTGCGGAAGCCCGCGCACCTCGGTCGCATGGGGAGCGCCGGCCAGTTCACCGGTGGCCGTGAGCTCGCCGGCCGGTGTGCCGTCGTTCATCAGGTAGGCAGAGACGCGCGTGGCCAGCCCGCTGACGAGCAGGGTATCGGCCACACGCACGGGCCCGCGCGTCGGCCGATTGGGCAGCGAGCGTTTCCATCGCTGTGCGCCCGATCGCAGGTCGAGGGCGCGAAGCACGTTGTCCATCGACACGAAGTAGACCCGCCTGTCGTCGGCCACGGGCACCCCGATCACGTCCGCGCCCGTCCGCCAGCGCCAGGCGACCTCTCCATCATCGGCGTGCAGGCAGTACAGGAAATTGTCGTCCGACCCCACGTAGAGGCGGTCGTCGAGCGCCAGCATGTCGTTGGGCGCGCCGCCGAGCCGTCGCTCCCAGAGCGGCGCGCCGGTCTGCACCTGCAGGGCGACCACGCGGTGATCGGCGACGGAGATGTAGACCCGGTCGGTCCCGAGCGCGGGGGACGCGTGGAGGCGCGCGCCAAGGTTGTACCGCCAGATGAGTTCGCCGTCGCTCGCCCGGAATGCGAGCACGGTGCCCGATGTGGTCGCTGCCACCAGCCACCCGTTGTCCCAGACCGGGGGAACGGCGAGCGGCTCGTCGAACGGCAGCGCCCACTCGACTGCGCCGGTGTCCTGCCGCAACGCGCGAAGCGCGCCGGGTTCAACCGTGAAGAGCAGTCCGCCGCCGGCCGTCGGCGTCATGAGCGGGCTGGCCTGCACCGTCCACTCGGGCTGACCCACCCGCGTGTCGTAGGCCAGGATCTGATCCCCTTCGACCCCGAAGAAGGCGCGATCCGCGTCGTAGGCAGGGTCGACCCGGGTCACGTGGTCGAGATCGAGCGACCAGGCTGGCTGCACCGGGAACAGCCGCAGCGCGGCAGGTGGCGCCTGGGCGGCAAGGTGCGAGCTGGGAAGCAGCAGGGAGAGCAGGGCGAGGGCAACTGCACTACAACGGGTTGTGGTCCGCGGGTCGCCCACACCGCTTATAATAGCGTCGATTCACATCCTTTCCCCGTGACGGGTCCGAGCGGGCCCGCGACGTCGCCTAGATTGCAGGCCCTGCGTGAGCCATCAGACCATCATCGTCCTGGATTTCGGATCGCAATACACTCAGCTCATCGCGCGGCGCCTGCGCGAGTTGTCGGTCTACTCCGAAATCTGGCCGCCACACAGCCCGGCGGAGGCGATCCTGGCACGCAATCCCGCCGGCATCATCCTGTCCGGCGGTCCCAGGAGCGTGTCGGACCCCGGCGCGCCGGTGTGCGACCCACGTGTCTTCGAGCTGGGCGTCCCCGTGCTCGGCATCTGCTACGGGATGCAGTTGATGGCCCATCGCCTCGGCGGCACCGTGGCACCAGCCTCTCACCGTGAGTTCGGCCATGCGTCGGTGCGCGTGGCGGCGCAGGGCGACCCCGCCGTGCTGTTCACCGATGTCCCCGCGGAGATCCGCGTGTGGGCCAGCCACGGCGACTTCGTCGCGGCCGCGCCTTCCGGTTTCACCGTGGCGGCGACCAGTGCGAATGCTCCGGTCGCGGCGATGTCCGATCCAGGCCGCCGCCTCTATGCGCTGCTGTTCCATCCGGAGGTGGTGCATACCGAGAGCGGCCTCGAGATCATCCGCAACTTCGCGTTCCGGGTGTGCGGCTGCACCGGGGACTGGACGATGCAGTCGTTCGTCGAGGAATCGGTGGCGCGTATCCGCGGCCTGGTCGGAGACGGGCGGGTGGTGTGCGGCCTGAGCGGCGGCGTGGACTCGACGGTTGCGGCGCTTCTCATCCACAAGGCCATCGGCGACCACCTCACCTGCATCTTCGTGGACAACGGGGTGCTGCGCCTCGACGAGGCCGCGCAGATCCGGCGGCGATTCGAACGGCTGCATTTGCCGCTGGTCTTCGTGGATGCTTCGGACCTCTTCCTCGATCGCCTGGCCGGCGTGACCGACCCCGAACAGAAGCGGAAGATCATCGGCAGCACCTTCATCGACGTTTTCGAGGTCGAGGCCCACAAGCTCGGGCAGGTCGATTTCCTCGGGCAGGGCACGCTCTATCCCGACGTGATCGAGTCCGTGCCGGTCGTGGGACAGTCGGCGGTCATCAAGAGCCATCACAACGTCGGCGGGCTTCCCGAGCGCATGCGGATGCGCCTGGTGGAGCCGCTGCGCGAACTGTTCAAGGACGAGGTGCGAGCGGTCGGGCGGGAACTGGGGCTGGACGAAGAGTTCGTCGTGCGGCAGCCGTTCCCCGGGCCAGGCCTGGCCGTCCGGATCCTCGGTGAGGTGACCCGCCCGAGGCTCGACCTCCTGCGACGGGCCGATGCGGTCGTCGCGCAGGAGGTGCGACGAGACGGCTGGTATCAGCGCCTGTGGCAGAGCTTTGCGGTGCTGCTGCCGGTGCAGAGTGTCGGCGTCATGGGCGACGAGCGCACCTACGAATACACCGTCGCGATCCGCGCCGTGGAGAGCCGCGACGGGATGACGGCCGACTGGGCGCGGCTGCCGCACGAGCTGCTCGCCCGCATCTCGTCACGGATCGTGAACGAGGTGCGGGGGATCAACCGCGTCGTCTACGACATCAGTTCGAAGCCGCCGTCCACGATCGAGTGGGAGTGACGGTGCGATCCTGAAGTGGGCAAGCGAGTTCGTGAACTGGTGAAGGATCATCGACCGATTCCTCCAGTCATCCGTTCGGCAGTGCAAGCGTCACCCCATGTCTGAGTTCGTCCACCTTCACCTCCACACCGAGTTCTCGCTCCTCGACGGGGCGTGCCGGATCGACGAGCTGCTGGACCAGGCCGTCGCGCTCAAGATGCCCGCCATCGCGGTCACCGAGCACGGCAACATGTTCTCGTCGGTGGTGTTCCACGATCATGCGCGCGCGCGGGGCCTGAACCCGATCCTCGGGTGTGAGGTGTACGTGGCGCCTGGCGACCGCCGCAACAAGAGCGGCGTGCCGGGCGAGACCCAGAATCACCTTGTCCTGCTGGCGGAGACACTGGAGGGATACCACAACCTCATCAAGCTGGTGTCGTCCGGCTATACCGAGGGCTTCTACTACAAGCCGCGGATCGACAAGGAACTGCTGGCCCAGCACGCCGCGGGGCTCATTGGCCTGAGCAGCTGCCTCAAGGGCGAGGTGGCCGAGGGGCTGGCGCACCGCCAGGAGCGCAAGGCCCTCGAGGCGGCCGCCGCCTACCGGGACATCCTCGGGCCCGGCAACTTCTTCCTCGAGATGCAGTGGCACGGGATCGAGGAGCAGCGCACCGTCAACAGCGGCATCCCGGCCATCGCGCGGGAGCTCGGTCTGCCCATGGTCTGCACGAACGACGTGCACTACCTGCGCGACAGCGACGCCCACCCGCACGACATCCTGCTCTGCATCGGGACAGGCAAGGCCTTCACGGATCCCAAGCGCCTGCGGTACGACGCCCGGCAGTTCTTCCTGAAGACCGCCGACGAGATGGCGGCCACCTTCAAGGACTACCCGGACGCGCTGGCGAACACGATGCGCATCGCCGAGCGCTGCAACGTCACGCTGCCCTCGGGCGAGAACCACCTGCCCGACTTCGACGTGCCGCCCGGGTTCACGGTGGACAGCTACTTCGACCACGTCACCCGCGAGGGCTTCGCGGCGCGCCTCCCGCGCCTGAAGCAGCTGCAGGCGCAGGGACTGTTGCGCCATACCATCGAGGAGTACGAGCGGCGGCTGGACTACGAGCTCGAGATGATCAAGAAGATGAAGTATCCCGGATACTTCCTGATCGTCTGGGACTTCATCCGTTACGCGCGCGAGCAGGGGATTCCCGTCGGCCCGGGCCGGGGCTCCGCCGCGGGCAGCCTCGTCGCCTACTGCCTGCGGATCACCGACGTCGACCCCATCGACTACGACCTCATCTTCGAGCGCTTCCTGAACCCCGAGCGCGTCTCGCTGCCCGATATCGACGTGGACTTCTGCGAGCGCCGCCGCGGCGAGGTCATCGAGTACGTCACCAAGAAGTACGGCCGCGAGAACGTCTCCCAGATCATCACCTTCGGGACGATGAAGGCCAAGGCGGTCATCAAGGACGTGGGCCGCGTCCTCGAGTGGACCTTCGCGGAGGTCGACAAGGTCGCCAAGCAGATCCCGCCGGCACTGGACATGACCCTCGACAAGGCGCTCGAGGAGAATCCGGTGCTCAAGGAGATGGAGCAGAACGACCCGAAGGTGAAGGAACTCTTCGCGGTCGCCCGGCGCCTCGAGGGCATGACCCGTCACGCCTCTGTCCACGCGGCCGGCGTGGTCATCGCGCCGAAGGCCATCACGGAGTACGCGCCACTCTACAAGGGGGCCCGCGACGAAATCGTCACGCAGTGGACGATGAAGGACGTCGAGCGCATGGGCCTCCTGAAGATGGACTTCCTCGGGCTGTCCACGCTGACGCTGATCTACGACTGCCTCGCCGAGATCGAACGGACGACGGGTGAGCAACTCGACATCGACGCCGTCCCGCTGGACAACGCGAAGGCCTACCAGATCTTCCAGGACGGCCAGACGTACGGCATCTTCCAGTTCGAGTCGAGCGGCATGCGGGACATCCTGCGCAAGGCGCGCCCGCAGCGCCTGGACGACCTCATCGCGCTGAACGCCCTCTACAGGCCTGGTCCCCTGCGCAGCGGCATGGTGGACGACTACATCGCGCGCAAGCAGGGCCGGACCGAGGTCGTCTACGAGTTCGACGAACTCGAGCCGGTGCTCTCCGACACCTACGGGGTCATTGCCTACCAGGAACAGGTGATGCGCATCTCGAACGTGCTCGCGGGCTTCTCGCTCGGCGAAGCGGACCTGCTCCGCAAGGCCATGGGCAAGAAGAACCCCGAGGTCATGGCGAAGATGCGGGGGAAGTTCGTCGAGGGCGCCGTCAGGAAGGGTCACCCGGAAAAGAAGGCGGCGCACATCTTCGAGCTGATGGAGCACTTCGCGGGGTATGGCTTCAACAAGTCACACTCCACCGCCTATGCGTACCTCGCGTACCAGACGGCCTACCTCAAGGCGAACTACCCCTGGCACTTCGCTGCGGCGCTGCTCACCATCGAGGCGCAGAACACCGACAAGCTGGCGCTGTACCTGGGTGAGTGTCGCGAACGCGAGATCCCGGTGCTCCCGCCCGACGTGAACGAGAGCGAACTGCGCTTCACGGTGGAGCCGGGCCGCGGCGTGCGCTTCGGCCTCACCGCCATCAAGAACGTAGGCGAGGGGGCAATCGAGTCGCTGCTGGGCGTGCGGAAGGCGCAGGGACGCATCCAGTCGCTGCACGCGCTCTGCGAGGACCTCGACCTGCGCCTCGCCAACAAGCGCGTGTTCGAGAGCCTGGTCAAGGCCGGCGCATTCGACTCGGTCGCCCGCGTCGATCCCGGTCTCGCCGACGTTCCGTCGACCGCCATCCGTCCACGGCTGATGGCCGCCATCGACGCGGCGTGCGAACATGGCGCGCGGCACCAGCGCGACCGCCTGGAGGGACAGGCGCAGCTGTTCGGCGGCTTCGGCGGCGACGAGCAGCCGGGCGCCTCGGCCCGCGTTCCGCTGCCGGCAGCCACACCCTGGTCCGAGCAGGAGCAGTTGTCCTGCGAGAAGGAGACGCTCGGCCTCTATTGGAGCGGGCACCCGACCGATCGGTATGCATCCGAGCTGCGCGAGTACGGCGCCCGGACCACCGCGCAGCTCCTTGATCAGGAGGTGCGCTCCGGCGGCCAGGAGTGGGGGCCGGGTGGCCGCAAGCCGCTCGAGGCCGACACGGCGGTCGGCGGCGTCATTGCCACCGCCCGCCAGCTCAAGACCAAGAAGGGCGACCGGATGGCCGTGTTCACCCTGGAAGACGCCCAGGGAAGCGTGGAGGTCCTGTGCTTCCCGGACACCTACCAGAAGTGCGGGTCTCTCATCGAGGCCGGCACCATGGTCCTGGTTCGCGGCAAGCTCGAGAAAGACGAAGAGAGTGCCCGTATCCTCTCGACCGAGATTGCCCCCATCGAGGTCGTCCGCGAACGTGTCGCCCGCGAGGTGGCCATCCGCGTCACCGGCCCTGTCGACCGCGCGATCTTCCAGACACTCGGCGAGATCTTCTCGCGCCACCGCGGCGACCGCCGCGTATCGTTCGATCTCGAACTGCCGGCCAGCAGCGCGCGCCTGCGCGTGCGGGCCGACATCTCCTCACAGATTCGCGTCCGCCCCTCGTCGTCCCTCATCGCCGAGATCGAGCAGGTGGTGGGACATGGGGCCGTGTCGCTCCGGTGAAGCATGCCTGCTGAAACCCTTGAATTCGAAGAGCCGGTAGCCGTCCTCCTGAAGGAGATCGAGGCGCTCTCGCTCATGCCGCGCACCGACGCGCGGCAGGCCGAGATCGACTCGCTGCGCCGCCGCGTCGAGTCCATTCGCGTCGATCTCTACAGCCACCTGACCCCCTGGCAGCGGGTCCTCGTCGCCCGCCACTCGAATCGGCCCGGCCTCGAGGACTACATCCAGCGGCTGTTCCCCGGGTTCGTCGAAATCCACGGCGATCGCCGCTTCGCGGACGATCACGCGATCATGACCGGCTTTGCCGACTACCGCGGAGAGCCCGTACTCCTGGTGGGCCACGTGAAGGGGCGGGATACGAAGGACAAGATCTACCGCAACTTCGGATACGCACGCCCGGAGGGGTACCGCAAGGCGTTGCGGGCGATGCGCCTCGCCGAGAAATTCCGACGGCCGATCATCGTGTTCGTGGACACGCCGGCCGCCTATCCGGGCATCGATTCCGAGGAGCGCGGCGTGGCGGAGGCGATTGCCGTCAACCTGCGCGACATGATACTGCTCGACACCCCGATCATCGTGGTGGTCAGCGGCGAGGGCGGCAGTGGTGGCGCCCTGGGCATCGCCATCGGCGATCGCATCCTCATGCAGGAGTTCGCGATCTACAGCGTGATTCCGCCAGAGGGCTGCGCGGCGCTGGTCTGGCGCGATGCCGGCAAGAAAGCCGAGGCCGCCGAGGCGCTGAAACTGACGGCCCCCGACCTGCTCGGGTTCAACGTCATCGACGAGATCATCAAGGAGCCGGTGGGCGGCGCGCACCAGGATCACGACGCAGCCGCTCGGCTGGTGGACGAGGCACTGGCCCGCACGCTGGCCGATGTGGCGGCGCTCGAGTCCGCGACACGACTCGACCTTCGATACGGCAAGTTCCGCAGCATGGGCCGTCTCGGGCACGAGTTCGTCGAAGAGGTGTGAGGCGCGTGCATCCGCTTGCAGGGTCTCCTGACGCATCTGCCACCCGTTGCGCGGCCCGGGCGCCCGGCTCCGTGCCCGGTCCCACGTCGCGCGATCGGGAGGACCGCGGCTGATGCCCACGGTGGCCCCGCGGTGGGAGACGCTGGCGTGTGACGATGCGGCCGCCGAGCGGCTGGCCGCCCACCTCGACATCACGCCCGTCGTGGCGCGGCTGCTGTGTCAGCGCGGGCTCGGCGATCCGGAGGCTGCGGCCCGCTTCCTGAAGCCCACACTGTCGCACCTGCACGATCCCCTGGCCCTCGCCGACATGGGCGTCGCCGTCGATCGCATCCTGGGCGCGATCGCCCGTCGGGAGAAGATCGCCATCCACGGCGACTATGACGTGGACGGCGTCACGTCGACCGTCATCCTGCGCCGCGCCCTCGAACTGCTCGGGGGAGACGTGGTGCACTTCATTCCGGAACGCCTGCGGGACGGCTACGGGCTGCAGCCGGCGTCGGTGGAGCGGCTGCACGCCCAGGGCGTCGCGCTGATGATCTCGGTGGACTGCGGGATCCGTGGCGCCGACGCCGCGCGGCGCGCGCGCGACCTCGGCATCGACCTGATCATCACGGATCACCACGAGCCGGACGCAGAGCTGCCGTCGGCGCTCGCCGTCATCAATCCCAAGCGCGCCGACTGCAGCTATCCGGACAAGTACCTCGCCGGCGTCGGCGTGGCCTTGAAGCTGGTCCAGGCCCTGTGCCGTCGAACGGCCCACGACAGCTGGCTCCCCGGGTTCATCAAGCTCGCGGCCATCGGAACGCTGGCCGACGTGGTGCCGCTGGTCGGCGAGAACCGGGTGATAGCCAAGCTTGGTCTCGACCTGCTCTCGAAGGGACCGCACAAAGTCGGTCTGCGGGCGCTGCTGGAGGTCGCGGGCCTGACAGGCAAGGCGATCGACAGCTATCACATCGGCTTCATGCTCGCACCCAGAGTGAACGCGGCCGGTCGCATGGCGTCGCCGGACCTGGCCGCGCGCCTGCTGCTGGCGAACGACGAAGCCATGGCCGACGAGGCTCGCACGCTTGCGCAGCAGCTCGACAGCGAGAACGTGCGTCGCCAGGAGGAGGAGGCCGGGATCCTGGCAGCGGCCAGGAAGATCGTGCAGACCGACCCCGAGGTGGGCGCCCGATCGGTACTCGTAGTGGCAAGCGAGGGCTGGCATCGCGGTGTCATCGGCATCGTGGCCTCGAAGCTGGTGGACGCATTCCACCGGCCAGCCATCGTGCTGTCGATCGAGGACGGCATCGCCCACGGGTCGTGCCGCAGCATCCCGCACTTCGACATGCTCGCCGCACTCGAGGAGTGTGCGCCGTTCTTCATCCGGTTCGGCGGACACCGCCAGGCGGCCGGCCTCACCATGGACGCGACGCGCGTGCGCGAGTTCCGGCTTGCGATCAACGAGCGTGCGGATGCGATCCTCGGACCCGAGCAGTTGATGCCGCGCCTGCGCATCGATGCCCCACTCGGATTCCGGGCCATCACCGCCCAGGTGGCCGCCGGCATCGCGTCACTCGCGCCGTTCGGCGCCGGGAACCCGAAGCCGGTCTTCGCCGCACATGGCGTCGAAGTGATCGACGGCCCCCGCAAGCTGAAGGAGCGGCATCTGAAGATGGCTCTGCGCCAGGAGGGGCGCGTGTTCCGCGCGGTGGCGTGGCGGTCTGCCGAGAAGGCCGACCAGATCGCCGAATGTCGGCGTGCGGTGGACGTCGCCTTTTCGCTCGAGCAGAACCAGTACAACGGCGAGACCTATGTCGAGCTGACGCTCGCGGACATCCGGGCGGCGCAGTCATGAAGTGGCGACGCGCGGCGCGCGTGGTCCTGGCGCTGGCCGCGGTCGCGTTCGCCCTCGTCGTCGCGACCTCCATGCGGCAGCGGCAGGCGCCACGCACCCCGCCCCCGGTGCCGCGAGCCGACCCGCAGGCCGTCATCGAGTCTCAGGGCGGCACCACGGTGCGCGTGAAGGGGGAACGCGAGGACTTCAATCTCACGTATGAGCGCCTGCTGACCTACGCCAATGGCGCCTCCAGGATGGTGGGCGTGACGATCGTCACCGAGCGTTCCGGCCGCACCTACACGGTGAAGGGCGGGGAAGGTCAGGCGGGCGAGAACGAAACCTCGATGGAACTCTCTGGCGGGGTGCGGCTCGAGGCCACGGACGGCATGGTGGTGAGAGCCGATCGCGCGACCTTCAGCCAGGCCGAGGGGATGGTTCGTATTCCGGGAGCAGCCCAGTTCTCGCGCGATCGGATGTCGGGCTCCGGCTTCGGTTTCGACTACGACCAGAGGCAGGACATCGTGCGCATCGGTGATCGCGCGGCAATCACGGTCGCAGCCGGCAAGGACGGCGTTGGAGCGATGACGATCGAGGCCGGCGGACTCGAGTTCCATCGCACCGAAAAGGTGGTGCGGCTCGACCGGGGCGCAAGAATCGCGCATGACGGCCAGCTGGTGGAGGCCGAGCAGGGGCTTGCCCACCTGACGCCCGACGAGCAGCGTCTCGAGTTGCTTGAACTGCGCGGCAACGCCCGGATCACCTCGACCTCCGCGCCGCGCGCAGGCGGCCTCGAGGCCCTGCGCGGGCGCGACATCGACCTGCGCTACGCCCAGGACGGCCAGTCGCTCGAACGCGCCGTCATCACGGGGGATGCCGACCTGCAGATCGCGGGCGACCGCCGCCAGGCCGGTCGCCGGATCACCGCCGTCACGATGACCATCGACCTCGCAGCGGACGGCACGACGCCGGTGGCCCTGACCGCGCGGGACAATGTCCGGGTCACGCTGCCGGCCGAGGGTGGCGGCGCGAGCCGGACCATTCAGGCGCAGACGCTCGACAGTGACGGCACCCCGGAGCAGGGCCTGACGGGCGCGCGCTTCACGGGCAGTGTCCAGTACGCCGAACAGCGGCAGGGCGGCGGACGCAGTGCCCGTTCGCAGACGCTCGACGTCACGATGGCGCCTGGCTTCGGCGCAATAGAAGACGCGCGGTTTGCCCGTGGCGTGCGCTTCGCAGACGGCGACCTGTTTGCGACCGCGGCCCTGGGACGCTACGGCGTCGGCGGAGGCACCCTCGAACTGTCGGGTTCAGAGCCGGGCAGTACCACGCCGCATGTCGTGAACGATCGGATGTCGGTTGATGCCACTCGCATCGACATCACCTTCGAGGGGCCCGTTCTCAACGCCGCCGGTGCCGTGAAGAGCGTCCTGTCGCCCCGAAGGGGCACCGATGCGAAGGCGGACGCGGCTCGGCTTCCATCGATGCTCAAGGACGACCAGCCGGTCAACGTGACGGCCAACACCCTCGCCTACGACGGGGGCGCTGAACGGGCGGCGTACACCGGCAACGCACTCCTGTGGCAGGGCGAAACCTCCATCAAGGGCGCCGCGATCACCATTGACAGCCGGACTGGCGACCTCGCGGCCGCCGGTCCCGTGACGACCTCCACGCTGCTGCTCCAGGAGGACAAGGACGGCCGGAAGCAGAAGGTCAGCTCCATAGGGACAGCGAAGGATTTCGCGTACGTGGACGCCGTCCGGCGCGCGACCTACACCGGCGACGCACACATCACCGGCCCCCAGGGCGACCTGACGTCGCCCCGCGTCGAACTGTTCCTGAAGGAGTCGGGGGACGAACTGGACCGGGCCGAGGCGTACGACGGCGTGACGCTGCGCGGCGATGGGCGCAAAACCGACGGCGTCCGCCTCACGTTCTTCGGTGCCGACCAGCGCTACGTCGTCACCGGTGCGCCGGTGAAGATCATCGACGAGTGCGGCCGCGAGACGACCGGCCGCACGTTGACCTTCTTCAGGGCCACCGATAGGATCGTCGTCGACGGCGCCGAGCAGATCCGCACCCAGACGCGCGGCAAGTCGAACTGCCCCTAAGCCTGCGCCTGATGCCCACACTCCGCACATTCGACCTCACGAAATCGTACGGCGGACGTACGGTCGTGCGGGGGGTGAACCTCGAGGTCGCCTCCGGCGAAGTCGTCGGGCTCCTCGGTCCAAACGGCGCCGGCAAGACGACGACGTTCTACATGACCGTCGGCCTGGTCGCTCCGGACTCGGGGCGCGTGGAACTGAACGGCGTCGACGTGACCGACGACCCGATGTTCGTCCGGGCCCGCAAGGGTATCGGATACCTGCCGCAGGAGGCCTCCATCTTCCGCGGGATGACCGTGGAGCAGAACATCCTCGCCATCCTCGAGACGACCGGCATCAAGGCCTCCGAGCGCCGAGCACGAATGAAGGAGCTCCTGGCGGAACTGAACCTGACCCCGCTGGCGCGCTCGATGGCCTACACGCTCTCGGGCGGCGAGCGGCGCCGCGCCGAGATCACGCGGGCGCTCGTGATGCAGCCCCAGTTCATCCTGCTGGACGAGCCCTTCGCCGGGATCGACCCGATTGCGGTCACCGACATCCAGAAGATCATCTTCCACCTCAAGGAGCGGGGCATCGGTGTCCTCATCACCGACCACAACGTGCGGGAGACCCTGCGCATCACCGATCGCGCCTACATCGTCCACGGCGGGGTGATCTTTCGGAGTGGGACGCCGGCGAGCCTGGCGGCGGACGAAGACGTGCGGCGGATCTATCTGGGAACCGAGTTCCGTCTGGATTAGGAGGTTCTGGTCTAGAATGAGGACTGGAAATTGCATCAGCTGAGGCGGCCGCCGCGTCCGATCGACTGGGCGCATCCGGGGGTCGTTCTGGCAAGCAACTGTTCGGCAAACACTTAGCTGACGCGCGCGCTGTTCAATGGGAATCCAGCAGAAACTCCACACGAAGCTCGTCCAGAAGCTCATTCTCACGCCATCGCTGCAGCAGGCGATCAAATTGCTGCCGATGTCGACACTCGAGCTGTCCGACCTCCTGAACCAGGAAATGGTCGAGAACCCGATGCTCGAAGAGGTGCCGACCGAGGATCTGCAGCCGGCAGAAACGGCGCAGCAGGAGAAGGCCGAGCCCGAGCCGCAGCAGAACAAGACGGACACCTGGGACGACCAGGACTACGAGTATTTCTTCGGCGACTACCTGGACGACGGTTATCGGCCGCGTGCACAGCAGGAGATCAAGGAACTCCCGCCGATCGAGAACACGCTCTCGACCTCGAGTTCGCTGTCCGATCACCTGATGTGGCAGCTCTCGATGCAGACCGACGACCCCCTGATGCGGGAGATCGGCGGCGCGATCATCGGCAACCTCGACGATGATGGCATTCTCGTCGCGTCATTCGAGGAACTGGCCTCCATGGGGCCGTGGGCAGTGGCGGACGTGGAGCGGGCCCTTCGCCTGGTGCAGAGCTTCGACCCGGTCGGAGTCGCCGCGCGGGACCTGCAGGAATGCCTGCTGCTGCAGCTCAGGCATCTGGGGCTCCAGGGAACGCCGTCCGAAAAGATCGTCACGGATCACCTCCGGCTGCTCCAGAACCACCAGGTGCCCGAAATTGCACGCAAGCTCGGGATGTCGATTGAGGATCTGAAGGAGCACATCGAGCTCATCCGTCACCTCGATCCGAAGCCCGGCAGCCGCTACAATCCAACCCAGTCGCAATACGTCATCCCGGACGTGTACGTGGTGAAGGTCGAGGATCAGTACGTCGCGGTCCTGAACGAGGATGGCCTGCCGCAGATGCGCATCAGCCCAGTCTACAGGCGGCTGCTCGACAAGAACGCCGAGAACAACGACGAGACGCGCGCCTACGTGAAGGACAAGTTCCGCTCGGCCTTGTGGCTGATCAAGTCGGTGGAGCAGCGGCAGAAGACAATCCACAAGGTCGCCACCAGCATCATCAACTTCCAGCGCGACTTCCTCGATCACGGCATCGAGCACCTGCGGCCGCTCGTGCTCCGCGACGTGGCCAACGACATCGGCATGCACGAATCGACGGTCAGCCGCGTCGTCACGAACAAGTACATGCACACGCCGCAGGGCGTGTTCGAGATGAAGTACTTCTTCCACAGCGGCATCAGCAGCCAGTACGGCGAGAGCGTCTCGTCGGTCACCATCAAGCAGCGCATCCGGAAGATCATCGAGAACGAGGATCCGCGCAAGCCGCTGAGCGACTCCAAGATTGTGACCATCCTGCAGCGGGAAGGCCTCGAGCTCGCCCGCCGGACGATCGCAAAATACCGCGAGGAACTCAAGATTCCGACCTCGAACCAGCGCAAGGTGCTGTACTAACCCGTCACCCCTGGAAGGCGCGCCCTGCGCGGGCGCGCCTTCGTCATGTACCCGACTATGCGACTTGAGCTGACTGGAAGACATGTGGAGATCACCCCCGGCGTACGGCGGGTGATCGACAGCAAGCTGGCGCGCCTCGCCCGGATGCTGAACGACAGTGCGGTGTCCGCGCAGGTGGTCATCTCGAAGGAGAAGAACGGCGCTCGCGCCGATGTCACCCTGCACGCGCGCGGCGAGAAGTTCCTGCACGGCATGGGCCGGGGCGAAAACCTCGGGGTCGCCGTGAGCGAAGCCGTGGAAAAGCTGGTGCATCAGGCCCAGACGCTCAAGGGCAAGTGGCAGGAGCGCAAGCGGCGCGGAGCCGGGCGCCTCGCGCGCGTCGAAGCGCCTCCGGTGGCTCCGGAACCCGTGCCGGGCGACGCCGCGCCCCCGAAGCGGACCCGCGCCCGCATGCCCCGGATTCTGAAGGCGTCCAGGCAGCGCATCGAAACGATGACGGTGGGAGAGGCGGCCACCCAACTGGACGGCGGTGATGTGCCGGTGGTGTTCCGCGATGCCGAAACGGCGCGGATTGCAGTACTCTATCGGGCGCCCGGCGGCGACCTGACCCTGATCGACACCGCCGAAGCCTGAATCCCGGCGGTCGCAGCGGCTCGGCGGATGTCGTCCGCCGGCCGGCCTGCGGCCCGTTGTCCATGTCCCAGAGCACTGGTGTCAGCGTCGGCGCGCTGCTGCGCGGCCGCCCGGAGTCGGCGGGGCTTCCGCTGGACCTCCTGGCCGGTGCCGCCGGCCTCGAGCGGTTGATCACCAGCCCGTACGTCCAGAAGACGGGGCTCGCGCTCGCCGGCTTCCACGAATACCTGCGCCCTGGCCGCGTGCTGATCTTCGGTGAAAGCGAGATCCGCTACCTTGAGAGCCTCGACCACGAGGCCCGGGTTCTCGCGCTGCGTCACGCCCTCGAACACGCCATTCCGTGCATCCTGATCACCGGCGGCTTCGTCCCTCCGCCGGAGGTTCACGTCGCCGCAGATGGGGCCGGCGTGCCCCTGCTGCAGACGACGATGGTCACGCCCGTGGCCATCGCGAAGCTCGGCGCCTTCCTCGAGGACGCGCTCGCGACGCGGACCCTGTCGCACGGCGTGCTGCTCGACATCCTCGGCCTGGGCGTGCTCATCACCGGCGAGAGTGGCATCGGCAAGAGTGAGTGCGCGCTCGACCTGATCGTGCGCGGCCACCGGCTCGTGGCCGACGACACCGTCGAGGTCCGCCAGCGCGCCGAGTCAATCCTGATCGGCTCGTGCCCCGAGCTCACGCGTCACCACATGGAACTGCGGGGCCTCGGCATCATCAATCTCCGTGAGCTGTTCGGCATCTCGTCCACCCGTTCCTCCAAGCGCATCGAGCTGGTCGTGCGGCTCGAACGCTGGGATCCGGCACGCGAATACGATCGCCTCGGCCTCGACGAGGAGTTCTTCGACATCCTTGGCGTGAAGGTCCCACTCATAAGGATGCCGGTGGCGCCTGGCCGCAACCTGGCCATCCTGGTGGAGGTGGCTGCACGCAACCAGCTGCTCAGGGCCCGCGGTCACCACGCGGCGCGCCAACTGGCCGATCGCCTCGAAGCGGCGCTCTCGGCCGCCAGCCACGGCGACGCGCCCGCCGAACCCGAGGAGGAAGACGACCCCGAGGCTGGAGGCCACCAGTGAGCACACGACGCGTTCACCGAGTCGCCGCGCCGGCCAGGAAGGCCAGTGGGTCGGGGCAGCCGTTCATCATCGTCACCGGTCTGTCGGGCTCCGGCAAGTCGCAGGCGATCCGCGCGCTCGAGGACCTCGGGTACTTCTGCGTCGACAACCTGCCGACCGCCCTCATCCCGACCCTGGCACAGCTCGCCGTCCGGGGTGCGTTCGAGAAGGCCGCCATCGTCGCCGACGTGCGGGAGAAGCGGTTCCTGTCGTCCTTTCCCGCCGTGTTCCGAAGGCTGCAGCGGACGAAGCGGTTGAATCCGGTCCTGATCTTCCTCGAGGCCGACAACGGCACGCTGGTCCGCCGGTTCAGCGAGACCCGGCGGCCGCACCCGATGGGACGTAACCGATCGGTCATCGAGGGGATTCGCGAGGAGCGCGCGCAGATGGCTCCCGTGCGTGCCATGGCCGACGAGATCGTCGACACGTCGGACATGACGGTGCACGAACTGCGGCAGTTCTTCATGAGCCTGTCCTCGCGCGACCGGGTGCGGGCGCCGCTCGTGGTGACGATCCTGAGCTTCGGTTTCAAGCACGGCATCCCGGTTGACGCCGACCTCACCTTCGACGTCCGCTGCCTCCCGAATCCTCACTTCGTGCCGACGCTGCGCAAGCGCACCGGCCGCGACCGGGCCGTGGTGGCGTTCATGGAACGCGACCAGGCCACCCGCGACTTCATCGAGCGGCTCCAGGACTACGTGGCATTCGTGCTCCCGTATTACGTCAACGAGGGCAAGGCATACCTGACCGTCGCCATCGGGTGCACGGGGGGCCGGCACCGCTCCGTGATGATTGCCGAGCGGCTGCGGGATTCGCTGGCGGGCGTGGCCGGCGCGCGGGTGCGGGTCAAACATCGCGACATCAGGCGGGAACAGAAATGATTGGCGTCGTCGTCGTCACGCACGGACAACTGGCCATTGAGCTGGTGAATGCGGCCGAGATGATCGTCGGGGACCTGCCGCACGTGACGGCCGTTTCCATCGGGTGGCATGAGGACGTGAACGACGCCCGCGGCGACATCGCGCAGGCCATCGAACGCGTGCAGGGGAACGGCGGCGTCCTGCTGCTCACCGACATGTTCGGCGGCACGCCGTCGAACCTCGGGATGACGTTCCTCGAGACGGACAAGGTCGAGGTCATCACCGGGGTGAACCTGCCGATGCTGATCAAGCTGGCCTCGCTGCGCGGTTCGTCTGAACTGCTGGCGGTCGCCCGCGAGATGCGCGACGACGGGCGGAATGCCATCTGGGTGGCATCCGACCTGCTGCGAGGGGAGCGCTCGTCATGAAGCGGCAGGACGTGGTGGTCGTGAACCAGCTCGGGATGCACGCCCGCGCGGCGGCGAGATTCGTCCACATGGCCAGCCGCTTCCAGGCGCGCGTCATGGTTTCGCGCGACGGGCGCGAGATGGACGGCAAGAGCATCATGGGACTGCTTCTGCTTGCCGCGTCGCGGGGCACGACGATCACCATTTCCGCCGACGGGGCGGACGAACAGGCGGCACTCGAGGCGCTGACCGACATGGTCCGCGCCGGCTTCGGGGAGGACACATGCAGCGCCTGACCGGGATCGGCGTGTCGCCGGGCGTCGTAGTTGGCCGCGCCGTGGTCCTGATGCAGCGCGCGCAGGTGCTGCGCTACCGGGTCGCGCCCCAGCGCCTCGACGCCGAGATCGAGCGCCTGGAGCAGAGTCGGCTGCGGTCACGGCAGCAACTGCACGACATCCGGGCCCGCGTCGCACGCCGTCGCGGGCCCGACCTCGCCGCGCTCTTCGACGCGCAGATCCTGATGCTTGAGGATCCGATGGTCGTTCCGCGGGCCACCCAGCTGGTACGCGACGAGCGCGTCAACGCCGAGTGGGCCGTGCACCAGGTCTTCGAGGAGTTCAGCCTCGTGTTCGACGAAATCGCCGACCCGTACTTGCGGGAGCGGAAGGGCGACGTCGCCGACCTCGTGGGCCGCCTCAAGATGAACCTGCGGCAGGACGTCGCCTCGCCTCGCGACCTCCTGCGGGCAGTCGAGGAAGCGTCGGTGCTCATTGCCGACGAGTTGACGCCGTCGCTCGCGGCACAGGTCGATTGGACCAAGGTGCGCGGGTTCGCGACCGACGCCGGCAGCCGGACCTATCACACGGCGATCCTCGCCCGGTCGCTCGACGTGCCCGCGGTCGTCGGGCTGCACGAGGCCATCGGGCGGATACGGCCCGGACAGCTGGTCGTCATCGACGGAGACGAACAGGCCATCGTCCTCGATCCGGACGAGGCCACGCTGGCCGCGGTGGCGCGCCGCAGCCGGGAGCAGCCCCCGCCGCGAAGCGGGGAGGCGGACCGGCGCAGGCCGGCGGCCACGGCCGACGGCATCCGCATCCGCCTCGACGCCAACATCGAGTTCCCCGACGATCTCGCCAACGCGAGGTACGCCGGCGCCGAAGGCATCGGCCTGTACCGATCGGAGTTCCTCCTGACGGGCAGCCGAGGCGCGCCCACCGAGGACTACCAGTACCAGGTGTACCGCACGATGCTGGAGGGCATGGCACCGTCCCCCGTCACGGTTCGCACCTTCGACGTGGACGAGGACCAGATGGCGCTCCGTTCCACCGATCCCACCATGGGCGGCAGCTGGATCGCCGAGGAGGAACGTGGCAGCCGGCAGGGCCTGCGCGGACTGCGCCTGAGCCTCACGCGGCCAGAGTTGTTCCGCACGCAGATCCGCGCGCTCCTGCGCGCAGCGCGGCACGGGACACTCCGCGTGATGTTCCCGTTCGTCTCCGGCGTGGAGCAGTTGCGGGAGGCTCGGCGCATCGTCGACGATGTCGCCCGCGAGCTGCGGTCGACCGGCCATATCGTGCCGCCCGTACCGATCGGGGTGATGATCGAGATCCCCGCGGCCGCCTACACTGCGGACCTGCTCGCTCGCGAGGTCGACTTCTTCACCATCGGCACCAACGACCTGATTCAGTACTGCCTCGCCGTGGACCGCGCCGACGAGCGGGTGTCGCGCCTGTACGAGCCCCTGCATCCTGCTATCCTTCGCGTCATCCTGATGGTCCGGCGCGCCGCCAACCGCGCCCGGATTCCGGTCTCGCTGTGCGGGGAGATGGCGTCAGACCCCGCGCTCCTGACCCTGCTGGTGGGGCTCGGACTCCGGGAGTTCAGCATGACGCCCGGAGCGATCGGAGTTGCGAAACAGGTGCTCTCGGAACTTCGCAGCGAGGACCTGCGCGCGCTCGCGCGACGGGTCCTGCGGCTGCCGACCATCGACGAAATCGAACAGGAACTGCTCTCGGCTCTGGGCCGATACAGCATCAGTTGAGGAGGACACGTGGTAACGGCCGAAGTCGTGCGTGTGGAAAAACCCTGGGGATACGAGCTCCACTGGGCGAAGACCGATCGATACGTGGGCAAGCTGATTCACGTGAACGCCGGGCACGCCCTCAGCCTCCAGTACCACAATCTCAAGGACGAGACGATCTACCTGCAGTCCGGCCGGATGTTCTTCGAGATCGAGGTGGACGGTGTCCTGACCAGCCAAGAGATGCAGCCCGGCCAGTGCGTTCACGTGACGCCCAGAACCGTCCACCGGATGACGGCCATCGACGACTGCGACATCTTCGAGGTGTCCACGCCCGAACTCCACGACGTGGTGCGGCTCGAGGACCGCTACGGACGCGAGGACAAGAAGTAGGGGAGAGTGCGAGGTGAGACCGCGGCGGATCGCTTGATACGATCCGCCGCGTCAGCCGGGCCCGCGGGCCGGTGCCGCCTAGAACGGAATATCGTCGTCGGTCAGCGGCTCCGAGATCTCGTCGTGCGACGAGGCGCTGCCCCGATCGCTGCGCTCGGATGCGCCGCGGTCGTAGCCGCCACCGCCACGTCCGCCGCCACCGCTGCCCAGCAGCACGACTTTCTCGCAGCGCACCTTCGTGGACTTGCGCTTGACGCCGTCCTTGTCCGTGTACTCGTCGGTCTGCAGGCGACCCTCCAGGTAGACCTGCTTACCCTTCACCAGGTACTCCGACAACGACTCGGCCTGCTTGCCCCAGAGGTCGATGTTGTGCCACTCGGTGCGCTCCTGGCGCTGGCCGCTCTTGTCGTTCCACACCTCGGTGGTGGCGATGCTGAAGCGGGCGACCGCGGCACCGCCCGGGGTGTATCGGACCTCGGCGTCCCGTCCGAGGTTGCCGACCAGAATGACCTTGTTCACGCTGCCCATCGAAAGTCCCTTCGGGAACTCGTACGTTACGGTTTCTGCGTCAGTTCCTGCAGACGCTGCTGCGCGACGGTGGCCGCCACGCTGTCGGGGTAATTCTTGATCACAAACTCGAACGCCTCGCGCGCCTTGTCCGTCTGGCGAAGCGTCTTCAGCGCCGTGCCCTTGCGCACGTAGGCATCGGGCACCTCGTTGCTCCGAGGATAGTTGCGGATGACGAGGTCGTAGGCGTCTATCGCATTCTCGTACTTCCCGAGCTGCATGTGCGAATCGCCGACGTGCGCCTGGGCGAATGCCGCCTGCGGCGACTGCGGGAACGTCTTGACGTAAGATTCGAGCCCGAGGATGGCCAGATCGTACTGGCCCGCGTAGTAGTCGGCCATGGCGCCGTCGAGCAGCTTCTGGGGCGATGCGCCCACCGCGGCTGCGCCAGTGGGCGGGAGCGCTGCAGGCGGCGCATTGGGATCGGCGGGAGGGGCGCTCGGATCGGCCTCAATCGCGGGCCGGAGGCTTCCGAGAGCGGTGACCGACTGGCGCAGGGCATCGAGTTCCTGGCTCAGTGAGCCCACCCGCACGTTGTTGTCGTCCACTTTCTCACGCACGACGCGCAGGTCGTTGGAGAGCGTGTCGATCACCAGCTTCTGGTCGGCGAACGACTTGCGGGTGGCCGCGGTCTGCTCGTCGATGCGCGCGTCCACTGCCTTGATCGCCTCCGCCAGCGTGGCAATCAGGTTCTGCAGTTGCTGCGACTGCTCCTGCAGGATGCGGATGTCCGCCATCATCTGGCGGGTCTCCTTGTCGGCGGCCCGCGCGGCGCTCGTGGTGCTGGCCGTGATGGCGGCGGCGAGAATCGCGCAGGTCAGGGTTCTCTTCATGGCTCTCACTTGCCGGTAATCACGAAGTGCGCCCGGCGGTTCTTCGCGTAGGCGGCCTCATCGTGGCCGGGATCGAAGGGGAACTCCTTCCCGTAGCTGACCGTGCGCAGACGGTCGGCCGCGATCCCGAGGGAGACCAGGTACGCGCGCGCCGCAACGGCGCGCCGCTCGCCCAGGGCAAGATTGTACTCGGGGGTGCCGCGTTCGTCGCAGTGGCCCTCGATGGTCACTGTCCAGGCCGCGTTCTGCTTCAGCAGGTTCGCATTGTCGCTCAGTGTGCGCTGCGCCTCGTCGCTGAGCTCACTGCTGTCGTACTCGAAGTACGCCGGCTTCAGCGGGGAGTTCCGGTTCAGGTCGTCGAGCGACGCCGAGGTGATGCGCTCGTCCCGAATGGGTTCCGGCGGAACGATCGTCGGTTCGGCGACCGGCTCGGGAGGCGCCGGTGGACGGGCCGAGGTCGCCGGAGTCGCCGCGGGCGGCGGGGGAGCCGGCCGGGCCACGGGCGGCTTCTTGCCGCCGCAGGCCGCTGCGACCAGCACCAACAGGAGCAGCACACCGAAGACGCCCTGCACTCGAAGTCGTCGCATCTGAATCATCTCCTCACATCTTCTCCGCGGGTGACCGGCTACTTCGACCAATCAGGCTGGTAATTGTTGCCAGCCCGCGTGATCTGGCGGAGGTCACGGCCGTCCTTGCTGATCGTAAAGATCTGGGCCTTGCCGGACCTGGTCGACATGAACGCCAGGTGGCGCCCGTTGGCGGCGAACGACGGGCTCTCGTTCGTCCCTTCGCCGAAGGTGAGCTGACGCACCTGTCCCGTCGCCAGCTCGATGATCTTGATGTCGTTGCCGGGCCCCGTCCTCGCCGTGTACGCGATCTCGTTGTACGGCGCCGGAGACCAGGTCGGCCGGTCAGCATACGGCTCACGCGTCAGCTGGCGCAGCCCGAGCCCATCGGTGCCCACGATGTATATCTGGGGAGTTCCCGTGCGGTCCGAAGTGAAGGCGATCTGGGTACCCGTGGGCGACCAGGTCGGCGTGCTGTCGATCGCGGGGCTGTTCGTGATGCGCCGGACATTCGACCCATCGCGGTTCGCGACGTAGATCTCGGAGTTGCCGTCGCGGGTCGAACTGAATGCGATGCGCGTCCCGTCCGGCGACCACGCCGGCAGCCAGTTCTGGCCGGCGCTCTTGGTCGGTTCCTCGAGCGTGCCCTGGAAGATGTTCGAGATGAAGATCGTCGGCGCTCCGCGGCGATAGGAGGTGTAGGCGATCGATCGCCCGTCAGGCGACCAGGTCGACGTGATGTTGAGCGAGCGCTGGGTCGTGACGCGCCGCTGGTTCTCACCGTCGTAGTCGGCGATGTAGATCTCCTTCACCCCGCGGTTCTCGACGGTCCCGACCATCCGCTCCCCGTCACGATCGGAGTTGAAGGTGAGCTTCGAACGCGCGACGCCCCTGAGGGCGCGCTGCTGCTGGTGGATCTCGTCGGAGATGGTGTGCGCATAGAGCCGCCTGTTCGCCACCGAGCCGCTGTATTCCTTCGCGAAGACGCTCTGGCGGCTGCGCACGTTGAACAACCGTACCTCGACGCGGACACCGAGGTCGGTCTTCTGGACCGTGCCGACGATCAGTCCGTCCGCGTTCAGTTCCCGCCAGCGGTCGAACGGCACGGTGGCAAGCGAGGTCGGCGCCGGAATCGTGGCATACACGTCCCTCGGGATCAGCGCGAACTCCCGCTCGAAGTTGAGGTCGTCCCACAGGACGCGCCCGATGGTCTGGGCGGCGTCGATGGTTTCGGCATCGCGCGACAGGGCGATGAAGTCGGGCACCGCGAACCGGGGGGCGATGCCTGCCTGATCGCTGCTGATCGTGGTGCTCACCTCGCTCGGCTGTTGGGTCGTCTGCTGCGCCCGTGGCGCGGCAATCAAAAGGGCTGCGGCTGCCAGGGCGACTAGGGTCCGTGTCATCGGATGTACTCGAAATTCAGGTGAACGCCCAGTGAAGGGTTGGGATATCCGGCGGGAAGCGCCGGGAGTTGCCGCGTTCCGAGCACGGCTCGAAGGGCGGCGATGTCCAGCGCCGTGAAGCCGCTGGTTTTCTCCACCTCCGCGCCGGTGATCGTGCCGTCGCGTTGGATCGTGAACTTGACGATCGCCAGCCCCGGCACCTCGGCCCTGGATTGCCAGTTCGAACGGATGCGCTGCACCATCAGCACGAGGTAGTCGGGACAGCAGAAGTCTGCGACGTCCAGGCGCGAGCCGGAGCCCTGCCCTCCACCGCTCGAGAGGCCGAACCCCTGTCCTCGCGCGCCGGTTTCCGCAACCGCGGACCCCGTCCGGACTTCCTGGCCGCGGGTTGGCGTACGCCCGCGCGCCTCGTCCGGCGCCTGAGCAACCTTTGGCGGCGGTGCCGCCTTCACCGGTGGCTTGTTTGGGATCGGTACGGTCATCTCCGGTGCCTTTGCGGCAGGCGGACGTACCGGTTCGGGACGTTTGGGTTCCTCAGGCGGCCGCACTTCCTGGACCGCGCGGCCCCCGATGGCGGTCATGCCGCCATTTGCCGGACCTTCGTTGCCTCCGCCCAGAGAAATCGTCATGACCGTCCGAGGCGCGGCATTCCTGGCGTCGAGCCACCCACCAGGCACCACGATGACCGCAGCGACAAACAGCAGGTGGGCCACGATCGACGCTGCCGCCATCCGGTCGAAACCCTTCGGCTCGTTCATGCGATCGCGCAGAACGTCCGTGACCTCCATGTCAGCGCTCTCCCGGCGCCTTGGCGACGATGCCGACGTTGGTGACGCCGGCATCCTTCAGCCGGTCCATGATGGCCATCAGATCCTGCAACTGCACGGTGCCATCTCCGCGCAGGTACACCTGCTTGTCGCTGGCCGTCTCCATCTTCTGGCGGACGCGCTCCTGCAGGATCTCGGCCCGCACCCTCTCGTCACCCAGGAACACCACCCCGTCGGTCCGAAAGGTCGCCGGCACCGTCACGAACAGGCGTTCGCCTTCAACCGCCGTAGCCCGGCGTGAGACCGGCAGGTTCACATCGACGCCCCGCTGGATCATGGGCGCGGTGACCATGAAGATGATGAGTAGCACGAGCATCACGTCGACGAGGGGAACGACGTTGATCTCGGCCAGGCTGGTCGCAACCCGTCGGCCGCGCCCGCGACCGCCCGCCCCTCCGGCAGCGGCGTGAACCTTCGGCACTTAGGTGAAGTTCCTCTCCGCGATGTTCAGGAACTCCATGGCGAAGTCGTCCATCTCCGACGCGAACAGCCGGACCTGATTGGAGAAGTGGTTATAGGCGACTACCGCGGGGACCGCCGCCACCAGACCAGCCGCTGTCGCGACGAGCGCCTCGGCAATGCCGGGGCCCACTGACGCCAGGTTGGTCGAGCCTGTCTCTCCGATCATCTGGAACGACATCATGATGCCGATCACCGTCCCGAAGAGCCCGACGAACGGGGCGATGCTGGCTGTGGTGGCCAGGATGGTGATGCGGCTCTCCAGTTTGTTGACCTCGACGACCGAAGCTCGCATCAGGGCGCGATCCACGGCGGCCAGACTCTTGAGGGTAGGACGTCCGGCGCCACCTCGCGGACTGACCGGATCCTCCGCCGGCGCTCCCTGGCGCAACTGCGCCGTCAGTTCCGCGTAGCCGGACTGGAACAGGCCAACCAGCGGGCTCTCGCGAAGGGAGTTGCAGACCGCCTGCACCTCCGAGAACTTGCTGCTCCGCCGGAAGACGTCCAGGAAGCTGGCCGACTGGGACGCAGAGCGGCGGAACACCCAGAGCTTGTAGAGGATGACGCTCCACGATGCGACCGACAGCAGCGCGAGCGTAAGCAGGACCGCCTTCGAAATCGGTGTCGACCGGGCGATCAGACCAAGAATCGACGAGTCCGCGTCACCAGACACGGCCCCGCTCTGAGCCTGCAGGAGCAGGGCAAGGAACGGGCTTCCAAGCGTGCGCAAAACGGCCCTCCGCTACATCCGCTATGCGCCGCTGGGACAGCGCGCCGGGGAGTGCCCCGGTTTGAGGATGCGTCGAACTGTATCACGATGTGAAATGCCTGTCAAACCTATGTTAGCATTGGAGTTCTCTTCCTCACATGCTCCGCTTTCTCACGATCAGGCGCTTGGCCGTCATCGACTCCGTGGCGGTCGAGTTCGACCCGGGTCTGAACGTGCTGACCGGCGAAACCGGCGCCGGCAAGTCGATCCTGGTCGAAGCGGTCGGACTGCTTCTGGGAGGACGCGCCTCGGGCGACCTCGTCCGCACCGGCGAAGACACCGCCACCGTCGAGGCCATCTTCGAGGTGGCAGGCGAGGAGTGGCTCGTACGGCGTGAGATCACCTCGCAGGGCCGCAGTCGGGCCTTCATCAATGGGGACTTGACGACGGCCGGGGCTCTCCGGGAGTTGGCAGGACGGCTGATCGAACTCCACGGGCAGCATGAACACCAGACGCTCCTGGATCCCGCAACCCACTTGGCACTCCTCGACGCCTTTGCCGGCCTTGATGCCAGACGGGCAGAGGTCGCCGCCGCGCACCAGGCTGTTCTCGAAGCCAGAGCCGAGGAGGCGCGCGTGTCCCGGGCCCTCCAGGACCGGGACACGCGTCACGAACTGGCGGCGTTTCAGCTGGCTGAGCTCGACAAGGCGGGCTTGCGCCCCAGTGAGGACGAGGAGTTGGCCACGACCCGCCAGGTGCTCGCCAGTGCGGAACGGATTCAGCGACTCTGCACGGAAGCGTACGGCCTGCTGTACGAGCAGGACGGCGCCGTCCTCGCCGGCCTTGGCGGCGTATGGCGGCGTCTCGGGGAACTGTCCGATATCGACCCCGCGTTCAAGCCGTACCTGGATGCTCGCGAGGGCATCAAGTCGCAACTCGAGGACCTGGCTCTTTTCCTCCGGCAGTACGGCGATGATGTCGATGCGTCCTCGTCAAAACTGCAGGAGGTCGAGACCCGACTTGCCCTGATCGAGCGCCTGAAGCGCAAGCACGGCCCAACGCTGGCCGACGTCATCACGCGTCGGGAATCCCTTCGCCGGGAACTCGCCGGCCTCGAAGACGCCCAGGCCCAACTCGGGCAGGCGACGCGGGCCCGCGAGGGGGCGGCCGCGGGCTACCTGGCGCTCGCCACGGCTCTCAGCAATGACAGGCGTGCCGCAGCGGTCCCGTTCAGCCGGAAACTGGAATCCCTGCTGGGCGATCTTGCGATGGGCACCACGCAGTTCGAGATCCGCTTCCAACCTCCAGTCTCCGAGGAGGCATGGGCCGCCGACGGAGTCGACCGAGCGGAGTTCTACCTGTCCCCGAACCCAGGCGAGGAACTCCGGCCGCTGGCTCGCATCGTTTCGGGAGGCGAGTTGTCTCGCGTGATGCTGGCTCTCAAGACGCTCGCGGCGACCGCACGCTTCGGGCTCAGCGACGCCGCAAACCGAGCCCCGAGCGGCGGAGCGCCCGGCATGATATTCGACGAAGTCGATGCCGGCATCGGCGGACGGGTTGCGGACATCGTCGGCCGCAAGCTTCGGGCCCTGGGCTCTGCATTCCAGGTCCTCTGCATCACCCACCTGCCTCAGATCGCCGCGTACGCCGACACGCACTTCCTGATTGAGAAGAGGGTGGAGGAGGGTCGTACCCGCACGACCGTCACCCGATTGAACGAGCAGGGACGGGTCGACGAACTGGGCCGCATGCTCGGAGGGACGATGATCACCGAGGGCCTGCGGCGCACCGCGGCGGAGATGCTCAGCGTTCGATCCGAGGCTCGGCATCCGGGGTCGACAGCCACAGGCGAAAGCGAAAGTCAGGCGGGGGCGAAAGCGAAAGTCGCACGCGGCAACCAACGCAGGAGAACAGAGCGATAGGCAATGGCCCGCAAGTATCTGATTGAAACCTACGGCTGTCAGATGAACAGCCACGACTCCGAGCGCATGGCGGGACTGCTGGAGCAGGCAGGACTGGAGCGGACGGACGAAGCGCTCGAGGCCGACGTCGTCGTGATCAACACCTGCAGCGTCCGTGAGCACGCCGAAGAGAAGCTCTACACACGCCTTGGGGAACTGCGCGTGATGGCCCAGGAACACGGCCACAATCCCGTCGTGGCTGTGGCCGGGTGCGTCGCCCAGCAGGAGGGCGCCGCCATCGTCCGACGGTCGTCAGGCGTGGCTGACATCGTTGTCGGAACCCAGGCCATCAAGCGACTGCCGATGCTGGTCGAGCGGGCGGAGGCTACGCGCCGCCCGATCGTGGACCTCGATCCTTTCGAAGACGTGACGTTCCCGCTCGGTGTGACTCGTCGGTCGGATCCCGTCAAGGCCTACGTCACGATCATCGAAGGCTGCAACGAGTTCTGCAGTTTCTGCGTGGTGCCATACACGCGCGGCAACGAGCGAATGCGGGCAAAGGCCGACATCCTCGCCGAGGTCCGGGAGGCGGCGGAGGGCGGCCGGCGAGAAGTTCAGTTGCTGGGGCAGATCGTCAATCACTACCGGGCGCCTGACGATCCCGCGTGCGATTTCACGGCGCTTGTTGCTGCCATTCACGACATTCCGGGAATCGAACGCATCCGTTTCGCAAGTCCTCACCCGAGGCACTTTGGACGGCCGTTTCTCGAGGCCATGCGCCACCTCCCGAAGGTGTGCCGCCACCTTCATCTGCCGGTCCAGTCCGGCTCGACTCGCGTTCTGGCGGCCATGCGCCGCCGATACACGAGGGAGAGCTATCTCGAACTGGTTGCACGTATCCGGGAGATGCTCCCGGATGTTGCCTTGTCGACGGACATGATCGTCGGGTTCCCCGGGGAAACCGCGTCGGACTTCGACGAGACGATTTCGCTCACCTCCATCGTCCGGTTCAGCAGCATGTTCTCGTTCAAATATTCCCCTCGACCCAACACGCTGGCGCTGAAACGGATGGCGGACGACGTGACGGAAGAGGAGAAGACCCGGCGCATCGTGGAGCTGCAGGCCCTGCAGCGGAACATCCAAACAGAGCTGAACGCGCAGTTGATCGGCAAGGACGTCGAGGTGCTCATCGACGCGGTCAGCCGCCGCGATCAGTCTGAACTGTCCGGTCGGACTTCGCAGAATGTCGTGGTCAACCTTCCGGGACCCGCCGCCTGGATTGGCCACCTCAAGACGGTTCGCGTGGTGCGAGCCGGCGCACACAGTGTTCGCGGGAGCGTGAGCTTGACACCCGGGAGCCCGGAGCCTACCTTGCTTCAGGACGCGAGAGGCTGACTGCCGATGCAAATCGAAATGGCCATCAAGGGCCTGATGGTGGATCCGATCACCAACACGCCGATTGTGATCCTCCGCGACAAGGATGGCGAGCGGGTGCTGCCGATCTGGGTGGGCATCTTCGAGGCGAACGCCATGGCGCTGCAGATCGAGAACGTCACC
Source organism: uncultured Bifidobacterium sp. (assembly GCA_964386715.1). Taxonomy (GTDB): domain Bacteria; phylum Acidobacteriota; class Vicinamibacteria; order Vicinamibacterales; family CAVVIG01; genus CAVVIG01. The sequence goes on from CAYLTD010000002.1 coordinate 195,142, forward strand.
ACGCCGAGGCCCATGACGCACGACCTGCTGCGCAACGTGATCGCAGACCTCAAGGCGACGGTCGAACGCATAGTCGTATGCGACCTGCAGGAGAATACCTACTACGCTCTTATCTACCTTTCACGCGAGGGCGAGACCATGGCGATCGACGCCCGCCCCAGTGATGCGATCGCGCTGGCCCTCCGCACGCGCGCTCCGATCTTCGTCGAGGAATCCGTCATCGACCGCGCCAAGACCGTTGACTTCAGCACCGAGAAACCGGATGCCGATCGGCTGCACAAGTGGCTCGAAAGCCTCGATCCGGACGAACTCGGGAAATACAAGATGTGAGTTGCCGCTGCAACCGACATAGAATTCCGAACTCAGTGATCGTCGCCATCGCGAATCAGAAGGGCGGAGTCGGCAAGACGACGACCGCGATCAACCTGGCCGCGGCGCTCGCCATGCGAGGCCGCCGCACCCTGCTCATCGACCTCGATCCTCAGGCCAACAGCACCATGTCGTTTCTCGACATGTCGCTGGTCACGCGGAGCGTGTACGACGCCATCGCGGAGACATCAGTGCGGCTAGAGGATGTCATCCTGCCGTCACCACTGGAGAACCTCGACATCGCCCCCTCCCGAATCGCCCTGGCGAAACTCGAAGCCCGGTTGGTGGGCGAGATGGACGCGCACTTCCGCCTCAAGGACAAGCTGGAACCTCTGGGGGACCGCTACACCAGCATCGTGATCGACTGCCCACCAACGCTCGGCCTTCTCACTGTGAATGCATTGGTGGCAGCCACGCACCTGCTCATTCCCATTCAGTCGTCCTACTTCGCGCTCGAAGGAACTGACGACCTGCTCGAGACCATCGAACGGGTGCGACAGCGGCCGAACCCAGGCCTCAAGATCCTTGGCGTGCTGATTACCATGCACGACAAGCGGACGGCGCTGGCCAGGGACATCCGCGCACAAATCCAGAAAGTCTTCGGCGGCACCGTGTTCAACACCGTCATCACCAAGAGCGTCCGGCTCGAAGAGAGTCCGGCGTACAAGGAATCCATCTTCACGTTCGCGCCGGAGTCGACCGGGGCGACCGAGTACTACCGCCTGTGCGAGGAGGTCATCGACCGTGGCTAAGCGAGGGCTCCCTGTCTCCATTGCGATGCGCCACGACGAGCATTACGTGTCGGCCCTGACGGCGTCTGCGGGAACCCCGGTTGGACGCATGGTGGCCATCGAGCAGATCGAGCCGAACCCGAACCAGCCGCGTCAGGTGATGGGCGATCTGGCAGAGCTGATCGCATCCATTGCCGAAAAAGGTGTCATCGAACCGCTCGTCGTCCGCCAGCGTGGCGATCGATATCAAATCATTGCGGGCGAGAGGCGTTACCAGGCATCGATTCAGGCCGGCCTCCGCGAACTGCCCGTGGTGATTCGGGAGGTCGACGATGCGGAGGTGATCGAGCTGGCACTCATCGAGAACCTGCAGCGCAAGGATCTCACGCCTTTCGAAGAAGCCGAGGCCCTGCACGGCCTGGCGGAACGCTGCGGATACACACACGAGGACCTGGCGAGACGCCTGGGCAAATCTCGCACATCCATCACCGAGTCGCTGACGCTCGCCAGCATGCCCGAGGAAGTCCGCAACCTTTGTCGGCTGGCCGACATTTCCTCCAAATCGTTGCTTCTGCAGGTAGTTAGACAAGACACTGCAGAGAAAATGACCGCGTTGGTGGAACGGATTGCCAGCCAGGGCGGTGCCACCAGGCAGCAGGTCCGAGAAGCGACGGCCAAGCCGAAGCCGGGACGGCCAAAGCACTACACGTTTGCCTACAGGCCGCCGACCAAGATGTTCGACCTGAAGTTGAGCTTCAAGAAGTCCGCGGTGGAAAAAGCGGAGATCATCGACGCGCTCGAAGCCATTCTTCGAGACCTGCGCACCGCACCAACCGAGTAGCCAGAACAGGGGCGCGCGGGAAACTCACGGCGCGCTCACGGCGCCAGGGCGCAGCCAGCCCTTCACAAACACCGACCCGGCGTCACGCAAGCCGGGTCGGATTCATCCGACCGGGTCACGCGCCACCTCGAGCGCCACGGGCAGCGCGAGCAACACAGCCGCAACCTCGTCCGATAGGCGCTCGGGAATGCGGGGACTTGCAGAGAGCACGAACGGCGCAGAGGCAGACCGTTCGTCACTCCTGCTGCGCGTTCTATCTATTAGTTAACATAACATACATTATGTGACATATGCGAAATACGGCCTGAGATGGCCTGTTGAACGCCTGTTGAAGGTTTTGTCAGGTATCTGACCTACTATGCGGTCCAGTTGCGCGCCGCAAACTGGGCGTCTGGCACGTGCAGCCGTACGGGGCGCGAAACCGGATGCCGCTCGAGCTCGACCCCGGCGGCGTCGCACATCGTCACGAAAAACGTGAGTTCCCCACCCGCCTCGGCGCCGAGCCACGACAGGGGCACGGCCAACTCGACGATCGACCCGACCGCGACCCGCACGTCCTCACGACGCTCCTGCAACCACTGGTCGCCCTCACGGAGAAACGCTGCCGCACCAGGGTGCGCCAGACGCACCCGCGCGCCCCGTGGCGTCAGGAACGTCACCTGCAGCGACAGGCCCTCGGAGTGGAGTTCCCGGAAGGGCCGGGTCGCGTCGATGCGCAGATACAGCGAGGCGTCATCGAAACCGAACCGAAGTTGCGTCACCAGAACCTGGCGCTCCGTCTGGTGCATGGCTCCCGCCATTGAACGGACCTCGAGAGCCCCGGCCCCGAGCCACTCGAAGTAGCTCGATTCCTCCCCGTCAAGCAGGGGCCGGATCAGCGCGACGGGCGTGGTCTGCGTGACAACCGTCTCAGCCGTTGTGATGTTGCTGACAAACAGCTCATCGGGAATCGGCTTCTGCAGGAGCCGGTATACGTTGCGCAGGTGCCGCCGGAAGAGCTCGTCGAACTCCGCGTCATGCTCGGATGAGTGATCGTCCCCGTACCACCAGCACCAGTCGCTCCCTTCGGCGATGAAGACCTCCTGCTTCGCACGGGCCAGCGTTTCAGCGTCAACCTCCGGACCAGCCTGATCCACCGCGTCCCGCGCTTCCGCGAGCTGGCTCCAGGCACGCTGGTCGTCGGAATGGCCTATCCAGATGTAGAAGTTCGCGTCGATCCACGACCCGGGAAAAATCCCACGCAGCGCGTCGGCCGGCGAGGCACACGCCTCGGACATGGTGACAGTGCGAAGTTCGGGGTGGCCGGACAGGCGCCGATACAGCGCCCGAAGGAACGGGCGGCCCCCGCCCTCGAAGTGTTCCCAGGCGTTCTCGCCATCGAGCACAACGAAGATGGTGGGCTCGGCTCCGCTGCGTGATGTGGCGTGTCTGCCGGCGTCGACCAGGCGCCCGACGAAGTCGTCGGCGGCGGCCTCGGACGGCCACCCGGCATACACGAAACCGATCAGGTCGGACAAGGCATGGTCACGGAATGCGCACGCCACCTCGGCACCGTGAGCGCTGATGGTGTACGGCCGGTACAGCTGCTCCGCCTGCTCGACGAGGCCCCGGCCGTCCCGGTGGAAAGCGATCCCCTTCGTGTTGGCGAGAATCATCTCGTCGGTCGCCATCCACCTGAACCCTGCCTGCGCGACCAGCGGGACCATGGCGTCCGACACCGAACCTTCCGAGGGCCAGAGCCCAACCGGCGCCCGACCAAACAGCCGCTCATGGTAGGCCGATGCCTCCCGCAACTGCTCGAGAGCGTCCTCGGGCCGCCTGAACCGATGGCGGGGCATCCGGGCGCCGGGGTGTGTCCGGAGGTAGATGTCCGTGTCGCACAGAAGGGGCAGGATTGGATGGTAGAAGGGCGAGGTCGACACCTCCACCTGACCCGACTCGACCCCGCGGCGATATGCCGGAATCACGGCGTTCAGCAGTTCCAGTTCGACGGCGCGCAAGAGGAGCTTGTCGTCTTCGGAGAACCCTCTCCCCTTCGCGACGAGGTTCTGCACACGCGCGTCGCCGACAAGACGGTCGGGGTCGATCCACGCGAGCTTCTGCCAGACCTGCAGGTCCCGGAGATCACCGAGGCTGAATCGCCGCAGCGCGGTTTCGATGTCGGCGTCCGCCACCCCGTCGCCGCGCAGCGCGAGCAGTTCGCCGTACCGCGGGTAGGGATAAATCATGCGCTGCCGCTGGGCATGGAAGAAGTTCTTGAGCACGAAGCGGATCTCGTCAGGGGTCAGGTGCTCAACCGCCTTGAGGCTGAGTTCCAGGTACCGATCCCGCGCGCGGTCGGCGGCGAACGCCTCGAGCTGGACGAGGAGCGAGGGGACGAGATTGAACGTCATGCGCACGTCCGGGAACTCCTCGAGCATGGCGACCATGCCCCAGTAGTCCTTCAGGGCGTGCAGGCGCACCCACGGCAGGATGTGCTCCCGGGTGACGAGGTCTTCGTAGTACGGCTGGTGCATGTGCCACAGGAACGCCACTCGAGTCATGGTGTTAGTCTAGATCCCCGGCATGTTGCGCATTCTCGACCGCTACCTCGTACGCGAGATCGCGCTGCCCTTCGCCCTCGCCCTGACGATCCTCACCTTCATCCTCGTACTCCCGCCGATCCTCGTTGCCGGCGAGGAGTTCATATCCAAGGGCGTCGAGTGGGCGATCGTCGCCCGTGCCATGGCCACCCTGCTGCCCCAGGCCCTGAGCCTGACCATTCCGATGGCTGTCCTGCTCGGCATCCTGGTGGGCTTCGGCCGTCTGTCAGCCGACCGCGAGTTCGTCGCGATGCAGGCCTGCGGCGTGTCGCTCACGCGCCTGCTCCGGCCCGTGCTGCTCATCGCCACGCTGGGAACGGCGGCCACGGCCTACGAGATCATCATTGCACTCCCGAATGCCAACCAGGCGTACCGAGAGATCGTGTTCGTGCTGCTGGCGACGCGTGTCGAGAACAACGTCAAGCCGCGGGTGTTCTACGAGGACTTCCCCAACAAGGTCATCTACGTTCGGGATCTGCCGGCGGGAGGGGGCTGGCGCGACGTCTTCCTCGCGGACACCAGCAAGCCCGGGGAGCCCAGCGTCTACTTCGCGCGCGAGGGGCGGATTCGCCTCGATGAGGCGAACCGGATCGTCCAGCTCGAGTTGCGCGACGGCACCTCGCACACCATGCGCGCCGACCAGCCGGACGAGTACTCGGCGAACACCTTCGGAAGCATTCTCATCTCCCTCGATCCCGAGACGGTATTCAAGCGCCCGCCCGCAAAGGGGGCGCCCGAAATGACCATCGCCGAGTTGCGTCGCGAGATCGAGGAGGCAGCCAAGCGGAACGATCCGGCCTACGGCGCGCGGTTCATGCTGCAGCAGAAGTTCTCGCTGCCCATGACCTGTCCCATCCTTGCCCTGATCGGCCTGGCCCTGGGCGCCAGCAACCGCAAGGATGGCAAGCTGGCGAGCTTCGTCATCGGCATGGGCGTGATTTTCGTCTACTACATCCTGCTCTGGGGCGCCCGCGCCGCCGCGATGGGAGGGCGCTTCAGCCCGGAACTCGCCCCGTGGCTGCCCAACATCGTGATGGGCGTGGCCGCCGTCCTGATGTTCCTGCGGCGTGCGCGATCCGCAGACCAGCCCATCCGCGTCTCGCTTCCGGCCGTCTGGCGTCGACGCGGCGTCCCTGACACGTCACCCTCGGCCATCGAAGGCGTCATGAGCGGACCGGGGACAACTGCCCCGGCACCGGCTGCCCCGCGGGAGCGGGTGGTTCTGGTCATCAGGATCCCCGACCTCATCCTTCCCGGCCCGCGCCTGCTCGACCTCTACGTCGCGCGTGAGTATCTCCGGGTGCTCGCGCTCGGCATCGTTGGGCTGCTCGGCATCTTCTACATCTCGACCTTCATCGACCTCGTCGACAAGCTGTTTCGCGGCGACGCGACGACGGCCATGCTGCTGCGCTTCTTCTACTTCCGGACGCCACAGTTCGTGTACTACGTGATTCCCATGGGCGTGCTGGTATCGACGCTTGTCACCGTCGGCGTCATGACGAAGAACAGCGAACTGCTCGTGATGCGGGCCTGCGGCATCAGTCTGTATCGCACGGCCGCTCCCCTGCTGCTGTTCGGCGCCCTCGCCAGCGGGGCGCTGTTCCTCCTTCAGGAACGCGTGCTCGCAACCGCAAACCAGGAGGCGGACCGGCTCGAGCGGATCATCCGTCGCTGGCCGCCGGCCACCACGGCCTTGAACCGCCGGTGGGTGGTGGGTGGGCAGCAAGAGGTGTATCACTACGACCTGTTCGACCCCGAGGCGAACCGGTTCTCCAACCTGTGGGTCTACGACCTCGACGAGGGAGCCTGGGGACTGCGATCGGTGACCTACGCGATGGAAGCGACTGCACCCCAGACCCGCGGCTCGGAACCGACGTGGACCGGCAGGAATGGGTGGACCCGGGCCATCACGCTGACGGGCAAACCGGGAGCCCAGCGCGCCGTGGTGAAGTACGCCCCATTTCAGGAGCAACGGCTGGCAATCGAGCCGCCAGGTTACTTCAAGACCAGCGAGCCACTGGCGGAACTCATGACCTATTCGCAACTGCGGGAATACACGGATCGCCTGCGCGCGAGCGGCGCCAATGTGGTTCCGCAGATGGTGGCGCTGCAGCGAAAGGTGGCGTTCCCGTTCGTGACGATCGTGATGACGGTGCTCGCCGTCCCCTTTGCCGTCACGACCGGCCGCCGCGGAGCAATGTACGGGGTCGGCGTCGGGATTGTGATGGCGATCACCTACTGGATCATGATGAGCGTCTCAGGCGCGCTCGGGGCAGGTGGCGTGATGTCGCCGGTGCTGGCCGCGTGGGCGCCGAACATCTTCTTCGGCTGCGTGGCCGCGTACCTGCTGCTGACCGTGCGGACCTGAGTGCCCGCTCAGTCCGCGAGCCTCACCAGCGCCGGACTGCCGACCCACAGCCGTCCGTTCCGCCCGGGCGCGGTGTTCGTCGTGTCGATGACGAACATGACCGAGCGCACGTCCTCGATCGGGATCCCTCCCAGTGTGCCTCGTTCGATGGAACGCATATCCCTCAGCGGCACGACGTACTCGCGCTTCGTCTCATCCACGAAGATCGAGCGTTGCCAGCGCGCGGTCGTAGAGCCGGCGTTCTCCGTGCGGACCTGCACGGACACGCGCAGGGCACGTTCTCCCCTGACGCTGAACGCCAGGGCCTCGAACGGCGCGACCTGCGAGCGGGGAACATCGACCGACGCCGCGGCGTACTGGCCGGCTCGCGCGCCTCCAGACAGGCCGTACCGCAGCCGAATCCATGCACCATCGACGAGTGACACGCTGTCGATGGCGGCCAGTGATGACGGGTCGTGCTCGACCGTCCATCCCGCCGTCGATCGACCGTCGTGCAGGAGCAGCACGGGCGCTCCCTCCACACGCGGGACATCCTCCCTCACCGGCCCCGCAGTGCGGGAGCGCACGTAGATCGGATTGCTCATGATCCACGGGGGCTGATGCTCGCGATCGGGGCGCGCGACCTCAACGGTGTAGACGGCAGGCGCGCCGTCGACGGCCACGGTCACCTCGGAGTCCACAGCGGAGTGGAACGGCTCGCCGTCGCGTACCAGCCTCGTGACGAACCCCTCGGGGGCGTTGCTGCGGACCCGCAGCGTCATGGGGAGACCGGCGAGCGTTTCATCCCCCTGTGTCACCGTCTGCCCGCCGGACTCGGCCGTGAACTCGAAGTCCGCCGGCGACGCCCACCCGTCCACGGCCACGTAGGCATGGCCGGCCCGCAGGCCCGCCAGCAGCGCTGCGGCATCCTGCTCGGCGTTGCCCGTGAACGGGTCGCGAAGGGTCACGTTCACCGACATCACCCCGAAGGAGGCCTCGTAGCTCGGAATCGGAATCGAAAACCGGTTGTCTCCCGGTTCCGCGTCTCGCAGCGCCAGCTTGGCGTGCGCGTCCGCACCGGCCAGCGCCACGACGCGCCGCGTCCTGGTGAGGGCCGCCCACTCGCGTCGCAGAGTGCGGCCATCGGTGAGCAGCGCGGTCACGCTCTCCGCCGGACGGAGCGGGTAGGCCAGGAGGGCCTTCGCGAGCTGCACCCACGATCCCGGACCGCGATTGAAGGCGTGAATGCGCCACGTCGTATCGAGGTTGATCAGCTCGAGGGCATCGATGGGCGTCCGCTGCAGCTCGGACCACGCAAGTTCGGCTTTCGGCGAATCCGGGTGCGCCGCAATGCCGAACCCTCCCAGGCGACTGACGTCCTCGACGACGTCGCGGGCATCCCCGCCAAGTGGGTACGGCGCGCGCGGCAACCCGACTCCGATGTAATGGCCCTGCGCCGTGCTGATCTCGACCGCGTCGATAGTCAGGACGCCGGAGCGGTAGGCGGGAGGCTCAGCGATGCGGGTCCCGTCGCCGTGATCGGTGGCGACGACGAAGGCGAGGCCAGCCCGTGCCGCAGCTGCCGCAATCTCGTCCAGAGATCCGCGACCGTCCGACGTGCGGCTGTGCACGTGGACAACACCGCGTACGCGGGGGCGCGTCCCCGCGGTCGGCAGCACGATCCGCCGTTCGGGAATCAGGGCGGCCCAAACGACAACGGCGGCCACGAGGGCCGCCGTTGTCACCACCACGCGTCTCACGCCCGCCGTTACAGCCGGGCGGCCGACTTCAGGGCAGCGGCCTTGTCGGTCCGCTCCCAGGTGAACTCGGACTCGGTACGCCCGAAGTGGCCGAACGCGGCCGTCTTCTTGTAGATTGGCCGCCGCAGATCGAGTTCCTCCATGATGCCGCGCGGCGTCAGCTTGAAGTGCGCGCGGACCAGGTCCGTGATCTGCTCTTCCGGAATGCGGCCGGTGCCTTCGGTGTGCACCATGACCGACACGGGGTCGGCCACGCCGATCGCATAGGCCAGCTGCACGAGGGCACGGTCTGCGATCCCGGCCGCGACGACGTTCTTCGCGATGTAGCGCGCCATGTAGCAGGCCGAGCGGTCGACCTTCGTCGGATCCTTGCCCGAGAACGCTCCGCCACCGTGCGGTGCGGCGCCGCCGTAGGTATCGACGATGATCTTGCGCCCGGTCACGCCGGCGTCCCCGTGGGGCCCACCGATGACGAACTTACCCGTGGGATTGATGAAGACCTTGGTGCGTTCATCCATCATCTCCGCCGGCATCAGCGGCGTGATGATCCTGCTGCGGATATCCTCGAACATCGTGTCGTTCGACACGTCCGGACTGTGCTGCGTCGAGACGACGATGGCATCGATGCGCATCGGCTTGTCGCCGTCGTATTCGATCGTCACCTGCGACTTGCCGTCCGGCCGGAGGTAGTCGAGGCCGCCCGAACGACGCGCTGTCGAGAGCCCGCGCGTCAGCTTGTGCGCGAGCATGATCGGCAGCGGCATCAGCTCCGGGGTCTCCGTGCACGCGAAGCCGAACATCAGTCCCTGGTCGCCGGCGCCGCCGGTGTCGACACCCTGAGCGATGTCGCCCGACTGCTTGTGAATCGTGGACAGCACGCCGCACGTCTCGGCGTCGAACCCGAACTTCGCGCGCGTGTAGCCGACGTCGGCGATCGCGGCGCGGACGACGTCCTGGTATTCGATGACCGCCCGGGTCGTGATCTCGCCCGCCACGACCGCAAGGCCGGTCGTCACCAACGTCTCACAGGCCACGCGCGCGACCGGATCCTGCGCCAGGATGGCGTCCAGGATCGAATCGGAAATCTGGTCGGCGATCTTGTCGGGATGTCCTTCGGTCACCGACTCCGAGGTAAAGAGGTGCCGTCCCTTACGGCTCATGCCGCGACTCTCCTTCTACGCGCCCGGATCGGACGCCGTGCATAACTGCCACACCATGGATGACAAACGGTTAAGTCTAGCAAAATCACGCGCGCGGATGGAACCGTTCGTACACCGCGCGCAGGCGGGCCTCGAGCACGTGCGTGTAGATCTGGGTCGTCGAGAGGTCCGCGTGTCCGAGCATCACCTGTATCGCGCGCAGGTCCGCCCCTCGCTCGAGCAGGTGGGTCGCGAAGGAGTGCCGGAGGACGTGCGGACTGATGGCGGCCGGGATGCCGGCCGCACGGCCGTGCCCCACCACAATCTTCCAGAAGCCGACGCGCGACAGGGGTCCACCGCGGGCGTTGAGGAAGAGGTGCGCATCATGGCGGCGCGTCCGGGACCGCTGCGCCAGCGGGTCGCGTGCCTCGCGCAGGTATCGGTGCACCCACGCGGCGGCCTCGTCTCCGGTCGGGATGAGGCGCTGCTTGTTCCCCTTGCCCATGCACGTCAGGTACGCCTCGTCCAGATGCAGGTCACCAAGGGCGAGCCCGACCAGTTCCGAGACCCGCATGCCGGTCGCGTACAGCAACTCGAGCATCGCGCGATCCCGCAGCCCGAAGGATGTATTGGGATCCGGCTGCGCCAGCAGCCGGTCGACATCCTCGACTGCAAGGAACCGCGGGAGCGCCGGCCATGCCCGGGGAGGGAGCAGGTCGTCCGCCGGGCTCCGGTCGAGACGGCGATCGAGCACCAGGAACCGGTAGTAGCCGCGGATCGCGGCGATCCCACGGGCGACAGACCGCGGCGACAGGCCCTCGGCCATCCGCTGCCGCACGAACGCCTCGAGCGTGGGGCGATCGAGCGACTCGACCGCCGCTCCTTCGGCTGCCGCGAACGTGGCCAGTTCCCGCAGGTCGCGAGCGTAACTCTCGACCGTGTGGCGAGCGAGCCGGCGTTCGACGCGCAGGTGTTCGAGGTAGGCGTCGATCATCGCCGGCTATGCTAACATCCGCGGTTTCCTGAGGTCGTCTGAGCATGCCCGTCCGTTCGAAGTGGCAATCGCTTCCCACCGAAGCGATCAACCCCGCGACGCTCGCCATCGACAAACTCTCGTCGGCGGACATCGTCGAAGGCATGCTGAACGAAGACCGCAAGATGCTTGCGGCCGTGCAGCGCGAGAAGGAGCGGATTGCCGTCGGCGTCGACATCATCACGGCCGCGCTGCGCAAGAACGGGCGCATCATCTTCGTAGGTGCCGGCACCAGCGGCCGACTCGGCATCCTCGAGTCGGCCGAGATGCCTCCGACCTTCGGGACCAGCGCCGACCTGGTGCTCGCCATCATGGCCGGCGGCAGGAACGCGATCCTGCGCACGAGGGAGGGCGTCGAGGACAATTACGAGGAGGGCGCCCGCTCGATGATGCGCCTCAAGCCGACCAAGAAGGATGTGGTGATCGGCGTCTCCGCCAGCGGCATGACCCAGTTCGTTCGCGGTGCGCTCACGCGGGCGCGGCGCGTCGGCTCGCGCATCATCTTCGTCACGTGCGATCCCCGGACGGAGCTCCAGACCTTCGTCGACCTCACCATCGCACCGGCGGTCGGACCCGAGGTCATTGCCGGCTCGACCAGACTCAAGGCCGGGACAGCCACCAAGATCGTACTGAACATGCTGACCACCGGCGCCATGGTCCGCATCGGCAAGACCTACGGCAACCTGATGGTCGACGTGCAGATGGGCTCGGAAAAACTCCGCGACCGTGCCCGCCGGATCATCACCATCGTCACGGGACTGGAGTACGAGGACGCCGATCGCCTGCTGCGGCGGGCGCACTGGAACGTCAAGGCCGCCATCGTCATGCAGAAGACCGGCCTTCCCTATCAGCGAGCCGTCTCCCGGCTGCGCCGGGCACACGACTTCGTGCGTGACGCAATCGGCGAAGACGTGGAACCCCGCCTGCGCGAACTGCTCGACGGCTCGCAGGCGGTGCCGGCCGCGTCCGCCCCGGCGCCAGCAAAGCCCCCGGCGCCAGCACGCGAGCGCGCCCCCGCCGCTAAGTCGCGCTGAGGTGCGCCGCCGCCGGAGCGTCGATCCAGAGTTCGACCGTGCGATGTAACTGGAGAAACGACGCCGGCAGCCGTGGCGTGACCGGTCCGTCGACCAGCCCGCGGACCGCGGCCGCTTTCGCCGCCCCGGTCGCCATCAGGATGATCTGCCCTGCCCTCAGAATGGTTCCCATGCCCATGGATACGCCGCGACGGGGCACCGCACGGCGCGTCGGCCGGAACAGCGCGGCATTCGCCCGGCGCGTGTCCGCGGTCAGCCGCGCGACGTGCGTCTCGGCCAGCAGGTGGCGCGCCGGCTCGTTGAAGCCGATGTGGCCATTCACGCCGAGCCCCAGCAGCACCACGTCCAGGCCGCCCGCCTGCGTAATCCGCCGCTCGTAGCGCCGGCACTCGGTGTCGAGATCGTCGGCGCAGCCATTCAGGAAGTTGATGTTCGCCGGCTGCGCGTTGACATGCGAAAACAGCTCGCGCTGCATGAACGAGCGGTAGCTCGCCGGGTCGTCGCACGCCACCCCGACGAACTCGTCCAGATTGAACGTCGTGACCCGCGAGAAGTCGATGAGCCCCCGACGGTGACAGTCAACCAGCCGCGCGTACAGCGGCAGCGGCGTCCGGCCGGTGGGCAGGCCCAGCACCAGCGATGGGTGCGCCTCGACTGCCGTCGAGAGGTGCCGGGCGAGCGCCGCGGCGAGCCGTCCGGGCGAGGTGAAGCGGCGGATGCGAAAACCAGAATGCGGCATGTGGAGCTGTCCTATGGTACTAGTTCCCTCCATGCCACCTTCTGCCCCTGCGGCTTCCGACCTGCTGTCGAACGCCGTGGCCCGCCAGGTGTTCCCCGGTGCCGTGGCGGAGGTTGGGAGCGCAGCGGGAGTGATGTGGCGCGACGTCACGGGTCACCTGACGTTCGACGCCGGCACCGATCCGATTCGCCAGGACACGATCTTCGACCTCGCCTCGCTCACGAAGCCGATCGCCACCACGACCGCGGCACTCAGCCACGTCGCTCGAGGCGGCGTCGGCCTGGACACGCTGGTGCGGGAGCAGTTCGTCGAGTGGCAGGGCGCTGACCGAGCGGCCGTCTCGCTCCGTCACCTGCTGGACCACTCATCGGGACTCGCCGCGAGACTGCCGGGAACGTCCCCGACAAGCGCGCGGGAGTTCCTGCGAGCGCTGTGCACCGGTCCGCTGGCGTACTTGCCTGGCACGAGGGCCGAGTACAGCGACCTGGGCTTCATCCTGCTGGGACTCTGGATCGAGGCGCTCGGTCGGCAGGCTCTCTCCACCCAGGTCCAGGACCTGTGCTCCATGCTGCTCGGCACGGTGACCGGCGACCCGGACGACCTGCTGCTGACGCGGGTGCCGCCTTCCCGCCTCGGTCGCGTGGCACCCACGCGGCCGCTCTCGGAGGACCGCCGCACCGGCGTGCTGCGGGGCGAGGTGCACGACCCGTACGCCCATGAACTCGGCGGGTTTGCCGGACACGCGGGTTTGTTCGGCACGGTTGGCGGCGTGGGCGCGTTCGCGCGATACATGCTCGCACTCGTGCGCGGTGAATGGCAGCGCGAGACTCCGGTGCCGGCGGCACTGGCTCGCACGGCGACCACCCGCAGCCGCGTGCCTGGCAGCTCGCGTGGCCTCGGGTGGGACACGATGCTGCCCACGTCCTCATGCGGCGCGCGGCTTTCCGCGACGGCGTTCGGTCACGTCGGCTTCACGGGCACGTCGTTGTGGATTGATCCCGACAGGAACCGGTACTACGTCCTGCTGACGAACCGGGCGTGGGGTGAGGGAACGACGCAGCAGATGCAGGACATCAGGCGTGCGTTCCACGACGCAGTGGCCGACCTGTGAGCCTGGCGCCGTTCAGCGGATCGGTCGGCTACCCGGCCCGGGCTGCGGCGCGTTGCCGCGCCCTCCTCCCGGCGGGGCAAGACCGCCTCCAGGCGGACCAAATCGGCCGCCCCCGGGTGGGGACGCAAACGGGCCTCCGCGACCGCCCTGCCCCGGGGGAGCGACGCCCCCAGGGCCACCAGGCACCCCTGGTTGCCCGCCTCGCCCCGGCGCACCGCTGGCTCCTGGCGCTTGAGCCTGCGGCGCCACGAATTGCCATTCGTTGTAGCGCGAGCGGCCGTTGTAGAGGCGCAGCGACGGCTCCTTGCTCTTGCTCACGACGCCCATGATTCCTCCGCGTCCGCCGCCGGCGCCCTGCGGGGAGGCCACCGCACCGACCCCCTGCCCTGCGGGCGCGTTGCCTCGACCAGCCTGCCCCCCCGGCGCCCCCGCACCGGGCGCAGGCTGCGGCCCAGCGACGTTGGTCGGGGACAGCACGTCGAAGTCCTGGCCGGTGATGGGATCCTTGTACTTCTTGCGGAGGAACTTCTGGGAGACGAGCACGTCGAGGCTGGGAGGCAACACCCCGGGGCCGGCACGCCGCTGGAACAGGGCAATCGCTCGTGCGTACTGCTCGCCCCTGAAGACCAGTTCGGCCTCCATCTCGCGCCGCGCCATGGTCTTCCAGGTGGGCAGCATGGCGGTCACCAGTACGGCCGCCACGCCCATCGCCACCAGCAGCGCCGCCATCGCGTAGCCGTGTTGACCACGTAACTTCAAGGCCATAAACTGATTGCGCCGTTCATGCTAACACGCAGTCACGGGCTGGCCCTGCTGGGCATCGTATTCGCCGCGCTGATCGCAAGCGCCTGCGAGAAGGTTCCACTGCTCGCCCCGACAGGGTCGACGATCACGCTGTCGGCGTCGACGAACACGTTGGGCGTCAACGGCGCCACCGACATCGTGGCGCAGGTCCTCGAAGCCTCGGGTACTCCCCCGCACAGCGGAACGCGTGTGACGTTCACCACCACGCTCGGCCGCATCGAACCCGCCGACGCCACGACCAATTCCTCCGGACGCGTCGTCGTCCGCTTTATTCCGGGCGGCAGCAGCGGAACCGCGGTGATCAGCGCCACCTCTGGCGGGGCCACCGTCGGTGCAAACGGCGCATTGCGCATTGCGGTCGGAGCGGCGGCGGTCGGCCGCGTGAGCCTGTCGGCCAACCCGAACCCGGTGTCGGCCAACGGCGGCATCTCGACGATCGTGGCGAGCGTGGTCGATGTCAATGGCAACGCGCTGGGCTCGGTCCCCGTCACCTTCTCCACATCGGCTGGGTCGCTGGGCAGTTCCGTGGTGACGACCGACGCTTCCGGAAACGCGCAGACCACACTCAGCACGTCGACCCAGGCGACGGTGACAGCGACGGTGGGCGTGCAGTCCAGTCCTGGGACGGGCACGGGGACGGGCACGGGAACCGGTACCGGCACCGGAACGGGCAGCACCGGATCGACCACCACTCAGGCATCGGCTACCGTCACCGTGAACGTCAATCCGCTGCCGACGGTTTCGATCACCGCGCCGTCCGGCACACTGACGGCGGGATCGCCAATCACCTTCACCCTGAACGTGACCCCCGGCACGAACAGCACCGCGCAGGTTCGTCAGGTCCTGGTCGACTTCGGGGACGGCACCTTCGTGAACCTTGGTTCTGTCGTCGGCTCGTCGCTGACGGTCGCCCACCGCTATGACGACGACGGCACCTTCGTCGTGCGGGCGACGGTGACGGACACCCTGGGTGGAACGACGCAGGCTGCCACTGCCATCGTCGTGCTGCCAGAGCCGCCGCTGGGCGTCTCGATCACTGCGACACAGGTCAGCACCGGTGGGACGACCACGTTCACCTTCACCGCGACGGTGACGCCGACGACCACAACGGTGGCGCGCTACCTGTGGACGGCCAATGACGGCTGGGTCCAGGAAACGACCAACCCGCAGGTGGTGAAGTCGTGGCCGACCGGCTCCGGTGCGAAGACAGTGACGGTGCGTATCACCACCACGACCGGCCGCACGGCGGAAGGCCAGATCGTCGTCAATCCCTGATGTGGCGGCGGCCCGGGTGACCCGGGCCGCCGCTCCCGTCGTCAACCAACCGCGCACTCGATCGGCGCTGTCATGTTCCGCGCGGCGCTGTCACCGTCCGCGCGGCGCTGTCACCGTCCGCACGGCGCTGTCACTGTCCGCACGGCACCGCGCAGGGCGGCCCAGACCGGCGCGCCTTCGCACTCGGCCGTGAACTGCTGCAGCGTGCAAGGCCCGCATCAGGGCGCCGTCCCGGAGCGCTGCGACCATCACGTCGCGGCCTGGCGCGGGGTTGCAGCGACCAGTGTTGTTGATTTGGAGTGACAGGGGTGCGCAGGCGGTGGCGTGCCACTGGCGGCCGCGCTCCCTGGGTCCCGCGGCCGGCGGGAGGCACGGGGTTACCAGTCGGAGTAGCGCGATCCGTCGAGTCCAGTGCCCTCGGCGCCGCTCTTCACGTCGTACATCCCGCCGGTGGCCGTCGGGTTGTTCGGGTCGGGTTCGGCGGGAACCTCGCGCCACGTGGCGGTCGAATTCGTGATCGGGTCCTTCGGCACCGTCCGGATGTACCCGGCACTGACAAGATCCTCCAGCGACGACGGATACCGGTTCTTGTCCGCGTAGTACTGATCGATGGCGTCCCGGATCTTGAACAGATCGTCTCTCAGCACGGACTCGCGCGCGAACTGGACACTCTGGCGATACTGGACCATCGCGATCGTGGCCAGGGTCACCACGATCGTCATCACCACCATCAGCTCGATGATGGTGAAACCCGCCGCGGCGCGCAGCCTACCAGTCGCGGTACTTCGTGCCGTCAAGCGCGGTTCCCTCGAATTTCGTGTACACGTCGAACACGTTCTGCCCGCCCCAGCGCGTGGCGTCCGGCGCGTCCTGGTACGAGCGCAGGCCCCAGTCCGTCGTGCCCGTCATCGGGTCGACCGGGACCCGGCGCAGGAACTTCAGCTTGCGTCCAGACGCATCGTTCTGCATGGCAACGCCGTCCACCAGCACCTGGAGATCCGCCGGATACCCTTCGCTGCCGACCTTGATCTCGAGGGACGCGATCCGCTGCGTGTCGGCCGCGTCCTTGTACCGATCGATGGCGAGGCGCATCTCCCGAAGCGCCCGGCGCAGTTCGGCCTCCCGCGTCCGCGTGGCCGTGACGCGGGCCAGCGGCATGACGGCGGAGGCAAGCACCAGCACGATTGCAGACACCACCATCAGTTCGACAAGGGTGTACCCATGCTGCGCCCCGGCGTGCCTCATGGCTGGATCGTCACGTTCGCGGGCCGGAACTGCAGGCCCATCGGCGTACCGCCGGGCCCGGTGCCGCTGCCGCTCAGCGTGAACGTCGCCGCGCCTGGAGCCACTGCATCGAACAGCACGGCTCCCAGCAGCCCGGTGCCGGTTGCGCCGGTGGCATCCGCCGCCCGGGCGATCGTGATGTCCACGCGCCCTGGCGCCGTCTGTTGCGTGAATGTGGCATTCGCACCGCCCGACCGCATGAAGCTGCCTTCATTCACCGCGCGGATGCGCAGCAGGCCAGGGTCGAAGGTCAAGGTCAAGGTGACCATCGAGAGGCGCGAGGCGTTGATCACCGAGATCGGCATGGTGTAAGGACCACCCCCCACTCGGAACGCGGTACTCGGTGGCGTCAGCAGGACCTGGGCAACGCCCAAGCCGGGCGAACTGAGCGGCGATGTGTCCGCGATTGCCGCTCCGGCGGGCGCACTGGCGGCGGCGGCCCCCGGCGGCGCCACCACGTCGGGGGCCGTCGCAGGCGGTGGCTGCGTGGACGCCGGGGCCGCTGGGGGCGGCGCGGTCGGGACGAGCACGGTGCCCGGTACTGGCGTCGTGCCGGGGGGTGCCTGAAGCGTCGTGCCGGGCGGCGGCAGCGGCTGGCCGGTGGGCTGCGCCCCTGGAGCTGCGGCAGGCGGCCGGGGCGTCGCAGCTCCGGGCGTCGGCGATCCGGGTGCGGCCGCTCCAGGCGTCGACGGCGGAGCGGCGGCGGGCTCGTTCTCCGGGGGTGCTGCAATGAGCGGCGGCGGACCACCGATGCCGAGGTTACCCTGCGAGCCGATGTAGATCGGGCGCAGGTCCGACTCGGTGATCTCCGGCGCGCGCAGGATGTGCGGGGTCAGGAGCATCACGATGTCGGTTTGCGCGATCACCTGGTCGTTGTTCGAGAACAACTGGCGGAGGATCGGCACGCGGATGGCGCCCGGGAAGCCATTCAGCGATTTGCGCTCATCCTCGCGAAGCAACCCGGCCAGCAGGTTCGATTCGCCGTCGCGCAGGCGAAGTCGGGTTCCCACTTTCCTGGAGCCAAAGGACGGATAGTTCGTGCCCGCCACGTTGACGTCGCTGCCGCGCGAGCTGCTCTCGACGTTGAGGTCGATCAGAATGTCACCCTCGAGCGTCACCCTGACCGGCGTGATGTCGATGTTGATCCCCACCGGCTTCAACTGGAAGGAGTTCAGCGGGTTCACCCCGACACCGCCCGTGGCGATCGGCGTGTAGCTGGTCGACACAATCGGGATCTCGTCGCCCAGGTTCAGCGTCAGCTTGTTGCCTTCGGCCCCGCGAAGCTGGGGCTTGGCCACGAGCTTGGTCTGCGTGTCGCTCTCGAGCGCGCGCACGATGGCCGTGGGCACGGCGAGATAGAAGTCCGAGGTCGTGAAGCCGCGGGAGATCGTGTTCAGGTTGAATGGGGGCGGCGAGGTGACGCCCGATGGCGAGGTCGCCCGCCCGGTCGTCACCGTGGTCCCGGTGCCGGTGCCAGGGGTGCCCGTGCCCCCGCCGGTGGTCGTCGAGCCGGGCGCCACCTCCGGTGACAGCACGCCGCCGAGCGCATACTCCGACAAATTGAGGCCGTACTGCTTCGCGCGACTGCGGTTGACCTCTAAGATCTCCACATCGAACATGATCTCGGCGCGCGCCTTGTCGTTCTGCGCGATGATGCGCTCGATGATCTGCACGACGGAGGCGGTGCCCCGGACCGTGATCGTGTTCGCGGCCTTGTTGAACTGAATCGCAGGTTGCACCGCCATGCTCGGCAGGCGGATGAGCGAACTCAGCAACTGCGTCAGTTCCGTCACGTCGGCGTGCGACACGTAGAAGGTCTGGACCACCTGCTCGTCGTACTGGGCGTGCTTCTGGGCGTTGTCCGGAAAGACGAGGATGGACCGCTCGCTGGTGACCTTGTAGGCGAGCTGGTTGACTGCCATGATCTGCTGCAGCGCCTGCTCGAGCGTGACGCCATCGAGCTGTACGGTGGCCGCTGTCTGTGGAACCTGCGGATCGTAGGTGACGTTAATGCCGCTGGCGATGCCGAGGGCATCGAGGATGTCGCGGATGTTGGCATTGCGGAAGCTGAGGCGCAGGGGCTCGCGCGACGCCGGGTTGAGGAGCGGCTCGGCGGTGCCGGCCCGGGCACGCTGCCGCAACTGCTCGATCGCCGGTCGCGGCCGTGCCGCCTCGATTCGCGCGCGAATGGTCTGATCGAGCGTGATGATCTTCGCGGCCGCCTGGCGATTCGCCGGGTCGTACTCGGAGGCGAGCTGATACTCGCCGCGCGCCGCCTCGAGCTGGTCCTGTTCTTCGAACGTCTTCGCACGGTCGAAGTGCGCGCGGGAGGCCGCGAGCTGGGCGCGCTCAAGGGCGATCTTGTAGTTGGGATTATCCGGGTCGGCCTGCGTGGCGGTGCGATAGTACGCTACCGCCTGATCCCAGTCCCCGGTCCTCGAGGCCGCATTCCCCTGGCGGAATGCCTGTCCGGCCGCGCAACCGGCGCTGAGCGCCGCCATCACCAGCAGGACAGCCAACGGCTTGACACGTGTGCTCACAGTTGCCTCATGACCCGGAGAGCCTGATGGTCTGGCGCCCCCGGCCATCCAGATACGCCATGTCCACGGACTCCACGCCGATGCGGAGAATGCGGTATCGGCCCTCGATGATATCCCCTTCGCGGCCCTGATAGATTCCGCGGCCGTCGCTCAGGATCGCGATGCGCGTTGATTGCTCGGAGCCCTCCACGAGCCCGATGAAGCGCAGGGCGATCGCGGGCACCGGCGCCGGCTGCGCGGGACCGGATGCGTCGGCGCGCGGCGAGGGTGCCACCACTGGCGCCTGCACCCGCGGCGATTCGGGCGCCCGCTTCACGCGAAAGCGGAACAGATCGCGGTGCGGGTCGCCGTCCGGCGCGGGTCTCTCCGCCTCGAGCGCGTGCAGGCGCACGTCGGGCGCGGACACGGTGGCCGGCGCGCCACGGCCGCGCGGCACGCCACGCGCCGCCTGAGGCGCCGCCGACGCGGCCGGCTGTTCCTCCCCCGTCCACAGTCGGTAGAGGCCGAACGCGGCGACCAGCACGAGCACCGACGCGAGGGCGACGAGCCGACGCCGGTCAGGAGCCATTCGGCCTCAGACGATAGTACGTGGACATGTTGACGTCCAGCCGGAGCGGCTCGTCACTGGTGTTCTCCACGAGCGTCACGTCGTCGATAATCACGAACTCCGGGGCGCTCTCGAGCGCGTAGATGAACTGCCGGAGGCTTTCGTAGTCGCCCTGCAGGACCATGTGGATGTTCATGCGGGCCAGCCGAGTGTCCCGATCCACCTCGATATCGGTGGTGCGGGCCTCGTAGTCCACTCCTGCCTTGCGCGCCAGCGCGGGCAGGCTCGCGTAGGTCATACGGCGGGCGGCCGTCATATCGGCGGGCAGCACCTTGCTGTAGAACGCCGCCAGTTCCTCGTCCGCCCGCGCCTTGCCCTTCACCAGGGTGTCTGCGGCCGTGAAGTCGCCCTCGGCCGCCCGCAGCGTGCGGATCGCTGCCTCGGCGCGGCCGGCCGCCCCGTTGGACTTGGCCGCAAGCGGCCGTACCACCGCGACGTAGGCCAGCAGGTTCAGGAACAACCCGGCCACGAGCGCCACCGCCAGCCGCTGGTGCTCGGCAAGCACCCGACGGAGCAGGGGGTTCATCGCGTCCCTCCTGCGGGTCTCGCGGCAGCGGCCTCCGCCGGTTCAGGGACCGGCGGCTGGTAGATGGTTTCCAGCACCGACTGGATCTGGCCCTCGTCGGTCGTGATCTCCTCGCGTGCCCGCAGTTCGAAGAATGCCCCGGTGGCGTCGAGGTTCTCCATGAACTGGTTCACGTCGTCCACGGCCTGCGCGAGCACGCCGATGGACAACACGATCCGGCGATCGCGATCCACGGTGGGCCGCACCGCCGTGATCCGGACATCGTCGGGCAGCGTCCGCTCGAACCGGTTGAAGAGTTCGGTCCAGGAGAACGTGCGGCGATCGATCAGCGCGTTGGCCTGCTGCGCGTCTGCCGACACGGTGTCCACCTGTGCGGCGTCCACGCTCGCGCGGAGCGCCTGGGCCCGCCGGCGCAGATCGGCGGCGCGCGCTTCGTTGGTCGCGGCCTGGGTGGCAAGTTCGGTGTTGCTCGTCGAGTAACGGAGGACCTGCGTCACGTTGAACGCGGTCGCCAGCACCACGATGAGGCCAACGGCGAGCGTCCAGGCACGAACCGCCCCCTCGTTGTAGAACGGCCGCGTGGACAGGTTCGTGCGAATCACGCGCTCACCTCCCTGCCGCGGAGGACCATGCCCACCAGAGGCGCCAGCGTGTCAGCCGCTGCAGGCGACGCCTGGATCCGATCGGCCAGGGTCACGGCCGCCAGCGGATCGACGGGTTCGACCTGCGCGGCGAGCCTCTCCGCCAGGCTCCGCCGCAGGCCGTCCGCTCCGCCGGCCGACGCCGCACCGCACAGCAGCACGCGAGAGAACCCGGCGCCGCGCAGCCGATCCTCGTAGTACATGGCCGTCTGGTGCACCAGGTCGGCGAGCGTGCCGTCGCCGTCCGACGTGCGGCCCCGGAAGAAGAGCAAATCGGGTCCACGCATGATGGCGATGGAGGCCCAGTCCGGGGCCACGTTCACCAGGAGCCAGTCTCCACCCGTCCGGCCACCCGCGAGGATGGTGTTCACGACATTGAGCGTCGAGAGGTCCACGATCCCGGCGTGGGCACCCGCGGCAGCGCACACGGACTCATAGTCGGCGATGGCCGTGCGGCGCGCCACGGTAACCACGAAGTCCTGGCCGCTCTCCACCCGTGCCCCTGGCACGTAACTCACCTGGGCGTCCTCCAGCGGGAACGGCGCGCTCTTGCGCACCTGCCAGCGAATGACCTGGTCGAGATCCTGTGCGCGGGCCGGCACCTGCTGGAGCCTCACGATCGACACCTTGACCACCGGGTCGGCAATCACCAGGCCGACCCGCTTCGGACGGCCAAGCCGCTCGAGCACCCTGCCGACCGCGGCCTGCGCGGCCTCCCGGTCGCGGAGGTTCGACGCCGCCATCGAGGGCACGACCACGTCCGGCGGCAGCGCCTCAACCGCCAGCGACGTGACGACGGACGCGCTGCCGCGCGTCTCGACGACGATGCCGGCCACCCGGTGCGCCGAGATCTCGAGGGCCGCCTCGGGGGGCGCCGCCTCGGCCAACGACAGGGAGAAGACACTCATTCGACGAAGGTCACCTTGTTGATTTCGCGCAGCGTGGTCTGGCCCGCCATCACACGCTCGACCGCCGACTCCCGCAGGAACCGCATCCCGTCGTCTTTCGCCGCCTTCTTGATTTCGGAAGTCGGACGCTTCTCCAGGATCAGCTCGCGTATGCGGTCGGTGAGGTCCAGCAGTTCGCAGATCGCCTGCCGCCCCTTGTATCCCGTGCCGTTGCACTCGATGCAGCCAAGCCCCTCGTAGAACGTGTGCGTGTGCTCGAGCGAGGGATCCAGGCCGGACTCCCGCAGCAGGTCCGCGCCGATTCGCACCGGACGCTTGCAGTGCGGGCAGATCATCCGGACGAGGCGCTGGGCGAGCACGCAGTTGAGGGCCGACACGAACTGATAGGCCTCGACACCCATGTTCAGGAACCGGCCCAGAACGTCCAGCACGTTGTTGGCGTGAACGGTGGTGAACACCAGGTGCCCGGTGAGCGCCGAGTTGATGGCGATCTGTGCGGTTTCGTTGTCGCGTATCTCGCCCACCATGATCTTGTCGGGATCGTGCCGGAGGATGGAGCGCAGACCGCGGGCGAACGTCAGCCCCTTCTTCTCGTTGATGGGAATCTGCGTGATCCCCTTCAGCTGGTACTCGACAGGATCCTCGATCGTGATGATCTTGTCCTCGATCGACCTGATTTCCGACAGCGCCGCATAGAGGGTGGTCGTCTTGCCGCTGCCGGTCGGGCCGGTGACCAGCACCATGCCGTAGGGCTCCGCGATGTACTTGCGGAACCGCTTCAGTTCAGCCTCGGGAAAGCCCAGGATGTCGAGCCGCAATTCGGTGAACTGCTCGCTGATCGACTCCTTGTCGAGGATACGGATGACCGAGTCCTCCCCGTGCACGCTGGGCATCACCGATACGCGGAAGTCGATGGTCTTGCCGGGCATCCTGAGCTTGAACCGGCCGTCCTGCGGTACGCGCTTCTCGGCGATGTCCAACTCGGCCATCACCTTGATGCGCGAGATGATGGGCCCGTGGAACTGCTTCGCGATGGGACGCATGGCGGGCTGGAGCACACCGTCGATGCGGTATTTCACGTGGACGGCGTCGTCCTGCGTTTCGATGTGGATGTCGCTCGCACGCCGCTGGATGGCCGTGAAGATCGTCGAGTCGATGAGCTTGATAATCGGGCTGATGTCGCTCGTGAGCCGTTCGACCGTCAGGCTCTCGTCGCCGGCCTCGTCTTCCTTCAGCAGCTGGAGCTGGAAGCCTTCCGTCGCGTCTTCCAGCACGCGCTGCGAGCTCTCGCTCTTCTTCAGGATCGTCTCGATGGCCGAGCGCGGGCCCACCGTCACCTTGATCGGGGTGGCAAGCAGCACCGCCAGCTCGTCGATCATCGGCAGGTCCGTCGGGTCGGAGACGACGATCGAGAGCGTACGTCCTTCCCGGCGGTACGGCACGAACCCGTACCGCAGCATCAGGTCGGCGGGAATGGATCGGAACAGCTCCTGATCGATCCGGAAGGTGTCCATGTCCACGAACTCGTACCGGTACCGCTCGGCGAGCCTGCGGGCATGCTCCAGTTCAGCGACCCGCTCGTCGGGACTGACCGCCGGGGTATCGTCGTGCAGCGATGTGGTGTGGAGTTCTGCCATCCCTGAGCTGTCTGACCCGGCGTCGCAGTCTATCCCGCAAGCACCGAACTGAGTTGGAAGAGGGGCAGGTACAGCGCAAGCAGCAGGCCCGCGATGACGATGCCCATGATGACGAGGAGTACGGGTTCGACCAGCGTCACGAACCGCTCCATGTTCGTCGAGATCTCTTCGTCGTAGAAGTCGGCCACGGTGTTGAGCATCTCCTGCAGCGCACCTGTGGATTCGCCGACCTCTGCCATCTTGACCGCGACGTCCGGGAACACCCGGCGCGCCTCCAGCGCAGCTGCGAAGGAGACGCCTTCACGCACGCGCGTCCCGACGACGTCGAGTTCGGCAGCGATGAACTGGTTGCCGACCGATCGCGCGGCAATGGTGAGCGCGTTCACGAGCGGAAGGCCCCCGCCGAGCAGCGTCGCCAGGGTCCTCGCCATCTGGGACGTCGCGAACTTCGTGGCGATCTCTCCGACCACCGGCACGCGCAGCACCATCCGGTCGAAGCGGGCCTGCTGACCCGGCTGCCGCAGCCAGCTGATGAACGCCGCGATGGTCCCGCCGCCGACCAGGAGCAGGAGGAGGAACTGCCCCCGGACCACATCGGAAATGGCCACGATGATCCGCGTCACCAGCGGCAGGTTCGCGCCGAATGACGCGTAGAAGTCGGAGAACGCCGGCACGACGCGGAGCACGATGATCGACACGAGGATCAAGGCCAGCGCGATGAGGATGGCCGGGTAGACGAGCGCGGACAGCGTCTTCCGCTTGACCGTGGCGATGACCTTTGTGTACTCGACGAAACGCCGGAGCACCGCGTCGAGGTTGCCGCTCCGCTCGCCGGCGACAAGCGACGCCACGTACACGCTGGGGAAGAGGTCGCCGTGCGCGGCAAACGCATCGGACAGGGCCGTGCCCCCGCGAACCTTCTCGTGAATGTCCTCGAGCACGCTGCGGAACAGCGGCGAGGTGACCCGGCGTGTCAGCAGTTCGAGCGACTGCACCAGCGGCATGCCCGCGCGCAGCAGCGTGGCCAGTTCCTGGTTGAAGATCAGGAAGTCGCGCGTCGGAATCCGCGCACGCCGTGGCGCATGCAGGCCGATGCGGCCCATGGCGCCCCGCGGCTTCAGCGAGAGGACGAAGAGGCCCTTCTCCTCCAGATCGGACCGCAGCCGGGCTTCGGAGTCGGCGACGTAGACGCCCTCGACTATCTCGCCTGTCGCCGATGCGAGTCGGCAGTGGAACTCCACCGCTCAGGCGCCTTTCGAGCCGCAACGGATTGCAGGCGTGGACATTAGCTGCCCAGAGTATACCAACTCGAGCCAGCCGGACCGCGGGGCCGGCCCTCAGGGGTTGAGCAGGCCGAGCACCCGGGCCACGTAGGCGGTGGTCTCCTGAAACGGAGGAATCCCCCCGAATCGATCGACGGTCGCTTCGCCCGCGTTGTAGGCCGCGAGCGCCAGATCGACCGGGAAACGGTCGAGCAGGCTCCGCAGGTGACGGGTCCCGACCTGCAGGTTGGACGCCGGATCGTAGAGGTTCGCGCGACCGTATTGCCGACCGGTTGCCGGCAGCACCTGCATCAGCCCGACGGCTCCGCGTGAAGAACGGGCCCGGGGCTGGTAGCCAGACTCGACCTGCACGACGGCTTTGACAAGGCGCGGATCGACACCCTGCTGCACGGCGATGCGCTGAATCAGCGGATCGTAGGCGGGGTGCGGCCGGAGTGTCTCCGGCGTTCCCTTCGAGAGTTGCGGCGCCGTGGCTGCCGTCACGCCGGTCGGCAGGTGCGGGCTGGATGCCGGTGCGGAATACGACACCTCGTCGGGCTGGATGTCCACGACATCGGTCGTCGGGACGGCCATTTCCCCACCCCCTCGAAGGGCAAGGACCACGCGATCACCTTCCTGACGGACCGAGGCAACGGAGAGTGCTCGTCCGGTCGCGAAGAAGACGAGCTCGGCCCGAGCCGGACGCGCGTCGAGGGCTGTCGCGGCAGTGGCACAGACTGCGGCAACGACCAGGCGGCGCGCTGTCACACCGGCGATCGGGCCAAGCACAGGCCGGCTACCGAGGATCCACGAAGGCGTGGAAGACGCGCACGCCCAGTTCCCGTGGGTCCTTGCTGTTCCCCGCCGACACCACGGCGGGCACGAACGTCTGATCGACGGCGATCTGGAGTTCGGCCAGGTCGCCCTCCCCCATCAAGGCCGCCGGCAGCTTGATCTTCCGGAGCTGGCGGCTGGCGTCGGGATCGATCGTCAGGGTCTCGACCGACTGTCCGCCCAGCGAGACCGTCACGTGCTGCGCGCCGTGCAGTTCCTTGCCCGGACTGTCGACCTCGAAGTAGAAGAGCGCGTCCTTCTTCGGGTTCTTGAAGGCAAGCGTCGCTTCCTTCTTCGTCCACTGCCACTCGAGCGATGGATCGTGGTTGGCGGCTTCGGCCGGATGCCATCCATCCTTGAACACCGTGAACAGGTTGTCGGTCTGTGGCAGCAACTGCAGCCGGGCCACGCGATAGGCCTGCTGCCCGGCGTCTTCGGCGGCCATGACCACCCGCTTCTGATCCTTCATCGAGTGCAGGCCGATCTGAATCGTCGCATCTCCAACGTACGGGAACACCGGAACGAAGATGGTGCGCGTGTACTCGACAGTCTGACCTGGCTGCCACTGCGTGGTCGGCACCGGCGGGTCGTGGTCGTCGTTCCACATGAGCTCTTCGTCGGTGTCCACCACATGCACGAAGACGCGGTAGTCCTCGGCGAACTTGGCATCGGGCGCCACGGTGAACTTGTAGGTGATCTCGAGGGGGCTTGCAGCCGGCACCCGGTCGTGACTGAGCGTCAGCGACGGGGTGGCCAGGGGCGGCCCGGTCTGTGTGTCGCCCCCGCAGGCGGCCGCGACGAGGGCGGCGCCCATGAGCATGGCAGACAGGAAAAGCGTACGTGCGTACTTCGGGATCATGATGCTCCGGACTCGTGCAGTGAGAGAACCGCCGAATGGTACCGGATTCCCGGCTGACGGCGCAATCAACCCGACCCATGT
The DNA here is from genome assembly GCA_964386715.1 of uncultured Bifidobacterium sp. Taxonomy (GTDB): domain Bacteria; phylum Acidobacteriota; class Vicinamibacteria; order Vicinamibacterales; family CAVVIG01; genus CAVVIG01. The sequence goes on from CAYLTD010000002.1 coordinate 222,086, forward strand.
GTTACAGTTTGGCGCGAGGACACCCGTGGCACAGGACGCACTGGGATTGGTTGAAACGAAGGGCCTGATCGGCTCGGTCGAGGCCGCCGACGCGATGGTCAAGACCGCCAACGTGACCCTGATCGCCAAGGAGTACATCGGCGCCGGTTACGTCACGGTGATGGTGCGCGGCGACGTCGGTGCCGTCAAGGCTGCCACCGACGCCGGTGCCGCTGCCGCAAGGCGGGTTGGCGAACTGGTCTCGGTTCACGTCATCCCGCGGCCCCACCTCGAGGTCGAACGCATCCTCCCGAAGAGCGCGTAGCGCCGGATGGCCGAGCCCGCTGTCGCCGCCCAGCCCGACCGCGACCTCGCGTCGATCGCCGAGGCGCGCACCCTTGCTCGCCGCGCGAAGCAGGCGTGGCTGGAACTGGCGGAGTTCTCCCAGGAGAAGATTGACGCCATCGTTGCCGCGATGGCCACCGCGGCAACTGCCCACGCAGAAGCGTTTGCGCGTCTCGCGGTCGACGAAACCGGCTTCGGCGTCTTCGAAGACAAGGTCCAGAAGAACCTGTTTGCGTCCCAGCGGGTGTTCGAGTTCATACGCCCGATGAAGACGGTCGGGGTGATCGCCCGCTACGAGGAGCGCCGGGTCGTCGAGATCGCCGAGCCCTTCGGCGTGGTGGCCGCGGTCGTTCCGTCCACCAATCCGACGTCCACGGCGATCTACAAGATCCTGATTTCCCTGAAGGCGCGCTGCTCGCTGGTGATCAGTCCGCACCCCTCTGCGGTGAAGTGCATCACCCGCGTCGCGGAAGTGCTCGACGAGGCCGCGCGCGGCGCCGGCGCTCCGGCAGGTGCCATCAACTGGATGACCCACGTCACCCTGGAGGGCACCCAGGAACTGATGAGGCAACGTGACGTGGCCGTCATCCTGGCCACCGGAGGCATGGGCCTCGTGCGGGCCGCCTACAGTGCTGGCAAACCGGCCTACGGGGTGGGGCCCGGAAATGCTCCCGCGTACATCGAACGTTCGGCGGACATCCGGAAGGCCGTCCGCGACATCATCACCGGCAAGACCTTCGACAACGGCGTGCTCTGCTCGTCGGAGAACTCGGTCGTGGTGGACGAGCCGGTGGCCGAGCAGGTGAAGCGCGAGTTCCAGGCGCAGGGCGGGTACTTCCTCTCCAAGGCGGAGATAGACAAGGTTGCAGCGGTGCTGGTCACGCCGCAGCGCCTCCCGAACCCGGCGCTCGTCGGAAGGTCCGCCACCCACATCGCCCAGGCGTGCGGCCTCACGGTGCCAGACACGACGCGGGTCCTCATCGCCCATCTGGACGGGGTCGGCCGCGACTTCCCGTTGTCGATTGAAAAGCTGTGTCCCGTGCTTTCCTACTACATCGTGCGGGACTGGCGCGAGGGATGCGAGCGGTGCAAGCAGATCCTGCGGTACGGCGGCATGGGGCACACCATGTCGATCCACTCGGAGAACGAGCAGGTCATCCTGGAATTCGGGCTGAAGAAGCCCGCGTTCCGCGTGGTCGTCAATACGCCCACGACCTTCGGCTCGACGGGTATCTCCTCCGGACTCGACCCGGCAATGACGCTCGGGTGCGGCGGATACGGCGGGAACATCACCTCGGACAACATCACCCCCCGTCATCTCCTGAACATCAAGCGGCTGGCCTGGGAGACGACCGTGGTGCCAAACCGCTTCGAACGCGGGAGCGGCGTGGCACACAGCCTGCCCGCGGCGCCTCCCCGTCGGGGCGAGGGTGCCGGCATCCGGGCCGAAATCCTGAATGCGCGGATCGATCAATTCCTGTCGGCCAGGGGCTTCAAGCCCGGGGGCGAGGCGACCGCCGGGCATTCGGAGGCCGCGACCGCGCCCGCGGCCGAGGGCGCGCCCTCGGCGTCTCCGCTCGACTTCGTCTGCGAAGACGACGTTCGTGCCGCGATGCGCGCGGGCCGCACGTTACTGGTGTCGGAGCGGGCGATCATCACGCCCTCGGCGCGCGAACTGGGAGAGGCGCACCGCGTCTTCACGGTGGCGCCGTGGCGCGGCTGAAACGTCCGCTTACTGCTGAGCAGACTGGACTTATTGTTGACCGTCGCCCGCAGGGGTGATAGCATGCCTCAGCCGTAGACGGGGGACGCCCGTCGGGCGGGCCGCTTGCCCGCCACGCGAAAGACCCTCGGCGGTCCGTGGCCGCCGACCCGGATTTTCCCGGAGCCCCCGCACGGGGGCGACTTACGATGCGCCGTCCCTCGCCGGGAGGCGCCAGTCGGAGCGCCCAAATGGTTCGACGTCTGGTTCACAACCTGCCGCTGCTCGCGTTGCTGCCCCTGGCCGCCGCTTGCGGGTCTGCCGCTCACACAGCGCCACGGTCGGTGGCCAGCCGGCCCCCCTCACCCCCCGTCACACCTGCTCCCGCTCAGCCCATCGCGCCAGCCCTCGATCCGGTCGACAGCCTCATTGCCGCCTCGGACGAGCACTTCCGCAAAGGTCAGCGCGAACTGGAGGCCGGACATGTGGAGGGCGCTCGACAGGAATTCGACCGTGCGCTGAACGTGCTCATCGAGTCGCCGTTCGGCGGCCGGACGGAGCCCAGGCTTCGGGAGCATTTCGACCGACTGGTCGATCGCATCAGTACTTATGAGGTGAAGGCGCTGGCTGCCGGTGACGGGTTCACCGAGAAATCCTACGAGCCAGCCTCCATCGACGAACTGCTCGCCCTGTCGGCCACCCTGGCGCCTTCTACCGCCACGACCCAATCGACGGTCAGCGCCGACGTCGAGGGCGGGGCGCACGACATCCCGATTCCGTTGAACGAGCGGGTCCTTGCGTTCATCGAGCTGTTCCAGGGTCGGCTGCACGATTTCCTGCAGGACGGCCTGCGGCGTGGCAGCAAGTACCTCCCGATGATCCAGAACGTCTTCCGCGCCGAGGGGCTGCCGCTGGACCTGGCCTATGTGCCGCTGGTCGAGAGCGCATTCAAGCCCAACGCGCTGTCCCGTGCGCAGGCGAAGGGAGTCTGGCAGTTCATGCGGGGCACGGGCCTCGAGAATGGGCTCCGCCAGGACTGGTACATCGACGAGCGGTCCGATCCCGAGAAGGCCACGATCGCGGCGGCCAAGTATCTGGGCACGCTGGCGTCGATGTTCAACAATGACTGGCACCTGGCCCTGGCGTCCTACAACGGTGGACCGGGACGGATCCAGCGTGCGCTGAAGAGCAGCCGCCTCGACGACTTCTGGTCGCTGGCCGCCCGCCCGAAGCTGCTGCCGCGCGAAACCCGCGATTACGTCCCGATGATCCTGGCCGCGGTGGTGATTGCCCGAAACCCTGCCCAGTACGGCTTCGAGATCGAGCCCGACGCGGCCCACCACTACGAGGTGGTGTCGCTCGACCGCCCCGTGGATCTGCGCCGCGTGGCCGAATGGGCCGACGCGACCATCGGTGACATCCAGACCCTGAATCCGGAACTGCGCCGCTGGACGACGCCGATCAGGGACGAATCCTACCGGCTGAAGGTACCGGTCGGTTCTGCGGACACGATCCGGGCGCGCCTCGCCGACGCGGCAGCCGTGGACCTCGCGTCCCTGCGGTGGTACACGGTGAAGAAGGGCGACACGCTGGCCACGGTCGCCCGGGCGCTGCGCGTCAACCGAAACGACCTCGCCGCCGCAAACTACCTCAAGACCACCTCCAGGGTCGTTCCTGGCCAGAAGCTCATGGTCCCCCACGAGGCGACCGTGCTGATGAACGCCCGCGCAGATCGCCCGGCGCCACCGGCCGCCCCCGAGCGTGCGGCCCTCGCCTCAAAGCCGCTCAAGGCCGACGCCGTGGTACCCGCCGTCGCCGCGAGTGGTGATCGAATCAAGGTCACCTACCGCGTGAAGCGTGGCGACACCCTGGCGTCCATCGCCCGAGGTTTCAGCACGACGGTGGCCGCGCTACGTTCGTGGAATCATCTCGCCGGCACGACCATCCGGGCTGGCGAGCGCCTGACGATCTACACGGCCGCCCGCGCCAACTGACGCACCGGCGGATTCGGGCCGTGCCGACCGTCGGCGCGGCCAGGCGGCACCCCCTGCGATCCCAGGGCGCCGGCATCAGTGCAGTTTCTGCGGGATCGATCGCACCTCAGCCCTCAAACTCCAGAATTCGGGCAATACCCCACGCGGCAGGTTCGGTGCAGCAACAGCGGCCGTGCTCGCCTCTCTGCGCACCGCAGCGCTATTCGGCGTCGAGGCCTGCCCCGTTCAGGTCGAGGTGGACGTGTCGTTCGGCCTGCCCATGTTCACCATGGTCGGCCTGCCCGACGCCAGCGTTCGCGAGAGCCGCGACCGGGTGCGGAGCGCGATCCGGAACAGCGGGTACGAGTTTCCGCCCCACCGCATCACCGTGAACCTGGCGCCGGCGGACGTCCGCAAGGCCGGGGCCGCCTTCGATCTCCCCATTGCACTGGGCATTCTGGCGGCCCAGGGGGTGATACCCGCGGCCTCCCTCACCGACGCGCTGGTCGTCGGGGAACTGTCGCTCGATGGAGCGATCCAGCCAACGCGCGGGGTGCTGCCGGTGGCGGCGACGGCGCGCCGGCTCGGCCTGCGCCAGTTGATCCTCGCGACGGCCAATGCGGTCGAAGCAGCCGTTGTACTCCCGGATGCCGTCTGTCCCGTGGCGTCGCTGCAGGAGGCGGTTGGTGCGCTGACCGGCAATCCGCCGGCCTGGCTCCCGAGGCAGGCGCCGACGACCCGAGCCGACGCGGTTCCTGATTTCGCCGACATCGTGGGCCAGCCGCTGCCGCGGCGTGCGCTCGAACTGGCATCTGCCGGCGGGCACAACCTGCTGCTGGTAGGCCCCCCGGGCGCTGGCAAGACCATGATGGCGCGCAGGCTCGCCGGCGTACTGCCGCCCCTCACCTTCGAGGAAGCGCTGGAGTGCACCACTGTCCACTCCGTCGCCGGGCTGCTGCCGGCAGGGAGCGCCCTGCTGACGCAGCGGCCATTTCGCGCACCGCACCACACGATCTCGCCTGCCGCGCTGGCGGGCGGCGGCCAACAGCCGCGCCCCGGCGAGGTCAGCCTTGCCCATCACGGCGTCCTGTTCCTCGATGAGCTGCTGGAGTTCTCGCGGGGGGCACTCGAAGCCCTGCGACAGCCGCTCGAGGACGGGATCATCACCATTGCGCGAGCGGGCCGCTCGGCCGTCTTCCCTTCCCGGTTCGTGCTGATCGGCGCCATGAACCCATGTCCGTGCGGCTTCCTCGGCGATCCGGTTCGCGTGTGTCGCTGCACCCCGCTGCAGATCGCGCGGTATGCGGGTCGCCTGTCTGGGCCGCTCCGCGACCGCATGGACCTGACGGTGGACGTCCAGCGCGTACCAGCCGACGCGCTTGGCACCGCGGTGGCGGGCGAACCGTCGAGCGCGATTGGCGCACGCGTCCTCGCCGCCCGGGCACGGCAGAGTGCCCGGCTCGCCGGAACCGGGGTCCGCACCAACGCGGAACTGACCTCCTCGATGCTGCGTGAATATGCGCATCTCGATCCGGCAGGCCTGCGCCTGCTGCGGGCGGCCACCGAACGCCTCGGCCTGAGCGCGCGGGCGTTCGATCGGGTCCGGCGGCTTGCGCGAACAGTGGCCGACGTGGAGGGCGCGGACGAGGTCGCGGCCGATCATGTCGCGGAGGCGCTGCAGTTCCGGACGGCGTGAGTACGGTTTCAGGGAACTGTCAGCCCTCCCGGGTCACCATCACGCAGCGGCTGCGTGAACCGACGCCCGGCGTCCCTCAGATCGCCGAACACGGACTCGCCCGCCGGGCGCACGCCGTCACGGACCCAGTGCACCAGATCATCGAACGCACGCGACTGCTCCCGCACGCTGAAACCGCAATGCCCGGGTACGCGGTAAATGCGTTGCACGAGCCAGCGCTCACGGCCGGCCCCGCTGACGGCACGTGACAGCGTCTGCTCGAGGTGAATCGGCACGAACAGATCGCCGGTGCCGTGCATCGTCAGCAGCGGTCGTTCGATCCGGCCGTCGAAGGGGATCAGTTCGTCGTAGGGACCGTTCGGGCCGCGGATCGCCATGTCCGGCGCCTTTCGCCGCACGAGGCGGTTCAGACGATCGTTCGTGAGGCCGAGGGTCTCGTCGACTCGGTACTCGTAGTGTTCATTCGTGACGGCGCGGTTCGCGGACGACCGGCTGCCGGCAAGGGCAGCGCCGCTGATGTTCTGGAGGAACCGGGAGCGAAGGCCCTCGGCCGCGAACGGCCGCGGCCCTCCGCTCATCGCAATCTGGAGGTTCGCGAGTTGGCGCCCTCGGTCCGTGTACGCGGGTGGCCGGCCAAGGATGTCCGCCATGCGCTCGACATCACGCGGGACGCCCGCGGGATCCGCGAACGGGATTCCGGTCACGACCTCGGCCGCGGCGCCAACCGCAGTGAAATAGTCGAACAGTTCGGGTCCCGCGGGACACATCGCGAGCGCACCCGCGAACTGCGTCGGGAACTCGTGCATGCCGAGCACCGTCACGTGGCCGCCCATCGACGTTCCGGTGAGGTAGGTCCGCGACGGCGCCCTTCCCGCATTGAGCTTGATGAAGAGGTCGACCAGCGCCATGGTGTCTTCCAGGCCGATCCCGGGCACGTATCCGTTGCATCGGTAGCTGGACGCAGCCCAGGCGAACCCTTGCGCGACCACGTGCTCGCGGATCGCGGGCACCCCCACGCGCAGACGCGAACCTTGCGGTCCGGCGCTCGTGACGAAGCCGTGCGCGCTCAACATGAGCTCGCCGTTCCAGGCGGCGGGGATCTCGATGCGGTAGAGGCCGCCGGTGTACGAGCCGAAGAACGCCCGCGCCCCTGGAAGGGCGGTGAACGTCGCGTCTGCCGGCTCCCAGGCCTGCGGCGCGCAGGCGACGGGTGTCAGGCCGGGGCGGCCTGCCGACTGCAGCGCGGCGTGCGGCCCGGACGCCACGACACAGGCGCCCGCGGCCACAATCGCGATCAGTACCCTCACGCGCATGACGGACTCTCGCTTCCTGGCCACCGGTGCTGCGGCGGCGCTGAATGAGGACGGGTGGTGCCGGTGAATGATAGCGCTGCGCGAAGCCCGTACTCGCCATATCTTCGCCAGCCGGCTTTTCTGCTTCCGGGCGGGAAATCGCGTGTGATACAGTGCTGAGAATTCCCGTTCAGCTGGGCTGGCCAGCTATCTCCTCGTTTCAACCAGAAGATAGTCAACAGACTCGACCAGAGAGGGTAATGCTTTCGCGCCGATACACCGTCCTCATTGCCGACCGCACGACCGGCGTCGTACGCCGTGTCACGGTCAGTCTTCGAATGGTCACGCTGCTGGTCTGCAGCGTCCTCGCGACGCCGGTGCTCATCGGACTTGGCGCCAAGTGGAGCGCTAGTCTGGAAATCCACCAGCTGCGTACGGCGAAATCGGCCCTCGAGGTCGAGAATGGGAACTACCGGGAGACAACCGGTGAACTCACCACGCAGTTGCAGTCGCTCGAGGAGGTCATCGACGAGCTGGGCGCCCGTTCCAAGCTCGATCCGGTGCAGGCCAGGGCGATGGAGAAGCTGCCCTCCGTCGTGAAGGCCCGAGCGGCCGGCGGCACCACCACCCGCCAGACGAGCAACGCCATTTCCAACGTCGTTTCCACCTCGCTGGTCTCTCCGGAAGATACCTTCGGCGTGCTTCGGACGCTGCTCCAGGCGCTGGAAGGTCGCCTCAGCAACGTACGCGCCGACGTCGAGAAGCAGGAGAAGCTGGCCGCGGCTACACCGTCGATCTGGCCGGTATACGGCTGGCTGACTGGCCGGTTCGGCGGGCGGTCCGATCCGATCACCGGCGAGCAGGGCTTCCATGCAGGCCTGGACATCTCGGCGCCCAAGGGCCAGCCGGTCTTCGCGACAGCCGACGGCCGGGTCGAGTCGGCCAGCTGGGCCGACGAGTACGGCAACCTGGTGGTGCTGCGTCACGAGTTCGGAATCACCACGCGATACGGTCACCTGAGCAAGTTCAACGTCCGGGCCGGCCAGACGATTCATCGCGGTGATGTCATCGGGTACGTTGGCTCGACGGGCCGTTCGACCGGCAGCCATCTACACTACGAAATCCTGGCGAACGGCAAGCTGCTCAATCCGCTGCAGCTGCTCACGCAGCCGTCGCAATCCGTCCGGCGCTGAGACGCGCCCGACCCGACCGAGGCAGAAGATGCCGGCGCCACGGCGCGGCACCTTCTGCCTTTTCTTTTCCGGGTGTGTTGAAGGCCGGCGCGACCTGCGGCTGCCCACTTCCGCTTCTGCTACAATCTTCAGATACCCACGGTCGGATCTGCGCTGTAGATGCTCCAGACACTCCTCGCCAAGGTCATCGGCACCCAGAACGAACGCGACCTGAAGAAGCTGCGCCCGATCGTGGCGCAGGTCAACGCGCTCGAGGCCTCCATCCGTCCGCTGTCCGACGAAGCGCTTCGCGGAAGGACCGCGGAGTTCAGGACGCGCATCGCGAACGGTGAGTCCCTCGACTCACTGCTGCCGGAGGCGTTCGCCGTCGTCCGGGAGGCGGGCCGCCGCGTGCTGAACATGCGGCACTTCGACGTGCAGCTGATCGGCGGCGCCGTCCTGCACCAGGGGCGGATCGCCGAGATGAAGACCGGCGAGGGCAAGACGCTGGTCGCTACCCTGCCTGCGTACCTGAACGCGCTCGAAGGCAAGGGTGTCCACGTCGTGACGGTGAACGACTACCTCGCGCGACGCGACTCCGAGTGGATGGGCCGCATCTACCGCTTCCTCGGTATGAGCGTGGGCGTCATCCAGCACGAGCTCAACGATGCCGAGCGGCAGGTGGCGTACGCCGCCGACATCACCTACGGCACCAACAACGAGTTCGGCTTCGACTACCTGCGCGACAACATGAAGTTCGAGCTCGCGCACTACGTGCAGCGCGGGCATCACTTCGCCATCGTCGACGAAGTAGACAGTATCCTCATCGATGAGGCGCGGACGCCGCTCATCATCTCCGGGCCCGCCGAGGCGTCGACCGACCTGTACTACGAGGTCGACAAGATCATCCCGCGGCTGAAGCCGGGCAAGGTGATTCGGGGCGATGCCAAGGCTGAAGAACGCGAGGCTCTCGAGGCCACGGGCGACTACATCGTCGACGAGAAGCACAAGACGGTGACGCTGACCGAGAGCGGCATGCAGAAGGCGGAGCAGATGCTGCTCCACCGGCTGAACGGCGGCCACATCTACGACCTCGAGAACGCCCACATCAAGCACCACGTCGATCAGGCGCTGCGCGCCCACGCGATTTTCAAGCTCGACGTGGACTACATGGTGAAGGACGGCGAAGTCGTCATCGTCGACGAGTTCACGGGCCGCCTGATGCCGGGCCGGCGCTGGAGCGATGGCCTGCACCAGGCGGTGGAAGCCAAGGAAGGCGTGAAGATCGAGCGTGAGAACCAGACGCTCGCCACGGTCACTTTCCAGAACTATTTCCGCAAGTACGGCAAGCTCGCCGGGATGACCGGCACGGCCGACACAGAAGCCGAGGAGTTCGCCAAGATCTACAAGCTCGATGTCGTGGTCGTGCCCGCCAACCGGCCACTGGCGCGCATCGAGCACCCCGACCTGGTGTACCGCACCGAGCAGGAGAAGTGGGACGCCATCGTCGCGGACATCCTGGAAGAACACAAGAAGGGGCGGCCGGTTCTTGTCGGCACCGTGTCGATCGAGAAGTCCGAGAAGCTGTCCCTCATGCTCGACCGGCGCGGCCTGAAGCGCGGCACCATCACCGGCGGTGACACCGGCAAGCACGTCGTGCTGAACGCCAAGTACCACGCCCAGGAAGCGGAGTTCGTCGCGCAGGCGGGCCGGCGGGGTTCGGTGACCATCGCCACCAACATGGCCGGTCGCGGAACGGACATCCTGCTTGGTGGCAATCCGGAGTTCATGGCGCGCCAGCAGTCGCTGGGCGAGCAGATCGCCGAACGGCTACCCAAAGGCGAAGAGCGCTTCGTGGACGACGACCAGTTCGTCTACTTCTACCACCTCGACGGCTTCTATCGCGTCCCGAAGGCGGAATACGAGCGCATCTTCCAGCACTTCAAGTCCATCACCGACCTGGAGCACGAGGAAGTCATCCGACTCGGCGGGCTCCACATCGTGGGCACCGAGCGGCACGAGGCGCGGCGCATCGACAACCAGTTGCGCGGCCGCGCTGGCCGGCAGGGCGACCCGGGCTCGTCGCGCTTCTACCTGTCGCTGCAGGACGACCTGATGCGGATCTTCGGGTCCGACCGGATCTCCGGCCTGATGCAGAAGCTCGGCATGGAAGAGGGCGTGCCGATCGAGCACGGCATGGTGACGCGCGCGATCGAGCGGGCGCAGAAGCAGGTGGAGTCGCAGAACTTCTCCATCCGCAAGCATCTGCTCGAGTACGACGACGTGATGAACAAACAGCGCGAGAGCATCTACGCGCTGCGCCGCGAGATCCTCGACGGTCGCATCCGGGTTGATGAAGCCGATACGGTCGACACGCGTGAATACCTGAACGTGCTCGCGCAGGACGCGCTCGATGCCCTGGTCGAGACCTACGCACCGGCCGAAGGCGACCTGGAGCAGTGGGACCTGGAGGCACTGCGCCGCGAGGTGCAGGAGACGTTCATCGTCGACACCAGCACGGTCAACTTTGCCGACAAGACGGCGGACGACATCCGCGAGGAATTGTGGGCGTTGATCCAGGAGGCCTACGCGGACAAGGAACAGGTGATCGGCCGCGAGATCCTGCAGCGCGTGGAACGCGACATCATGCTGCAGGTGGTGGACGCGCAGTGGAAGGACCACCTGTACAGCCTCGATCACCTGAAGGAAGGCATCGGCCTTCGCGGCTACGGCCAGCGGGATCCGCTGGTCGAGTACAAGAAGGAAAGCTTCCAGATGTTCCAGGCGATGAAGGAACGCATCGACGGCGAGACCGTCAACTTCCTCTGGCGCCTGCGCCCCGTCATCCAGGAGGATGCGCCGCCGATGCCGGTGGCGCCGCCGCCCCCGCCGCGCCAGCCGCTGGTCCTCAACAATCCGAGCGCCCAGTCGTCGGCGTTCGCGCCCCCACCGCCGATCTTCGGCTCGACGCCGGCCCCGTCGCCTGTGCCGCCCGGGTTGCCGCGCGCGCCCCAGCCGGCACGCGTGGGCGGCGACGATGTCGAGGTGAAGACCGTGCACCGAGAGGGCCCGAAAGTCGGGCGGAACGACCCCTGCCCGTGCGGAAGCGGCAAGAAGTACAAGAAGTGCCATGGCGCGGCGGCCTGACCTCCGGCTGCCGCTCGGCAGTATCCAGGGCGCAAGCCACGACTGCGCCTCATCCTGTCACCGCACATACCGAAAGGCCGACGCATGTCGGCCTTTTCCATATACGGACCTATGACGACGAAAATCGATGCTCCTGTGCTCGTCCCGTCGGTCGAGGCGGGCTTCGCCACTGCCCTCACCTTCGACGACATCCTCCTGGTGCCCCAGCATTCGACCGTCCTGCCGCACCAGGTGGACGTCAGCACGCGGCTCACCCGCAATATCCGGCTCAACGTCCCTCTGGTCAGCGCGGCGATGGACACCGTGACCGAGTCCCGGCTGGCGATCGCGATGGCGCAGCAGGGTGGACTGGGCGTCATCCACAAGAACCTGCCGATTGAAGACCAGGCATCGGAGGTGGACCGCGTGAAGCGATCGGAGAGCGGCATGATCGTGGACCCGATCACGCTCTCCCCTACGCATCGGATCTTCGAGGCACTCGAGATGATGAAGAAGTACCGCATCTCGGGCGTGCCGATCACCGATGATGGCAGCAAGGAAGGCCGACTCGTCGGCATCCTGACGAACCGCGACCTTCGATTCGAGACCAACCTCCAGCGGCCGATCGCCGACATCATGACGAGTGAGAACCTCATCACCGTCCCCGTCGGCACCACGCTCGACGCCGCCCGCGAGATCCTGCACCGCCACAAGGTCGAGAAGCTCCTGGTGGTGGACCGCACCTACCGACTCAAGGGCCTCATCACCGTCAAGGACATCCAGAAGGCGGTCAAGTATCCGAACGCGTCGAAGGACTCGCTGGGCCGGCTGCGCTGTGGCGCGGCGGTGGGCATCGCCAAGGACACGGTCCAGCGCGCTGACGCGCTCGTCGCCGCTGGCGTCGACGTGCTGGTCATCGACACGGCTCACGGGCACTCGCAGGGCGTACTCGACATGGTGGCTCGGATCCGCAAGCAGTTCCCCTCGGTCGAACTCGTCGCCGGCAACGTCGCCACCGCTGGCGGCACGCTTGCGCTGATCGAGGCCGGGGTGGATGCGGTGAAGGTGGGCATCGGTGCGGGCTCGATCTGCACCACGCGCGTCGTGGCAGGGATCGGCGTGCCGATGATCACCGCGGTGATGGACTGCGCGCGGGCGGCGGCCCTGCATGACGTGCCGATCATCGCGGACGGCGGCATCCGGTTTTCCGGCGACATCACCAAGGCGCTGGCCGTCGGCGCCAGCAGCTGCATGATCGGCAACCTGTTTGCCGGCACGGACGAGAGCCCGGGCGAGATGATTCTGTACCAGGGCCGAAGCTTCAAGGAGTATCGCGGTATGGGGTCCATCGGCGCGATGCGCCGCGGCAGCCGCGATCGCTACTTCCAGGACGACTTCGATCTCGACAGCCCCTCGACCGTTGGCGAGAAGCTCGTGCCCGAGGGCATCGAGGGACGGGTCGCCCACAAGGGGTCCGTGGCCGCGATGATCCACCAACTCGTCGGGGGTCTCAGGGCCGGCATGGGCTACTGCGGATCGCCCACGATCCGGGACCTCCAGCAGCACGCCAGCATCATCCGGATCACGCCCGCCGGCTTCCGCGAAAGCCACGTCCACGACGTCGCCATCACGAAGGAAGCGCCGAACTACCGCTCCGAGTAGCGCGGTCGACCGCCGATGCGCGCTGGCGCGTCTGTCGGCGACCGGACGCCACCCGCGTGGCCGGCGGCGCCTTCAGGGGTCCAGCCGCGCGGGCCTCTCCTGACCGGCCTCAGGCTGACTCGTCCAGCGGCCTGGTGATTGCGATCCGCCGGCTCCGCTCGCCCACCGCTGTGATCTCAACGCGAATGGCATCCAGAGGCGGCCGTGACCAGCGCTCGGGCCACTCCACGACGACGATCCCGCCTTCGTGAACGAGATCGTCCAAGCCGAGATCGTCCACCTCCGGCGGCGCCAGTCGGTAGAGGTCCACGTGGTACAGGGGGAGACGCCCGCCGCGGTACTCCTGAATGAGCGTGAAGGTCGGCGACGACACCTCCTCAGGTGGAACACCAAGGCCCGCAGCGAGCCCGCGCACGAAGGTAGTCTTGCCGGCCCCAAGGTCTCCACTGAGCAGGACGACTGCATCGGCCTCGAGATGGCCGACAAGCTCCCGCGCCACCGCCTCGGTGTCAGCCTCGGACGGCGACCGGTGGATCACGTCTCCTCGGCCGCCTTGCGGCGGGCGCTGAGTTCGAGCAGTGCGTCTCCGAGGTGGTCGGCCAGGTCGCCGGCCGTCATCGCAATCTCGCCCTCGTCCGCGGCAGCAAGATCGCCCGCGAGGCCGTGCAGGTAGACGGCGAGTTTGCAGGCGGCCTCGGCGTCCAGCGACTGCGCCAGGATGGCTGCCACCATGCCGGTGAGCACGTCGCCGGTGCCGCCGGTGGCCATCCCCGGGTTGCCGGTCGGATTGATGAACACGGTCCCGTCCGGCGTCGCAATCACCGTACGATGCCCTTTGAGCACTACGTAGACCTGGTGTTCCGATGCGAAGCGACGCGACACCTCCAGCCGGTTGGCCTGTACGGCCTCGGTCGTAATGCCGAGGAGCCGCGCCATCTCGCCCGGATGCGGCGTGATGATCACCGGCCGCCCCTCGCGGCCGACGAGGTCGGCAGCCTCCCCGGCAAAGGCGTTGAGGCCGTCGGCATCGATCACCAGCGGCAGCGTGGCGCGATCCACGAGCGCCCGCGTAAACGCCCGGGTACTCACGGCGGTGCCGAGTCCAGGCCCGATGGCGATCACATCCGCTGCACCGTCGAGCACATGATCGACGCCGTCGGGGTCCAGGCCGTCCGGCGTCTCGTCGAGCGCCTCGGTCATGAACTCCGGCGCCATGGCGGCAAGGATGGGCAGGCAGTTCGACGGCGTGGCGACTGTGACGAGGCCTGCGCCGGAACGAAGCGCTCCAGTTGCGGACAGGAACGCCGCGCCGGTCTTGCCCCTCGACCCGGCCACCAGCAGCACGCGACCGTAGTCGCCCTTGTGGCTGTCGGCTGATCGCGGCGTTACGAGAGCCCGCATGTCGGCCCGAGTCAGCAACTCGACCCGAGGGCCGTCGACATGCTCGATGATCTCGGGTGGGATGCCGATGTCGGCGATGACGATGTCGCCGGCGCGCCGCTCTGCTGGCGGCAAGACCAGCGACAGTTTCGGCGCGGCCAGAGCCACCGTCATGCCGGCGTCGATGGAATCGCCGATGGGCTCGTGGGTATCGGCCGACAGCCCGGACGGCAGGTCCACCGCAACGACAGGTATGCCCGAGCCGTTGACGTCGGCTACCACCGTCTCCATCAGGCCGGCCAGAGGCGCGTTCAAGCCTGTGCCGAAGATGGCGTCGACGATGAGCGTGGAGTCCGCGATCTCGGTGAAGTGCAGTTCCCAGTCCTGGCTGTCCCCAATCTCGACCACGGTGACACCAAGACGGCCGAGGATGTCGAGATTGACACGCGCATCACCGCGGACGTCGGCCACGCGGCCGATGAGAAAGACCGAGACATCGACACCGCGCTGCACCAGCGTGCGTGCGATGACGAACCCGTCGCCGCCGTTGTTCCCGCGGCCGCACAGCACGGCGACGATGTGCTCCTGCAGGTCGCCGTGGACCGCTTCCATCGCGGCGACGACCTGGCGGCCCGCGTTCTCCATGAGGACGAGCGACGGAATGCCGATCTCCTCGATGGTGCGGCGGTCGGCCTCGCGCATCTGCGCCGCGTTGAGCACCCGCATGGAAGTTGCACGCAGAATAGCACAGGCAGTACGCTGCTCCGATGGGCGCTACGGTGAACGTGAACGGCCGCGTGTACGCACAGGAACACGCGGTGATCCCGGTGTTCGATCACGGCTTCCTGTACGGCGAAGGCGTCTACGAGACGCTGCGGACGTACCAGGGCCAGCCGTTCCTCTTCGAACGCCACATGCAGCGGCTGCGCGCGTCTGCAGCCATGATCCACCTCGACCTTCCGTTCAGCGATACGGAGATCGCCGCGCGCGTACGCACGACCATGGAGGCCGCCGGGCTCGGCGCCGGCGGACGCGAGGCCTACATCCGGATCCTCGTCACGCGCGGGGTCGGTGAACTCACCTACGACCCCGGCGCCTGCCCGGTGCCCGGCGTCGTGATCATCGTGAAGGCCCACGTCGATCCTCCCGCCGAGGCGTTCGAGCACGGCGTGGCCGTGGCCATTGTGGACATCGTCCGCAACCATCCCGCGACGGTGAACCCGCTCATCAAGTCGAACAACCTCCTGAACAATGCCATGGCGGCGCAGGAGGCGTTCCGCCGGGGTGCATTCGAGGGCGTCATGCGAAACTACCGCGGGGAACTCGCGGAGTGCACGACCGCCAACCTCTTCGTCGTGAAGGGCGGCCAGGTCAGGACCCCGCCCCTGACTGCGGGACTGCTCGGTGGGATCACGCGGGCGTTCGTGTTCGAGGTGGGCGCCTCGGCCGGCGTGCCGGTGCAGGAGGCGGTGCTGTTCGACGCCGACCTGATCGGCGCAGATGAAGCCTTCCTGACCAGCACCACGCGCGAGCTGCTGCCGATCACGCGCGTCGACGGTGCCTCGGTCGGCAGCGGACGGCCGGGACCGGTGACGCGCAGGCTCCTCGAGGCATTCCGCACCCGCGCCCTGGAAACCGTCACCGCACGCGCCTGACGCGAGGTCGCCTGCTGCCCGATGCAGCAGGCGCCACTCATGCACCCAGCCGCCGGCTCCCACGGTAGTCCGGCCTCGAGGCGAGAGGCTTGCGGCTAGACGGCCGCGTCGGCGAAGGTCTCGACGGGCGGGCACGCGCAGATCAAGTTGCGGTCCCCATACGGATTGTCGATGCGACCGACGGTGGGCCAGAACTTCCGGGCCCGCACGAAGGGCAGCGGATACGCCGCCTGATGGCGCGAGTACGGGTGAGACCACTCGTCGGCGGACACGGCCGCGGCGGTGTGCGGCGCGTGCTTCAGGACGTTGTCCTTCGCATCAGCCTTGCCGTCGATGACGTCCTGGATCTCCTGCCGGATCGCGATCATCGCGTCGCAGAAGCGGTCCAGTTCCTCCTTCGGCTCGCTTTCAGTCGGCTCGACCATCAGCGTGCCGGCCACCGGAAACGACACGGTAGGCGCGTGGAAGCCGTAATCCATGAGCCGCTTCGCGACATCGGTTTCGTCGATGCCGCTCGCCTGCTTCAATGGTCGCAGGTCGAAAATCATCTCGTGAGCCACTCGGCCATTGGTCCGCGTGTAGAGCACCGGGTAGTGGCGCTCCAGCCTTGACTTGATGTAGTTCGCGTTCAGGATGGCGTAACGCGTGGCGTCGGTCATGCCGTCCGCGCCGAGCATCTTGATGTAGGCGTACGAGATCAGGAGGATGCTCGCGCTGCCCCACGGTGCCGCGGAGAGGGCCCTGATGGCACGGCTGCCCCCGGTGTGGACGACCGGATGGCCGGGCAAGTACGGCGCGAGGTGGGCCGCAACGCAGATAGGTCCCATGCCGGGTCCACCACCGCCGTGCGGGATCGCGAAGGTCTTGTGCAGGTTCAGGTGACAGACGTCCGCGCCGATGGCCGCCGGGCTGGTGAGGCCCACCTGCGCATTCATGTTTGCGCCGTCCATGTACACCTGACCACCGCACTCGTGGACGACGGCACAGATGTCCTGGATGCTCTCCTCGAACACGCCGTGCGTGGACGGATAGGTGACCATCAACGCCGCCAGGCGGTCGCGATGCTCCATCGCCTTCGCACGGAGGTCGTCGACGTCGATGTTGCCGTCCTTGGTGCTCGCGACGACCACCACCCGCCAGCCGGCCATGACCGCGCTCGCGGGATTGGTGCCGTGCGCCGAAGCGGGAATCAGCACCACGTCGCGATGGGCGTCGCCGTTGGCGAGGTGGAATGCACGAATCACCATCAGGCCCGCGAACTCACCCTGGGCCCCTGAGTTCGGCTGCAGCGACACGGCCGCGAAGCCCGTGATTGCCGCCAGGGCCTCCTCCAGCTCCTTGAAGATCTGCTGGTAGCCCGGCACCTGTTCGACGGGCACGAAGGGATGCGGCTTGG
Organism: uncultured Bifidobacterium sp.; assembly: GCA_964386715.1. Taxonomy (GTDB): domain Bacteria; phylum Acidobacteriota; class Vicinamibacteria; order Vicinamibacterales; family CAVVIG01; genus CAVVIG01. The sequence continues at coordinate 239,464 of CAYLTD010000002.1, forward strand.
AGAACTCCGGCCAGGTAATGGGAAGCATCTCCGACGCCGCGTTGAGCTTCATCGTGCACGAGCCGAGCGGAATCATCGACGTATCGAGACCGATGTCCTTGCGCTCGAGGCCCCGGATGTACCGCATCATCTCCATCTCGGAGTGGTGACGGTTGAACACGGGATGCGTCAGGAAGTCCGATGTCCGGGCCAGTCTGGCCGGATAGCTGCTGTCGATCGTCACCGTCGCGGCAGAGGCCGCGGAGCGTCCGGTCACCGTCTCGAAGATTTCGACGATGCGCGCCACATCGCTGGCGTCGGTTGCCTCGTCCAGCGCGATGTTCACGCTGCCGTCGCCGCGATACCGGAAGTTGAGCCCGGCAGCCTCGGCTGCCGTTCGGACCTTCGACGAGTCCACGCCGTCCAGCCGGAGCGTGTCGAAGTAGTGCGCGTTACGCTGCCGCAACCCGAGGGACTTGAGCTGCTGCTCCAGGAGCACGGTCAGCGCGTGAACGCGGCTGCCGATTGCCTTCAGGCCGCGGGGCCCGTGGAAGACGGCGTAGAGCCCAGCGATGTTCGCGAGGAGCGCCTGCGCGGTGCAGATGTTGGAGGTCGCCTTCTCGCGCCGAATGTGCTGCTCGCGGGTCTGCAGCGACATGCGGTACGCCGTGTGGCCGTGCGCGTCCACCGACACGCCGATGATGCGGCCCGGGGCCTGCCGGACGTGCTGCTCCTTCGTCGCGAAGAACGCCGCATGGGGTCCGCCGTAGCCCATGGGCACGCCAAATCGCTGCGAATTGCCGAGGACAACGTCGGCGCCCATTTCGCCGGGCGGTGTGAGCAGCGTCAGGCTGAGGAGGTCGGTGGCAACAGCCACCAGCACCCCCGCCGCGTTAGCCCGGCTGATGAAGCCCCGCAGATCGTGAACGGCGCCGGACGCGTCGGGCGTCTGCACCAGGGCGCCGAACACACGGTCGCCGAAGGCGAACGTGTCCGGATCGGCGACGAGCAGTTCGATCCCGAGCGGTTCCGCCCGGGCCCTCAGCACGTCGATCGTCTGCGGGAAACACTGGCTCGCCACGAAGAACTGGTGCGGCCCCGCGACGCCGTCGAGACGGCGGGACTGGACGCGGTGCAGGAGCGTCATCGCCTCCCCCGCCGCCGTGGCTTCGTCCAGCAGCGAGGCGGTGGCCACCTCCATTCCCGTGAGGTCCGCCACCATCGTCTGGAAATTGAGCAGCGACTCCAGCCGACCCTGCGCGATCTCCGCCTGGTATGGCGTGTAGGGGGTGTACCAGCCCGGGTTCTCGAGGACGTTCCGAACGATCACGCTCGGCGTGATGCACTCGTAGTAGCCGAGGCCGATGAACGATCGGAACAGGCGATTCCTGGACGCAATGCCCCGGAGCGACCGGAGAAACTGATGCTCGGACGTCCCGTTGGGCAGGTCCAGCGGCGACTGGAGACGGATACGTGCCGGAATGGCCTCATCGATCAGGGCATCGAGCGAGGCCGCGCCCACCGCCCGCAACATCGCGGCGGCATCGTCGGCGTCTGGACCGATGTGGCGGGTCTGGAAGACGTCGGAATCGAATGTGCTCATTTCACCAGGTCAGTGTATTGGGTCACATCAAGCAGGGCATCCGCCTCGCCCGGCTCCGACAGCCGGAGCACGACCATCCAGCTGCCATGAGGATCCGAGTTCACGGACTCGGGCGTGTCCTTGAGGGCGGTGTTGACCTCGACGACCGTGCCCGACACGGGTGCGTAGAGTTCGGACACGGCCTTTACGGACTCGATCGTGCCGAAGGCCTGGCCAGCCTTGACCACCCGACCCACCTCGGGGAGTTCGAGGTACACGACGTCACCCAGTTGCTGCTGCGCGTAGTCGGTGATGCCAACCCTGCCCTGATCGCCGGACAACTCAATCCACTCGTGGTCCCTGGTGTACTTGAAGCCTGCCGGGTAGGCCATCAGCGTGTCCTCTTGTAGAAGGGGGTGGGCACGACTTGCGCGCGCATCCGTCGCCCGCGGATGTCGATTTCGAGTCCGGTGCCTGGCGCCGCGAGGCCCACCGGGACGTACCCGAGCCCGATGGCCTTCTTCAGATAGGGTGTCTGCGTACCGCTGGTGACCGTGCCGACAGGCTCGCCATTGGCAAGGATCGCGTAGCCCTGCCTGGCGATCCCGCGGTCCAGCATTTCGATCCCGACGAGCCGGCGAGTGACACCCTGGGCCTTCTGGCGTCGCAGTGCCTCGGCGCCGATGAAGTCGATCTTCTTCCACCCGATGATCCAGCCGAGATCGGCCTCCAGCACAGTGGTGGTCTCATCGATGTCGTTGCCGTGCAGGCGCATCGCCGCCTCGAGGCGGAGGGTGTCGCGCGCGCCGAGTCCGCAGGGCTCCAGGCCGGCGGGTGCCCCCGCCTGCAGGAGGGCCAGCCAGACGCGGTCGGCCGACTGGGGCGGCACGAAGATCTCGAATCCGTCTTCGCCTGTGTAGCCGGTGCGCGAGACCGTGCCCCGGACGCCGGCAATCTCGCCGTGTGCGAACCAGTAGTACTTCATCGAGGCCAGGTCGATGCCGGTGAGGGGCTGGAGAATCTCGAGCGCCCGGGGGCCCTGCACCGCGATGAGCGCGTACCGCGCGCTGACGTCGACGGCCACGGCGTCCCCAACCGGGGCGATCCCGTCGGCGATGTAGCCGTAATCGCGCGCGATGTGCGAGGCGTTCACCACGAGCATGAAGTGCTGTGGCGCCAGGCGATACACCAGGAGGTCGTCGACGAACGTGCCCTCAGGCGTGAGCAGGCCTGAATACTGCGCCTGCCCGACCTGCAGTTTCGACGCGTCGTTACACGAGATGCGCTGTACCGCGTCGAGGGCATTCGCGCCGGCGATCTCGATCTGCCCCATGTGGCTGACGTCGAACAGGCCAGCCCGGTCGCGCACCGCCAAGTGCTCGGCGGTAATGCCGGCATATTCGACCGGCATGTCCCAACCGCCAAACGACACCATCCGGGCACCCGAGGCGCGATGCCGAGCGTTGAGGGGGGTCTTCTTGAGCGGAGTATCGGCGGCCTGTTCCATGGGAAGCGCTGTGTGCGTGACGGGAACAGATCAACGGTACTATGCACCTCCGGTGTGGTCAAGGAACGGTGCCCCCCTCAACACTCGGCGAGCCGTGTCAGCGCCGACGCGGCGCCTTGTTCCTGAAGACCAGCCCGACGGCTAGCGCCACGGCCAGGCCGGCGATGGTCCACACCAGCCACGGCAGCCGCCAGCCGGCAGGCATCATCGGCAGCACGAGGGCCACGAGGACTCCCGCCACCGCCAGTCCGAACAGCGTCGCCCCGAGTAAGGCACCCACGCGCGTCATGTTCCCCCCTACCAGTTGAAGCCGGAGCAGCTGATCATCGAGAACCAGTACGACTCCACCTGGATAATCCACCGGTACCCGCACAGGCTCTGGTAGTACGAGTTCGGTGAGGTGGAGATCCAGCAGGCCTGGTAGTCCGTCCAGGCCTCCACCATCCGCTGCTCCATCACGGTGAAGCAGTCCAGCGCCATGCCTACGGGCCGTGCATCGCGTCGGACGCGCGCCACGAGGTGCTGCGCCATGCGCCGGGGTGCACCGACATCGCCCGTCAGGCTGCCAATCGTCGCGTCGGCCAGCAGGAACGCGACCGCGGGGGCCGTGCGGTCTTCGGCCATCAACAACGCTTCGGCCGCCCTCCGGAACTGCACGACGGCGGGCGATTCTGCGAGCACCCGCCGTACCCGGTCCCCGGCCTCATCGTCTTGACGTGTGGGATCGAGGGTGATGGTCGTCCTGCCGCGGGTGACTCGCAGACCCGCCGCCGACATCGAGACCGACACGCTGTCCCGCCCCCTCGAGAGTTCGAGCACGTGTTCGCCCGTGGCATGGACCGCCTTGCGCACCTGCAGCGCGCCTCGGGAGGCGCGAAGTTCCACGGTACCGCCCGTTCCCGGTCGCAGTTCGAACGTGAGATCCGCCCGGTCGTTCCTGGTGACCTGTGCCGCTCCTGCCGCGGCCCGCCTGACCGCCATGCCGGTGGCCTTTGGCCCAACGGCGAGCGCTGACGGGCCAGGCACCCCGCTGCCTGCCTCGCACGCCACGCTCCCGAAGGGACCACGACCCGACGCCGCCTCGGACGAGGCGGCGCCGACACCGCACATCAGGAGGACGAGCACCACCCGCATCCACCTCTCCGACATCCTGCCCATGTGTGCTCCAGTCCGGACCCACGGTCCGGCGCGACACGTCGCCATGTCGCCGTGGTGCACGCGCGACCTCGCAGCGTTGCTGCCCCAACCCCGTCCACCGATTCAGCCGGAGGCACCCGGCCCTTTGCGGCGTTGGCCGCCGCCTGTCAGGCTCCCACTTCGATCGTTTCGTCCATGGGGCCTTCTTCCAGCCCTTCGTCCGGAACCGGCGCACCCGGCACAAGACGCAGGTACGCGTTCAGCGTGTGGTAGCTGATGCCAAGCACCCGGGATGCCTCCCGCTTGTTGCCGCCGGCGCGCTCGAGCACCAGCCGAACGTACCGGCTGCCCCAGGCCCGCAGCGAGTCGCCGCGGCGCAGCGACGGCAGCAGAACCTCCGCGAACTCTCCCCTGACCGCCGGAGGCAGGTCGTCGAGTTCGATCTCGTCACCCTCGGCCAGTGCCACCGCACGTTCGATCAGGCGCTCGAGTTCGCGCACGTTACCAGGCCAGTCGTACAGCGTGAGCGCCTGCCGTGCCGCCTCGGTGAGGCGCAGGACCCTCGTCTGGCGATGCCGGTCGAGGAAATGCGCGGCCAGTTCAGCGATATCGCCTCGCCGCTCGCGCAGCGGGGGCACCCGCAGGTCGACACCGCCGAGGCGATAGAAGAGATCGGCCCGGAACAGCTTGCGCTGAACCAGGTCCGCGAGGCCGCGGTTCGTCGCTGCGACGATGCGGATGTCGACGCGCTGGGAGCCGGTGCCGCCCACGCGCTCGACCGCGAGATCCTGAATGGCCCGCAGGAGTTTCGCCTGCGCCGACAGCGACAGGTCGCCCACTTCGTCGAGGAACAGCGTGCCGCCGTCGGCGTGTTCGAACTTGCCGCGCCGGCCGCGAACGCCGGTGGCCGTGCGATCCTCGATTCCGAAGAGCTCGGCCTCGAGCAGCGTTTCGACCAGCGCCGCGCAGTTGATCGCCACGAAAGGGCCGTGGCGCCTGCGGCTGCGCTCGTGGATTTGTCGGGCGACGAGTTCCTTGCCCACGCCGCTCTCGCCTTCCAACAACACGGTGAAGTCGGTGCTCGCCACACGCTCGATTCGCCCTCGGAGCGTCGCCATGGCCTGACTGGAACCCACCAGCGGGGCGGATTCGTCGCGACGCGTTCGGGGTGCCGGGATTGGCTGCGGTCTCGACGCCCCGAGGCGTCCCCGCTCGATCTCGAGAACGAGCGCCCCGAGGTGCGCCGCGTGATCAAGGAACTGGGTGTCCCACTCGGCGAGGCGGCACCCGGCTTCGAGCGTGGCTTCGAGTCGTCCGCGGCCTGCCGATGATGACCGGCTCGGGAGCTCGACCGCGACGACATCGACGCCTGGCCGCCGATCGGGCGGCGGAGCCCATCGCGGCGCGCCGTCCCGGAGCGCGATGCCGCGGACTGACAGCACGCCTCGGACCGCGTCTTCGAAGGCCGATCGCAGCACGCCAGGGTCCGCGCGGCCGGCCGCGGCGCGAGCCATGGTGGTCAACACCTCGCCTACATTCCGACGCCGGTCACGCTGGCGCGCAGTGAACGTTGCCATCCGACCTCCCTTTCCGCGCCGTCGCACGCGGCTGCTGGTTCGTCTGCGGGAACGCGCACCCAAGGGCAATGCCACCCGATGGGGCTCCGGCAAGGGCCGGAATCGTTAGGTTTCTCGAGGCGCGGTGCTATCCAGACCCGCCAGGCCCTGGGTAGCAACTGCCCGCGTGCGCCCTGGACGGTTCGGCGTCCTCCCACAAGTCCGAGACGTCGTGATCGAACCGGACGGCCGCCCGATAACTGATCCTCGACGGGGCAACGCCGGACACCGACGAGCGCAACACCGACGCACGGGCGGCGTGTCGCAGGCCACCAACCGCCCACTGCAGATCCAGCGCGGCTCCCGGCAACAGTCGACGATCCGTCTCGAGCAGCGCACCCCGTCGGGACACGTTGATGACCACCGCGTCGTGGCCAGGTCGGATGCGGCAGGCCCGCCGTCCGGCCGGGACGCGAGGATGGACGCGGCGTTCGTGCCTGGCCTCTAGAGCGGCGTCCATGTCCTGCCTCGTGCCTGGAACTGCAGGATGCGCGTGCGGCCGGTCTCGCCGTAGATGCGCACCACGCGTTGACCACCACGGCGCCCGCGGACGTAGAGGCTGCCCGGCGTGGCCGTGCCGAGCGGGGTGAAGGTCACGCGATTCGAGGCGCCGAGGCGGACCGGGTCGTTCCCGGGCGCGACGCTCCCGTCCGCGCCGGGAATGTCGGGATCGGCACCGAAGTCGATCCCGGTAAACAGGTCCGGCAGGCGCTCGGGCCCGCTGACCCGCCGGTCGACGCCGTCCCTGATGTCCACGGCCAGCACGCCGTTGCGATTGCCATCCTCATAGGTGCTGATCGCATAGCCTCGGGCATCCCGCACGACTTCAACCGCTACCGCCACGCTGCGCGACACGGCCCTGAGGCGGGCCTGATTCAGCCCGGTACTCAGGTAGCGCGTGGCACCCGCCAGGCGGAGGTCGTCCAGCGCGGCCGCGGCGCCTGGCAGCGCCACGGCCGCGCAGGAGGCGGCGACCCCCATCGCGCACATCAACTCGGTCAGCGAGGTCGCCGCCACGGTCGCCTACTGCTGGCCCGCCGGCGCCGCGCCGGTGCCCACCGTGAGCTGCCCCCGGATCTTGAGGAAGCTCTTCTCGCCGATGCCCTGCACGTTCATGAGTTCCTCGATCTTCTTGAACGGACCCTTTGTCTTCCGGTACTCCAGGATGCGCGCCGCTGTGCGCGCGCCGATGCCGGGGAGCGACTCGAGTTCCGAGGCGGTCGCCGTGTTCAGGTTCACGGTCGTGGTCGGGCGCGCCGCCTTCGGGCCAGCCGTCCGGGCTGCGGGCTCCTGGGCGAAAGGCTGCGCGGCCAGCGCCAGCATCAGCACCACCAGTGACACACTCGTACGAATCATGCGGTCCTCCTGCGTTAAGGACCCGGGACGGCCGCTCCCCACACACGTGGGAGGTCGGGCCCCGCGGTGGATGTGCGCGTGCCGCCCGGGTCGGCCTGTCACAGGGCAAGCCGTGGACCGACCTGCCACGCGCACAGACGCAGCCGGAAACCACACGCGGCATGAGTGTTATGGACGGCCGTCTGCTGAGGGGACGAGAAGCCGCGGCGCGGGGACCGGAGGGTGGTAACGGGGGTTGCCAGGCAGGCTGTCGAGCGCTGACTGCGGGACGCGGGGTGCGGAACCGCTCGTCCGGCGGAGGGCCAGATGCGAGGAACGCCGAACCGAGGACAGGCGACGACGGAAGGACGACCGGCGGGCACCCCGCCGGTCGTCCCTTGCTCTAGAAACGAACGCCGAAGGTGAAACGCACGGTGCGTGGCGTCGTGTAGGCGAAGCGGTTTTGCGCCTGGCCGAAGGTCGGACCGTAGGCCCAGTTGACCCCCTCGACCGGCGTCTCGGTGAACGGATTGAACGAGCGGTACTGCGCCGCATTGGTGACGGGCGTCAGGATCGCCTGGTTCACCGTCTGGGAATTGAACGCGCCGCCGTTGGCGAACACCGTCGTGGCGCCGCAGCCACAGAGCTGGAACTGATCGAACACGTTCAGGAGCTGCATCTGCCCGAACAGTTCCAGGTTCTTGTACACGCGCCGCTGGTACATGGCCGAGAAATCGGTGCGCCGTTCACCCTCGAGCCGGAACTGGTCCCGGGGAATGTAGAAGTAGCCCATGTCGCTGCCTGGCGGCGGCGTCGCATATCCGGGGTTGGTCACGAACGGGCGTACGTCCAGCGCGCTCGGCGTCGCGGCGTTAGTGAAGTTGCCGGTGCCGTATGGGACACCCGAGGTCAGCGACTGCAGCAGGCTCAGCGTCAGCCCCTGCACCCACGGCATCCGATAGTTGACCCAGAGGCGCGCACGGTGGCGCTGGTCTCCGGCCAGGTCGCCGGTCGGAAAGTTCCAGCGCTCCTGCTTGTACTCGGGATATGCCAGCACTCCCGACACCTGGTTGGCCCGGATCGGGCCACTGCCGGTGTTCTCACCGTCCACGTTGCCCCACGTCCGCGAGATGGTGTACGTCGCGCCGATGTCCGCCGTGGTGCCAAACCGGTACGTGCCCTGCGTGGACAGGCCGAGGTACTCGCGCTCCAGCAGGTTCGTGTTCTCGATCAGCGCGAGGTCGTACGCTCGGCCGAACTGGTCGCGGACCTGGCCCGTGGAGCGGTCGATGCGGTCGGCGTAGAAATCGTTGTAGTTCCTGTACACCAGGTCAGTGCGAATGGTTCCGCGAGTGAACGTCCGGTTCACGCCGCCGGCGTACTCCAGGTTCGACGGCGGACGCAGCGCCCCCCTGATCTGGGGCGTGAGGCCGGGGATGGTGGGCGCTCCATTCAAGGGCAGGTTGTTCGCACCGTTGGCAAAGTACCAGTCGAACAGCTGCCGGATCGCCTGCGGCGTCGCCGTGAGTGCAGCCGCGCCAGCCGGGTTGATGTCCGCTCCGCGGTAGAGGAACTGGAAGGTCTGGGGATTGCCGGCCGGAGACGACGCGTCGGCGATGCTCTGTGACAGGGCGGACACGTACTTCGCAAAGCTCGCCGTCACCGACCACTTCCCTCCGCCGGTCGGGTCCCAGACGATGCCGAAGCGCGGGCTGAAGGCACTGTCGTTCGCCACCAGTTCGCGATTCTGATTGCGGGCGTTATTGCGATCGAACCGCACGCCGACATTCGCCGTCAGGCGATCCGAGATGCGCCATTGGTCGTTGAAGAACAGCGCATACGTCCGGATGCTGGAGCGGCGGCTCTCGTTCGGGATCGGGTTCCACTGGATGATCGTGCTGCCGTCACCGAGGAAGCGTGGGTAGATCACGGCGTCGGAGCCGGTGCCCACGATCACGCTCGTCGTGCCGAGGATCCGGTAGTCGCTGCCGGACTGGAAGTTGTTGGCGAGCCGCATGTCGTTGAAGGAGTCGACGCCGAACACCAGGTTGTGCGCACCCAGCTTGCCAGTCGGCAGGAAGTACGACCCCTTGGCGAAGATGTTCTCGTTGTCGCGCTCTTCCGGCGAGCAGATGCCGCAGAACGTGTCGGCCCAGTAGCGCAGGTTGCCGCGCTGGCGATCGATGAGCAGCGTGCCGTCGATGAGGTCGCGCGATTTGGCGCCGGAGCCGATGAACGTCTGGTTGCGTCCCGAAGCGCGGACTTCCACCGCGAGGCGCGACGTCACGATGCCGTTGTAGTTGATCGTCCACAGGTTATCGGGCAGCTGACGGTCCGTGAGGCTGCGCAGATCCATCGACAGGCTGGTGTTGAACGTGTTGTTCGTCTGGTCCGCAGTGTTCCGCACGAACGAGCCCTGGAAACGGTGTCCCGCCGTCAGCGCGTAGGTCAGCTTGCCCTCGTACCGGCGCGTCTTGTTCTCGAAGGTGTACGGAATATTGGTCTGCACGAGCTGTCGGCCGGTCTGCAGCGTGAGCAGGCGTCCGGCCGTGAAGAACCACAGCTTGTCCCGGATGATGCGACCGCCCAGCGTGTACTCGTACTGCGGCACGACCCGGTCGACGCGGGGGTCGCGCGCGGTGGCACTGGCCGCCAGGGCGCGATCCTCGAACGGCGTCAGCGTGCGCCACTTGTCGTTGGCCAGCGTGTCGCGGAACGAGCCGCTGAACGTGTTCCCTCCGGACTTTGTGATGACGTTGACCACGCCGCCGCCAAAGCGGCCGAACTCGGCGGAGATGCCGGCGCTGGCCACGCTGGTTTCCTGGACCGCGTCCTCGATGAACAGCGCCACCGCCTGGCCGCGGACGTTCTCGTTCACCGTGACGCCGTTCACGAGGAACAGGCTGTCGAACGAGGTAGCACCCGCGATGGAGAAGTTGCCGCTGGGACCGGTGGGCTGCACGGCAGGCGCGAGCAGGAGCGTTGCGGCCAGGTCGCGGTTGGTCGGCAGCGTCTGGATCAGCTCCTGCTTGAAGTTCATGGCGACCTGCGCGGTCTGGGCGAGCACGTTGGCCGACGTAGCCACGACCTCCACCGTCTCCGAGACGGCGGCCGGTCCAATCTCCACGTTGAGCGGCAGCAGCTGTGTCGCCGCGAGAGTTACCGTCCGCTTCTGGGTCTCGAAACCGGCGATCTCCACGGCCACCTCGTAGGTGCCCGGGGGCAGCACCGTGAGGATGTAGTCGCCGTTCTCGGCGGTCACGGCCGTTCGGGCGCCCTGCAGATTGAGGGAGGTGACGGTGACGGTCGCGCCGGGTACTGGCAGTCCCTGGCCGTCAGTGACCCGACCCGATATCGTACCGGTCGTACTCTGTGCCGAGAGGGTCGCGGCCACGAGCAGAGTCGCCACGAATGCGCCTAGCGTCCTGAGAATTCTCATCGTATCTTCGCTCCTGGAACTCCTGAGCCGTCTGGACGTGCTGGTCGGGTCCAAGCTCGTCAGACGCCCGCGGGTGCGCCAAGGGTTCACGAAATATTTACGTCGCCCTCCGCTCGTCGCAGCGCCAGCCCCGCAGGATAGTCAGTACTCCCCACCTGCCCCCGCGCCGCCGGAGCGGCCGCCACCGAAGGTCTCGGGAGGGCCAGCCGGCGGCAACGAGGGGTGTGGCTGCACCGTTAGGGAAACCGTCCCGAGCAGGTCGATCGCGTCGACCTCATCGGCATGGAGGCGCGCTGCGGTGAGGCCGGCCCGATCTCCCCCGCTACCCGCGGCAAGCCAACGCCTGACTCCAACCGCAGCCCCCGTCATGATCACGCCCGCCACGATGGGGTCCCACGGGTCGAGACCAACGCCCAGGTACGCCTTCGTGCTGGCCACCGTCCCGAGCAGCATGCAGATACAGCATGGCGGACGCCAGCAGGTAAGCGTGCCACCGCGCGCGGAGCAGCTCGAATCGATATTCGACAAACGCCAGTTCGATCGCGAACACCAGGCACGCGAAGTACAGCACGTAGTCCAGTACGAAGCTGCGTGCGGGCGCCCGCGCCGGCGTGTAGGGATCCGACCGGGCGACGCAGTACGCGAACGCCCCGAGCATGCAGAGCAGGCCCGGGGCGATCACGGCAGCGTCGCCCCACGCGGCGGCGTAGGTGCGGATTGTCCAGGCCAGCCCTCCCACGATGGCCAGAACGCCGATGTACAGGACTGCGTTCAGCTCCAGGAATACCGACATGCGCCGACCTGATGCGAGCGCGGTGAGGGCGGCGTGCTGCCGGTCCGAGATCGCCCCCTCCGCGCGCCACCGTTCAAGCGCCTCGAGGGTGGTCATGATCGACCCGATGTCCGGGCCGGGATTCGCCTCTTCATCGGCCGGCCCTTCTCGTGTCAATGTGGGAGTGTCGACTGGCCGGTCCTACCACCGTCCATGGCTGTCGAGGAGCGCGCATGCCAACCAGGCCCGACTTCGTGATCTGTGCGCGGAACATCAGCGGCACAGGCCAGAACCGCACCTTCGGCGACGAGAACGCCGACTGCTCGTATCTGTTCGTGCCCGACACGGACCTCCCCCACCCGAAACACTGCGTCGACCGCAAGGAGTGGGCGAAGAAAGTGATGGCTGAAGCCCGTCGGGGCCGCAAGAAGAACGAGTTCGGCCACATCCTGGTCTTCATCCACGGCTTCAACAACAACCAGAAGGTCGTCATGGAGCGCCACCGCCGGCTTCGCGCGGACCTCGAAGCCGCGGCGTTTCCCGGCATCGTCGTCAGCTTCGACTGGCCGAGTGGCGACTTCGGGGCGTTCTACCTCGAGGACCTGAAGGACGCGGCCGACGGCGCCTACCAACTCGTCAAGGACGGGATCATGCTCCTTGCCGATTACCAGGAACCGGAGTGCACGGTCAACGTACACCTCCTCGCCCACTCGATGGGCGCCTATGTCACCCGGCAGGCGTTCTCGGCCGCCGACGACATCGACGAACTGATCGGGCGCTCCTGGCACGTCAGCCAGATCATGCTGATTGCGCCTGACATCTCGGCGCGGTCGATGCGGGCGGGCGACCCCCGGTCGGACACACTATACCGGGTCTGCAACCGACTCACGGTCTACGCGAGCCGCCACGACGAGGCGCTCGGCCTGTCGAACGTCAAGCGCGCCGGTGTGGCGCCGCGCCTTGGTCGCGTCGGCCTGCCCGACACCGCACCGGCCCAGGCGGTCAACGTGGACTGCAGCGTGTACTGGGAGACGATCCCCTCCACTCAGAAGGTCATCGGCAGCCGGTCGCATTCGTGGCACATCGGCGACCCGACCTTCACCCAGGACATGATCGACACGATGCTGGGTGTAGATCGGGAGCTGATGGTGACGCGCGAACGGCTCGCCGAGAACCGGTATGCCCTCGTGCGGCCGGCGGTCTGAGGGGGTTCGTGCTGTTCCGGGCGCCGCCCGGAGGACAGGTGCGGGGTGCTGCGTCAGGCTTGCTGTTTCGGGTTCCAGACCTGACGCGCAGCCTCGATCGCCAGCCGTCGCTGGACGACCTCCGCCAGGTCTGCTTCGAGAAACCGCAGGCCGTCGAGCACCCAGTCGGCCACCTCGGGGTGCGCCAACCGGTAGAACACGTGTCGCCCCTCGCGTCGCTCCACGACGATCCGATGGGAGCGCAGGACCGCCAGGTTCTGCGAGGTCCGCGAATGGCTGACGCCGAGGGCGTCCTGCAACGCGTTCACATCCCGCTCACCTTCCCGCAGTTCCTCGACGATCCGCAATCGGTCCGGATGGCTGAAGATGCCGAAGAACTTCGCGAGCTCGCGGGCGGCCAAGGCACGTGTTGGCATGGTTCAAATGTCCTCATATTCAGATATCTGAATACGACTGATGATCAGGCTAACCCGCATCATCGACCCTGTCAACCAACACCAGGTCATTTGCGTCAAAATCAGGAGCTATAATATCGATTCCACACAGAGTTTTTATGATCACCGAAGAGCTATTGACAGGCCGGTACGAGGCGCGTATGTTCGAAATGTTCATATATTTGAACATATATACATTCTCAGCACGGACCACAGGCCATGACACCTCCCGATGAACAGACCGCAGATCCCCGCGATCTGCGCCCTATCGTCGAGTATCTCGCCGACATCCACGGCACCCCGCTCGACGAGTCGGCTCTGGAGTCCGCGATCCGCCGACTCGGCCGGCGCGGCGGCGGCAGCGCGCTCGAAAGCTTCCGCACGCTGGCTGCCGAGTCCGGCCTCGCGTTCGCCGTCGTCCGCCGGCCCGTCGCGGAGGTCGTCGACGATGCGGATCCGTCGTTTCCGTGGGTGGCGCTGAGGCTGGGATCCGACGGGCGCTTCCATGGCGTGGCCGTACTGGAGGGCTCTCGCGGGGGCGCCAAGGTGGTCGTCCCCGGCGGTGCGCAGCGTCCCACACGCTGGTCGATGCAGAGCCTGAGGACCTGGCTGGGCGTGCGCGACGCCAGCGAGCCGGTGGACTGGATCCTGGCTGAGCCGGCTGCGCCGCTGTCGCGGCTCCGGACCGCAGATGGCGCCGAGCGCTACACACCCGGCACGCGCCTCAAGGAACTCCTCGCGCGCGAACGCCAGACGCTCACCGTCGCGGTGGTCTATTCGGTCGTGATCGGCCTGCTGTCACTGGTCGTCCCCGTGGCGGTGCAGTCGGTCGTCAACACGATCGCCTTTGCGACCGCCCTGCAGCCCCTCGTCGTGCTCACGCTCTTCGTGCTCGTGGCACTCGGGTTCTCGGCGGCGATGAACGCCCTGCGCGCCGGCGTCGTCGAAATCGTGCAGCGCAGCATCTTCGCGCGCGTGGCGACCGACGTCACCCACCGGCTGCTCCGCGTCCGGGCGGACGCGTTCGATCACTATCACGGTCCAGAACTGGTGAACCGCTTCTTCGACGTGGTGACGGTCCAGAAGTCGGCGTCCCTGCTGCTGCTCGACGGCCTGAACATCCTCATGCAGACCGTGATCGGCATGGTGCTGCTCGCCGTCTATCATCCCTGGCTGCTGGCCTTCGACGTCCTGATGATCGTCGCGATGGCGTTCATCATCTTCGTGCTCGGGCGTGGCGCGATCTACACGTCGATCAAGGAGTCGAAAGCCAAGTACGCGCTCGAAGGCTGGCTCGAACAGATCGCAGCGCACCTCGTCACGTTCAAGTCCGCGGGCGGCGCCAAGTACGCCGAACGGCGCTCGAACGACCTCCTCGAGCACTACCTCGAATACCGGCAGAAGCATTTCACGATCCTCCTGCGCCAGATCGTCGCGTCGTTCGCCCTGCAGGCCGTCGCAAGCGCGGCACTCCTCGGGATCGGCGGGTGGCTCGTCATCGAGCGACAGCTCACGCTCGGGCAGCTGGTGGCCAGCGAGCTCGTTGTCTCGGCCATGGTCAGCGCGTTCACCAAGTTCGGCAAGCAGCTCGAGGTCTACTACGACCTGAACGCGGCCCTCGACAAGCTCGGCGATCTCGTCGACCTGCCGCTCGAGCGCCGGGGAGGCGAGGCGGTCCTGCCGACGGCCGGTCCCGCACGTCTGGCGCTGCGCGACATCGAGGTGCATTACGAGCACGATCACGACGCCGCCCTGCACCTGCACGACCTCCAAGTACATCCGGGCGAGCGGCTCGGGCTGACCGGCCCGAACGGCTCCGGCAAGAGCACGCTGGCGGATGTCCTCTTTGGCTTGCGCGTGCCGAGCACCGGGGTTGCCCGCATCGACAACGTCGATTTCCGCAACGTCCCCCTCGATCAACTGCGACAGCACGTCACCCTCGTCCGAGCCGTCGAGCTGTTCCCGGGCACGATTGTCGACAACGTGCGCCTCGGCCGCGATCACCTCACGCTCGATGACGTCACGGCAGCGCTCGACCAGGTCGGGCTGACGGAAGAACTGCTCGAACTACCTGACGGCCTCAACACCATGCTGCAGCCCCACGGACGGCCGTTGTCCTACCGGCAGGCGTACCGCCTGATGATCGCGCGCGCGGTCGTGGGACGGCCCCGCCTGCTGGTTCTCGATGGCGCCCTGGATCAGATCGACCGGACGGAGCGGGACCGACTCGTCGCCCTGCTGTTCGCACCGGATGCCCCGTGGACGCTCATCTGCATTACCGAACGCCCGGACCTGCTGGCGCGGTGCAGCCGCGTGCTGACGCTGGACGAAGGCACGGCCACCGAGACCACGATCGGAGAAGGAGTCGCATGACCTCGCACGAGAACACCTGGCAAATGGATGCGCGCCTCGCGCTGCACGGCGTGCAGACACCGCGATCCGCCCGTGTCCTCTCCCGGCTGCTGGTGGCGATGATCGTCGTCGCCGTCGTGCTGCTGATCGTCACGCCGTGGCAGCAGAACATCGCGGGAGCGGGCCGGGTCATCGCCTTCAGTCCTGAGGAGCGCCCGCAGAACATCGAGTCGCCGCTCGATGGCCGGATCGTCACCTGGCACGTGGTCGAGGGCCAGATCGTCAAGCGGGGAGACCCGATCGTCGACATGACGGACAACGATCCCTCCATCAACGAGCGGCTGCAGCAGGAACGCGACCAGACGGCGCTCACGATCCTGCAGGGTGAGCAGCGGGCCAAGTCGATCGAGGATCGGATCAACGGCCTGATCGACACGCAACGCACCGGCGTCATGGCGGCTGAACTGCGCGTCAAGATGGCCGTCGAACGTGTGAACGCCGCCGATCAGGCGCTCGCCGCGGCCAAGGCGGCCCGGGTGACGGCGCAGCTCAATCTCGAGCGCCAGAACGCCCTGTCGGCCAAGGGTCTGGCATCGACACGGAACGTGGAACTCGCGGTGCTCGAGGCGGCGCAGCGTGACGCGGAGGTTGATCGTGCGGTTGCCACGCTGAACGCTGCGCGCAACGAGCAGGCATCACTCGACGCGGAATGGCGCCGCACTGACGCCGACGCGCGCACCCGCATCGACGAAGCACGCGCGTCGCTTGCGTCGGCCCAGAGCGACGTGGCGAAGGCCAAGGCCGAACTGGCGAAGGTGGACGTGCGGGTGGCGCGCCAGCAGACCCAGCGCGTGGTCGCGCCGGTCGACGGCACCATCTTCCGCGTCGTGGCGCGACAGAGCGGCGAGCAGCTGAAGTCGGGCGCCCCGCTCGCCGTGCTCGTCCCGACGTCGACCAAGAACGTCGTCGAGTTGTGGGTGGACGGGAACGACATGCCGATGATCCAGGTCGGCCGCACCGTACGCGTGCAGTTCGAAGGGTGGCCCGCGCTGCAGTTCACCGGGTGGCCCTCGATCGCCGTCGGCACTTTTGGCGGG
The DNA here is from genome assembly GCA_964386715.1 of uncultured Bifidobacterium sp. Taxonomy (GTDB): domain Bacteria; phylum Acidobacteriota; class Vicinamibacteria; order Vicinamibacterales; family CAVVIG01; genus CAVVIG01. Next base: position 255,919 of record CAYLTD010000002.1, read on the forward strand.
CGCGTGATGATGGTGGACTCCACCGACAACGGCAAGGGGAAGTTCCGCGTGCTGGTCGAGCCCGATCCAGGCGACGATCCGTGGCCCGGCAAGCACTACCTGCGTCAGGGCGTTCGCGCGAACGGGTGGGTGTTGCTGAACATGGTCCCGCTCTACTGGGAGATCTGGCGGCAGTTCAACGGCTTCCCTCCTGTCGTCGCGCCGGACGAACCGTTGCCGACGGGGATCGAAGCTGCCGACACCGACTCGAGCGACGAGAAGGCGAAGGGCGAAGCCGCCAAGACGAAGAGCAAATGAAGACCGTGATTCGCCAGACCTGGTGTGCGGGCCTGCTCCTGCTGGTGAGCGGGTCCGCCTACGCTCAAGCCCCGCTGGACGTGACGGAGGTGCTCGTGTCCGTCGATCGGGCGTTCCCACTGATCGATGCGGCGCGGCGGGAGCAGGACCTTGCGGCCGGCGCCGCCGTCGAGGCGCGGGGCGCATTCGACCTGAAGGTGAAGGCGCAGGGCGAAACACTCCAGAGCTACTACGACAACGACCGCTTCAAGGCCACCGTGGAGCAGCCGGTCGCTCCCCTCGGCCTCACCTTCTTCGGCGGCTATCGGGTAGGCCGGGGCGAGTTCGCCGGCTACGACGCCAAGACGCTGACGCTGGACAATGGTGAGTTCAGCGCCGGCCTCAACCTGCCGCTGCTGCGGGACCGATCGGTGGACGCGCGGCGCGCGGGCCTCAGGGTGACCGACATCGGCGTCAACATCGCCACGCAGACGGTGGCGAAGGCGCGGCTCAGCTACTTCAAGGACGCGGTGAAGCAGTACTGGGACTGGGTGGCGGCCGGGCGGCAGTTGACTGTCGCGCGCGGCCTGCTGGACCTCGCCGAGCGGCGGGACGTGGACCTGGCCAGCGCCGTGGAACTCGGACAACTCGCGCCTGTCGAGCGCACCGACAATGTGCGCGCCATCCTGCAGCGGCGTTCCGCGCTCGTCACCGCGCAGCGTATCGTGGAGGCCACCGCCATCACCCTGTCGCTCTACTACCGAGGACCAGACGGCGCCCCGCTCCGGCCGGCCGTCGACCGGGTGCCTGCAGCCCTTCCCGAGCCGCGGCCGGTCACGCCAGAGGACGAGGACCGCGCCATCGACGAAGCGTTGACGCGGCGTCCGGAGGTCGTGAGTCTCCGCTTCAAGCGCAGCCAGCAGGAAGTCGAGACAGGCCTGGCCGGCAATGCGCTCCTGCCGTCGCTCAACCTGTTCGCAGACCTGTCCCGCGACTACGGCGAGGGCCCGATCACGCGCCGCGGCAACGAACTCGCCGCGGGCCTGTTCTTCGAGTTGCCGCTCCAGCGGCGGAAGGCCTCCGGCAAGCTGGTGCAGGCACAGGCCAAGCTGGCTGGTATCGACGCGGAGTTGCGATTCGTGCAGGACCGGGTGCGGGCAGACGTGCAGGACGCGGCCAGCGCACTGCGCGCCACCTACGCGGCAGTGGAACTGGTTCGCCAGGAGCTGGCCGTCGCGCGCGAACTCGAAGCACTCGAGCGCGATCGCTTTCAGCTCGGCGACTCGACGCAGTTCCTGGTGAACCTGCGGGAGCTGAACACCGCCGACGCGGCGTTCCGGGAAATCAAGGCACTGGCGGACTACCAGAAGGCGCTGGCGGAGTTCGAGGCGGCCAGCGGACGGCTGCTGGACCGCGTCCCGGGTCCGTGATCGCCCGGCCGCGCGCAGGCGGACGCGCGGCTGGGATCAGGCGCGCGCGAGTGCCGCCTCGCGGCGGCACCAGTCCATCGTGCGCCGCAGCCCTTCCTCGAGACCGACGATCGGCTCATACCCAAGCAGGTGCCGCGCCTTGGCGATGTCCGCCTGCGAATCCCGCACGTCGCCCGCCCGAGGCTCGTCGTAGATCGGCTCGATCGTCGTGCCGACGATGCCGTTCATGGTCTGCAGCAGCTGGTTGAGGGAAATGCGCCCGCCGGTGGCCACGTTGATGACTTCGCCGGAGGCCCCCTCCGCCTCGCAGGCGCGCAACACGCCGTCCACCACGTTGGCCACGTAGGTGAAGTCGCGCGTCTGCTCGCCGTCCCCGTAGATCACCGGCCGACGCCCCTCGAGCAGCGCCGTCGAGAACAGCGAGATCACGCCCGAGTACGGGGACCCGGGATCCTGCCTCGGCCCGAACACGTTGAAGTACCGGATCGTCACCGTTTCGAGACCGTACAGGCGGGTGAACATCTGGCAGTACTGCTCCGCCACGAGCTTCTGGAGCGCATAAGGGGAGAGCGGACCCGTGGGCATGGCTTCGTGCTTGGGCAGTGTCGGCGTATCGCCATACGCCGACGACGAACCGGCGTACACGACCCGGCGGACGCCCGCATCCCTCGCGGCAACCAGCAGATTGAGCGAACCATCGATATTCGAACGGTTCGACGTCACCGGGTCCTTCACCGACCGGGGCACGGACGGAATGGCGGCCTGATGGAGGACATAGTCGACACCCTGGACGGCGCGTACGCAGGCATCCATATCGGCCAGGTCGCCTTCGAGGAAGTCGACCCCGCGCAGGTGGGCCAGGTTGCCCTTCTTGCCAGTGCTCAGATTGTCCAGGACCCGCACGGCGTGGCCGCGACGCAGCAGTTCTTCTGTCAGGTGCGAGCCGATGAAACCCGCGCCTCCGGTGACGAGATAGTGACTCATGCCAGGCAGTGCTGCAAAGAACGAGCCCGACCGTTAATCGAGCGGGAACTCGGCCTTGGGGAAATTGGGCGTGATCCGGATGGCGTTGGCGAAATAAAGCTTCTTGAGGACGGGATCCGGCAACCCGATGCCGTACAGCTTCCAGAACGCGTGATAGTCGCGGTAGTAGTCGAAGTACTCGTCGTTGGTCTCGAACACGCGCCAGTAGTACGGGAACTCGTCGGGCTGATAACTGTCCTTGCCGAACAGGATGCGGTCCTGGTACTTGATGAAGAAGTCCCGCGCCGTCCGGGGCTGGCGGCCGATGTCGTACAACACGGCGCCCACCTCACCGTAGACGTTCGGGAAGCGGTCGAACAGCTTGCCAAGGCGCGCCAGATCGTTGGCGTGCCAGCCCATGTGCGCGAGCACCCAGACGACGTTCGGGTGGCGCGCGATGAGGCGGTCGCGCTCGGCCATCAAGTCTTCGAAACTGGGATACCGCGAGCGATCCTGGTAGCGGCGATCCGGGTACAACGCCAGTTCCAGCCAGCGCTCGTTCCGGTAGTCGAGGGGCTGGAAGAACTCCGCCGGGTCGGCGGTGTGCATCAGCACCGGGATCTTGAGCCGCGCCGCCGTCTCCCACACAGGGTCGAGTTCGGGGTCGTCGATCTTCAGCCGGCTGCCGTCCGCCTTCCTCACCGTCAGCCCGAAACTCTTCATCAACTCGCCAACCCCGAGCGCCCCCGCCTTCACGTCGGCTTCGAGCTGCGCCGCGATTCGGGGGCCCGATCCCGGGCCCACGTTGCGCAGGTCGAGGCCGGTGAACATGACCATCCGGCCCTTGTATCGACTGGAGGCGATCGCCTCCATCGCGGGCTTCAGGCCCGCGCTGGGCGTGGCATTCGCGCTGACGAGGACCTGCAGGTTGAGCGGCCCCATCGTGTCGCCGATGCGGTTGACGTCGGCAGCGCTCATCGAGTACGGCGGGTGATGATGGAAGTCGATGACCGGGAACTTCGCGCGCGGCACCGGGTGTTCCGGTACCACGAGGGTGGACCGCGGCTTGTACTCGCGGATGTCGGGCGGCGGGAATTCGGGCTGGCGCCCCTCGGCGGGCCGAGGCCGAATCTGCCCGGGTGGCAGCTGCTGCGCGGCTCCGTAGGCCAGCCAGGAGGCGGCAAGCAGGGCGACGAGGGAAAAGGTCCGTTTCATCATGTGCAAGTTCGCAGCAGGCCGGTAAGCCGAATTCTGTTCCCACCTGCGCGGCAGGGCCGCGCCGGCAGGCGACGATCATTCCTCTAGGTCCGCCATCACTGACGGACTCGAGCGACCTACCCGGAAGCTCCAGACGGGCCGTCTGGTCCGGCTTGCGCCGGGCGCTCCCCTATTTGGTCTTGCTCCGTGCGGGGTTTTGCCTGCCACCCGTGTTACCACGGGCGCGGTGCGCTCTTACCGCACCATTTCACCCTTACCCTCCTTCCTGAGAAGGAGGGCGGTATATTTTCTGTGCCACTTTCCGTCAGGTTGCCCTGCCCGGGCGTTACCCGGCGCACTGCCCAGCGGAGTTCGGACTTTCCTCCCGCCTCCGCTCTCGGCCTTGCGGCCTCCAGCCACGGGGGACACGCTCGCAAGAGCCTGCCCGCCCGAAGCCCCGACGAGCGGGGCGAAGGCCGGCGATCGCCTGGCCTGCTGCGAACACCCGATTGTACCGACCCGGGACTCCGAAGACACGTGAAGAATCGGCGGGCCAGGGCGTCCTGCCCTGCACCCGTGCTCAGCCGTCGGTCTCCTGCGAGATGCGGTACTGTTCCAGCTTCTTGTACAGGTTGCTTCGCGGCGTGTCGATCACCTCGGCGGTCTTCGAGATGTTCCAGCCGTTCTCGCGCAGCTTGGCCACCAGGTACGCGCGTTCGGCGTTGTCCTTGAACTCCCGCAGTGTGGCGGCCGCCGGCTCGGACCCCGGCGCCGGCCAGGGGCCCCCTGATGACGCGGGCGCAGCCGCTGGAGCGGGGCCTGGCGAGCGCACGGCGCCGGGCAGGTCGGACACATCGATGGTGTCGCCCGGCGTCATGATCATCAGCCGCTCGACGGTATTACGCAGTTCGCGGATGTTGCCCTTCCAGCGGTATCGCTGCAACGTCTCGAGCGCGCCGGCCGTGATGCGACGCGGTCGTGCATTGTTCTCGCGGCTGAAGTAATCCATGTAGTGGCGCACCAGCAGCGGGATATCCTCGGGCCGCTCGCGCAGCGGCGGCACGTAGATCGGGATGACGGCCAGGCGGAAGTAGAGATCTTCCCGGAAGTGGCCGCGCTCGATCTCCTCCTCGAGGTTCTTGTTGGTCGCCGCGATCACCCGGACATCGACCTTGATGGTGCGCGCCGACCCGAGGCGCTCGACTTCGCCCTCCTGCAGGACGCGCAGCACCTTGGCCTGCGTCTTCGCGCTCATGTCGCCGACCTCGTCGAGGAAGATCGTGCCGCGATCGGCCTGCTCGAACTTGCCGACCTGCTTCTCGGTGGCCCCGGTGAACGACCCCTTCTCGTGCCCGAAGAGCTCGGATTCGATCAACTCCTCGGGGATGGCGGCGCAGTTCACCTGCACGAACCGTTCGCGGCTCCGGAGGCTGTTCCGGTGGATCGTGCGCGCCACCAGCTCCTTGCCGACGCCGCTCTCACCCTGGATCAGGACGGTGGCATTGGTCGGCGCCGCACGCCCGACGGCAGCCATCACCTGCTTCAACGCCTGGCTGTCCCCGATCATCTGGTGACGTACTTCAACCGCCCGCTTGAGCGAACGGTTTTCATCACGCAGCCGCCGCTGATCCAGCGCATTGCGCAGGCTCACCAGCACCCGGTCGCTGGCAAACGGCTTCTCGATGAAGTCGAAGGCGCCCTTCTTGGTAGCCTCGACCGCCGTACTGATCGTGCCGTGGCCGGACACGACGATCACGGGCAGCGCATCGTTCATCACGCGCAGGCGCTCGAGCACCTCGAGACCGTCCATGCCCGGCATCTTCACGTCGAGGAGCACCAGGTCTGGCGCCTCGCGCTCCGCGACGGCAATGCCTTCGTGGCCCGTCGCAGCGAGCAGGCATTCGTAACCTTCATATTCGAGGGTCATCCGCAGCGAGTCGCGGATGGCCACCTCGTCGTCTATCACCAGAATCCGGGATTTGGGCATCGTCGGCTAGCGGGGGTCGAGGCGGATCGTCTTGAGTTGTCGCTGGTTGAGTTCTGGCGCGAAGACATACAGGGTGACCAGGTCGCCCGGCTGGATGGACGCCACGATCCGCCGGTAGTCGGACAGCGTCACGATCGGCTTCCGGTTGATCTCGAGGAGCACCGTTCCGCGTTGAATCTCGGCGTCCGACGCGGCGCTGACCGGATCGACCCGGGTGATGAGCACTCCGCGCGTGCTCGCGGGCAGCTTGAGACGGTTGAAGGCGGCCGGGTCGAGGTCGCGAACGGCGAAGCCGAGGAACGCGTCCCGATCGACCGGTGGCGTGGACGAGGGCTGGGCCTGGTCCGCCTTGGGCTCGCCGCCTCGACGCGGCCGCTCGACCAGCCGGACCGCGACGGTGAACTGACGGGTGTCGCGCACGACCCTCAACTGGGCTTGGCTGCCCGGCGCCCGGCTGGCAATGGCGCTGATGAGTTCCTCGTCGGTGGCGATCTCGATGCCGTCGAGGCCCACGATCACGTCGTAGGGACGCAGGCCGGCCCGCTCCCCCGGAGAGCCCGCGGTGACGTCCTGCACGAGCGCGCCGTGTCCCACGCCGAGGCGCAGGGACTGCTGCAGGTCGCCGTCCACGTCCTTCAGGGCCACGCCGATGTATCCACGCGCCACGCGGCCGCGTTCACGCAGCTGCGGCAGGATGGCCGCGGCGCCGTTGATCGGCACCGCGAAGCCGATGTTGCTCGCCCGCGAGCTGATCGCGGCATTGATCCCGATCACCTCGCCGCGCGCGTTGATCAGCGGACCGCCGCTGTTGCCGAAGTTGATCGCCGCGTCGGTCTGGATGTAGTTGTCGAGGCTCGTGTCGAAGAGCTTCCGGCCGATGAAGCTGACAACGCCGACGGTGACGGAATGCTCGTAACCGAGCGGGTTTCCGATGGCGCACACCCACTCGCCCATCCGCAGCGCTGACGAATCGCCCAGCACCGCGACAGGCAGCTTCGACTGTCCGTCCACCTTGAGCAGGGCGATGTCCGTGTCGGGATCGGTCCCCACGACGCGCGCGCGGAGTGACCGTCCATCGGAAAGCTTGACGAGGATGCGCTCGGCGCCGTCGATGACGTGGTGATTCGTGAGGATGCTGCCGTCGGCGTCGATGATGAAGCCGCTGCCGGCTCCCCGACGCGGCGCATCCCGCCGCGGTGAATCGAACAGCTCAGGCGGATCGGGAATCGGGAGCCGCCGCCGGCGCGAGGTGTCGGTCGGTGCGGGACCGCGGCTGGTGGCGTCGATGTTCACCACGGCGGGGTTGATGCGTTCGACGACGTCAGCAAAGTTGACGAGCGGCGGGAGCGGCGGACGCGGCCCCGCGGAGATGGTGGCCTGGCGCGTGTCGCCCCTCGGAGCCGCGCCCGCGGGCGTTTCTGCGTTCACCGTCGGACGCAGGAACCCGCCGGCGACAATCGCGCCCACCATGAACGCAACAAGCGCCGTAAGGGCCAGCGTGACGACCGTGAACCGGCGCGACATCAATCTCCGGTCTTCATTATAAGAGCCAGAAACTGCTGCTCATCCAGCGTTTCGATTCCGAGCTGCCGCGCCTTCTCGAGCTTGCTTCCCGCGTCGGTCCCGGCAATCACGCAGGAGGTCTTCTTGCTGACCGAACCGGATACCCTGGCGCCACGGGCCTCGAGCGCCGCCTGCGCCTCCTCCCGCGACATGGCCTGCAGCGTGCCCGTGAGCACGAAGGTCCTGCCCGACAGCGGACCCGGCTCGTTCGACGTTGCCGGAGCCAGGCTGACCATGTTGACGCCCGCGGCGGCAAGGCGTGCCACCAGGTCCCGGTTCCGCGGTTCCTCGGCGAACGCCCTGACCGACGCTGCGACCACTGGACCGATCTCGGGGACGGCCTGCAACTGCTCCGCACTGGCGTCGAGCACCCCGTCCAGCGTGCGGAAATGGCGCGCGAGCGTGGACGCGGCCTTCTCTCCAACGTGGCGGATCCCGAGGCCATAGACGAGCCGCGACAGATCGTTCGCCTTGCTCCGCGCCACCTGTTCGATCACGTTCCGCCCGACCTTGCCGAGCCTCCGCGGCCGTGCGTGCTCGGACTGCGGATCCCTGGGTGAGACGATCAGGTTCTCGAGCTGGCCGGCATCGAGCGCGTAGATGTCCGCTGCGTCCCGCACGAGCCCCTGGGTGACCAGCTGATCGATGAGCGATTCGCCGAGCCCCTCGATGTTCATGGCCGTCCGCGACGTGAAGTGCTCGAGACTTCGCCGGATACGCGCGGGGCACGAGGCGTTGTCGCAGCGCCACACCACCTCCTCGGCGTCGCGACGCAGCGCGCTGTCGCACACGGGGCACCTGACGGGCATCTCCCACGGCACGGCCCCCTCCGGATGCGGCAGGATCGCCTTTACCACCTTCGGGATCACGTCCCCACCCTTCTCGATGAGCACCCGGTCGCCCTCGCGAAGGTCCTTGCGCGCCACGTCTTCCGCGTTGTGCAGCGTCGCCATCGAAATCGTGGAGCCGGCGAGGAAAACCGGTGCGAGCACGGCGTAGGGCGTCACGGCTCCGGTTCGGCCGACGTTCACGGCAATCTGCCGCAGCGTGGTCGTGGCCTGCTCGGGCGGGAACTTGAAGGCCGTGGCCCAGCGGGGAAACTTGGCCGTCGCCCCGAGCCGCTGCCTCAGCCCGAGGTCGTCCACCTTGATGACGACGCCGTCCGTGTCGAAGTCGAGGGTGCGGCGGCGGTCGGCCCAGTCCTCGCAGAACGCGATCACGGCATCCACGCCGTCACAGCGCTTCCAGTGCGGCTCGACAGGCAGCCCCCACTCACCCAGCCTGGTGAGCACGTCGGCGTGGACGCCGGCCGCGCCATCGGAGGGCTGCCCGTCGCCCATGACGAGTTGGTAGAAGAACGCACGGAGGCCCCGTCGCGCAACCAGTGACGGATCGAGGTTGCGCATGGTGCCGGCCGCCGCGTTCCGCGGATTGGCGAACAGCGGCTCGCCCTCGGCCTCGCGCTCGGCGTTCATTCGCGCGAACGCGGTACGAGGCAGGAAGATTTCTCCCCGCACCTCCACCCGTTCCGGGGGGCTGCGGCGGAGCCGGAGCGGCACGGCCCGTATCGTCCTGACGTTGGCCGTCACGTCTTCGCCCCGCTGCCCGTCGCCCCGGGTCGCCGCCCGCAGGAGAACGCCCTGGTCGTAGGTGAGCGCGATGCTGAGCCCGTCGATCTTCAGCTCCGCAACATAGCCGACGGATTGGTCGCCGAGACCGGCGCCCTTGCGCACCCGTTCGTCAAAGCTGCGCAGTTCCTCGGAGGAATACGTGTTGTCCAGGCTCAGCATCGGGACGAGATGATCGACCGTCGCGAAGCCTGCGACCGCCCGCCCGGCGACACGCTGCGTCGGCGAGTCGGGCGTGACGAGATCGGGATGCGCGGCCTCGAGCTCCTCCAGTGCCTTCACGAGGCGGTCGAACTCGGCGTCGGCGATCTCCGGGTCGTTGTGGATGTAGTAGCGCTCTTCGTGGTGACGGATCTCGTCACGAAGACGGGCGAGGCGTTCTTCCGGGGAGGGGTTCGGCACGCGTGCTGCGACTCCGGGGCCATGAAGCCGTACAGGACTCAGTAGGGGACGCGCGGACGCAGCCGGGTCACCCCCTGAAGGAGCGGCGGAACTACCGGTCGCGCGAGAGGACGTAGTCCGGCAGCGCCATCAGCGCATCGCGCTCCGAACTCGGAGGGAAGGCCTGGAGCTGCTTCTTGGCGCGCTCGGCGAACTCGACGGCCCTGCGCGATGCGTACTCGATCGACTTGTGCTCCCGGAGCAGGCGCAGGACTTCGTCCCATTGATCGGTCGTGGCGGACTTCGACGCGATGATCTCGCGGACGATGGCCTCGCCCGCGTGTCCCGGTTGCTGCAGCAGGTGGATGAGCGGCAGCGTCATCTTGCCTTCGACGAGGTCCGCCGCCACCGGCTTGCCGAGCGCCTGAAGATCGCCCGTGACGTCGAGCAGGTCGTCCACGATCTGGAACGCAATGCCGAGGTTGAAGCCGTACTGCTGGAGCGCCTGCTCACGCTCAGGGTTGCGCGCGCCGAGCATGCCGCCAATCTGCGACGACGCCCCGAAGAGGTACGCGGTCTTGCGGCGGATGATCTCGAAGTGTTCGTCCTCGCTGATGCCGGCGTCGCCGTTCTTCGTGAGCTGGTAGATCTCGCCCTCGATCATCTTGAGGGTGGCATCACAGAGCACCCGCACGATATCGAGCGTATCGTGCGTGAGCGCCAGCGCCATCGACTTGATGTAGAGGTAGTCGCCCAGCAGGACGGTGACGTCATTGCCCCAGCGTGCGTGCACGGCGGGACGCCCCCGCCGCGTGTCCGATTCGTCGATGATGTCGTCGTGCACGAGGGTCGCCGAGTGGATGAACTCGACGGCAGCAGCGAAGAGGATCGCGCGCTCGCCCTGGTAGCCGACGAGGCGCGACGCCATCAGGAGGACGGCTGGACGAACCCGCTTGCCCCCGCCCTGCTGGATGTACCGGCCCATCGTCGGGATGATCGCCACCTGTGATTCGACCTGGCGGCCGAACTCGCGATCGACTAGCTCCAGATCATCTCGAATCGGCTCGAAGATCTGGGAAAGGGCCGGAGTCTTTTCCACGTGGTTCAGTTAGGACTTTATCACGGGCGGAACAGCGCGTGAAAGTTAGCGGTGGTGATGCGCGCGAGCTCAGCCACGGACACCCCCTTGATGCCCGCCACTGTTTCCGCGACGCGATTCACGTGTGCCGGTTCGTTCCTGCTGCCACGGTGCGGCGCGGGCGCCAGGAACGGGCTGTCGGTCTCCACAAGCAGTCGATCGAGCGGCACGTAGCGCACGATGTCGCGCAGGTCGCTGGCGCCCGGGAACGTCACGATGCCGGCGACCGACAGGTAGAAGCCCATGTCGAGGCTGGCCTCTGCGAGTTCGCGCGTCCCAGTGAAGCAGTGCAGCACGCCGTTCACCTCGCCGCCCCCGGCCGACCGGAGCCCGTCGATCGTGTCGGTCTCGGCCTCGCGCGAGTGCACGACAATCGGCAACTTGAGCTCCCGGGCCAGGCGCACCTGTGAACGGAAGACCGCCAGCTGCACGTCGCGCGGCGAGTAGTCGTAGTGATAATCGAGCCCGATCTCGCCGATGGCGCGGGCGAACGGTGTTCTCGCCACCTGCTCTCTTACGACGTGCGCCGCCCGCTTGGCGTCCCCACCGTACACCTGTGCATGGTGCGGATGCACCCCGATGGCCACGCGCGTTTCCGGCCAGAGCTCGTGTACGCGGCGTGCCCGGCTGGCCTCCTCGTCCTTGCCGGCCTCGAGGATGACGAGCGCGCGCTCGAGTCCTGCCGCCCGCGCACGATCGATGACGGCGCCGAGGTCGGCAACGTACGCCTCGTCGGCAAGGTGGCAATGCGAGTCGATCAACGCCGGGGACACCTCCCCCTGCTCGGTAGACACGCCGGGTTACCGCACGCGGGAGCCGGGGGGCAGCGGCTCCTCGAACGTCACGAGCGTCGGCTTGCCGCCCTCGGAGCTGCCAGCCAGCACCATGCCGTTGGACTCGATGCCCATCAGCTTTGCCGGCTTGAGGTTGAACACGATGGCGATCGTCCGCCCCACCAGCGCCTCGGGTTCGTACGCCTCGGCGATTCCAGCCACGATGGTCCGCTGATCGACCCCGGTGTCCACCGTGAGCTTGAGCAGCTTCTTCGACTTCGGGACACGTTCCGCCTCGAGGACGCGCGCCACCCGGAGGTCGATCTTCATGAACTCGTCGATCGACACCAGGTCGAGCGCTGGAGCCGGAGTCGCGGCCGGGGGAACCGCCGCCGCAGCAGGCGCCGCGGCCGCGGCCGCGGCCGGTGCAGCGGGCGCCGCGGCTGGGGCCGTGGCCTCCGGTTCCGCGCCGCGTGCCGCGGGCAGCACCGCGTGTTCGGGAGTGCCACTCGTGTTCTCTGCCATGTTTCTCAACGCCTCCACTGACATCTCAATCCGCGGGAACAGGGGGGCAGTCTCGCCGAGCGCGGTTCCCGGCGCAAGGCCCCCGGACCGCAGGTCGGTCCACGACGCCAACGTCGGCGTGTGCCCCAACATGCGGAGCGTCCGCTCCGCCGTGCCGGGCATGAACGGCCGGAGCAGTTCGGCGACTACCCGCAGCGCATCCGCGGGTACATACAGGGCGGTCTCCAGTTCGGCCCGGCGCTCCGGCGCCTTGGCAAGCTTCCATGGTTCCCGCGCGACGATGTATCGATTGGTGGCGGCAATGACCTCCCAGATATCACGCAGCGCGGCGCTGAGCTGAAATGTCCTCACCGCATCCGCCACCCTGGCTGGCAAGGCATCGACGAGGGACAGGAGGCCTTGCTCCTCAGGCCTGTCCAGGAGGGCCGGGTCGGCCGGCGGCACGCGCGCGTCGCACGAGCGGTGCAGCAGCGTGGTGATGCGGCTGACGAGGTTCCCGAAGTCGTTGGCAAGATCGGCGTTGTAGCGCGCCAGGATCGCTTCGTCGCCGAAGCTCGCATCCTGCCCGAAGACCATCTCACGGAAGACGAAGTACCGGAGCGCGTCGAGCCCGAAACGCTCGATGTACTCCTGCGGCCGCGCGACGTTGCCCTTCGACTTCGACATCTTGGCCCCGTCCATCAGCCACCATCCGTGACTGACGACCTGGCGCGGGAGCGGATAGCCCGCGGCAAGGAGGAACGCGGGCCAGTAGATCGCGTGCTGGCGGACGATCTCCTTGCCGATGAGATGGACGTCGGCGGGCCAGAAGCGCTCCAGCCGGGCAGCGTCGGACGGGCGGTCGGATCCGTAACCCGCGGCCGTCATGTAGTTGGTGAGCGCGTCGAACCACACGTACATTACGTGCGCCGGATCGTCGGGCACGGGGATGCCCCACGTAAAGGAGGTCCGGCTGACGCTCAGATCGTCCAGTCCGGCTTCGATGAACGACAGCATCTCGTTGCGGCGAATCGCCGGCGTCACGAAATCGGGGTGGCGGCGATAGTGATCGAGCAGCGGTTGCTGGAAGGCCGACAGCCTGAAGAAGTAGCTCTCCTCCGCAATCCGCTCGACCCCGCTGCCGCAGATGGGGCAGCGCCCCTCGACCAGTTGCGTCTCTGGCACGAACACTTCGTCGACAGTGCAGTACCAGCCTTCGTACTTGTCCTTGTAGATGAAGCCGTTGTCGCGTACGCGGCGCCAGAGGGCCTGCGCCGCGGCGTAGTGGCGGGGTTCGGTCGTCCGGATAAAGTCGTCGTTCGTCGCGTTCAGGACCGGCAGCAGGTCGCGGAACTTCTGCGCCACGGCGTCGGCGAACGAGGTTGTCGACACGCCGGCCTTCTGCGCCGCCCGCTCCACCTTCTGGCCGTGCTCGTCAGTCCCGGTGAGGAAGAACACGTCTTCCCCCATCAGCCGGTGCGCGCGGGCCACCGCGTCCGCCACCATCGTGGTGTAGGCGTGGCCGAGGTGCGGCTCTGCGTTGATGTAGTAGATAGGCGTGGTGATGTAGAAGCGCCTCACGGCACACTCCTCATGGACGGCGACGGGGTGACGTGTCCGCCGTAGGCCTGCACGGCCGCGGCCTGGACGTCTCTCACGGCGAGGCCCCGTTCACGCGCGATCGCCGCGCAGTCTTCGTACTCCGGCACGGCATTGACGATTCGTCCTTCACGCCAGGCACGCTTGACGCGCACGGGCCCGAGCGAGGTCTCCACCGTGACCACGTCGCGGTGAAGGACGTCGCGGGACACGTCGGCATAGCGCAGCCCAATGGTCGTGGTCTCGCGAAAGATCACGTCGCTCAGCGTTGCGCGCAGCGCCGGCGGGCCGATCACGGTCAGCAGCGTTCCCGGCCGGTTCTTCTTCATCTGGACGGGCACGTAGAACACCTCCAGCGCACCCGCCGCGTAGAGCCGCTCCATCGCCGCCCCGAAGAGCTGCGGGTTCATGTCGTCGATTTCGCACTCGATGACAACGACCCGGTCGCCGGGAGTCGCCTCGGTGTCCTCGCCCATCAGGATCCGCAGCACGTTGGGGGTACGCGCATGGTCCCGCGCCCCTGCGCCGTACCCAATGCGGGCGATCGACATCGCCGGAACCGGCCCGAACGACGCGGCGTAGGTCGTGGCAATCAGGGCACCGGTCGGCGTCACGAGTTCCTTCTGCACCTCACCGGCGTAAATCGGCGCCTGTCCCAGCAGGGCCAGCGTCGCCGGCGCCGGCACCGGGAAGAGTCCATGGGCGGACTGCACCATCCCGCCACCGACGTTGAGCGGCGAGCAGACGACACGGTCGACGGCGGCCCACTCCAGCGCGAACACCGCGCCGACGATATCGACGATCGAGTCCAGTTCCCCGACTTCGTGCAGGTGCACCTGCTCCACCGGCATCTGGTGAATCCGCGCTTCGGCCTCGGCCAGCCGCTGGAACATCGCCTTCGCCCGCTCGCGGCCGGACGGCGACAGTCCGGAACGATCGATCAGCGCACGGATTTCGGGCAGGCTGTGATGGTGGTGCCCGGCCCCGCCGGCTGCGCCCCCGTGATGGGTGTGCGGGTGTGTGTGCGTGTGCGTGTGGGTGTGCGTATGGGGATGCGCGTGCCCGCCACCGTGATCGTGTGCATGCGCCTGCCGGTCTGCGTGGACCTCGTGACGCTGGTCGTGGCCGTGGGCCGGAGCGTGATCCTGTGCACGATCAAGGGCGTGCGGCGCGTGCTCGCCGCCGCCCCGGCCGTGCCCGGCCGGCTCCGCATGTCCGCCGGGCTCCCGCACGATGAACCGTGTGGCAGACACGCCGGCCCGCAGGACGCGCTCGGCGCCGATATCGTCCGGCGACAGCGGCAGGCTGCCGAGCGCCTCGCGCAGGACATCGAGCGGCAGGCCCGCGTCCAGAAAGGCGCCGAGGACCATGTCGCCGGAGATGCCGGAGAAGCAGTCGAGATACAGAACGCGTGACACTAGAGCTGCCCCATCTCCTTCAGGCTGCAGTACCTGGCATCGCCGAGCACGATGTGATCGACAAGCTCCACACCCATCAGCGTTCCAGCAGCCCGGAGGCGGCGCGTGAGCGCCACGTCCTCGGGACTTGGGCTCGGATCGCCGGATGGATGATTGTGGAAGGCCACGATCGACGCCGCGGCGCCGAGCATCGCCTCCCGAAACACGTCGCGCGGCTGCACGACCGTCGAGTTCAGCGTGCCGGACGCGACGATCGTGGTGCGCAGCACGCGGTGCTTCGTGTCGAGCAGCACGATGCCGAACTGCTCGACCGCCCGCGCCCCGAAGACGGGCAGCAGGAACGCCGCGGCGTCCCGCGGCGAGCGCAGCTGCACCCGTGCACCTGGCGCATGTGCCATCGTACGGCGGCCAATTTCGAGAGCCGCGACCAGCTGGGCCGCACGGACCTGGCCAATGCCGTCCACCTGGGCGAGTTCCGCCGGCACCGCACGCGCGAGGCCGTGCAGGCCGCCGCAACGCCGCAATATCTCGTTCGCCAGTCCGAGCGCGTTCGCGCCCCGCACCCCGCTCCCGACGACGATGGCCACCAGCTCGTTGTCGCCGAGCGCGGTGGGGCCGTTCCGCCACAGCTTTTCGCGCGGTCTGTCGTCGGGAGACAGGTCTTTCATCGTACTACAGGGGAAATGGAACGCGTATACTTCGTGGGATGTCGCCGCGTGTTCGAGCCCTGCCTGCCCTCAGTGTCGTGCTCCTGCTCGCTGTCGGGTGTGGTGGCGAACCGCCGGACAAGGAGATGCAGCAGGCCCAGGGCGCGCTCGACGCGGCCCGCGCGGCGGGTGCCGACAAGTATGCGACCGACGAATACGAGGCCGCCCAGCTTGCGCTGACCCATTCGCGGGAAGCGGTGGACGCCCGGGACTATCGCCTCGCGCTGAGCCATGCCCTCGACAGCCGTGAACGGGCGCAGAGCGCGGCCAAGATGGCGGCCGACGGCATGGCGACGGCGCGGGTCGAGGCAGACCGCGCGCTCACGGCGGCGGAGAACGCCGTCGCGCAGGCAGCCACGCGGCTGGAAGCGGCCCGGACGGCCAAGGTTCCCGCACGCCTGCTCACGGCACCCGCCGCTGCGATCGACACCGCACGGACCGGTGTGCAAGAAGCGCGCGCGCAGTTCGATCGGGGGGACTATCTCAGCGTACCCTCGCGCGCGGCGGCTGCAACCGCCGCCATACCAGCGACATTGCGGGACCTCGACGCCGCCGCCGCACCGCCGCCACGTCGCCGCCGCTGAAGGGGCGCGCCAAATCTGCGCACGGCCGCCTCCTGGCCGCTGGCGCGGCCTGCGTACTCATGCTCAGCGCGGCAGCGCGCGCAGCCAGTCTCCTTCGCACAGTACTTCGGCCCAGCCGGTCAGGTAGACGCTATCCTCGGCCCACTCGACCCGCTGTGTTCCGCCCGGCGCCACGACGTCGGCGGTCCGGCTGGCCCCGCCGAACGCAGCTGCCCCGATCAGCGACGCGCACGATCCGGTTCCCGACGACAGCGTCGGTCCGCAGCCCCGCTCCCAGATCCGGATCCGCAGCCGCGCCGGATCCTCGACGTGCACGAACTCGATGTTGCTGCCCTCGGGGAAGTACTGGTGGTGCTCGAGCGCCGCGCCCAGGCGATGGAACCGCTCGTCGTCGGGCAGCGGGCCCAGGAAGATTGCCTGGGGGTTGCCGATGTTCAGGACTACCCCGGTCAACGTCTCGCCCGCCGCGTCCAGCGTGACCTGGCGAATGTTGCTCGGCAGGCCCATGGCCGCCCTGAACACCTGGCGAGAGCCCGCACGCGACAGCCTGGTCAATCGCTTGGCGCCACCCCGCGTGTCGATGGTCAGATCGACCCGGTCGTCGACGACGTCGCGGACGAGCAACGCCGCAAGTCCACGCACGCCATTCCCTGACACTTCCGACGGGCTCCCGTCCGAGTTGAGCAGGTCGATGGATGCACCGGCCTCCGTGCGCGCATAGACCATCAGCCCGTCGGCGCCGATGCCGGTATGGCGGTCGCACATCTCGACCGCGAGCGCGTCCAGGCGCGCGTCTTCCACGAGCGTGCGCTCCACGTAGATGAAATCGTTCCCGTACGCGTGTGCCTTGGCGAAGCGGATCATTTGCGACAGAAAGCCAGCAGGTGCCACCCGAAGCGCCGGACCACCGCGCGTGGCAGCAGATTGAACGTCCCGACGAACAGCCCGTTGTACACCGCGCCCTTCCAGCCCCCATGGAGTCGGGACTTCACCGGGAAGCGCTCCGGTACGATGCGCACGGCCGAAAACCCCTTCAGCAGGTGCCGGAACTCGCCAATGGTGTATTTCAGCAACACCGGCGCATCGTCATGCTCGAGACCCACCTTCATGAGTTTCGAGAGGCCATTGAGCCAGGAGACCCGGTTGTACACCTGGAAGATGGCCTCGCCGCCCGGCTTCAGCACGCGGCGCACCTCGTCGACGAGCGCCTGTGGATTCGCGGTGTACTGCACCACACCATGGGCGTAGACCAGGTCGAAGCTGCCGTCTGGAAACGTCAGCGACTCGGCGTTGGCGACATGGAAGTCGCCCTGCAGCCCCTGCTGCTCGAAGTTGGCGCGCGCAAGCCCGATGGCCGATGGCGCAATGTCCACGCCCGTCGTCACGGCCCCCCCTTTCGCGAACCGGGCGAGATCGACTGCGGCACCGCAGCCGACCTCGAGCACCCGTTTCCCGCGGTAGCCGTCGAAGTCCACCAGCGCGAGCAGATGGTGCAGTTTCTCGAAGTGATACTGGTCGAGATCGTCGAAGAAGCCGCGGCTCCCGACGGGGTGCCTCGTGATCTCCAGGTCGTGGATATGCTGATCCCAGTAGGCTCGGACGTCGTCAGCGGTCGGCACGCGGATACTATATCGTGAGCTCCTCGGTCATCGGCATGCCGCACGCACTCGTTCGGGACCCGCGCGCCCTCGGTTCGCACACCTTCGACCTCCTCGTGATCGGCGGCGGCATCTACGGGCTGACCGTCGCCGCGGACGCCGCGCAGCGGGGACTGCACGTGGCACTGGTCGAGCGAAACGATTTCGGCAGCGGCACCTCGTTCAACCACCTTCGCACGATCCACGGCGGGCTGCGCTACCTGCAAACGCTGGACATCGCCCGAGCGCGGGAATCGATACACGAACGGCGCACGCTTGCCCGCATCGCACCGTGGGCCGTCACGCCCCTGCCCTTCGTGCTGCCGCTCCACGCCTCGCTCACACGGGGGCCCGCCGCGATGAGAATCGGGTTCCTGCTGGACCGTCTCGTCGCCGGCGATCGCAACGACGGCGTGCCGGCGTCGCACCACCTGGCCGCCGGGCGTGTCCTCGCGCGCGACGAGGCGCTGGCCACCTATCCGGACCTGGACGGCACGGACCTTACGGGGGCCGCGGTGTGGTTCGACTACGTCACGCGAGACGCGGATCGCCTGACGCTGGCCTGGGCGATCGCCGCGGCGGCGGCCGGCGCAACGCTCGCCAACTACATCGAGGTGCACGCACTCATCGCCAGCGCGGGCCACGTCGTGGGTGCCCGGGCGACCGATCGTACGACCGGCGAGACCCTCGAGATTCGTGCGGCCCAGGTGGTGAACGCCACCGGCGGCTCGATCGACCGCCTGCTGGCGCCGTTCGGCGCCGCCACGGGCCTGCCGCTCCTGCAGGCCGTCAACGTTGTCACGAGCCGCCCTGCACCGCCGGCAGCTCTCGGGGGCCGCAGCCGTTCAGGCCGCAACCTGTTCGTGCTGCCCTGGCAGGGCCGCGCGGTGTTCGGCACCTGGGAGTCGCCGCGCACCTGCGAACCCGACGATGTGACCATCGGCGAGACCGACCTCGGCGCGTTCCTGGACGAACTGAACGAGGCGTTTCCCGGAGCGCAACTCAGCCCCGATACGGTCACGCTCGTGCACCGCGGCGTCGTGCCGGCGCGCGTGCGTGCCGGCCGCCCGCCGACGCTCGAGGGCCACGAACGGGTCACCGAGCACTCGGCCGAGGGGCTGGCTGGGGTCATCAGCGTGGCTGGAACGAAGTACACCACGGCGCGGGCGGTCGCCGCCCGTATCGTCGACCGTATCGCCCAGTGGCACGGCCAGAGCCTCCGCACGTGCCGGACCGCGGAGACGCTGCTGCCGCACGTCCCGCTCGAAGGAGATGCGCTGCTGGCTCACGCGGCCGCACACGAGATGGTCGTGACGCTCGCCGATGCCGTGCTCCGGCGGACACCACTGGCCGCTACGGGCGATCCCGGCGACGCTGCGCTGGCCCATGCCGCGTCGGTGGTGGGCACGACGCTCGGCTGGGACGCCGCCCGCGTGGCCTCGGAACTGGGCGCGACCCGGCAGGTGATCCGTGCCTACGGCACCGTGAAGGCGTCGAAGACGTAAGTAAACCCGGTGCTGAAGCCGATGGTCGGGTCCACGGTGTTCAGCCCCACGAACACCGACGCATCGACGCGAAGCGAGCCGCGGGTGTAGCGCCCGCCGAGGTTCAGTCGCCCGCGCGACTCGGTGCCGGGAAACGGATCGCCCGAGCGGGTCGAGATCCGGCCGTTCAGTTCCCCGACGAGTTCGGCCCGTTCCGTGAGCGCACGCGCCACGGACGCGCCGTACGTCAGCACGTCGTTCTGGCGGGCGCCCTGCACAGGGTCCGGCAGGATCCCGAAGCCGATGTTGCCCACGACCCGCAGAGACTCCACGGTCTTGGCCCCGAGCAGCGACATGTAGAACTCGGTCGTGTCGAGCCCGAGCCCCGACTCGTTCTCCGCGTTCGGCAGCTTCGTGGCGAAGCGCACGCCGATGGCGGGCCGTCCCTCCCGCTCCTGGAGCAGCCGGATCTTCGTGGCCACGACGAAGTCCTCGACGTCGCTGGTCGTGTTGCCGGGCACGGTCACCATGCTCGACAGCAGCGCAGGCCGGCGGTCCGTGATCGACAGGCGGTTGTAGAACCCGCCGTCGATTTGCAGCTCCGCAATGGAGCTCAGGCCGAAACTGAGGCCGATCACGGGCAGGCGGGTGAGGTTCCCGGTGAGGCCGGACGCCGGATATTTCTGCTCGCGGGCGTGGTCGATGCCGGCCTCGAGCAGGAGGCGCCCGGCGCCGACCGGTTCGGGGTCTTCGGTGACGAGGGGGCGCTGCTGGGCGAGCGCGGACGTGCTGACGAGCGTGACGGCCGCGATGGCCCCGACCACGAAACGAATGATACGCACGCGAATGTCCTCTGCGGGAGACTACTGGTGAATCACAGGCAGCCGGCGCCCCGAGCGCGCGGGCTGGGCCGAATTGGGTGTGGGGGGAAACGCGTCGAGCGGAATTGTCGCCCGCAGGTCGGCCGGAGGGTTCAGTCGGGTATCGAGCAGGTGGCGCGGCGCCACGTTCGCCAGCGCCTTGAGCATCGATTGCTTGACGCCCGGGTGCTCCACTTCGAGGTCCATCAGCAGCCGCTTCACGCGCTGCCGCTGCAGCGACAGGTCGCCACACGCGGGGCAACAGCAGCCGATGATCGGCAGCGAGGATTCCTTCGCGTAGAGCCGCGCCTCGTCCTCGCCCACGTACGCCAGCGGACGGATGACCACGTGGGCGTTGTCATCGGATACGAGCTTGGCCGGCATCGCCTTGAGGGCCCCCGCGAAGAACAGGTTCAACAGGAGCGTTTCGATGAAGTCGTCCATGTGATGCCCAAGCGCGATCTTGGTCGCGCCGACCTCCTTCGCGACTCGGTAGAGCACCCCCCGGCGCAGCCGGGCGCAGAGTGAGCAGGGCGTCTGGTTTTCGTCGAGGATGTCCTCGATCAGCTCGCCGATGCCGGTGTGTTCGATGCGCAGTTCCCAGCCGCGCGCGCGGCAGGTCTCGGCGATCACGCCGTGCTTGTAGTCCTTGTAGCCTGAGTCGACGTTCACCCCGATGAAGGTGAAGCGCACGGGCGAACGCTGCTGCAGGACGTCGAGGATCTGCATCAGCGCCCAGCTGTCCTTGCCTCCGGACAAGCCGACCATGATCCGATCGCCGTCCTCGATCATCTCGTAGTCGATGATCGCCTTCGTGGTCTTCTTGGCGACGCGCGCCTCGAGCTCGGTGCTGTAACCCATGACGTCCTGAATTCTACCGGGTGGAGACAATCCTGGCGGGAATGCCCACGGCAACAGCCTGAGCCGGCACGTCGTGCGTCACCACGGCCCCGGCGCCTACGACGGCAAGGTCGCCGATCGTGACACCGTCCAGCACCTTGGCGCCGGCGCCGAGCCAGGCCCCGCTTCCGATGGTGACGCCGCGCGACGTGCGGCCCTGCTCGAGAATCGGCCGCCCTGGATCCGTGCGCTCGTGGTCGCCGCCGATCACGTAGGTGTAGGCGGCGAGCAGCGTCCGCGCGCCGATCGTCACGCGGCTGGCCGAGAAGATCTCGCAGTTGAATCCGATGTTCGCGCCTTCCGACAGCTCGATGTCGCCGTCCTTGCACGAGAGGATCGTGTTGCGGCCGATGAAGACCCCCGAGCCGATCCGGATGCCCGCGTTCGTCTCGCCCTTCGCGTCGAGCAGACAGTTGTCGTCGACGACGACGTTGTCGGCGACGTGGATCTTGTGCGGATGCCGCAGCACGACGTTCTGCCCGAAGACGACGTTGCGGCCGCACGATCCGAGCAGGGTCGGGTACAACAGCTTTCGCAGTGCCAGACCGGCCGCCCCGGGCACCCACTGCGAGCACAGCATGGCCAACTCGTGGGCAATGAGCGCCACGAGACCGGGCCTGCCCACGACAAGGGCCGCGTACTTCGCGCGGGCCGACACGCCAGGCGTGAAGAGTTGATCCTGGGCCCGCGCAATCCGGGGCCCCTCGGGGGGAGGCAGCTCAGAGCCAGCCATGCTCGCGATACCACTCCAGCGTCCGGGCAATGCCTGCCCGGAGGCCGACCTGGGGGTTGTAGCCGATCTCGGTGCGTGCACGCGTGATGTCGAATGCCCGGCTCTTCGTATAGAAATCCACCCGCCGCCGGTAGAGCGGCGGCTCGAGGCCGAAGGGCGCACAGACGGCCTCGCATGCGGCACCGGCCAGCCAGAACGGCCACACCGGCAGGTGCAGCGTCGGCGGCTCCACACCGGCGACGTCTGCGACGATGGCGACGAGTTCGTTGAGCGTCGTCACCTCCCCGCCCGCGAGGATGTAGGTGCGGTGCGCGGCGGCTGGGTGCTCGGCGCAGAGGCGGAACCCCTCGCACAGGTCGTCGATGTAGGTCAGATGGTAATAGATGCGGCCGTCGCCGAGCATCGGGAAGCGGCGTCGGGCGACGCCGCGGAACAGCTTGAGCAGGCGCCGGTCTCCTGGGCCGTAGATGCCGCTCGGGCGAGCGATCGTCACCTCGATGCCGCATCGCCCGGCCGCATCACGCGCGAGGCGCTCCCCTTCCAGCTTCGTCTCCTGGTAGACGTCGCCCGGACGCAGCGGCGCATCCTCGTTCGCTGGCGGGTGCTCCACATCACCATGTACGCCAACGGTGCTGCAGTGCATCACGCGGCGCACCCCGGCGCGCGCCGACACCTCGATGAGGTCGCGCACGGCCAGCGCGTTCACGGCGCGGTAGATGTCGGCCGCCAGTCCCGCCTGCCGGTACATCGCCGCAACGTGATACACGCGTTCGACACCGTCGACCGCCCGTTCGAGGGACCCGCGATCCCGCAGGTCGCCCTCGACGAGTTCGACGCCGGCGTGCTCGAGGTCGATCGCGCGCCCCCGGTCGCGCACCAGCGCCCGCACGCGGCGACCCTGGGCCACGAGCATTCGCGCGAGGTGCCCGCCCGTGAACCCGGTCGCGCCGGTGACCAGTTCAGGCACGTTCCGCGTACACCGTCACCGGGGATCCGAGGATCCGCTGGACCCCGGCGCGCGAGAGCCAGCCCTCGGACACTTCCGTGAAGCGGCGCGAACCGACGGCTTTGTGCAGGGCGATCGGCAACACGAACTGCTTGTGCACCGCCACGACCCTGAAACCCTCAGCGGCCAGCGCCGCACGTATCTGGCCGTCGAGGAACACACGATACGGCTCGGTGCCGCCACCAAGCACGTGCCATATCCGCCGGCCGATGGCCTGGAGCAGCGCCGTGCTCGTGGCCGACGGATAGTCGAGCACCACCCCGCGCTCCGCCACGCGGCACAACTCCGCCACGCACTGGCGCCACCGGGGCGTGTGCATCAGGACCCGGAGACAGACGGCGATGTCGAAGGAGCGATCGGCGAACTCGACGTGGTGGGCATCACCGACCAGGAAGCGCACGTCGGCGCCCGACTCGGCCGCGCGCGCACGGGCAATGGCCAGCATCTGGTCGGAGGCGTCAATGCCCGTGACGCTGGCGCCCGCCGACGCCAGCAGGAACGCCCCGCGCCCGGTTCCGGTTCCGACATCGAGGATACGCCGCCCGTGCACCGGCCCAAGCATGTCGGCCAGCACGCCCGCCTGGCTTTCGGCCACGAGCTCACCGATGGGGCCGCTGAACCGGCGTGCGTCGAACGACCGGGCGTTGGCCGGGTCGGCGTAGAACGTGTAGCTGTAGTGCCGGCGTTCGTTCACACCACGTCCTTCACCGGCGCGCCCGGCGGCACCAGCCGCTCGGTGCCGGCGAGGGCGGCGCACGCGCGCCGCGTCTTCTCGAGGTACGCCTCGTAGCTGTACTTGGTCTCGGCGAGGCGGCGCGCCGCGTCGCCGATGCGTGCGGCGCGGTCAGGCTCCCTCATCGCGGTGATCACTCCGTCAGCGAACTCGCGCGGCGTCGCACCGGTGAGGATGGCCGTCTCATCGTCGAGCACCTGCGTGTGCGTGAGCAGGCGCGTCGCGACGATGGGCCGTCCCGACCGCAGATACTGGTAGATCTTGAGGGGCGTGTTGGTCCCACGCGAGCGCGGCGACACCAGCACGTCACATGCCCGCAGGTACGCCGGAATCTCGCCGGCCGGCCGCTCGCCTGCGAACACCGTCACGTCGCCGATGCCGGCCGCCTGCGCCTGTTCGCGCGCCCGCGACACCTGCTCCGGCTTGCCGCCCGCCAGCAGAAGGCGGGCATCAGGTCGTGCCTGCTTCACGTGCGCCATGGCCGCAAAGAGCAGGTCCAGCCCCTGGTACGCTTCGAATGTTCCCGTATAGAGCACCAGCGGCGTATCGGGATGCAGCCCGTGGCTCGCCCGCACGGCGTCGGCGTCGGACTGGGTGGCCGGCGCCTCGGCGGATCCGGGCGCGTTCTCGATCAGGACGACCTGTGCACCCGGCTCGGTCTGGCGCACGGTGTCCTCGAGCGCCGGGCAGATCACGATGACGACGCGCGACCGCCGGATCATGAGCTTCTCGAACCACCGGAAGACGCCGCGCGCCAGCGCCGACCCGGTGAAGTCGAAGTTGGTCAACTGCTGCGGCAGGCTCGAGTGCATGTCGTACAGGTGCGGGATCCGCAGGAGCGCCGACAGGACGACGCCGATGACGCCGCCCTCTTCGTGGGAGTGAATCGCGTCGTAGCGTCGGGTGAACGCCAGCCGGAACGCCGTCAGGGTCAGCAGTGCATCCAGCGGGATCTTTGCCAGCGAGGGGCCAATCTTGACGTGACGCACGAACGGCGGGCGAAGCGACCGGATGACCTGCAAGCCCGGCATGGTCACGTCCTGTCCGATCGGATAGGTGACCAGGTCCACCTGGTGCCCAAGCTGGGTGAGTGCGCGGATCCGGTGGAATTCGCTGAACGGGGTCCCGCGCGGCTCGAAGAACGGCTCGGGCGCGATCATCAGGATGCGCATGCGACCCATGATTTTCGCACGAAAACGTAGTAGAGTAACGACTTCGCTCCCACTGACGCATGTCTGACGAGCCTGCTGCCGCCCACACCGGTCGCCGTCATCTCATGACCTTCGTGAAGGTCGTGTTCAGCATCGTCCTGCTCGGCCTGCTCTTTTCCCGCATCGACATCGGCCGCGTCTGGGCCGGTGCGCGCCAGGCGTCGCTGCCCTGGCTGCTTGCGGCGCTCGGCGTGTGGACGCTGAACGTGGCCACGAGCACCTGGCGGTGGCACTTGCTGCTTCAGGCGCAGGACGTCCGGATGCCGCGGCGCAAGCTGTTCGGCTCGTTCCTGGTGGCGAACTTCTTCGGCAATTTCCTGCCCAGCAACATCGGCGGCGACGTCATCCGCATCCGGGATACCGCCCCTGCGGCACAGTCGACGACGCTGGCCGCGACCGTCGTCCTGGTGGACCGCGGCCTCGGCCTGCTGGGCCTCGTGCTCATCGCGGCGCTTGGAGCCAGCATGGCGGTTGGCCTCCATGGCTACAGCGTGCTTCCGATCTGGCCCTCCTGGCTGTGGGCCGGCTTCGTGATCAGTGCCGCCGTGGCGATCCCCACCATGTACGCACCGGGCGTCATCGCGCGGCTGCTGAAGCCGCTCACCTTCGTTCACCCGGAGTGGGTCGGCCGGCAGATCGACCTGCTGACGGGTACGCTCGCCCGCTTCCGCGAGAAACCCTCGTCGCTCATCGGCTGCTTCGGCGGCGCGGTACTGGTCCAGGCGCTGGTCGTGACCTTCTACGTCACGGTCGTCAATGCGCTCAACATCCCCGTGACCGCGTCGGACCTGGCGGTGATCGTTCCCCTCTCGCTCATCGTGCAGATGCTCCCGGTGTCGATGAACGGCTTTGGCGTGCGGGAGGCAACCTTCTCCTTCTACTTCACGCGCGTCGGCCTGCCGATCGAGTCCGCAGTGCTGCTGTCGCTCGTTGCCGCGGCGCTGACGATGTTCCACTCGCTGAGTGGCGCCGCGGTCTACGTCACGCGCAAGCGCTAGTCGATGGACCCCGGCGGCCGAACGCAGGCCTTCCTCGAGGAGGCCTACTGGATCGTCCTCAACAGGCCACCTTCCCCCACGGAACTCGCCGACCAGCAGGTGTTCCCGCTGAACAGCGATCAGGTCACGCTGTCGCGCGGGCTCCTTCATTCGGCGGAGTTCAGGCGGCTGCGCAGAGCCTGGAAGTCGGGCCAGGAGACGCATCCGGATCCCGCCGCCCTGGAACGGGCCCTCATCGCCCTCGGCCCCGACGACCACTTCGTCCAGCGCGTGTATGAAAGCCTGCTGGCACGCAAGCCCGACCCGGGCGGGGCCGCCCACTACGTGGCGGTCCTGGGCCGCGGCGAACGGCGCACCAGTGTCGCGCGCGCAATGGCGCTGTCGGAGGAGTTCGAGCACCGGTGGGCCGCCGTGCCCTGCGACAGGCAGTTGTGCGAGCTGGCAAATCCGGCAAAGTGGGACAACCCCGAGTGGATGGACATCCTGCGCAGCCTGGGCCTGTCCGACGATCGGTTCTCGATGCACCGCAAGCCGTACGAACTCACGCAGTTCATCTACGGCTGCAGTCGGCTCGGCGCGCTCACGACTGACGCCGAGGTCGTCAGCATCGGGGCTGGCCATGAGATCGTCCTGTACTGGCTGGCGAACCGCGTTCGACGCGTGGTGGCCACCGACTTGTACGAGGGCTACTGGACCGAGCGGCGCGGCCGCGAGGGCGACCCGTCGGTGCTGACGCGGCCGGACGAGTTCGCGCCGTTCCCGTATCGGCAGGACCGGCTCACCTTCCTGAAGATGGATGGCCGCCACCTCGAGTTCCCGGACGACACGTTCGACATCGCGTACTCGCTGTCGTCGATCGAGCACTTCGGGGGCCTCGAGGGCGCCGGGCAGACCATGCGCGAGATGGCGCGCATTCTGAAGCCGGGAGGCATCCTGGCGATTGCCACCGAGTACGCGCTGTCGGGCCCGCCTGGCGACGATGTGTTCCAGCCGCACGAGGTCCACACGCTGACCGCGCAGCCGGGGCTCGAACTGGTCGAGCCGATCGACGAACGGGTATGGAACCGATATCAGACCGTCCCGGTGGACGTGGTGCACGACCCGTATCGCACGCCGCACATGGTCGTGCACGTCTTCGACACGGTGTTCACTTCGGTAATGTTCTTCCTGCGGAAGCTTCCGAAGGCGTAACCGGCCGGAAGCGCAGCTGCGCGCCGAGGTTGCGGTAGTCCATGTTCGCGGGCTCCAGCAGGTGCGGCACGAACCCCTCGGTCGAATGCGTTGTCATGAGGTAGTTGTAGTCCCCGAATCCCCGCATGCCGCGCGCCGGCACGGTGAAGTAGGCGGTCTGGCGGGGCGTGAGCGCCACGCGGACCGGCGTGCTGCCAAGCGACACGGTGATCACCGTCGGCACCGGTGATTCGGCCTCGACCTGCATGTACTCGATCGGGAAAGCCGCCCGCACGATGATGTCGGAGCGACCGCTGCCCGAGATCCACATGCCGTTCGGCTCAGGCGGCCACGAGTTCTGGTCCAGGTGGTACAGCAGCACGCCCGGGTCCGTCCGATACTGCACACGGCCGCGCAGCGGCTGTGCGAGACGAACGGGCAGGTCGTTCGCCATCGTGAGTTCCACCGGCAGTCGCCGCACGAACCCCTTCTCCACCGTCAGATACGGGTACTTGGCGGCCACGAACGGGTTGACCAGCATCTTCGCCGTGAACAGCGCGCCCCCCACCCACGCGATCACGCCTGGCACCATCGACATGCCCGGCGGAATGAGGAACAGCAACACTGGATATGCGGTGAAGAGATAGCGGTTGCCGGGCGGCCCGCCGCCTCCACTCCACGTGAAGGGCAGCACCAGGAGCAGCGCCAGCGTGGCGCCAAAGAACCCGAGCGCCACCAGCACCCGCCAGACGTCGCGCCGAGCGCTCGATGCCACCCAGAGCAGCAGGGCGACGACACCCGGGAAGAAGTACGGCACGAAGCCGAAGTGGCGCCCCACCAGGAAGAACGTCAGGTTCTGGCGGAACCAGCGCGGCGCCTCTGGGCTCGTCAGCACCAGCTGCTGCATCTCGCCGTCAGTACCAATGGTCCCGCCGATCTCCTCCTGCCACGCGTTGCCGGGCCGATCGTAGGGGAACGTCCCATAGAACGTCCGGCGCTCGCCACCCTGATAGTTGAACTCGCCCGAGACGGCCGCGGTCAGACCGAAGAACGCCGCGGCGACCACCACGGCCACGCTTCCAACGACCAGGCCGTGCAGCCAGCGCCGCCGCAGCCACGGCAGGAGCACCAACGGCGCCACGAGCACGGCCGTCGGCAGCGGCTTCGAGTAGGTGCATACCCCCAGGAGGACGGCGGCGGCCACATCCGTCCACGGCCGATCGAGGGAGGAGCCCGGCGCCACCTCCTTGTACAGCCACAGGCAGTACGCCGAGAGGACCAGCGTGAAGTTGAAGACCTCCGGCATCAGGAAGACGCTGTAGACGGGCAGCACCGAGGCGCCAAAGAACGCGGACACCAGCGCCACCGCGCGCGCGGGCGATCCGCGGGCGGACAGGAAGGCGTATCCGGCAACAGCGGCGATCGCAAGGAGCACCACGTTGGCCAGCAGGAGTCCGTTGAGCCCGAACAAGCGGACGAAGGGGGCGGCAAACAGCGGGAAGGCCAGGGCCTTGCCGAAGTACAAGCGGGACACATCCGGGTCCTGCCGCGTCTGGGCGTGCACGAACGGGAACGGGGGGCGCACACGGATGCGCAGGCGCTTGCCGCGCTTCAGGAAGATTCCGTCAGGGCCGCTGTGGTACAGCCCGGCAAACCGGTCGAGGTCGCGCTTCTCGAAGGACAGGTTGCCGTCGTAGGCCGCACTCAGCGCCGCCGCGACGTAGGTCGCCTCGTCGCTCTTGAGGCCGTAGCTCGTACGCGGCACGTCGACCGTCAACGCCAGGGCCGCAGCGATGGCGAGAAGCACAAGGCCGAACGCGGCGGCGCCGGCGTGCCGTCCGCGCTCGATCATCGGGCGCGGACCGATGCGAGGAACGAGAGATCCTCGCCGGCCAGGCCCCGTCGCTGTCGCGCCTCGGCGCGGGCATGGAGCAGGTCGTAGAGCCGTTCCATCTTGTGCACGAACGTCAGGATGTCGTACTGGCGGCCGGTCGCCATCGCATTCGCCGAGAGCCGGGCTCGCTCGTCGGGATGGTCCATCGCCCACACGATCTTCGCCGCAAGTGCGTCGGCGTCCCGCCGGGGCACGATGGCCGCGTCGTGGCCATCGGTCAGGATATCGAGCAGGCCATCAGCGTCTGTCGCGACAATCGGCTTTCCCATCGCGAGGGCCTCGAACGCGGTGATCGGCGTGCCTTCCCAGAGAGACGGAAACACGCTGAGATCGAAGGCGGACAACGTGCCCGCCACGTCGCGCCGGAAGCCGGCGAACACGAAGCGATCGCCCAGGCCGAGGGCACCCGCCTGCGCCTGCAGGTCGGACAGCAGCGGGCCCTCCCCGACCAGGAAGAACCGCGCGTGCGGCCGATCGCGGACGACGCGGGCCGCCGCATCGACCAGGTAGGAGTTGCCCTTCGAATCGTGCAGGCGGGTGATGGTGCCGACGGCGAACACCTCCGGCGCGATGCCGAGGTCGGCGCGAGCCGCCCGGATCTCGTCTGACGAACGGGTCCGGCTGAACTCCTCGAGCGGCACGCCGAGATAGACCACGTGCGTCTTGGCCGCCGGGATCAGCCTGGCCTTGACGACGAACTCCGCCGTGCTCTGCGAGACGGCGATCGCGACATCGGTAAACGGTTCGAGCGCACGATCCGCCACCTTCTGGAACCACGGCGTGTCCGTGAGGTTGGCATGTTCGTGCACGATCGTCGGCAGCCCCCGCAGGGCTCCGGCCAGGCGGCCGAACGTGGTTGCGCCGTACCCGTGCAGGTGGAGGATGTCGATCCGTTTCGCATCGATGATGCGCAGCAGCGCCGGGAGCGTCCACGGGTCGAACTTGCCCCGCGCCAGGTAGGCGATGTCGATGCCCAGGGCGTCGAGCGTCTCCTCGGACAGGTCCTTGCGGCGCAGGCTGACCAGCGACACCGCAAAGCGGGTCCGGTCGAAGCGCGGAATCATCCAACTGAACAGGCGTTTGACGCCGTGCATCCGCGACCCCTCCCATCCGAGGTGATCGCAGACCTGCAGGACATTGAGCGGTCGATGTATCACGAGCGCCTCTATATTGACACCGACCGGACCGCCCCGTACACTTCACATCGTTTCCCACCCGTGTGTTTGGCGGCAGGGTCCCCAGCCCTTGTCGCGCTGCGGTCAGGTCCTACCCTCCCGACCGCGAATCGACGCTACAGATGGTGTGCGTCCGCTCCGATATACCGGATGCGGCGCCGACTAATACGTTTCTGCCCGAAGGGCGCAAGGTTCGACCATGCGTACGCGACAGCTCCTGTACTTCTCTCTCTCCGTCCTGCTGGGGACGGCCACGCTGGGCTGCGAGGTGACGAAGAGCGAAAATCCCCTCAGTCCGTCAGTCGCCGGCCCCATTGCCGGCGTGGAGATCACGGCACCGAAGCTGCTCGAACCGGCGACGGGCGCACTGATTTCCGGCGACCGGCAGCCGATCACGCTCCTGATTGAAAATGCCTCGTCGAACGGTCCCCGGCCGCTGGGGTATCTGTTCGAGGTCGCTACGGACGCGGGCTTCAACAACCGCGTATTCGAGCGCAACGGTGTCCCGGCCGGCACAGGCGGGCGGACGTCCCTGACGCTGCCGGACCGCCTCGGCACGGGTCGCGGCTACTACTGGCGGGCCAAGGCCGACGACGGGGCGAACGCCGGGCCCTACTCGGCGCCGGTGAGCTTCAACATCTTCACGCCCGTCGCGTTCGAGAAGCCGGTGCTCGTGGCACCCGTCAACGGCGTCCGGGTGTCCGACAACGTCCCCGACTTCAGGATTGCCAACGCACCGCGTGCGGGCTCGCCGAGCGGCGTCTCGTACATCATCGAGGTCGCGAGCAACAGCGCGTTCGCGAACCTCATTGCCGCCTGGCAGGTCAGTGAACAGCCGAACCAGACGGTATTGACGTCTCCGTCCGGGCTGCCTTCAGGCGCGCAACTCTTCTGGCGGGCCCGAGCCGTGGAACCCACCACCACGGGCCCGTGGTCGGATACGCAGAACTTCAGCACGCCGGTCCCCGTCGTCTCGACTCCGACGCCGGCGCCCGGATCGAACGGGGCCTGCAGTTCGAACACGCCGCTGGGCATTCTCCAGTGCCGCCGAAGTCAGTTCCCGACGCCAATGAGTTCGAGCCAGATCGTCTCGTTCCTGAAGCTCAGCGCGTCGGACATGAACCGCGCCGGCGTCGCGAACGGGCCCTACGGCATCCTGCGCAAGAGCAACGGCCACAGCTGCGGCGGGTACTCCTGCGACATCATCTGCTCGGGCAACACACCGTCGACCCAGCGCCAGCACGACGTGCTGCTCGACGTCGAGGTGACGCAGACCGTGCTGTGGGGCGACCCGAAAACCGGGTCCGGCATCCGCTTCGACGTCTGCGAGATTCAGTAGCGCGCCGACCAGGCGTCGCGCCACTCGCTTCCACCGATTCCGATGACGGGGACGTCAGGCTTCAAGGCGTCCCCGTCTCCCGCTTCCCCGCTCCGACTCGCGCCGAGGTCGCCCGCCTGCCCGCGCGGCGGCTCCACCACGGCACCGTTCCCCGCTGCGCCCGCCCTTTGGGGACCACATGCCACCGTGGTGCGGGACTGCGCGCGTCATGCGGAACAACCCCAGTCCGAGTCCGCTGGGCCACAAAAAGGAAACGGCCCGTTCTCATGTGGAGAACGGGCCGTCTGACGTTCGCGTGCTGATGTTCGGACGTGCGCTAGAAGCGCAGGCGGATACCCGCGCCAGCCTGCATGCCGCCGACATTCAGTTCCTTGTCGCTGGTGTCGAGGTCCACCTTGGCGCCAGCGTAACGAGCGAACCCGCCGATCCCCCAGTTCGTGCCAACCTTGTAGGTGAGGTCCAGCGACGCGGCGACTCCGGTCGCGGTGGCAGACTCCTCGACCAGGCCCGTGTTGACATTCTGCGTGCCCGCCGGGACCGAGAAGGAGCCGACGACGTCCTGTTTCAGGCTGATGAAAGCGGGGCCAAGGCCAGCCTGGAGGTCCACCTTGTCGGTGAGCGCGCGGCGATAGATCAGCTGGGGCAGGACCGCGACCTCGCGGTGCTTGAGATCGGCGGCCGTGCCGTTCACGGTGGCGAAGCGATTGAAGAAGATCGGGTTCGGCACCTGCGCCACCGTCGTCGCATCGGAGCTCACCGAGAAGAACGAGATGGTCACGCCCACAAACAGGTCCTGCCATACGCGGTAACCGGCGCCGAAGTCGTACATGACGCCGGCATCAATCGGAGTGGAGGCGCGCAGGGTCGCCGTTTCCTCGTACACCGTCAGCGACGAGGAGGTGTCCAGCGTGCGGCTGGCCAGCTGGCCCCCGATGTTGGCGCTGACGAAGATCTTGTCGGTTGCAGTCGTCTGCGCGGAAGCCGTGGGGGCTCCGGCAAGCAGTGCGACTCCAGCAAACAGGCACGCGGCGAGTTTCGTGTCGGTCATCAAAGCGTCCTCAGCGATTTTTCCAGGAGAAAGTGCATTAGGAACGCATAAGAGCGCTCCAGAGTCTCCGGATCGTAGCACGGCCATGCACAGTTCCGGTATCATTTGGCGCGTTGTGGCCACCTCGCGCAGGCCGGGTCGCCGCACGTGACGAGCGTGCGTCGCGCCGGCCGGATCCTCCGTCCCCTCGTTGCATTTCTCCTGACTATTTACGTGCTGGATCGTGCCGACCCCAGGGCGGTCCTGCGGGCCGCCGCCGGCGCGGACCTTCGCTGGGCTGGAGCTGCCTGTGTGTTGGTGCTCGTGGACCGATGCCTGATGGCGCACCGCTGGATTAGCCTGCTCTGCACGCTGGACGGTGGGACACGCCCGGCGTTCGTCGAGCTGATGCACGTGTTCTTCGTCAGCACCTTCCTCGGCACGTTCCTCCCGGCCAGCGTCGGCGGTGATCTCGTGCGGGCGTGGGGCCTGGCGCGGCTGCATGTCGCCCGGGGACAGGCGCTCGCCTCGGTGCTGATGGACCGCATGCTCGGCGTCATGTCCATCGTCGTCGTTGGGGTGGCCGGGCTGGTGGCCGCGGGGCGCGTGGAACTCTTCTCGAATCGGTCGGTGAGCCTGGCCCTGGTAGCCGCCTCCGGGCTGTGCGTCGCCATCCTCGCCGTGGTGTTCAGCGAACGTGCCGCCGATGCGGCCCGCCGGGTCGCCCTGCGGGTACCTGTCGCGCGGGTCCGGGCGATTGCGGCCGAATTGACGACGGCGACACGCGCCTATGCCCGTCACCATCGTCCGCTCATGACGGTGCTGGCGGGTTCGATCGCCGTGCAGCTGCTGCGTATCGCACAGGCCTGGTGCCTCGGCCAGGCCCTCGGCATCGCGGCGCCCTTCGCCGCGTATCTGGCATTCATCCCGATGATCCTGCTGGTGATGCTGCTGCCGGTTACCGTCAACGGCATCGGCACCGCGCAGGTGGCGTTCGTCTGGTTCTTCGCGCGGGCCGGGACGCCGGCTCCGGAGGCGTTCGCACTGTCGGTCCTGTTCCTCGCGCTCGGCGTGCTGGGCAACCTGCCCGGCGGCCTTTTGTGGGCCCTGCGTCCCACGCCGCAGTCCGCCACCCGATGAGCACGCGGTGGATTCTGCGTCTGTTGATCGCGGCCACGACGCTCACGGCGGGCCTCATCGGAGGATGGTGGGGGCTTGGTTACGGGGTGGTCTTCGTCTTGGCGACCGTCCCCGGCTGGCCCGTCGGATCGGCACTTTTCGGGCGCACGCACCCGGCACGCTGGATCGCCGGCGGACTGACGGGCTATGGACTGACGGCCGTCGCGCTGTGGGTGCCCCTGGCGGCAGGGCACCCGTCGTGGCCGTTCTTCGCGCTCGCCTGGGGGGGCGTCAGCGTGCTGACGCGCCTGGTCTTCGCGCGCGTCCACACCCCGCTCATCGACCCGCCAGCGTGGACATCCAATACGACGCGTGCGCTGGCACTGCTGCTCCTGCTGGTGCCAGCCGTCATGGTGCTCCCGTACCGTCACGTTGGTGAGGTCGACGAGCAGGGGGGCCGTCGCTATCGCGCGTACTTCACGGCAGACTTCGTCTGGCATGAAGCATTGACCGCCGAACTGGCGCGCTTCGAGTTCCCGCCGCGCAATCCGTACATGGCCGCCGAGCCCCTGCACTATTACTGGGGCTACTTCATCCTGCCGTCGGTCGTCACCGGCCTCGTGACCGAGGCCCGCGTGGTACCACCCATCGAATCGTTCCTGGCCGTCAACAACCTCGGGGCCGGCCTGCTCTTCCTGGGCGCCGTTTTCCTGGCGGGTGTCGCGGCGGTGCCACGGCCAGGCGCGGTAGCGGCCGCAACGGCGCTGCTGCTGCTCTCGGCCAGTGCCGAAGGGTTGTACCAGGTGCTGGCACTCTGGTGGCGGGGGCTTCCGCTGAGCCAGGTTCGCGGAATCAACATCGATGCGGTCACGGCCTGGTTCTTCTACGGCCTCACCGTCGACGGGCTTCCCCGCTCGCTCTGGTGGGGACCCCAGCACGCAACCGCCTCGGCACTCGGGCTCGTGGCCCTGACGTCAGCGGTGCGCGCCGGCCGCGGGATGTCGCGACCTGCGGCTGTCGTCGCTGGCCTGCCGCTTGGCCTCGCGCTGCTCATGAGTCCCTTCCCCGCCGGCATGATGGCCGTCATCTACGGCGTCTCCATCCTGTGGAGCGCGCTCGGGTCGCCGAGCAGCCTGCCCCGCGTCGTGGGCACGCAGGCCGGAGCCGTTGCGATGGCTGCACTTGGGCTCGGGTGGTGTCTGTTCAACGAAACATTCGAAGGTGCCGGGGGAGCCGTCACGCTCGGGTTGTCGTCGGCGGCCCTGCACACGCCGGGCACGATCCTCGGGCTGGCGCTCGGTCCGGTCCTGCTGCCGGCACTGGCGGGCCTTGGCCTCGCCGCCGTCCAGCGGTTTCCCGCGGCCCTGCGCCCGTCGATCGTGGGCGTGCTTCTGGCCGGCGCGCTGTTCTTCGGAGTCACGCTCGTGCTCGAGCCGATCTGGGTCGGCTGGCGCGCAGGCCACCAGTTCCTCGTGTGCGCCCCTGCGCTGATCGCGGCTGCGTTGGCCTTCGGCTACGATCGCGCCCGCCTGGCCACGTCCATTACCTACGCGACGCTCCTGCTCGCCGGGCTGCCCACGACGCTCATCGACATCTACAACGCGCAGGACACCACGAACCTCAACATGGGGCCGGGCTTCCGCTGGACGGTTCGCCTGAGCGCGCAGGAACAGGAGGCGCTCAACTGGCTCCAGCGCCGGACGCCGCGAACCGCCCGGGTCCAGATGTCACTCGAGCCGCGCGGACGCGAAACCTGGTCGCTCATTCCGTCCTTCGCCCACCGGCGCATGCCCGCCGGCCTGCCGATCTCGCTGCTGCGCACACCCGAATACGAGGCGCTGGCAGCACGGGCCGATCGCCTCTATGCCACCGACGATGCCTCGGAGGCGGCAGCAATCGCCCGGGATCTGGGAGTCGACTACATCTACGTCGGGCGTGTCGAGCGCGACGCGTTCCCCGCGGGCTCCGAAAAGTTCGACACGCACCCGGCAGTCTTCGGCCGCGTCTTCAGCAACGACGACGCCTCCGTCTACGTCCTGTACTGACCTGTCGCCTGCCGCGCTGCACTGTCTATTTGCTTACAAATCGGCCATTATAGAAGGTCGATTCCATGAACAGCAGACGCAGCATCACCATCGTGGGCGCCGGAGTGGCCGGCCTGACCATTGGCTACCAGCTTCGGCAGCACTACGACGTCACCGTCATCGAACGGAACGACGCAGTGGGGGGCCTCGGGAAGACCTGGCACTACGGCGACTTTCATTTCGACGTCGGCCCGCATCGCTTTCACACGGAGAATCCGAAAGTCGCGCAGTTCATTCGCGACATCCTCCAGGAAGAAGCCATCGAGATCCAGCGCAAGAGCGGGGCGCGGATGTTCGGCAAGTTCCACGAGTGGCCGCTGCGGCCGACCGTCCTTCTCGCGATGCCGATCGCGACGATGCTCCGCGCGTCGAAGGATCTCGTGTTCAAGGAGCACCTCGAGGGCGAGAGTTTCGAGGCGGACGTCGTCAACAAGTACGGCCGGACGCTCTACAACATCTTCTTCAAGCCGTACACCGAGAAGTTCCTGTTCTACTCGCCATCGGAGCTGCACCGCGACTGGGCCCGCGCAGGCGTGAACCGCGCGGTCATCGACAAGCGTGCGAGTGCCGATTCGCTCTGGAACCTGCTGAAGACGACGTTCCTGCCCAAGCCGGTGGAGACGACGTTCCTATACCCGCCGACCGGTGTGGGGCGCTTCTCGGACCGCCTCACTGCGGGGATCCGGGCCAGCCAGGGCTCTGTCCGCGTCGGCCAGGCGGTCACTGGCATCGAGACGTCGGGCAACCGCATCGTGGCCATCCACGTCGGCAGCGAACGGGTCCCGGTGCAGAACCTGGTGTGGACCGGCCCGCTGACGAACATCAACCAGCTGCTCGGCATCAAGAGCGTCGACCTCGAGTACCTGTCGACCATCTTCTACAACTTCGAGCTGCGCAAGCCGGACAAGCTGGACTTCCAGTGGACCTACTTCGGTGGCGACGAGATCTTCTCGCGCGTCACCACGCCGTCGGCCTTCGCGAAGACAACGCTCCCGCCGGGCAAGGGTGCCCTCTGCGTCGAGATGACCTGCCGGGAAGGCGACGCGCGCTGGCAGAATCCCGCGACGTACACGGACGCGATCGTGAAGGACCTCGTCCGGACGCAGACAATCGATGCCGCGGCCGACGTGGAGCGCGTGCACATCGAGTGCGTGCCGAATACCTACCCGATCTACAAGCTGAACTACCTGTCGGAGCTGAAGAAGAACCTCGCGGAGCTCGGACGCTTCTCGAATCTCCTGCTCGCCGGACGCAGCGGCCGCTTCTGGTACAACAACATGGACCACTCCATCGGCCAGGGGCTGACCATGTCGGAGAAGATCCTGCGCGGCTCCGTGCTCAGCCAGATCGACGACAGCGCCGACCGCGAGTTCTGGGCCACAGAAGACGACGGCAACGTGGAAATCAGGGAAGAGGAGATCGCCGAGCCGCTCGACGACCCGCACGTGCCCAGCCAGGGCTGAGCGGCGGGCACCCGGCCGGGCTACTTGGTCGTCGCGGCCACCGGCTCGACGCCGCGCGGCGCCACCTTGCGGCGCTTCTCCCGGCTGGCACGCACCAGGAACTTCACGTACGGCACCACCTGCTTGACGGCCGCCACGTTCATCTGGCACGGGCTCAGGCACGACGGGCACTGCGTGTCGCGGACCCAGTCGCGATGCTTCTGGCTGGTGGCGCGGAAGTACAACTCCTCGGGATCCTCGGTCAGCACGTTGCCGATGACCTCACTGTTCTCGCAGAAGAACAGGCCGCCATCGGGGTTCAGCATGATGCCCTGACTCTGGAACGGGCACGGCGCCTCGCGGTGATAGCCGTTCCCGATCATGTCCGCATAGTGCATGTGGATGTAGTTCTGTCCATCCATCAGCGGGTCCATGCGCACGCGCTCGAGGAAGAACTGCCGCAGCCGCTCCTCGTCGCGCCCGATCGGCTTCACGGTGCCGGACAGGTCGCTGTTCCCGAGCATCGGATCCGAGAAGCGCACCATGTTGAAGACGATGTCGAGCCCTTCCTTCTTCGCCCATGCGAGGATGTTCTCGCAGTCGTCGATGTTCTTGTTGAAGATCGTCGCCGAGACGCCGAAGTTGAACGGGACCCGCTGCTGCAGTTCCCGCATGGCGGCGATGGTCTTGTTGGCCTTCTCGAAGCCGTTCTTCACCTTCCGCACTTCGTTGTGCATCTCGCCGACGCCGTCGATCGAGACCCGCGTGCTGAAGATGACGCCCTTCTCCGCGCAGTACTCCGCCACCTTCGTGAGCATCGGGATGGCCCGGTGGGGCGTCAGCCCGGTGGTGTTGATGCCGTACTTCCGGATCCTGGGCAGGCTGTCGATGATGACCTTCGACACCTCCACCATGTCGTTCCGGGTGGTCGGCTCCCCGCCCGAGAGCATGGCCATCTCCACGTTCTTCCAGAGCGGCGACTCGAATACCTGCTCGATCTGCTCGAGCGTCATGTCGGTCTTGCGGTCGCCCCGCTGCCAGTTGCTGCACATCTCGCAGCGGGCGTCGCACACGAACGTGCACTGGAAAATCAGCACGGTCGGGTGAATCGCCTTGTACTGCGCGATGTAGCTGTTGAGCAGATCCTTCGGGGCGCTGAGGGCCGCCTGCGTCAGGTACTTCAGAGCGTAGGTTTGAGCCATGAACCTCTTGATTTTACGACGGTTAGCCTGCATCGTAAAGCCGTGCTTCCGCCCGCCGCCGTCGCCGCCCCCGCTCGACTCTCGAACGACACCCTGATCCGCATCGCACGTGCCAGCCTGCTCGTGCTGTTCACCTACGTGTTCCTGGCGAACGCCTGGCTCGGCGACGATGCCTACATCACCTTCCGGGTGATCTGGAACTGGGTGCATGGCTACGGCCTGACCTTCAACCCGGATGAGCGGGTGCAGGCCTACACGCATCCGCTGTGGATGCTCGTCATGGCGGCGGCGCACCTCGTGACGGGCGAGTTCTTCTTCACCGCCACTGTTGTCTCGTGGGCTTTCTGCGTGGCGACCCTGGTGGTACTGCTGCGGTGGGCGCGTACGGCGCCGCGCGCCGCGGTGCTCGTGGCCTGGGTGCTGAGCTCGAAGGCGTTCGTGGACTACACCGCCTCCGGGCTGGAGAATCCTCTCACCTACCTGCTGGTCGCCATCTTCTACGTGGAGTACCTCGAGCGTCCGTGGGGCCTGATTCCCGAGAATCGCGAACTGCGGCGGGCGTACCTCCTGGCCTCGCTTGCGTTCCTCACGCGGCCCGACGCCGTGCTGCTGTTTGCGATCCCCGTGGCCGAGATGACGTGGCAGGTGGCGCGCCGCCGGCCTGCACGCACAATCGCGCCGGTGTTCATCGGGCTCGCTCCGGCCCTGGCGTGGCTGGCCTTCGCCACGGTGTATTACGGGTTCCCGCTGCCGAACACCTATTACGCGAAGGTGGCCAACGGTATTCCAAAGCTCCTGCTCTACAAGCAGGGGCTGGCCTACGTCGCCAACAGCATCCGGTACGACCCCATCACCCTCGCGACGGTGGCGCTGGCCATGCTCGTGGCGTGGAAGCCGGGACAGGCGGGGCGACGAGCCGTGCTGTCCGCCGCCGCGTACGTCGCCTATACCGTGTCCGTCGGCGGCGACTTCATGAGCGGGCGCTTCTTCGCGGCCCCGTTCCTCGTGGCCGTCATGGCGGTCGCGCCACAGGCCGCCGCGCTGGGCGCGCCGTGGGTGCTTGGCGCGCTCGTGCTCTACAACGTCATCACCCCCCTGGTTCCCGTGAAGACGACCGCGCGCTACGAAGCCGGCTGGCCGTGGCGGCCGCAGAACGGCATCAAGGACGAGCGCGGCTACTACTTCCCCAACACCAACGTGCTCTTCTTCAGCCCCTTCCGGCAGCTGCCGGACTTCGTGTGGGTGCGCGAGGGGCAGAGCTTCCGGGCCGGTGCCGAAAAGGTCACGGTGCAGGGCAGCATCGGGTTCTGGGGGCTGTATGCGGGCCCCGAGAAGTTCCTGGTCGACCGGAACGCGCTGTCCGATCCGCTGCTCGCCAGGCTGCCGGTCTCACCTCGCCTGTACTTCGAGTTCTATGCGGGACACTACTTCCGCGACCTGCCCGAGGGGTATCTCGAGTCGGTGGCGGATGACCGCAACATGCTCACCGATCCGCTGCTCCGCGAGTACTACGACCGCGTGCGGAACATCACGCGCGGGCCGATCTTCCGCCTGGCACGCTTCCGCGACATCGCGGCGCTGAACCTGGGGCGCTACCGCAACTTCCACGAGCAGGTGCTCGAGCGGCGGTCAATCGCGCTGTCGATCCGTGTGGACAACGAGCGCTTCACGACCGACGTCGGTGAACGCGATCCGGCCGGCCTGCGCGCGAGCGGCCGGGAGGGCTACCTCCTGCTGGGGCCGGGCATCCCCGCTGCCGCGGGCTTCTACCGGGTCAGATTCGTCGGGACAGCCGATGCGGCACCCGGCGCCATCGTCGGCTATGCCGAGGCATGGACGGACGACGACACCCGGCTGGTCCGCGCGCCGGTCGTCGCCGGCGCGGCCCGCACGGATCATGTGCTCGGCTCGATGGACTTCACGGTGCCGGCCGGGGGGACACAGGCGCTCGACTACCGGTTCTTCGCGGTGGGGGGCGCACGCGTCACGCTGGAGCGGGCCGAGTTGTTCTCGGGGACCGCCATCCCTCCCGAGATGCAGGTGACCCAATAGCGTTTTCCCGAGGAGTTCTGCTCGGCCGCGATGCTTCGCAATGGGGATCGACGGCCAGGGCGGCCCAGGCCGGCACATACAGAAAACGGGGCAGGCGGGCGATGGCCCCCTGCCCCGTCATGAGTGAAGACTCGCCGTCGATCGGCGAGCGGCTGGATTAGCGGTTGGCGAATGCCGGCCGCGGACGGCCCGACACCCACACCTGGCGGATGATGGCCTGATCCACCGAGGCACCGGAATCGCCGCTGCGTCCGACCGGAGCGCCAAGGTATACCACGTGCGGGTTCGGATCGTAGGCGCGACCGCGGAACGCCTTACCCTTGCTGTAGATCTGCCGACCGTCCACGCCGCCCTCTCGGATGAGCAGGTTGAAGAAGTTGTTCCGCCAGGTGGCCTGCCAGAAGTACGTGCGCTCGGCTCGGAAGTCCACGAACTGCCGCTCGGCGCCTTCGGTGTCGACCTGATCCCCATGCGTGATGAAGCGCCAGGCGACGATGCCGGGAGGATCGCCGCGCTTCTCGACCGTCATCCGGCGATCGTTGGTGACGATGTCCGCGAAACCCTGCCCCATGGCGAAGAGCTTTGTCTTGTCACCCTCGGTATTCCCCGGCATCCCGGTGACGAGCAGCGAGAATTCGCCCTCGTTGAGGGTTTGTGGCAGCACGTAGCTGACGTAGCTCAGCTGCGACTCCAACTTCAAGCCTACTCCCGGGATGAAGGTCAACGGCCCATTCATGCTGCCAATCGTGCGTCCGTTGATGAGCGGGTCGTACAGCTCCGCGCCTCGCAGGTAGCCAGTTGTGGCCGGAGCCACGAACGTCGCGCGGGACGACCATGGACCGACATCGGAACCGATCTCCGCGCGGGCCTGCCACGAATACGGGACGTCACCGTCCAGGGTGACGGGCAGCGTGACCGCCGTTACACCCGCGCCCCCCTGTGCGACGCGGTCGGCCTCGTACACCATCGTGCCCGCTTGGTTGAACACCTGGAAACGGTAGGTTGGCGTCAGGCCGGTCGCGTACTTTCCGGACGCATTGGAGGCGGTGAGGACCACCTCGAGGCTCTGAGGCTGCTGTCCGTTGATCGGCGACTGTGGAACCGGCGCGGTGGCCTTCAGCGTGGACCCGTCGGCAGCGGCGTCAGCAGGAGCGGCTGCCGCGCTCGACGGGGACGCAGGAGTCGGCGAACTCTTCGTGCAGGCTGACGCGAGGACGGCCAGCGCGACCGCCGTCAGGGGAGCGAATTTCCGCATCATCGTGTGACGTTCTCCGCAAACGTGAGAGGGATCTTACGGGTTGCTTATGCACGGCATGATACACCACCGCCCCGGCCGTCCGCCCGGAAAAACCGGACTACTGCTCCAGTCGCTGCACGATGGCGGCGTAGAACAGGTCGGCCATCTTCTGGTAGCCGGCCTCGTTCGGGTGCAGGCCGTCGGGCCCGAGCAGCGTCGTTTCATTCCCGGCGAAGGCCTGATAGAGGTCGACCACCGGCACCGCCTCGATGCCGGCCATCTGGCGAATCAGGACGTTCGCCGGAGCGATGTCGTCCACGCCGTCCGCGTAGTCGAAGCTGCGGCACGAACCGCGGCGCTGCGGCAGGAGGGTACCCAGGAACACGTTGATCCCGCGCCTGCGGGCCTCCTGCACCATCGTCCGCAGCCCGTTGACGACAATCGGGATGCCGGCGGCGTGCTGCTGGTTGATGTCGTTGATGCCTTCGAGCAGCAGGAGGGCCTGAGGCTGTTCCGCGCTCAGGACCGAGGGCAATTGGGTGAGGCCGGTGGCCACCGTTTCCCCACCCGACCCCTGATTGCTGACGACAATCGCCTGCGCGCTGTACCTCGCCGCCAGCAAGGCCTGCAGCTTCACCGGGTAGGACACCGCCGAGAACTGCGGCGGACGGATGGTCGTGAGCGCCGCAATATCCGCCTGCAGATTCAACAGGCCGCCTGTCAGCGCGGTGAGGGTCGTATTCGGGCAGGTGGTGAGAAACCCTTCGGTCATGCTGTCGCCGAAGGCGGTGAACCTTGTGGCCGCGAGCCGGGGGACACGTGTGACGGTGACCTGGAAGCCGCAGCTGGCCGTCTGCCGCTGGGTGTCCTGCACCGTGCAGGTGACCGTCGTGGTGCCCACCGGCATGCGCGAGCCCGAGGGCGGGGTGCAGCTGATCGAGCTGATGCCCTGCCCGCCCGAGGGTGTCGGGTTCGGATAGGTCACCAGCACGGGGTTCCCGTCCAGCGACTGCGCGGCCTGCGCAACCGGGCAGCTGATCGCGAGCGGCGGTGCCTGTGGCGACGGAGTGGTCGGCCCGCCTCCGCAGGCCGTCACCGCAACCGCGGACAGGACAACGAGCCCCAGACGGAGGTGCCTATTCGAGCGCAATGACCACCTGACACCCGAGGCCCCGGGAGTCGCCCGACGCGGGATTCACCTCCGACGGCCGGAACATGCTCGACGACCTCACGCGCAAGGGCACGAGCCGTTGCCCCGGGGGTATGGCGAACGTGACGGTTTGCGGCTCACCCCCGCGCATCACCACGTCGCGCGGCTCGTCACCGACCATCACCTGCACGGTGCCCGACATCGGCCCGGTGGACAGCGTCAGGACGGCGCGCGACGCGCCGGCGGGCGCCAGCAGCACGGTGGTCGCGCCGGTACCGCGGCTCCAGAACGTCCCCATCTCCGGATACGCCTCCCCATCAGTGTAGACGAGGTACCGCCCCGGCGGCCCGGGCAGCGACTCGATGAGGCGGGCCGGACGGGGATCGCGGTCGCGAGGCGGCACGATCGACCTGGGCACCAGCCGGAACTCGCTCACCGCCGCGGCCACCTGCGGATCTGCGACGCGAACGACCGCGCGGCGCGTCTGCGCCGGGGTCTCGACGGCGAACGCCGCCGGATTCGGAAGCGCACCCTCGATGCGGCCGAACGTCGCGCGGGGTTCGACGACGCTGATCTCGCCGCTGCGTGCCGCGGCTGACGCAAACCACACTTCCAGTTCGAACGACCCGGGCGGCAACTGCAGCGGCCCCACCTCGAGCGGTTCCCCCGGTCGTGCGGCGCCCGCCGGCATCAGACGCAGCGTCGTGAGCTCCCGCCATCGATCCGCCGACACGCGGGACAGGCGCGCATAGTCGAGAGTCCGGAATCGTTCACCGTCGAACGCCCACAGGGTCTCGAGCGCACCGCGGCGCGCGGTGGCCTCACGGACGGCTGCCGTCGGCCGGGCCGTCAGCGCCGCGCCGCACACCAGGAAGACGCTGGCGGTGACGGTGGCCACGGTCCACGGCGAGACGCGCGTGGAGCGCCACCACATCGCTGCCGGGACGAGCGCGGCCAGCAGCACGAGCGACCACATGGCCAGCGCCGGAATCTGCTCCGCCCAGGCGGGTTCGGTGAAGGTGGGTACGACGAGCGCCAGCGGTGATCCAGCCTGCAGCCACTCGAGCATTCGCGACCGCCCGTGAGGATCGCTGTACAACGTCAGTGCCGCGGGATCCGCAAGGCCGACCGCAGCGGTGCCCACGCCAATCACCAGGCACAGGCCGACCAGCGCCTGGGCCGGGCGACTCCGGCTTCGTGCGATCGCCAGGGCGACGAAGGGTGCGAGGCACGGCAGCAACGGCACGAAGAACCGCGCAGGCGCACTCGAGCCGCCCCAGAACATGTAGAGCCGCGCGGTGCTCGCGACGTAGGCCAGTACGATGAGCCCGAGCACGGCCGCAGGCAGCCGGAATGCCCGCGTCCGCCACGCAACCACGGCCCCGACCGCCGCGCCCAGATAGACCGGGCTGAAAACGAGGAGCCCGAACTTCTGGTCGAAGAACAGGCCGAGCAGGCCGTGCGGGATGTTCCGGTTCAGCACGTACACGGCCGAGTAGGCCCCGTACGGCGCCTCCGGACTCCACGATCCGTAGATCACGTGGAACGAGTAGAACCAGAGCGCGGTGGACAGCGCAATGGGTGCGCCGACGGCGACGAGCTTGAGTGGTCGCCGCAGCAGTTGCAGGCCGAAGCCGACCGAGAACAGGGCCAGGAACACGATGAACTTGGTATGCAGCCACGGCAGGAGCGCGAGCGCAGCACCGCGCGCCAGCCAGCGCGTGCTCGGCA
Organism: uncultured Bifidobacterium sp.; assembly: GCA_964386715.1. Lineage (GTDB taxonomy): Bacteria > Acidobacteriota > Vicinamibacteria > Vicinamibacterales > CAVVIG01 > CAVVIG01. Next base: position 300,251 of record CAYLTD010000002.1, read on the forward strand.
CGTCGTCGTGTGCCCGCCACAGCCACACGGCCCCCCAGGCCACCAGCAGTGCCCCGGGCATTTCCGGAAAGATGGACCAGCTGTGGGGCACGAATGGGACGGTGAGACAGACCGCAACCCACGTCAGCAGTGCGCTGCCCCGCCCGACCAGGTGCTCGGCGAGGTCGAACACCGCGAGTGCGGCCAGCGCCGCGAGGCAGGCAAGCAGGCCCACGGCGCCGAGATGGCCCGCCGCCGCATAGGCCGGCAGCAGCACTGCCGGCAGCCCCGGCGCGTGAATCGAGTAGATCTGGCCGTTGAGGCCCCGCCGCATGAAGTCCGGCCGCAGTTCCCCGCGGAAGAACGATCGGTAATCGCGGCGCTGGTGGTTGTTCTCGATCTGCAGATCGGCGTCGCGCAACAGGCTTTCGGTGATCACCAGGTAGTGCGGCTCGTCACCACCGAGCCCGTTGGTGGTGACAGACACCAGCCCGAGGACCGCATACAGCGCGAGGCTGGCGCCGAATACCACGCGGCGGCCCGGCAGCGGCCGATCCGCCAGCCAGGCCCACACGCGCTGGCTCGCGAACGCCGCGCGGACAGCCGCCGCCGCGACCACCAGCCACTTCAGCGGCCCGGCCAGCACAAGGAGCAGCGGCAGCCGATCCGCCACCCACGGCAGGTACGGCACGACGAGCACCCAGAGCAGCGCAAAGGGCGCGAGCATCGGCCGCCATGCGGACACGCGCCGCGTGAGCACCAGGGCAGCCGTGCCCACTGCCCCGACCACGAGGAGGACGGCCAGTTGCCAGGATGGCAGCATGAGCGCCAGCCTCACAGGGCCGCTCGACGGCCACTGCACGATGCGCACGGACGCCGGGAGCAGCCAGGCGGCCACGGCAATCGCCTCGCATGCGGCCAGCCCCACGGCCGCATCCCGCCACGGCGCCGGTGCGGCGGCCTCGCGGATCACTTGCGGAGCACCGCCATGTAGTGCGCGGAGTAGACGCGCACCGCGCTCGTTTCCAGGACACGTTCGACCGGGCGCAGGAGTGCCACGACAAAGGCCGGCACGAAGTCGGGCAGGAAGGTGAAGTACCGCACCTCCACCACGGGACGATCGGTGTAGTCCGACAGGCGGTGCGGCAACAGCCAGCGCTCGATGCCTTCGTCGATGCAGTTCAGCGAGGGGAACACGTAGCCCATGTAGAAGCGGAACAGGACGTTGCGCGTGTTGATCTCGTGCACGAACAGCAGCCCGCCCGGCTTCAGCACGCGGAACAGTTCGGTGAACGCGCGCCGCTGATCCTCCACCGAGTTCAGGTGGTGCAGGACGTTGATGATGTAGAGGAAGTCGAACGTGCCGTCAGCAGCCGGGATGTCCAGCACCGACCCCACGGTGACGATGCCCTCCCCGCCGACGTTGCGCGCGGCGAGCCGTACCTGCCCTGCCGAGGCGTCGATCCCGGAGACGTCGAAGCCCATCTCGCGCATGCGCGCGACGTACGCCCCCTGTCCGCAGCCAACGTCCAGGCCGCGGCGCCCGGTGCCCATCGACTCGACCACCTGCTTCATCAACGCCGTCTTGCGCAGGAGCAGCGCGTGGCGGCGCGACTCGGGGATCTGGACGTCGTAGGCGTCGGCGATGTCGTCGAAGTGCGTCGCGCTGTCCGCCGACATGGACCGCATGTGCAGCAGCACGAAGGTCGCGCCAAGCACCACCGAGACGCCTGCGGTCGCAAAGCGCACGCCGATGACGATGAGGGCCGCTGCCTCGGCGTCGAACCCGCGTGCTGCGAACGCGGCGAGCATCTGCCGGCCCGCCACGAGGATGCCGCCCGGCGCCAGCGACAGGACGCTGGCGGACGTGGCGACGCTGAAGTCGTGGACCGCGTCAGCGGGTCCCAGCGCGCCCGCCGACACCGCCCGGGCCATCACCCAGAGCCCCCAGCACGGCAGGAGCCACGCCGTTATGCTCGTGGCGAGCGCAACAAGCCAGGTACGAGTCCCCGCCAGGCGCGGCCACGATCCATCCCCCTCGTCGAAGACGCGGCCCACCTGCGCGCCGGCTCCCGCCACGACGCGCAGGGCCGCCCGGCGGGCACCGGGAACGAGTGAGACCGCCGCTCCGGCGGCCAGTGTCCACGTCCACGCACTTACGACCTCGCCCGTCCAGCGGGTCGCACACGCGATGAGGGCCAGCGCGGCCAGGTCCAGCAGCCGCTCCCAGAGGTTGACGACGACGGTTGTCTGCAGTGGAACGCGACCGCGCGCCCGGAGGACATACGCTCGCACCGCGACCTCCCCGGCGAGCAGCGGCGCGAACAGGAGGCTCAGGCCGGAGAGATATCCGATTACGGCATCGCGGATGGGGATGCGCGTCTCGGCGCGCCTCATGAGGAAGACCCACCGCAGGCTGCGCAGCCCGATGCCGGCCACCGTGAGACCGGACGCCGCGGCGAGGCCGAGCCAGAAACGCGGCGGCGGCGACGGCCATCCACCGAGGTTCGAGAAGAAGAGCACTGTCGCGGCGAGGCCGACGGCGAGCACGGAGGCGGCGGCCGCGAGCAGGACGACCCAGGCCACGGCGCGCGGTGGCCGGGCGACGCGTGACTGCGTGTCGGTCTGGCCGGCGATCATCGCTCAGGCGTGATGGAGTTCGCCCAGTGCCGGGCGGGCGGCACCGGCCTCGCGGATCTCCCGGATGACGTAGGTCGGCTTGTCCTGGGATTCGTGATAGGTGCGCGCCTGCATCTCGGCGAGCAGGCCGAGGGTGACCAGCTGCACGCCCGTGAACACCAGCAGCACGCCGAGGAGCAGCAGCGGCCGATTTGCGATCGACTGCCCTCCGAACAACTTCACGAACGTCAGGTAGGCCAGGATCACCAGGCCGGGCAGGGTCATCGTGAGCCCGATGAGACCGAAAATCTGGACCGGACGGGTGGAGTAACTCAGGAGGAACTTTACCGTCAGCAGGTCGAGGATCACCCGGATCGTCCGCGAGATGCCGTACTTCGATGAACCATGCCGTCGCGCCCGATGGTTCACCACCACTTCGGCGATGCGGATGCCCTGTTCGCTCGCGATCGCCGGGATGAACCGGTGCATCTCGCCGTACAGCTTCAGCGGCTTGACCACCTCGGCCCTGAAGATCTTCAGGGAGCACCCGTAATCGTGCAGGCGCACGCCGGTCGCCCAGGAGATCAGCCGGTTGGCCATCATCGACGGGAGCAGCCGGGACACAAACGCGTCCTTGCGGTCCTTCCGCCAGCCGCACACGATGTCCAGGTCTTCCGCATCGAGTTTCTGGACCATCGCCGGGATGTCGTGCGGGTCGTTCTGCAGGTCGCCGTCCGACGTGGCAATCAGCCGGCCCCGGGCATGGGCAAAGCCCGCGGAAAAGGCCGCCGTCTGCCCGAAGTTGCGCCGGAACCTGATGATTCGCCACCGGGGGTCCGCGGCCTGGATTCCCGCAAGAATCCGGAAGCTGTCGTCCGTGCTGCCATCGTCGACGACCACGACTTCGTAGGACCGTCCCCAGGCCTCGAGCGTCTGCGTGATCTCGCGGTGCAGATCCGGGAGGCTCGCCGCTTCGTTCTTGATGGGGATGATGACGCTCAGTTCAAGCATCGGGGTCAGTATACGTTCAGCCTCGCCGCCGGGCCGTGGACTTCTTCCACAGGACGTAGCCGCCCAGACCGGCGGCAAACACGACCGCCAGCGCCAGCGACACCTCGCGGCCGTTCGCCCTCAGGAATTCCAGGGCCCTCTCTCCGTAGTAGTAGGCCAGTGCCGCTTCGCCGAAATACCGGATACCGCGGCCGATGACGATGGCGGTGACGAAGCGTGCCGTCGAAATGCCGGCCGCACCCGACAGCAGCACGAAGATCTTGAAGGGGGCCGGGGGCGGCAGCAGCGAGGGAATGAGGACCGCCATGATGCCGTAGCGCCGGAACACCCCGAGCGCGCGCTCCACGCGCTCGGCACTGAAGCGCCGCATGATGAACTGGTCGCCCTTGCGCCCCACGCCGTACAGCGCGAGGCACCCGACGATCGAGCCGAGCGTCGCGCTGGCCGCATACAGCAGCACGCGCGACTTGTGCTCGGTGACCATGAAGATGAGGAGGATGTCGACCACCTCCGGCAGCGAGATGAACGACGAGTCGGCGACGGCCGCGAGGAACAGACCCGGTGCGCCCAGTCCCAGAGCGAGGGCCTGGACCCAGTCAACGAACTTCCGCATGTGTGATCAGGGGATTGTAGCAGGACGGCCCGTGTTCACCGCTCAGCGGTATGCCCTGCGCCTTGGGCGGGAGCGCATGCGCGGGCCATACTAGGCGCGTGCCCGCTCCCGACGCCCGGTCCCGGGCTGCCGTGTCCGTCGTGGCTGCCGCGGCCCTCGTCGGCGTCGCGGCGGCGTGGCGCTACGCGGCGCTGGGCCTCGCCCTCAGCCACTACGATGCGCGCGGACACCTCGTCGTGGCTCGGCGGATCATCGACAGCATCACGCCCGGCTGGCAGCAGATCGGCGCGGTCTGGCTCCCGCTGCCGCACCTGCTGAACGCGTTGCCCGTGCAGGTGGACGCCCTCTATCGCACGGGGGCCTTTGCAATTGGCCTTTCCGTGGTCTCGTACGCCACCAGCGCCGGCGCCATCGCGTGGATGGTCTCGGCGCTCACCCGCTCCTGGCCGGCCGGCGTGGCCGGTGCGGCCGTGTTCGCGGCGAACCCCAACGTGCTGTACCTGCAGGCGACGCCGATGACCGAGCCGCTGCTGATCGCGCTCCTCACCTCGAGCGTCGCCCTGCTCGTCGCGTGGTGTGGACTCCCCCATTCCAGGCGGCCCGCCACGGCGCTCGTCGGATGGCTGCTCGCCCTGGCCTGCCTCACCCGGTACGAGGCGTGGCCAGTGACGGTTGGGGCGCTCGCAGTGACAGCATGGGCCCGCTGGCGCGATGGGGAAGACGCGCGGGCCGTCGCGCGTTCGCTCGGGGCGATGGCCGTGTATCCGGCCGGGGCACTGATCGGCTTCAGCATCTTCAGCCGCATCGTCGTCGGCTCCTGGTTCGCGAACGGGTTCTTCGTGCCCGAGAACCCGGCTCAGGGGCGTCCGCTGCTGGCGCTTCAGCAGATCGGGTGGGGCCTGCACGAATTGAGCGGGGCTGGCGTTGTGGCGATGGCGGCCCTTGGGGCGCTGGCGCTCTGCTGGCTCGCACGGTCTCGCGACGGCGGAGCAGCGCTGCTTCCGCTGACGCTCGCGGGCACCGCCGCCGTGCCGTGGGTCGCCTTCATGGACGGCCATCCGTATCGCATCCGCTACATGGTCCCCCTGATTGCCGTGCAGGCGGTGTGCGCCGGGGTCGCGTCAGGCGCCTGGCGCAGGGCGCGCCCGCTCACGATTGCACTGCTCCTCGGTATCGCCGCCGTCGAACTCCACCCGCTCGACGCGAAGGCGCCGATGGTGCTCGAGGCCCAGTGGGACCGACCCAACGCCGCGCTCCGCGAGGAGGTGACCGCGTGCCTGCAGCGCGCATATGCGGGCGAATCGGTGATGGCGAGCATGGGCTCGCTCGGCCACTACATGCAGGACCTCGCGTCGGCGGGCTTCTCGATTCGCGACTTCCTGCACGAGGGCAATGGCGACATCTGGCTGAATGCGTTGAACACGCCGCGCCCGTATGCCGGCTGGATCCTCGTCGAGGAGAAGGCAGAGGGCGGTGACATGCTTGCCCTGCTCGCGCGCGAACGTCCGTCCTTCCTCGACGGATACACCCGCGTGTGCGACGGCGCCGGCCTCGCCCTGTATCGACGCCACTGAAGAGGCCCGTACGCGCCGAGGCCGGCCACGGCATACCCGTGCACCGGCCTCCGAGCGGTCACGCTGCGCCGTCGGCGTGGTGAGGCCCGGCGCGGCTCAGAACCGAACCTGGATCGTACCGAGATACGACCAGCCACCCAGGTCGACCCACGGCGTCTGTCCGTCGCGTGTCGTGGAGAACCCGAGGTTCGTGGGCAGGTCGGCCTTCACGTCCTGCCACCGCGTCTCGAAGCCGATACCCCATTTGCCTACGGGGATGCGCAGGCCGCCCAGCACGGTCGGGCCCGTGGCCGTCCCGCTGCCCACGTAGGTGTCGCGGAAGACGCTGTTGTCGAAGAAGTCCACGAACTCGCCCGACTCGCTGTAGCGCCAGTTCACGATAGCCACGCCCGCGCCGATGTACGGCTCGATGACACCCGCGCGCCCGAACGGGAGGAAGCGCACCGTGGCCGTCCACGGCACCATGCGCAGTTTCAGGTCCTGCTCGATCTCCGACCCGTTGCGGTTCACGAAGTCGGCGTAGACGCTCGGCACCGTCTTGCGATAGAGCCCGACGCCGATCCCGGCGTCGATGTAGTCTCCGACGCCGACGAGATATTCGAGGCCGATGGTGCCGCCGTTGAAGTCTTTCGTATCGAATGAGAGGAAGTCGAGGTTGCTGACCAGCACGTCGCCGCTGCGACCGCGGTCGTCCCGGAAGCGACCGTCCTCCCCGGTCGGGACGAAGCCGCCGAAGTAGATGTTCAGGGACTGCTGTGCGTAGCCGGTGGACGGGGCGAGCACGCCGGCAGCGAGCACCAGCAATCCGGCAGCGAGAGTGAGTCGACGCATGACGCTCCTTGTAGCGGGCGCCGCGACGCGCCCGCAGATCGGGTGGCCTGCCTCCAGGCCCACTGCGGCTGAGACGTAGCAGGAGCAGTGCCAGCGCGAGCGCGCTGTTTCCGAGGGATTTTGCACGCGCGAGGAAGCGGTGTCCTCCGGCGGGTGCGCGGCGTCCGGTTTGTTCGACACCGCCCGGGCCGCACCACCGGGAGCCCGCCAGCCGCGCGTATTGATTGCCTGCCTGTGGACAGCCCCGTGCGGGGGCTAGCGCGACAGTGCGTCGCGCGGACCTGCGATCACGTCCAGCATCGCCCCGTGAATCCGGCCGTTGCTGGCGACGACGTCCCGTCCCCGGGAGAAGTAGGGTTGCCCATCGAACCGGGTGATGGTGCCCCCGGCCTCCTGCACGAGGAGCGCGCCACCCGCGATGTCCCACGCGTTGAGGTCGCGCTCCCAGAAGCCATCCATGCGACCGGCCGCGACATAGCACAGGTCGATGGCGGCCGACCCGAGTCGCCGGACCGCGCGGGCACGGCCGACGAACTCGGCGAAGAGTCCGACGATCTCCTGCACGCGCGCGTGAACGTCATAGGGAAAGCCGGTGACGAGCACCGCCTCGATCAGCGATTCCGCGGACGAGACCTTCAGCGGCTTGCCATTCAGGAACGCGCCGCCGCCCCGCTCCGCGGTGAACAGTTCACGGCGGGTGGGGTCGTACACGGCGGCCACCTGCGCGACTCCGTCGATCTCCAGGGCCAGCGACGAGCAGAAGATCGGAAGCCCATGGGCGAAGTTGGTGGTGCCGTCAATCGGATCGAAGACCCAGCACGCTCCCGACGGCGCCGCCGGGCTGCCGCCCATCTCTTCGCCGAGCACGGTGTGCTCCGGAAAGCGGGCGGTGATGAGCTGCCTGAACTCGCGCTCGATCGCGACGTCCACCTCGGTGACGAGGTCGATCGCGCCTTTCTTGTCCACGCGGACGACGGATCCGAAGCGCTCGAGCATGACATCGCCCGCGCGGACGACCGCCTCGACCGCAGTCGTCAGGTACAACGGATTGTTGGACATCGGTCAGGCTTTGAGGTCGGAGGCGCCGGCGGGCTGGACGCGCTTCACCATCCGGATTTCCATGCCGCCCTGGGGCGCGCGCCGGAGGACGACTTCATCCATGAAGTTACGAATGAGGAAGATCCCGCGGCCGCTGCCCTTGAGCAGGTTCTCGGGCGCGAGCGGGTCGGCGACTTCTTCGGGGTCGAACCCGGCGCCCTGATCGCGGACGCTGATGGCCAGTTCAGGGATGGCACCGAAGGTTCCGTCGAATTCGACGAACACCTTCTTCGTGTGGTCGTTCTTGTTGCCGTGCTTGATCGCGTTGGCGACGGATTCGCGGACCGCCACACTTACCCAGTGCAGCGAATCCTCATCGAGGCCGATCTCCTTGCAGACGTGGTCGGACACCAGGGCCACCAGATCGATGATGTCGAATGCACTGGTGAACTCGATGCGGATGCTCAGCGGATGTGTGTGCGCCATGGACGCGAGTCTGAATACCAACCCATCTGTTATCGGATGTCAAGCCGGGTATCGTAAGATCGGTCGAATGTCTGTGGCCACGACTGCGACGATTACCCCCGCCCGGCGGATCCAGGGTCGGCTCGGCGTCCCTGGGGACAAGTCCATCTCACACCGCTACGCGCTGCTCGGCGCGCTCTCGGAAGGGCGCTCGGAACTCTCCAATTATGCGCCAGGCGCCGACTGCCAGTCGACGCTCGCGTGCCTCCGTGCGCTCGGCGTCACGATCGAGAAGCGCGGCGACCGCGTCATTATTGAGGGACGAGGGTTGAGGCAGTTCCGTTCACCCTCCGCCGCGCTCGACGCCGGCAACTCGGGCACGACGATGCGCATGCTGGCAGGCATCCTGGCCGCCCAGCCATTCACCACCACGGTGGTGGGCGACCAGTCGCTGTCCGGCCGCCCCATGCGCCGCGTCATCGAGCCGCTGTCACAGATGGGCGCCCGCATCGAGGCCACCGACGGGCACGCGCCGCTGACCATCCACGGCACGACACTGCATCCGATTGCCTATGCGCCGAAGGTGCCGAGCGCGCAGGTGAAGAGCGCGGTGCTGCTGGCCGGACTCCACACCAACGGGGTCACGTCGGTCACCGAGCCCGCCCAGACCCGCGACCACACCGAGCGTGCGCTGGCGGCGTTCGGGTTCGAAGTACGCGTCGATGGCCTGACGGTGTCCGTCGCGGGCGGACAGCGCGGACGCGGGCAATCGCTTCCGGTGCCGGGAGACTTCTCCTCGGCTGCGTTCTGGATGGTGGCCGCCGCGTCGCTGCCCGGTTCGCAGGTGGTGATCGAGCAGGTCGGCCTGAATCCCTCACGCACGGCCCTGCTCGACGTCCTGCGGCGCTTTGGTGCGCGCGTCGAGGTGCAGCCGCTGTCGGTGGCCGCCGGTGAGCCGCTCGGCACCGTCGTCGTGACCGGCGACCAGCTCGGCACTCTCGACATCGCGCCCGGCGAGGTGCCGGGGCTGATCGACGAGTTGCCGGCCATCGGGGCGCTGGCGGCACACGGCGGGCAGGTGACGGTCCGCGGCGCGGGAGAACTGCGCGTCAAGGAGAGCGACCGCATCACCACGCTGGTCACGGGGTTCCGGAACCTGGGTATCCGGGCCGTCGAACACGAGGACGGCTACACGATCCAGGGCAGCGGCGCTCCGACCGGCGGCGTGGCCGATGCCGGCGGCGACCACCGGATGGCCATGGCATTCGCCGTGGCGGCGCTCGCCGCGACCGGCCCCTCCCGGATCGAAGGGGCCGACGCGGTCGTCATCTCCTACCCCGGATTCTTCGAGACGCTGCAGCGACTGCTGGCGTGAACACGGACAAGGTCTACCTGGTCGGGTTCATGGGCGCCGGCAAGACCTCGGTCGCGCGCGCGCTTGCGCGCCGCCTGGGCTGGCGGGCCATCGACATCGACGAGATGGTCGAGCAGCGTGAACGCCAGAGCGTGTCGGCCATCTTCGCCCGGCACGGCGAGCCCTACTTCCGTGCGGCCGAACGTGCGGTGCTCCTCGAGCAGGTACCCACGCGGCATCTCGTCGTCGCCACCGGCGGAGGCACGTTCGTCGACGCCCAGAATCGTGCGGTGATCAAGGGCGACGGCGCTACCGTCTGGCTCGACGTGCCGATGCACCGCCTGATTGCCCGCGTCCCGAACGACGGGCGCCGCCCCCTTGCTGCGGATCGCGCCGAGTTCGAGCGTCTCTTCATCATGCGTCGAGCGGCATACGCCGATGCCCACTACCGCGTCGACGCGGAACGAGCCAGCATTCCCGCGATCGTCGAAGAAATCGTGCACTGGCTCAACCCGTAGTCACGCAGGCGATCCGAACCACCATGCGCTATCTCGTCATCACCGACATTCACGCGAACCTCGAGGCGCTCGACGTCTGCCTGGCTGACGCCTCGGCTCGCGGCTACGACCGCGCGCTGGTGCTCGGAGACATCATCGGGTACGGACCTGACCCCAACGCCGTCATCGACCGCGTCCTCGAACTCGACCCGCTGGCGGTGGTGCGTGGCAACCACGACAAGATCGCCCTGGGGCTGGAGCAGGCCGATGCCTTCAACATCAACGCGCGCGCCGCGGCCCAATGGACGCTGTCCACGCTGACCCCGTCCAATCGGGCGTGGCTGGTCGACCTGCCGCAGGGTCCCACCATCGTGGACGACCTGGTGGAGATCTGCCACGGGTCGCCGGTGGACGAGGACGAGTACATCTTCGACGAGATCGAAGCCAGCCGTGGGCTCGACGCGGCTCGCCGCCCGCTCTGCCTGTTCGGGCACACGCACGTGGCGCTGGCGTTCAGGTTGGCCGGCCGATCGATCGGGACGGTGTCGGCACCCGGCGGCACGCTCAGCGTGGATCCGGACGCGAAGTTCCTGGTGAACCCGGGCTCGGTGGGACAGCCGCGCGATGGCGACCCGCGGGCCGCGTACGCCCTCGTGGACACTGCCGCCAGGCGCCTCGACATGATCCGGCTCGAGTACGAGGTGGCCCGGACCCAGCAGAAAATGTCTGCCGCGGGGCTGCCGGAGCCGCTGATCCGCCGCCTCGCCGCGGGACGCTGACGGGCGCGGCGCCTACGACGCCGAGCTTCCCTTGCGGGCCGCGCGTTCCTCGCGTCGCTTCAACTCCATCGCATAGGCGTCGCGCGCCGCACGCGAGCCGAGGATCCACCCAATCACCAGCCCCACGAGCAGCACTGCGGGGATGAAGATGAAGTGCCCGGCACTCACCGCGCCGCTCCTCCCTGCCGGCGCTCGAATTCCCGCATCTCCTTCTCGACCTTCGAGAGGCGGGACCAGATCGTCCAGAGGTAGAACGCGACGAGCACCAGGAAGAACGCGTAGGCCCCCACGACAAACGGCCCACCGGGCATCTCCTCGCCCGGCGGCAGCGAACTCAGGGGCACGAACCCTTCGGTGCCCCCCTGCGGCGCCGGCTGCTGCGCGAACACCGGCACACTGACCAGCCACAGGGTCGCGATGACCATCCAGAGACGTCGAATCATGTTCAGTCCTCGGCAGCGAGATAGAGGCGGTCCAGGGCGGCTCGCTGCTCCTCGAGGCGGACGCGCGCCATCAGCAGCAGCACGGTGAACAGCAGGATCGTGACGGCGCAGAACCAGACGACGTACCACATCTCCGGCGAGGTCTCGCCCAGCGTGGTCATCACGCTTGTCTTGGGGTGCACCGTGCGCCACCAGTCCACCGACTTGTAAACGAACGGCGCGGTGGCGCCGCCGAAGATCCCCATCGCGGCGGCCAGCTTCTCGGCGCCGGGGCCTCCATACGTGCGGACCAGCAAATATCCGAAGAAGATCAGCTCGAGGAGGAATGCCATGGTCAGCCGTGCATCCCACTGCCACCACACGCCCCACGCCTTGCGTCCCCACAGCGACCCGCTGACGAGCCCGAACAGCCCGAACACCACGGTGACCTCCGCCGCTGCCACGGCCAGACGATCGGCCTTCTCCGACCCGGTGAAGAGGTAGACGGCGCTCGAGATCGTGCAGATGGTCACCGTGACCGACAGCGCCATCCACGCCGGCAGGTGGTAGTAGAAGATCTTCTGCACCAGCCGCATCGTCGACTCGTACGGGGCGTTCGCGATCGCCACCGGCGAATAAGCGAACATCAGCGCCGTGACGATCAGGAGCGGCACGAAGAGTTTTTTCATCATGGTCGACCCGCCTGTCCTACCTGCCTTACCCGTCTGCCCCGACCCTGACCTACCTGACCTACCTGACCTACCTGACCTGCCTGACCTGCCTGACCTACCTGACCTACCTGACCTGCCTGACCTGCCTGCCCCGCCTGCCCCGCCTGCCCCAGTCGCCCACCCCGGGCTACTCAGTCATCAGCGGCTCGAACGTCCAGAGCGACAGCGTGATGAATACCACATCGAAGAAGGCCAGCATGCCAATCCACAGCACCGCCACCGGCTCGTCAGGCGGCGACGCCAGCAGTGCGGCCGTGCCGCGCACGCCGGCGATGATCACCGGTATGGTAATCGGATACAGCAGGATCGGCAGCATCACGTCACGCGTGCGCGCGCGGACGAGCATCGCGGCGAACAGCGTGCCCACCGCCGCATACCCCAGGGTGCCGAGCGACAGCAGCGCCAGCAGCAGCACCGGCTTCGAGAAGAACGGCGCGCTGAACAGGAACGCCACCATCGGCACCAGCAGGATTTCGGTCGCGAACATCAGCGTCAGGATGCCGAGCAGCTTGCCGAGATAGATCGCCGGGCGCGGCGCTGGCGCCAGCAGCAATGCCTTGAGCGTCTCGCCGTAGCGCTCACGCTCGAACGTCCGTCCCAGGGCCAGCGTGCCCGAGAAGGCGATGGCAATCCAGAGAATCCCGGCGGCCGCGTCGACCTCGGCCTGCCCTTCCTTGACGAAGGCGAAGGAGAAGATGGCGACGCACGCGACCGCGAAGAAGAGCGTCGTCGAAAGGATCTCGTAGCTCTTCAGCTCGATGGCGAAGTCCTTTCGCAGGACGAGCAGCGCCAGCCGGAGAACCCTCACGCCGACTCCACCAGCGCACGGTACTGCTGCCGGATGCCGGCACCCGCACGCCCGTCGCTCAGCAACCGGCCCGATCGCACCACGGCCATCCGCGTGATCAGGCCATCGGCGACGTCGAGGTCGTGCGTGGCCAGCACGACGATGGCCCCGCTCGCGGCGAGCCGCGACAATCGTTCCGCCACGATGCGGACGGCCCTGTCGTCCAGACCTGTGAACGGCTCGTCGAGCAGCACGAGGCGTGGTGCGTGAAGCAGGGCCCGCTCGAGGGCGAGCCGCTGGCGCATGCCGCGCGAGAACGACGACACCTGGTCGTCGCCGCGCTCGGCGAGTCCCGCGGACTCGAGGGCCCGCGTCACTCCGCCGTCTCCAGGAAGTCCGTACAGACGGGCGAAGAACTCGAGGTTCTGCCGGGCGCTCAGTTCCGGGTAGAGATGCAGTTCGTGCGCCAGGACGCCGATCCGGCTTCGAATGGCTTCCCCGGCCGCACGCACCGTCAGGTCACCGTAGGTAATGGTGCCGGCCGTGGGGGCGACCAGCGTGGCCATCATGCCCAGCAGCGTGGACTTGCCCGCCCCGTTGGGGCCGAGCAGACCCAGGATCTCGCCACCCCGGAGCGACAGGGACACCCGCGACACCGCCCTGCGGCGGCCGAAGTGGCGTGACAGGTCGTTCAGCTCGACGCGATCGAAGTCGAACGGCTGCGGCACGGGTTACGCGGCAACGCCAGGGCGATTGGCCGGCTCCGGGCTCGTTTCGTCGTCGTCCAGCGCCCCGTAGACGCTCTCGAGCGACTGCAGCAGATCCTCCCGCCGGGTGGCGTACTGGGCAGCCCCCAGGCGGCCGCGCTTGTGGTCCGACTCGAGCCTGACCAGCTCCTGGAACAGCTTCTCACGACGCGCGAGCAGGCGCCTGCGCTCACCCTGCCGGTCCGACTCGGCGCCGGAGTCGCGCAGTGACCAGACGCCGGCCGCGACGATGACGAGCGCCAGGATGAGGGCGACGTTGCGCGGGACCGAACTGTGATGCGGCAGACCGGTGACCGTCAGGGCAAGGGGAGCGTTCGCCGCCAGCGATCCGCCGGCGCCGAGGATCACGAGCGTGCCCTCGGAGGTCATCTCCTGCACGCGCGTGAGCTGCGGAGACGCCAGCGCCATTGCACCGACCTTCTTGGCGATGACGATGACATCCTGCATCGGCGCAGGGAACGCCTGGCTGATCTCCACCACCCCGCCGTCGATCGGGTACTCGGCGGCCACCTGGAGCTGCGTGCTGCCCGGAGGGAAGGGCCCCCGCACGGTCACCTCCCGGCCGTTGCTGCTCGCGAGCGGCGACGACCCCTGCACCACCTGCGTCCCGATGGCAGCAGGCTGCAGGGTGAAGGTGAACGCGACCTTGGGGGACACCGGCGCGCTGCCGCCATTGACGATGTCGAGGACGTAGTAGACCAGGACGCGTTCGTCCTCCGGTTCGAGGATGATGCGCGACTCGCCGCCAAGCTGCACCTCGCCCTCGACCGCTGCGGCAGCAGCCTGCTTCTGTCCCTCGACGTCGGTGGCGACAAGGAGCATTCGCACCCCGCCCTGCGCGGGCATCGGGAACACCTGCGAGTCGAGCCGCTCGCCGTCGACGACCGTCGAGAACTTCACCTGCATGCCGGCTGGAATCGCGTCGAACTGGGCACGTCCTTCGGCGTCGGTGTTGACGGTCTTCGCGCCACCGCTGGTGGTCATCTCGACCGGCTGGTTCGCGAGGTTCTTCGACATGTCGCCGCGGATGACGCGAACGGAGACCGAACCGGGCGGCAGGTCGTCCACCGGGCGCGGAATCCCCGACATCTGCTTCATGTCGGGCATCTGGGCCGCCGCGATGCCCACGCCGCCGAGTGAGGCAATCACGCAGAGCACGGCAGCCACCCAGGAGCGCGACGTGAACCAGGGTGAGAGGCAGCGCCTTGAACGCACACACATCGGCGCCATCTGATCGTGCGGGGTGCCGGGCACCGCCCGCCCTGCGTCCATCAACGCGCTCATCCCAGCCGCTCCCCACAGTTCTTGCAGAACTTGGCGTCCGGGTCGTTGCCAGTGCGGCACTTGGCGCACGACCGCAGGGCCGCAGCCGCACCCTTCTCCTGGTGCTCGCCCAGTCGGCGTGCGAGGTCCTTTTCGATCTGGGACCGGTATCCCGAGCCGGCATCGAGCTGCTTGATCAGCCGCGCAGCCCGGGCGCGCAGCCGCACGGACATCTCGCGGAAGTCCTCTTCGGACATCTTTCCCATCGCCCGATCGAACTCGAGTTCCTTGATGGTGCGCAGGGTGTTGTTCTTCTCGACCTCCAGCGCGGCGCGCGTCCGCTGGCCGATGAGCGCCCCGCGGTCGTCGTGCGTTGTCACCAGCGGGCGGACCACGCGAAGCGCGGCCATGCCCACGAGCGTGGTCGCCGCCATGAGCACCGACGCGAGCAGGACGGCGGTGATGCCCTGTCCGCGGAGCAGAAAGGTGACCGTCGTCGCACACGCGAGCCCGGCCAGGACGAAGAACTGCCACGGCTGCATGCCACCTGCGGAACTGGGGGGAGAATCCGGTGTCGACCGGGCGTGCTCAGTCGAGGTTTCTGAGCTCATCGTCGAGGCGCTCGTTCAGTTCGGGGTCGGCAACAGCTGTCGCCTCGGGCGCCTCGTCGCGGCGGTTCCGCGACCACTTGATCGCGACGAGGCCCACGGCAGCCGCTGCGCCGAGGCCGAACGTCCACGGCAGCAGCCACGCGAGTCGATTGAAGCCTTCATCGATCGGCGCGCCGAGCGCCTCCTGGCTTCCGTAACGCTCCACCGCCCACAGCCGGATCTGATCGCGGTTCTTGCCGGCCGCGATCTGCTCCGACAACTCGCCGCGCATTTCGGCAGCCTTGCTGCAGGTGCATTCCGAGAGCGGGTATTTCGGGCAGTCGCCGCAGATGCAGACCATCTCGCGGCGCATCTCCTTTTCCAGGTCCGACGTGGCCATCACCGGGGCGTTGGCCGCGTTGGGATCGTGGGCCTGCGCCGCGCCGGGGGCGGCCTGCGCAAGGACGGGCACTGACGACAGCGCGACGATCAGCAGGATGGCCGCGGTCGCGCCAGCCACATCGGCCGTGCTCTTCGCCACCGCGAACGAGTAGGCCCGCTCGGGCAGCAGCGCGATGCCGGTGCCGAACGCCATGATGCCGAAGCCCAGCCAGATCCAGTTGACCAGCGGGTTGACCACGATCTGCAGCGTCGCGGTCTGCTGTGCCGTCATCGTGGGGTCTGTTGCCGGCAACACGATGTAGAGGTCCTCCCAGAAGCCGCGGCGGATGGCCACCTCGGTGGTCGGCGAACTCTCGTGGCGGTGGAACACCCATCGCGCGGGATAGAGCGTGGTGATCTGCTGACCGCCCTCCAGCACCGCGATGTACGCGGTGGTCATCTGCTTCTGACCGTCGTCGTGCACCTTGATGCCGTCGTTCCGGAAGGTCCACTGCCCGACCGTCGTCTCCTGCCCCTGTTTGAGCAGGACCTGCTCGTCCAGCTTGTAGGTCTCGCCGGCGAAGCCGAGGAACATCAGCACGATGCCCAGGTGGACGATGTAGCCGCCGTAGCGGCGCTTGTTCCGTCCGACGAGCCCGACGAGCGCGGTGAAGAGGTCGGTGCCCGTGTTCTTCTTGCGGATCCGCGTGCCGCGCCAGAACTCCTGGCTGATGGTCCCGGCCACGAACGCCGACAGCGCGAAGCACAGGTCCGACGCCCAGTTCGTCAGCCCCGACGCGATCAGGACGACGGCCGTGACCACGCCGCAGAGGGTCGGCCACAGGAACTGGTCCACGATGTTCTTCATCGTGGACTTGCGCCAGGCGAGCAGCGGTCCGACGCCGGTGAGGAACAGGAGGATGAGCCCGATCGGCGCCATCCACTTGTTGTAGAAGGGCCCGGCCACCGTGATGCGGGTGCCGGTGACCGCTTCGCTCAGCGTCGGGAACATCGTCGCGAAGAGGACGAAGAACGCCGAGAACAACAGGATCCAGTTGTTGACCAGGAACGCCGCCTCGCGCGACAGCCACGAGTCGAGTTCGTTGCGCGCCTTCAGCAGGGGCATCCGGTAGATCACCAGCCCGAAACTGAAGGTGAGGATCACCACCATGAACATGGTGAAGAGCCACGCGAGCACGCGGTCTTCACCGAATGCGTGCACCGACTGGACGACACCCGAGCGGGTCATGAACGTGCCGAAGATGGTGAGGAAGAACGTCACGATCACCAGCGACACGTTCCAGATCCGGAGCATGCTGCGCCGCTCCTGGACCATGACCGAATGCAGGAACGCCGTTGCCGTGAACCACGGGAGGAGCCCGGCGTTCTCGACCGGATCCCAGGCCCAGTGCCCACCCCAGCCCAGTTCCTCGTACGCCCAGATCATGCCGAGCGTGAGCCCGAAGCTGAGGAACAGCCAGCTGAACATCGTCCAGCGCCGCACCGCACGCAGCCACGAGTCGTCGAGGTGCCCGGTAATCAGTGCCGCGATCCCGAACGCAAACGGAATCGTGCAGCCCACGAAGCCGATGTAGAGCGACGGCGGGTGAATCGCCATCCAGTAGTTCTGGAGCAGCGGGTTCAACCCTTCCCCCTCCGGGGGCACCTGGGACAGGAACGTGCTGAACGGATTCTTGTGCACCACCATCAGGTACAGGAAGAACATCTGCACCGTGGAGATGGTGGCCACCACGTAGGGGATCAGCTCACGGTACCGGTCGCGGTTGACGTAGACCGCAATCGTGCCGAACACCGACAGGATGAACACCCAGAACATGATCGAGCCGTCGAGACCACCCCAGTAGGAGGTGATCTTGTAGAACAGCGGCTGGACCGAGTCCGAGTAGTGGGCGACGTACTTGATCGTGAAGTCGTTGGTGAGGAACGCGTTGACGATGACCGCCGACGCGCACGTCATCAGCGCACACACCAGATAGAAGGCGCCGATGCCGCTCTCGATGAGGCGCCGCGAACGACGGCGGGCTCCGACGACCGAGACGACCGCGGCGTAGGCGCAGACGACGAACGCCGCGAGGAGCAGGAACGAGCCCAGGGACGCCATCTACCCGACTTTCTTTTCCGCCTCGTACTTCGACGGGCACTTCGCCATGATGCCGTTCGGCTCCACGTGGAAGCCCCCGGTGGTCAGCTCGCCCTTCAGCACCACCTCCGCTTCCTCGCCCGGCCGATCCTTGAAGGTGTCGGGCACGACACCCTTGTAGGTCGCGTCCACGATGTGGCCGTTGTTCTGGACCTTGAACCGGTACTCCAGCGTGTCCGGCTTCACGAGGATCGAGTTGGTGACCACGTGCCCATGCAGCTGCAGGCGTTTTCCCTGCCACTCCTGCTGGTTCACCATCACTTCGTCCACGTGCTTGTAGTACTCGGTGCCTTCGCGCAGGGTCGACCACAGCATCCCGGCAAACGCCAGCACGAGGACCACCGCGGTGATACCTATTTTCATATATCGATGTGTCATAAGGACTTCCGGGAAAGTGGACGTGTCCAGAATAGCTCTAGTAGGGGTCCGATGCAACCGCGCGCATCGGGGCAGCGGCAGCCCGGACGACCTCATCTATTCGCGCCACGGGCAGGCCCACCACGTTCGCATACGACCCCTCGATCCGGGTGACGAAGCGCGAGGCCAGCCCCTGAATGGCATACCCGCCCGCCTTGTCATCCCCCTCACGACTTGAGACGTACCACTCGACCTGTTGGTCGCCCAGCACGGCCATTTCCACCGTCGTCTCCTCCACCAGGTCGTGGCGGAAGTGCGCGGCACAGAAGGCAACCCCTGTCATGACCACGTGACGACGGCCGCTGAGGCGTCGCAGCATCTGCGCGGCGGCCGCTGGGTCGGCCGGCTTTCCCAGGATGTCGTCGTCGACGATGACCGACGTGTCCGCCGCGATGACCAGCGCGCCGCCCTGTCGAGTGTCGGGCGCGAGCCGTTCGAACACCCGCGCCGCCTTCTCCACCGCCAGCCGGCGGACGTACTCACGAGGAGGCTCGCCGCGGCGCACCTGCTCGTCGACATCCGCCACGATGACCTCGAAGTCGTACCCGGCCGCACGAAGCAGTTCGGCCCGCCGCGGAGAGGCGGAAGCGAGGATCAGGCGCATGGCCGAATGATAAGATCACGCCGCCGCTGATGCAGCCCGTCTCGCACTTCATCCCCGGCGTCCTGGCACAGATCGTCCGGCAGGCGCCATTGTCGGCCGGCAAGGTCGAGTTCGCCTGGCGCACGGCGGTCGGTCCCGCCCTCGCGCGCACCAGCGGCGTGCGGCTCGAAGGCGGCGTGCTGCTCGTGGACGCACAGACACCGCAGTGGGCCGCGGCGATCACGGGGTCGTCCCGCATCATCCTCACGCGCATGCAGGCGCTGCTCGGCGACGAGCAGGTCCGCGCGATTCAGGTGCGCCGATGACCACATGGAGCGTCCGGCAGCCATGAACGACGCGGTCATCGTCAGCGCCGTGCGCACCCCGACCGGCCGGTTCCAGGGCTCGCTCAAGGGCTTCACGGCGCCGCAGCTCGGCGCGCTCGTCGTCGCAGAGGCCGTGCGGCGGGCCGGCATCGACCCTGCCGTCGTCGACGAATGCATCATGGGCAACGTCGTCGGCGCCGGCCAGGGCCAGAACCCGGCGCGCCAGGCGGCACTGCGGGGCGGTCTCGGCGACCATGTGGGCGCCCTCACCGTGAACAAGGTGTGCGGCTCCGGGCTCAAGGCGGTGATGCTCGCCGCCCAGGGGATCGCGACCGGTGACATCGAGGTGGCGGTCGCCGGCGGCATGGAGAGCATGAGCAACTGCCCCTATCTCCTGCCGAAGGCGCGTGACGGCGCGCGCATGGGGCACACACCTCTCGTCGACGCGATGGTGCACGACGGGCTCTGGTGCGCCTTCGAGAACTACCACATGGGCACGGCCGGCGAGGTGGTCGCCGAGCAGTTCCGCGTGAGCCGCGAGGCACAGGACGCCTACGCCGTGCGCAGCCATCAAAAGGCCGCGCAGGCAACCGATGCCGGAGCCTTTGCCGACGAGATCCTTCCAGTGGACGTGCCTCAGCGCAACGGCTCGACCGTCCGATTCGACCGCGACGAGTCGATCCGGCCGGACACGTCGGCCGACGCGCTGCGCGCGCTGCAGCCCGCCTTCAAGAAGGACGGCACGGTCACCGCCGGCAATGCGCCGCCGGTGAACGACGGCGCATCGGCGCTGGTGGTCATGTCGGCCGGGCGCGCAGCCGCACTCGGCCTGAGGCCGCTGGCCCGCATCGCTGCTCAGGCCACCTCGGGCCTGGCACCGCGCCTCGTCCTCATGACGCCGGTGGAGGCGGTGCGCAAGGTTCTGGCCCGGAGCGGCTGGGCGCTGGGCGACGTCGATCTCATCGAGCTGAACGAAGCCTTCGCGGTGCAGGCGGTCGCCGTCTCGCACGAACTCGGCCTCGACGAGTCCCGGCTGAACGTCAACGGCGGCGCCGTGGCGCTCGGACATGCCATCGGTTCGAGCGGCAGCCGCGTCCTCACGACGCTGCTCTACGCGTTAAAAGGCCGGAGCCTGCGGCGCGGCATCGCAACCCTGTGCCTCGGCGGCGGCAACGGTGTGGCGCTCGCCGTGGAGATGTGCTGACGCGACCGGGTCGCTCGACTGCGGCCCGTCGCCCGTGGCCTGAACAATGACCATGCAGACGATCGGCGTGATTGGGGCGGGCACGATGGGCAACGGCATCGCGCAGGTGTTTGCCCAGGCCGGGTTCGACGTGCGGCTCGTGGATGTTGCAGCGGCCATGCTCGACCGTGCGAGGACGACCGTGGAGAAGAGCCTTGCCAAGTTCGTGGAGAAAGGCAGGCTGTCGCCCTCCGATCGGGACGCCACGCTCGCACGGCTCAGCACGCACCTGACGCTCGGCGCACTCGCCGACGCAGACTACGTCGTGGAAGCGATCGTCGAGGACGCGCGAGCCAAGCGCGAATTGTTCGCGCAGCTTGATGCCATCACGCGCCCGGACGTCATCCTCAGCTCGAATACCTCATCGATCTCCATCACGCTGCTCGGCGCCGCGACGAAGCGTCCCGACAGGGTGCTGGGCATGCACTTCATGAACCCGGTGCCGCTGATGACGCTGGTCGAGCTGATCCGCGGCCAGTCGACCTCCGACGACGCGATGCGCGTCGCCACCGACCTCTGCACGCGGCTGGGCAAGAACGGGGTGGAAGCGGCCGACTATCCGGGGTTCATCGCCAACCGCATCCTGATGCCGATGCTGAACGAGGCGTTCTACGCGGTGATGGAAGGGGTCGGGACGCCTGATGCGATCGATGCGGTGATGAAGGGCGGCATGAACCACCCGATGGGGCCCCTCACGCTGGCCGACTTCATCGGCCTGGACGTCTGTCTCGCCATCCTCACCGTCCTGCACGAAGGGCTCGGCGATCCGAAGTACCGGCCCTGTCCCCTGCTCCGCCGCATGGTGGCTGCGGGACACCTCGGTCGCAAGTCGGGCCGGGGCTTCTACGTCTACGCCTGACGTACCCCGCCTGCCCCAGGCGCGCGGCTGCCGGCCGACACAGGCTGCTCGACCGATCGCGGCAGGCGCCGGCCCGCTGGGTCGAAGATGCGGTAACGCCGCAACTGGCGCCGCTGCAGGACGCACTGCATCGACGTCCGCAGGACGCCCAGCCCGTAAGTGACGCTGCGGCGGAAGCTGATGGACGAGGCCTCGGGAAAGTACTTCGTGGGACACGACACCTCGCCGACCCTGAACCCGAAGTAGAGGCACTGCGTCAGCATCTGGTTGTCGAAGACGAAGTCGTCGGAGTTCTCGAGCAGCGGCACGGTCTCGAGCACGGACCGGCTGAAGGCGCGGTACCCGGTGTGGTACTCGGAGAGCTTTGCGCCGAGCAGCCAGTTCTGCGTGGCGGTGAGCCACCGGTTCGAGACGTACTTGTAGAGCGGCATGCCGCCCGACCGCGCCGTGTCACCCAGGATGCGCGAACCCAGCACCACGTCGTAGACATCGTAGGCAATCATGCTGGCCATCGCGGTCACGAGGCGCGGCGTGTACTGGTAGTCCGGGTGCACCATCACGACGATATCGGCGCCGGCGCGCAGGGCTTCGCGGTAGCACGTCATCTGGTTGCGCCCGTACCCGTAGTTCGCCTCGTGTACGAACGTGGACAGGCCGAGTTCGCGCGCGAGCGCCGCGGTGCCGTCCCGGCTGCCATCGTCGACGAGGATGCGGTGGTCCACGAGTGACGGCAGTTCGTCGACGGTGGCCTTCAGCGTGCTGGCTGCGTTGTAGGCCGGCAGCACCACGGCGACCGACTTTCCATCAATCATGACGGGTCACTTCAACAGGTAGATGCGCAGGGTGCCGTCACGGCGCCACGGCACGAGCTCCGCTGGGTGTGCATCGATGCGAGCGAGCCGCGGCGCACTGAGCTTGTCACCGAACACGATGACGTGCGTGACACCCAGCCCGCGAAGATACTGCAGCGTGTCTCCCTCAGGGAAGGCTTCGAGCGCGGCGGCCGATCGCACGTAGCTGGCCGGCATGAAACTGGAGTAGCCGTTGACCAGCGGCTTCCAGAACCGGGTGGAGGCCAGCATGCAGTCCACGTTGTGGAACGCCTCGCGCGGGGGCGGAAACGGGAAGCAGGCAACGAGCGTGTCGTCATCCGCGGCCCGCAGGTCGTCGAGGATCGGCGACAGCCCCGCAAACGGTCGGTAGTTGACGGGCGCCCGCAGCGCCTCGACATGCGCGGCCGCGACGAGGACGATGGCGATGAGGGTGCCGCCCGTCGTGAAGGTGCGCTGGAGCCTCGCGAGGCCGAACCCCGCCAGCACGGCGACGGCAATCAGGAACAGCTGGCCGAACCTGGAGGCGCCCCGGATGCCGGCCATGATCGGGAAGATCCAGGTGACCGGCTCGTACAGCGGGAACGCGGGCCCGAACGAGAGCGCGCAGGAGACCACGCCAAACGCGAGCGCCAGTCGGGCGCGCCGGTCGCGCCAGGCCAGCCCGGTGGCGATCGCCAGCAGCGACAGTGCACCACCAGTCACGCCCGGAAACAGACCTTCGCGGTCGAAGAACCGGTGGCTCCAGAGGGCGAAGTGCAACCGGCCGCCCGTCGCCAGGTAGTCGGTGGGGCGGGCCGAGTACATCGCGACCTCGGCCATGTTGCGCGTGAAACCCTGCGCGCGGCTGACGCGCAGGTACGGCAGGAGGAATGGCAGCAGCACCAGCGCCGCAAGCACCGCCGCGAGCACGAGCAACGGGACGGCACGGCGGAAGCGCGGCCCGGTCCAGTCGCGCATCCGCACCATGGCCGCGGCAACGAACGACACGGCCGTGAAGGCGAGCAGGTAGCCGCAGGTCAGCGCCTGCAGCGTGAACCATGCGGCGAGTTGCAGCGCGTGGCGCACGCGCGGGTCGCCGAGCAGGCGGTCGAACGCGAACAGCGCCAGCGGGAAGAACAGCAGGTACTGGTCCTGGATCTCGGCCAGGCGCGTCAGCGTCATCGCATTGAAAGCCGCGAGTGAGCCGCCCAGCACGCCGGCGAGGCGCGATCCCGTCCAGCGCCAGAGCACGAGACACATCGCCCACCCCGTCAGCGCGAGGCCGGCCAGCAGCGCCAGGTTGTACGCGAGCACCGGCGATGCCCCCGCCCACAGGAACGGCGCGGCCACCAGCGCCTGCACGATGATGTGGTCCGAATAGGCGAGCGTATCGGGCTCTGGATGGAAGGTGTTGGTCTGGAACAGGTCGAGGGGATCGGTCACGAGGGCGTGCGCGTCCCACGCGAGGATCCACTCGTGGTGCACCGTGTCATGGGTGTCGTTGCGCGAGAGGCCACCGGGGTCGGTCGCGAGCGGCCAGGTGTGCACCACGGCGAGGAGCGCGAACAGGAGCAGGCTCGCGACCGGAAACGAGAACCGGTGAGTCGAGTTCACGACCGTCGGGTCTCCTGCGGCGTGTCCGACGATACGCCGAATTCCGACGAGCCCTTACGGACGCGACGGCGGCGCACCCACAACGCCGCGAGCGCCAGCGGGCCCAGCACGACCAGTTCGACCAGGGCGGCAGCGGCGTTCACGCTGAACGCCTCGGGCCGGAAGATGCGCCGCTCGACTGGGGGAAACAGGTCCACATGGGATATGAAGAAGTCGCGACTGAATGGCCAGAGCAGCTGGATGCCCGGCGGCGGAAACCGGTCGGTCCCCAGCCAGTCCAGCAGCAGGTGCGTGGCGTGCGCCAGACCGAGCGCACCCACGAAGGTCCACCGCGACGGACGAGTGACCTTCCCTGTCACGACGGCTGCGACAATAAGAACGAGGGCTGTCGCGGTCAGGCTGTGGGTGGCCGACCGATGGAAATGCGTGACAAGGAGGTCCGCGTCGGGCAGCGCCGCCGCAGCCGCGCACCACAGCGTGAACGGTGTCAGTGCGACCGGGGTGTCTGGCCGCCGAAGGCCTTGCGGCGCAGGTTCGCTGAGCCAGCCGACCGAGAGGCCGGCAAGCACATGGCCGATTGGGCTAGGCACGTGAGCGACCATCATCGCAGATTCTGCCGGCGGCACGCATCGAGGCGAAAGTGCCACATTTGCGTAAGTGACTGACACAAAACATTTTGCAATTCACTCGGTCCGGTGAGACTGCTTGACTTTCGCTCGGCACGCTCCTAGAATGGCTCCGCTTCGTTCACGGCGTGACGCCATTTGGCACGAGCCACCGGATCGGTCCGGCGCCGATGCGATGCGCCATCACCTGAAGCGGCCCGGCACGGGTCCATGGAGGGCGCCCCGTCTGGGGGGCGCCAGAGATAAAGAGGAGCAGCATGCCGCCAGTCGACAAGAACGAACGTGACGACCGCCAGGATCGCGAGCGCCTGAAGGCCGTGGAACTGGCTCTGGGCCAGATCGAAAAGCAGTTCGGCAAGGGCTCGATCATGCGCCTGGGACAGAAGGGCGCGATCCAGCCGGTCGAAGCGATTCCAACGGGCGCGATCAGCATCGACTACGCGCTCGGCGTCGGCGGCTTCCCGCGCGGGCGCGTGATTGAGGTCTTCGGGCCCGAATCCTCGGGCAAGACGACGCTGGCGCTGCAGGTCATCGCGCAGGCGCAGAAGCTGGGAGGCATGGCGGCCTTCGTCGACGCCGAACATGCCCTCGATGCGGTGTACGCGCAGAAGCTTGGCGTGGACGTGGACAACCTCCTCGTATCGCAGCCCGACAACGGCGAGCAGGCGCTGGAAATCGTGGAGGTGCTCATCCGGTCCAACGGGGTCGACGTCGTGGTGGTCGACTCGGTGGCGGCGCTCGTGCCGAAGGCCGAGATCGAGGGCGAGATGGGCGAGGCGCAGATGGGCCTGCAGGCCCGCCTGATGTCGCAGGCGCTGCGCAAGCTCACGGGCGCGGTCTCCAAGTCGAAGACGTGCCTGATCTTCATCAATCAGCTGCGCGAGAAGATCGGCGTCATGTTCGGCAACCCGGAAACGACCACGGGTGGCCGCGCGCTCAAGTTCTACTCGTCGGTGCGCCTCGACATCCGCCGGATCGCCAGCATCAAGGACGGCGACCAGGTGGTCGGCGGGCGCACGCGCGTGAAGGTCGTGAAGAACAAGGTTGCCCCGCCCTTCCGCGAAGCGGAGTTCGACGTGATGTACGGCGAGGGCATCTCGCGCACCGGCGACCTGCTCGATCTCGGCGTGGAAAAGCGCATTGTCGAGAAGAGCGGCGCCTGGTTCGCGTACAACGGCGAGCGGCTCGGGCAGGGGCGCGAGAACGCCAAGCAGTTCCTCAAGGACAACCCCGAGGTCTACAAGGCGATCGAGGATCGGGTTCGCAGGGAACTCGGCCTCACGCGCGACCTCGAACCGGCCGCGGTCTAGCGGCCGCGCTCTCCACTGGCACACCGAACAACGAGGCACACGACCGATGGTCCTGACCAAGTCCGAACTGATTGCCGCTCTGCAGGACGAAGTACGCATCCTGCAGCACCTGTGCACGAAGATCGAGCCCCAGATGCTCGACTATCGCCCCACGCCCAAGCAGCGCAGCACGATCGAGTTGCTGAAGTACCTGGCGGTGATGGGCCCGGTCCTCCTTCAGGCCGGCCTCACAGGCACGTTCGACCGCGAACTGTGGGGCGCACGGGCGGCGGCCGTCGACCCGCAGGACTTCCCGGGTGTCGTGGCAACGCTGGCCGCGCAGCACGACGAGTACGCGAGGGTGCTCGCGGACGTGCCGGACGAGACGTTCCGCCGCGAGATCGAGATGTTCGGCACCAGGAGCAGCGTGGGCAGCTTCATCGTCGCGATGGTGCTCGGCGGCTGCGCCGCGTACCGGACCCAGTTGTTCCTGTACATGAAGGCGTGCGGTCGCGCGGAACTGGGCACTGCGAACCTCTGGCGCGGTGTCGACCCTGCCCCGCCGGCGCGGGCCTGATCACACCACGTCCAGCCTGAACTGGGCGGGCGGCGGGTCGCCGCGCGCTCGCGGGAGCATCGTGCATGGGTGCTCCCGCGGGCCGGCGTCGTCACGACCGGTCCGGCGGCGCTCATGGCACCTCACCCATCGAGCACACCTGGGGCTGCATCCCTTCCGGCTCAGCCTCGACGCGTGGTATCATCAGCGTCTTCACGGACACGGCGTTCGCGGTGCCCGCACGCACAGTCTCAGCGTGGCGAGATAGCTCAGCTGGTAGAGCATACGACTGAAAATCGTAGTGTCCCCGGTTCGATCCCGGGTCTCGCCACCATCCTTCGCTCCCCCCCGCAGCCTGCAGGAACTCGTGCCGGCGCGGCATGACCAACGACCGGGGTGAATGTCTTCGCGGCAGGAACGCTGCCGGGGGCGTACCCCCGCGCAGTCGCTCATCGTCCGGCCTGCTCGCCACGCTCCTTCGCCGCCACGACCACCACCTCCAGCAGTTCTCCATTCACCGTGCCGATGCCCACCGTGGTCCGTGGCGGCGGCGCGCCGGTGAAGACCGACCGGTAGACCTCGTCGACGTCGGCAGCGCGTGCGATGTCCGCCAGGTACACCGTCACGTCCACGACATCGGCGAGGCTGAAGCCGCCCGCCGTCAGCACGCGCTCGAGGCGTTCGACGATGACGGTGGCTTGCGCCCGGACATCGGTGGCGCTCGGGATGTTGCCGACGGCCGCCGATGAGTACAGGGTGTTCGCGACGCGGATCGCGGAACTCAGGTTGGGGTTCGGGCGGCCCGGGGTGCCGTCGGGATTGGGTGGTGTGACGGCGGCGCGATCGCTGGTGCGCACGGCGATCATCGACACCTCGATCAGGAAGTCCGCACCGGGCAGGCGGGCCTGCACGGTCACCCGTGCCGGAGGCGTCTGCCCGAAGTGCTTCCTGTAGGCGGGGTTCATCGCAGGAAAATCCGCGGCCCTGGCGAGGAACACTCGCGTCGCGACGACGTCGTCCATCGTCATCCCGGCCTGGCTGAGGATGGTCGCTCCGTTGTCGAGCACCGTGCGGGTCTGTGCCTCGAGATCGCCGGCCACGTTCGAGTTGTCTTCCCCACGGCGGCTCACCAGGCCCGCGAGGAACAACGTGGGGCCGCTCTTGATCCCGTAGCTGTACGGACCCGGCACCGGCGCCCAGCCTGTCGGATGGATGACCGTTCGTTCCGCACCGTCCGGAATGGCGATGACCGACATCTCGACCAGCGCGCCCGGCCTCGCCAGCGGCTGCGTGACGATGAGCGTCGTGCGTGCCGGCGGGTTGCGGGGAAAGAATGCGCCGTACACCTCGTTCATGGCCGCGAAATCGCCTGCGTCGCGAAGGTACACGGTCACGCTCGCGGCGTTGGCCAGGCTGGAACCGGCGGATTGGAGCGTCCCCGCGATCGATTCCAGCGTCCGGCGTGTCTGCACCCGCACGTCGGTACCGCCAAGCGGTGCACCATCACCGCTGGTCCCCGCTACGTACACGAAACCTCCCGCCCGCACCGCTGCAGGACGCGGCGACGATGCCGCTGTTCCCTGCGTGAATCCGGGAGATGTCTGGCCGCTGGCCTCCATGGCCGCCAGCAGCACCGCAGTGGTCATCAGCACGCGCATCGATGTCTGCCCTCGTCTACTCTTCTGGCTCCTGGTTTTGCTGCCGGCGCTCGCCGGCCGCGGCCGCCCGCACGAGCCCTTCCTGTCAGCTGCGCCCCTGCGGGGCGGAAGTCACTGCGCCCGGTCGAGACTGCGCAGCGCGCCTACGATGGCGTCGGCCGAACGCTCGACGTCCACCTCGTTGGTCGCGTAGTTGCTCACCGAGATCCGCATGACCGCCTGCCCGCGCCACACCGATCCGCCCACCCAGCAGGTGCCGTCGTCCTGCACGGCGGCGATGACCGCGCGAGTGCGTGCATCATGATCCGCACTGCCGCCTCCGAGGGCCAGGAAGCGGACCAGTACCTGGTTGAGCACGACGTCGTTCAAGACCTCCACGCCCGGCTCCGTTCGCAGGCGTTCCGCAAAGCGCCGCGCGTGGCGGCAGCAGCGTTCCACGACCTCCGCAATCCCTGACCGGCCGAGCGTTGCCAGCGCCGCATACAGCGACACGCCCCGCGCGCGACGTGAGAACTCCGGGGTCCAGTCCATGGGATCGCGGTCGCCACCGGGGGCGGACTGCACCAGGTACGCCGCCGTTACCGCCATGGACGCGCGGTGGGACTGCGGATGCGCGCAGAAGGTGATGCCGCAGTCATAGGGGACGTTCAGCCACTTGTGCGCATCGGTGGACCAGGAGTCGGCCCGTTCGAGCCCCGGCAGCTTCGATGGCGTGCAGACAGCCGACCACAGGCCGATGGCCCCGTCGACGTGAAGCCACGCACCGTGACGATGGGCGACGTCGGCCAGCCCGCCAACCGGATCCAACGCCCCCGTGTTCACGTTGCCGGCCTGGCAGCACACGATCGTCGGCTGCGGCGAACCCACCGCCAGCGCAGACGCGAGCGCGTCGGGTCGCATGCCACCGTTCCCGTCCACCGGCACGCGGACGATGGCGCGGTTGCCGAACCCGAGGAACCGCGCCGCGCGGGGTATGGTGACGTGGACCTCCTCGCCCACGAGCAGGCGGACCGGCGGCGCACCCGTCAGCCCGTCTGCCTCGACGTCCCACCCGGCCTGCGCGAGCACATGGTGGCGAGCCGCGGCCAGCGCGGTCGTGTTCGCCATCTGCCCACCCGTGACAAGCGCAAACGAACAGTGCGAGGGCAAACCGAGGAGCGCGAGCAGCCAGCGCCCGACCACCTCCTCCACCACGGCGACGCCCGGCGTCGGCGCGAACAGGCCCGCGTTCTGGTCCCACGCCGTTGCCAGCCAGTCGGCCGCCACCGATGCGGGCGTGCTGCCACCGATGACGAACCCGAAGAACCGGCCCGAGGCCATGCCCATCAGGCCGCCCGCCTCGAGCGAGTCTGCGAGCGCCAGCACGACGTCGCCCGGCTCGCTGGGCTCCTCGGGCACAGGCCCGTCCAGCGCCGCACGCAGCTGGTCGCCGGTTGCGGTGGGCGTCACGCGCGCGGTCGGGAGGGACTGTCGGTAGCGGATAGCCCGTTCGGCCGCAGTGCGGAGGAGGTCGGCGTCGGTCATGCCCTATCGTACGGCAAGGCTCCGCCGCCCTGACATCCACGGGAGCGGCCGTCATCGCAGAGGCAAACACGCGCCGGCTGCGAGCACGCTCCCCTCCGGGAGCCGCGCGCTCCCGCCCCTCACCAGAGGCGCACCCGCTGCGCGGGCAACAGATACAACGCGGCCCCTGGCTGCACTCCGAACGCGGTGTACCAGGCGTCGAGGTTGCGCACCGTCTGCGCTCGGTACATCGAGGGCGCGTGCCCGTCGGTGACGACGATACGCCGCAGGAGGGGCTCGCGATATTTGGTTCGCCAGCTCTGCGCGTAGCTGATGAAGAACTGCTGATCGCCGCTGAAACCGGCCTGGGTCGGCAACTCGCTGCCGCCAAGGGCGCGCCGATAGGCGTCGTATGCCGCGGCGAGACCTGCCAGGTCCGCGATGTTCTCGGACAGCGTTTGCCGGCCGTTCACGGCCAGGTCCGGGAACGGCTTGTAGGCGTTGAACTGGGCCACCAGTTGGTCGGCGGCGGCCCGGAAGTGAGCCAGGTCCTCGCTGGTCCACCAGGTAGCGAGCCTGCCTTGCGCGTCGAACTGGCTGCCCTGGTCGTCGAAGCTGTGGCTGATTTCGTGCCCGATGATCGCGCCGATGGCGCCGTAGTTGTTGGCGACGGTGGCCTTCGGATCGAAGTACGGGGGCTGGAGGATGGCCGCCGGGAAGTTCATCGCGTTCTGTACCGGCAGGTTCACCGCGTTGACGGTCTGCGGCGTCATCCACCACTCTTCGCGATCGACGGGCGCGCCAAGGCGCCCTATGCGATACCGGTACTCGAACTCCTCCGCCCGCAGCGCGTTGCCGAGCGCGTCGTCGCGGGAGACGGTGAGCCCGGAGTAGTCGCGCCAGCGGTCCGGATAGCCAACGCCGACGATCAGCGTCTGCACCTTCTCCTTCGCGCGCGCCCGCGTCTCCGGGGTCATCCAGGTGAGGCGGTCGACACGATCGGCGAACGCAGCCTTGATGTCGGCGACCATGGCCTCCGCCGCACGCCTGGCTTCCGACGGGAAGTGTCGCTCAACGTAGAGCCGGCCCACGGCGTCGCCCATGGACTCGGCGGCGTACACGGCCCGGCGCCAGCGGTCGCTCTGCTTCGGCGTGCCGCTCAAGGTCGTCCCGAAGAACGCGAACGCTTCATCGGCGAACGCCCTGGGCAGGAGCGGCGACCAGCGGCTCAGCACGATGTAGCGCAGGTAGAGCTTCCAGTCGTCGAGGGGTTCGGCGGCCGCGAGCGCCGAGGCGCCGGCCACTGCATCCGGATGCCAGACGATGAACTCGGCCTGGTTCGCAAGCCCCGCGGCGGCGAAGAACTCGTCCCATGCCAGGCCGGGGGCGCGCGTGTCGAACTCCACCCGCCGCCACACGTTGTTCGCACGCACCACGTCGACCGACTGTTCTCGTGTCGCATGGGCGCGCGCGATCCGCCTTTCGAGCGCCACCACGCGCCGAGCCTGGGCCTCGGCTTCGGCTGCCGTTGCGCCACCGAGGCGCAGCACCGTGGCAACGTATTGCCCGTACCTGGCGCGGATGTCCGCCATCCGGTCCGATCCATCCAGGTAGTACTCGCGGTCCGGCATTGCCAGCCCACCCTGGAGCAGGTACGCCATGTTGCGCGTGGGCTGGTTGAAGTCCTGAGCCACCCAGAGGCCGAACAGGTTGCTGGTGTGGAAGTTCGTGGCGTTGAGGGGATCCACGTCGGCGCGCAGCATCAGGCCCAGTTGACGCGCAAGCGTGGCACGGTCGTTCACGGTCCCGATCTGATCGAGGAGCGGCTGCAGGGCGGCGAGGCCGCGACGCTCGATGGCCGCTTCGTCCATGAACGCGGCGTAGAAGTCGCCGAGCCGGCGTTCGTCCGGAGTGCTCGGCGTCGCACTGGCTTCTTCGAGGATGGCGCGCGTCTGTTCGACGGCCTTCGCGCCGAGTTCGGAGCTGATGCTCCAGGCCGAACGGTCGTCCGGGATGACGGTGGCGCGCTCCCAGTTGCCGTTGGCGTAACCGTTGAAGTCGTCGCCGGGGCGGACCGACGGGTCCATGGCCGCAACGTCGACGCCCGGAGTGCGCGCGGGCGCCTGCGCGGGGGCGCAGGCAAGCGCCAGCGCCGCGGCCGCAGCGAGGGAGACGAGGACGAGCCCGCGAGGGATTCGTGACACCATGCCGTGATCTTGGGGCATGGTTCGGACCCGGGACAACCACGACCTGGGCCCTGCGCGCAGCCGGACGACTCAGGCCAAGCTCAGCGCATCACGACGAGGAAGACCTTGCTGAAGGCCAGGATGGCGAGGAACATCGTGGCGCCGAGCCGTGCACTCGTGTCGAGTATCGCCACCTTCTCGCGCCACGTCAGGTCCGTGTGGGTCATAGTCGTCACCCCTCAGACCTGCTATCGGCCCAGTGCCGAGGCGGCTTGATGGGTCTTCCTCCTGCCCGGCCTGACTGCAACCGGCGGGCCGACGCTCAGGAGAACGACTCGGCGAGGTCGATATACACGTGCCGTTCGCTGCCGCGGCGCTTCAGCCACTCGCAGGCGTGCTCGAGGATATCGCGGGCCGTGACCCCGAGAACGATGCGGTCGCGCACGTGGATCACGGCGGTGCAGATGTCCCTGCCCTGCAGCATCACCGAGATGAAGAGGCCGCGTCCCACCCGCGTCACCCCCGTGATGGAGAAGCGCCACTCCTCCCCGCCCACGTGCAACATCACGGGTTCCGGGGCCTCAGTCGCGGTCGCGCGCAACACATGCATGCCGGTGTCCCTCGCCAAGGGGACGCGTCAATGCGTCCCTTGCCTTTGGACGTCGGACGCGCCCGATTGGTGGGCGTCAGTCGTGAAGATTTCGTGACACGCGGCGCGGTGGTTCAGCGCACGACCGCCGGGGAGTTGCCCCCGCGGATGAAGACGGCCGGTGGGGTCGGGTCGTCAGGTGTCGTGGAGGCCACCCAGACGTTGAGGGCCTCCTCGGGCACGCCCCTCTCCGCGACAAACTGATACAGGAGGTGGGTGTCGTCCAGCCACTCGACCTGATCGTCGATGTTGCGGGTTTCGCTGGCGAGAGCGGACTCGGTCCGGGCGTCCAGGTTCCAGGTGTGAATGCGCCACTCGCGCGAGCCCTCGAGGCGGCTCTTGAAGCCGATCGTGCGCCCGTCCGGAGACAGCGAGGGGCACTCCACTGCCTCACGGACTACGTCCATGCGGCGAGCCCTGACGTCGCCGGCGACGAGATAGCGGCGGCCTCCCGTGCCCAGCGTCGCGAAGAAGCGCCCGTCGGCCGCGAAGGTGACGCCCCAGAAGTTGAAGTCCACGCGCCGGAACGCCTGCCCGTCGCGGAGGGTCGTGAACTGCTCGAGGTCGCCCAGCGCCTGGCCGGTGCGTGTGTCGATGATGGCCGTCCGCGTGGTGAAGTCACTGTCGTAACGCTCTCCGGTTACGAACACCGTCGCCGCGGCATAGCGTTCGTCCGGCGACAGGCGGGCCCGGATCGGCACGCCGGGCAGCGCCACGGAGCCAACGGGTGCGAAGTCGGTGGTGACGATGCGCGCTTCGGCGGCCGGGCCGAGCGGGCCGCGGGCGTCGGCAAGGCAGATGCCTCGTGACCTTCCGAAATCCACCCGGTCGCAGGCCAGGGGGGTGGGCGCCCGTCGCTGGTCTGGCGCATCGAGCGCCGCGACGATCACCTTCCCGAATTCGTCGGGACGCGCGCTGCGGTAGTACACGTGAGGCCCCGACCGGATGCGGGCGATCGACGCCGCGGCATCCTGCACCGACGCGGCCTCGGCCACCGTCCGGTCCTTCTTCGCGGCGGTGCCCGGCTCCGCGTCGCGCCGCTGCGCGGCCGCCGACACCGGCGCTCCGCCAGAAACCCTGACCGCCGACGCGCCGTCGCCGCGAGTCGACGCCCGGCGCCAGACATAGGCCCCGGCCGCCGCAACACACATCACGATGACGACGGCAGCCAGGAGGCTCCGGCCGAAACGATCCGCGTGCGTGCGCGGGTGCCTGTCCGTCATCCGACGCTCCGCTCGACGCGCAGGAGCGCCGGCGCCGCTCCGAGGAGCACGGCAGCGAGCAGGACGAGGAACACGCGCACCGCTGCGTCGGCAGTACTCATGGCCCACACCCACCCGAAGATCACGCTGGCCGCCAGGCGGCCCACGTCGTGGCAGGTTCCGACGACCGCAAGCCCGGAGGCGCGCAGGTCGCGAGGGAGCAGGCTGCCGGCCAGCGCCGTCAGCACACCGTCGGTGGCGGCGTAGTAGGCCCCGAGAAAGACGACCACCGCGCCCGCCGCCGCCGGGGCGGACGCCGGCACGAGCAGCCCGGCGTAGGCGGCGAGGAGCGCCACGTATCCTCCAATCACCACCGGTCCTCGCCCGACGCGATCGGCCAGGCGGCCGAGCGGCCAGCTCCACACGGAGAACGACGCCGGGGTGGCCACGAACAACAGCGGGATCCAGGCGACTGGCATGCCGCGGCCCTGCTGCAGCGCCAGGTAGATGAGGCTGTCGCTGACAGCCGCCACGCCAAATGCCGCAGCGATGGCGGCCACGATGACCAGTCGACGGTTGCCGGCCAGGCGCGGCAGATAGTCGCTCCAGCGCAGCGGCGGCAGACCGCCGTCCGCGGGCTGCGCGGGGTTACGCACGAAGCCGGCGATCACGGAAACGCCGATCAGGGCGGCGGCGGTACTGACGACGAACACGCTCCCGTAGTCATTGCCGGTGGCCCGCAGCACCGCGTACGCCAGCAGGGGGCCGAGCATGGCGCCGAACGTGTCGAGGGTGCGGTGGACGCCAAACGCCGCGCCCAGCGCCGAACGACCGACGCTGAGCGAGATCAGCGCGTCGCGCGGCGCGGCGCGAATGCCCTTGCCGAGGCGGTCCAGCGCGATGACGCCAGCCAGCGCACCACCGCTGCTGCCCGCCAGCGGCAGACCAATGCGGCAAAGGGCCGACACGGCATACCCGCACAGCGCGATCTCGGTATAGCGCCTGGAGCGATCGGTGAACGCCCCTCCGGCCAGCCTGGCGAGCGCGGCTCCCCCCTGCTGCAGGCCGTCGAGCGCACCGAACAGGGCCGGCGACACCTGCTGGTGCACCAGGAGGTATGCGGGCAGCACGCTGGTGACCATCTCGGCAGAGACGTCGGTGAACAGGCTAGTCACACCGAGCAGCCAGACGGTTGGACCGACCTGGCGCGCACGTGCGGTGCCCGGACGTACGCCAGCCGCCGCAAGACGCGCGTCTAGTGCAGGCCTGTACACACTGCCGCCCCGGATGTCATGGTCATGTGGGGCGCGGCAGGGCGCCGCGCCGGTGGAGGCCAGTATAGCGGTGCGGACCGACGGGGACCGGCCGCGCGAGGGCAAGCAGCGGCCGGGGCGCCCTCAGCGATCCACCGGCTCGCCGTTGATCTCGAGGTACTCGTAGGTCATGGCGAACGACGACTCGCCAACGATCCGCACGTCTGCGGTAGACCACATGGCCACGGGCACCCGGACGCCGCCGACGCGGTCGTACTGGCGCGTGATGTAGGCACGCCGGGTCCAGAAGGATGGCCGCTTCGTGGGCTCCCCTTCCATCCGGATCAGGTCTGACGACGCGGGATCGAAGTAGAGGGCGCCGTCCACCAGCATGGGGTGCTTGCGCCGGGCCTTCACGCCAAGCCGCATCGTGCTGTCATCGGCAAGTCTGGCATCGAGGAACTCGTAATTATCGGGCGTCAGGGCACCCCGCCCCCGCTGCGCCGGAGTCTGGCCCTCTTCCTCGGCATTGAGCGCGGCGCGCAGAACCCGGCGACGGATGACACCGGAGCCCGACTCGCTCAGGGCCTGCCAGCGGAACCCCTCGTGCAGGTCGAAGGAGGTCATCACCTCCATCTCCGCAGCCATGCGCCCGCCACGGGTCGAGGCGGTCAGGTGACGCCTGGCGCGGTACTGGACCAGAGGCCGCTCGTCGGACGCCAGCAGGCGGTCGACGAGCGCGTCCCGCGACAGGCCATCGGGGAGGGCGCGGCCGGTTGCTACGCCGTTCACGCCTCCGAGAGCGAACCACCCCAGACACAGAGCCGCGAGCGTCCTGGTCACGCCGTCCTCCTTACATAATCTGGTCCAGCCGACCGACCTCGGCAGGAGGGGCCGCAATCACCGGCAGCCGCAGGCCGGACGCCGCGGGTCCGGACGCAGGCCGGACATCCGAGGGCATCGCACTGGCCGGCATCTGCAGATCCGGCATCGGCGAACCGGCGAACAGCCGGCGGGCGCTCTTCGCCAGGGTCCGCGCGATGCGCGCCGACCTGGCCACCCGCGCGCTGTCGGTGGCGATGCCGGTGTTCGCGTACATCTGCCGGTACAGCTTGGAAATCAGCACGAAGGCGAGCCGCCCCTTCATGGAACGCACGCAGCTCGAACGACGCCAGATGGCCGACCAGCTGTAGAACTGATCCCATACGCCCTGCGTGCGGGTACGGATCTCCTCGATGCTCATCACCGGGTGCTCCGCGTACAGCTTCGGTCGCCGAGCCTGTGGGATGAGCCAGTGCTTCGTCACGGGGATGCCGTCGACCGACTCGGACGCGGCCTCTTCGCGAGCGGCCCACCGTTCGAAGTCGATCGTGCCCGGGAAGGGCGTCAGCAGCACGAACTGGGCGAAGGTGAGATCCGCCGCCTTCGCCAGCGCCACGGTCGCATCGAAGGTGTTGGGCCGATCGCTCGGGAGCCCGAAAATGAACGACCCGAGCACGTGGAGATCGTGCTGGCGGAAGGTACGCAGGCGCTCCACCAGCGCGTCGCCGGCCAGGTTGAACCCCTTGTAGACATCCTTCAGTCCCTCGGGGGTGACCGCCTCGACGCCGATGAGGGCGCCGCGAATGTGCGCACGGCGCATCGCATCGAGGAACTCCGGATCCTCGGCCGCTTCCATGGTGATCTGCGTGAAGAAGACGAGGTCGTCGGGAAGCTGCGCCAGCGCGGCCATCAGGTCGAACCGCTCGCGCCGCAGCGCCTCGAGCTGCCGCAGCCGGGTCGGGTCGCTGCGACGCGCGGCCATCGCGAGGTCTGCGAGCGTCACCGGATAGAAGTTGTCGTCGGCCAGCGCGATGAACCGGAAGCCGCGCCGCCGCAGTTCCACGACCTCGCGCACCACGAGGTCGACCGAGCGCTGCCGCGGTTCCTGGCCGTCGGTACGCCACACGGAACAGAACGAACAGTGCTTCGGGCA
Organism: uncultured Bifidobacterium sp.; assembly: GCA_964386715.1. GTDB lineage: Bacteria > Acidobacteriota > Vicinamibacteria > Vicinamibacterales > CAVVIG01 > CAVVIG01. The sequence continues at coordinate 336,864 of CAYLTD010000002.1, forward strand.
CCCCCGGACGGTCTGCACGGATGCCCACATGTACCGCTCGCGGGGGAGCAGGTCCCACCGTGCGGGAACGAAGTGTTCACCCGCGACGCGTCCGCCGTCGTACAGGCGCGCGGGCCTGCCCTCGAAGCAGTCGCGCACGACAGCTTTCCACACCAGGTCGCCGTCACCCTTGACGACCGCATGGGCGCCGCCCCGTTCGAGCACTTCGTCGGGAAACAGGGTCGCGTGGATACCGCCGAACACCACCCACGCTCCACGTTCGCGCGCCTGCCGGCCCACTTCGTAGCCGCGCAGGGCGTTGCCCGTGTGGATACCGATGCCGACGACGTCGCCCGCCTGGATCGTGGCCAGATCGACCGGCTCCAGCGTCTCGTCCACGATGAGGGGGTCGCCCCACTCGCTGCCAGTCGCGGCGGCCAGGACGTACAACCAGCGCGGCGTGATCACGGCGACACCGAACGAGAGGTCGCTCGGGTTAATCAGATGAATGCGAGCAGGCACGCGTCTCCCCTTTCGCGCCGCCGGGTGAGCCACGTGGCGCACACCCGGACTCGGCGACGTCGAGCACGCCTCGTTGGCGCGCGTTCGGACTCGGACGAACAGAAGCTAGAACCTTGATGCCACGGCATAACCAAAGCGCGTAAAGGCGCCTGCCGTGGATAGGGCAGCGCGGGTCATTCCGTCGGCCGCATCGCTGGCCGCGTTGCCGCCGAGCGTCCTGCTCTCGGCGGAGCGGCCGCCTGGCGCGACCCTCCAGGTTACCGTCAGCGGCCGTCCATGCAGCAGTGCGTCACCCTGACTGGACGGAACCGCGGGCGTGGCGGTCGAGGGCCTGGCCGTCTCCCTCCCGTCCGGGAGCGCGCCCGGCGTACCACCCTGAGGCTGCGGCTGGGCAGGCTCGACGACCGCGGTGCTCGATGCCCTGTTGGCCGCCGCGGCACCAGCGTCGCGCGGAGCCGCGATCCGAGCGCCGAAGCGCCCGGCGACAACCTTCTCCGACGCCCGGCGAGCGGCCGGCTCCACCGCCACGAAGCGGGCGATCTGCTCCGTCGACGGAACGGAGTCCGGGAGCGGCGGTATCAGCAGCCCGCCAAACGCTGCGAGCGCCGGCAAGGTCGCCCCACCGGCCGCGAGACCGACGAGGGCGGCCGACACTCCCAGGGCGGCGACGCCCGCCCCCCTTCCCTGTTGTCCGTCGGCGGCGGCCGCGAGGCGTTCGATTCGGGACCGCATCAACGGCATCCTCGCCGAGCTTCCCGGCGCCAGCGTAAGCGTGGTGCCCTGGTGACGCGCCGCGAAACCCGCCACATCGAGCAGCACACGAGCATAGCCCGTGGGGTTGCCACTCGCGGCCACCACACGCTGGTCGCAGGCCGCTTCCATCTCGTCGTCGATACGGCCCGCGATCCAGTGCACGGCGGGATGAACCCACGCCACGGCAGCGATCATGCGAAGCAGCAGGCGGGTCCAGTCGTCCCGGCGCGCGAGATGCGCGCACTCGTGCAGCAGCACCTGATGCAGCTGCGCATCGTCGAGTTCGCGCAGCAGGCCAGTGGAGACGAGAATCACGGGGCGGCGGAACCCGACGGCGCATGCGCCGCGCACCTCGCCGGACACCCGAAGCAGCGGACGGCGCGACAGCAGTACCGTTGTCCCGGGAATGCCGCGGAGCCGGTCCATCGGGCCCTCCACCGGCAGCGACCTGGCGACGATGCCGCGCATCCGATGCCAGGCTACCGCGAGACGAAGGAGGCCGATCACCGAGAGTCCAAGCCACGTCCACGCCACGAGCGGCAATAACCACGTCGGGAGGGCGTCCAGCTGCAGCAGGACGACTGCCCCGCTCGCATCCCGGGCGGCGAGCGAGGCCGCTGGGGCCCCGGCTGACAACGATGCCGGGCCGACTGGAACAAGGGCCGGCGCGAGCTGAAGAATCGGCACGGCAAGGACGGCGCCCTGCGCCAGCCACCAGAGCCGATGCCGCATCGCGGCGGCCAGCGGCGACACCAGGCGCATGAGTGCGGCTGCGGCGCCGGCAATGGCGGCGCCCTGCCACAGCCACGTGACGAGCAGGGTCATCGCCCTTGCTCCTTCGGCTGCGGCGCGCGTCGCTCCTCGAGCAGGGCGCGGAGTTCGTCCAGGTGCTGGCGGTCGGATTCCTCGTGACCGAGGAGATCGTTCACCAGCAGGGCCTCCGAGCCGCCAAAGAATCGGCCCAGCAGGTGCGACAGCGCGGTCCGCCGCGCCTGTCGCCGATCGACACGCGGCTCGTACGTAAAGCGCCGACCGTCCTTCTGGTGCCCGACGTACCCCTTGCGCTCGAGAATGCGGAGGATGGTGAGGACGGTGTTGTAGGCGGGGCGGGCCGGTCCGATGACCCGGTCGACGACCTCGCTCACCGTGGCCGGCGCCTGCTGCCAGAGTGCGTCCATGACACGCAGTTCCGCTTCAGTGAGCGCTGGAGACGGCTTACGACCACCCATCGCCTCGACGATACGCCTGGGGCGAAGGCTCGTCAACTAAATTATTAAGAATTCGTCCGCCCGCACCCGATACCGCCCGTCGCACCGCTTCCCCCGTAATGCCGTAGTGGGACGCCGACCAGGCCACGGCCCCGTCGACGAGCAGCAGGACCTGCGGTGACTCGTGGCGCACCCCGCAACGCGACGCGATGGCGCGGGAGATCTCGCGGCCGCCAAGCACATCGACCAGGTGAATATCAAGCGACCCCGGCTCCTCCCGGTAGGCGAGCAGTTCGTCGAACGCGAAGGCGCTGATCCCGCAGGTGGGGCTGTGCTTGAAGATGACGACCGGCGCAGTCAGGGAACGCTCGACCAGCTCATCGACGAGATCGAGCCGGTCGAGCGGAATGAACACGTCACTGGAAAACATCGAGGCCATGGGAACTCCGTATTCCCATGGTACCCGCTCCGCGAGGCCTATGCCCCAGGTTCGTCGACCAGCCGCCTCACAATCGGGTCGAGTTCGGCCTCGGTCATCTGCCCCGGATGATACACACGCACGATCCCCTTTCGGTCGACGACGACGACCGTCGGGGTGCTGCTGACGCCGTAGCGGAGGTGATTCCTCTCGCTGAGCGTGACGGCCTCGGGCGCGATGAACGGGAACTGCGCCGCGCGCACCTCGCCGATGTACTTGTTCTCCTCCTGCGCCCCCGCCTCCTGGCCTCGCGCCACGTACCCGTAGCGCTGGGTCGGTGCGACAACGGTCAGGCCGCGGCTCCCGTACTTCGTCAGCAACGATTGCAGCACGGGCCCCTGGTTCTTGCAGTCCGGGCACCAGTGCGCCCAGAAGAACACGACCGCCACCTTGCCCTTCACCGCGTCAAGCGACAGCGGCTTCGCGGCGAGCGACTCGGACAGGTCGAGTGCGGGCGCGACACTGCCTTCCATGTCGAGCAGGTTGATGTTCTTCTGGATGCGCTTGGCGAGGGAGGTGTCCTTGTACGCGTTCAGCTCGCGCTGCAGGCCGGCGACCGCCTCGCTCCGTGCCCCGCGCTGCGCCGCGACCTGCGCGCGCACCTCGATCGCCGCACCAAGCGCGATCGGCAGGTGCGGTTCATCGTCCATCCTGCGCCCCTGCAGCGCCCGCTTCGCCATGTCGTACGTCTTGCGCGCGTAGACGTCCGCCTTGTCCAGTTGCTTCGCAGCCAGTGCGCCGCGTCCCAGCCACGACTGCGCCTCGAGCAGTTCTGGCGTGATGCCCCGGCTCGCTTGGTAGTCGGCGATGAGGCGCTCTCCCCCGGCGAAGTCCCCCTTGTTGATCGAAGCCCGCACGTCGGGGATGAGCCGTGGGCCCTGCGGGCCCTGCGGGGCCTGCGCGGCCGCTCGCGTTCCCGGCGAAGCCGACGCCGCGGCTGTCAGGACCAGAGCCGCCACCGCCATACGGAGTCGCGCAATATGCATGATGTCCCTCACCCAAGAATGTCGACCCGTTCGACCACCAGCGCGCGGGCACCTCGATACATGCGCCCATGTACCAAGACCCGGCGGCCGAGGAGCGCCTCATTGTGGATCAGGTCTGCCGCCGGTTCCTGATCAACGAGGTTCCAGATGCGTCCATCGGCGGTCGCGATCGCGCCGTGATGCCCGATGCGGCGGCACGGCGCCTGGACCCCGTAGCGGTGCTCGAGTTCGCAGTCGCGGCACAACACCGTGCCTTCGATTACCACAGCCCCGGTGTCGGACACCTGCAGGGCCATGCGCTCGAACACATCGGCGGCGCCGCCGGGTGCGGCCCGGCCTGCCGACAGGGCCAGGCCTCCAGCGACCAGCAGCAGCACGGCGGCCGCAACCGCCCACCAGCGCCTGCCCCCTACTCCGGCGTCCCGTCGGCGCGGGAACGGTGCAGCGGTCGCGGTTCGAATCCGCGCCTCCAGGTGGCCTGGCAGCGGGATGTCCGAAACCGCTCGCCGGACCGATGCGCGGAGCTCCGCTATCTGTCGGGCCGCGGTGTCACAGCCGACGCACTCCGCGCGATGCCGCTCGACGGCCGTCTTCGCCTCCGCCGACAGTTCACCGTCGACGTAACAATCAACCGATTCACGGAATTGTTCGCAGGTCATGAGTAGTCAGCGCTCGCTGGACACGATGCGCAGCGGCGGGACGACCGCTGCGCGACGTTCGGTAAGCAGGCGCGCCAGCATCCGTCTTCCGCGGCTGATGCGCGACATCACCGTACCGATGGGGCACTCGAGGGTTGCGGCGATCTCCTGGTAGGTAAAGTCCTCGACGTCGGCGAGCAGCACGGCCCACCGGTGCGTCTCCGGCAACTGCTCGAGCGCCCACTGCATGTCGGCCGACAGGGCGGCGCCCAGGCGCTCGCGCTCCCAGTCGTAGGTGGCGTCCGCCTCCCACGCTGCCGTGTCCCCGATCGGCAGTTCGAGCCGGGTCTTCCTCCACTGGCTCACCCACGTGTTGTGCAGGATGCGACAGAGCCATGCTCGGCAGTTGGAACCCGGCTCGAACCGATCGAAGTGCTCCCACGCCTTGAGAAACGTCTCCTGCACCAGGTCGTCCGCGCGATCGCGCCCGGCCAGCTGCCGCGCCAGCCGATAGACGGCGGGCAGGTGCGGCAGTGCCACCTGGTGGAAGTGGGACATGTGCTATTGCAGCGTGAGGCTGCTGACGGCGATGGTGTCACCGGTGACGGTGCCCGCCACGCTGACGGCCCAGTTCGCCTCGCGGTTCGTCTTCTTGATCAGGTCGAGCGCCAGCTCGTTCCCGCGGGCGTCGAACTTCAGGATCTTCTTGTCGGCGGTGACCACACTGTAGCCGCTCTTCACGCAGGCATCCATGAGCAGGCATTTCTTGTCGTGCTTTTCAGCGTATCCCGCCTCGGTGCCGTGATGCGACGAGCAGGCGACGTCCATCAGGGTGCCCTTCACCTGCTGGCCCTGTGCCGCCCCGCTGGCCACCAACACCATCATCGCTACAGCCGCCGCTCCGATCACCCTCAGCTCTGGCATATGCCCTCCCGGTTCGGGCCGGATTGGCCCGTGTACGGTGGACAGAACGCACGGCCGGACGCAAATATTCCCAGTCGGTTTCGGGGGCGCGGGAATATTCTCGGAGCCGACCGCGTTAGAACCAGCACACGACCTGTCAGGAGGCTGAATGAATCTGTCGAGCTGGGTGCGTCTCGTTTGTGCAGTGGCCGTCGTCGGCCTGGCGGTGTCGTTGCCGTCGTCGAGCGCCGCGCAGACCGCGCCCGCGGTCGCACCGGCGATGCCGGACGTCCAAGCGCTGGGACCGCAACCCGGCACCAAAGTCCCCGACTTCAGCCTGCGCGACCAATCGGGCACCGAGCGGACCCTCGGATCGCTGATGGGTCCGAAGGGCCTCCTGCTGGTGTTCCACCGCTCCGCCGACTGGTGCCCGTACTGCAAGACGCAGCTGGCGGAACTGCAGGGGCGGGCGTCGGCGCTCGCGCGTGACGGAATCAACATCGCGGCCGTGAGCTACGACCCGGTCCCGATCCTAGCGGACTTCGCGCGTCGCCGCGGCATCACCTATCCCCTCCTGTCCGATCGGGGCTCGGCCATCATCCGGCAGTACGGCATCCTGAACACGACGATCGCCCCCACGAACACGCGCAGCTACGGCATTCCCTTCCCTGGCAGCTTCATGTTGAACCGGGACGGCGTGGTGACCGCGCGCTTCTTCGAGCAGGCGTACCAGGAGCGCGTCACCGTCGGCACGATCCTGGCGCGGCTCGGCAACAATCTCGACGTGCAGGCGACCTCCGTCCGGTCCCCTCAGGTGAACGTCACGGCCTACACCACCGACACGACGGTCGCGCCGGGCACCCACTTCTCGATCGTGCTCGACATCACGCCCGGTCCCGGGATGCACGTCTACGCACCGGGTGTGACCGGCTACAAGCCAATTGCGCTCGAGGTCGCCCCGGAGGCCGGACTGCTGGTGCGGGGCGCGCAGTATCCGCCGTCCGAGACGTACCATTTCAAGCCGCTCAATGAGCGCGTCCAGGTGTACCAGCGGCCGTTCCGCGTGGTCCAGGAGCTGACGGTCGACCCGACACCCCAGGGCACCGCGGCCCTCGCCGGGAAGTCGCAGCTCGAGATCACCGGCACGCTCGCCTACCAGGCGTGCGACGACCGGGTGTGCTACACGCCGCAGACCGTGCCTCTGAGGTGGACGGTGACGCTGCGTGCGCTCGACCGCGAGCTGCCGACGGGGCGGTAACGCCGACCCCGCCGCGGCCGCTCCTTGCTATGCTGTGGGGATATCCCCATGGCAGACATCCGCATCGACGACCAGGTCCTCGAACGCGAGCAGCTGGCGCGCGAGGTCGCGCGCCGCCGGACCTTTGCGATCATCTCGCACCCCGACGCGGGCAAGACCACGCTGACCGAGAAGCTGCTGCTGTACTCGGGGGCCATCGAGCTGGCCGGCGCAGTCCGCGGCCGGAAGACGCAGCGTCATGCGACGTCGGACTGGATGGACATCGAGCAGCAGCGCGGCATCTCGATCAGCGCCACGGCCCTCGAGTTCGAGATGGACGGCCATCACGTCACGCTGCTCGACACGCCCGGCCACCAGGACTTCAGCGAGGACACCTACCGCACCCTGCTCGCCGTGGACAGCGTGGTGATGGTGATCGACGCGGCCAAGGGAATCGAGTCGCAGACCCTCAAGCTCTTCGAGGTCTGCCGGCGCCGCCGCATCCCTGTGCTGACCTTCATCAACAAGCTGGATCAGCCCTCGCGCCACCCGCTCGAACTGCTCGACGAAATCGAGCGCGTGCTCGGGATTGCCGGAGCGCCGATGAACTGGCCCGTCGGCGACGGCGCGTACTTCCGCGGCGTGTACGACCTGCGCGCGAACAGCCTGCTGCTCTACGAACGCCAGAAGGGCGGCCGCCGGAACGAACCGGTGTCGGTCGCGGACCCGCACGACGCGCTCGTGACGGAATATGTCGGCGAGCAGCGGCAGCAGGAACTGATCGAGTCGGTCGGCCTTCTCGGGGGCGCCGGTACGACGTTCGCCATGGAGGAGTACCGCGCTGGCCGCCAGACCCCGGTCTTCTTCGGCAGCGCCCTCCACGACTTCGGCGTCGAACCGTTCCTGAAGGCGCTGGTCGACCTCGCTCCGCCGCCAGGTCCGCGCCAGACGGTCGACGGGTCGGTCGCCCCGACCGACGCGGTGTTCTCCGGCTTCGTCTTCCGCATCCAGGCGAACATGAACCCGCGACACCGCGACCGCGTCGCGTTCTTCCGCATCTGCTCGGGCCGTCTGCAGAAGGACATGACGGTGACGCACGAACGGCTCGGCTCGCCGATGCGCCTCGCACGCGTCTACCGGTTCTTCGGCCGCGACCGCGAGAGCGTGCCCGAAGCATTCCCGGGTGATGTCGTCGGCCTCGTCAACCCAGGCCAGCTGGCGATCGGCGACACCCTGTACGCCGGCCAGCGCATCAAGTTCCCGGACATCCCGCTGTTCCCGCCCGAGCGGTTCGCAAGTTTCAGGCCGGCCGACGGACGTCACAAGCAGTTCAACGATGCCGTGAAGCAGCTCGCCGAGGAAGGGCTGCTCCAGACGTTCTTCCCCAAGGACGGCCCCCGCTACCCGATCGTCGGTGTCGTCGGTGCCCTGCAGTTCGACGTGATCGAAGCGCGAATGAAGTCGGAGTACGGCATCCAGTGCTACATCGACCAGTCGCCGTACGTCGCGGCGCGCTGGCCCGTGGCGAACGCGCCGTCCGCGCTCCCGCTGAAGCTGCCGCTGTCGGGCGTCCGCCAGGTGGTCGATCGCCACGAACGCGACGCGCTCCTGTTCGACTCGGAGTGGGCCGTAGGCTACACGGCCGAGAAGAACCCGGACGTGACGTTCTACGACTCACTGTGACGCGTGGTGTTGCGCCCGATTCGGGGGCGCCATCCAGCGGTCGCCCCTCGACGATTGATCAGTTCCGCCGGTAGGCGACGCGCACCGTCACACCGACGGTGCGGGGATCGGCCGGCTGGCCGACGAACAGCCCCGAGTTGCCGGGCGCCGCCGTGAGCAGCTCGAAGTAGTCCCTGTCGAGCAGGTTTCGCGACCAGAGGAACACCGTCCATCCGGAGGACGCGCGAAAGCCGATGCGGGTGTTGGCAAGCGCGTAGCCGTCCACGACCAGGTACCGCGAGTAGCTCGGGCTCGATGAGAAGGACGACCGATAGCTGCCGTCGTAGGCGACAAAGAACGCTCCCGTGCGGCCCGCGATCGCGGCGGGCCGGGTCAACTCGCCGCCGTACGCGATCGCCCACTTCGAGATGCCTGGCAGGAGCGAGCCGGATATGTCTTTCACCTGTGGACCGCCGGTATCTTCGAGAGGCGGGGGGGCATCCGTGAAGCGGAGATAGCGGCCGTCCGAGTAGGCCACCGAGCCGAAGAGCGACAGGCGTTCGCCGAAACGCGCGGTGCCGTCGAACTCTGCCCCGCGTACGCGCACGCGCTCCGCGTTCGCCAGGTAGCCGCGCAGCACGCCGACGGCCGCATTGACCACCTGTGCCTGGAAGTCGCGGATGTCCGTGTCGTACACGGACAGGTTGGCCGTGATGCCGGGCAGCAGCTCCGTCTTGATCCCGGCTTCGTACTGCCGCACGCGCTCCGGGCGGACCGTTGCCGCCGACAGCACCGGACGGTCGGCTGCGTCTGTCGGCACGCCGTTCAGGTTCAGCCCCACCGACTTGAAGCCGGTGGCGATGGTGGCGTAGGTGTTCACCCGATCCGAGACGCTCCACGCCGCCGTCAACTGTCCTGACACGTTGCCGTCGTCGACGCGCGCGGCGTACGCCTGCGGAGCCAGGACGGATCGCTGCAGCGCGACCAGCGCCGGGTCCGACGTCGGCAAGCCCCCGTAGACCTGCTGGTCGAAGTCGACGCGCTTGTCGTCGTAGTTGACTCGCAGGCCGGGCATGACGCGCAGCCGATCGGTGGCCACCCATTCCAGCTGGCCGAAGGCGGCGGCGCTGACGTTGTCGAACCGGACGTACTGGTTGTAGCCGTACCCCTCGAGCAGGCCCGGTGTGGCGGCGTTGACGCTGGGCGCAAGCAGCACACGCGCGGCGGCCGCCCCCTGCTCCTGGCGGAACGAGGGCGTGGAGTCGAGGGCCTGCCTGAACACAAAGCCGCCGACGACGACGTTCAGCCGCCGGGCAAGGTCGCCGGCGTATCGCACTTCCTGTGTCCACTGCTGCTGCCGCGACGGGGCGGCCGACACCAGCGTGACGGGCAGCCCGATGAAGTCACGGTCATTCGAGGGGTTCCAGTCCCAGAAACGCCAGGCGGTGGTAGACGTCAGCCGACCGCGGGAGTAGTTGCGGTCGACGTTCAGGGCGACGCCGCCCATGTCCTGATACGAGCGCAGGGGTGAGTCGATGTCCGTCACCCGGTCGAACGCGTTGTAGCTCGGAGGCTGATACCCGAGGTCGGCGGCGATCTGCGGCCACTGCCGGTTCGCGGGACGAAGTGTCGGCGCCACACCGGCGACGACCTGGGTGTATCCCTGCGGCCGTTGACGCGTGAAGTCCCCCGAGACGAGCACCGCCGTGCGAGCCGACGGCGCGTAGAGCACCTGCCCGCGGAAGCCTAGGTTGTTCAGGTTGTTGAGCGCCGTGCCGGTCCGGCGGTTCTCGACGAGCCCGTCACGCGACGTGCCCGAGAACGACAATCGGCCCGCCACGTTCCGCCGCAGCCGCCCCGACACTGAAAGCTTGGCCTGGAGGAACCCGAAGTTGCCGTAGTTGATCTCGGCGTCGCCCTGCGTCGCAAAGGTCGGGCGCCGCGTGGTGACGTTGATGGCACCGGCCGTCGTGTTCTTCCCGAACAGCGTTCCCTGGGGGCCCCGCAACACCTCGACCTGCTCGACGTCGATGAAGTCGAGGGTCGCTGCCGCGGGCCGCGCGTAGAACACGCCGTCGATGTAGAGCCCCACGCCCGGTTCGATGCCGTCGTTGGTGAGGCCGAACGGCGCACCCAGCCCGCGGATGTTGATGGACGAGTTGCGGGGATTGGTCGAATAGAACTGCACCGTCGGGATGAGCTCCTTCAGCCGGTTGACGTTGAAGGCCCCCGCATCGGCGGCCAGCGTGCCGCTCACCACCGAGACGGGAATAGGCACCTCCTGCACCGCCTCCTCGACCCGCCTCGCCGTGACGACGACCCCTTCGGTGAACTTCGCGGGTGCGAGCGTCAGGTCGATCGCTCCTGGAGCGGCGGGAAGGGTGATGCCGCGCTGTGCCGGCTCGAAGCCGTCGAGCACCGCTTCCACGCGATACGGGCCAGGCGCAAGCCCGTCCACCTGGAACTGCCCCGCCCCGTCCGTCACGGCGTCGGCGGCGACTCCCGTCGCGCTCACGACGCGGATGGTGGCGCCGGGGATCGGCGCCCCGGACGAATCGCGGACCACGCCGCGGAGCACGCCGTCCTGCGCATCGACGGCCGCGGGCAGCGCGACCAGTGCCAACACAACCAGACTTCTGAGAAACGAAACGAACGACGACATGCACGCTCTCCATCGGGGCGCTCCGGGCGCCCGCTCACGCTGGCGCACAGGGGCGCACAGCGAACCACACGACTCAGGTGATGGACCGGATCAGCCGACGGGCTGGGGGGAGAACGCGAGTGCGGGAATGCTAGAGGAAGAACTCCGTGGTCTCGTTCACCGGGCAGCCGTCGGCGTGATACACGCGCAGCGACACGCGTCGCGCAGGCAGCACATCGGACAGCAGGTGGTGGAGACCGTCAACACGGGTGCGGGAATTGTTGGCGAACAGCCGAAGCACTGTCAAGCGGGCAGGACGCTCGTGGCGTGTCGCCCACGCCCGAGGCCCTGTCTGCAGCGCTGGCGTCGCGTCGTGTCAGCGGCGCACGTGGCGTTCCAGCATCTGCCGTCGTACGACGGCGCCGTACACGTTGCCGTCCGCGTCCACCCCAACCCCCTCGGCACCGGAGTGGTCGCCCGTGGTGGACTCCATGTCCTCGATGAACGCCGTGACCCGCCCGTCCCGCGCGCGGCCAATCCGGATGCCCTTGCGGATGCCCGGGAGTTCGTGCGCGCCGGTGTCGGGGCCCGACTCGGAGTCGGCGACGTAGATCGTGTCGTCCCTGGTGATGTAGATGCCACTCGGACGCCCAAACTGCCGCCACTCGTCGATGTAGGCGCCGCTTCGATCGAAGATCTGGATCCGGTTGTTCTCGCGGTCCCCGACGAACAGGCGACCACGGGAATCAAGGGCGATCGTGTGCGGTTCGCTGATCTCGCCGCGGCCGCTGCCCTTCGTGCCCCACTGCTTCACGAAGGTCCCGTCCTTCCGGAAGTGGACGACCCGGTTGTTCAGGCCGTTGCGGTGACTGTCGGCCACGAAGATGTCGCCGTCGGGCGCCACGGCGACGTCGGTGGGCTGGTCGAACAGGTCCGGCGACGCACCGCTCACACCCGCCTTGCCCAGCGTCTGCAGCACCCGCCCTTCAGGGTCGAACTTGAACACCTGATGTCCCCTGCCATTGCCGCCACGCGCGTCGGTGACCCAGAGATTCCCGTCGGCGTCCACGGTCGCACCGTGCGGGAAATTGAAGAGCCCTTCGCCCCACGCCTTGAGCAGGCGCCCCGTCCTGTCGTATTTGAGGATCGGCGGCTCCGCTCGACCCTCGCACGAGTTGTTGAAACATCGCTCGACGACGTAGATGGTGCCATCGGGTGCGACCTCCACCGCCGTCACGGCCGGCCACTTCGCGATCGACGGCGGCAGCTGGCCCCAGTCCCGCGTGGTGCGATAGGGCTGCGGCAGATCGTTGCGCGGCGCCGGCGACTGGGCGAGCCCACACACCCCGACGCTCGCGCACGCGAGCGTCGCCAGGCACCGTCGAATAGCCGCTGCGACGCTGCGCATCTACGGCTTCCCCGCGGCCTCGAGCTGCGTCGACGTCACCGGGCCCATGCCCATGATGCGCACGACGGCTTCTTCGTCCTTCGCGCCGTCGTAGTGATGACCGAACGCAGGGTGGAAGACAAAGCTCCCCGCCCTCATCGGGACCATCCGCGCCGGGTCGTAGGTGTCCGCATCCGGGCCGAGCGCGACCCACCAGGTACCCTTCACCACGGTGATGTAGCGGTCCTGGTCGTGGAAGTGCGGGCGGCTGCCGCGACCTGGCGCGAACGTGTTCTGCACGACGTACATGCCAGGCTTCGTCGGGTCGCCCATGAGGACGACCTGCGTCGAACCGCCCTGGGGCACCATCCGTTCCGGCGGGACGGCCTTGAACACCGAGAGTGGCACGCTACGCACCTGCGACGATGCGGTGGAGCCGGCGCACAACACCACCGTCAGATAGAGCAGCCAGCGCAAGGGGCGACGTGTATGAGTCACGGCTCAGCTCCAGTCAGAGGTGGCGGCGATTATAGCGCCCGCCTTGACTTCCAACGACCTGCCGGCCTAACTTCGCACTTTGTGCCTAAGCCCGGCATGCACCGGGCGCGGGGGACCCACGGTTACCGGGGGCGAACGAGAGCCCGATGGCTCTTGCGGACATTCCGAGTCCGAGCCCGTCAGCTAACCCCGTCGGCGATTCACGGAAGCGCGCCCGAACTCCAGGATGCGCCGGACCGGCAGGGCGTGCCGGCCCGGTGTGGTCCCGGCGGATGCGGCTTCATGGAGCGCATCTGATGCCGGAGACTTCCGCCGCGCGTGCGAAGGCCGCTGACGCGCCGCTCACCCCCACCCCCGGACACGAATCCCACGGGCACGCCGTCGCCCTGCTGCCGCTCACCCTCACCGCCCTCGGCGTTGTCTATGGCGACATCGGCACCAGCCCGCTGTATGCGCTGCGCGAGTGCTTCTTCGGCTCGCACTCGGTGACGCCGACGCACGAACACGTCCTCGGCGTCCTCTCGCTCATCATCTACGCCCTGCTCGTCGTCATCTCGGTCAAGTACATCGCCATCGTGATGCGGGCGGACAACCAGGGGGAAGGCGGCATCCTCGCGCTCACGGCCCTGCTGCCGAGCGGCGTCGCGCAGGGCGCCCGGTACGCCCCGCTCGTCCTGCTCGGCCTCTTCGGCGCGGCGCTGCTCTACGGCGACGGCATGATCACTCCCGCCATCACGGTCCTGGGCGCCGTTGAAGGGCTGAACGTCGCCACGCCGCTCTTCGAGCCCTACGTCGTCCCCGTGACGGTCGCGATCCTGGTGGTCGTGTTCGGGATCCAGCGGTACGGCACCCACCGCGTCGGCCGGCTCTTCGGGCCCGTGATGCTGATCTGGTTCCTCGTGCTGGCCGCCCTCGGCGTCTCGTGGATCGTGCAGGAACCGGTCGTGCTCGGCTCCATCGACCCGCGTCACGCCGTCGCGTTCTTCCGTGAGCAGCGCCTGCACGGCGTTGCGGTGATGGGCGCGGTGTTCCTGGTGGTCACGGGAGGCGAGGCGCTCTACGCCGACATGGGGCATTTCGGCAAGCGGCCGATCCGGCTGGCCTGGTTCACGGTGGTGCTCCCCGCCCTGTTGCTGAACTACTTCGGGCAGGGCGCCATGCTCCTGCAGAACCCCGAAGCGGCCTCGAATCCGTTCTTCATGATGGCGCCGTCGTGGGCCTTGTTGCCGCTGGTCGCCCTGGCGACCGCTGCGGCCATCATCGCCTCGCAGGCACTGATCTCCGGCGCCTTCTCACTCACCCGCCAGGCGATCCAGCTCGGATACAGCCCGCGCCTGGACATCGCGCACACCTCGTCCCACGAAATGGGACAGATCTACGTGCCACAGGTGAACTGGGCGCTCATGGTCTCGACCATTGCGATCGTGATCGGATTCGGATCGGCCACGGCGCTCGCCGCGGCGTACGGCATCGCGGTCACGATGACGATGCTCATCACCGCCGTGCTGCTCTACGTCGTCATGACGGAGCGCTGGGGCTGGCCGGTGGGGCTGGCCGTGCTCGTGACCGGCATCTTCCTCGTGGTCGATGTCGCCTTCTTCGCCGCCAATGCACTCAAGATCGCCCACGGCGGCTGGCTGCCCCTGGTGATCGGGGCGGTGCTCTTCACCCTGATGAGCACCTGGAAGACCGGGCGGCAGATCCTGGCGGACCGACTCAAGGCGCGCGGCGTCCCCTTCCAGGTGTTCCTGGACACGATCACGAAGCAGCCGCCGCTGCGCGTGCCGGGCACCGCGGTCTTCATGACCGCGCATCCCGGCGGCACACCGCCCGCCCTCGTGCACAACCTGCGGCACAACAAGGTGCTGCACGAGCACGTCGTCGTCCTGATGGTGCGCACACAGCCGATCCCGTACGTCGATGCGGCCTCGCAGGTGGAGATCCGCTCGTTCGGGCTCGGCATCCACAACGTCGTCGTGTCGTACGGCTTCATGCAGGACCCCGACGTCCCGGGCGCCCTGGCGCTGGCCCGTCAGCATGGCCTGCCTGGGGGCACCGACGACGTGACGTACTTCCTCGGGCGCGAGACGATCGTCGTGACCCAGGCCCAGGGGATGGCGCTGTGGCGGGAGCGGCTCTTCGCGCTGATGTCGAAGAACGCCGTACGGGCGACCGCGTTCTTCCGCCTGCCGCTCGAGCAGGTGGTCGAACTGGGCGTGCAGGTCGAAATCTAGCAGCGGGTCACTGGTTCCGGGGCCGCCGCCACGAGAAGTACACCGGCACCCCGAGCAGGACGATGCCGAAACCGGGCCACGTGGTTGCGGGGCGATACAGCAGCAGCACGACCAGGATGATTGCTGCGCCCCCGATGTACGCGGCTGGCAGCCACGGGTAACCGACCGTGCGGTATGGGCGCGGCGCGTCGGGCCGCGTGGCGCGCAACCGGAACACGCCGGCCACCGTCAGGATGTAGAACAGCAGCGCCGCCGAGATGACGTAATCGAGGAGGTTGCTGTACAGGTTTCCGTAGCGTCCCGTCGCAGCGTCGTACGTGCGTGGCAGGACCAGGAGCATCGTCCAGAGCCCCTGCAGCGTGAGCGCGAAAGCCGGCACGCGGCTCGCGTTGAGCGTGCCGGCGCGCCGGAAGAAGACGCCGTCGCGGGCCATGGCGTAGTAGGCCCGGGCACCCGCGAGGATCAGCCCGTTGTTGCACCCGAAGGCGGAAATCATGATGGCCACCGCCATCACGGCCGCCCCGGCGCCCGGGACGACCGCGTCCAGCGTGGCCGTGGCCACGCGGTCGGACGGCGCGTGCTGGATGGCCTCGAACGGCAGCGTGACCAGGTAGCCGACGTTCGCGAGGAGGTACATCACAGTCACGGCCCCGGTGCCGAACAGCAGCGAGAGTGGCACCACACGCCGCGGATCCTTCACCTCCCCCGCCGTGAACGTGATGTTGTTCCACGCGTCGGACGAAAAGAGCGACCCGGTCTGCGACACGCACACCGCGACGAACAACCCGAAGGCGGTGAGCCCCGACACCCCGGGCGCGACCATGGGCGCCCCCCGCACGGCCCAGAGGTTCCCGAAGTTGTCCTGCACCGCCGCTGCGTTCCACCCGAGCAGCAGCGCCGCGACAATCAGCCCGGCGAGCGCCGCCGTCTTGGCCGTCGTGAAGATGTTCTGGATGACGCGCCCGTACTCCAGCCCCCGCGTGTTCGTCCATGTCAGCAGGGCAATGAGCAGCACGCCGACGAGTTGCGCCGTGGACAGCGACAGGGCGTACCCGCTGGCGACGTGGACCGGGGCGATGAGATACGACTCCTCGGACACCGCCGGCCAGAGCACGCCGAGGAAGCGGGCGAACCCGACGGCGACGGCGGCAATCGTGCCGGACTGGATCACCAGGAAGAGCGTCCACCCGTAGAGGAAGCCCCACAACGGCGAGTAGGCCTCGCGAAGATAGACGTACTGGCCACCGGCCCGCGGCATCATGGCCGCCAGTTCGCCGTACGCCAGCGCTCCCGCCATCGTGAGCGCGCCGGCGACGATCCACGCCACGAGCAGCCAGCCGGGGCTACCGATGGTGCGCGCCATGTCCGCGGACACCAGGAAGATGCCCGAGCCGATCATCGATCCGACGACGACGGCGGTGGCGTCGAAGAGGCCGAGCCCCCGCTTGAACTCGCCGTCGAGTTCCGTGGTGGCGGCACTGGCGTGGGGGCGCGGGGACGAAGCAGCGTCGTGGGCCATGGCGCGTCTACTCTACGCGAGCGCAGCCGTGCTGTACACCGACGTTTCTGTCAGCAGCCGTTCATGCCGAGGTCACGGGTACGTCGAGCTGCGCCCGCACGCGGGGCACGACCTCGGTTGCGTAGAGTTCGATGCTCTGCATCAGCGCCTCGTGCGGCAGCGACCCGTTGCTGTACTTCATGTCGAAGCGTGACAGGCCGAGCGCCCGCACCGTGCGCGCGATCTTGGCTGCGACGGTCTCAGGCGAGCCCACGCAGAGCGCACCCTCCGGGCCGCACTCGCGTTCGAACTGCGCGCGCGTAACCGGCGGCCAGCCACGCTCCGCGCCAATCCTGCCGAACATCGCGGCATAGTGGGGCCACACCTCGTCGCGTGCCCGTGCATCGGTTTCGGCGACGTGGCCCGGGGAGTGGGCGCCCACCGGGAGCGGCCCATTCGAGAACTGGGCGAGCGCGCGGTGATACAGCTCGACATAAGGCGTGAAACGCTCGGGGCTTCCGCCGATGATGGCCAGCATCAGCGGCAGGCCGTGGCGCGCGGCCCGGACCACCGATTCCGGGCTGCCGCCGACGCCCACCCACGCACGCAGCCGTCCAGCTTCAATCGGCGGATAGACCCGCTGGGCCTGGAGGGGTGTGCGCGTGCGGCCCGACCAGGTGACCGGCTCCTCGCGCAGCAGCGCGGCAAACAGATCGAGCCGTTCCTCGAAGAGAGCGTCGTACTGCGACAGGTCGAAGCCGAACAGCGGAAACGACTCCGTGAAGGAACCGCGCCCCAGGATGACCTCGGCCCGGCCGCGCGACAGCGCGTGCAGCGTCGAGAAACGCTGGTACACGCGCACCGGGTCGTCCGTGGTGAGCACGGTGACGGCGGTGCCGACGCGGATACGCGAGGTCTGACCGACTATGGCCGCGAGCACCACCTCAGGCGCCGAGACGGCGAAGTCCTCGCGGTGGTGTTCGCCGACGCCGAAGAAGTCGAGGCCGAGGACATCGGCGTGTACGGCCTCGGCGATCACGTTCCGCAGGACCGCAGCGTGATGCAGCGGCCGACCTCCGGAATCGACGGTGACGTCACCGAATGTGTCGAGGCCCATTTCGAACGATGGCTGGGGCATGGGTGTCTCCAGCCCAGTGTACGCCCAGCGGCGTACGGCGGCCGCCGCCGGCGCGGACGAACCTGGCCGAACGCGCTCAGTCGGCCACGCGCGCGGCGTGCTGCCGCGCGAGCCCGGCCACGCTCCGGCGAATGGCCACGACCTCCTCGTCGGCGAACGTGTGGATGTCCGACGACTCGAAGTCGCGCACCGTCCAGCGCGGTCGCATGATGCCGGAGGACGAGTGGTGCCGGCCCGGCATGAGCAGGTGTGCAAGTTCGTGGGCGATCACGCTGCCGAGCACCTGGCCGGGGTTGAGGCGCCCACGCCACGCGACACGATCGACCCGGTCCGCCACGATGAACGCCACGCTGCCGACCGACTGCCCGTCGGTGGCAGCGTAGCCCGCGACGTTCACCGGCACGCGCAGCCGGTCCGCCATGGGCTCGGTGATGAGCATCAGCACGATCGACGCGTCCTCGGGCTCGGGCGTGTAAGCACCGCTCGGGGCCTTCGTTGGCGACGGACGCAGGGGCGGCAGCCAGTCGGTGTTCACCCCGATGCGCGCGTAGGTATCACTCACGTGTTCCTGGGCCGCCTGCAGCCGCAGGTCCCGGACCCGTGCGTAGTCGTGAATGCGAATGGTGACGCGGCTCGCGAACCCGTTGAACGGCGCGGCAAGAGCCGGCGTCCCCGCGACTGCGCCGATCACGGCGAGCCCTGCCAGAGCCAGGCGGCGACACATGGATGACCTGTCCTCCTGACGGGAGGACGGAGCAAGCAGGACGCCACCTGGAGATCGCGGGAAACGGCCGACAATCAGCCCGAACCCGCTTCTGGCGGCGCGACAGGACTGTCGGAGACCGCCTCGTCGGGGATCGAACGTGTCGGGGGGCGGGTGCTCGCTCGACGATGGCAGGAGCCGGCGCGTCGCGTACGGAAGGCGAGCCTCACGGACGCCGGCGCCAGCCATATCGAAGCCGCCTCGTACGATCTCGCGCGCGTAAGGCGCGATTCACGCGCCAGCCGAGTCGACGCCTCGTCGCGGAGCGGACGCGAGTGTCAGTCGGGCCGCGGCAACCCTACAGGATCGCAGGCTCCTCCAGGGCGTCCGCCAGGCGCTCGAGGTACTCGCGCCGCGGCAGCGCGACAGCGCCGAGCGAGGCCAGGTGGTCGGTGAGCCACTGGGTGTCGAGCAGCGTCATGCCGCTCGCCCGCATCAGGTCGACCAGCGCGACGAGCGCCACCTTCGACGCGTCGCGCTGTCGATGGAACATGGACTCACCGGCGAAGAGCCGCGCAATCCTCACCCCGTAGAGACCGCCCGCGAGCGTGCCCGCGCGGTCGAAAACCTCCACGCTGTGCGCCCAGCCGAGCTCGTGCAGCCGGACGTACGCCTCGACGAACGGCTCGGTGATCCAGCCGTGCTCCCTCGAGGGGTCGCCGCACCCGCGCATCACAGCCTCGAAGCAGGTGTCCACCCGCACCTCGTACCTCTTCGCACTCTGGCGCAGTGAACGCGTGACCCGTAAGCCGTCGAGCGGCAGCACGCCCCTGAGCGACGGCGACCACCAGCCGAGCACCGGCGCTGCTCCGTTGAGCGCCATCGGAAACAGACCGTGCCGGTAGGCGTCGATGAGGGTCGCGGGTTCGAGGTCGGCGCCGCCGGCGATCAGGTCGTCGTCGGGCCACTGGGAAACGGGTGGAAATCGCCACAAGCTCGATCCGACGGGCGTCGGCTCGCTGGTCCAGGTGATGGGGCTGGTCACGCGCGGCTCGGCTCCGCCCTGATCTTAAGCCACGCCAGAACATGCGCTACGCTTGTACATATGCCTGACAGACCCGGTCATCAGGGCCAGACCGGCGACGCCGTCAAGGAGCGGATCCACGAGCAGGTCCGCGAACCGGCGCTCTACAGCGTGGTCCTGCTCAACGACGACTACACGCCGATGCAGTTCGTCGTGGACGTCCTGGAAAACCTGTTCCAGAAGACGCCGGCCGAGGCGTACCGGGTGATGATGCAGGTGCACCTGAACGGGCGCGGAGTCGCCGGCATCTACCCCTGGGAAGTGGCAGAAACGAAACTCGACAGCCTGCTCGCGCTTGCCCGGGAAGCCGGGCACCCGCTGCAGGCCACCATTGAGGACGCGTAATGTTTTCCCCTGCCCTCGAAGTCATCCTGAACATCGCCTTCCGCGAGGCCATCTCGCGCGGCCACGCGTACCTCACGCTCGAACACCTGTTGTACGCCCTGGCTCACGATCCGGACGGCGAGCGCATTCTCGCCGCCTGCGGCGTCGACCTGCCGGTGCTGCGGCGTGAACTCGATGCCTATCTCGACGAATCCATCGAGCGGCAGCGCCGCGGCGTCGCAAAGGATCCGGAGCAGACGATCGCGTTCCGCCGCGTCCTCCAGACCGCCATCCTGCACGTGCAGAGCGCCCAACGGGAGGAGGCCAACGCCGGGGACATCCTCGCCGCGATGATGCAGCAGCCGAAGAGCCATGCCGCCCAGCTGCTCGCCGAGCAGGGGGTGACGCGCCTCGATATCCTGAACTACATCTCCCACGGCATCACCAAGACGCCGCAGGACGCGCGCGGCGACGGCGGCGACGCCGGCGGGGATGCTGTCCAGGCCGAGGGCGGCGCGGCCACGTCGAACGACCCGATCGGGACGTACTGCGTCAACCTCACGGAGCGTGCGCGCCAGGGCCAGCTCGACCCGCTCATCGGGCGTGCCGACGAACTGCAGCGCACCATCGAAGTGCTGTGCCGCCGCCGCAAGAACAATCCGGTGTTCGTCGGCGACCCGGGCGTGGGCAAGACCGCACTCGCGGAAGGTCTGGCATCCCGACTGCTGCACGACGACGTGCAGGGAGCCCTCGCCGGAGCGGAGGTCTACTCGCTCGACACCGGTGCGCTGCTGGCCGGCACGCGGTTCCGCGGCGACTTCGAGGAGCGATTCAAGGCTGTGATCAACGCGCTCTCGGAGCGCCCCAAGCCGATCCTCTTCATCGACGAGATGCACTCCACCGTTGGCGCCGGCGCCGTCACGGGCGGGACGATGGATCTCGCGACGCTCCTCAAGCCGCTGCTGACCACCGGCACGCTGCGCGTGATCGGATCGACCACCCACGAGGAATTCAAGCACATCGAGAAGGACCGGGCGCTCGCGCGGCGCCTGCAGAAGATTGCCGTGGACGAACCCTCGCTGCCCGAGACGGTCCGCATCCTCCAGGGGCTTCGCAGCCGGTATGAGGACCATCACGGCGTGCGTTATACCGATGCCGCGCTCGATGCTGCCGCGAAGCTCGCGTCGCGGCACATGCGCGACTACCGCCTGCCCGACAGCGCCATCGACCTGATGGACGAGGCCGGGTCGGTGACCCGACTGCAGGCGCTGGCCGCCGCAGCCGCGGCCACGGCCGCGGAACAGGCGAGGAGCGCGGACGCCGCCGCGCCGGCGTCCGAAGGCCCGTCTCCCGGGGCGCCGCCGTCCACCAGCAGCACCCCGGCCGCGGGCGACGGCAAGCCGGATCGTCCCGTGGTCGACGCACGCGAGATCGAGCGCGTCGCCGCGCGTGTCGCGCGGATCCCCGACCGCCAGGCCACATCGTCGGATCGCGAACGCCTCCGCACGCTCGAGGAGTCGCTGCGCCGGGTCGTGTTCGGCCAGGACGAAGCGGTGCATCTGGTCGCCCAGGCGATCAAGCGCGCCCGCGCCGGACTCGGCCAGCCGGAGCGGCCGGCTGGGTGCTTCCTGTTCACGGGGCCCACCGGCGTCGGCAAGACGGAACTCGCCAAGCAGCTCGCACTGCTCCTCGGGAACGAGTTCATCCGCTTCGACATGAGCGAGTACATGGAGAAGCACGCGGTGGCGCGCCTCATCGGGGCACCTCCCGGCTACGTCGGGTTCGAGCAGGGAGGGCTCCTGGTGGACGCCGTCCGGCAGCACCCGTACAGCGTCGTCCTGCTGGACGAAATCGAGAAGGCACACCCCGACATCTACAACGTCCTGCTGCAGGTGATGGACCACGCCACGCTCACCGACAACAGCGGACGCAAGGCGGACTTCCGCAACACGGTGGTCATCCTGACGTCCAACGCCGGATCGCGCGAGATGGGCGCGCCCTCGATCGGCTTCGCGGAGAAGATGGCGGGCCTCGACGACGACTCGCGGGGAAAGGTCGCCGCGGGCAAGGCCCGCTCGGCCCTCGAGCGGGTCTTCAGCCCGGAGTTCCGCAACCGGCTGGATGCGATCGTCATGTTCAGGGCGCTGTCGCCCGACGCGATGGAGACGATCGTGGACAAGTTCATCCTGCAGCTGGAGAGTCAGTTGAGCGACCGCAAGGTGGCGATCACGCTCACGCCGGCCGCGCGGAGCTGGCTCGGCACGGCTGGATACGACCGGGTGTTCGGCGCCCGCCCGCTGGCGCGCGTCATCCAGAAGGAAGTGCGGGACGTGCTGACCGACGAGATCCTGTTCGGCCAGCTGGAACACGGAGGCACGGTGACGATCGACGCGGCGAACGGGGCTCTTGCCTTCGCGTACGAGCCGCGGCCGGCGGCACCGCCCGCGGCAGATGCGGCGCCCGCCCCCGCACTGCCGCCGGCGCCAGGCTCCGCCTAGCCCGCGCGCTCCCCTGCCGACGTCCGAAGGGCGGAGCGATCTCGTGGGTGGTGCGAGGGGACAGGCAGTCGGCGATCGCGGAGGCGCCTGTGGCGGCGCCGGGCGGGATCTCTCAGGACTCCTCGTCGCCAGCGGCGGCCTTGCGCTCCGCGGCGTGCGCCGCGTTCCTGAACGCGAGGCTGCGTACGGGGCGGGTCCAGGTCGCGCGCAGCCGATCCGCCGTCTTCGGATCGGAATCGGCCAGCGCGGCGGCGAGCGCCTCCAGCTTCTGTGTCATGCGATCGACCCGTGCGGCGTAGTGGTCGGCATCTCCCCTGCGCGCGATGCTTTCCCGCAGCAGGGCGGTCTTCTCCACGAATTCGATGAGCGCGTCGGTCCACGACATCGGAACTGCCTCAGTTCCGGCGCGCGAGGTCGTAGATGATTTCGTACGAGAAGCGCACGAACCTGTGAATCTCCGCCTCCAGGATACGCTCCTGGTCGCTGTGGGCGCCAAAGCCCTTCGCCGCGTCCTCGAGGTCCGATGCCGGTCCGATGCCGAAACACTGCACGCCCTTGTTGCGGACCTGCGCCATGTCCGTGGCGCCCGTGCCCATCATCGGGATGGCCACGGTGTCGTAGTTGCGGGCCACGGCGGACTGAATGACCTTGAACGCTTCCGAGTCGAGGCGGGCCGGCGGCGGCACCGGCCTGGACGTATTCGACGTGTATCGGGCCACCACGTTCGGGTTGTTGATGACCTGCTGCACCGCTGCGAGGAACGCCGCGGGATCCTCGTCCGGCATCATCCGCACGTCGAGGGTCGCACGAGCCTCGGACGGGATCACGTTCGAGCGGTAGCCTCCGGCGATGATCGTGGGCGAGATCGACGTGTGGAGCATCGAGGCGTACCGCGGCTCGTTGCGCTGGAAGTGGTCGTGCGCCGCCTCGGCGGCGGCCCTGTCCGCACCGAGGACGGCGCGGTAGCGCGCCGCATCCTCCGGATTGGAGACCGTGGACATCAGGCGGAAGAACTCGCGCGTGGTGGGGTTGAACAGGAACGGCACGCGCCAGGTGCCGAGCGCCGCCACCGCCTTCGACAACTCGACGATGGCCATGCCCGAGAGCGGCGCCGACCCGTGTCCGGAGGGTCCGGTGGCCACCAGCTCGATCCCGCGTGACACCTTTTCCTGCGCCTGGATGGACGCGAACTTCACCGCGCCGTTCACGCGCGTCACGTTCCCGCCCTCGGCAAAGCAGTACTCCGCCTCGATCTCCGGGTAGTGCTGCGCCACCATGAACCCGATGCCCACGCCGGACGACCCTTCTTCGCCGGCTTCCGCGAGGAAGATCACGTCGCGGTCCAGCGCCGCGTTCGATCGCTTCAGCGTGAGGAGCGCCATGAGGCCCGCCACGACGTGCGGCTTGTCGTCGAGCGAGCCGCGTCCGTAGATGTGACCGCCGTCGCGGGTGGCGCTGAAGGGCGGGAAGGTCCACTTCTTCGGGTCCACGGTGACGACGTCGGTATGCCCCATGTAGAGCAGCGGCGGCTTGCGACCGCTGCCCTTCAGTCGCGCGACCAGGTTGGGCCGTTTGGGATCGGACGCGAAAATCTGGACCGGGATGCCCTCGGCCTCGAGCACCGACTTGAGGTAGTCGGTGACGAGGTATTCGTTGCCCGGCGGATTGCTCGTGTCGAGCCGGAGCATCGCCTGGAAATGCCGGAGGGTTTCGGCCTGGAGCGCCGCCCAATCCGGGGACGCCGCCTGCGCGTGCAGGCGCGCCCCGCCGGTTGCCAGCGCCGCCGCCACGCCAAGTGCCGCGATCAGGTTCCGCACGCCCACACCCACGCCCCACCTCCGCCTCGGGCGAGTCTAGCATGCTGGGTCGAGCGGCCCCCTGGGAGCCGCGCCGCGATCGTCAGGCCTTCGGAGGTACGACCGGCACCCAGGACGTCAGCACGTACGCGAACAGCAGCGAGAGCACGCCCATGACCGCCATGAGCAGCACGCTGTGCTTGATCGTGAAGCGGAACAGCCGCGCCTCGTCGTCCGACGTCATGCCGGTCGCGGCCACAGCCACGGCGATGCTCTGGACCGAGATCATCTTGCCCATGACCCCGGCCGCGGAGTTCACCGATGCCGTGAGGATCGGGTTCAGTTGCAGGGCGTTCGCGGTCACCACCTGCAGGTTCCCGAAGAGCGCGTTCGCGGAGGTGTCGCTGCCCGTGAGGAACACCCCCATCCATCCGACCACCGCGCTGAAGAACGGGAACGCCCCGCCGGTCGAGGCGAGCGCGAGGCCGAGGGTCGAGGTCATGCCGGAGTAGTTCATCAGGTACGCCAGGCCCAGCATCGAGGCGATGGTGACCATGGCCAGGGACAGCTGCCGGAAGGTGGAGGTGTAGGCCTTCACCACCTGCGCGGGCCGCAAACGCAGCAGCAGCGCCGCGGTCAGCGTAGCGAGGAGACACGCCGTGCCCGAGGCACTCAGCCAGTTCAGCGTGAACACCGCGGCGTACGGGGCTGGCGAGGCGGTGACCGGCGGCACCCGCACGATCTGGTTGTGCAGCCCCGGGACGTTCAGCCCGTTCAGCGTCGTCGGGTTCTTCGGCAGCATGTCGGGGAGCAGGCCGTTGGTCCACGTGTCGATCGCGCGCTTGATGTCGGGCTCACCCCAGGCCAGCACGTAGATCACCAGCAGCACGTACGGCAGCCAGGCCACCAGGATGTCGCGGGTCGCGTGGCGGGCGGTGGCCGCGGCGACGGGTGTGTCGCCTTCGAGCCGCATGATCGTTTTCGGGCGCCACAGCTTGAGCACCGCCACCATCACCAGGATGCACGTGAGCGAGCTGATGATGTCCGTGAGCTCGGCGCCGATGTAGTTCGACACCAGGAACTGCATGCCGGCGAACGAGACGCCGCAGGCCACGATGGCGGGCATCACCTCCACCGCGCGCTTGCGCCCCACCATCACGAACAGGAGATACCCGGGGATGAACAGCGAGATCGATGCGCACAGCCGTCCGACCATGGCGCTCAGTTCAGCCACCGGCAGTCCCGTCACGTTGGCCAGCGTGATGACGGGAATGCCGATGGACCCGAAGGCCACCGGGGCGGTATTCGCGAGCAGGCAGATGCCGGCGGCGTAGAACGGGTCGAAGCCCAGTCCCGCCAGCATCGCGCCCGCGACAGCCACGGGCGCGCCGAACCCCGCCGCGCCTTCGATGAAGGCGCCGAAGGAGAAGGCGATGAACATCGCCTGCAGCCGCCGATCGTCCGTGAGGCTGCCGACCGAGTCCTTGATCACCTCGAACTTACCGGTATCCACCACGAGCCGGTAGAGCATGATCGAACTGAACACGACCCACGCGATCGGGAACAGGCCATAGGCCGCGCCGTACACCACCGACACCAGGGCAAGCGTGACGGGCATGCCGTAGACGGCCAGCGCCACGATGAGCGCCGAGCCCAGCGCGGTGAGCGCCGACACCCAGGACGGCTTGCGCCAGACGCCGAGCATCAGGAACAACACCACAATCGGAATGGCCGCCACGAGCGCCGACAGCGCGAGGCTTCCACCAAGGGGTTCATAGTTGTGCTGCCACATGCGCGTGCCCAGCCTCCGGGAAGGTAAGTGAACGGCTGTGTTTATACCCGAAAGCCGCGGCAGCCGGTATCATCGAATCGCGTGGCACGCGAGAACGGGCAGCGATCAGGGGATGCGCCGGGTGGCGCCGAGGGCGTGCGCCTCGACGTGTGGCTGGATGTCGCGTGCCTCTTCCGCACCCGCTCCGAGGCGCAGAAGGCCATTCATACTGGCAAGGTGTCGGTGAACGGACAGGTGTCGAAGGCGCACCGCGTCGTCCGCGCAGGCGACGAGCTGGTGATTGGCCGGCACTTCGGCCGGCGTCAGACGGTGGTCGTGAAGGGGCTGGCCGACCGCCACATCGCGCGCGCGGAGGCGCGGCTGCTTTACGAGGACCGGACTCCGCCCCCAACGGCGGCAGAGATGGAAATGCGACGGCTGGAGCGGATGTACCGCGCGGCAGTCACGCCGCCGACCACTCCCGACAAGCGGGCGCGTCGCGCACTGAGGCGCATGAAGGAAGGGGAAGACTGAGGGGCCGGATGATGGCCCGCCACCGCGTGCGGCGCGGCCACCATCCGTGCCAGGCGCAAGGCCGCCGGCCCGCCGCTACTCCGGCCTGTTACCGATGTCCCCGCCGGTGGCGCCGGTGCCGGTGCGGTAGTTGCGGGATCCACCGACCTCGGTGCCCGTGCCCCCGCTCGTTCCCTCCGTGACGTCACGCGAGCCCGAGTGACGCGACTGGTCGTGCTGCGAGCCACCGACCATCGACTCGTCCGCCTCGGGGTTGCGGTCCCCGCGCTCGGCGCTGTCGGCGAGCGGGTCGTACTCGTCCTGGTGCGCCGAGTCGATCGGAGTGATGTCGCCGAGAATGCCGCGGTCGCGATCCTGTTTGGTCATGAGTCTGCCTCCGCCCCGGCAGGTTGCAGACGCAGTGCCAGACCTCGGGGCTGGCGCTCACTCGACGGCGGCGAGGCTCGACACTTTCGCCGTAACGCGCAGCAGTTCGGCCACGCTCCAGGCCTGCGCCACGCAGCCTCTCGGAGTGAACGGCGCATCGGCGTCGAAGATCTCGCTGACCGACCCGATGCAGGCCTCGTCCATGTGCGCGGCGAACCCGCCGACCGCCTCCAGCGCGCCGTCGATGTCGCCCGGAAACACGCGCAGCCACGCGTCCACGTAGGGGCCGACGAGCCAGGCCCACACCGTGCCCTGGTGGTAGGCGGCATCGCGCGTGCGCAGGTCGCCGTAGTAGCGCGGCTTGAACTCGGGATCCCCGGGAGCGAGCGAGCGCAGCCCAACCGGCGTCAGCAGGCGGGCCTGTACGGCTCGCATCACCGGCTCCCACCGCTCCTGCGCGAGCACGGGATGCGGCAGCGAGACGGCGAGCACCTGGTTCGGCCGGCACTTCGGGTCGTCGCCGCCGCCCTCCGCGTCGACGACGTCGAACAGGTATCCTGCCTCGGCGTTCCAGAACCGCGCGTTGAAGGACGCGTACACCTGATCGGCCCGCGCCCCGTAGTCCGACGCGCGGGCGTCGCCGCGGTCAGCCGCCCACGCCTGCATGAGGCGCAGGGCGTTGAACCAGAGCGCATTGATCTCTACGGCTTTGCCGCGCCGTGGCGTGACGACCCAGCCGTCGACCTTGGCGTCCATCCAGGTGAGCTGGTATCCCTCCTGCCCCTGGGTGAGCAGGCCGTCGGTCGGATCCAGGCCGATGCCGTAGTGGGTGCCCGCGAGGTGCGCGTCGATGATGCCGGCCAGCGTCGGATAGAGCCGGTCGAGGGTGTGGCGGTCCCCGGTCACCTGCGCGTACCGCGACAGCGCGTGGAAGAACCAGAGCGTTGCGTCGGCGGTGTGATACAAGCCGTCCTTTTCGCCCTCCGGAAACATGTTGGGGATGAGCCCGTCGCGGACGTAGTGCGCGAAGGTCCGCAGGATGTAGCCGGCCTCGACCGTGCGGCCGGTCGTCAGCGTGAGGCCTTCGAGACTGATCATGGTGTCGCGGCCCCAGTCCGTGAACCAGTGGTAGCCGGCGATGACCGTGCGGACCTCGTCGCCCGCCGCACGGGCACGCGCCGCCTCCTCGTTCCGCCCCGCGGGCGTGATGATGAACTGGTCGGCGGCCAGGACGAGTTCGGCGCCGATCGCCGTCCGCACCGCCGGATCGGCGAGCTGCAGGAGCCGCCGGCGGCGTTCACACTCGGCGTCGAGCGCCTGCTCGCTCGTGAGCACCGTCATGGTGTCGAACGTTTCGGTGGACGCCACGAACGACGCAGGCACGCCGCGCCTGAGCCGGACGCGGTAATAGCCCGGGCTCCACAGTACCCCGTGCGCCTCGTAGCCGCGGCTTTCCTCCACCGCGTATTGCACCTGGTCGACGCGCCGCGCCTTCAGCGTGAACGTCGCATCGTCACCGACGACGCGCATCTGCAGCGGAGGCAGGTCGCTGTTCCGCAGCAGCACCTCGTGGCACTCGCCCACGGCCCGGAACTCGTACGGCCATCCGAGGGGCTCGCTGACGGGCAGTTCCTGGGCGCGGAAGTTCGAGGAGGGGCGAAGCCCGAGCTCGATCGTGTCCGCCCCTTCGAGCAGGGTGTACATGACGTGCACCGTGTTCTGCATGTGGGTCAGGAACAGGCGCCGCTCGAGCACGATCCCGTGCACGTCGAATCGCCACACCGGAAGCCCCAGCTCCAGGCGGAACTCCACCAGGTACGGACTGCCGCCGGCCGGTGCGGCGTGCTCGACGCGTTCGCGGCCGCCGATCTCGACGCGGCGCCCGTCATCGAACCGCAGCTGCTCGGCAAGATGGCTCACCATGACGGTGCGGCCGTGCGGGGCGGGCAGCGCGGCGACCAGCACGCCGTGGTAACGGCGCGTGATCACGCCGTCCACCGTGCCGCAGGCGTAGCCGCCAAGGCCGTTCGTGACGAGCCACTCGCGGGTCGTGCTCGCATCCGGGTCGCCCTGATCGGGCGGCCACGACAGTAAGCGAATCGGATCGGTCATGGTCGTCAGGCCGTGCGGCGGCGCACGCTCCGGGTGCGCTCCCTCTGCGGTATGGGTGCGAGCACGAAAGCACTGTCGGCCGGGATGTACCACCGGTCCTCCGGCCAGAGGTTCGGGGTCCCGATGCCGCCGTAGCCGGGCTCCTCGCTCGACCATTCGACGGTCCAATCGCAACCGCGCGGCGGCGCGAGGAGCGGGTCCGGGATCGAGTCGCGACTCACGTCCGGCCCGACGTTCACGAGCAGGACGCGATCATCCGTGCCGCCCAGCATGTAGCGCAGGGCGAAGGCCGTGTCCGTGATGACCACCCCGTCGACGACACCGCGGCGGTGCGCCCGGAAGGCCGGTAGCTCGCTGCGCATGCGCAGCAGGTCCCGGTGGAGCGCATACGCCGTCGCGTGCTGCTGCCGCTCGGCGAGATCGAGCGTGCTCCGCTGCAGCGTGCGCGGGTCCGCGGGATCGTCGAGCGGGGCGGCCGCCTCGAAGCCGCGAGCACTCGGGAACTGCGTCAGGAACTCCGCGCGCCCGCGCTTCACCAGGCGGGCGAGCTCGGGCTCGTGGTCGGCAAAGTACAGGAACGGCGTGGACGCACCAAACTCCTGGCCCTGGAACAGCATCGGCGTGCCGGGCATCAGCAGCAGCAGCGCCGTGAGGGCCCGCACCCGTGCCGGGCTGCCCAGGTACTGCATGCGGCGGCCGTGGACCGAGTTCGCCACCTGGTCGTGATTCTGGAGGTACACGACGAACCGCCACGGCTCGAGATCCAGGCCCGGCGTCCCGCGTGGATGGCGCTGCCACCCGTAGTACTGGCCCTGGAAGAGATACCCATACTTCGCCGCGGCGATGAATTCCTGCGCGGTGCCGTGCGTGTCGCTGTAGTAGGCCTCTCGCCGGCCGCTCAGGGCCACCATCGCGCTGTGGTGGAAGTCGTCGTTCCAGAGCCCGTCCAGTGCCATGCCGCCGTCGGCCTCCGAACGAACGAGGTCGGTCAGCTGCGGTTCGTTCTCCGCGACCACGAAGACCTCGCGCGAGCCGGCAGCCGCGCGCATCGCCTCGCCGATCTCGGTGATGACGTGCCGGGCCGAGGCGTCGAAGATCTGCTGCGTGGCATCCAGGCGCAGGCCGTCGAAGTGGAACTCGCGAATCCAGTAGGCAGCGTTGCTGACGAAGAACTCGCGGACGGGCCCCGCGTCCGCCCCATCGAAGTTGATCGCGTCGCCCCACTCGTTCTCGTAGGCGTCCGAGAAGTAGGCGGGCGAGAACACGCGCAGGTAGTTCCCAGACGGGCCGAAGTGGTTGTAGACGACGTCGAGTATCACGGACAGCCCGACGCGGTGCGCCTCGTCCACGAACGCGCGCAGGTCGTCGGGCGAACCGTAATGATGGAACGGCGCGAACAGGTCCACGCCGTCATACCCCCACCCGAACCGTCCGTCGAACTCCGCGACGGGCATCAGCTCGAGCACCGTGATGCCCAGCCGGGCCAGTTCCTCGAGTTCGCGAGCCGCCGCGGCATACGTTCCCTCTGGAGTGAAGGTCCCCACGTGCAGTTCGTAAATCACCTGCCCCGCCATGGGGCGCCCGCGCCATTCGCCGTCCTGCCACTGGTAACGCGCCGGATCGACGATTTCCGAGGGGCCATGCGGCCCCTCGGGCTGGAAGCGCGACGCCGGATCGGGATAGGCCTTCTCGTCACCGTTCACGCGAAAGGCATATCGGTCGCCGGCGCGGGCTTCAGCGGCGACGCTCCAGTAGCCGCCCTCTTCGCGTGCCATAGGCACGACGCGTGCTCCCCCGTCGAGGACGAGGTCGACTGATTGCCCCGCCGGCGCCCAGAGCCGGAAGTGGACACGGGCCGGGCCGATCGGCTCGGCGCCAATGGGCAGACGACGATGCGCGGAGGCTGAGGTTGCGGACGGATTCGAGATGACGGGGTCGGCCATGGGTCTGCGCTCTGGCTAGCAGGATTGATGCCGGGCTGGCCGCCAGCGCTCACAGCCGTTGACGTCGAGCCCATGCTCGACCCCCTCAGGGTCCCGGATGTCCGGCCTCGGCGCATGCACCCGCCGGACATCCGCCGCGGATTGAGCGGTCAGCGGTGGACAGGGCACAGGGCAGCCCGTCCGAGAGGCACAGGCAGTGCGCACCGCCGCGTGCGCGACGTGCCACACGCGCGTCAGCGGAAGATGCCCTTCAGCCGGCCGCCGAGCGACCGGAAGAAACCCTGCACGGCCCGCGTCGCGCGCTGCTTGAGCGAGCCGCGGTGCACCGAGCAGAGCGCGGTCGGTACGGTGTCCCCCTCCTTGAAGTACTCAACGTAGGTCGGACAGTCTTGGACGGGATGCAGGTAGGACACGCTGCAGAGTTCCTCGCCGTGCATGCCCTCCGGAACCGGGAACACGGCGGGCGGATAGCGGCGCGCGATGCGCGCCATGAAGTCGGACCAGATCGGCAGTGCCACGCGTGCCGCGTACGCCTCGCGCCCAATGGGCGCGGGCGTGTCGTATCCCACCCACACGCCGGCGACGACCGCGCTCGAGAAGCCCACGAACCAGGCGTCGCGGTAATCGTCGGTGGTGCCGGTCTTGCCACCGACCACGCCTCGAACCCCGAGTGACCGGGCCTGGCTCGCGGTGCCGCGATCCACGACGTCGCGCAGCATGGAGACCATCTGGTAGGCCACTGGCTCACT
Source organism: uncultured Bifidobacterium sp. (assembly GCA_964386715.1). Classification (GTDB taxonomy): domain Bacteria; phylum Acidobacteriota; class Vicinamibacteria; order Vicinamibacterales; family CAVVIG01; genus CAVVIG01. Next base: position 368,506 of record CAYLTD010000002.1, read on the forward strand.
CAGCACGCGGCGGCGGTCCACGGGGGGCGCGTACACCGCGTCGCCATCCGCGTCCGTGATGGTGGCAATGCCCCGCGGTGCCACCACTTCCCCGCCTCCTGGAAACATCGTGTAGGCCGCGGCGAGGTCGAGCGGGGTGACGAGCCCGGTCCCGAGTGCCAGCGACGGCACGTCGGGCATGTCACCCAGCCCGGCCTCGTCGGCCAGGCGGCGCACCTCCCGCGTGCCGACACGTCGCTGCAGGTCCACTGCGGCAGCGTTGTTGGACTCGGCGAGCGCGGCCCGGAGGGTCAGCGCATCCACCTCGGCGTGATCTACGTTCCGCGGCTGCCACTCGGGGTTGTTCGGAGCCGACACGGCACCCGGGCGGTCGATTACGGACACCGGCGAGTAGCCGCGGGACAAGGCGGCCGCAAATACGAAGGGCTTGAAAGCCGACCCAGGCTGCCGCCGGCCGCGAGTCGCCCTGTTGAAGGTGCTGCGGCGGTAGTCGCCGCCGCCGACCATGGCCAGCACGTCGCCCGTCCGGGGGTCGAGCGCCACCAGCGCCGCTTCGAGCCCGGGCCGACCCAGCTTCGCGAGGCCTGCGGCGACCGCCCGCTCGGCCGCTTCCTGGGCGGTACGGTCGAACGTGGTCCGCACCTGCCAGTCCGGTGGGTGATCCCCCCCGAACTCGTTCCGGAACTGCTGCCGCAGGTAGTCCTTCGCCCAGCCGGTCGCGCCTTCCCGCGACTGACGATACGGCTGAATCCGCGGACGAACTCTGCGCGCAGTCTGCTCCTGCTCCGCCGTGATGAAGCCCTCCTCGCGCATCTTGGCCAGCACCAGGTGACTGCGCGCGAGCGCACCCTCGTAGTTGCTCCAGGGCGACAGGGTGGACGGCGCGCGCACGAGCCCGGCGATCAACGCCGCCTCGGCCAGCGAGACGTCCCGTGCATCCTTGCGGAACAGGTGCTCCGCCATCGTCTGCACACCGTAGACGCCGGCGCTGAGGTAGATGCGGTTCAGGTACAGCTCGAGCACCTGATCCTTCGTCAGCTCCAGCTCGATCATCACGGCGATGAGCGCTTCCTTTCCCTTGCGGCCCAACGTCCGTGCGTTGGAGAGAAACAGGGTGCGAGCCAGCTGCTGCGTCAGGGTGCTCCCGCCCTCGAGCCGGCCGCGGCGCGACACCCCGCGCACGACGGCGCGCGACAGGCCGATGGGATCGATGCCGGGGTGGTAATAGAAGCGCCGGTCCTCGATGGCGACGATGGCGTGCTGCAGGTGCGGCGAGATCTGCGCGAGCGCCACGTCGTGGCGCTGCGCGTCGAGGCGGAACCAGGGGGAGCCGTCGCGCAGCAGGAACTCCGTGTCCCCCACGCCGCGCGTCAGGCGATGGACCGCCAGCGCATACCGGCCCACCCACCAGGTCGACAGCGCCCCGGCCACGACGAGCAGGCCGAGCAGCACGAACGCCAGCGCGTTCCAGACGCGGCGTGACAGGGCCATGTCAGTGGTCTTCCTGATCCTGCAGTCGTGTGCGCGCGAGGTCCGCCTCCGCGCGGACCGCCGCGTGCCGGGCCTCCTGGACCCGTGCGTACGCCAGCGAGATCCCGAAGATCACCGCGATCAGGCCGAGCGACAGCCACTTCGGCACCTCGAACGCCACGTAGTGCTCAGAGTGGAGGTACTCGAGGAACAGCTTGAGGCCAACCCACCCGATGATGACGAACGCGCCGTCCACCAGCGGCGGGTACCGCTGGACGATCGCGAGCAGCTGGCCGATGACGAGCCGCATCATGACGATGCCGAGGATGCCGCCGGAGAGGATCACCCAGACCTTCGACGACATCGCCACCGCCACGAGAATGGAATCGACGGCGAAGACGATGTCGGTCAGCTCCACCTTGACGACGGTGGACCAGAACGGCGACAGGCCCAGCATGGCCGTGGCGGCCGGCGGGCCGCCGCGGGCCGCGGGGCCGCGGTCTTTCCGGAAGTGGACGACGGCCAGGTACAGCAGGTACGCGGCGCCTGCCAGCTTCACCCACGTCAGCCGGATCAGCACGGTGGCCAGGAGCGTGGCGATCACCCGGAACGCGAAGGCGCCGAGGATGCCGTAGCGCAGCGCTTTCTGCTGCTCGGCGCGGGGCAACCCGAGCACCAGCACGGCCAGCACCATGGCGTTGTCGGCGCTCAGCAACCCCTCCAGCGCCACCAGCAATGCAATGGTGAGGAAGTCGGAAGCCTGGACGGCGTCGAGGAAGGGCGGCACGCCCTTCCAGTATAGGGCCAGACCTTGACACGATACGTGTCAATGCCTACACTTGGATCGACGCAACCCCTCGGGTGCATCTCACCCGCCTGGCTCATGCGACCGGGTTGCGCCAGCCGGATTTCGCGAACCGTCGGTCAGGCACCACCATGGGCATCGACGAGGACTTCTACTTCATCAGCGTGGCCGCGCGGATGCTCGGCATGCATCCGCAGACCCTGCGCAAGTACGAGCGGCTGGGGCTGGTACAGCCCGGCCGCACGATTGGCAGCATGCGTGTCTACTCGCGCGACGAGCTCGAGCGCCTCCGCGTGATCAAGCGGCTCGTCGACGACGGTGGCATCAACCTGGCGGGTGTGCAACGCCTGCTCTCCATTGCGGAGGTCGTGCAGCGGATGCGGCCGCTCATGCGCGACGAACCGCTGTCGGCGCGCGAAGCACGCCGGCTGACCCAGGAGATCGACCAACTTTCACGGCTGCTGGGGTTCGACTGACATGGAGTTCAAGGACTACTACGCCACGCTCGGCGTGCCCAAGGGTGCGACCGAGAAGGACATCAAGCAGGCGTTCCGGAAGCTGGCGCGCAAGTACCACCCGGACGTCAACCCCGGCGACAAGGCGGCCGAGGCCAAGTTCAAGGAGATCAACGAGGCGAACGAAGTCCTCAGCGACCCCGAGAAGCGGCGCAAGTATGACGAACTCGGCGCGAACTGGCGCGCGTACGAACAGGCTGGCGCCGCTGGCGGCAGCGGCAGCCCGTTCGGTGCGTGGAACGCGGGGCCGGGCGGCACCGGCGGCTTCCGCACCATGTCGGCCGAGGACATGCGCGAGATGTTCGGCGACGCCGATCCGTTCTCCGATTTCTTCCACACCTTCTTCGGGGGAGCCATGGGCGGCGCCGCCGAGGAGAGCGGGGGCCGCCGCCGGACCCGTGCGCGTGCCGCGCGTCAGGGCCGCGACGTCGAGAGCGAACTCGAGTTGTCGCTCGAGGAGGCGTTCCACGGAACCCAGAAGCACCTGTCGGTGAAGCACGACGGGCATGCCCGCACGGTGGATGTGCGGATTCCGCCGGGGGTCGGGGACGGATCGCGCCTCCGTATCGCCGGCGAGGGCGAGCTCGGTTCGGCCGGCGCGAAGGCTGGCGACCTGTACCTGCGGGTGCGGCTCGTGCCCCACCAGCAGTTCGAACTCAGAGGCAAGGATCTCTACACGAAGGTCCACATCCCGCTCACCACCGCGGTCCTGGGCGGCGAGGCGGACGTGCAGACACTCGGCGGCCGGACACTGCGGCTCCGGGTGCCCGAGACGACACCCAACGGCAGGCTGTTCCGGTTCAAGGGACACGGCATGCCGGGCACTGCCCAGAAGGAAGCGGGCGACCTGTACGCCACGGTGGAAGTGCAGTTGCCGAAGACGCTCACGGCCGATCAGCGCAGGCATTTCGAGGCGCTCGCGGCGCTCGACGGGGGAAAGACGTCATGAACATCAACAAGTACACAGAAAAGGCCCGCGAGGCGGTCGCTGGCGCGGTGGAGCTGGCACAGTCCGGGAACAACCCGCAGGTCGAGCCGGAGCACCTGCTCGCCGCGCTGGTGGAGCAGCAGGAGGGGATCGTGCCCGGCCTGCTGCGGAAGATGAACGTCGATGTCGCCGCCGCCACCAGGGGCGCTCGCGACCTGCTGACCAAGCTGCCCTCGGCCTACGGCGGCTCACAACCCGGCATGTCGCCGCGACTCAAGCTGGTGACCGACCAGGCGCAGGCCGAGGCCGATCGGCTGAAGGACGAGTTCGTGAGCACGGAGCACCTGTTCGTCGGCATCGCCGACGAGAGCGGGCGCTCCCCTGCCGCCCAGTTCCTCAAGGGGCTCGGCGTCACGCGCGACCGGATCTTCCAGGCCCTCACCAGCGTGCGCGGGTCGCAGCGCGTGACGACGGAAAACCCCGAGGGCACCTACCAGGCCCTGGAGCGATACGGTCGGGACCTCACTGAACTCGCGCGCAAGGGCAGGCTGGACCCCGTCATCGGGCGCGACGAGGAAATCCGCCGCGTCATCCAGGTGCTCTCGCGCCGGACGAAGAACAACCCGGTGCTCATCGGCGAGCCCGGCGTCGGGAAGACAGCCATCGTCGAAGGCCTGGCCGGGCGCATCGTCCGCGGCGACGTGCCCGAAGGGCTGAAGAACAAGCGCATCGTGGCGCTCGACATGGGAGCGCTCGTCGCCGGCGCCAAGTACCGCGGCGAGTTCGAGGAGCGGCTCAAGGCCGTGCTCAAGGAGATCACGGACGCGCAGGGCCAAATCATCCTGTTCATCGACGAACTGCACACTGTCGTGGGCGCCGGTGCCGCAGAAGGATCGATGGACGCGTCCAACATGCTGAAGCCGATGCTGGCGCGCGGCGAGCTGCACACCGTCGGCGCGACCACGCTCGACGAATACCGCAAGTACATCGAAAAGGACGCGGCGCTCGAGCGCCGGTTCCAGACGGTGCTGGTCGGCGAGCCGACGGTGGAGGACACGATTTCGATCCTCCGCGGCCTGCGCGAGCGGTACGAAATTCACCACAAGGTGACCTTCAAGGATGCGGCGCTCGTCGCGGCGGCCGTCCTGTCCAACCGCTACATCGCCGACCGTTTCCTGCCCGACAAGGCCATCGACCTCGTGGACGAGGCCGCGTCGAAGCTCCGCATGGAGATCGACTCGATGCCGGTCGAGGTCGACGAGGTGGAACGCCGTATCCGGCAGCTGGAGATCGAGCGCGAGAACCTGCGCAAGGAGACCGACAAGGCGTCCCTCGAGCGGCTCGCGAAACTCGACAAGGAACTCGCGGACCTCAAGGAGGAACGAGGACGGCTCACCGCGCAGTGGCAGCACGAGAAGGATGCGATCCAGCACACGAGCAAGCTCAAGGAGGAGCTCGAGGCGGTGCGCCGCGACTTCGAGACGGCGCAGCGGTCAGGCGACTACGCGCGCGCGTCGGAGCTGCAGTACGGCCGGATTCCGCAGCTCGAACAGCAGATCAAGGAGGAAGAGGCGCGCCTCGCGACGCTCCACTCGGGCCAGCGCATGCTCAAGGAGGAAGTGGACGAGGAAGACATCGCCGAAGTGGTCAGCAAGTGGACCCACATCCCGGTGAGCCGGCTGATGGAAGGCGAAATCCAGAAGCTGATTCACATGGAGGAGCGGCTCCACAACCGGGTGATTGGGCAGCACGAGGCGATCGTGGCGGTGGCCAACGCCATCCGGCGCGCGCGGGCGGGGCTCCAGGACCCCAACCGGCCGCTCGGCAGCTTCATGTTCCTCGGGCCGACCGGCGTCGGCAAGACGGAGCTGGCACGCGCCCTCGCGGAGTTCCTGTTCGACGATGAGCAGGCGATGGTGCGGATCGACATGTCCGAGTACCAGGAGAAGCACACGGTGTCGCGGATGATCGGCGCTCCTCCAGGCTACGTCGGGTACGACGAGGCCGGCCAGCTGACGGAGGCGGTGCGGCGGCGTCCCTACGCGGTGGTGCTCTTCGACGAGGTCGAGAAGGCCCATCCCGAGGTCCTGAACGTGCTGCTGCAGCTCCTCGACGACGGGCGGCTCACCGACGGCAAGGGCCGGACCGTGGATTTCAAGAACACGGTGGTCATCATGACGTCGAATCTGGGCAGCCAGTTCATCTCGGAGCACGCGTCCGCGGACACCGGCCTGCTGGACGAAGGCACGCGTCGGCAGGTGACCGAGGCGCTCCGGGCCCATTTCCGGCCGGAGTTCCTGAACCGCATCGACGAGGTGATCTTCTTCCACGCGCTCGGCCGGTCGCATATCAAGCAGATCATCGACATCCAGGTCGCGGGCCTGCTGAAGCGGCTGGAGGAGCGGAAGATCAAGGTGCGCCTGACCGACGGGGCGAAGGACGAGCTGGTCCAGGAAGGCTACGACCCGCTCTACGGGGCGCGCCCCCTGAAGCGCGCGATCCAGCGAAGCGTGCTCGATCCGCTCGCCATGCACGTGCTCGAAGGGCACTTCTCGGAAGGCGATACGGTGGTGGTCGACTCCACCCCGGACGGCCTCCGGTTCGAAAAGCAGCAGTCGGTGGAGGCATAATGAACTAGGTAAGAGATGCCTTCGAATCCGACTCCTCGCTTCAATCCCCGGGGCGGCGACCGCCGCGGACCGCGGCAAGCGGGCGGCCGCCCCGGCCTCTCGCTCTGGTACGGCCTCGGGCTGCTGCTCATCCTGGGGCTCGCGCAGATGTACTGGTTCGTCCCCCAGGGCAAGCCACTCCCGTACAGCGAGTTCAAGGAGTTGGTCAAGAACGGGGCGGTCGCCGAGGTCGTCGTCGGCGAGCAGTTGATCCGCGGGACGCTCAAGCAGCCGCGGAACAACGGCACCTCCCGTCCGAGCCGCGACTTCACCACCACGCGGGTCGAGGACCCCAAGCTCACCGAGGAACTCGAAGCCCGCGGCGTGAAGTACAGCGGGGAGACGGTCAACCGGTGGCTGCCCGAACTGCTCGGCTGGCTGATTCCGCTGATCTTCTTCATCGGGATCTGGGGCTTCTTCTTCCGCCGCATGAGCGGAGCGGAAGGCGGCGTCATGTCCTTCGCCCGCAGCCGCGCCAAGGTGTTCGCGGACGACGAGGTCAAGGTCCGCTTCTCGGACGTCGCCGGCGTCGACGAGGCGCGCGAGGAACTGCGCGAGGTCGTCGAGTTCCTGAAGACGCCGAAGAAGTACACGAACCTCGGCGGGCGCATCCCGAAGGGGGTCCTGCTGGTCGGGCCGCCCGGCACGGGCAAGACGCTGCTGGCCCGCGCGGTGGCCGGCGAGGCGCACGTGCCGTTCTTCAGCCTCAGCGGCTCGGAATTCGTCGAGATGTTCGTGGGCGTGGGCGCGGCGCGCATCCGCGACCTGTTCCAGCAGGCCGAAGCCAAGGCGCCCTGCATCGTCTTCATCGACGAGCT
>CAYLTD010000003.1:0-372628 GCA_964386715.1 uncultured Bifidobacterium sp.
CAGGTGGATCACTTTCTGAGCGGCGAGTGGATCACTTTCCGAGCGGCGCGTCCAAAAGCCAGAGCCGCGCGAGTGAGGCGCCTTCATCCGATCGGCGGAGGACGTTGGGAAGGAACTCGATCTGGTGCCCGATGCGTTCCAGCGGGCGCTCCGTCGTCGCACTCCGACCCTGTCGAAGACGAGCCCGGTCAGGATCCACCGTAGAAGCGGCGGAGTAGGTCGACGTGGCCCAGAAGGATCAAGTAGTGCAGCGGCCCGCTATCGGCCACTACAATCATCGCGGCGACAGAATCCCGAGTTCTCGTTGTGTGCGGAGGTCGTCCTCGAGGTCGGTGCTCGTGTACTGCAGCGGAACGTTATGCTCCTTGAGCAGCGCGTGCACTTGAAATCGCGTCTCAAGCCCCAGGAGGCGACGGACCTGCGCTTCGGTCAGCGCCCCTGTCCGGTAGGCATCAACCGCAATCGCCTCAAGCGACCGTCGGGGCACATCGTCCCAGTGGTCCCCAAGGGCCGCCGAAATATCGTCTGGCAACTGAATGGTGACCTGCATGTCCCATCTTACCGCGGCGGCCCGGCGAGGGTCCCAGCCCCTCAGAACTGCGGTCCGTCGCCGTCCACCTGGATGTCCTCCGGCTGAACCCACACGACCTGCCCATCCTTCCACGTAGCCATCGGGCTGCCGAGCGTCTTGTGCAAGGGGCGAGCGTCACGCGCGGCCTCGCGCGGCGCGTCGTCGATGGCCAGGCCGATGAAGCGTGGCCATCGACAGGACCGGATGATATATTCGTTTGAGATATGGCAACTGGAGGGCCCTAATGGAAACGGCGAAGCTATTCTGGTCCGGTCGCTCGCAAGCAGTGCGGCTGCCGAGGGCTTATCGTGTCGACGGTCGAGAGGTCCGGATTCGGCGCCGCGGCCGCGCCATCGTGCTGGAACCGGTGCCCGACTCGTGGGCGTGGCTCGACGCCGTGGCCGGAGACCTCGATGAGGACTTCGTGTCCGCCGTTCGTGAGCAGCCTGGGGCCGTTGAACGTCCTGGCCTCACCAAGGTGTTCCGGTAATGCGATATCTGCTGGACGCCACCGCGGTCATTGCCCTTCTCAACGACACGACGTCCCCGATCGCGCGTCGGACCAGGCGGCACGCCCCGCGGGACATCGGCCTTCCCGCGATCGTCGTCCACGAGCTGTACTACGGCGCCTTCAAGAGCCAGCGTGTCGACCAGAACGTGGCGCGCGTGGACGCGCTGCAGTTCCCCGTGCTCGAGTTCGACCATGACGACGCCCGGCATGCGGGTGAAGTGCGTGCGCATCTGGCATCCAAGGGCACGCCGATCGGGCCGTACGATGTGCTGATCGCCGGGCAAGCGCGGGCGCGTAAGCTGACGCTGGTCACGCACAACACGACGGAGTTCAAGCGTGTGCCTGGCCTGAAGGTGGAAGACTGGAAAGGCGCGCCCGGGTCATCACCGTCGCCACGTGGGCGGAAGTCGCCGGCAAAGCCTCGCACGGCGTAGCGGGACCTTCGAAGGCACGTGTGTGCCGGCAACCGTTTTGAACCGCGATCAGGCCCGCGGCGGTCACGAACACACCGAGGACGGATTCAGGGGTGGAAAGTGTGCCCAACTGTGCCCAGTCGAGGTCGAAATCAGGCCATCTCAGACCAACACTACCCGTCGAAATGCGCGCAATAAGGCCTGAAAACGTGAGATCTGGGTGGATCCCTCGCCCGGATGGGTTTCCCGCTCAGCGCAGGACGCGTACACGGGCGCCGGACGGGCCTGCAGGGCACCCACGCGCTCACGGTTTCTCGACCAGCACCACCTCGGACCGCGCCTCCAGCGCGAACCGCCCCCGCCCCCGCGGCACGAAACGCAAATCGGGACACTTCTGATCGAGCCGACGCCGGAGCAGCAGCAGCCGGCTCTCGAGGTTGTCCTTCCACTCCGGCAGGCTGAGCGTCTTGTCGAGGCGCAGCTCCCGGTTGGTGAACTCCGTCCGCCCCTCCGCCTTCCACACGCCGAGCAGCTTCCAGAGGATCCGCGCGGGCAGGCTGCGAATCAGGTACTCGCCGTCGACGAGAATGCACTCCTCGGCGGCGTAGAAGGCCACCTCGCGCGCCGGGCGGTCCCGTCGCGCCGCGGTCCGCTCGCGCGGCTCCGCCGGCGGCTGCGGAGGCACGTGCTCCGCGATTGGCTCCGCGCGCTCCTGCAACTGCATCGCGTGGATCGCAATCGCCAGGTAGCTGCCGAGCAGCTCGATCGACGTCTTGTCTTCCTCGTGAAAGCGATACGGCATCTCGCTCTCGATGCAGAGCACGCCGACGAGTTCACCGCGGTTGAGCAGCGGGATCCCGAGCTGGCTGTCCGGCGCGGCGAGTCCCGGCAACTCGATGCGGCGATCCGCCGGGCAGAGCCCCTGCTCCGACGCGCGCCGCCGCACGGCGTAGGCGTAGAGCATCTGCCGGATCAGGCCCGAGATGCGAATCGGCTTGCGCGCCTCCGCCACGAGTCCGCAGATGCCCTCGCCCACACGCACTTCCGCGCCGACGCCGCTCTCGGGGTACCCGCGGCTCGCGATGGTCACCAGCACGCCGTCGTCGGCCGCCGGCACCAGGATCATCGAGTGGCTGAACCCGAAGCTCTCGTCGATGCCTTCGAGGATCGAGTCGAGCAGCGTCTCGAGCGAGTCGGCGCGATGAATCCGGGCCGACAGGTCCTGGAGCGCCTGCACCGTGAACACGGGATCGCCCGCCAACGCACGGCCGCGCGTCGCCGGCATGGACCGCGGCCCCTCGTCCGCCGCCGGCTCCACCGACCGCACCTCGTAGATGTCGGCGGCGATCAGCTTGAAGATGCCCTTGAGGCCGGAGTAGGAAGCGATCGCCTCGATCCGAAGCGCCATCCGCTCGAACACCGGGCCCGCGGTCTCCGAGCGCACATAGCGGAGCCTCAGCACCCAGCCCTGGCTCGTGTCGGGATCGATGAGCCGCACCAGCGCGTGAGGGTTCTCGCTGATGTTGGCCTTGCTCTTGTTGAAGAACTGGAACGAGAGCGCGACGTGGGAGGCATCGACGTAGTCCACGTGGCTCAGGTATGCCGCGTTCGGGACGCCATCGCGCGAGCAGGTGAAGAGCGCCGCTGGAATCAGCCCCTGGAAACACGACGCGAGCGACTCGAGGCGCGTCATGCGAGCGGTGCGCCGGCACCAGGGCCCGGCGTCTGGTTGAAGATCGCCTGCACACGCACGCGGATCGCCATGCACGGCCACGTTGTCCAGTGCGCGAAGGTCTCGTGCGGATAGCCGATGGTGGTCAGGCGCTCGAGCCAGCGGTGCCACTGCGCCTCGACCATCGCGCGTTCCTCCTCGCGCGCCGGATGCGCGCCGGCAAACAGGCCCTTCAACTGGCACGCGCGCTCGTCGGGCGGCCTCGCGAACACCAGCGCTGCCTGGCGGTTCGCCTCGAGATCGGCGAGCACCTCGCGCGACTCTCCCGCAGGTACGAACGCCACCACGTGCAGGCCGTCGCCCTCGACGCGCACGGCGACGACGCGTGTGCCGTTGGGCTCGAGCCGCTCGTTGCGGGTGCCGAGAAAGATGCCGATGCCCTCCTGGAGGAACGAGGCCAACTCTGTATCCATCATGAGGTTGCGGCTCTTAAGGTCCTTTTAGGATACCAATAAGGACAGTTTAGGATTCGCCTCGCCCACGGCTCGCTACAGTGACCCTCGCACACAACGGAGGTCACACATGCAGCAGCGCGTGCTTCGGAGTCTCGCTCTCGTTCCGGTCTTTGCCTTCCTCGTCACTGCGGTCATCAGCGCAGGCCGCCCACCTGAGCCGTCGCCGGCCGCGGACGCCCAGCGCGTGACGCGCGGAGCCTACCTCGTCAGGTTCGGCCTGTGTAACGACTGTCACACGCCGCTGAAGATGGGCGCCAATGGTCCCGAACCGGATATGGCGCGCGCCCTCAGCGGACACCCGTCGGACCTCGTGATGCCGGCGCCTCCCGCTCCGAAGGGCCCGTGGATCTGGTCCGGCGCTGGCACCAACACCGCGTTCGCCGGCCCGTGGGGTGTGAGCTTTACCGCCAACCTGACCCCGGACAGGGAAACCGGGCTCGGCAGCTGGACAGAAGAGATGTTCATGACGGCGCTGCGCACGGGACGCCACGAGGGCAAGGGCCGGCCCATCCTCCCGCCCATGCCGTATCAGTACGTCGCGTCGCTCACCGACGAGGACCTGAAGTCGGTGTTCGCCTATCTGCAGTCTCTTCCGGCCGTCCGCAACAAGGTGCCTGCGCCCATCGACCCGCCGGAGGTGGCGACACGGTGAGAACCCTACTGGCGTCGGCGCTGCTCGCCGCGCTCATCGTCAACGCGCAGGCCGGCCAGGCGGTGCCCGAGCGGCTGTCGGAAACGGGGTTGTATCTCCCGGGCACCGTTACCGTCGACCCGCGCAACCGTCCGTTTTCGCCGCAGTATCCGCTCTGGACCGACGGCGCAGCCAAGTCGCGCTGGCTGCGCCTGCCTCCGGGCACGCGCATCGACGCGCGTAACGTGGACGGCTGGATTTTCCCGGTCGGCACGCGGCTGTGGAAGGAGTTCGCGTTCGGAGGACGAAGGGTGGAAACGCGGATGATCTGGCGATCGGGCGCCGACACCTGGGAGTACGCCACATACGTCTGGAACGACGCGCAGACCGATGCCACGCTGGTTCCGAGCGAGGGCCTGCGCGGCGCCGCCGAGATCGCACCCGGCAAGCGGCACACCATCCCGTCGCGCGAAGACTGCCGGACCTGTCACGAGAACGGCACAGCGACGCCCGTGCTCGGGTTCACCGCGCTCCAACTGTCCACCGATCGTGATCCGCTGTCGCCGCACGCCGATCCGGCAGCGCCGCATCACGTCACGGATCGCACCCTCGTCGAGGAGCGCCTGCTCGATCCGCCGCATCCGGAGCTGTCTGCCAATCCACCGCGTATCCCGGCAGACGCGCGCACACGTGCGGTGCTCGGGTATCTCACGGGCAACTGCGGTCACTGCCACAACGAGCGCAGCACCATCGCCACGGTGCGCTACCCGATGCAGATGCCTGCGTATGCCTCGCCCGACGAGGTCCGTCGCATGGTTGAAGTGCTGAAGACCAGACCGACAGCCTGGGAGGTGCCGCACACGCAGCCGGGCACGACGACGATGGTGGCTGACGGAAGCCCCGACCTGAGCGCCCTGTTCGTTCGCATGCGTTCGCGGCAACCCTCGTCGCAGATGCCGCCGCTTGGAAGCGTCGTGCCGGATCGCCAGGCGCTGGACCTGATCGCGACGTGGATTCAGGAGCGTGTCATGGCTTCGGCCCGCGGCGCATCAGCGCGCGGCAAGGCTGCCAGCCGCTGATCGAGCGTCTGCGTCGCGCGGCCGATCAAGCGATGCAGGTCGCGGCTCGCGCTGTCGAGGTCGCCGCGTGCGATCGCAACGTCGGTGGCCACCAGCAGGTCGACGAGCCACGCGGCGAGCCCCGCCTGTTCCAACGCCCCGACGCAGGCCGGTGGGCACGTCGTGGCAGGGAAGGTGGCGTCCCGCCCACACTGCACGCCACGCGAGGCGAACCGCTCGAGCTTCTGTGGGCTGCACGCTGCTGAGGACGGTGACCGCGCTGGCCACCTGGGCCAGCACCCACCGCGAGGCCATCGATCAATCGCGCACGGCGTTGGACCGTCGCGAGACGATCCCGTACCACGCGCCTGACGTCATCGGCGCGGGCGGGGCGGGCCTGGTGTCAGGAGTGCTCACTGGGAGCCGACGTACGCGCGGCACCGGGTCTCGCCGCGTCGCGGCGACCGCGGCGCCGCGCCAAGCGACGCAGGTCACGGGCCTCGAGCGCCGGCGCCGTCACGGGACACAGGACTGCTGGAGCGCGTGCGCGCGCGATCCGTCGCGCCCGATACCCTGAAGCAGCTCCGCGAACGTCTGGAGCGGAACAGCGTTGCCCTCCCGGCCGACGGCCGGCACGAGGGCAAAGACATCGGCGGCGGCGCTGCTGCCGGCGGTCGAGCTGTCTCGCGTCAGCACACCTGTTGGGTTCTCGTGGTAACCCACGGGCACGCAGAGCGATGGATGATCGAAGGGCGCCCGCTCGAACCGCACGCGCTCGTCGGTGAGCGCCCGCAGGAACTCGACGATCTGCGCGCGGGCCTGAGGCCCGAGGTTGATGTTCCCCATGCCCGGTCCGAGGTTGCCGCCGGCGGGCACGTCTCCGTTGCGACCGTAGAACTCGAGTACCTGCTCGAGTGTCGCCGCGCCGCCCGTATGGAAGTAGGGTCCGGTGAGTTCGACGTTGCGGAGCCCCGGCGACTTGAACGCGCCGCTCGCGAGGCCGTTCGGGGCCGCCGGGAACAGCGGCGCGCCGAACATGTCGGTGCCGGCCGCACCGGGGTCGTCGTCGATCGCACTCACGCCGGTCCTGAACAGTCCGAGCGCCCTGGGGTTCAACGCGCCCGCGCGCCCGGCCGTCGTGATCCCGGCCGCCGACAACTCCGGACCCTGGTGGCACTGCGTGCACTGGGACCCGCCGGCGCGGAACGCGGCGAGACCCTGCTGCTGGATGCCGTTGAGCGCCGACGCGTCTCCGGCGAGGAACCGGTCCACGGGCGAATCGTCACTGACGAGCGTGGCCTGGTAGGCCTGCACAGCAAGGCCGAAGAAGAGCCCGAAGTTGTACGCCATCTGCGAGAACTCGTGCGGGCCTGACGGCTCTCCGGTCTGCACGATCAGCCGCCCGTCAGCATCGACCACCGCAGCGCTGCTCCAGAACGCCGGCTGGAACGCCGCGCGAATCAGCGCCGCGTAGGTCACGCCGGCCTGCAGCCCGGTGGCACCGGCGCTGGCCCAGACTCCCAGGACGCTGTCATCGAGGGCCACGATCTGGCCCGCCAGCGGCGCCAGCGGCAGCAGCTTGCGCCCGAGGTCCGCCAGGCGGCGTCCTTCGAACGACATCTCGACCGCGTCCAGTGGCGGGCTGACTGCCTGCGAGGCGAGGCTGGACTGGCCGAGACGAACCGTTTCGGCAGCCAGCGCACTGCCCGCGGCCACGAGCACGCTGGCGCGCGCGTCCGACGCCCCGACGCCCGTGACAGCATTGAAGGTGTCACTGGCGCGGCCGTCCCAGAAGTTGCGCAGGAAGAACACGGCGTTGATGACGCTCGGCGCGTTACGCGAGGCCACCTGGCGCACCTTCAGCCCGCCCAGCGAGAACAGCCCGATGTCACCGTCGGCCCCCGTCTCGGACGCGCTGCCGTCCACGACGCCCACGAAGGTGTGCTTCACGACTCCGGACGATCCGACGACGTCGCGCCGTGCGCGGGTGGGCGCGGACGTGTTGTCGTTCGGGTTCGAGAAGGCGTGGAAGGGAAAGTCGCCAGCCGTGAGCGTGATGTTCGGCCGCACGGCGGCGCTTGATGTCTTCGGCCCGGCGACGACGTTCGTCACGCGGTGATCGGCACCGGCGTGGAAGTGGCACGTCGCGCACGCGGTCCGTCCGTCGCTTCCGACCTGCACGTCCCAAAAGAGTGCCTTGCCCAGCACGACCAGCGCCTCGTGGTTCGCCACGTACCGGGCGAGGTCCGGCGGCTGCGGCACCGGCACGCCCTTGAGCGTGGCGATGGGAGTCGCATTGCCGACACCGTTGCCGCCCGGGCCTCCGTTGCCGCCACCGCGCTGGGCGCCCAGCAGCGACGACAGGAACAGGCAACCCGCCACGAGGAGGAACGTCTCGACTTTGAACTGGGTCTTGGCCGTCGCACCGATGATTCGCCAGTCGCGCATCGCTCGCCTCTCCTGGCCGGGCGGCAGACGTTGGCGGCCCGGCGGATGCCGCGTCGCACGTGGAGCGTGACGCAGACATCCCATCTTGCCGTTCGCTCAGCGGGCGCGGCTGAGAAAAGACTGTGGCGCGGGTGTCACAAACGCATCACGGAATCGGCGCGGTTGTGGCGCGTCGCTCCGGACGCCGCGACGCTGCAGATGGGCATCGGCGTCAGGGTGCCCGGCTACTCCTGGTTCCTGAGAGCGGCGACCGCAGCCGCGAAGGACGCCGCCGTAAAGAGCAGGAAGGCTCCCGCCTCCAGCGCGACCGTCCGTCCATCACCGAGACCGACCGTCGCGTAGCGAACGACGTCCACCTGCCACGTCACGGGGTTGGCATACGCGGCGGCACGCAACCCGGCGGGCAGCGGATCGAGCGGGTAGAACATCGAGCTCGCGAACAGGAAGACGAAGTAGAAGATCGATGTGACGGTGTTGAAGGCGTCATTCCGCCGGATCCGCAGCGCGAACACGGCGTAGAAGAAAAACCACCCCGCCGTTCCGATCGTCGTGGCGGCCACGAGCAGCGGCCAGCCCGCCACCCGGAGCGGCACGTCGAGCAGCAGCGCCGCGAGCCCCACGGTGACCGCCGCCTGCAGCGTCGCGACGAGCACGTTGAAGAGCACCTTGCCAAGCAGGTACTGCGACCGGCTCATGGGATAGGTCAGCATCTCATAGAAGATCCCGTTGTCGCGGTCGAGGAAGAACGACCACGACGTATTCGACGCGATGCCGAAGCTGGCCATGGCGAGCACCCCCGCCAGGAAGAACGCGTTGTAGCTCACGCCCACGTCCCCGGTCGAGAAGCCGAGCGACGCGTTGATGCCGACGCCGAACACCAGCAGGTAGCCGAGCGGATAGAACAGGTCCCAGAAGATGAAGGTCAGGTTCGTCGCACGGATCTGCCCCTCGCGCGCGATGATGGCGGTCAGTGCGTTCATGGTCGGTCTCCGGTGCCCGCCGCGGCGCCGGACGGGTCGCGCGTCAGGGCGATGAAGATGTCTTCGAGCGTGGCGCCGTTGATCTCGATTCGAAGGAGCCGCCTCCGCGCGGCGAGCGCCGACACCAGTTCCAGCACGCGGGTCTCGCTCTCGCGCATGGACAGCTGCAGCGTGTTCTGGGCGATCGCCCGCCGGACGACCGCATAGCCGGACACCAGGTCCGCCACGTCGTCGGGCGCACGATCGAATGTGAGCGACACTTCGTACACCTGCTCGGTGAGCAGCTTCAGCGTGTTCAGGTCGCCTCGCGCGATCTCGCGCCCCTGGTTGATGATGAGAATGTCATCGCACAGATCCTCGGCCTCGGTGAGGATCTGCGTGGTGAGCACGATGGTCCGGCCGCGCGCGGCCTCCCTGCGGAGCAGGTCCATCACGGACCGCTTCAGGATCGGGTCCATGCCGGTCGAGAACTCGTCGAGGAAGATGATCGGGGTCTGCACCATGAACACCTTCGCCAGCTGCACCCGGCGACGGAAACCGCCGCTGAGATCCTGCGGCTTGCGTCCGGCGTCGGCGACGAGGCCCAGCATCTCCAGCACCTCGTCCGAGCGACGACGCACATCGCGGCCCGACAACCCGTGGAACCGGGCGAAGGTGAGCAGGTTGTCGCGCACCGACAGCAGCAGCTCCGCCGCCTGTTCCTGCAGCACGACGACGATGCGCCTGCGCACGTCGAGCGCCTGCGTGGCGACGTCGTAGCCCAGCACGCGCGCGACGCCCGACGTGGGCCTGACCAGCGTCGTCAGGATGCGCAGGGTCGTGGTCTTGCCGGCGCCGTTCGGACCGAGCAGCCCGAAGATCCCGCCGCGCCGGACGGAGAAGGACAGGCCATCCACCGCGTGGACCTCCGGGCCCGACGTCCACCGGGAGGGCTTAAAGGTCTTGAGCAGGCCGTCTACCTGAATCGCGGGTTCCTGCGCGATGCTCACGTCGAATAGCGTACTCGGCTCGCAGGCCGAGTCTGAATCGGGCCGAAGCTCAGCCGAGAATCCCGCGAAAGAAGGCGTCGTACTGCGGCCGCAGCGTGTCGGGGTCGAACGCGCGGGCGGCCGCGAGCGCCCGCTGGCGTTCCGCGGCGTACAGGTCGTCATCGTCCATCAACCGGACGAGCGCTTCGCACCATGCATCGAGCGAGTGGTCGTCGACGAGCGGCAGGACGCGTCCGGCGCCGTGACACATCTCCGGGAGCCCGCCTCGGTCGCTCACCACTGGAGGCACCCCGTTGACCAGCGCTTCACCGACCACGCGCGCGCCCGGCTCGGCCAGCGACGGCACCACGAGCACACGGGTGGGGGCGAAGATGTCCTTCGGGCCCGGGACCGCACGCGAGATCATGATGTTCTCGTGGCCGCGCAGGTCGATGCCCGCGCGGTCCGCTGCGGCCAGCAGCGTGCCGGCACTGCCCTCGGACTCGACGACAAGGAACGGCAGGTCAGGCCGGGCCACGCTCATGCGGTGAGCCAGGCGCACGAAGAAGTCCACGCCCTTCCGTACCGACGGGTTCACCATCGTGATGAAGATCGGGTCGTGCGCGGCGGCACGCACGTCGGCCGGATCGAGCGGCACCGGAATCGGCGTGGACTCCAGACCGCAGTCCTGGCGGTACTGATCCGACAGATAGCGGCTGGGCGTCAGCACGCCGCTCAGATGCTCCCACTGGCGGAAGCCGAGGTACGCGAGGTTGCGGAGCCCAAAGACGACGGCGATGCCGTTGCGGATCGCGAGCCGCTGGCGTCTGAGGTCGCCAGGATGCATGCCGTAGGTCAGCATGACATCGGGTCGGAAGGTACGCAGTTCATCTGCGAAGGCGAGGTCGAAGCGCCGGGCGTCAACGCGCTCCCACGTGTCGAGCCGCAGGGATCGATCGGTGACCAGCGCGCGGAAACCGACGCCTTGATGTTCGTAGCGCAGCTCGGGCCCGCGATTCGAGCGCCGGACCACGCGCACGCCAAGCGCCGCGAGGAAGGCGCTGGCATCGAGCAACCCGCCGGCTTCCGACACAGTGGTCGTGAGCGCGCGGGCACGCCAGCCGCACTGCGTGAGCAGGCTGGCCACGGCCGCCATCGAGCGGGCCGCCCCGCTTGCCGGATCCTGCGCGAGTTGGGGCAGGACCAGCAGCAGTCGCGGACCTCGGTGGTCCACGGGCCCTAGGATCGGCGCCGGCGACCGACGAGCGATGCCACGACGCCGGATCCCACGAGCAGCAGCGACGCCGGCTCGGGGACGGCCGTTGGCGGCGGATCGGGCGGCGTCACCTGCCCAGGCGGCGTAATGCGGACCGATGGTACCGACAGAGAAATCGTCCCACCGGTGGGAGTCTCGAACGTCGCACCGATCACCACTTCCCAGAAGGCGAGCGGATCGCCCGGTGTCCACCCGGTGAGCGGCACGCTGCCGCTGGCGCTGGCGCCACCGGCACCCGATCCGGCAAACACGCCGTTGATGTAGAAGCTGATCGACGATGTGAAGAGTGGGAAGCTGCCGGACCCCAGACCGAACAGGTAGTCGTAGCTGGCCGCGATGTTCGCCATCGTGAGCGCACCACCGTCTCCGTCACCCGACAGCGCCAACGTCAGCGTCCCGGGGCTCGAACCGCTGGCCGGGACTGCCACTGCGAACGAGTAGTCGGCGGAACTCGTGAACTCGATCCCGCCGTTCGGGAGCGCCGAGAAGACGCCCGCGCCGCCGGTCGGCGTTGCGCCGGTGGCACTGGCCACGGCTGTCGCCGTCGATGTCTCGAAGGTGATGGTGGAAGCCGAGGCCGGTGCCGCGGCGGCAAGCGGCACGATGACCAGGGCGGTCGTCGATGCACCGCGACTGATGAAGCGCCGGGCGCGTTCGAGTGCTGTCACGTTCATACCTCGCAATACGGAGGAGGACAGCGTACGGCACCGTGCAGCCGTGCGCAAGCCAAGAAGCGGTAGATCACCCGACGATCGCAGCGCGTATGCCGCTCGAATCCGGGAACACGCGATCGAGCTGCGCGCCCGTCAGATCGAACGTGACCGCGAGCGCGCCCTTCAGCAGCGCACGCGTGTCGAGCGTCGGCTTCAGGTCGCGTCCTTCGAAGAGTGCCGCCGCGGACAGCCCAGGCCAGTCGGCAACCACGTGCGAGCGCCCCAGCAGCGGGCTCATCACGAACGCGGCACCCGCGGTGCCGTGATCCGTCCCGCGCGTACCGTTGGGCCGCGCGGTGCGCCCGAACTCCGTCATCACGACGACGGTGGTGGTGCTCCATGCGGGTCCCATGTCGGTGCGGAACGCGAGCAGGCCGTCGGCGAGCAGGCCGAGCAGGCGGTCGAGCGCACCGCCCGCGACGCCCTGGTTGGCGTGCGTGTCCCAGCCGCTGAACTCCATGGCGGCGATATTGGGCCCGTGGTCGCGGCGAAGGATGCGGGCCGCGGCCTGCATGATCGGGGCGACAGCCCCGCGCCGGGCGCTCCCGCCAGCCATCGGCTCCTCGCCCACGACGTCCTTCTGTTGCACGGCCGCCTCGAACCGCCCCGCGAGCGTCCGGTCGGCCCGATAGAGAAGCGCGAGGCGATCCAAAAACACATCGTCGACGCGGCCGAGCTGCGCGGGCGACCACGACTCCACCTCGAACGGCCCGTTGAGCGACAGCGGCATGCCGGCGGCGATGGCAATGCCGCTCGGGCGACCCGACATCACCTGCAGCAGCCGGTTCAACCACCCGTCCGACGATCCGACCGGCCGATTGAGTCCCGTCTCGAGAATGGCCTGCCCGTCGAAGTGGCTGCGCGTGCGATACGGAATCGCCACCGCGTGCGCCACCGCCAGCTCGCGGGCGTCCCACAGCGTACGCAGCGGCGACAGCCCGGGAGCGAGGCCGAAGGTGTCGTCGAGCACGGCGAGCTGGGCGGCATCGAGCGCCAGAGAGCCGCGCAGCGACGCGTAGTCCGGATCGCCATAGGGCACGACCGCCGCAAGCCCGTCGAATCCGCCCCGCAACAGGACGAAGACCAGGCGGCGCTCGGACCCGACCTGCGCGAACGAGACGCGTGGCAGCGCGAAGGTCGCCAGGCCGCCGTAGCACATGGTCCGGAGAAACGCGCGGCGGTGCATGTCTACCTCCACTGAAAGGCGGGGCCGGCAAACGCCAGGGCGAGGCGGTCGGCCGGCGGAATGGTGGCGTCGCCCAGCAGCGTACGGAGCGGGTCCGCCGCGGGCACGTCAACGACGTCGAGCAGGGCCGCCGGTGCGACGCCGCTCACGCCAGGCAGCCGCGCGACGGTGCGCGCGAGTTCGCCCCGGTTGAGCAGCGAATCAGGATCGGCCCAGTCCTGCAGCACGTCAGTGAAGCCCTTCGGCGATGACGGCGCCCAGAGCGGATGGCGGAGCTGTCGCAGCAGGTTCTGGGTGTTGATCCCTACGTCGCGGCGTTCGAGGCAGCGCATCACGGCCACGATCCAGTCCTGGGGGGTGCGGAACTTGCGCGCGTCGGGATGCCAGGCTTCGGGTTCGTCCACCAGGGCGCGCGCGACGCGCTTCAGGTCTCCGCCGCTCGACGCGAACACGCGGGCGATCCGGTCGACGGCGGACGCCGGCGGTTCGTCGCTGACGAAATGGCGCACGAGCTTGGTGGCAACGAACCGGGCCGTCGAGGGATGCCGACAGAGCGCGCGAATCACCTGCTCGCCTTCGTCGAGCCCTGCGTCGCCGTATCGGGTACCCAGCACGGTCTTCGCGCCGGGCTCGTGCAACAGGTCGCGGAACACGAACGCGACGGCGCTGCCAGCCGCGGGAGTCGCCGGCGCGGGCGCCGCCGCTCCCCGTCGAAGGCGGCCGCGCCCGGGGCCCATCGCCGCGAGCCGATCGGCCGGCCCCCCGAGTCCACCCACCGTCCAGCCCGTGAGGACCTTGGCCAGCTCCTGCACGTCCTGCTGCGAGTACCCCCCGTCCACGCCGAGCGTGTGCAGTTCGAGCAGTTCACGGGCGTAGTTCTCGTTCAGGCCGCGCCGCTGGCCGCCACGCTGGGCCAGGCGCGCCGCCGCCGCGTTGGGCCCGATCGACTGGAAGTTGTCCAGGTACAGCAGCATCGCCGGATGTTTCGCCGAGGCCAGGACCATGTCCTCGAAGCGGCCGAGCACGTGCGGACGGATGACGTCCCGCTCGTAACTGCCCGCCAGCGGCGCCACCAGGACCTTCGCGGCCGTCGAGACGCACAGGTGGTTCGACCAGAACGCGACCAGGCGCTCGACGAAGGGCCGCTCGCTGGTGACCCGCTGCGTGAGCGCGGCCGCCGCTTCCCCGGCGCCGACCTCGACGATGCGACGGCGCGCGTCGCGCCGCTCCTGCTCGGTACCCTGGCCGAGCGCCCGCACCCCGCGCAGGGCCTCGCTGATACGCGCGGGCGCCGCACCGGCGGGCGGCGCGAGCGCGGGTGCGCCTCCCTCGAGCTGCGCCACGAGCCAGGCGCGCGGATCGGCGAGGCGCGCCCGCTCACCGGGACGGGCGCCGTAGCCGAAGCGGTTCAGGGCGCGCAGTGCGGTGTCCATCTCACGCCTCCGTCATTGCGGGTCGGCTGCCGCGATGAGCAGCAGATCGTCGGCGTCGATCGCGCCCGACAACACGGCCCGCAGTTCGTCGTCGGTCACGTCGGCATCGAGCAGCCGCTCGGTGGTGACCGGCCCGGCGCCGGGCGTGTGGGCGCCAGACTCCGGCGCCGGTCCCGGCGGGCGGGACACGACGAGCATCAGCGCCACGCCCGCTGCGAGCGTGGCCGGGATGC
Source organism: uncultured Bifidobacterium sp. (assembly GCA_964386715.1). Classification (GTDB taxonomy): domain Bacteria; phylum Acidobacteriota; class Vicinamibacteria; order Vicinamibacterales; family CAVVIG01; genus CAVVIG01. The sequence goes on from CAYLTD010000003.1 coordinate 14,609, forward strand.
CGAGACGGGCCCGCTGCCTCCAGCGGCGTCGCCGCAGTTCGGGCACGGCGCCGATGCTGACCCGCAGGCGGAGTGCGTCAAGGTCGTCTGCCTCGGCCGGGCGACCCTCGGCCATCGTGCCCAGCAGACGTGCCAGCTCCGGATCCCGTGTGAAGCGATCGTCGGTGTGTCTCATGGCGTCCTCGACGCAAAGTTCTCGAGCGCGGCGCGCAGCGCGTGCCTCGCCTGGTGCAGGTGCCAGCGGACCGTGCCCTCCGGCATCTCGAGCATGCCGGCGATCTCCGGCCCACTGAAGCCGTCGATCTCGAACAGCTCGACCACCCAGCGCTGCTGGTCCGGCAGCCGGGCGAGCGCGCGCCGGAGTTCCGCGCGCAGTTCGCCGTGTTGCGCGGCCTCCAGCGGCGACGGATCACGGCTGGGCACGTCGGGCGGAAGCGGCGGTCCCCGGCGCAGGGCCCGCGCCTGACCCATATTGATCGCGCGATTGGCGACGATGCGCAGCAGCCACGGCTCGAACGGGCGGCGGCGATCGAAGGTCTCGATCTTGACGAGGGCGGCGAGGAACGCGTCCTGCACGGCATCTTCCGCATCCTGGCGCTGCCCGAGCACGCGGTAGGCCACGGCGAACGCGCGCCGCATGTGCCGCGCGACCAGCGCGTCGAAGGCGGCGGTGTCACCGCGTCGCACGGCATCAACCAGCGCGCCATCGCCGGCGTCGAGGAGAGGCGGCGCCTCGCCGGCGCTGGCCGCTGCGTCGGTACGCCCGGCGTCACCGTCCTGCCACGACGTCGACATCAGCGCGGTGCCGCCGGTGGTTCGACCGGCGTGCGCCGCCGTTCCTCGATAATCTCGCGCAGCTGCGCCCGCTGCGCCGGTGAGAGCAGGCGGTTGACCTCCCCCATGGCCAGTCGATTGTTCCGTCGGATGCGCAAGCCGACCTGGTCGGCCGCGCGCCGGATGCGGCGGACCCGCGCATCCGCGCCCGCGTGGCCCGCCTGTTCGGCGCGGCGGGCCTGTCGCCACTGGGCACGCAGCGCGATCATCCGCTCCACGAGCGGACCGTTCGCGGCCGCCAGCCGATCCCGAATCGACTCGAGCCGTGCAACCTGATCGGCCGTGAGCGCGAGGGTGGAGCGCTGCTGCAGCAGCAGATCCAGCGGCCGAAGAGCCTCAGCCGGGCGCGGGGCGTCCTGGGCGGCCAGTTGAGGCGGCAGGAGCAGCGCGGACAGCAGGATGAGCAGCAGGGGCATCCTGCCGGTACATTACAGCCCCGCGGACCGATCCGTTGGCGGGGGCCCTCGCCCTCCCGCCTTCAGCAGCCGAAACGAACGGGCTGGCCGGTCGCCTTCAGGACGGACTGCCAGATCTCGCTGGATTCGACGAGGCGCTTCTTCTCGCCGGTGCAGAGGGTCACCGGCACGTGGGTCATCATGTTGTACCAGCTCCCGAGCACCATGCCGGTCTTGCCGGCCATGGCCGCGTGCACGGCGTTGCGGGCCAGCTGATCGCACAGGAACGCATCCTCCGTGTTCGCCGTGGCGCCGCGGATGTAGTAGCTCGGGTCGATGTACTTGACGTCGATCGGGACCTGGCGCTCGCGGCAGTACGCGCGGATCTCCTGCATCAGGAACGGGCCGATGTCGGGACGCTGCCGGCCGTCCTCGGGCCCGTCGGAGAACAGGTCCAGGCCCGCTCCCTCGGCGGCCACCACCACGGCGTGCTGACGCTGCTGCAGGCGTTCGAGCAGCGCCTGGAGGAATCCGCCGTCGCCGTGCAGGCGGAACGGCACCTCGGGGACGAGAGTGAAGTTCACCTCCTGGCTCGCAAGGGTGGCACCCGCGGCGATGAACCCCGCGTCGCGCCCCATCAGCTTCACGAGGCCGACACCGTTGACGTGGGATCGCGCCTCGTTGTGCGCGCTGTCGATCACCTGGCGTGCCTTCTCCACGGCCGTCGCATAGCCGAAACTTCGCCATACGTAAGGGATGTCGTTGTCGATGGTCTTCGGGATGCCGACGACAGCCATCTCGTGACCCTGCCTCTCGGACTCGAGCCAGATCTGGTGCGCGCCCCGCTGCGAGCCGTCGCCGCCGATGACGAACAGCATGTTGATGCCGAGGTCGCGCAGGCGACGCACCATGAGGGCCGGTTCGGGGTTGCCGCGCGAGGTGCCGATCATCGAGCCCCCGTGCTCGTGGATGTCGGAGACGGCGTCTGTCGTGAGGTCGATCGGCGCCAGGCCCGTCCGGGGATCCAGCCCCCGATAGCCATACCGGATGCCGAGGCAGGTCGTGACCCCGTACCCGTAGCGGAGCTGCAGCACCAGCGACCGGATGACGTTGTTCATGCCCGGGCAGAGCCCGCCGCACGTCACGGCCGCAGCGCGCACATCACCGGGCCTGAAGTAGATCTGCCTGCGCGGACCGGCGCGCTCGAAGGAACGTGCGGGGTCGGGCACGGTGCCGTTGTCGATCTCGGCATGCAGCGGCACGCGAGCCTGGTCCGAGACGAAGGCGTCGGCCAGCCGTGACGGGGAGGACACCTCACAGGGGCCGAGCTGCGGCACGACGAAGTCGGGGTGAACCGTGAACGCGGGAAGAGCCATCCCGTTCATGGTACTGCGCTACAATCCGCCGCCGTGAAGAGACCGCTGCTGCTGACGGTTCCGGCGCTCGTGCTCGCTGCGGCCAGCCTGGGTGCGGCCGCAGAAGTACGGGACCTCGCCTTGACGCTGCCCGATGGCCGGCACGTGTTGTACGGCCTGTCGCTGCCAGATGGGTATCGCGCCGGAGAGCCGCGGCCGCTCGTCCTGGCCCTGCACCCGGGCGGCCAGCGCATCCGCTATTACGGCAGCGCGTACACACGGGCCGTTGTCGGCCCTGGCGTGGCCTCGCTGAACGCCATTGTCGTGGCGCCGGATTGCCCCGGCGCCACGTGGGCCGATGCAGCGGCCGACTCCACGGTGATGGCACTGCTCGAGCACGTGATGCAGGAATATGCCGTCGATCGGCAACGGGTGCTGGTCGTGGGCTTCAGCATGGGCGGGCGCGGCACGTGGTTCATGGCCTCGCACCATCGCGAGCTGTTCACGGCGGCGATTCCGATGGCGGCAGCGGTCGGCGAACCGCCGGACACGCTGGCCGCCATGCCCACCTACGTGATTCACAGCCGCCGCGACGAGGTGGTGCCGTTCGCACCCGCCGAGCAGAACGTGCGGGCGCTGGAGCGCCTGGGCAGGACCATCGGATTCGAGGCCGTGAACGACCTCACGCACTACGACATGGTCGCCTACGTGCCGGCGCTGCGCCGCGCCGTCGCGTGGGTGGCGGAGCAGTGGAAGTCGAAACGCTGAGTGCTTCGCCGCATCAGACGCCGTGCGGGAGCACGGGCGCCGCGCCCTCGCGTGCCAGCACGTCGCGCAGGACGGTACCGTCGAGGCTCTCGTCCTGCAGCAGCAGCGCCGCCAGCGAGGTGAGCGCCTCGCGGTGCGACACCAGCAGCGCCTCGGCGCGCGCGGACTGCTCGGCGATGATCCGCCGCACCTCCGCGTCGATCGCCTGGCGCGTCTCCTGGCTCGTGTCCATCGCCTCGTCGACGCCGCTCAGGTACTGCAGGCGCGACCCCGCATAGCGGACCGACCCGAGCCTGTCGCTCATGCCGTACTCGGTCACCATCCGCGTCGCGAGCTGCGTGGCGCGCTGGATGTCGTCCGCGGCACCCGTGCTGATCGTGCCGAACATCACCTGCTCCGCCGCGCGGCCGCCCATCATCACAGCGAGCTGGTCCTCCAGTTCCTGCCGCGACAGCAGGTACCGGTCCTCCCTGGGCATCTGCATCGTGTAGCCGAGGGCGCCACGGCTGTGCGGGATGATGCTGATCTTGCTGACCGGGCTGCCGCCGGGCACCAGGCTGGCGACCATCGCGTGCCCACACTCGTGGAACGCCACCGTCCGCCGCTCGACGGCGTTCATGACGCGCCCGCGCTGCTCGAGGCCTGCCACGACACGTTCGATTGCCGCCTCGAAGTCCGCGAAGCTCACGCCGCTCGCACCACGTCGCGCGGAGAGCAGCGCCGCCTCGTTGATGACGTTGGCCAGATCGGCCCCGCTGAAGCCCGGGGTCACCCGTGCGGCGCGCTCGAGGTCGAAGTCGGGTGCCAGCGTGATCCGGCGGCTGTGAATCCGGAGGATCTGCAGGCGGCCGGCGAGATCGGGATTGCCGAGGGCGACCTGGCGATCGAACCGGCCCGCGCGCAGCAGCGCCGGGTCGAGCACTTCCGGCCGGTTGGTCGCTGCCATGATGATGACCGGGTTGTCGGCGTCCGTCTTGAAGCCGTCGATCTCGGCCAGCAGCTGGTTCAGCGTCTGCTCCCGCTCTTCGTTCGTCGCCAGACGCAGGCCGCCGCCGCGGCTCTGCCCGATCGCGTCGATCTCGTCGATGAACACGATCGCCGGCGCTGCAGCCCGGGCGTGGTTGAAGAGATCGCGCACCCGTGCCGCCCCGACGCCCACGAACATCTCGACGAACTCCGACCCGCTGGTCTCGAAGAAACGCACGCCGGCTTCACCCGCCGTCGCCTTCGCGATGAGGGTCTTGCCCGTGCCGGGCGGACCGACGAGCAGCACGCCCTTCGGTATGTGGCCACCGAGCCGGGCGAAGGTCTGCGGCGTCTTCAGGAACTGGATGATCTCCTGCAGTTCCGCGATGGCCTCGTCGGCGCCCCCGACGTCCTTGAACGTCACGCCGACCTCCTCGCCCTTCACCTCGGTGGCCTTGCTGCGGCCGACGCCGAACACGCCCTCGCCGAGCCGCGCACTGAGGCTTCGGTTGGCCACCAGCCAGAGCGCCGCGACGAGCAGCACCGGCACCACCCAGCTCACGACGAAGCCGACGAGCGGGCTCGGAGGAGCCTTCGCCCGATAGGTGACGCCCGCCGCGCCCAGCTCCTTCAGCAGTTCCGGGTCGCCTCCCGGCGGCGGGATGGTGCGGAATGGCGCGCTGGCCGGCTGGGCTGCAGCTCCCCCGGTGCGGCCGGGAACCCTGGTGATCGTGCCGGTGATGTCGGCGCCGATGGTGACGTTGCTGATCCGTCCGGCGCCAAGCTCGGTCTTGAACTCGCTGTAGGCGATCTCGGCAGGCCGGGGCAGGAGTGGACCGAGCAGCGTCTGCAGCAGCCACACCACGAGCAGCGCCAGCCAGATGTAGCCCAGTCCCGACGGCAGCGACCGCCCCGGCGGAGTCGGCGGCCCTGTGCCCGAAGAGACAGCGTCGCGCCCGGACCGCGGCGACCCGGACGACGTGGTGTCGGACATGAGTCTTCACGGAGCCGAGGCAGCAACCCACGTACCGCGAGCGACACGCGCGCTGTCGGGGGTGCCACCGGCGGCCTGCCGGGAAGCCGGCAATCAGCCGGCCGTCGGAGGACGCCGCGGCGCCTGCAGCGTCGCGGTTGGCAGGCAGCAGAGGCCGCCCTGCCGGCGGCCGTCAGAGTGACGCGTGCCGCAGGTCTCGCGCGCTCTCCTCGCCCACTCCGGAGAAGTCGGCGCCGATCTCCCGCGCGCGGCGCAGCGCGGCGTCGATGTTCGGCGCGATGTTCGCGGCACCGACGTGGCGGACGAACTCGGTCTGCCGCAGCATCTGCGCCGGCTGCTCGCGGGCACCGCAGAGAATGAGCGCGCGCCCCGATCGCCGCAGCCGATCGCTCAGCGTTTCGAGCGCGTGCAGCCCGCTCGCATCGATCGCGGTCATGTGGCGCAGCCGCAGGACCACGACCGGCGCCAGCGCCCGCAGATCCGTCGTGGCGTCGAGCAGCTTGTCGGTCATGCCGAAGAGGAACGGCCCGTGGATGCGCAGGATCGTGACGTAGGCCGGCACGACCTTGTCCTGCACGATGTGCACGCGCCCGTCTTCGATGTCACCGGCCGTCAGGGTCGAGACGATGGTGGTGTCCGTCACGCGGTGGATGTAGAGCAACGCGGCGAAGCCCATCCCCACCTCCACCGCCACCGTCAGGTCCGCGACAACCGTCAGCGCAAAGGTGAGCAGCCACACCGCACGCTCCGCCCAGGGCAGCCGCCACACCGACGGGACCTCGCGCCACTCCCCCATGTTGTAGGCCACCACGAGCAGCACCGCCGCCAGCGTGGCCATCGGCACGTAGGCGGCAAGCGGCGCGAAGACGAGCACGATCGCCAGCAGCGTACACGCGTGCACGAGGCCGGAGACCGGCGAGCGCGCGCCCGATCGGAAGTTGGTGGCCGTCCGCGCCATCGCGCCGGTCACCGGGATGCCGCCGACGAGGGGCGTCAGGAGGTTCGCCGCGCCCTGCGCGAGGAGTTCGGCGTGCGAGTTGTGGCGATCGCCGCACATCGAATCGGCGACGACGGCCGACAGCAGGCTTTCGAGCGCGGCGAGGAGCGCGACGGTGAAGGCCGACGGCAGCAGCGGCACCACGAGATCCGCGCGGAACTCGGGGATCGCGACGGGCGGAAACCCGCCCGGCAGGCCGCCGAACCGCGACCCGATGGTCTCGACCGGGAGGCCGAACAGCGCGACCCCGCACGCGCCAGCCGCCAGCGCCACGATCGAGCCGGGGACCTTCTTCAGCCACCGGGGCGCCACGAGGATGAGCGCCAGCGAGACCGCGGCCAGCGCCAGCGCCGCGGGCGTGAACGCGGGTGCTCCGGCGATGAGCGCCTGCACGCGAGGGACGAACGCGCTCGGCGGGTCCGGCATGCGCAGCCCGAACAGGTCCTTGATCTGCGTGGTCGCGATGAGCAGCGCAATGCCGTTGGTGAAGCCCACCACGACCGGGCGTGGAATGAACCGGACTGCCTGGCCGAGCCCCGTGACCGCCAGCAGGACGAGGATGACCCCCGCCATCATCGTGACCATCAGCAGCCCGGACAGGCCGTGGGCCGCGATGATGCCGGCAACGATCACGACGAACGCGCCCGTGGGCCCGCCGATCTGGATGCGCGATCCGCCGAGCAGCGACACCACGAACCCGCCGACGATGGCGGTGTAGATGCCGGCCTGCGGGGTCACGCCCGAGGCGATGCCGAACGCCATCGCCAGGGGGAGCGCCACGACGCCGACGGTGAAGCCTGCTACGAGATCGGCCAGGAGGTCGTCGCGCGTGTAGGTGCGCAGGCACTCGAACAGTTTCGGCTGCCACGCTGCCCAGGGACCATGCATCGCAGCTCGCCTACTGGCCTGGCGCATCGGGGTTCATGAGAGCCAGTGTAGCGCCTGAGCCTCGACCGGGACACGCCGCTCGTGTTCCAGTGCCATCCACTGCGCGCGCCGTGCGGCGTCATACGTCCGCACATCGCCGGCGCTCATCTGGTGCCGCGCGTGCCCCGCTGCTCGAGTGCCGAGGCGAGCGCCGTCAGGGCGCGGTCGCACGCCTCGAGGTGGCGGCCCTTGTCGGTCTGCGAAAGGGCGAGCGAGCGGACGTTGGTGTTCGCGCGCGACAGCGCCACGAACTGCTGGTTGAGCGATATGAACGCCGACCACTCGGCGTCGGCCTGCTCCAGCGGCGATCGCGCGGCCGGGGACGCCGACGTGCGCAGGGCCGCCAGCGTCCGGCTGGCGCGCTGCGCAGCCGCGTCCATGCGCGCTTCGAGCCTGGTCATCTCGGCGTCGCCCGGTTCTGCGTTGTGCGGGGCCTGGAGCGCCTGTATTTCGCGAACGGCGAGGGCGGCCTCGGCGATCAGCGCGCGAGTGCCGGGTGCCGGGTCGAGGCGGCGCACCGCCTCGAGGTCGGCCACGAGGCGATCGGCGGCCTCGCTTGCGGGACCGAACGCCAGTCGCTGGGCCTTGATGTTGGAGTTCTCCACGGCCAGTTGGAGGATGGTGCGGTCGGTGTCGACATACGCGCCGAAGGCCTGGCTGAAGTCGCGCAGCAGCGCCGCTTCCGGCGCGTAGCCGAGCCCATCGAGCAGCCCCTGAAGCGCCGCGGCCTCGTCGCGGACGGCGGCCCAGCCCTGTCGCGCCTCCTCGGCTGCCGACGCCGACGCGGCATCGGTGTCGGCCAGCACGGCACGGTTCGACGCGTCGCTCGCCTCCGCGAGCCGCGCCTGGAGCACCGCCGTACGATGACGCGCCTCCGCTTCGCGCACCATCACGGGCTGCGTGGAGCAGCCGCCGAGCACGACCACGCACGCGATCGCCGCGAGTCCCATCGTCGGTCTGGTCATGGCTCCTCGGTTGCCACGATCGACACCTGTACGGTGTCGCCCTGTTGCTTGCCGCCCCGGATGGCCTTCGGCACGGGCAGCAGCGTCTGGCCGCTCCGGTCGCGCCACACGCTCGTGCGCCAGGTGCGCCCGTCCACGGTGGCGACGACGGGCGTTCGCCCCCAGCCACGGGTGACGGGCGGCGCCTGCCGCGGCGGCACGGGCGCGAAGGTCCAGCCGCCCTTGCCCGGATAGCGGATGAGCGTGCTCCTGAACGTGCGCATGGCCTGGTGCCAGTGTACCCAAGCCGTTAACGGGGAGTACGTCCGCGAACGAGCAGCACGTTTGCCGACACCTGCTCGGAGCCGTTCAGGGCGATGGCCAGGCGGTGGGCGCCCGGCTGGTGCCGCCGGGTGCTGAGATCGGCGAAGGCGTGCCGCCGGACGAACTCGTGCCGCCCCGGCGCGAACAGCCGCTCCGCGATCTGGAAGACCTTCCGGGTCGAAAGGCCGCGTGCCCTGGCGAAGTGGACGTGGTACTCGACGCGGAGCGCCAGCGGCTCGTGGTGATCGTGCTCTACGGCAAAGCGGAACTCGAGCGTATCGCCGATGGCCAGCCTCGACCGCGACACCCGCAGCCCCTCCACACGCGCGGGCGTACGCTCCGCGTACCCGAACAGCGCGAGCGCCTCCGGGTCGCCACGCTTGAGCAGCGTCCGGCAGGCGCGCTTCAGAAGCGCATCGGTCACGCCACTGGTGCCGTACCACCGTCTCGCGACCTGCAGCGTCACCCTGGGATGGTCCCTGGCGATGTCGTTCAGATTGTTCGCCACGCTGCGACGGACGTACTCGCTCGGATCGGCCTTCAGCAGCTCGAGGATCGGCAGGACTGGCGAGGGGTCGGCCTTGAATCGCGGCAGCGCCATCGCCCACGGCAGGCGAGGCCGACAGCCCTCGCTGGCGAGCCGCCGCACGTGCTCGCTGGCATGCGACGTCCAGCCGCGCATCCGGGCCATCGTCTGCGCCTCGTCGCGCACGATGAAGGGCCGGATGGCGAACTCGGACGACGAGTACTGCGTGAACTGCTCCAGGGCAGGAAGCGACCGGTCCGGATCGTCGGCGCCGAATGCCTCGACGAAGTCCGGAAAGACCATCGCCGTGAAGCCGCGAAAGGACGGCGCCACGGCCTGCAGCACCTCGAGTTGGTCGCGGTACGCACCGGGCAGGTGGGCCCCGAGGGCGCGGGTGATGTGCCGCATGCGCGCCTTCAGCTCCAGCGACTCCCAGGGCTTCCCGAACACGTCACGCGTGAAGCGGCGCGTGGAGAACGCTGGCGCCTGTGCGTGCACCGCGTGCGCGAGCGCGGACACGAAGGCCTCGTCGAACAGAAGCTTCAGCGGCTGGGCCATTGCGGCGAACCCGTCAGGCGCGTACGCGCGCCGTCCTGCGATCGTGGCGTGCGCGGGCCTCCTGGATGTCGAACCGGTGCGCGGCGGCCCAGAGGGCGAGGGCGCGCACCGGTTCGATGAGCGTACGGCCGAGCGGCGTCAGGGCGTAGTCCACGCGCGGCGGCTTCGTCGGCTGCACCGTACGCGCCACGAGACCGTCCCGTTCGAGGTTGCGCAGCGTCAGCGTGAGCATCCGCTGGGACACGCCTTCGATCGTCCGGCGGATCTCGCTGAAGCGTTTCGGCCCCGTGTCGAGCAGGCCAATCACGAGCACGCTCCACTTGTCACCCACGCGGCTCAGTACCTCACGGACCGCGGGGCGCGCGTCGTGCGCCACGTCGGCGCAGGCGCCGGCGGTATGCCTCGTGTGACCAGGTGACATCAACGTGCCCTCTTGCGCCGGTGCGGCTTTGGCCGAACCATAGTGGTTACTGGAAGGAACCAGCTTCGGAAGGATACGCCACGCATGCCGTCGAGCACCAGCCGTCCTGCAATGTCCTCGCACCGAACCGCGCACCTGGCCGGCTACGTGCTGAGCGCGCTGACCGCACTGATCTTTCTCGCCAGCGCGTTCGCGAAACTCGGCCCGCGGTCGCCGGACGTGGTGGAGCAGATCGCGCGATTCGGGTACCCCGATGGGGCGCTCGGCGCCATCGCGGCAGTCGAACTCGCGTGCCTGCTGCTGTACCTGGTCCCGAGGACGTCACTGCTCGGCGCGGTGCTCCTCACCGGGTACCTGGGCGGCGCGGTCGCCACGCACGTGCGCAACGCGGACAACTTCGTGATGCCGATCGTGGTGGGAGTGCTGGCCTGGGGCGGCCTGTACCTGCGCGACGATCGCGTGCACGACATCCTGCTGCCCTTCGCTCCCAGGCACTGACGCGAGACGGCGACGCCGCTCACCCGTCGGTCGCCCGCGGGGTCCTCCGACCTGCGGGTTAGGATACGTGCGTGATCCGCGCCTGGCTTGTCGCGTGTGCGCTCGCTGTCGCAGGCCCGGTGCTGGCGCAGCAGCCCGGATCGGGCACGGTGCAGGGACAGGTGCTGGACCAGACAGGCGGGGTCCCGATCGCGGACGTCTCGGTGCAGGTCCAGGGCGTCGACGTGCGCGCGGCGACCGACGCGGACGGGCGCTTCGTGCTTGCACCGATCCCCAGCGGTCCGCGCGAGCTTCGTGTCTCGGTGGTCGGCTTCGTCCTCGTGAGGCGGCCGATCGAGGTTCCCGACGGCGGCACGCTGACACTCGCCATCGTGCTGAGCGAGGGCACCGGCACCTATACCGAAACACTGACCGTCACGAGCGAGCGCTTCCGCACGCGCGAGGCGGCCGTGCCCGCGCAGCACGTGCTCGGCAGCGCCGACATCCTGAACCTGCGCAACCTGCTCACGAACGACCCGCTCCGCACCGTGCAGGCCCTGCCCGGCGTCATGCAGGGCGACGACTTCCGCGGCGAGTTCGCGGTACGCGGGTCGCCGTTCACCAGGCTGAACGTCACGGTCGACGGCATCGCGACGCCGTTCCTCGTCCACACCGTCCAGCAGGTGCGCGACGGTGGGTCGACCGCCATGCTGAACGGGGACGTGCTCGGCAGCCTCGCGTTGATGAACGGGTCCTATCCGCAGCGCTTCGGCAACCGGCTTGGTGCCGAACTGGCGTTCGAGCTGCGAGAGGGCTCGCGCGACCGCACCCAGATGCGGACCGCCGTCAGCGGCACCGATGCCTCGCTGGTGGTCGAGGGGCCTCTGGCGCACAGGGCCGGATCGTGGCTGGTGTCGGCCCGGCGGAGCTACCTCGATCTCCTCCTGAAGCAGATTGACCCGGACAATCCGTATGGGTTCGCGTTCAGCGACGCTCAGGCGAGGGTGGTGTACGACCTCTCGCCCCGGCAGCGGCTCGACGTCAGCGGGGTCGCCGGCACCTCGCGCCTCGATCAGAACGAGGTACCGGACGGCGCCAACGAACTGACCGAGGCACGTAACCACGGGTCGCTCGTGAACGTCGGCTGGCGCCTCACGGCGTCGCCGGCCACCGTCCTCTCGCAGCGGCTTGCGTTTTCGGGCAACGGGTTCGTCAATCGCGCGCCCTCCGGCTTCGAGCTCGAGCGGGGAGCAGGCCAGGATTTCACCTGGCGGGCAGACGTCGTGCACACGGCCACCCCGGCACTCGCGGTGGAGGGCGGCGGGCAGGTGCAGCGGCAGCATCGCTCCCTCACGTCCCAGCGGCTCGCGGGCGCCACCGGGGTGCGACCGCTGCAGTCGTTCAACGACACGGCATTCCTCTCGTCGGCCTACGCGCTGGCCCGGTGGACCGCAGGCCGGTTCTCCGCGTCGCCAGGTGCACGCGTGGATCACTGGTCTCTCACCGGCGACACCGCCTCGTCGCCGTGGGTGCAGGCGCAGGTGCTTCTGGGCGGCTCACTCGCGATACGTGCCGGCGCGGGCGTTTTCCGGCAGTTCCCGGACGCTGGCGTCGCCACCGGCACGCGCGGGAGCGCAGCCGTCGCCCCCGAACGCGCCTATCACGCCGACCTCGGGCTCGAGCAGGCGCGGGGCTCGTGGCGGTGGCAGGTGACGCTCTACAACCGCGAGGAGCGCGATCTGCTCCGGCTGCCCAACGCGGATGTCCGCCTCGTCAACGGACGCGTCACCGGCGCCTCGACGACGTCCCGGTGGGTGAACGCCCTCGACGGCTACTCGCGTGGCATCGAGTGGCTGGTGCAGCGTCGCGGCACCGGCGGCCTGAACGGGTGGATTTCGTATTCGCTGGGATTCAACCGATACACGGACCGATCCACCGGCGAACGTTTCGACGGCGACTTCGACCAGCGGCACACGTTCAACGCGCACCTGTCCTATCGGCTGACGGGACGGATGAGCGTGGCGGCGAAACTGCGCGCCGGGAGCAACTTCCCCCTCGCGGGCTACTGGGAGAATCGCGGGGGGTCGTACTTCGTGTCGGCCGTGCGCAACGGCGAGCGGATTCCGGCGTACCGGCGGCTCGACGTGCGCGGCAGCCGGACGTTCACGGCGGGCCGTACCCGCCTCACGCTCTTCGTGGAACTGCTCAACGCACTCGGCAGCGACAACCGGCGCTTCAACGTGCCGTCGGTGAACACGCGAACCGGCCAGGTGACCGGCCTGCTCGAGCAGCAGATCCCCCGTGTCCCTTCGGCGGGCCTGCTCGTCGAGTTCTGACGCGGCAGGGTGATGCGCCCTTCGCGCGCGGCAACCCTGCCGAGGGAGAACAACCCCGTCAGCGGTCCATGCTGAGAATGGCGGCCATCATCTCGACGCCTTCCCACAGGTTGCGCAGGCGCAGGTTCTCGTCGGGACCGTGCTGGTTGTTGTCGTGGTTCACCATCGAGAACCCCACCGTCGGCATGCGGTCGCTGAAGGTCGAGAACGGCATGCCGCCGCCCAGGGTCGGCTGGCGGACCACCATCCTCCCGTCGCGCTCGAGCGCCCGCACGACGGCCTGCCCCATCGGATCGTCCATCGGCACGCGCGGCGCCCGTGATCCCGCGCGCAGGTCCACGCGGGCGAGCAGGCCGTGGCCCAGTCGCTCCTGGTCGGTCGGCTCGCGCCCGTCCACCACGAAGTAGCCCTGGGAGCGGATGTGCTCGACGACGAGGGCGTTCATGCGCGCTGGATCGAGTCCGTTCACCAGGCGCATCTCGATGCGCGCCGACGCCTGCCCGGGGATCGCCGAGCGCCCGGCCACGCTCATCCCGCCACCCGACTCCATCGCCAGGATGCTGAGCGTCGGCTCGTTGAGCTTGTACTCGAGCCGTTCCTCGCCGCGCTCCGGCCACGCGACCAGGAAATCCTTCTTGAGGTCGACCTCCACGTTGGGAATCTGGTCGACCGCCCTCCGTTCCGTATCGGTGAGCGGGACCACGTCCCTGTAGAAATCCTTGATGGTGACCCGGCCGCGATCGTCTTTCATCGTGGCGAGGAGCTTCGCGAGGCGCATCGACGGGTCGGGTGCCCAGTTGCCGTAGTTGCCCGAGTGGAGGTCGCCCCTGGCGCCGTACACCGTGACGGTGAGGCCCGCGCCGCCGCGGACGCCGTAGTACAGGGACGGTCGGCCGCTCGGGTGGCGAGGGCCGTCGAGGAAGATCGCGAGATCGGCCGTGAGGTCCGCCATGCGGGCGTCGGCGAAGCGTCGGAAGTTCCGCGCACCTGCTTCCTCCTCGCCGTCGAGGACGACCCGCAGGTTCCAGGCGGGACCGCGGCCGGTGGCCTGGAGCGCCTCCACGGCGTTGAGCACGGCGACAATGGGACCCTTGTCGTCGGAGGCCGACCGCCCGTACACGCGCCATTCCGGATCGAGCGGCCCCTGCAGTGCGGTGCGGGGCACCTCACCGGCTGCCGCGTACACACAGGGCGCAAACGGCTGGCATCGGGTCCACTCGGCGGGATCCACCGGCTGGCCGTCGTAATGGATGTAGAGCGTGAGCGTGCCGCGGGCGTCGGGCACGTCGAGCTTCGCGAACACCACGGGCGATCCTGCCCCGGTCGTCTGCTCCACCGTGAAGCCCCGGCGCTCGAACAGCCGCTGCAGGAGCGCGGCGTTGCGGCGCATCTCGTCATCGTTGCCCGCGACGTTCGGAATCGACACGAGCTCGAGCAGCTCCGCGAGGATCGCGGCCTCGTGCTGCGCGCGCCATGCCGCCACCGGCCTGCCCTGGGCCACGGCCAACGGCGCACCTGCACCGGCGATTGCGGCCGCAGCGAGGAGCGCGGCGGACGCGAGGAGCGCCGCGGATCGGAGTGCGTGTCCCAGCACGGAATGATGCACCCGACGACCTACTTCGCCACCGGCTGGACCGCGTCCACCAGCAGGCTGACGGCCCGTCGTGTCGCGCGGCCGGCCGCCTGCACGCCCTTGTAGTGGCCGAGGCGCACGACGGCGAGCTGATGCGACGGAATGATCATCACCTGCTGCCCCCCGACCCCCGTCATGAAGTACATGTCCTTCGGCGCGGGCCACGAACCATCGCCGTTCACCCAGAACAATCCGCCGTAGGTCGGGCGCTTGTCGGCCAGCCATGCGGGGGCCACGGCGCCCACGAACGTCGCGTAGCCCTCGGGCAGGATCCGCTCACCGTTCCAGACACCGTCCTGCAGGTACAGGTTGGCGATGCGCGCCCAGTCGCGGCCGGACGCCGACTCGTATCCGTGCGTCAGGAAGTTGCCGTAGGGATCGGTGTCCAGCACCATCGTGCGTACGCCGATCCTGTCGAACAGCGCACGCTGCGGGAATGAGTGGTAGTGCTCGCCGCGCTTTTCCACCGCGAGGCGGATCATGTAGTTGGTGAGGACGGGGTCGGTGTTGCGGTAGCGGCCCACCGTGTTCGGCTGCCACTGCTGCGGGCGCGTCGCCGCGTACTTGAATGCGTTCATCGCGCCCGTGTAGTAGTAGAGATGATCCGGGTACGGGCCGTTCTCGTCGTAATCGGGATCCTGCGGGGCGATGATCCGCAGGCCGCTCGACATGTTCAGGATGTTGCGGATCGTGATCGTCGCGCGCGGATCGCCCGGCGACTGCCATTCGGGGATTGGCGCCGGTTGATCGAGGGTGTACACGCCCTGCCTGATCAGCACGCCCATCAGCGTGCCGCTGAGGCTCTTGCCCATCGACCAGCTCTCGAGCGGCGTCGTGCTGGTGATCCCGTCACCGTACCGCTCGGCGATGATGCGCCCCTTGTAGGTGACCACGAAGGCGCCGGTCATGGCCGCCGGATCGAAGGCCGTGTCGACCGCCTGCTGCACCCTGGCCATGTCCACGCCGGCGGGCGGCGGCTCGTTCGGGAGCAGGTCGCCCATCGGCCAGGGCTGCGTCTTCGCGTCGGGCAGCGCGCTCTTCACCACCGACGGCGTGAAGAAGACGTCCGTGGCGCCAATCGGCAGGGTCACGCATCCCTGGCTGCCCACCTGCTTTGCCACCCGCACCGTGCCGTTGGGCATCGTCACCGAGACGGTGCGTTTCTCGCGGTCGATTTTCGGAGTGCCGAGCGACGGCCGGACTTCGGGAGGCGCGGTGAAGTAGCCGACGTTCTCCATGGCGAACGCCGGATCGAGGCCGGTGACGAACACCGCCGTGCACATGATCTTGGCGTAGCCGGACGCGTGGTGCTCGATCTTCTCGCCTGGCGGGGGCACGTAAGCGGTGGGCAGTTCGAGCGACCTGCCCCTGGCAATGAGCGCCTGCCGGGCCTCCTCCCGCGACTGCGCCACCATCAACGCGCCCGAGAGCGCCACACCGACGCACGCGCCGGCCACGGCGCACCGCATGCGAACCGTCATCGATCTCCTCCTGGCACCCCACTGAATGCAGCAAAGGCGGACCCGTGGGTCCGCCTTGACCGACAACGAACGACTCGCGATGGACGACGGACGATTCGCGACCAGCGACCACCCGACTGAGGAGTCGGGACCGGGGACTTCCTAGTTGCCCGCCCTGACGAACCCCTTCATCTGCAGGTTGAAGAACGTGGTCATCGCCCACAGATCGACCTGGACATCCGGGTTGATGTCCTTCGCCTCGAGCTTCCGGCCGACCACGGCCTGCCCGCAGGACCGGAACTCGACGCCGGCTTTCTTCAGGGCGGTCATGATCGGGATATTGGGGTTGTCCTTGCCGTACTTGGCCTTGAACGCCTCGTTGTTCATCACGATGTCGAAGTCGGCGCTGCGCTGGTGGAACATCACGATGATGTGACGCTTCTCCTTCGGCACGCCCCACTTCGCAAGGGTGTTCACGTAGCGCGCCAGCGTCTCGAGGTTCGGGTTCACCTCGGTCGTCATGTCCTTCGCGCCGTTGCCGATGCCCCAGGCAATCTTGTAGTCAAGCTTCGGGTCGGGCAGTTCGTGCGCCCCGGGCACGTCGCGCGCCACCGGGTAGCCGGGGACGGCCAGCGGTTCATCAGCCGGGCCTGCGACGGCGGGAACGGCCGCCAGCGTCAGCGTGACGAGCAGCGGAGCCACGAGAGCGGAAACCTTCATGCGAACCTCCTGAAGCGATCACGATACACCCGGCGTCAATGGCCGGGCTCGGGAAAACGAGGGTCGCCCCGGATGACCTTCGCGGAGCCCGGGGGCGTGTGGTCGCAGCACGAGAACCACACGGTGTCGTACAACGCGACATCGGCACGCCCGACCCGCAGGACGGGGAGGGGATGGGCAGGGGAGGGACACCGGCCGCGGCTGACGGACGGGCGGCGGGCGACGGCTGTGTGCGGCGTTCGCCAGGCACCCTGTTCGAGACAGGCGTCGCGTCGAGACGACGCGAACCGACGGGCCGTGATGCCGCGGCTGCGCGCGAGGCGAATCGATGGAACCGGAGCGCGCACGGGCGGAGGGCTGGCAGAGGGAGCACCCGCGCCCGTGCCAGCCGTCCGGCCAGCAGGCGGGCGCGGGATCCGGGACGCTACTTGTTGCGCGCGGCCTGCACCTCGACCTCGAGCAGCGCGCCCTGGGTGACGAGCGCCGCCACCTGCACCGTGGTGCGGGCCGGCTTGTTCGGCTGATCGGCCGTCCCGAAGTACTTGTTGTACGCCGCGTTCATGCCGGCGAAATCCAGCTTGCCGTCGGGTGCCGCCACCATGTACACGCGCATCATCACGACGTCGCCCATCCCCAGGCCCTGCTCCTTCAGCAGCGCCTGCACCTTCTGGAAGCAGCTGTCCGCCTGTTCGTTCGTGTTGCCCCACACCGCCGGCGTGTTGGTGTTCCGATCGGCCGGCTTGGTCGGGTTCGGCAGCTGACCGCTCACATACAGCGTGTCGCCCACCCACACGGCGTTGGCGATGCCGCCGGGAGTCGAGCTCTGAATGTGCTTCACCGACTGCGCCGAGGCAGTCGATGCAGAGAGGAACAACGCCGCAAGAGCGGCAAGGGCAAAGCGGATACGCATCAGAGTCTCCTTGTCATCTACGTCGAGCAGTCCAGGTCCGGAAGAAGGCCTGCGTGCCTCACCGGCACTGCACAGGATTGTCGCTCAACTCGGGGCGGCCAGCAGGCGCCTTCCGCAGTCGAGCCGAACCGGCGTCGCCGATGCGTCCGCCGCGGCGCGCGCCGACGAACACAACTGTCACCACGATCGTAGCGCCTCCCGCCACGAGCCACATTCCTGAAGCTTCCCGGCGGCGCGAACACCCTCCGCGCGGCGCAGCAGAAGGGCCGCAATTCCTCGGGAAAATGCCGGGTTCCGTGTCCGACGGTGTCCAGGAAGCGACCGGAATGTCGGTTGCTGTACCACCCTCCGTTCAATCGCCACGTTCATATTCCAACCGGAGGTTGCATGTATCGTCTGTTGTCCCGCGTGTGCACTCGGCTCGCGGTGCTCCTGCTCGTCGCGACGACGCTCGTCTCGGCGCAGTCATTCCAGGGTGGCGTGCGCGGCACGCTGAAGGACGCACAGGGCGTCATTCCGGGCGCGACGGTCGTCCTCACGGACCCGGCGACCGGCTTCATGCGCGAGACCATCACCAACGAGTCTGGTGAATACGCGTTTCCGGCCGTCGATCCGTCGACCTACACGATCAAGGTGGAGGTGCCCGGCTTCTCGCCCTACACCAACCCCAACGTGCGGGTCGGCACCCAGAGTTTCCTGACGCTCGACATCACGCTGAGCGTCGGTTCGCTCGAGGAGAACATCACGGTGACCGGCGCGGCACCGCTCATCGAGACGACCAACGCCGCGCAAGGCGGCACGATCGACATGAAGGACATGCAGGAGATCCCGTCCGAGGGACGCAGCGTGTTCCTGATGGCAACGCTGCAGCCGACCGTGCAGGCGAGCGGCAACGCGCGCTGGAACCGGATGCAGGACCAGACGGGCAACTCCGCGCTCTCGATGGGAGGCGGCGCGGTCCGCGCGAACAACTTCCTGATCGACGGCTTCCCGACCACGGACCTCCAGAACCGCTCCTCGGTGAACCCGTCGATGGAGGCCCTGCAGGACTCGCGCGTGCAGATTCACACCTACGACGCGGAGATGGGCCGCACCGGCGGCGGCGTGATGAACATGACCGCGCGCTCGGGTGCGAACCGCTTCGCCGGCTCCGCCTACACGGTGCTGCGCCCGAAGTCGCTCCAGTCGCAGTTCCTGATCCCGCGCCTCCTCAACCAGCCGTTCCTCCCGGAGAGCTGGACCAACGGCGGCGGCGCGGTGGGCGGCCCGATCCTGAAGAACAAGTCGTTCTTCTGGTTCGCCGGTGAGGCCTACACCAACGACCAGGTGCAGGCGTCCACCTTCAGCGTGCCCTCGATGCAGACGCGGCTCGGCGACTTCTCGCAGCTGCAGCGCAGCGGCCGGCCCTTCTTCCTGCGCGACCCGCTCTCGTCGCTGCCCTGTAACAGCACCACGGGCGGCGCCGGCTGCTTCCCGGGCAACGTCATCCCGGCCAACCGCCTCGACCCGACCGGACTGGCGCTCGCCAGGTACATGCCGGAGCCGGACCGCAACGTCGATGACGGCTCGCAGAACTACAGCCGCACGGTGATCCTGCCCAACACCGCGTATCAGTACACGGTGAAGGTCAACAACAACCTCACGGCATCCAACCAGCTGAGCGGCTTCTACCTGCGGCAGGTCACCAACGAGAACAGCGCGAACTACAACGACGTGTTCAAGTTCGTCGGCAGCCAGTTTCTGCTGAAGCGCGCGAACCACACCATCGTGCTGAACGACACGTGGGTGCTGAGTCCGTCCACCGTGCTCTCGGTACGCGGCGGCTACAACGAGTTCAAGGACAACAACGAGCTGCCCGAGCCGTTCGACGCGAAGACGCTCTGGCCCAACAACCCGGCGTTCACCAACCAGTTCGTCGACAGCAACCGCTTCCCGACGACGACGCTCGTCGGCTACCGGGGCACCGGCTGGTCGAATCGCGCCGACAACACCTACTACCAGTACGGCGGCAACGGCTCACTCAGCAAGCTTGCAGGCAGCCACAGCATGAAGGTCGGCGCCGAGTACCGCATCCTCGGCCTCCAGTCGTTCAGCTACGGTGCATCGACCGGCACCTACGGGTTCGACGGCCGCTTCACCGGCAACGCGCTGGCCGACATGCTGCTCGGCTATCCCGGCACCGGCAGCATCCCGGTGACCGCGCCGCTCGACGGCTACATCCGCTACGCGGCGGTCTTCCTGCAGGACGACTGGCGCGTCAACGACCGGCTGACGCTGAACTACGGCCTGCGGTTCGAACACGAGACGAACCTCCAGGAGCGGAACAACCGCATCACGACCGATTTCGCGCGCACGACGCTCAGCCCGCTCAACAACCTGGTGAACGTCATCGACCCGATCACCGGCCGTCGGCGCGACATCTACGGCGGTCTCGTCTTCGCGGGCGAGAACGGCGCTCCGACGCAGCAGGGCGGCACGCGGCCCATGCAGGTGTCGCCGCGCATCGGCGGCGCCTACACGATCAGCGAGGGGCTGGTGCTCCGCGGCGGCTGGGGCATCTACGTGTCCCCGTGGAACTACCCGGCGGCGGCCACCACCAACTGGGCGCAGTACGGCTTCTCGGCCACGACGACGCTCCAGCAGTCGTCGGCGGGCGTGCCGATCACCTCGCTTGCCGATCCGTTCCCCGGCGGGTTCGTGCAGCCGACCGGCTCGTCGCTCGGCCTGCTGACGAACGTCGGCCAGGCGACCAACGTCTTCTTCCCGGATCGCGGCACGCCGAAGGCCTATCAGTACTCCGCGGACATCCAGAAGGAGCTGCCGCACGGGATCATGGTCGGCATCGGGTACACGGGCCTGTCGGGGCGCAACCTGCCGTACCTCGGCTCCATCAACATCAACCAGCTCGACCCGAAGTACCAGACCTCTGGCCTCAACATGCTGCAGTCGGTCCCCAACCCCTTCTTCGGCGTGTCGCAGGCGGGTGGCTTCTCCACGCGCCAGACGATCGAACTGGGCCAGCTGCTGCGGCCCTATCCGCAGTTCGGTGACGTGCTGTGGCAGGGCGCGACCGGCGCACGCTCGCAGTATCACGCGCTGGTCCTGCAGGGTCGCCGCCGCACCGACAACGTGTGGGGCGTGAACGTGAACTACACGTTCAGCCGCCTGAACGACAACCAGTTCGGCCAGGGGAACTTCTACTCGTCGTCTCCGGGCGTGCAGAACAACTACACGCTCATCCCGTGGTCCGAGTACTACAACCCCGACGCGGAGTACAGCCGCAGCCTGCTCGACTCGCCGCACAAGCTGGTGGTCGCACCGACGCTGATGGTGCCGTTCGGCCAGGGCAAGCGCTGGCTGAACGACAGCGCGTGGGCCGACGCCATCCTCGGCGGCTGGTCCATCACGGCGGTGGCGCAGTTCCAGAGCGGCTTCCCGATCGGCGTGAACCAGCAGGTCAACGGCACGCAGTTCCTGTTCGGCGGATCGATCCGGCCGAATCTCGTGCCGGGCGTGCCGGTGGTGGCCGACGGCAACATCACCAGCCGGATCGAGTCGAACCCGAACGACAACCAGTACTTCAACACGGCGGCGTTCCAGGCCGTGCCGATCAACCAGTTCGGCAATGCCCCGCGCACGCTGCCGGGGGTGCTCTCGCCGCGCCGCACGGCGTTCAGCATGTCGGCCGCGAAGCAGGTCAACCTGCCCGGCCGCGCGTTCCTCTCGCTCCGGGTGGAGCTGCTGAACCCGCTCAACATCGTGCAGTGGCAGGCGCCCGCCAGCGTCGCCTTCGGCAACCCGAACTTCGGCCAGCTGCGCGAGCAGGCCAACACGATGCGCTCGGTGCAGTTCACGCTGCGCGCCTCGTTCTAGGGCACGTGCACCGACGGTTCCCGCGGGCACGCCTGCGGGGACCGTCTCTTTCGGCAGGCGAATCCGCCGCTGCGACCTGGAGTATGGACACATGACAGTGAAGAAGACAGACGAGGCCGCCGGCCCGCTCACGCGGCGCGGATTCCTCGAACGGTTCGGGATGGTCGGCGGCTCCGCGCTCGTCATGAGCGCCATGCACTCGTGGGAGCTGCTGGGAGCGCAGGCCGGCCCTCGTCCGCAACTGAGCGGCCGCCCCGCGAAGGCCCGGGTGATCGTGCTCGGCGCCGGCATCTCCGGCATGACGGCGGGCTATGAGCTGGTGAAGCTCGGATACGACGTGAAGATCGTCGAGGCGCGCGATCGGGTGGGCGGCGTCAACTGGACGGTGCGGCGCGGGGCGACGCATACCGAACTCGGGGCCGGGGGCGAGACGCAGACCTGCACGTTCGACGAGGGCATGTACGTCAACGCCGGTCCCTGGCGCATCCCGTACTGGCACACGGGCGTGCTCGGCTACTGCAAGGAGCTCAACGTCCCGCTCGAGATGTTCGTGAACGAGGCCGAAGCGTCCTACTTCTACTACGAGGGCGACAACATCGGCCCGCTCGCCAGCGAGCGGGTGCGGCTCCGCGAGGTGAAGGCCGACATGCTCGGCTACACCTGCGAGCTGATGGCCAAGGCCGTCAGCCAGGAAAGGCTCGACCTGCCGCTCACCGCGGACGACAAGGAGCGTTTCGTCGAGTTCCTCGTCAACGAGGGCTATCTCGACTCGGCCGACCGCGCCTACCGCAAGAACGCCGGTCGCGGCCCGGGCGACCCGAACGACTTCCAGGCGCTGCTCAAGTCCGGCTTCGGCCTGCGCATCCGTTCCGTGATGTCAGGCACGGGCCAGGCGCCGATGTTCCAGCCGATCGGCGGCATCGACAACTTCCCGAAGGGATTCCAGCGGGCGCTGGGCGACAAGATCGTGCTCCGCACCGAGGTGGTCTCGGTCAGGCAGAGCGACTCCGACGTGAAGGCAGTGGTGAAGGATCTCAAGACCGGATCCACCAGGGAACTCACCGCGGACTACTGCATCTCGTGCCTGCCGCTGACGATCGTCGGCAAGCTGGACATCAACCTGTCGCCGTCGACGATGACCGCGGTGAAGGCCACCCAGTACAGCCCGAGCGCGAAGATGGGTCTGCAGATGAAGCGCCGGTTCTGGGAAGAGGACGACCGCATCTTCGGCGGCCACCTCTACTCCAACCTGCCGTTCGGGGAGTTCTCGTACCCGTCCAACGGCTACTTCGGCCAGAAGGGCGTGCTGCTTGGCTTCTACGGCAACGGGCGCATGGCCGACCTCGTTACCCAGCCCGTGAAGAACCGGGTCGAGCACGTGCTCACGCACGCGACCAAGGTCCACCCGCAGATGCGCCAGGAGTTCGAGTCGGCGTATGCGGTCTGGTGGGAGCGGATGCCGTACAGCGAGGGCGCGTTTGCCGGCGGCGGGGGCGGCGGGCGCGGGGGCGGAGGCGCGGCCAACGATCGGCTCGCCGTGCTCGGCACGCCCGACAACCGGATCTACCTGGGATGCGCCGCCGTCAGCGGTGACGGATCGTGGATGGAGGGCGCGGTCAGCGCGGGCTGGAAGCAGGTGAAGCAGCTGCACGAGCGCGCCATGAAGGCGCAGAGCAGCCAGTAGCAGATCCGTCAGTCCCCAGTGGTCGGTCCCGGTCGTGAGTCAGCTCTCCGGAGCGGCGGGTGTTGCCGCCTCGCCGCTCCGGTTCACCTTCCGTCAGACCCTACTTCGTCACCGTGATCGTGAGGTTGTCCCCGCCGGTCAGCGCGCCATCGTCGGCCAGTGCGCGCAGCACGTAGGTTCCAGGTTCGCTGAAGGTCGCGCGCGTCACGATGCGGCCGTCAGCCGGCATCGGCGGCGGGGCCCACAGCGGCGCCCACGGCGAGTTCGCGCCGGCACGGGTGTCTTCCCACGCCTTCACCTGATCGGGCTCGAAGCGCACCGATGCGGTGCCGCGATAGACGAACCACGACAGGTGCAGCCCGACGTTCTTGCCCACGGTGATGCGGACGGGCGGGGCCATGGCCGCGCGGTTCAACAGGCGCGCAATGCCGGGATCGGCCTGGCCGCCCTGCCCACCAGCCGCGCCCGCCGGGGGTGCGGCCTGGCCGCCCTGTGCGGGACGGGAATCGGTCCGGACGGCGGCGCCGCCGCCAGCGCCGCGGCGCTTCGGGATGCCATCGTCGGTCACGACGGCCACCAGTTCGACGGTCTCACCGACCTTCACCGTGCGATTCTTGCTGCCCTCGATCTTCACCACGGGCATCTTGTTCGCGCGGACTTCCGGGCTGCTCGAGCCAGCGCCCAGCGCGCCGGTCTCGGACGCCTTGACGACGTCGTCCACCTTGTAGTCCTCGCGGAGCGAGGCGAACGCCTTCTCGGTCTTGCCATTGGTCGTCAGGGTCCAGACGAGTTCGTCCTTCTCGGTGAACCCGGCCGGCACCTTCACGCGGAAGACGAACCGGTTGCGGCGCGGCAGGAAGTGCGTGGGCTGGCCCTGATCGGGACTGCCGGGCGCGAAGCCGTTGGCCGGACCCACCGGGACGTCGGGTTCCTCTTCCCAGTTCCGGTTCATGTACCCGAAGAGGAAGTACTTGCTGCCGTCCGAATCCTCTTCCCATCCCTCGTACGCGGGCGCGACGTTCTGCCCGCTGTTGTAGCTGAGGGACTGGGCACCGGCCGCCGTCGGCGCCAGGAAGATCGCAGCGGCACCGACGAGCGCGCGTACGTAGTTCTTCATGAGCATGCTTTCCCAGAGAAAGACGGCAGGGGCGCATGCACAGCGCCCCTGCCGTCGTGAATCGGACGGGTTCCTACAAACCCGTCCGTAGATTCTACTGCTGCTGACCCTGATTCTGGTTCTGGTTCTGGGTGGGGCGGGCGCGCTGCTGCTGGGCGACGACACCGCAGAGGGGGCAGCCGAGGATGACGTCCTTGCCGGGGTTGGCGTCGACGCGGGCACGCATTTCTTCCTGGAACTGCTCCTCGGTGAGCGACACGCGGTTGCCCAGGTCGATGAACATGTTCGTGATCGAGCGGTTGCCCGAGCCGGACCAGTTGCGCGGGTCAGGCACGTTCTTGTTGCCGGCGGTGTTGTCGAAGTAGCCGATGATGTGGAGGATCGTGCCCTTCGGCAGCAGCGGGGCCACGTCGTCCGCGTAGCTGTAGCCGCGCACCCAGTTGTGGTCGTAGCCGACGCACGAGAGCGTCTGGATGTTGTAGCCCCAGATCGCCTCGAGGCACATCCGGGTGCCCGGGGCGTGCAGGTGCGGCTCGAAGGAGATGATCTTCGTCGGCTCGTTCAGCACGGCGTACGCGTGCAGCTGCTGGTCCTTCTCGTTGCCGGCGATGTCGATGTCGACGCCGTTGCCGAGGCCGATGACCGCGCGCTTGTAGGTCGGCTTGTAGCCCTTGGGCGCGAACTTGTAGCCGAACTCGAGGTGGGAGGTGACGTCCTTGCCGCTCGAATGCGTGTGCAGCGAGTCGGACACGATCCACGAGCCCTTCTTCAGCAGCACCGCCGCCTTCGGGTCGAAGTAGTCGGGGTTGCGGCCAACCTCGTGCACCGGCCAGTTCACCACCGCGTCGCTGCCCGCAATCGTCTCGAGGTCGGTCGGCTGGTAATCCGCGCCCGGCTGGGTGCGGTAGATCAGGTGGTGCCACACGAACAGGCCGCCGACCGTGTCGCGGCCACCGTTGTGGACCGCGGCATCGTTGACTTCCTTGATCTCGACGGCGAGCACGTAGCGGTCCTCCTCGAGCGGGATCGGCACGGCTTCGATCTCACCCCACCAGTCGGGGGAGTTGGCCTTCACGACGATGTTCTGGCTCTTGACGATGAGGTCGGGCGTGCCGATGCGCCACACGGAGTTGTCGGCCCAGTCGCGAAGCGGCGGCATGTCGGCCTGGTTGCCGCGCGGCGCGCCGCTGTCGGCCCACTTGGCAATCTTGGCGACTTCGGCTGCGCTCAAGGACGGATCGTCCTTGTACTTCTGGATGCCGATGTTCTTCTCCATGTACCACGGCGGCATGACGCCGGCGTGGGGGCCGATGCCGGTGCGCGACTTGATCGCCCGCGCCCAGGGCCGGACCTCTTCGTAGGTGCGCAGCGACATGGGCCCGCCGCCGCCCGGGCGGTGGCAGTTCTCGCAGCTGCGCTGCAGGATCGGCGCGATGTCCTTCGTGAATGTCACCTCTGGCGCGCCGGACTGCTGGGCGCTGAGCCCGGACGTGCCGGCCAGGCCCACGGCCACGGCCGCCACGAGCCCGAACCCGGCGGTCCACCCCCAACGCTGCACGTCGTTCAGCCTCATCTCTCTCTCCTTCTGACCGGAACCGGCACTCTCTGTGTGCGCGCACCACTCGTGATGCCGCGGAGTGCGAGGCCCTTGGGCAAGGGGCATGCCCGGGTCGGATCCGGCAAATTTCGCGGAAATCGCGAAATGTCGCGTGTTGTCGCGGGGATTTTCCCGAGGGCCCTGGGAGTTATTCCGCAGGGCGAGGCTGGCGCCGGCG
Organism: uncultured Bifidobacterium sp.; assembly: GCA_964386715.1. Classification (GTDB taxonomy): domain Bacteria; phylum Acidobacteriota; class Vicinamibacteria; order Vicinamibacterales; family CAVVIG01; genus CAVVIG01. Next base: position 40,603 of record CAYLTD010000003.1, read on the forward strand.
TTGGCCGGGCGTGGAGGGCGGGTCGGGGAGGTGAAAGCGGGGCGCGCGTACGCGCCCCGCTCTAGTTCAGAAGCGACTAGCGCTTCTTCGCCGCGGTCTTCTTGGCCGTCTTCTTCGCAGCCTTCTTCGCGGTCTTCTTGGCGGCCTTCTTCGCGGCCTTCTTCACAGCCTTCTTCGCCACTGATCCTCTCTTCCCGGCGCCCTTCGTGGCGCCACGCGTTTGCTTCCGTGCACCAGTGCTCTTGCGAGCCGGTGCGCTCTTCCTGGCGGGAGCGGCCTTCCTCTTCTTCGTGGCCTTCCCACCCGACCGCGCGGGCGCGCGCTTGCGCCCCGCTGCCGCTTTGCGCGGAGCCGCTTTCCGGACCGGCTTCCTCTTCGCCGGTGCCGCAGCTGCCGCAGTGATCGGCGTCTGGGCGGGCGTGTCCGCGACATCGCCCGCTTCGAGGTCGAGGTCGAGCGACTCCTCGCCCGTCTCGAGATCGCCGAGGTCCGGTCCTCCGGTCATGTCGTCGTCCGGAAGATCGAGTCCGCCGTCATCAAAGTCCGTCATGGTTCCGCCTCATTCGCGTCGAGTGATGTCGTCGCGCGTACACGCGTGCGCGCGCTAGTGTAGTACACACGCGTGCCTGCAGCGAGCGATCAGGTGCGCGTCACACGCGCGGCGCGCTGGCGACCGACGCGCGCACCCAGGCTTCGAGGGGCGTCTGCGTCACCTTGAACTCCGCTGCGAGGGCGCTCGAGTCGAAGTTGGTTTCGAAGTTGTCCATTGCCGCCAGCAGCGGCTGGACGGCCATCGACAGCTTGCCGACCGGCTGGCCCGGCTCCGTGTACTGCACGTCGATGGATCGGCCGAGCACCTGCTCGTACGTGGCAATCACGTCGCGCCAGGACAGGCCCTGGGGCCCGCCGATGGCCAGCCGTCGGTTCTGGGCCGCCGGGTTGTTCACGCAGGCCACGGCGAACTGCGCCACGTCGTGCTCGGCCACGAACGTGTGCCGCGTGCGGCCCTGGCCGATGATGACGACCGGGTCGCCGGCCTGGACCGGCTGCGCCACGATCTGCGTCGCCCACGACTCCATGAACAGGTTCGGCGCCAGGACCGTCCACGCCATGCCGCTGTCCCGGAGATACCCTTCGTTCCGGCCCTTCGCTGCCATCAGCGGCACCGGGCTGTGCTGGTCGGCCGCGAGCGCCGACATGTAGATGAAGTGGCGGACGCCGCCGGCCTTCGCCGCGTCGATGAGATCCCGCGTGCCCTGGTCGTCCACGGCGTCCACGGTGTCGTCGCCGGTGCGGCGTGCGGTGTTCGCCGTCGTGATGACCGTGTCGACGCCGGCACAAGCAGCCGCGAGCGACGCGGGATCCTTCAGGTCGCCGATCGCGATCTGCGCGCCCATGCGCTGCAGCGCGCCGTATCCCGACGATGGCCGGCACAGCGCCCGGACGGGAACGCCGCGCGACAACAGCTCGCGTGCGATTCGCCCCCCAAGGCGACCCGTCGCCCCGACCAGCAGCACCATCGTGTCCGACCTCCTCGCGCGATAGCACTTGACATCACCATCGCGTGTGATTCGGCACTGTACCAAATCAGAGGCCTTTCGTACATCGTCTTTTCATGTCAAGGGGTCGCGTTTTGCGACGTACACGCCCGCGCCGATCGCGGCCATCGCGATCGAGAGCCCCACGATCTTCGCGACCGCGAGCAGCGGGCGCGCCTCGTCGTCGGGCGGTACGCACGCGAGCACGATCGCCAGCAGCGTGATCGAGAAGCCCACCGCGGCGAACCCGGTCGCCACGCGCGGACCGCCGGGCACGCATCGCGCACCCGCTGGTGCGGGCACCCGCTGCACGCGCGCGAGCGCCGCGAACAGGAAGAGGAACGGCACGAAGAAGGTGATGATGCTCATGCTCACGAGCACGTCGTACGCGCCGCGCACCGACGTGCCCGCCTGGCCGAGCACGATGAAGACCGCCGCAACGCCTGCCTGCGTGAGCAGCGCGACGTAGGGTGTGCCCCACCTGGGATGGAGGCGGGCGAACGCCGGCGGGAGGAAACGATCGAGCCCTGCCACGAATGGCAGCCGCGCGACCGCTGCGAACCACCCGAACACGCCGCCAATCGCGGCAACCGCGACAAGCAGCGCGAACAGCGGCGTCAGCCACGCGACACCGGTGCGCGACGTCACCGCGGCCGCCGCCTGCATGATCCCCTGCAGGCCGGAGACCTGCTCGGGCGGCACGGCGACGAGCACGGCCAGCGTGCCCGCGAGGTACAGCGCGGTGATGACCGCGGCCGCCGCGATGACGGCCCGCGGCACCGTGCGCGCCCGCATCCACGCCACACCGCCCAGCGCGATCAGTCCCACTACGGCGAGCCAGTTCGCGGCGCCGGCTACGTTGCTGACCCACTTTCCCACATGAAGCCCGATCACGTTGAGCCCGACCGTCAATGCCAGGCCGCACAGCGATGCGGCGATGAAGTACGCGCGGCTCGTCGCGAGCGGCGCCATCCGCTCGCCGCCGACGAACAGCAGGTTGCCTGCGGCGAAGTAGAGCAGCGACGGGAAGTACCGCAGGTTCGTGCCCCAGTAGAGCCACCCGGTCATGAAGCCGGCAAACGGGCCGAAGACCTCGCGGCTCCACACGTACACGCCCCCTTCGCGGGGATACCGGGACGAGAGCTCGAGCGTCGCAAACACGAGCGGCACGAACAGCCCGGCCGCAGCCACGACCCAGCGCACGAGCGCACTGGGACCGGCGGCCGCTGCCGTCGCCACCCATCGGAGGTGAACGTGGTGGCGATGTAGAAGAGCAGGAGATCCCGGAACCCGAGCGTCTTGCGCAGCTGCGGCGGTGCGCCCGTCACGGCGTGAACCATAGCACGGTGCCACGTTTGCTAATGTCGCCTGCGTGGGTGCGCCACCAGATGCCAACCGGCTCATCGCCTCGCTGCTGCGCGACCTCGCGTCGGCGCAGGCCTCCGCGCAGAAACGGTGGGGCTACACGCGCGCGGCCGACGCGGTGCTCAACCTGCCGGAGCCGATCGAGAGGTACGTCCAGCCTGACGGCACGCTGCGCCGCATAGCCAACATCGGGCCCGCGTCGACGCGCGTCATCCTCGAGGCGCTGGCGACCGGGCGCTCGCCGATCGTGGAGGCCGCGGTGGCCGGCAGCCCGCGGGGCCGCGAGATCGAACGGTCGCGCGAGCTGCGCACCAATTTCCTGAGCGGGGCGCAGGTGGCCGCCGCGCTGGCCGACACGACGCTGCGAGGTCCGCTGCCGGGCGACTACCGGGGCGACCTGCAGATGCACTCGACGTACAGCGACGGCACCACGTCGCTCGAGGCGCTGGTCGAGGGATGCCTGGCTCGCGGCTACCGATACTGCGCCGTGACAGACCACTCGTACGGCCTGCCGGTCGCCAACGGGGTGTCGATGACGGACCTGCGCCGGCAGCATCGCGAGATCGACGCACTGAATCGGCGATACACGCGGCGCTTCCGCATGCTGAAGGGGATCGAGGCGAACATCCGCGCGGACGGGTCGATCGACATGACGGCCGACGAACTCGCCCAGTGCGAGCTCGTCGTCGCCTCTCCGCACTCGGCCCTGCGGTCCACCGCGGACCAGACCGCGCGCATGGTCGCCGCCGTGCGCCAGCCGCGCGTGCACATCCTCGGGCACCCGCGCGGACGGAAGTTCGGCTCGCGTGCCGGCGTGCAGGCCGACTGGGATGCGGTGTTCGCCGCGGCCGCCGAGACGCGGGTGGCCATCGAGATCGACGGCGACCCGTCCCGTCAGGACGTCGACTTCGAGCTGGCGCAGAGGGCAGTCGGGGCGGGCTGCCTGATCGCCGTCGACAGCGACGCGCACTCGCCGGTCGAACTGGCCTATGCGGACATCGCCCTCGCGCACGCGCGGCTGGCGGGCGTGCCGAAGGCGCGTGTCATCAACACCTGGCCGCTCAGCCGGCTACTGGCCTGGGCGCACGCACGATCCGGCTGACCGGGCACGCGCGCCGCAGCGCCTTCACAACGTCAGCGTCCGGCCGCGCAGCTCGCGGTAGTTCAACCCAGCCGCCCGACCCAGCTTCTCCACGATCGGCACGGGCGACGCATGCAGTCGCCATTCGCGCGCCTCGCCGCCGGCGGCTTCGCACGCAGCCCGCCACGCGCTCCACCACGGCGCCACGAATCCGGCCAGCGGCTCCAGGACGATGACGCGGCCGCCACGAGCGGCGTGATCCAGCGCGCGAGCCAGCAGGGCGTCGCGCGCCCCGGCATCGGCCACCTCGTTGACGGCATACGCCAGGAGCAGGCCACGCCCTGTGCGGTCGCGCCGTGGCGCCGGCCCGGACCGGCGCGCGGTTCCGCTGGCACGCGGCGACTCGCGCAGGAAGTCGGCAACCGCGAAGGTGCCGCGCAACCCGAGGTCGTGGCACGTACTGCGTGCTTCCTCCACGGCCCACGGATGGCGATCGAGGCCGCTGAGCCGGGGTGCCCGCGGGCAGGCGAGTGCCCACCCTGCGCCCGATGTGCCGGTGCCGCACCCGAGATCCTCGATGGTGTCGACCTCGAGGAACGGGCCGCCCAGCGACGACACGATGTGATGCACGAGCAGAAGGTGCAGCGGGCCGTAATAGAGGGCGAAGGCCGCCCGCTTGCCCGCGCCCGAAAGAGCGATGCCTTCGCCGAGGCGTCCCCGCCGCTCGACGTACGCCGACGACAGGGCGCGCAGGGCACGCGCGACCTCCTGAAACGTGAGGTCGGCCAACTGTCGCGCTTCGAGCGCCGCCATCCACTCCGCAAGCCGTTCGTTCAACGTCACCATCGAGCAGTCTCGCGACTGGCCGCGGCCGAGGTAGGACACAACGGTATCGCACTTGCTAAGGACCTCGACGTGAACGACCGACTGGAGGATTCGATGCGAACGATTCGTAAGCTGCTCATGGTTCCGCTTGTCTGCATGCTCGCCTTGCCGGCGCCCGCGCTCGCGCAGGACCGCCACCTGATCACGCCGGCCACCCTCGCCGATACGCTGGCCGGCGACGTGGCACGCGACGATGTCCACCGCGCCACCATACGCGAGGCGCTGGCTCGCCCCGAGGTTCGCGATCTCGCAACGAAGTCAGGCATCGACCTCGACCGTGTTGCCGCATCCGTCGACACACTCGATGGCGCCCCGCTCGCCCGCGCCGCGGCCGCCGCGCAGCAGGTGAACCAGACGCTGGTCGGCGGCGCATCGACGGTCGTCATCTCGACGACCACCATCATCATTGCGCTGCTGGTCGTCCTGCTGATCGTCGTCGCCGTCGACTGATCCGCGCGCCGTGGAGTGGCGAACCAGCGGCACCCTGGCGTTGATCGCGGCCTCGCTGCTCACGCTCCCCGCACGGGCGGCCGGCCAGGCGCCGGCCGCCGTCGTCCTCGATGTTCCGTACCTGCCGCAGACCGAAGCACTCTGCGGCGGCGCGGCGGCCGCGATGATCTTCCGCTACTGGGGCCAGCGGCACGCGGATGTCCAGCAGTTCGCGCCGCTGGTCGACGAACGCGCCGGCGGGATCGCCGATGCCGACCTGGTGCAGGCCATCCGCGATCGCGGCTGGAGGGCGGAGCGGCTCGACGGCTCGCTGGCGCGACTTCGGGAGGAGATCGACGCGGGCCGCCCGCCGATGCTGCTGCTCGAAGACCGTCCACAACGCTACCACTTCGTGGTCGCCGTGTCGGCGGATGCCGAAGGTGTCGTGCTGCACGATCCGGCCTGGGGCCCGTCGCGGCGACTGTCCGTGGCGAACCTGGAGCGGGTCTGGACCGCGTCGCGTCACTGGATGCTGAGCGTGACGCCCATGCGCGCGCCGCAGCCGGTCACGGTGCCTGCGACCGCCGCCGCTGTTCATGCCGTGCCGGAGTCCGCCCCCGCATGTGCGCGCGGGCTCGACGCGATACTCGACGAGGCCGGTGAGGCTCCCCACACCACCACCGCATCCCGCCTCGAGATCCTGCGCGCCCAGTGCCCTCGCGACCCGAGGGTCCTGGCCGAACTCGCCGGGCTTCGCTTCGCCCAGCGCCAATGGGCCTCGGCGGCGGCGCTCGCCGAACGGGCGCTCGCCTTCGCACCGCACGACCCGTATGCGGCCGACGTCCTGGCGTCGAGCCGTTTCATGCTCGACGACGTGCCGGGCGCGCTCCGCGCGTGGAACCAGGTCGGCCGGCCCTACCTGGATTCGGTGCGCATCACGGGCCTCCGGCGCACGCGGTACTCGCTGGTCGCACTCGCCCTGGGACTCACGCCGAACACCCAGTTGACGGACTCGCAGTTCCTGCTCGCACGCCGGCGCATCGAGGCGATGCCCGACCATGGCGCGACGCGCGTCGCGCTGCGTCCCGATCGCGACGGCTTCGCCGTCGTGGACGTCGCGGTGGTCGAGAAGGCCGCCGTGCCCCGCACGCCCGTGATGTGGGCCGCCATGGGCGCGCAGGCGGCACTCGAACGTGAACTCGCGTTGGTGCTGCCTGGCGGGCTCGGCCAGGGCGAGACATGGTCCGCTTCCTGGGGTTGGTGGGAGAACCGGCCCCGTGTGGCGATCGAATTCGCGGCTCCGCGCGCGACGTGGCCCCGCGGCGTCCGGGTGCGAGCGGCCTGGGAGTCGCAGGCCTACGGCCCCGACGCAGCCGCGGCCGTGCGGGAGGAACGACTGCAGGCGCAGCTGGCCCTGGGCGACTGGCTCACGGCGAACCTGCGCGCGGAACTGTTCGCGGGCGTGGACACCTGGACGCGCCTCGACCGTCGCATCGATCGAACGCTGCGGATCGGCGGCACGGTCGACCGGCGATTCGTGCGCGATCGCGTGTCCGCATCGCTCAGCGTCAACCGCTGGGCAGGCCTCGACGGCTCGCCCGGGTTCAGTGCCGCGGCGCTGAACCTCTCGTTCCGCTCGCGTCGTGATCCCGTCGGGTTCGTCCTCGTGGGACGTGCCGGCGCCGCCGCAGCAACGTCCGATGCACCGCTCGCACTCTGGGGAGGGGCCGGCGAGGGGCGCGGCCGGGGACCGCTGCTTCGCGCGCACCGCCTGCTGCGCGAGGGACGGATCGACGGCACCGTGTTCGGGCGCCGCCTCGTCCACCTCACGCTCGAAGGCCAGCGCTGGCTGCCGCGTCCGTCGTTGCTGCGCATCGGCGGGGCGGTGTTTGCCGACGGCGCCTTCGCCTCTCGGCGGCCGTCGTTCGCGACGGGCCGCCCCTTCCAGGTGGATGCTGGCGTCGGGCTCCGCCTGCGCGTACCGGGGATTGGCGGCACCTTCCGCGTGGATTACGCGCGCGGCCTGCGCGACAACGCGCGCTCGGTGCTCGCGAGCTGGCAGGCGATCGATGTTCAGGGTCCGTAACCGGACGCGGGCCGGGATGTCGGGACGCCGCGATCAGCGCGCTTCCTGGAGCATCACCCAGACGGTCGCGAGCAACATGATGTTCGGGAACAGCGTCCAGAAGAAGGCGTGCCACCACTCGCGGCGCTCCAGGTCGATCTGCGGTGCCCGGCCGGCGAACCGCGCAATCGCCCAGCCGATGAGGGCCATGACCAGCGCCGGAAGCGCCCCGCTCGCCACGGTGTCGAGGGCGTAGTAGGGCGGCGCCACGCTGTGGCGATACAGGTGCTGCTGGATGGTCTCCACCCAGAGCCACCCGATCGACAGCGCCCAGCCCGCAGCCAGGACGTGCATCGACTTGCCGAGCACCCGCACGGATGACGTCGGGGGTCGCTTGTAGGACACGCGTTCGTGCACCAGATCGGGATGTCCCGCGGTCAGGAGCGCCGGCGGGAGCGGCATGAGTTCACTCTGGTAGTCTGCCATAACGCATCCCGTTCGCGGCGGCCGCTGCCGCCAGGGCTCCCGCCAGATACCAGGCGATCGTCATCGCCTGGTTGGCGCGCCGATGGGAATCCGGTGCCTCGCCGAGTCCAAGGCGCGTCGGGAGCGCGAGGGCACCGATGCCGGCAGCTGCGCCAAGCACGGCCCCACGTTTCCAGGTGGCGCCGCGTGAAGCCGAGCGGACCGACGCATAGTACAGCGTGTTCGCGAGCAGGTCGCCCGCCAGCGCCCAGCGCCGCAGCCGTGACGACCGCGGCCGCTCGTGCTCGAAGACCGGCAAGCGGCGCAACGCCCGCATGCCGAGCACGTCCATCCGCGGCGCATACGGCACCCGCGCGCGCCCCAGTTCATGAATCGTTGTCAATGCGACCGCGCCGACCGCGCCGCTGATCAGTGACTGCGTCCACGAGTGCGTCATGTGAGCGCATTTCGCAAACTCAGTGCCGTTGTACCAGGGCCGGGCTTCTGCTATAACAGGCTCGACCATTTCCTCACTACTTTCGCGGCGGACGACTCGTGGCTGACATAGACCCCTTGGCGGACGACCTCCCGGCACCCCGAACACCACTGGACGACGATGCGGACCCGGAGCCGCCGCGGGCAGGGGCACGCGAAGGCCTGCCTCCCCGCTATCGCATGCGGGCCGACCGGCACTACGTGGACCTGCTGTCCTCACAGGCATCACCCCGCCGTGATCGCAGTCTCCCCGTGAGCACGCTGGACGCGCCGGCCGTCAGCGACGTCCCCGCGCTCGTCCCGCTCATCGATTCAGTACGGCAGCACGGGATCCTCCAGCCGCTGCTCGTCCAGGAACACGAGGGCCGCACCCGGGTGATCGATGGACGCCGCCGGCTCGCGGCGGCCATCGCCGCCGGGCTGCGCGAGGTGCCGTGCTGCATACACGCAGTGGACGATGCCGCGGCAGCGCGCCTGCGCGAGGCCGCGCACCTCACGCAGGACCGTCACGCCCCCGACGCCTCGGCGCAGGCTGCGCCCGCTCCCGCACCCGCCGACGAGGACATCGCACGGGGCCTCACGACGGCTGCGGGGCTCGCGGACCTGATGGCCGAGCCGCTCACCGACCTCTCTCGAGGCGCCATCGGCCTGCTGATGCGGGCGGAACTCTGGCGGACGGCCAGCCTGCAGCAGGCGGCCCGGCTGGTACGCGAAGAACGTCCCGCCGTGCGCGCCGTGATCGCGCTGCCGGCGATGATCGATCGCGTGGTGCGGGGCTTCGAACCAGAACGTCGGCTTCGCCACGTCGACATCGTGGTCACCTCCGAGGTACCGCCCGCACATCTCGTGCTCGCCGACGAGAAGCTGCTCAGCGCCGCCCTGACCGCCGCACTCATCTCGACGCTGGCGCTCGTCGAGGGGCTCGCGGCCGCCCGCGTCACCATCGTGGCCGGCGTCACCCCGGCGCGGGGCATGAGCCTGGCGGTCATGCAGGAGCATGTGCGTCCCGCCGCGGCGTGGCTGGAGCGGGCGTTCGACCCCTCCTGGACCGATCGCCCGGGCGGGCTCGCGGCCGCGGTCTCGATGGCGGCGGTCCGGCGTGTCGCGCTGGCGCACGGCGGCGACGCCATCGCCGTCGGCACGGCGCGCGGCTCGCGGGTGGCCCTGACGATCCCGGCGGGCGCCTGACGACGGGCCGAACGGCGTTCTCGACCTACAGCACGAACTGCATCCGGAACACGGTGCTCCAGAAGCTCTGGCGTCCGTCGACGAGCGGCGTGCGCCCGCTGTCCTCGAGGCGTTCGTGCAACGCGTTCAGCTGCACCTTGGCAAACCGGTTCAGGTACCAGTTCACGCCGAGCGTCGTGACGCGGTTGCCGCTCGGCAGGATCACCTCCGCACGGGAATTGGTGAACGCCGGCTCGCCGGTAGGCTCGCTGTTCATCCAGAGCCGGTCGTAACGCGCCGCAACCTCGATGGCGCCAGCGCCGTGCTGGAACAAGTAGTGCTCGGGAACGGTCGGACGGTCCTTCCGCGCACCCGCGATCACCCACGCGCCTGCGACGTAGTAGGACTGATATCGCGCGGGATTGAGCGTGTCGCCCCGGAGCCCCTGCCCGTCCCGATCGTCCGTCACACGGATGTACTCCGCGCGTGCCCCGAAGGGCCCTCCCTGCCAGTCGAGGTCCACGCCGATCCTGGTGCGCGTGCCTCTCACGAAGACCGGCTCGAAGAATGTGTACTTCGACATCACGGTCCTCGCCCGCAGGCCGTTGGGCAGCACCGAAGCGTCGGACACCTCGGTCGACGCGACGTTCACGCCGAACTCGGCCCGGTCGATGTTGAACGCCTTGGTTGGAATCGGCCGCGCCGTGACGCGGCCGGCGATCGTCCGGTCGCCCCCAACGATCTTCGACGACCGCGAGTTGTCGCCGTCCTGCTCGAACACGCCGACGTCGTAGGTGAGCTTGCGGCCGAAGAAGCGGCCGTGCGCGGACACGCCGAGGTCGCGGGCTGGCGAGAGGAAGTTGCCGCCCTGCGACCGATAGACGAAGTCGTTCTCGGTCACGCTCGTGAGCTGGTCCATGCCGAAGGGGATCTTGAAGCGGCCGCCCCGCAGCTGAAACGCGTTGGACAGGTTCAGCTCGGCCCAGACATCCTTCCAGGGCGTCTTGGAGCCCTGGCCGGTCGGATTCGGCGTCTGATCGAGCTCGAACTCCGACAGCTCGCGCTCGATGCTGAACTGGAACACGCGAAACAGCTCGCCGTCGATCCCGGCACGAAGGCGATGCAGCCCGAACGTGTCGAAGTTCGACGGGTCGTCGCCGGGATCTCGCTGGTCCACCTGCACGCGTCCGCGCAGGTCGAGCCTGAGCCACTGGCCCCAGCGGATCGACGGGTGATCGCCCAGGACGAATCGCAGATCCCTGCGATCCCTGTCGCGCACGCGGGGCTGAGCCGCAGCCGATGCCAGGGGCTGCTGGGATGCCGGGGCGCGGGCCGGATCATTCACCGGACCGGCCGGCGCGTCGGCGGCCTGGATGTCCCGTGCCGACAGGAGACAGAGCAGAACCAGCGCCGGGTATCGCACTACGACTCTCCTGCCGCCGCCGTCACGGTCTCGGCCGCGGCGAAGCCAAGGGAACGGAACAGCGCCGCCACGTCCGCGATCGCGGCCGGCTCGGTTGTCTCGATTGCCACCTCGCGATGGAAGTCCAGGCTCAGGGGCGTGAGCGCGAGGCTTCCGGCGACCGCGCGCCGGCCGTCGATGAGCATGATCTTGCCGTGTGACTTCAGCGAGCCGACACGACGGCCGTCGTGGATGTGCACGGCCACGCCCGCCGCACGCTTCCGGGCCAGCAACGACAGGATCCCGGGGTCCGAGAGCTTCCCGTCGATCAGCAGGATGCTCGACTGCGCCTGCTCGATGAGCGACGAGAACTGACGCCGGGCTCCCTCGGGCCCGATGATCAGGCGCGGCGACAGGTCGTTCGGCAGCAGTCCGCTGAGGCGATCCGCCGCCAGCAGCCGCCGCAGCCCCGACACCACGGCAGGGTCCCAGGTGAGCACCATCGCGTCGCACGTGCGGGTGAAGCACTTCGTCGTGAAGTTCAGCGACGCCACCAGCGCCGGACCGTCGTCGGCCACGACGTACTTGGCGTGGTACTTCACCACGGCGTCGGTATAAGCGTGCACCGTGGCGCCGGTCCGCTCGAGGCGGCGCCACAGCCGCTCGACCTTCCGGCGGCCGCCCTTGGCGCGCGAGGTGGCCAGCACCTCCACGTCCACGCCGCGCTGCACGGCCGCCTGCAGTTCGTCGAAGACCGCCTCGTCGGTGCAGCGGAACAGGGAAAGCGAGAGCTGGCGCTTCGCCTGCCGGATCACGTCGAGCACGGTCGTCCGCCGCGCGTCGAGCGCAAGCACGATCCGATCTGGCGGAGGGGCGGGCGGCTGTTCGGTCATGCCCGCTTCGGCTGGTCCCACGACACCGCGCTCACTCCGGACCTGCCGTCCATCAACTGCGCGCTCAGGTCTTCCAGCGAGACCTGGGGATCGATCCATGTGTGGTACTTGATCGTCACGTCGTCGTCGTGCGAGATCTCCCGCGGCTCGAACGGCACCTGGTTGCGCAGGAACACGTTCTCGACGTGGGTGGTCGGGAAGTGCTTGCCCTGCGCCACGATCTCCACCGCCATGACACGCGCCTGCTGCCGCGTGACGTGATCGAGCACGAACAGCGCGGCGCACAGGAAGGCGGTGCCAAGGCCCGCCACGGCGAACGACCCGAGCCCGGCGGACATGCCGAGTCCCATCAGCAGGAAGAGGATCGTGACGTCCTTCGGGTCGTCCACCGGGGTGCGGAACCGGATGATGCTGGCCGCGCCGGCGATCCCGAATGCGCGCGCGAGGGAGTTGCCGATGATGATCATCATCATCGCGCCCGAGACGCAGAGCAGCGTCTGCGCCTGCGCCATCGAGCGGCCCATCCCGCGCTGCTGCGTGTTCGGGCGGTGCACCAGGCTGACGAGCACGCCGATCGCCAGGGCGGCTACGAGCTTGCCCAATTCGATGAAGGCATGGACGGCGCTCGGCGTGACCGGCGGCGCCGCGTCACCCGGGGGCGGGAACGTGGATCCTGGTGGCGGCACGCCCGCCAGCTCATAGGGATAGGTGATGCCCAGCCAGAACAGCAGCGCGCACAGGGCGGTGCCGGCTGTCGCGGTAGCGATGGTGTCCCATGGGATCGAGGCCATCGCAGCGGCTTCGACCGATGCGTAGGTGTCGAAGATCGGCGTGAGGTGCGAGAGTTCCAGCACCTTGCGCACGGGCGGGCTGATCGCCGCGAGCCGAAGCGAGCCGCCCGCGCGGTTGATGCTGGTATGAGCGCGAACGAGCGCGCGCACACCCGCGCTGTCGATCGCGTTCACGCCAGCCAGATCGACGATCAGGTGGCGCTGCCCGCCGCGGATCGTCTGGCGCAGCTGCGACTCGAACGCCTCGGCCGCCCCGCCTGCCAGCAGCGACTGGTGTGGGATGAGCAGGAGGCGATCGCCAATCTTCCGACTGGAAACGAGCATTCGGTCCACGGTCGAGGCGGTGTGGCCGAACTATACACCATGCAGGGGAACGCATCGGGCCGTCAATCGAGACGAGGTGGGGGCCTGGTCCCGGACAGATCCCCTGCCGCAGGTCACGCGATGCGGGGCGGGGCGGGGCCTGGGACGATCAGTGGCAGGGAACGACGGTCAGTGGCAGGCGGTGGTGCCGCTGTCGCCCGCGCCGGACAGCGGCAGGAATTCCCACTGGTACCGGTCCGCGAACAGCGTCAGCTTCATCACGCCGTGAACCTTGAGCCGCACCTCGCTGTTCGGCTTCGGCGCCTGGAAATCGTAAAGAGGAACGCCGCCGGTCCCGACCACGAACTGCCGCATGCCGCGCACGGTGTCGAGCCGGCCGTTCGGATCCTGGGGTGCGAACCGCTCGTACATGTGATCGTGGCCGACGAGCACAAGGTCGGCGCCGAAGTCGTAGAGGATCTGATACAGGTCGCGCATGAACGGGCTGTTGCCGTTCGGCCCGGACGAGAACAGCGGGTGGTGCCACAACGCCGCGACGCAGCGCGCCGTGGTGCTCTCGAGGTCCGTGCGCAGCCACTGCGCCTGCAGCGAGGCAGTGCCTGCCGGAACATTGCTGTTCAGCGTCACGATGTGCCACGCGCCCAGTTCGAAGCTGTAGAACCCGAGGCCCGACGGTCCGGCATTGCCCCCGAAGTAGTCGTAGTAGGCGTTTGCGTTGCCCGTGCCGTAATCGTGATTGCCCGGCACCGGCCGGGTGCGCCCCTTGTGGCGCCCCCACGAGGGCTCGTAGCAGTTGCGGAACTCCTCGCGCGTACCGCTCATGTACGCGTTGTCGCCGAGGGTGAACACCGTGCCGCCGATGCCGTCGAGCTGACGGGCCGTGGCCTGGTCGTTGCCGCCGCACAGCGCGATGTCCCCCGCGCCGACGAACACCTCCGGCCCGCCGGTCACTGGCGGGGTCGGGATGTTCGGATTGGGCCCGGGCACAGTGGGGGCGGTCGGAGACCCGCCGCCGGATCCGCCGCCGCCGCAGGTGACGGCCAGCACGCAGCACGCCGCCGCCAGCGCCGCGAGCGCGAGTCGGCGGAGTCGGGCACCTCGCGTGGCCAGCAGACCCATCAGAACCTGACAATTGCCGCGAACTGCAGCCGGCGGCGCGGAAACGCGCTGACCGGCTGGCCGAAGAGGGGCGAACTCAACGACCCGACGTACTCTTCGTAGTTCTTCGCGCTCAGCACGTTGAATGCCTCCGCGCGCACCTCGAGCGTCCGGCTCCCGATCGGGGTCCGCCGGGTCAGCGACAGGTCGACGCTGCGGTAGCTCGGTCCTCTGGCCGTGTTCCGCGCGCCCGGCCTTGCGTCGTTCTGCGTGGTGCCGTTCCGGTCGTCGCCCCACGTGATGGTGTAAGGCCGGTTCGACCGGAACTGGCCGGCCGCCGAGAGGGACCACCCGCTGAGGCCGCGTCCCGAGAACGGCAGTTGCCAGACGAGGCCCGCCGTAAGGTTATGACGCACGTCGTTGTCGGCGCGTGCCTTCTCGGCGGCGATATTCCGGCTGTCCTCGGGCAGCTGGTAGTTCGCCATGTCCTCGGTCCGCGCCAGCGTGTAGGTGGCCAGGCCGTGGAGGGCCCCGCTGCCGCGGGCTGCGCTCACCTGCAGCGCCCGGTACCAGCTGCGTCCTTCGTTGCCCAGCGTGATGATTTTCCGCGTGCCCCCGGGAGCCGGAACCTGCGGACGGGTCAGGTCGGCCTGCGTCACCGTGCGGGGCAATCCCTTGATGGCCGACGCCGGCGCGTTGACGTCGACGATGCTCATCAGGTCGCGGCCGACGAGGTACACGTAGTCCGCGGACACGTCGAATCCGAACAGCGGATGCTGCACGCCCAGCGACGCCTGCAACGAATAGGGATTGCGGAAATCCGCGGCCACGGCAAAGACGTCTCGCGGAATCCGGGTGAGGATCTCAGGTCCCACCGTTGCGGGATACACCGGCATGAAGGGCGATGCCGGGGTCAGCGCCACCATCGCGGAACCCGAGGGCCCTTCGAGCTGCGCGCGGTTGATGTAGTAGAGCAGGTGCTGCTGCGCGTACACGCCGGCCCCGCCCCGCACCGCCAGGCGGCCCACCGGGTTCCAGACCGCGCTGGCCCGCGGCTGGATGTTGTTGGTGTCGGCCCTCGCCGTGTAGCCCCTCACGTTGCGGATCTGCTCGATGTCGTACCGCACCCCCAGCATGGCGGTCAGCCGGGGCGCCACCTGCCAGTTGTCCTGCACGAAACCGAACGAGGACACGCTCCGCGGCTCGACGATGTGGCCGATCGACGACACCTCGACGTTCTGCAGGAACGCGTAGGGCTCGGGGAAAAGCGACGGCGGCCCCGCAAAGAAGTAGGCCCCGCGGCCATACGGCAGCGACTCGTTGTAGGCGCGCGTGAACCGGAACCCCGTGCCGAACTTCACCGCGTGGGCGGCGAGCGTCCACGCCATGACGTCGGCAGCCTCCCAGGTGTCCTCGGGTGTCGCGCCGAAGCCGTAGGGACCGAGCGTCGCGCCCTCTGCCGAGTACCCGGCCCGCTGCACGTGCAGGGTGGGTGAGAGATCGGTGCGCAGGTCCGAGTAACGCGCGAACTGGAAACGCGCCTGGTTCAGCAGGCGCTCGGACACGAACTGCGTGGCGCTGACGACGGCCGTGTGCACGTCGTTGCGATAGTCGATGCCGCTGCCCGGCACCCACAGGCCGCCGTTCTCGTTCTTCCACTCGAACCACTGCCCGGTGTAGCGCACGGTGACGACGTCGTTTGCGCTCAGGCGGTGATCGAGCTTGAACAACCCGAGGTGCTCGTCTTCGTTGTTGTCCACTTCGGCCTGCGGCGCCACCGGGGACGATACGATGTTCTTGCCGCGAGCGCGCCGCCCCTCGTAACTGCCGAAGAAGAACGTGCGGCCGGCGGTCACCGGGCCGCCCAGCGTGGCGCCGAACCGCAGCGACGCTGCCGCGGGCTTGCGGGACGCAAACACCGGCTGGTCGTTGAGGGCGCCCGCCTGCCCGAACAGCAGGACCGACCCGTGTCGCGTGTTGCTGCCCGATCGCGTCCGCCCCATCGTGACGCTCGACAGCCCTTCGCCGTACTCGGGCGCGAACTGTGCGGTGAGCACCTGCACGTCCTGGACCGCCTCCAGCGGATAGCCGCTGTAGAAGGCACGCGGGGCGCTGCGCCACTTCGAGTAGTGGCTCGAGCCGTCCACCAGGACGTTATTGGTCCAGGAAATCTGCCCGTTGGTGCTCGGCGCGCTGGGGTTGCCGACGACTCCGGGCGTCAGCGAGACGAGGGCGATGAAGTCGCGGCCGAATAGCGGCAGGGCATGGGTGAGACGGTCGGAGACCGTGTGATCGAGTGTCGCGCCGGGCTGGGGCGCAGACACCGCGCGGGCCGTCACCGACAGCGACTCGGTCGCCCCGGGCAGCAGCAGGAAGCTCACCCGCGTCGCGCCGCCGCTGACGACGGTGACCCCGGTTTGCGTGACGGTGGCGAAGCCGTCGATATCCGCACGGACCGTATAGACCTCGCCGACCGGCAGTGCCTCGACCAGGTACTCGCCGTCCTCCCGCGTCGTCACGACCCGTTCGGTGCCCTGGTTGCCGCGCACGGTGATCGTGGTGCCGGGCAACGTGCCGCCGTTCACGGCCGACACCAGCCCGGACAGCGATCCGGGAGCGGGTTGCGCCGCAACCGCCGACGCGAGCAGGCCGGCAACACAGGCCTGGATGACAAGCAGGCGAAGCAGGCTCAAGCGGACCACGCCCGGATTGTACGCAGATGAGCTAGAAACGGAAGAAGCGGTTCACCTTGACGATGAATGCGCGGTTCTGCAGCCCGGGCAGGCCGGCGGCTGCGCCGCGATCGTGGTCCTGGTTGTAGACGATGAAGAGTTCGCTGCCAAGGCGGTACTCCCACCGCAGGCGCGCGTTCACCGACACCAGCCGCGTCGTCGAGTTGTACTGGACGAGCGCGCTGGCGAACATCAGGGGCGTCATCGTGTAGGTGATGCGGGAGCTGAACAGCTTCGTCGTCACCTTGCCGGCGGACACGTCGATCCAGTTGATCGTGAGGCTCGGCTCCAGCGAGAAGATCGGCGACACGTTGATGCGCGAACGGTTGAAGCTCAGCGCCGTGCGGCGCCCGTCGTAGAAGTCGCCGTACTCGAAGCCGATGGCGCCGGAGAACGGCCGCTGCTGGCCGAGCGCGTACGAGGCGCGGCTGCTGCCGAACTGATAGCCGCCGGCGGGCAGCCGCACGCCGCCGATCGAGAACGGCCGCAGCAGCAGTTCGTAGTCGTCCAGGTAGCCGACCGACAGGCGATCGCTGTTCTGGAACTCGATGTCGAACGAGCCGTCCTGCAGCCGCGTCGAGACGCGGCCGGCGCTGTCCTCGATATAGGTGAGCGCGCCGACGTAGTAGTACTTGCGAATGCGCCGGTTGTTGCGCGGGCGCGGACTGAAGCGGAACTGCGCGTAGTTCTTGCGCATGTCCGTGCGCCGGAGGAAGCCCACTTCCGGGTTGAAGTTCGGATCGACATCCAGCCGCTCGAGCTGCACGCCGTAACGGTCCGCGGCGTAGTCGAGCTGCACACGGAAACTCGTGTCCTGCCGGTCGACGCCCTCGGTGCGCGTCTGCGCCCAGTAGGTCGTGACGAACAGGTTGTTGAAGAACGCAAACGACCCGTCCACGCCGTAGAACTGGTTGGTGCCCGGCGTGGCGACCGCCACCGACCGCGAGGTGGCCAGAGCCCCGATGCTGCTGCGGCGGAGGATGTCACGGCGCACGCGCAGCACCGAGAAATTGGTGGCCGCGGCGTTGACGCTGACGTCCTCGCGCGTCTGCATGTTGACCATGCCCACCTGGTAGCGGCCGACGCGGCCGGTCACGCGGCCGCCCGCGAGGATCGGCACGTTGACCTGCCCCGTGCGCCCCTGCGCCAGCCCGATACGCCGGCTGTAGAAGGGAATCGGCACGTCGGAGCCGCCGGCGGCATTGCCGAAGGCATTGTTGCCGAAGGTGAAGATCCCCTGGTTCTCGAGGAAGAAATCGCGTTTCTCGGGGAAGAACAGCGTGAAGCGCGTCAGGTTCACCTGCTGCTCGTCGGCCTCGACCTGCGCGAAGTCGGTGTTCACCGTGAAGTCCGCCGTCATGTTCTGGGTGATGGCGTACTTCGTGTCGATGCCACCGTCGGCCGAGATGTCGTTGGAGCGCGTCGGCCGCGATACGTTGTCGGTCGTCAGGTCGGTGATGGCGAACGGCTTCAGCTCGAGGGTCCGTGAAAGATTCGGCACCTCGAGTCCGACCAGCGTCGCATAGAGCGACGCCGAAAAATCGGCCCGGCCCAGGCCGAACGCGTTGGGAACTTTCGTCAGGTACGAGATCTCGTTCTTCCACTTGTTCGTGCGCCGCGCCTGGAAGCCCCAGACCTGCTGGCGACCCGGTGCGTAGCGGATGCTCTTGAACGGAATGAACGCCTCGATCGTCCAGCCGCCGTCGAACTGCCCGGCCGTCACGCGCCATACCGGGTTCCAGTCCGCGTTGTACTGGCGCTCGTTCGTACTCTGCCCGTCGGTGCGCGCGCCGAGGGCATTGGTCTCGAACTGGATCGCGTTGCGGCGATCGCGGAAGGTGTCGAAGCTGAAGCCGATCGAGTCGCCCTGGCGGATGTTGCCGCTGTCACGCCGCAGTTCGTTCGCGATCATCCGCTCGGGGTGGCTCTCGTAAGCCTTGAAGCTCACGTAGAGGTTGTTGTTGTCGTAGAAGATCCAGACCTCGGTGCGCTCGGTGGCTTCCTGTCCTGCCCGGGGCTCCATCTGGATGAAGTTCGAGGCCGGGTGAATCTGCTCGTAGACCGCCTCGTCCAGCTTGCCGTCCACGCGGATCGGCGTGGTGACGCGTACGGCACGCACGGTCGCCCGCCCGTCGTCGTCGCGGTTGATGGTGTCGGGCAGCGTGGGGGCGGGCAGGTCGTCTCGCGACGGTGCGGGCGCCACGGCCGCCGGGGGCGACGAGGGCGGCTGCGCGGGGGGCTGTGCCGTCGCCGCGCCGGCGCAGCCGATCAGCATCACGAGCACTAACAACAGAGTCATCGGGTTACCGGGCCTGGACCAGATCCGCATCCTTCGTCTCACGTGTGGCGAGCAGGCCTCCGAGCGTCAGCAGGGCAGAGGCGCTGAGATAGTAGCCGACAAACCGCAGTCCGTAGTTCGTGGCGAGCCAGGTGGCGATGTACGGGGCGAGCGACGCCCCGAAGATCCCTGCCAGGTTGAAGGTCAGCGAGCTTCCGGTGTATCGGACGGCGGTGGGGAAGAGTTCAGACAGCACGGTGCCGAGCGGCCCGTAAGTCATGCCCATCAGCGCAAGCCCGACCGAGAGCGTCAACACCGCGCCAGGCGTCCCCGACTCGAGCAGCGGCCCCATCACGAGCCCGAACGCCGCGATAGCCGCGGTCACGCCGAGCATCGTACGCCGGCGGCCGCGCTCGGCGAGGATGGCCGCCAGCGGGATGGTGAGCGCGAAACACACGATGCCGAACAACTGGATGACGAGGAACCGGTCGCGCGTGTAGCCCAGTGCGGTCGTCCCCCACGACAGGGTGAAGACCGTCATCAGGTAGAAGAGCACGAAGGTGGCGAGCGAGGTCAGCGTGCCCGCGACGAGCGTGCCCGTATGCTCCCGGAACACCGTGACCATCGGCACCTTGACGCGCTCGGCCTTGTGCAGCGACTGCTGGAACACCGGCGTCTCCGTGATGGTGAGCCGCACGTAGAGGCCGACGATGACGAGGGCAGCGCTGGCGAGGAACGGCAGCCGCCACCCGAACGCGAAGAACTGTTCGTCGGAGAAGAACGCAGACAGCAGCAGGAATATTCCGCCGGAGAAGAAGAACCCGATGGGAGCGCCGAGCTGCGGGAACATGCCGTACCAGGCGCGCCGCCCCGGCGGGGCATTCTCGATCGCGAGCAGCACCGCGCCGCCCCACTCGCCGCCCAGACCGAGCCCCTGGCCGAAACGGCACAGCGCGAGCAGAACGGGCGCGAGGAGGCCGATCGTGTCGTAGGTCGGCAGCAGGCCGATGCTCACCGTCGACACCCCCATCGTCAACAGCGCGGCGACCAGCGTGGTTTTGCGCCCGACACGATCGCCGAAGTGCCCGAAGAAGGCCGAGCCGATCGGCCGCGCGAAGAAGGCGACGGCGAACGTGGCCAGCGACGCGAGCGTCGCGGACGCCGGGTCGCTCGAGGGGAAGAACAGGCGCGGGAAGACCAGCACCGCGGCCGTTGCGTAGATGTAGAAGTCGAAGAACTCGATGGTGGTGCCGATCAGACTGGCGAAGAGCACCTGCCCCGGCGAGTTGACGCGCCGCGGGGCGACGCCAGGCTGCTCGATCATGGCCGTTGAGGATACTTCAGGGAGGGGGTGGCGTGGGTCGGGTCCGGTCGGAGCGTGGGACGGGTGGAGGGGGTGGTCGGGCGGGTCGGGTGAGTCGGGTCGGCTTGTGGGGGTCAAGGAGGGTCGGTCGGGAAGACCGGGCGGGGAGGCGGGTCAGGACAGGGTGGCCCCGCTGCTCCTGAACCCGACCAGTGACCGCGGCCCTGACCCTGACCTCAACCCTGACCCTGACCTCGACCCTGAGTCCCGAGACGCCCCGAGCCCGCTCCCCTGCAGCCGCTAACGCCGTGCGGGCGCCGGTGTGGCCGCCTTCCTGGGTGCCGCCTTGGCCGCCTTGGCCGCGGCCGCTTCTTCGGCGCGGGCACCGGCAAGAATGCCGATCATCGAGTGATTGCCCTCGTGGCATGCGTACTCGTAGACCTGGTCATCCGTCCTCTTCAACCGGATCATGAACGTCCAGGGCTGCGTCCAGGTCTTCGGGTCGTCCACCGTGACCTGCCAGTTCAGGAAGTCCGGCTCGGTGCGCGAGAAGCGCTCGGTGATCTTCACGTCGGGCGTCGACCCCTGGAACCCGTTGATGAAGTTCGTGCTCTCCACCACCAGCGTGTCGCCTTCCCACCGCCCGCGCGGATCGCCGTGCAGCTGCCGCACGGTCGCCGGCAGGTGCGGCGCGCCGCTCATGTTGACCATGCGCGCGTCGTGGATCATCTCCTGGTAGATCACCACCGTCTCGGGCGACTGCACGATCTGGAAGTAGCTGTTGTAGTTCGCCTGGAGCCGCGGCACGCCGTACGAGATGCAGCGCTCGGACAGCGGCCGGTCCTCGGGACCGTCGGCCCTGCCGCGGGGGCCGCCCTCGCCGCCCTGCACCTCCACGCGCGTCCGCCGGCGCATCTCGCCGTCGGGTGTGAGCGGCGGGAACTGGCCGTTCGGCGGGTCGATGATGAGCGACGTCCGATTGTCGATCTCGCGCTCGGCCATCCAGAACTGGTTGTAGTTGCCCGTGGTCGGATCGTAGGACGTCTGATTGAAGCGTCCCGTGTCCTTGGCGTTGAGCGCCAGCTGGACCACGTTGCCGAAGATCGCATCGCCGCCCTGATCGACGAACTTCGCGAGGATCTGCTTCAGTTCCTCGACTTCGGCCGTCGTCAGCGACGCCTTGTCCTTCCACTGGGTCGGACGGGCCATGGGCGTAATCCCGTTGTTGGACCACACCCCCTGCAGATCGGGCTTGCCGTCGGGCGTTCGGGGGACCTTCCAGCCGGACGATCCGCTCGTTCCCGCCGACTGTTGCGCCGCCACCGAACACACGGCCAGACCCACTGCGACGACCACCGCGAACACCTGCTTCACGCCAGCCTCCTCCCGAAGGCTAGAAGGTAAAGGCAAAGCGCCAAAAGTGGAAGGGAAAAGCGTAGAATGCCCCGGACCGCAGACCACGCGGAGGGGGAGAAAGGCAGTCAATGCGCAGGACGCTTCTTGGAGCCGCAGCCGCGCTGAGCCTGTGTGCCGGCACACCGCTCATCGCGCATCACGCGTTTTCGGCAGAGTTCAACCCGAACGCCCCGGTCAAGCTCGAGGGCCCGATCACCAAGGTTGAGCTGATCAACCCGCACGCCTGGATTCACATGAAGGTGACCAAGCCCGACGGCAAGGTCGAGGAATGGGCCGTGGAAGGCGGGACGCCGAACACCCTCCAGCGCCGTGGCATCACCAGGAACACGGTGGCCGTCGGCACGGTGATTGTCGTGACCGGCTACCAGGCCAAGGACGGCACGCTGCGGGCGAACGGCCGCAATATCACGTTCCCCGACGGGCGCACCCTGTTCATGGGTTCGTCTGGAACGGGCGCACCGCGCGACGGCGCGGACACGACAGAGCCGCCCCGATAACGTAGGCCGGCGGGCGGTGTGCGGACGTCCGGGTCCTGGTGGCCCGGACGCGCCCAGGTGAGCCCGCCAGGCCGGGGGCCTCGCACGCCACCCCCACGGAGCGTGCCGTCCAGACCCACTGGAGCCTGAACCCGATGCGCGCCTACCTGACCGCGTTCGCGAGCGCTGCCGCCGTCGGCAGCGTCCTGTTGCTCTCCACGGGTGCCGCCGCCCAGCCCGGCATAACGAACCAGCGGCGGTTCGTGGCCATCGGCTGCGTGACGCGCGAGGGCCCTGCAAGCACGCCCCGTTTCATCCTGACCGACAGCCGCGGCGATCGCCCGACCACGTTTCGGCTCCGCGGGAATGCCGAGGAACTGGCGCGCCACGTCGGTCACCGGATCGAGGCCGCAGGCACGCTGGGGCCGGCGGCGGGTGCGCAGCCGACACTGACCGTGACGTCGGTCGTGTGGCTCGCATCCACCTGCCGCACGTGATCGCCGCCGCGGTGCCTCCGACCATCCGGGCTCCGGGCGGCACGTGCGCCGGCACCGGCGCGCCTCGACCGCGGGTACCTCGAGCCGCTACTGCCCCGACGGCTTCTTCCGGAGGTGTCCGTACATCAGCTCCTCTGCGAAGGGCACGCACTTGTACTCCATCAGCTGCGCGTTGGCCTCGCGGCGCCGATAGAGCGGCATGCTGATGGTCCATGGGCGACTGAACACCTTCGGATCCTCCATCGTCGCCTCGTACTTGAGCGTGTTGGCGTCGATCGGCGTGAACCGTTCGGTTACCTTCAGCGCGTCGCTGTGATAGTTCCCGGCGCGGTCGAACCAGGTTTCCTCCATCTGGTCCGTCACCTCGACCACGAGCGTATCCCCGTCCCAGCGACCCACGTTCCATCCCATCCAGGCCGGTGCCGGGCTCTCCTCCTTGGAGTTGAAGCGGACGATCCGGCTGGCGCTCGCGAACTCGTACGACATCACCACCGTGTTGGATGACTGGACGATCTGAAACGGGAACGCCTGATAGGTCGCCCTCGGAATCCCGGGCATGTAGCACTTCACCTCGGGATCGCGCGTCATCCAGTTCTCGCCGTTTTCCTTCTTCTTCGCCAGCGCCTGCGGCAGGTACGGGATCTCGTTGCCGACGACGACGCCGGGGCCGGGCGGGACGCTGAAGGCCGCCGCGAGCGACACCACCGGGCCCATCTTCGCCTCGTGTGCCTGCAGGTCCCAGTTGGCAGTGTTCATCGCCTGCCAGATGCCGGTGAGATTCGGCTTGCCGTCCGCGGTACGCCCGACGGGCCCTGTCGGCGTCTGGGCCGCACCCGTCGTGGACAGGGCGATCGCCGCGGCCCCGATGGCAGCCAGAGTCTGTCGGGAGAGGCGTCGCCAGGACGCCGACGTCACGATGTGTGTCATACGCTCACCCCTGATGCGTGCCTCGCGAAACAAACACGACGGCGCGCGAGCATTACGTGGTCTGGCGGCGGACAGGCCGGCACCGAGGAGACCGGGTCGCCGCACCTGCATCACTTCGCGGCCGGTGGCGGGGGGTCCCCCTTTGTCGCGCGCGTCTTGAAGCGCCAGCCCTGCGGCGTCTTGACGAGCGTGTCGGTGTACTTCGCCGTCGCGGCGATCCCCGGCGGCCGCACGCCGACATCGAGCAGCATGAGGTACACGGACCCGTTCGCGCCGTCGGCAGAAGGCGTGATGACCAGGTGGTGTTCCAGTGCCGGCGGTTGCCGCCGTTCATCCGGCCGGTCCACTGGCCGATGAACTCGATCAGGCCCTGCCGGCCCTTGTAGGTGTTGAAGGTGCCGTCGGGCGTGAACGTGTCGGCGTAGGCCTCGGCATTCCCGGAATCGATGGCCTCGTTATAGCGCGCGTACAGCTGCTGGATGTCGATGTAGTCCTGGGTGGTGAGCGAGCCCGCCTTCGACTGGGCGGCGGCCAGCCCGACCCACGACGCGGCGCAGATCAGGGCGATCAGCATACGATTGCGCATCGGCACTCTCCTGAGGGCGCGCATTATATCGGAGCGGGCGGAACCACCGGACTCGGCCACCCGATCACGGGCCGGGCGGGGTCTGGAACTCCACGAGCGGGCCTCGGCGGTCCAACCGGGTCCGCGTTGCGGGGCGCGGAAGCGGGGTCCGGCCAGGCCACCCGCGGCCCCGGGGTGCCGCAGGCGGGTGCGTGTGGCTCCATGACATTCCTGTTGTACAAAAATGCCTGCTGACAGCCGGGCTGGGCGCGTGGGACATTTCTGTCCGGGGACTCCCATGACATTCGACACGTACGCGGTCGACGGGTTCTTCGACGAGATGTTCGAGCCGGACGGCACACCGCGCGTCGAAGCACGCCCGCTGGTGCAGTTCATCGACGCGCTGCCCGAGGGCGAGCTGCTGCGCCGCCAGCAGTCGGCCGAACGCGCCCTGCTGCACATGGGCATCACCTTCAACGTGTACGGCGACAGTGCCGGTACCGAACGTATCTTCCCGTTCGACGTCACGCCCCGCATCGTCTCGGCCCACGAATGGCGGACGGTCGAGGCGGGCCTGCACCAGCGCATCAAGGCGCTGAACCTGTTCATCAACGACCTGTACCACGAGCAGCGGGTCATCAAGGACGGCGTCGTCCCGGCCGACATGGTGCTCTCGGCCCGGTGCTTCCGCAAGGAGTGCATCGGGCTCACGCCGCCGCGCGGCGTCTGGTGCCACGTCACCGGCACCGACCTGGTCCGCGGCGCGGACGGGCAGATCTACGTGCTCGAGGACAACCTCCGCTGTCCCTCCGGCGTCTCGTACGTGCTGCAGAACCGGCTCGTGATGAAGCGCACGTTTCCCAAGATCTTCGAGGCCTCGCGGATCCGACCGGTGGACGATTACCCGAGCCGGCTGCGGGACATGCTGGAGTACCTCTCCGACGTCGAGCGGCCGCGGGTCGTGGTCCTGACGCCGGGCGTCTACAACTCGGCGTACTTCGAGCACTCGTTCCTCGCGCAGCAGATGGGCGTGGAGCTGGTCGAGGGGCGCGACCTGGTGGTGTCCGACGGCTACGTCTGGATGCGCACGACCAAGGGCATCGAGCGCGTGGACGTCATCTACCGGCGCGTCGATGATGACTTCCTCGACCCGAAGGTGTTCCGGCCGGACTCGGTGCTGGGCGTGCCTGGCCTGATGGAGGTCTACATGGCCGGGCGGGTGGCACTCGCCAATGCCCCGGGCACCGGCGTGGCCGACGACAAGGTGGTCTACGCCTACATGCCCCGCATCGTGAAGTACTACCTGGGCGAGGACATGATCATCCCGAACGTGCCGACCTACCTGTGCGCGGAGGACGAGGACCGCAAGTACGTGCTCGCGCACCTGGCCGAGCTGGTGGTCAAGGCGGCCAACGAGTCGGGTGGCTACGGCATGCTGGTCGGCCCGCACTCGACCAGCGAGGAGCGCGCAGAGTTCGCGCGCCGGATCGAGGCAAGTCCGCGCAACTACATCGCGCAGCCGACGCTGGCCCTGTCGCGGGTGCCGACGATCGTCGACGGGCACTTCGAGGGCCGCCACGTGGACCTGCGCCCCTACATCCTGTACGGGCGTGACATCTTCGTGCTGCCCGGCGGCCTGACGCGCGTGGCGCTGAAGCGGGGATCCCTGGTGGTGAACTCGTCGCAGGGGGGTGGCAGCAAGGATACGTGGGTGCTGGCCGACGAGCCCGCGACGCTGCCGGGAGCCGGATCCGGCGCGCCGAAAGCGAGGGCGTGATGCTGAGCCGCGTCGCCGATTCCATCTACTGGATGAGCCGGTACATCGAACGCGCAGAAAACGTCGCGCGCTTCGTGGACGTCAACCTCAATCTGATGCTCGACCTGCCGTCCGGGTCGCGGCAGCAGTGGGGCCCGATCATCGACACGACCGGCGATCGCGACGAGTTCCGCGCGCGCCACGGCGAGGCCACCGAGCGGAACGTGATCCGCTTCCTCACCTTCGACGCCGACAACCCCAACTCCATCCTGTCGTGCCTCCGCCGGGCGCGCGAGAACGCGCGATCGGTGCGTGAGGTCATCTCCTCGGAGATGTGGGAACAGGTGAACGAGTTCTACCTGATGGTGAATGCGGCCGCCAGCCGCAAGGGATCGCTCACCGATCCGCACGAGTTCTTCGCGTCGGTGAAGACGGCGAGCCACCTCTTCACGGCGGTCAGCGAGTCGACGATGACCCACAACGAGGCCTGGCACTTCCAGGTGCTCGGGCGTTCGCTCGAGCGCGCGGACAAGACCTCGCGCCTGCTCGACGTGAAGTACTTCCTGCTCCTGCCGGCCGCCGCCGACGTCGGCACCACGGCCGACGACATCCAGTGGGCCGCGGTGCTGCGGTCGGCCAGCGGCTTCGAGATGTACCGGAAGCAGTACGGGCGCATCCTGCCCGACCTCGTAGTGCAGTTCCTGCTGCTCGACGCGAACTTCCCGCGCGCGATCCAGTTCTGCCTGCTCCGGGCGCGCGAGTCCGTGCACGCCATCTCCGGCACGGCGCCCGGGATGTTCCGCAACTCGGCCGAGCGCCTGCTCGGCGAACTCTGCTCGGAGCTGGCCTACTCGAAGGTCACCACGATCATCAAGGGCGGGCTGCACGAGTACCTCGACGACCTCCAGACGAAGATCAACAACCTGAGCGACGGCATCTACGACACCTTCTTCGCCGTGCATGCGGGCGTGCCGGTGGTGGAACGTCGCGACGCGCGGCAGCCGTCGGGTGCTGCCCAGCTCCAGTGATTCGATGCCGATACATGTCGCGCTCTCCCACAGGACGGAATACCGCTACGACCGTCCCGTCTCGCTGTCACCGCACGTCATCCGCCTGCGGCCGGCCCCGCACTGCCGGACACCCGTGCTGGCCTACTCTCTGAAGGTCTCGCCGGAAAAGCACTTCATCAACTGGCAGCAGGATCCGCACGGCAACTACCTGGCGCGCGTGGTGTTCCCCGACACGGCGCGGGAGCTGTCGGTCACCGTGGACCTCGTCGCTGAACTCGCGGTCTACAATCCGTTCGACTTCTTCCTCGAACCGGACGCCGAGCACGCGCCGTTCGACTACGACCCGACGCTCGGGCGGGAGCTGGCGGCGTTCCTCGAGGTCCCGGCGCCGGGACCGCGCCTCGCCGCCTTCCTCGCGACCGTCGATCGCGCGCGGGCGCGCACCGTCGACTTCCTCGTCGGCCTGAACCGGCGGCTGGCGCAGGAGATCCGCTACATCGTGCGGCTCGAGCCGGGCGTCCAGACGCCCGACGAGACGCTTGCGCTGCAGTCGGGATCGTGCCGCGACACGGGATGGCTCCTCGTGCAGGTCCTCCGCCACCTGGGCTTCGCGGCCCGTTTCGTCTCCGGGTACCTGATCCAGCTCACGCCGGACGTGAAGCCGCTCGAAGGCCCGGCCGGCGCGGCCGCCGACTTCACCGACCTGCACGCGTGGGTCGAGGTGTACCTGCCCGGCGCGGGCTGGATCGGCCTCGATCCCACGTCGGGCCTGCTCGCCGGCGAAGGCCACCTGCCGGTGGCCGCCACGCCCGATCCACAGAGCGCCGCACCGGTGACCGGGCGCGTGGACAAATGCGAGGTCGAGTTCCGGCACGAGATGCACGTCCAGCGCATCTACGAGTCGCCGCGCGTCACCAGGCCGTATACGGACACGCAATGGGCGGACATCGTCGCCCTCGGTCACCAGGTGGATGCCGACCTGGAGGCCCGCGACGTCCGCCTGACCATGGGTGGGGAACCGACGTTCATTTCCATCGACGACATGGACGGGGCCGAGTGGAACGTAGCCGCCCTGGGCACGCGCAAGCGCGAGCTGGCCGGCACGCTCATCAAGCGGCTGCGTCACCAGTTCGGCGCGGGCGGCCTGCTCCACTACGGGCAGGGCAAGTGGTACCCGGGCGAGTCCCTGCCGCGGTGGGCACTGGGCTGCTGGTGGCGCCGGGACGGCGAGCCGATCTGGCACGACGATGGGCTGATCGCCGACGAGAGCCGCGACTACGGCCACGGGGCGTCGGAGGCGCAGCGGTTCATCGAGCAGCTGGCAAGCGTGCTCGGGGTGGATCCGTCGTTTGTCATGCCGGCGTACGAAGATGCGTGGTACTACATGTGGCGCGAGCGCCGGCTACCCACCAACGTCGACCCGCTGCAGTCGAACCTGCGTGACGAGGAGGAGCGCGCCCGCCTGGCACGCATCTTCGAGCGCGGGCTGAATCAGGTCGTCGGCTACGTCATGCCGATCCAGGCGCGGGCCGTGCGCGGGCGGTCGCGGTGGGTGAGCGGCCCGTGGTTCCTGCGTCCCGAGACGCTGTTCCTCGTGCCCGGCGACTCGCCGATCGGATTCCGACTGCCGCTCGATTCGCTGCCGTGGGTGGCGGAGTCGGAGTTCCCGTACCTCTACCAGCGCGATCCGATGGCGGCGCCTCTGCCGGTACTGGCCGCGCCGCGGCGGGCGGGCATGGCCGCTGGTGTCGCGGCGGGTGGCGTAGCCGGCCTCGGGGCCGGCGCGGCGGCCGGGGCGAGGATCGGCACGCCGATTCAGCTGCAGGCGTTGCCCGGACCGGCATCCGACGCCGAACCAGGCGCCCGCCTGCCGATGCGGCAACCCGGCCGAGGCCAGTCAGCACCCTGGCTGATTCGCACGGCACTCTGCGTCGAGCCGCGCGACGGACGCCTCCACGTGTTCATCCCGCCGATGACGAACACGGAGGACTACCTGGATCTCGTGTCCGCCATCGAGGAGACCGCTGGACTGCTCGACCTGCCGGTGATCCTCGAGGGCGAGGCGCCGCCACCGGACAGCCGTCTCCAGCACATCAAGGTCACGCCCGATCCCGGCGTGATCGAGGTCAACCTCCACCCGGCGCGCAACTGGGACGAGCTGGTGACGCAGGTGACCACGCTGTACGAGGAAGCGCGGCAGACGCGGCTCGGCACCGACAAGTTCATGCTCGACGGACGGCATACGGGTACGGGCGGCGGCAACCACGTCGTGATCGGTGGCCCCTCGCCGGCGGACAGCCCCATCCTCAGGCGGCCCGACCTCCTGCGCAGCCTGCTGGCGTACTGGAACAACCACCCGTCGCTGTCCTACCTGTTCTCCGGGCTGTTCATCGGGCCCACGAGCCAGCACCCGCGCGTGGACGAGGCGCGGCACGACTCGCTGCACGAACTCGAGATCGCGTTCCAGCGGACGCCCGATGCCGATGCGGCGCATCCCTGGCTGGTGGACCGGCTGTATCGCAACCTGCTCGTGGACGTGACTGGCAACACACACCGGACGGAGTTCTGCATCGACAAGCTCTTCGCGCCCGAGGCGAGCGAGGGGCGCCGCGGGCTGGTCGAACTGCGCTCGTTCGAGATGCCGCCGCACGCGCGGATGAGCCTGACGCAGCAACTGCTGCTGCGCGCCCTCATCGCTGCGTTCTGGAAGGAGCCGTATCGCCAGGGCGTCGTGCGCTGGGGCAGCGAACTGCACGATCGGTTCATGCTCCCGCACTTCGTGCGCCAGGATTTCACGGACGTGCTCGACGACCTGGGCGTGCGCGGCTACGGCCTTCGCGCCGACTGGTTCGCACCGCACTTCGAGTTCCGATTCCCCTTCTACGGCGCCATCGCACGGGCGGGTGTCCGCGTGGAACTCCGGCAGGCGCTCGAACCGTGGCACGTGCTGGGCGAGGAGCCCGGCGCCGGCGGCACGGTGCGCTACGTCGATTCGTCGGTGGAGCGCCTGCAGGTGAAGGTGACGGGCCTGACCGAGGGCCGGCACTACGTCACGTGCAACGGCCGCCGCATCCCGCTCCATCCCACGGGCACGGCTGCCGAATCGGTGGGAGGCGTCCGCTACCGGGCCTGGCAGCCGCCGAGCGCGCTGCACCCCACGATTGCCGTGCACGCGCCGCTCACCTTCGACGTGGTGGACGGCTGGAACCGGCGTTCGCTGGGTGGCTGCGTATATCATGTTGCGCACCCCGGTGGCCGCAACTACGAGACCTTCCCTGTGAACGCCTACGAAGCCGAGAGCCGGCGCCTGGCGCGCTTCTTCGACATCGGCCATACATCCGGGCCGATCGCGCTGCCCCCGGAGGAGCGGCACGCCGACTTCCCGTTCACGCTCGACCTGCGGCGGGCGCCGCGCGTCACCCTCGAACCGGCGTGAGATGACCCCCGGCGTCAACACCGCGGCGTCCGCACCCTGGCGGCTGCTCGATCAGTACGAAGCCCCGCAAGGCGTGTTCGACGAGATGGTGAGTGCCGCAGCCGGACCGCACGAGCACTACCGCACGTTCATCGCGTCGCTCGAGGCCGTCGGGCGGCACGAACTGGCGTCGCGCTGGGAGAGCGCGCGGCAGACGCTGCGCGACAACGGCGTCACCTACAACGTGTACGGGGACCCGCTCGGAACGGACCGCCGCTGGGAGCTGGACATGATCCCGTTCATCGTGTCCGCCGCCGAGTGGGCCCTCCTCGAGCCGGCGCTCATCCAGCGCACGCGCCTCCTCAACGCGGTGCTCGCCGACCTCTATGGCCCACAGCGGCTGCTGCACGAGCGGGAGCTGCCGCCGGAACTCGTCCTCGGCAATCCCTCGTTCCTGCGGCCGTGCCACGGCATCGACGTGCCGAGGCAGGTGCACCTGCACCTGCACGCCGTCGACCTCGCCCGTTCGCAGGACGGGCGCTGGTGGGTGATCGCCGATCGCACGCAGTCCCCTTCCGGCGCGGGCTATGCGCTCGAGAACCGCATCGTGCTCTCGCGCAGCCTCCCTGAGGCGTTCCGCGACTGCCGCGTGCACCGGCTCGCGGGATTCTTCCGCGCGTTCCGCGACTCGCTGGCCGGCCTCGCACCGTCGGGCCGCAGCGAGCCGAACATCGTGCTGCTCACGCCGGGTCCGTACAACGAGACCTACTTCGAGCATGCCTACCTTGCGCGCTACCTCGGGCTGACCCTCGTCGAGGGCGCGGACCTGACGGTGCGTGACTGCCGGGTGTTCGTGAAGACGCTCGGGGCGCTCGAACCGGTGGACGTGATCCTCCGGCGACTCGATGACAGCTACTGCGATCCGCTCGAACTGCGCGGCGACTCGACGCTGGGCATCGCAGGCCTCGTCGAGTCCGTGCGCACGGGGAACGTCGTGGTGGCCAATGCCCTCGGCTCGGGTGTCGCGGAGAGCCCGGCGATCCTGCCGTTCCTGCCGCGCCTGTCGCGCGTGCTGCTGGGCGAGGAACTGCAGCTCACGTCGGCAGCCACCTGGTGGTGCGGCCAGGAGCGCGAACGCCGCCACGTCCTCGCCAGGCTCGGTGAAGTCGTCACCAAGCGCGCGTTCACGTCGAGCGGCCGGCAGCCGGTGCTCGGACGGATGCTGAGCGCGGAGGATCGTGCGGCCCTGGCCGCCGACATCGAGGCGCACCCGGAGGCATTCGTCGGCCAGGAGCAGCTGAGCCTCTCGAGCGCGCCGGTGTGGCTGGGGCAGAAACTCGAACCGCGCCCGCTGGTCCTGCGCGTCTACGTTGCCTGGGCAGGCGACCGCTACATCGTCATGCCCGGCGGCCTCACGCGCGTGGGCGGCAGCCGCGGCATGTCGGTCGTATCGATGCAGAGCGGCGGCGGCAGCAAGGACACGTGGGTGCTGTCCGAGAAGCCGGTCAGCCAGGTCACGCTGCTGCCGACCACCGCCGGCTCGGTCCGCCAGGCGCGGCGGGCGGTCACCGTGCCCAGCCGGGTCGCCGACAACCTCTTCTGGCTCGGCCGGCAGGCCGAACGCGCCGAGCACATGCTGCGGCTGCTGCGCTGCATGGTGACGCGGCTCCCGCAGCAGGAAACGCTGGACGAGAACTCGGAGCTCGCCGCGACGGTGCGGACGATGGTGGCGCTCGGGCTGCTGCCGCCTGCCCTGTCCGGCGGCAAGCCGCTGCGCGTGCTCGAGCAGCAGATGTTCGAGTTCCTGTTCAAGCGGACCGCCCGCTCCGAACTGCGGCGCACGCTCGGCGAGGTGCGGCGCCTCGCCGCATCGGTGCGCGACCGGCTGTCGGTGGATACCACGCGGATCCTCAACCAGGTGATGCAGGACTTCCGGATCCGGCACGGGCGGATCCAGTACGACGAGGTGCTGGCACACCTGAACCGGATCATCACCGACTTCGCGGCGTTCAGCGGCATGGAGATGGAGAACATGACCCGCGGGCACGGGTGGCTGTTCCTCAACACCGGCCGGCGGCTGGAGCGGGCGATCAACATGGCGTCGCTCGTGTCGCACGCCGTGGTCGTACAGCCCGCGGTCGAGGGTGTCCTCGAGCCGCTGCTCGAGGTCGCCGACAGCTCGATGACCTACCGGCGCCGGCACTTCGCCCGGCCGTCGCTGCCCTTCGTCCTCGACCTCCTGCTGGCCGACCCGACCAACGCGCGGTCGCTGGCCTTCCAGGTCGACGTGCTCACGTCACACATGCAGCAGATGCCGCGCGAGCCGCTCGCTCCGTCGCCCACGAAGGAAGAGCGCCTCATCGGCGAGGTGGCCGCCCTGCTGCGCGAGGCGGATCTCGACGTGCTCAGCATCCGCGAGGGCGCTCCGCCCTACGCGGCGCTGCGGGAGCTGCTCGCGGCCATCCAGGACGAGCTCGAAGCGCTGTCGAACACCATCACGCACTACTACTTCGCCCACGGTGAACAGCGTGTCAGTTGATCGGCAGATCATCGAGTACGCCATCGATCACACGACGACCTACGACTACGTTCACCCGGTCCCGGTGTCACACCACGTGGCGCGGCTGACGCCGCGCAGCCTTCCCGGCGTCCAGGTCTGCCACACGCACACGCTCGACATCGAGCCGCCCGCCGCCGTCCTGCGGACGCACATCGACTACTACGGCAACACGCTGACGTTCTTCGCCACGCAGTCGGCGCACACCCGGCTGACCGTGCGCGCGCGCAGCCGCGTCAGCCTGCAGCCCACGCCGGGTGCGCTCGATGACACGCCGCCCTGGGAGGTGGCGACCGATCGCACGAAGATGCCGGTGGACGCGCTGGACTGCGTCCTCGACCCGGGCGCGGGGCGCGTGGCCGCCGATGTCACGGCCTACGCCGCCGAGTCGTTCCCTCCGGGACGCAACCTGATCGAGGCGGTCGGCGACCTCACGTCGCGTATCCACCGCGACTTCGCCTACGACCCCCGCGCGACGACGGTGACGACCGCCCTCTCCGAGGTCTTCCAGACCCGGCGCGGCGTGTGCCAGGACTTCGCGCGGGTGCAGATCGCCTGCCTGCGCAGCGTCGGCATCCCGGCGCGATACGTGAGCGGCTATCTCGAAACGCTGCCGCCCCCAGGCAAGCCCCGCCTCGTTGGTGCGGATGCCTCGCATGCGTGGGTGTCGTTCCACTGCCCGGTCATCGGCTGGATCGATGCCGACCCGACCAACGACCTGCTGCCGACCCGATCGCACGTCACGCTCGCGTGGGGCCGCGACTTCATGGACGTGAGCCCGATCCGGGGCGTCATCCTGGGCGGCGGCCAGCACGCGCTGCGCGTCAGCGTGGACGTCGCGCGGGTGTAGCGGGCCACAGTTTGGCAGGCACGCGCGCATCCGGTGCAGACACCGGCGCTTCCCCCGTTCGACCTCGTCGTCGCCAGCGGCAGGGTCAACGTGGCAGCACCGCCACGGCCCGCAGCGGTGCACCGCTGCCGCCGCGGATCTTCATGGGCAGCGCGAACACGGTGGCGCCGCGCGCCGGCAGTTCGTGGAGGTTCGTGAGGTTCTCGAAGCCCGGGATGTTGCGCTCGTAGAGCGCCCGGTGCGTCTCGAAGCCGGTGGACTGGCCGTAGTCGATGCTCGCGGTATCGATGCCGACGGCCTTGACCGACCGGCGCTCCGCCAGCCACCGCGCCCCGTCAGGGTGCAGCCCCGGGAAGTGAAGTTTCGCCACCGCGGCCTCGCCGCGCTCGGCTGTCCCGAGGTACGCCACCGGGTCGGGCCAGCGGCGCGCGTAGTCGGTGCGGATCAGCACGATGCTGTTCGGCTCGATCGCACCGTGCTGCGCTTCCCACGCCTCCAGGTCCGGCACGCTCACCTGGTAATCGGGCAGCGACTGCGCGCGGCCCGACACGTCGACCACGACGGCGCGGCCGACGAGCCGATCGAGCGGAATCTGCTCGACCGCCCACCTGCCCTGGGCGAAGTGCACTGGCGCATCGAGGTGCGTGCCGCCGTGCTCGGCGCCCGCGAAGTTGTTGGCCGCGTAGTAGTACCCCTGCCCGGTGACGCCGTCGGCGACCTTCTCGAGCCGGAAGCCTTCGGCCGTCGGCCAGAAGATGGCGTCGGACGCGTAGTCGTGCGAGAGGTCGACGAGCGGGGCAGAGGCGGGGTCTGCGGCCGGGACAGCGGCTCGCGGCGGCGTGGCCTGTGTACAGGCCGCCACCGCAACGAGCAGCAGGCCGCCGGTGAAGCCGGACGGGCGACGCATGTGACGGCTCCTGACGGGGTGCCGTCCCGCGGGATGCGAGCGGCGGCGCGCGCCAGCGCGCGCGCCGCTCAGACTACACCGTCTGGGCGGCCGGCCCCCGCGCCGCACCCGCAGGCGCGTCGGGCAGATCGTCGAAGAACCGGTAGAGGGTCGGCACGACGACCAGCGTCAGCAGCGTCGAGGTGATGAGGCCGCCGATCACGACGATGGCGAGCGGCCGCTGCACCTCGGCGCCGGGGCCGGTCGCGAAGAGGAACGGCACGAGGCCGAGCGCCGCGACGGTGGCCGTCATCATCACCGGCCGGAATCGCACCTTCGCGCCGTCGATGATGGCCTGCATCCGGCCCATCCCCGACTGGCGCAGGTTGCGGATGTAGGACACCAGCACGACGCCGTTGAGCACGGCGATGCCCCAGAGCGCGATGAAGCCGACCGACGCCGGCACCGACAGGTACTCGCCGGTGAGGAACAGCCCGACGACGCCTCCTATCGACGCGAACGGGAGCACGAGAATGATCAGCGCCGCGAAGCGGACCGAGGCGAAGAGCAGGAACAGCAGGAAGAAGATCGCCCCGATGGTGATGGGTACGATGACCATCAGGTGTCCCCGGGCGCGCTCCATGTTCTCGAACTGGCCGCCCCACTCGAAGTAGTACCCGGCGGGCAGCTTGACCTGCTGCTCCACCTTCTGCTGCAGCTCCGCGACGAACCCGCCCAGGTCGCGGTCGCGCACGTTGATGCCGACGTTGACGCGGCGCTTGGCCATCTCGCGGCGGATCTGCGAGATCCCCTCGCGAACCTCGATTTTGGCAAGGCTGCCGACCGGCACGTCCTCCCCGTTCGGCGCCTTCAACAGGATCCCTTCGATCGCCTTCACGCTGCTGCGCAGGTGCTCGGGGTACCGCACCACCGCCTGGAAGCGGCGCTCGCCCTCGTAGATGTCGGTCGCGACGACCCCGGCGATCGCCGCCTCGATGACGTCGTTCACGTCGCTGACGTTGAGGCCGTGGCGGGCGATGGCGCCTCGATCGATCGTGGCGTTGAGGTTGTGCTGTCCCGACACCCGGTCGACCTTGATGTCGCCGGTGCCCCGGATGGTGTTGGCGACGCGCGCCACTTCATTGGCGGCCTGCAGCAGCAGCGTCAGGTCGTCGCCGAAGATCTTCACGGCGACATCCGCCCGCACGCCGGTGACCATCTCGTCCACGCGGTCCGAGATCGGCTGCGCCATGACCGGGTTCACGCCGGGGAACGACGTCACGATCTTCCGGACCTCCTCGCCGATGTCGTCCTGCGTGATGTCGTGGCGCTCGTCGGCCGGCAGCAGCTGGATCATCATGTCGCTCTCGTTGTAGCCGGCCGGGTCGACCGGCGACTCGCCCCGCCCGAGCCGCGACACCACGTGCTTGACGCCCGGCAGCTTGCGCAGCTGGAGCATCGCCTCCTTCTCCATCTTGATGGACTCGTCGAGCGCGATGTTGGGCACCCGGTCCATGTTCGGCGAGATGGTGCCCTCCTTCAGCTCGGGGATGAACGAGGTCCCGAGGTAGGGGAAGAGCGACATGGCGGCCGCGAAGACCAGGACCGACGTCGCAATCGTGATGGCGGGATTGCCGACGGCCGCGGCGAGCACCCGCTCGTACGGCCACTTCAGCATGCGCACGAACAGCGTGTCGTGCTCGTTGCCGCCCTTGAGGAAGTAGGCCGAGAGCACCGGCGTGATGGTGAGCGACAGCACCAGCGAGATGCCCAGCGCGATGGCAATCGTGTAGGCCAGCGGCGCGAACATCTTGCCTTCCATGCCCTGCAGCGTCATCAGCGGGAGGAAGACCAGGATGATGATGCAGATGCCGAAGATGACGGGGGTGCCCACCTCCATCACCGCGTCGAAGACGATCCGCGCCTTGTTGCCCGACTTGTCGTGCGCCAGCCTGGAGAAGACGTTCTCCACCACCACCACCGAGCCGTCGATCATGAGCCCGATGGCGATCGCCAGGCCGCCGAGCGACATCAGGTTGGCCGACATCCCGTAGTAGTTCATCACCAGGAAGGTGAGAGCGGGGGTCAGGACCAGCGTCGCGATCACGATGAGGCTCGATCGGATGTCGCCGAGGTAGAGGAACAGGATCACCACGACGAGGACGATTCCCTCCATCAGCACGCGCGTCACCGTGGCGAGCGCGGCGTCGACGAGCTCGGAGCGGTCGTAGTAGGGCACCACCTGGAGGCCGCCCGGCAGCATGTTGCGCGAGTTGATCTCGCCCACCCGCGCCTTGATCGCGCTGACGATCTCCTTGGCGTTGCCGCCGGCGATCATCATCATGATGCCGCCCACGGCCTCGGTGTAGCCGCCCTTGAGCATGGCGCCGTAGCGCACCTCGTCGCCGATCCGCACCTCCGCCACGTCCCGCACGTACACCGGCGTCGTCCCCACCTCCTTGAGCACGACGTTGCGGAGATCGTCGAGGTTCTGGACCAGGCCGAGGCCGCGCACCAGCAGGATCTCCGGACCCTGGGTGAGGATGCCGCCGCTGGCGTTGGCGTTGTTGCGCGCGAGCGCCTGCCGGACCTGGTCGATCGTCAGGTCGTAGTAGCGCATCTTCACCGGATCGACGAGCACCTGGTACTGCTTGACGTAGCCTCCCGTGGAGTTGATCTCCGCCACGCCCGGGATCGAGCGCAGCAGCGGGCGCGCCACCCAGTCCTGGATGATCCGGCGCTCCATCAGCTCGTCCTTGGTGAGCTCGCGTTCGCCGTCGGCAGGGTGCTCGATCGTGTACTGGTACACCTCGCTGAGCGCCGTCGACACCGGGCCGAGCACCGGGTTGATGCCCTCGGGCAGCCGGGTGCGCACGTCGCCGAGCCGCTCGGCCACGAGCTGCCGCGCAAAGTACTGGGGCGTGTCGTCGGTGAACACGAGCGTCACGATCGAGAGGCCCGGCTCGTTCTGCGAGCGCATCTCGGTCATGCCCGGCAGGCCGGTCATGCCGATCTCCACCGGCACCGTGACGATCCGCTCCACTTCGTCGGGGGATCGTCCGGGCACCTCCGTGGCGACCTGCACCTGGATGTTCGTCACGTCGGGGAAGGCGTCCACCGACAGCTTGCGTGTCGCATCGATGCCGGCGGCCAGCGCGATCAGCGCGACCACCACGACGATGATGCGGTGTTCGATGGCGTTCCGGACGAGGGCTCCCAGCATGGTTACGCTTCTTCGCCGCGCACGAGCTGCCGCCGGCGCTCGTTGTTCAGGTGAAACGCGCCGTCGACGACGATCCGCTCGCCCGCCTTGAGACCCTCGAGCAGCACGCGCCTGCCGTCCACTTCGGCCCCCAGCTTCACGGGGCGGAGGACGAAGGTGTCGGCGTCGAGGGCCACGAAGACGTACTCACCGTCGCCCTCGCGGATGACCGACGAGGTCGGGACGACCGGCTGTTCGGCGGGCGTGTCCTTCAGCATGACGGTCGCGAGCATGGCCGGCTTGAAACGGCCGTTGGGGTTGGGCAGGTCCATGCGCACGCGGACCGTGCGCGTGTCAGGGTTGACGGTGGCGCTGACGAACGACAGCGTGCCTTCGATCTTCACGCCCGGGAGCGCGGAGACCTCGGCGGAGACCGCGGTGCCGACACTGAGATGTCCGGCGTTCTGTTCCGGCACGTCGGCCTGGAGCCACAGGGTGGACAGGTCGGCGATCTCGAAGACGGTGTCGGCGGGCTGGATGACCTGGCCCAGGGTCAGCATGCGGCTGAGGACCGTGCCGCTCATGGGCGAGACCAGTCGGGACACCGAGTTGATCTGCCGCGACTTCTCCAGCTGGTCGATGGCATCTGACGGCATCCCGAGCAGTTCGAGCTGGTCGCGCGCCGCATCGAACTCGGCTCGCGCCTGCGCGAGTTCGGCCTCGCGACGCTGCAGTTCGGCAACGCCGATGACGTCCGCCTTCAGGAGCTGCATCGCGCGGTCGACGGCGCGCTCGGACACCATGCGGTCCGAGAGGGCCTTGAGGAAGGCGAGCTGCGCGTCGTTCAGCCCGGTGCTGTTCAGCGTCGCGAGCAGCTCTCCACGCCGGACGTTCTGGCCCTCGGTGACCGCCAGCTGGCTGATGCGGCCCATCACCGGTGAGCCCACGCGCGTCACGCGCGTCTGGTCGACCTCGATGCGGGCCGCGACGGTCTGGCTGAGCGACACCATGGCCGTCGTCGCGTCGGCGACCTTGATCCGTTCGAGGAGCTTCGCGTCCGCGGTGATCTCGTACGGGTTCGCTGCCGGCCGCGCGGCGTCCGTGGAGGCCGGAGCCGTTTCGGCAGCCGGCGTGCCGCAGGCGGTCACGATCGCGAGCGAGGCGGTGAGAGCGAGGAGGTGCATGATCTTCATGGGGTCGGTCTCCGAAGGTCCACGCCGCGCAGTTCGTCGAGGTCGACGAGCGCGGCCTGCCGATCGAATTGGGCGTTGAGGAAGTTGAGCCGCACCTGGCGCAGCAGACGCTGGGCGTCGAGCACCTCGAGGACGCCCCGTTCGCCCAGCTGGTACGCCACTTCGGCGGCCCGCAGCGCTTCCTCGGCTTCGCGCATGAGGCCGCGCTCGAACAGCGACACCTGCTCGTTCGCGACGACGTACTGCTCGTAGGCGCCTTCGAGCGCTTCGAGAATCTCGATCTGCCGGGCCTGCGCGGTGGCCTGCGAGCGGCGCAGTTCGGCCTGGGCCTCCGCGATAGGGCCCTGCCGCTGGTTCCAGATGTTCAGCGGAAGGTTGAAGCCGAGGCGGTACTGCGGGCCCGTCATGTCGACCTCGCTCATGAGCGAGGGCTGGGGCCGGCGCAGGGCGGTCTCGAACTCGACGCGCGCCTCCGCGCGGCGAATCTCCGAGGTCGCCAGCCGCAGCGCGGGGTGCCGCGTGATTGCCTCCTGCCGGATTGCCTCGATGGGGGGGAGTTCGACGCGCTGATCGAGGTCGCCGCGCACCTCCGCATTCGGCTCGAGCCCGCCCCCAACGGCCGCGCGGAACTGGGCCAGCGCAGTGACCTGCTGGAGCTGGGCACTGATGGCCAGCGTGCGGGCGGACGCGACCTCCGCTTCCGCGCGGACCAGCTCGAGGCGGCCGACCTCGCCCACTTCGACGCGCACCGCGATGCGGTTGCGCAGGTCCTCGACGAGCCTGACGTTCTCGTTGGCAATGGCAATCTCGCCGAGGCGCCGGAGCACCTGGAAGAACGCGCGCCGGACCTGCGAGAGCACCCCGAGCCGGACCTCCTCGAGGAAGAACTCGCTGGAGTCCCGGCCCCGTTCCGCGAGCTGGATGCGGGTGGGCCGCAGCCGCCCGAGTTCGAGCGGCTGTTCCAATACCCAGAGGGGCACCGGTGCGGGATTGGCGAGGCCCGGCCCCGTGAAGCGGCCGGCCATGACCTGCGTACGCGGGTTGGGGTAGTGGCTGGCCGTGAGGATGCCGGCGGTGGCGGCGTCGACGCCGGCGGCGCCCGCCCGCAGGAGCGGGTGCTGCGTGTTCGCCAGTTCGAGCGCGCGGTCGAGCGTCACCTGCTCGGCGGCGGCGCTGCCCGCCAACAGCACGAAGGCAGCGCACACAACGGATCGGAACATATCGGCCTCTAACGGTCGAATTGAGGGTCGTCGTGAGGGTCCGGACAGAGCGATGCTGGGACCGAACTACCCGTTAGGATGTCGTAATGGAGCGGCGCGCTTCATAGGAAAACCTGAGGTGTTCCCACGACGCACGCTGATGACTTACTCAATCCTTAGATAGAGGACTGTAACGTACTGGCGGACTCGCGTCCACGGACAACCCGCCGGTGCGGCGAGGGCCGGGCGTGCCATGGTCGAGGTAGGTGCCGGGGCATGCCCCGGCACCGTTTCCTGCGGTTTACTGCCCCTGGCCGCGCGAGTAACCCGGCTCGCCGTCGAACGTGCAGAGGTTCTCGGTCTTGATGAAGTCCACGCCCGCCCCCGCGACCCGGCCGAGCAGGTCCACGATTGCGCCGTGGGTCAGATCGCCGCCCTCACTCTTCTCGAAACGGCACCGCCAGTGATCGACGCAGAAGGTCTCGGGCTGGCCGCCCGGCCACACCTTCGTGCCGCGGTTGCTGATCATCACGAGCTTCAGCCCGTCACTCGCCAGCGGCTCGAGCCTGGCCGCGAGATCCGCGGGATTGCGGGTGGCGCTGTCCCAGTCCACGAAGACGTCCACGCCGACGATCTTCTTGACCGGCGCGGCGGTGGCAGCCGCCGTCGTCCGCCCGGCGCCGGGTGAGGCCGCCGCGTAGGCGACCTTCGGCAGCGTGCGGGGCTCCTGGCCGAGCCGCGCGATCACCGCGTCGGCGAACTCGCGCGTGCCGACCTTCTGCTTGCTGACGGCGGCGTCGTAGATGTCGTAGGTGTGGATCCCGTCCTCGATGGTGCGCAGCCACGCGTTGTGCACGCGCGCGGCCTCCTCGTGCTGGCCGATGTGGACCAGCATCATCACGCCGCCGAGCAGCAGGCCCGACGGGTTGGCCACGTTCTGGCCCGCGCGGCGCGGGGCGCTGCCGTGGATGGCCTCGAACATCGCGCAGTGCTCGCCGATGTTCGACGAGCCGGCAAGGCCCACCGAGCCGGCAATCTGTGCCGCCACGTCCGAGAGCACGTCGCCGTACAGGTTCGGCATCACCACGACGTCGAAGGCTTCGGGCGTGTCAGCGAGTTTGGCGGCGCCGATGTCGATGATCCAGTGCTCGTTCTGGATCTCCGGGTACTCGACGGCGATCTCGTCGAACACCTTGTGGAAGAGGCCGTCGGTCATCTTCATGATGTTGTCTTTCGTGAAGCACGTGACCTTCTTCCGGTTGTTCGCGCGTGCGTACTCGAAGGCGTAGCGCACGATCTTCTCGCAGCCCGGGCGCGAGATGAGCTTCAGGCACTGGACGACCTCCCTGGTCTGCCGGTGCTCGATGCCCGCGTAGGTGTCCTCCTCGTTCTCGCGGACGATCACCACATTCATCACCGGGTGCTTGGTCCGCACGAAGGGGGCATAGGACACGCAGGGGCGGACGTTGGCGTAGAGGCCGAGGGTCTTGCGGACGGTGACGTTGAGGCTCTTGAACCCGCCCCCCTGCGGGGTGGTAATCGGCGCCTTGAGGAACACCTTCGTGCGGCGCAGCGATTCCCAGGCGAAGGGTTCGATGCCGGCGGCATGCCCCTTCGCGTAGACGCGCTCGCCGATGTCGATCGTCTCGATGGCGAGGCTGGCGCCGGATGCCTGGAGAATCCGCAGCGTCGCGTCCATGATTTCCGGCCCGATGCCGTCGCCGTGGGCCACCGTGATGGGAACTGCCGCTCGAGTCACACGCACCTCCAAAAAGATGAGTCGGGATACACGAACAGCAATATACGAAATGTTGTTCGTGTAATCAACTTCGCTTTTTCGGCGTATCCTGATCGCCGTGACGCCACCACGCAACCGCAACGCGCCGCCCGAGGCCGCGCCCGTCCGGTGGACGTTCCTCAGCAACCACGGGCACGTGCTGCTGTACCTGTCGCAGAATCCCGAGGCGCGCCTGCGCGACGTGGCCGAGGCCGTCGGGGTTACCGAGCGCGCGGTCCAGAAGATCGTCGCAGACCTCGAGCAGGCGGGATACCTCGAGCGCAGCCGGGAGGGGCGCCGCAACCACTACGCCATCGATCCCGAGCGGCCCCTGCGCCACCCGATCGAGTCGCACCAGGCCGTCCGGGCGCTGCTCGCGCTGATGAAAGGTCGCGGCAAG
The DNA here is from genome assembly GCA_964386715.1 of uncultured Bifidobacterium sp. GTDB lineage: Bacteria > Acidobacteriota > Vicinamibacteria > Vicinamibacterales > CAVVIG01 > CAVVIG01. The sequence goes on from CAYLTD010000003.1 coordinate 83,040, forward strand.
TCCGACACGTCCGGCCGCTGAACCCCTGGCCGCGGCGCGAAGGTCCACGCCGTGGCATCGAGGTTATCCCGCGGCGGCGGCACGGCGGCGGCGGCACGGCGGCGACGGGCGCACCGCGGCCGGACGGGGCCCGCCGCGTGCCCGGCCTCCGCAGGCCTAGCGGTTGGACGAGGCTTCGCTGACGAGGCGGGAGAAGTGCTCGACGACCGGCGCCAGCGACGGAACCGACGCCTGCTTCGCGCGGAGCTCCTCCAGCTTGCGGCGCGCCTTGTCGAACTCGCGCGTCTCCAGCCAGCCGGTGAGGAGGAACACCTCGGGTGTCGGATCGTCGGGGGCTGCGGCGGCGCGGAACTTCTCGTAGTCCTGTTCCAGCCGGTCCATCGCCTCGAGATCGTCGAGCGACCGCAGCATCACCATTCCGGTCTTGCCGGTCTGTCCCGCCGCGGGGGTCTTCGTGAGCTGCTTCAGGATGAGCGGGGGCAACTGGGACGTCTCCGGCTTCAGCGAGGGGCTGCGCCCGTCCTGCTTGCCCACGGTTACCTGCCCGGCGCCCGTCCAGATCTCCTGGCGGCCGCCCTCCAGGTACACCATCTGCACGCGGCCGGGACCCGCCAGCGTCAGGGTGTCTCCCTCGTTCACCTTCAGGAAGGCGACGGCGTCGCGCGAGCCGCCCCTGCCGGCCACCTTCACGCTGCCCGACACCTGCGTCAGCATTGCGACCTGCGCCCAGGCGACTCCGTCGATGGCCCAGAGCAGCACGCCCACCATCACGACCTTGCGAAGCATGGTTCGTCCTTCCGTTTCCTTCAGGGCCTGACGTCGACGATCTCGTACACGTCCACCGGTTCGGCGCGACCCTTCACCCGAATGGTCTCATGAATGCCCGTCACGACGGCGTCGCCCGCCTCCCGGACCACTTCCACGCTCGCCGCGATGACACAGCCCAGGTACTTCGTCTCGCCTTCGAGGCGGGAGGCCACGTTGACGGTGTCCCCGATGGCGGTGAACTCCATCCGCACCGAGCTCCCGATATTACCCACGACCGCATCCCCGGTGTGCAGGCCGACGCCGATGTTGAACTCCGGGATGTCGCGGTCGGGGAACCGCTCCCGCATCCATCCCTGGAACTCCTGAGCCACCCCGCGAAGCCGCACCGCCGCGCGCAGCGCCCGGTGCGCGTGATCGGGGAACGGATAGGGCACCCCGAACTCGGCCATGACGGCGTCGCCGATGAACTTGTCGATGCGCCCCCCTTCCTCGAGGATGACGGCAATCACCTTCGCGAAGTACGCGTTCAGGAACTCGACGCTCTCCTTCGCGGTGAGCTTCTCGCAGATCGTGGTGAAGCTGCGGATGTCCGAGAAGAGCACGGTGATGTGCATCGACTGGCCGGCCAAATCGAGGCGCCGATCCGAGCTGAGGAGCATGTCCACGACGCTGTCCGACACGTACCCCTTGAACATCGTCTTCACGCGGGCCTTGTCGCGCTCCTCGCTGGTGAGCCGCTGGCTGAAGGCGAGGAGGTACGCCGTCATCAGTCCGAGCTGGAGATTCGCAGACGGAACAAGGTAGAACAGCTGGAACCCCGCAAACCCGATCAACAGCGACAGCAGCAGCGCGCCGCCCAGTTCCGCCAGGCCCGTCCAGGGCGACCGTTTCTGGTACGCCCAGGCGGTCAGCCCGATGAACGCGGCGAAGATCAGCAGCCGGACCCACGTGGGGGCGTCGTCGGTCGAGCGGCCGGACAGCAGCGTCTCGACGATGTTGGCCTGGATTTCGACGCCCGCCATCAGCCCGCCCCCGCCGGTGAGCAGCCGCCCGGTGTACGGGGTCGAGTGGACGTCGTTCATGCCCTGGAAGTCGCCGCCGATGATCACCACCTTGCCGCGCAGCGCCTGTACCGACGGGTCGTGTTCGGCCCCCTCCGCCAGCACCTTCGACAGCGACACGCGGGGGATCGTCCCGGGCGGGCCGGCGTAGCTGATGTTGTGGACGCGCGTGGTCGTCGTGGGGCGGTTCGCGACCACCCAGCGGCTGGCCGAGGGGTCGAGCCCCGCCGCACGCGCGGCCAGCAGCCCGCCCAGTGTCAGCCGCGGCGCACCCTCGGCGAGATCCGGCGGCAGGTCCAGCCTGGGCGCCGGGACGTAGCGCCGGACGCCCCCGTCCTGATCCGTCATCAGGTCGGCATAGCCGATGTGCGTCGCGAAATCGGTCGACGGCAGCGACAGCAGGTAGTCGGGGTGCGCGAGCAGCACGCCGTCCTTGCTGCCTCCGCTGCCGCGAACCACGGCGCCGACCAGCACCACGCCGCCCTGGTTCAGCTCCTGCCGGAACGGCAGGTCGTAATCCCTGAGCGCCTCGGTGCCATCGAGATGACGCTTGGTGATCCAGTCCTCCGGCGTGAAGCCGAAGAGGAAGTCGATCCCGATCACCGGCACGCCCACCTTGCGCAGCGTCGTCGCCGCCTTCGCGAAGAGCGGCGTCCAGAAGACCATCGGATCGTCGCCGTGTTCGGCGAGGGACTGATCGTCGATGACGACCAGGGCGACGTGCTCGGGGGTGTAGCGGACCTCGCTGATGCGATGCCACAGATCCGAGTAGAGGTGTTCCGCGTTCGCGAGGACGCCCGACCTGAATGACGCCTCGGCGATCACGATCGCCGCAAGGATGACGAACAGCTGGAACTGGTACTTGCGGATCGCACCGGACAGCGTGGGCGCAGCCAGGGAACCCTACCTTCCGGCGCCGACCAGCGCCACGTCCTTCAGCACGCTCGGCACGACGATCTGCGGCGTCTGGGATCCGACCGACTTGTCGCGCAGCCGCTCGACGATGGGCAGCGCGAAATCGAAGGCCTCGCGCAGCGACACGAGCAGGTCGCCGTCCGCGTCGGCATCCGGTGCGAGGGCGTTGACCAGGGCGTAGGTGAACAGCCCGTGCTGGCCCGGCGCGTACTCCTGGGAACGCTCTTCGCCCTTCGACGCCACGATGAGCGGGAACAGGGAGGATGCCGAGCGCTTCAGCAGTGAGTGCGCGTCGAAGCTGCCCTCGGCGCGCCCGGCGTGGCAGGTGTCCACGATGAGCACGCGGCGGCCGGCGGCGCTGCGCAGGGCATCGAAGAACGCGGTCCACGACACGAGCGTGCCCGGCTCGTCCACCCGGCGCTCGCCGCGCTGCGCGGCCACGATGTCGCGCCGATCCACGTCGCGGGGAACGAAATAGTAGTTGCCCGCCGGGTCCGTGATGCCGTGCGACGCGAGGAAGATGACGACGGTGTCGCGCGCGCCCGCCTGCTGCACGAACGCCAGCGCCGACAGGATCGACTCGCGGGTCGGCTTGTCGGCCGCTGCATCGGAGAGCACCTTGACGAAGGTCTTCTCGTAGTGCCCGACGCCCCGCCGCTGGAGAGTCGCGGCCATCACTTCGGCGTCCTGGGCAGCGAACGCGAGCTTCAGGCTCGGCGGCAGGTTGGGGAAGTCGTTCACGCCGACCGCCAGCACGTACAGGTTGCCGGGCGGGACCGCGCTCGTCACGGCGGCAGGCAGGCCCACCCACGTTTCGGCCGTGCCCATGGACACCCCGTTGAACGCCTCGACGCGGATGTCGTTGGACCTCGCCGTCAGGTCGAGTTCGAGCGTGCGGGTGAACCGCTCGCTCTCGGGTCCGCTCAGGACCCGCTCGCGGCTCGGAGTCACCGGGATGCCATTGACGAACACCGCGTAGTCGCGGATGTCGAGCGCGTTCTTCTCCCCTTCGAGGCGGAAACGCGCGCGGGGCCGACCTTCCGCCACGCCGTCCACGCCCGCCGGCACCAGCCGCAGCCGCGGCGGCGCGATCCGCCGCAGGTCCGCGATGTTGAAGGTCGCGTCGCCAACCGGCGTGCCCCGGGGCGGACTGGTCCGGGTGCCGTCGAGGGCGAGCCGGAACGACTCGATCACGACATCAGGCCGATACAGGATCCGGTCGAACTGCACCGCCCGGTAGAAATCGGGCGTCACGTCCTTGCCGCGATTGAGGTGCCAGCCGATGTAGGTGTCGCCGTTGATGGACGACGTGTAGTAGCCGTCGGGGGTCCACGCCATCCAGTCCTGCCGGTTCGCGTGCGGGAAGAAGGACAGGATCTCGCGACCATCGCGCATGCGGTACCAGCGAACGGTGCCGTCGGACAGGGCGGCAATCGCCACCTCGCCGCTGGCGCTGATGTTGACGCTCCAGGCGACGGCGGGCAGGTGCTGGCTCCAGATCTCCTTCGCCTGCAGGTCGAGGCGGCGCACGGCCCACTCCGTGCCGAGCAGCACGCTGCGCCCATCGGGCGCGATCGCGTACGAACGCGACATCTCGTAGTCGTCGAGGACCAGCCGGTTCCCATTGATCGTCGGCGCGTATTCGTCCTTCCAGTTCAGGACCGAGACGCCGGGCGCCGACTCGCGCGGTGGGGACACGGGAACCGCGGGTACCGCGGCCGTGGATTGATCGGCACCGGCAAAGACGGAGAAGCTGTGGCGCACGCCGCCGTCCACGCTGACGGGGTACGCGATCACGGTCCCGTCCGCGGAGACGTGTACCTGCGTGCGCGCCGCGCTGAAGTTCACGATGTCCGGCCCGCGATACGCCACGACCTGGCCCGTGGGCGACACGACACCGACGCCGGGATCTTCCGACGCGAAGGCCATGTAGCCGTCCGCCATCTGCTGGATTTCGGTGATGCGGTTGCGCTGCAGCGGCTGCCGCTGCGGAGCGCCACGTCCCCGGTCCGGCCATCGATAGAGCGGATTGAGGCCCGTCCCGCGGTAGTCGCCGCCTCCGTACACGAAGTTCCCATCCGACGACCAGGCCACGGTGGCGAAATTCACCTGATTCTCGATGGTGGCCGTGCTGGGCTGCGCGAGCAGCGACAGATCCCGCGCCGAAACGATGGAAATCACGGGCCCATCGAGGTATCCGATGGCGATCTGCTCGCCGTCGGGCGAATGACGGACCGAAATCGGCTTGGTGCCTCCGGGGATCGCGCGACGACCGATCAGGCGGAAATCGGGCGCGTACAGGCGCACCATGCCGTCGAGGGCGGTGACGACGATGCGCCCGTGGATGCTGAAATCGATGTCGAGAATCTTGTCGTTGTACTGGGGATCCGACGCGACCACCTGCCCGGTGTCCGCACGCAGGACGCGAAAGCCTGCCCGGCCCTGAAGTCCCACGGCGAGATAGCGGCCATCGGGCGACCAGACCAGCGCCCCGATGGTCTCGTCGAGGTCGGGAAACCGTGTGACCAGGTCACCCGTATCCGCGTCGAACACGTAAATCGAACCCTTGCCGTCCCAGTCCCACCCGGTCCAGCCGGCTGTCGCCACCCGCCGCCCGTCGGGCGACACCGCGACACCGAAGAGTTGCCCCTCGTGCCCGCCGTCCACCGGCACCCGGAGAATCGACAGCAATCGCCCTTCGGGCATCTGCCAGACACGCGCCGTCTTGTCGTCGGACGACGTGATCAGGCGATTGCGCGGCGCGTCGACGACGACGCGACGGATCAGCGTCGTGTGCATGCCGGTCTCGACGCGGAGAATCGGGTCCGCGGTCTGGGCGGCCGCCGGCGCAGCGGTGCAGACTGCCCCGAGCAGCAGCCGGGCCACCAGCGCTCGTGCGGCGAGGCCTGACTGGGTCATACGAACATCCACCGGAGTCCTATCGGCATTTTGATGGCGCGACCGTCCGCCTGCACGGAACGGCGCGGGATCGAGTATCCATCAAACGCGCCGGACCTGGCGGGGATGCCGATGCCGTGTGCCGCGGACCGGGCCGGCGGGTTCCGCAGCGGGGCTGCAGTCGGCAGCCGATGCACCGGGTCGTGGGCGGCCTGACCCCAGGCCGCAGGACCGGCGTCCGCCCCCCCGTGCGGGCGGGCGGCCCCGTTGCCGCTTATTGCTGGTTGCCGACAGGAGGAGTCGGAGGGGCGACGGGTGTCGCGCCGCCCGGCGCAGGGGCCGGCGTGCCGGCCGCAGCCGCCTGGGCCCCGGCCGTGCCGCACGAGGCCGTCTGCTGGTCCGACTGGGCACCCTCGGCTGGCACCGCTGACGCCAGGCCGTTATCGGCCGCTCCCTCGTTTTCGCCACACGACTGTCCGGCCGCGCGCAGGGCCGCCGCCGAGTCGGTCCCCGCGGACTCGGTGCCCGCGCTGGTCGCACCCGCGGCGCCTCCGGGGAACGACGGAGGCGCCGGCCGCGGGGCCGAACCGCTGCTGCGCGCGGGAGGTTGAACCGTGCCGCCCGACGTCGACAGCAGCACCCCGCCGTTCGCGGTGCCCGGCTGATTGATGGAGCCCAGCACCTGGTCGGCGGCCGCCACCGGAATCTCCCCGAAGGCGGGCAGTCCGGCCGCCGACGCCGACGCGCCCGCGGGCGAGGACGGCAGCGGCATCGGCGGTCCGGGGGAAACCGCCGGCAGCACGAACGGCGGGAAGACCATCTGCTCCTGCGAGCCGATCGGCACCGGGTTGATCGACACGGTTCCCCCAACGGCCAACGAGACCGAGCCGTTCACCGACGTGATCGACTTGGCGGCCGTCAGGTTGCCACCCGCGGTCACCACCACGTTCCCCTGGGCCCGTGCGCCCTGCATCGTGATGTTCGTGCCGGCCGCCAGCGTGAGTGACAGCACTCCCTTGTCCAGCGGGTTGAAGTCGGGCGCCGACGTCGAGTTCGTGATCTGCGGGCCGATGTCGTTGTTGAGCGTGATGCTGCCCGTCGTCGCCGTGAGGCTGACCGCACCCAGCGTCTCGAGCAGGTTCAGGACGATGTTGCGATTGGCCGTGAACGTCAGCGGCTGATCGTTCGAGATGTGGATCGGCGAGTCGACGGTCGTCACGATGTCGCGCCCGGCCGTGACGGTGAGCCCGCCAATTGCCGGGTTCGTGCCGATCCACAGCCTGTTGTTCAGGTTGGCGTCGCGGCCTGCGCTGACGGTCAGGAAGTCGGACGCGACCAGGTCGTTGATGTTCGCGTCGCCGCTGCGAGCAGTGAGGAGCAGGGCCCCGCCGCGGGTATTGCCGAGCGTGACGTTTCCGCCGGCGTTCAGGTCGACGTCAGGCCCCACCAATGCCCCGAGGATGCTGATGTTGCAGGTCGGACAGTCCGTGGTGCCCCGCGTGCCGGTCGTGACCGTCAGGCTCGACGGGCTATCGACCATCAGGCTGATCGATCCGCCGACCGACGATGCATCGATGTTGCTGGGTCCGGGCGCCGAGAAGCTCACGATGCCCTGATCGGCAATCAGCACCACGTTCTGCGGATATTGGGCGCCGCCGGAGGTCGACTTGCCGACGCTGCCCGTCACAATCTGCCCCCGCGCATCGATTCGCAGCGTACCGGTGGAGGCGACCCCTCGCCCGTCGAGCACGGACACGTTTCCGCCCGAATTCAACGTCAGGTTCGCCGTGCCGCTGTTGACGGGAGCCGTCAGCGTCTGGTCGTTGTCGACGATGCTGTTCACGGTGATGCCGCCGGTGCCCGCCGTCAGCACGATGTTCTGGTTGTTGCTCTTCACCTGATGGTTGACGGTCAGCGCGTTGGCGGCGGTCACCGTGACGGCGCCGGTCTGGTTCGTGATCGGCGCCGCGATCGTGACGTTCCCCCCCGTCGACCTGATGTTCAACGTCCCGCTCGTCGTCACCGACGAGGCCAGGGAGAAGTTGCCGCCGGTGGTCAGGGAGATGGGAGCGTCCCCGGTCTCGATGATCGCCGCGGTCGGTTCGCCGTTCCCAGCCACCCCGTTGGGCATGGTGATGGTGCCGGTGGTGGCGGTCAGGCTCACGGCGCCGTTGCTGGTCGCCACGGCGGTGTTGAGCGCCACGTTCCTGTTCGCGGTCATCGTGACAGTGCCGCCGGGCACCGCGCCGGAGCGGCCGTCCACCAGGGCGTCCACGAGGATGTCGCGGCCCGCCGACACCGAGAGGCTGGCGCCGCTCTTCAGGTTCGTAATCGTCTGGTTCACGTCCACGTCGCGGGCGGCGCTGATGGTCACGGCCCCGACGGTGTCCGCGATGGCGGTGTTCACGTTGACGTCGCCTGCCGTGGAGGTGAACGCCAGCGCGCCGGTCGTGGTGGTCGGGCCGGTCGTCAGGCTGGCGCCGCTGGTGACGTTGATGGCACCGCTGCCGGCAAACAGCCCCTTGCCGCTGCCCCAGGTCACGCTGCCGTTCGTGGCGGTCAGGCTCAGGGCGCTGTCCCTGGTCACCACATCGGCATTCAGGACCACGTGCTGTCCGGCGGTGAGCGTTGTCGTCCCGCTGGGGCTCGGGAGGACGGTGTCGCGTCCGTCGACCGCGGCGTTGACGTTGATGGTGCTGCCGGCCGTAATCCGCAGGGTGGAGCCGGTCCGTGGGTTGGCGATGGCCTGATTGACGTTGACGTCGAGCGCTCCGGCGATCGTCACGGGGCCGGTCGTGCCGCTGATCGCCTGGTCGACGTTGACCGAGCCGGCCGTCGACGTCAGGGACACCGGCCCGGTCGTGACAACGGTGGGCGTGGAGAGGCTCTGGCCGGACTGCACCGTGACGGCGCCGTTGCCCGCAAAGAGCCCTTCGTCGCCGTCCACCGACACCGTGCCGTTCTGCGCCGTGACGCTGATCGTGTTGTTCTCGGCGATGAGGCTTTCGGTCAACGTGACGTTCTGCCCGGCGGTGAGGCTGATGGCGCCGCTCGGAACGCCGACGGCGCTGCGCCCCACGTGGGCGTTGACGGCGATGTTGGTGCCGGCCGTGACCGTCAGGGGAGAGGCGGCGCCGGGGTTGACGATGGAGTTCGCGACCGTGACGGCACCTGCGGCGCCGATGGTCATCGGGCTGCCGCTGCCGGCAACCGCCCCGTTGACCAGCACCGATCCGCCGCGGGAGGTGACGGCCAGGCCGCCGCTCGTGATCGGGCCGGTCGTGACGGTGCCCAGCGCGTTCACCGACACCGCACCGGTCCCGGCGAAGAGTCCGGCCGAGGGCGCGACGCTGGCGATGCCGTTTGCAGCCGCGACGGTGATGGCGCCGTTCTGCGTGGTGATGGCGGCGTTCACGTTGACGTCGCGCGCCGCGCTGAGCGTGACGCCACCTCCGGGCACGCCGGAGGTTCCGTCGATGCGGGCGTTCACGTTCACGCTGCCCCCAGCCGACGCGCTGAAGCCGGAGCCGCTCCGCGGGCTGAGGACCACGTCGTTGATGTTCACGTCGCCCCCCGCGCGCAACTCCACGGGCCCGGTGTTGCCGTCGATGACCCCTTCGATGTTCACCGCGCCGCCGCCGGCGTTCGCCGACAGCGACCCGCCGCTGATGGCGCGCGTACGGATGCTGCTGCCCGCGGCCAGGGTGATGGGCTGGTTGCCGGCCACGAGTGCGGTCCCGCGCGCCATGTCGAGGGCGCCGCTAGTGGCCGTCGCCCCGATGGCACCGTTGTTCGTGGCGATGGTGCTGTTGATCGCGACGTCGCGGCCGGCGCGCAGGGCCACCGCGCCGCCGGTCGCGCCGCCGCGGCCGTCGATGGCGGCATTCACGATGACGTCGCGGCCGGCCGTCGCGTTGAACGCTGCGCCGCTGCGGCCGTTCAGGACGGCGGCGTTCACGACGACGTCCGAGGCGGCGCTCAGGTTCACGCGGCCGGTGCTGCCGTCCACCAGGCCGTTGAGGCGCACCGCACCGCCGGTGGACGCGGCCTCGAACGAGCCGCCGCTGACGGCGCCGGTCGTCACGTCGCCGGCCGCACGCATCGTGATGGCGCCGTTCCCCGAGACGATGCCCCTGCCGCTGGCGACCGTGGCCGCGCCGCCGGTGGCGGTGAGGCCGACCGCGCCGTTGCCGGTGGCGATCCAGTCGTTGACGTTGAGGTTGCGGCCTGCAGTCATGGTGACCGCCCCCCCGCTGACCCCGCCGCGCCCGTCGACGATCGCGTTGACGTTCACGTCGCGCCCGGCCGTGACGGCCAGGGACCGGCCGGTCTGGCCATTCACGATCGCCTGATTGATGTTGACGTCGGTCGCGGCGCTGAGCCGCGCGTCACCGGTCGCGGCATCGATGAGCCCGTTCACGTGCACCGCGCCCGCCGCCGACATGACCGCGAATGTGCTCGCGCTGGCGGGACCCGTCGTGACGTCGCCCCGCGCCGACAGCGCCAGCGCGCCGGTGCCGGTCACGATTGGCGTCCCTTCGGCCACCGTGAGCGCACCGCCGCTGGCTGTCAGCGTCACCCCTGCGTTGTTGCTCACGATGGGCTGAGCGACGGTGAGGCGGTTGCCCGCCGTCATGGTGATCGCTCCACCCTCCACGCCGCCCCGGCCATCGACCGGGGCCGCCACCGTGACGTCGCGTCCGGCGGCGACGGTCAGTGCCTGCGGCCCTGACGCGAGGTTCACGATCGCCTGGCTGATCTCCACGTCTTCGCCCGCACGCAGGTCGATGGGGCCGCTGCGGCCATCGAGCACGCTGTCCACGCGGACAGAGCCGGCCACCGAGCGCACCGACAGCGGCCCGCCGCTCACCAGCGCTCCGGTGCTGATCGTGCCCTGGGTGACGACCGTGAGCGGGGCCGTGCCGGAGAAGACGGCCTTGCCGGGGGCCACGGTCACGGTGCCGGTCTGCGCCGTGAGGCTGATCGCGCCGTTGTTCGTCACGATGAAGTCGTTCACCGCGATGTGCTGCCCGGCGGTCAGGCTCAGCCCGCCGCCGGCGACGCGGTCGCCGCCCACGATGGGTGCGTTCACGGTGATGTCGCGGTCGGCCTGGAGGCTGGTGCTCGTGCCCGTTCGCAGGACGCGCGCCAGCACGCCCGCCTCGGCCTCGCCGATCGTGAGGTCGGTCGGATCGAGCAACAGCGATCCCGCGGCGCCAGTCGGGGCCGAGGCATCGGCCGTACCGGCAAACGCGAGGGTCTGCTTGCCCGACACCTCCAGCCGGCCCCCGTCACCGCCGGCGGCGCCGCCGCGCGCTTCGACATGCCCGGCGAACGCCGTGTGCCCGTCGCTCCAGACGACGACTTCCCCTCCGGCGCCGAGCGAGGTGGCGTTGGCTGCCAGTGTCGCCCCTGCCTCCACCGTCGTCGTGGTGGCGCGATACGTGTCGCCGCCGCCCTGCCACGCGCCGCCGACGTGCACGGAACCGCCCGCCGTCGTGCCGCTGGCGTCGAGCCGCGCGGCAGCCCCCACCCGCACGGTGTCACCCAGCACGGCGATCGAGCTGCCCGCCGCCCCGGACGCGGTGAGCGCGCCGTCCACCGACACACGACCCCCTTCACCGAGCAGCAGGATGCGCCCGCCCTGCTGCACGGCGCGCTCGGCGCGGATGGTGCCGGTGGCGTTGATGAGCGAGTCGAGCACCTGCTTGGCCCCGCGTGCGGTGATCAGCACCGTGTCGCCGCTGGTGATCTGGCCGGAGTGCGTCACGAGGCTCGTCACCGGCTCGCCGTTCGCGTGCCGCAGCTGCCCCGCGTGGACGTCGCTCAGCGCGAGGTTGATGAGCGCGTCGCCGTAGAGATCGACCGTGAACGTGTCTGCTGCCCCGAGCGCCACCCGGCCCAGGCGCGCCACGATCACACCGTCGTTGCGCACGTGCGGCGCCACGAGGGCCACCAGCCCGCCGTCGCGTGCCGTGATCGCACCCGCGTTCCAGACGCCCGCGCCGGGGCGCCCCGGCGCGTCGAACACGAGCCGTCCCGCCATGAACGCACCCGTCTCGATGGACGAGGGGGTGGCCACGAGGCTGCCGACGTTGACCTGCGCACCGCCGCCGAACACCACCCCGTTGGGGTTCACCAGCAGCACCTGCCCGTTGGCGTCCAGCCGCCCGAGGATGACCGACACCTGGTCGCCGGTCACCCGGTTCAGGGTCGCGGCCGCGGCGCTCGGCTGCGTGAAGATCACCTGGTCGCCGCTGCCGATGCCGAAGCTGCGCCAGTCGATCACTGCGCGCTCGCTCTGCTGGTCGATCCGGGTGACCGGCGTGCCCTCGCCGCTGATACGCGCGTCACCCGCCCGTACGACGCCCCCCGCGGGTCCCTGCGCCTGGAGCCCCGCCGTGCTGGTGCCCGCAGACAGCATGAGCACCAGCACCACCCGCACGGACCTGGATGAGCGGCGGACCTGACGGATTACCCCGGTTGCGTTCTTCATCGGATCGTCCTGTTCGTCCTGCGGATCGACCGGCGCGGCCACCACGCGGCGCGCACGTCGTCGCGGATCCCGTTACTGGATCGAGAAGCCCGCGTATACGCGCGGGTCGCGGTTGTTTTCCTGGCCGATGACCTTGTCGAGCGGTTTCGCGAACTCGACGAAGCTCGAGATGGTCGCGCCGATGGTCAGGCGCAGGCCTACGCCCGCCGACGCCGCGGATTGGCTGCGTTCGAGGCCGGCAACGGCCGTGCGCTGCCAGACCTGGCCGCGATCGTAGAAGCCGTACGGGATGAACGACGTCACGCGTCGCCCGCCGGTCGTGAGCGTGTAGCGCAGGTCGACCTTGAGTGCCGCGCCGTGGTCGTTGAGGATCTCGGCGAAATCGTAGCCGCGCCCGAACTGCTCGCCGCCCCAGCTGAACAGTTCAGGGGCGAGCAGGTCGGTGAAGGCGTACTGGCCGTTGACGCCCGCGAGAATCGAGAAGTTGGCCGGGAGCGCCTGCAGCCGCGCCGCGTACAGGGTGGCCTTGCGGAAATCGGTGCGCCCCGACGTCCGCGACAGGAACCGGTCGCCGTTGGTCGATGCGCCCAGCCCGCGCAGACCCTGGCTGAACTCGGCGTCGGCGATGGTGATGCCGCCGAGGCGATCGCTCGTGTCGTAGGTGAGGCCGACCCGCACCGCGCGGAGGCGGTCGGTCGTGTCCTCGAGCCCGAAGACGGTGCTGGTGCTGTCGAACGACGACAGCGCCGCGCGCACGTTCAGGTTCGTCGATCGGCTTCGCACCAGGGGATGGAGGAGGCTGACCGAGTAGGTCTGCGACTTCGTCGTGAGGTCGAGCGGCACGAACGTAAGTTCCTGCGGCTGCGAGTACACGTAGCTGCCCGAGACGCCGAAGCGGGTGCCCTGGCTGCCGATCAACTGCTCGTGAGTGGCGTTGACGTACAGCAGTTCCGGCGTGCCGGTCGTGACGGCGCGGATCTCCGTGTCGGATGCGCCGATCAGGGAGTGCAGGGCGAGGTTGCCGAACGTCCGGCTGCGTCCCTGCGCGCGGCTGCCCCGGCTGTCGGTGCTGGCGCCCGCGTTGATGCGCCGCTGCGTGATCTGCAGCACCAGGTCGGCCGAGCCCGGCACCGAACCCGGCCCGAGCACCGCCCTCGCCTGGACACCCGGCACGTCGTTGAGCAGCAGCACGTAACGCTCGAGATCGCCGGCGCGGAGTGGGCGGCTCGACTTGATGTGATCCCCATAGCGGCGGGCCCGCTCGTTCATCGCCGCGCTGCCGCCCTCGACACGCACGGTGTCGACGAACCCCTCGATTGCCTGCAGGCGCACGAGGCCGTTGTCGACGGCCTGGGCCGGCACGATCACCTGCGACAGGATGTAGCCGTCGTTCCGATAGCGCGCCGTCAGCCTGTCGACGATGCGGTAGATGTCGGCGAGCGTCACTTCGGTACGCAGGGACGCGGCGTACAGCTTCTGCAGCGTGTCGCCCTTGTACACCGTGACCCCGTCGATCGTGAGCTGGTTGAGGACGAAGCGGATCGAGTCGGCGTTGGCCGGCGCCTGCTGCCCGCTCGCAGGGATGGTGATCGCACCGGGCCGCGCGGACGGATCGGGTGGCCGCTCGAACTGCCGTTCCACCTGGCCCGGCTGCACGGTTCCCGGGCGCGGCTGCGCCACGACGCGTGCAGGCACCAGGAGGACCCCGGCGAGCAGCGCACCACCTGACAGAAGCCACCAAGGGGTTCGCACGGACCTCATCCTATATCGGACTCGCTGCCCGCTACCGACGCGAGACGCCGGCACGTTTGCAGCAGGACGCACCCGGGAGGGCTGTCGTGCAGGCGTAGGCAATCGCGACCACGCCGGGGGCCGCGAACGGAGGGCAGCCGTCGCACACGGCGCATCGTCATGGGCGGCACGCGCCCCGCTAGGGGGCTGCGCGCCCGCTCGGGCTCCGCGCACGACCGGCGGTCCTCGAACGGCTAGCTGTTGTCGCCGTCGAGGAGGCCGCCGAGTCCGCCGAGAATCGAACCTTCCTCGCGTCCGCCGCCGCCCGCCTTCGGCGCGGCGGCGTAGATGCGGTTCGCGAGGCGACTGAGCGGCAGCGACTGCAGCCAGACGCGGCCCGGTCCGGTCAGGTTCGCGAAGAACAGGCCCTCGCCGCCGAACAAGGCGGTCTTCACCTTGCCGACGAACTGGATGTCGTAGTTCACCGAGGGCTGCAGCGCCACAAGGCAGCCCGTGTCCACGCGCAGCACCTCGCCCGGGCCCAGGTCCACCGGGTGCACCATGCCGCCCGCGTGGACGAACGCGAGCCCGTCGCCCTGCAGGCGCTGCATGATGAAGCCTTCGCCGCCGAACAGCCCGACGCCGAGCCGCCGCTGGAAGGCAATGCCGATCGATACGCCGCGCGCCGCGCAGAGGAAGGAGTCCTTCTGGCAGATCAGTTCTCCGCCGATGGCCTTCAGGTCCATCGGCAGGATCTTGCCCGGGTACGGGGAGGCGAACGACACGCGCTGCTTGCCCGTGCCCTGGTTGGTGAACACGGTCATGAAGAGGCTTTCGCCGGTGAGCAGGCGCTTGCCCGCGCCCAGCAGGGCCCCCATCAGGCCGCTCCCGCCCTGCGACTGCTGGCTGCCGTCGCCGAAGATCGTCTCCAGCGTGATGCCCGAGGTCATGTACATCATCGCCCCGGCCTCCGCGACCGCGCTCTCACCGGGATCGAGTTCCACCTCGACGAACTGCATCTCGGTGCCGACGATCTTGAAGTCGATCTCGTGCGCGCGGCGTCCGGGCGCGGGCGGAGGTGGCAGCGGGCCGACCGCCGGCGCGCCGAGGCCGCCGATGAAGGCGGCCAGCGCCGTCACGTGCCTGATCGGCGTCCAGTCGGTCATGCCGGCCGTGAAGACGAGCGTGTCGCCGTTGGCGGTGCCGTTCCGGATGGCTGCCACGATGTCGTCCTGCGAGACGGGCCCGACCTGGTGCCCGCCGACGACCATGTACCACTGAGGCATGTGTGAGTTCCCCGAGAGCGAGTGGGTCCGCCGCGCCGGCCGTGATCAGCCGGTGGCGCCCTCTGCGTCGATGCGCGCCGCCGCCTCCTGCTCCAGCCGCATCGTCGTGGCAGCATCGAGGGCGAGGGCCGACGCGAGTTGTGTGAGAAAGAGCCGTTCCGAGTCGCTGACCTGTTCATCCGCGCGAACGATCGCGAACGCGAGCGTGTAGAGATCCGCCCGCTCCTGCGGGTCGGTGGCTGATCCGACCACCTCGGCCAGCGGCGGCGTACGGTCCAGTTCGCGGAGCACGACCGCTTCGGCACCGACACCCCGGGCCTGCCCCAGGATCGCGTCGCGTTCGATGGGGCCGAGCGTGCCGTCGGCGCGTGCGGCAGCCACAGTCAGCTGCACCACGCGCAGAATGGCGGGCGGGACGTCCGGTGCCCCAGGCGAAGGTGACGCGGGGGTGGCTGCTGCATCTGCCGCGCGCCGGGCGGTCGACGGCAGGGGCGGTGGAACCACCACGCCGGGTGCGGAAGCACCGGGGATCGGCGGCGGTACGGGCGACCCGGGCGGAACGCCCACGGCCGGTAGCGGCACGGGTGGTGCGCCCGGTGATGGCACGGGCGTCGACCTCAGGGGCTGGCTGCCGCCGGCCCACTGGGTGCCGCCGCCCGAGGCCGCGCCGCCGGCAATGCCGGCATTCTGGCTCTGCTGCCACGTCTCGAAGAGGCCCCATGCGACACCGACCGCACCGAGCACCGTGCTCGCGTTGACGAACGACCCGCGCCCGCCGCCGGTGAGGAAGCGGAGCGCTTTATGACTCTTCTTGTGCGACCTGGTTGAGAAGGCGCCGCGCGCGAGCGCGCCGAGGAGATCGGCAGGATCCATGTGTCAGCCCATCCGGAGCAGTGGCGCGCCGACCCGACGTTGTCGGGGGGCGCGTCGGCTCTGGCCAGATTACCTCAGTTCGTTCGACACATCGGTCCCGTGCCGCGCGGCACGCCCCGCGGGATCAGCGCCGTGAGGAGTCGTTTCTCTCATGCAGGCACGCAAGCAGGCGGTGCGGATCGATCGGCTTCACCAGGTGATCGTCGAACCCGGCGGCCGCGCTGCGCTGCCGGTCTTCCGGCTGCCCCCAGCCCGTGAGCGCGACGATCCGCATCGAGCGCCCCCACTCGCTGGCGCGCACCGCGGCGCAGACCGCGTACCCGTCCATGCCCGGGAGGCCGATGTCGAGAACCAAGGCGTCGGGGCGAAGTGCGGCGGCCTTCTGCAGGGCCGCGGTTCCATCTCCGACGGCGTCGACGCGACACCCCGCTTCGCGGAGGAACGTCGTCAGCATCTCCGCACCGTCAGCGTTGTCCTCCGCCACCAGCACGCGCAGCGTCGAGCCCGCCGACGCCGGGACCGCCGCGTCCGTGGACAGCTCGCGGACGTCTCCCTGCACTACCGGCAGCCGTACCACGAAGGAACTGCCCTGGTCCTCACCCGCGCTGCTCGCCGAAATCTGCCCGCCGTGCAGTTCGACCAGCTGCCTGGCCAGGTGCAGGCCAATGCCGAGACCGGTGGCCGAGACACCGGGTGACGGGTGCGCCTGGGCGAACAGTTCGAAGAGGCGGGGTTGGAACTCAGGCGCGATCCCGCGACCGGTGTCCGACACGGTGACGACGGCCTGTCCCCGATCGGCGTCGAGATGCACCGCGAGGGTGATGTGACCGCCGCGGTGGTTGTACTTCGCGGCGTTGTTCAGCAGGTTGGCAAAGACCTGGCTCAGTCGCGCCGAATCCCCGTCCACCAGCACGTCGTGCAGCGGCGGGGTGTCTACGTGCAGGTGGCACTGATGGCGCTCGACCTCGGGTCGGCTGGTCTCCAGGGCCAGATCGAGGACGGTGCCGAACGGCACGCGTTCCCGGTGCAGCACCAGCTTCCCGCGGCCCAGGCGCGAGACGTCGAGCAGGTCGTCCAGCAGGCGCGACATGAGCGCCACCTGACGGTCGACGACGTCGCGGCACTTGGCCAGCATCGGATCGGCGATCGGGCGCGTGCGCTGCAGCGCCACGGCGGTCCGGATCGGCGCGAGCGGATTGCGCAGTTCGTGCGCGAGCACCGCCAGGAACTCGTCCTTCCGCCGATCCGCGTCGCGCAGCGCGATCTCCGCGTCCCGGACCTGCGTGGAGTCGAAGTAATAGCAGACGACGCCGAAGCGCCCGTCGGGGAGAGTGATGCGCTGCAGTTCCCACTCGTACGCTTCGATCGCCTCGACGTCGCGCCGCGGGTTGCGGAAGTCCGACGAGTGGTAGGACTCGCCGGTCTCGAGGGTGTGCCTGAAGCGGCCGGCGATCTCCGACGCCACGGGTTCGGGCCACAACACCCGTATCGCGTCGCCGAAGTCCTTGCCGATCACGTCCGGCACGTTGCGGAAGGCGACCCGCTTGGAGCCCTCGTTCATGAGCGTGATGCGGAAGTCGGCATCGACGATGTACATGCCGAACGGGGCGCGTTCGACCAGGTTGGTCAGCAGCTGTACGGAGCGTGCCTCGCGGACCTCCTGCTCGCGTCGCTCCGTGATGTCCTGCACTTCGATGATGGTGCCAACTGTCTCCCCGTTCCGGTTGCGGATCGGGCTGGCAGTGAACGCCACCGGGTAGAAGTGCCCGTCCTTGTGCACGAACACCTCTTCGCCCTGCATCCGGTTGCGCTCGGGAAAGGCGCGGTCGATCGGGCACTCGGCCAGGGGATACGGCGAGCCGTCCGGGCGGAGGTAATGCACGAAGTCGTGCAGCGGCCGGCCCGCGACCTCCTCGAGGCGATAACCCGTCAGCTCGACCGCGGCCGGGTTCATGAACACGCAGTGCTGGCGCCCGTCCATGATGAACAGCGCCACGCTGGCATTGTCGGTGATGGCGCCGACCAGCGACTCTGGAGTGGGAAACACGGCTCCTGCTCCTGGATCTGCGGCGGGAGGACGACGCTGCGACCACCCTGGTGTGAGCCCGCCCGACGGTCACGTCCGTTGCGGCATCGGGCGCGTCCGTTACGCGGCCCGGCCACTTGTCGAGTTGCGTGGCGACCGTCAGGCAGAGACTGGCGGAGAGAGAGGGATTCGAACCCCCGGAACCCTTCCGGGTTCAGTGGTTTTCAAGACCACCGCCATCGACCACTCGGCCATCTCTCCGCACCGGCGGCGCTGCCGCGCCGCACGTTGGAATTCTGCACCATTCCGGACGGCCTCGCCACCATCGCCCGGTCGTGGACCGCTCGTGGTGCCCCCGACGTTCACGCCGCCGCGCAGTGGTGGCGCGCTGCCAGCCCGGCTCCGTGTTCAAGCCCTTCGTCTACCTCAGCGCGTTCCGCCTCGAGGCCGCTCGAGTGCGGCCGCGAACTCGGCCATCGCGAGCACGATCGTTTCCTTCTTCTCCACCTGATCGCGCCGTTCCGTGGCGAGTGTTCAGGGTCCGGGCTCGAGGCGCAGCAGGGCGCCGGGGTCTTCGTCGGTGAGCAGGTACAGCAATCCGTCGGGCCCCTGTCGCACCTCGCGGATCCGCTGCCGAAGCTCGGTGAGGATCGACTCGCGCCGGATTTCCTCCATCCGAGCGTTGAAGACGATGCGCTGCAGGTGTCCGGTGGCGAGAATCTCGCCGACGCGCATGGCGCCGACGAAGACGTTGCCCTTCCACGCGGGGAAAGGGTCGCCCGTGTACACCGCCATGCCGGACGCGGCGATCGAAGGAATCCAGGTGACCAGCGGAGACTCGAACCCTTCCCGGGTCGGGTGCTCCGACACGCGAGGGCCCGGATAGTCGCGACCGAAACTGACGAGCGGCCAGCCGTAGTTGCGCCCGGCCCGGATGATGTTGATCTCGTCGCCGCCGTTGGGCCCGTTCTCGTTGTTCCACACCTCACCAGTCACGGGATGCACGATCAGCGCGAGCGAGTTGCGGTGCCCCAGCGAGTAGATCTCCGGGCGATAGCCGGCCTTGCCCACAAACGGGTTGTCCGCCGGGACGCTTCCGTCGTCGCGCAGCCGCAGGATCTTGCCGCGCAGGCTGCCGGGCTCCTGGGCGACGTTGCCGATGTTCCCGCCCGTGGCCATGTAGATCATGCCGTCGCGGCCGAACGCAATGCGCGCGTTGACGGCGGAGGAGCCGACCGGTCCCGGGTCGGTGACGAGGAGATCGCGCACGTCAACCAGCGCACCGTCCTCGAGGCGGCCGCGCGCGAGCGCGGGTGTGCCGACATCGCGGCTCACCGGCTTGATGTAGGTGAGGTACACGAACCGGTTCTCGGCGAACGACGGGTGCAGGGCAACGTCCTCGAGGCCACCCAGGCCAGCGACACGGACAGCCGGCACGCCGCGGATCGGAACGGGCTCGAGCACACCATTCCTGATCAGACGCAGACGACCGGGCCGCTCGGTGACGAGGAGGCTGCCGTCGGGCAGGAAGGCGAGCGCCCATGGGTGCACCAGCTCGCGTGTCAGCACCGTCACGCGGACGCGGTGCTGCTCGGCGGTGTCGAACAGGTAGGGTCCAGGCCCGAGGACGGGTACGGGCAGGCCCGGGCGGCCCTGCTCCTGCGCGGCCCCTGGCGCTGCGAGGCTAACCACCAGACAGGCCACACCACAGACGAACGCTCGGATGGTCATGGGAACCTCCGCGGCAACGAGGCCACCGAGTATACGACCCCGACCAGCCGGGCGCGCAAAGGACAGCTCTGGACTGCGGGGCCGCCGGCGTCGTGGGTTCCGGCGCGGGCCGCACGCCGCGCGGGGTCCCGCAGATGCGGGTGGGCCCCCGACCCGGCACCCAAACGGCCAACGCCGCGCGGCAAGACCACCGTATGGCGCAGCTATGGTGTCAGCCTCAGCTGGCAGTAGCGAACATCGGCAATGTTGATGCGCCCGTCTCCGTTGACGTCGTAGGGGTCGCCCGGATCGGTAGCGAGCTGGTTGTTCCTGCTCCGAATCAACGCAAGGTCGGAGGCCGTCACCTTCCCGTCCCCGTCGAGGTCACACACCAGGGTCACGGTAACCACCAGCGTGTCGGTCGACGTTCCGCCGAACGAATCGGCAACCGTCAGTACGACTTCGTGCGTGCCCACCGGCAATGCAACGGTGGTGACGGGGCCGGTCGCGCTGCCTGCCTTCCAGGTCCATTCGAACGTCAACGCGTCGCCGTCGGGGTCGGACGATGTACTCGCATCGAGGGTGACAGCCGCGCCGCCAGGACCAGCCGCCGGCACCGAGCGGTCTTTTCCGGCGTCCGCCGTCGGCATGCGGTTCGCGAATTCGACGACGGCGAACGGCGAGAACGCGTAGACGCTGGCGCAGATGACGTGGTTCTCCAGATCGTGTGATGACGTCCGGTCCATCCAGGCGCCCGCGTCGCTCTCGTAGTGCAGCAGGCGCAGGGTGGCCGGGTTGGTGAACCGCGCGGGGTCGTAGGGGAAACACACCTCAATCGGGCCCGCCAGGCCGGCCGTGGTGGTCAGGTCGAACTGCACCGCCGGTTGCCCGAGGCTCTGGTGCACATCGAGCGGCGGGCCTTGCATCGACGTCTGCAGCGTCATCGTCCCGTCCGATTCCACGGCGATCGGCACCACGATGGCGAGCCGTGCGCCGCTCGTCGGGTCGGTCACGTAGATGGTCTCGTCCGTGGTCGATACCGGGACCGCCACGACGCCGACGCGACGGCTGGACTCCAGCGGGCTTACCGGCTGGTTCTTGTCGGCCCCCCATTCCTGACTGAGCCGCATCGCGAGTTTCCGGGAGTACACGGCGCCGAGGTCGGCGGTGTACCGGCACTGGGAACAGCCTGGCACCATGGAGAAGTCAACCGTGAACGAGAAGGGCACCCCTTCGAAGAGCACGCGCTCGTCCTCATAAGCCCTCCGCGCCGCTTCGTCCAGGGTCGCGCGGTTGCGCGTGAACTGATCGAGGAACGTGAAGGGACTGATGATGATCGAGTAGTTCAGCTCCTCGGCGCCGTTGCTCGCCTTCGCGCCCATTTCCAGCCACATCTGGTTCTCGTTCGATCCCCAGCAGCTCACCATGTAGACGGCGTTCAGCCGTACGTATCCGGGTACGGCGGGGGCTGGCGTGCCGTCGGCGTTCCTGAGGCTCGCGTTGAAGAACGAGTTGATCGATCGGAGTGTCGGTACGGGCTTCTCGCGGAAGTTTTCGACCCGAACGACTCCGTCGCGGTACGCCGGGCCATCACTGAAGAGGAGCCACGGGTCGGGCCCGCACCGTGCGTTGTTGCGCGTGGACGGCGTCCCGCATCCGTGGATGTCCAGCAGGAGATCGACCGTGTAGCCCTCGTCGTGCAGCCGCTCGATCGCCGCCTTGAAGTTGACGAAGGTCGCCGCCTGGTCGGTGAGTGTCTCGACGCGGTCGTAGTAGGGTTCGGCCATCTGCCGCAGGCAGTCGGCGACCCAGTCCTCCCCGTAGCGATCGTTGAAGCCCTCGATCGGATGCTTGTTCGCCAGCTCGGGGTCCGCGGCAAGGCTGGACAGCATGTCCGCGTAACACCCGGCGGAGGCGGCGTTCTCGTCGATCACGCGGGCCTTGATCCGGTTGACGAGCGAGCGCGTGGCCGCGGCGAGACTCGCGCTGGCTGCGTTGTATACCGTGGCTGATACGGACTGCACCAGGTCCGACACCGCGGCCGGCACACCGATATCGGCGAGGGTGGTCGTGACCGCGCTCGTGGCACCCCGATTCAAGCCGCTCCAGGAGACACTGGTCTGCTGATCGTTGTTGTGCTCGACGACGATCACCATCGCGGTACGGCCTGTCGCGGGCAGTACCGCCGGCGTCGCCTGCCCGAGAACGGCGTTGTTGGCGGCCTGCGGGTCGCGGATGTCGGGATCGAGCGCGGACTGCCGGGTGAACGGGATGATGTTCGCCTCGACGCGATGCACCAACGGTCCCGGCGAGATCGGAAGTCCAAGTCGCAACCGGAGTGGCGCCGGGTCACTGGGGTCGAAGAATTGAACACACGACAGCTGTTCGAAGCCTGAGCGCTCGCAGTGGCGCCAGTGCTCCGGGTACGGTCCGGGTTCGATGCCCTGGACACGGGTACCCGAGGGCAGCTGCACCGTGTAGCTGAGGAGCGGGACATGGCCGGTCCACGTCGACGGTGTCAGCGATGCGGCCGATGGCGTCACTGTCAAAACCCCCCGGACCTCGCGATCGCCCGCATGGATGGGGGCAATCGACAGATCGGAGCTCAGCGCCACGTCGAAAAGGACGCCGAAGCTCAAGCCGGCGGTCTCGGCAAGGAGCCAGTAGCCATCCGTCACATTGATGCGGACGGGCCCCGGACCACGGGTCTGCTGGGCCAGGAACATGCCGGAAATCGTGAGCGTGGCAGCGTCGAACGTCAGGCCATCGGGCAGCCCCTCGACGGAGACGCGAAGCGGGTCGTTGTCCCGGTCTACGACATTGAAGCGATAGGAGACGAGGTCACCCGGAAACACCCGCGGATACGCGGACTGCAGAATGACGGGAGGGGCGTTGCCTTCCACCGTCCACGTGAAGGACGTGCTGGCCTCCTGGATCCCATCGCTTACGGTGACCACGACCCGGTGGACACCACGCGACGCGCCCGTCAGCGGCTGCGCCACGATGATCCGTTCTTCGAACTCCTGGTAGACCGCATCTGCAGGCGCGCCCGCCAGGGTCACGGTCAACGAGCGGTTTGCGGGACTATGAACCTCGATTGGGATCGCGACGAAGGTTCCAGGAGCATCGACACGATCGGGGAGGGGGCGTACCTGCGGGGCGAGTGCCCCGTCGAGTACCGTGAGCGGCGCCTCGGCCTCGCTCGGCAGGAAGGCGGGCGAACCCGCGTAGGCGGCAATCAAGCTGTAGGTACCGTAGGCCGGCGCGGCAACCGTCAGCCCCGTGCTGCCGTTTCCATCCAGCGCCAGTTGGCCCAGCAGCGTACCGCCCGGCTCGATTCGCACGGCGACCGTGCCGCTCGGTACCTGATCGGTGGGCGACTCCGACGCGACGGTCACCGCGAGTTGGAGTGGCGCGCCTGGCGCCGTCAGACCAGTCGATACGCGCAGCGTCGTCACGCTGCGCAGGGCTGGCCGCGCGATCACAGAAAAAATGACGGTGGCTGACGCGGCCTCCCCGGCCGGATCCGCCACCTGCACGACAACCGTGTAATCGCCTGCGCTATTGCGTGCGACCGTCCCGGTCACCGCGCCGAGGGTCGGCTCGTACACCAGGCCAGCCGGCAATCCAGAGACGGTGTAGACGAGCTGGTCGCCATCCGGATCGGTCGCCGAGACGATCCGCGTCATCGCCAGTGAGATCACGTCGCCTTCGAAGAGGCTCCATCGCGGCAGCACGGCTGCGATCGCCGGCGGCCGGTTGGGTGGCGCGAGCGTCGCCAGCATCACCCGGCCCGAGGGTGGATCCCAGAAGGCGACGACCGGGCGGCCGGCGCGATCGAAGTCCAGCTGGGCTGCTCGTGCTTGATCCACGTTGGGTCGCGTGGCCACGAGCGACTGCGTCCACCCGCCGCCGGGGCCATCCCGCTTCGCGAACCAGAGCTGCTGGCGGGACTTCCAGTACGTGACGCCCGGGACGCCGTTGGCGTCCACTGCCAGGGCGATGTCGCTGTGGAGTCCGGGATTGCTGCGAACCGCGTCCCAGGGATCGACATATTCCGGGCCATTCCAGGTCTGACCCCGGTCGGTCGACCAGAAATAGGCGATCGTCCCGCCGTCACCGGAATAGTCCGGGTCGTAGCCCCTGACGAGGGCGTGCAGCACGCCGTTCTGGTCAGCTGACAGGCGCGCCTCGCCCCCGAGGCGCTCGAGTCCCAGGAGGAACGACTCGGTCCTGTAGAGCAGATCGCCCGGAAGCCTCCGTGTGTAGAAGATCTGGGTTCCGGTGCTCCAGAGCAGGTGCTGCCCGCCGTCCGGCGCCAGAGCGAAGGCGACTCGAGGGCGATAGACCGCATTGGTGGAGATCTGAGTCCCATTGATGCGCACGTGACCGAAGTCGTTCGCGAGGTAGTACCCCGTCGCCCACTGCGGCCCGGAAGCGGCGCCGGAGGTCGCGCCGGCCGCCAGCGAGTAGTTGGCCGTGCCTCCCGTCTGCGGCGCGGCGAGGTGTTCGAGATAGATCGATACGGGACCCGACGTGCGGGCGGCATCGAGATCGACGCGGTAGGTATTGGTCTCGTTGAACGGGCCGACTGAGGTGTACACGAACATGGGCACACCGTCCAGCGGCATCACCGCCAGCGTGTGCGCACGGTCGGCGTCTCCACCGCCCTGGTAGCGGCGATCGGAGATGAACTCGTTCGTGCTCCAGGCGCCACCGGTTCGGCGGCTCCAAAAGACGCTGGGCCGGGCACCGGATCCGCGCGTGCAGTCCTGTTGCCACGCGACGACGGGGTTGTCGTCGCGATCGTGATCGAGCCCGATGATGCTGGTTCCGGGTGTGCACGCGACCGGTCCCTGAGCGATCGACTCATACCGCCACTCGGCAGGCGGGGCTTGCGCCAGGGCAGGACCGGCAGCACACGCCAGCAGCCCCAGGAGTGCGACGACGAGACGACGCGAAGCCAGACCCGTGATGGCCATGACACCCCCCGCTGTGGTCGAACGGATGCTACCGGTGTGTCGCGTCGCGTGCCAATGATGCAAATGCATCACGAAGGTCGCTCGCGTGCAGGCGCCCGCGAGGCCGCGACTGACCTCGCGTACACTCAGGGCGGTTCACGAGCCCAGGTGACCTCGTCGCTCACGCTCAGTCGTCTGCTGCTGGACCTTCACCAGCCGCTCCCCGGGCCGGGGTTGCACGAAGTTCGCGCGTGCCTCCTTGCGCGCCTGAGTGAAACCGTGCCCTTCACCTCCGCCGCATGGGCCAGCGGCACCATGACACCGGGAGGACCGGACTTTCACACGGTCTCATTGTGGCGCCAGCCCCCCGAACTCCTGCAGGACTACGAGCGGCTGAAACACCTGGACCCGCTGTTCGTCGAGTCCGCACGCCAGCCTGGGGTTCCGGTCCGCGCATCCGCGCGCACCAGCCTGCCGCACGCGTTCATGCCGTATGTCGAGCGGTACGGCCTGGAACAGGCGATGTCGACGATGCACATCGACCCCCGCAGCGCACTGCTCACGGGCATCACGGTGTGGAGGGACAATCCGCTCGACCCCTTCACGGCGGAGGACGCCGCAGTGATGGAGGCCACGTTCCCGCACCTGATGGAGGTGCTGAGCCGGCACGCCCTGGGCTTGCTCGAGGGGCGTGTCGCGGCGGCCTCCAGCCGTGCCGCCGTGGACAGTCGCGGCCGACTCCACTATGCCGACGGGTCCTTCGCAGCGACGCTGGCCTCGGAGTTTCCGGCCTGGGTTGGCCCCGACCTGCCCGAGCCTCTGGCCGCGGCCGTCGCGGCCGGCGTGGTTCATCGCCTGGGGCTGACGCGGCTGACCGTGCACGTCGAACCGCGTGGTGAGCTCACCTATGTGCGCCTGCGCCCGCGTACGGCCGTCGACGACCTCACCGCTCGCCAGCGCGAGATCGTCGACCTGATCGCGCGGGGGCTGACGCACAAGGACATTGCCGTGCGGCTGCACATCGCGCCGACGACCGTCCGGAACCACATCGCCCACGCCTACCAGCGCCTGCGGGTCGGCAACCGCGTCGAGCTCACGGCGTTGCTGCGCGGCAGCGAGTAGTTCCAGTCCGAGGGCGCAGACGCCCGGCTCGCCGTTGCCTCCGGCGCCCGCTGGCGCGGCCGTCAGCCGCCGTGGCACACTCGTCGAGTGAGGCTCTTCCGTTCCTCCCGGCGCGCCCGACACGCGGGCACCGTCCTCGTCCTGCTCGCCCTGTCTGCGCCGTGCGCCGTGGCGCAGCCCACGCCTGGAGCGCGGCCGGAGACAGCCACCGACCACCTGCGTGGCCTCGATGCCGCCGTACAGGCCCTCGCCACGCGCGTCTCGGAAAGCGTGGTGCAGCTGATCGTCACCGGGTTCGGGCCGCTGCAGGAGCCTGAGGCAGGAGCCGCCGACCTCGTCATTGGCCCGCAGCGCAACATCGGGTCGGGCGGCGGGCCGCTCGTGAACCTCGCGGGCGAGATGGTCGGCGTGAACACGTTCATCCTCACGAAGTCCGGTGGCAGCCAGGGCCTGGGCTTCGCGATCCCGAGCGCAGTCGTCGCATCCGCGTATCCGCAGCTGCGCAAGTACGGGCACCTGCATCGCGGGGTGCTGGGTGTCGGGCTGCAGGCCCTGACCCCCACGCTGGCTGCATCACTGCGACTGTCGCGTGCGTCCGGGGTGCTCGTGTCCGACGTGCTTCCCGGCGGGGGCGCCGAGACCGCGGGCGTCCACATCGGCGACATCATCACGGCAGTCAACGGCAGGCTCGTCGACAACATCCCGATGTTGTCGCTCGAACTCGGCCTCGCCGACGAGGGGCGCCCCGTGGCGCTCGGCCTGCTGCGCGGCACGACGCCCCTCACGCTGCAGGTGCCTGTGGCCTTCGCCGACAACCCGCTCGACGATGCGGCGCGGCTCGGCGACCCGGAAAGCCACGGCGTGCCGGTGCTGGGCATCGTGGGGCTCGACGTGAACGAGGTGCCCGCGCTGCGGGCGGGGCTGCGCATCGATACCGGTGTGCTGGTGACGGCGCGAACGCAGGCCAACGCTGGCAACCTGGCGCCCCTGAACGTCGGCGACGTGATTCATGCCGTCGACGGGATCCCGGTGCGCAGCCTCGAAGGCCTGCGCGTGCTGCTCGACGGGCACCCGCCGAACAGCGACGTCGTGTTGCAGGTGGAGCGGCAGGGACAGCTCCTGTTCGTAGCCTGCGAGATCAACTGATCGCCGGTACCAGAAGTCCGCGGCTCACGGAAGTGCGGCCGACGTCACCCGCTGATCGGGGACTGCGGCGGTGACGGCCGCTGGTCGAGGATTCAGGCGATGACGGCCGCGTCGGTGATCGCGAGCCCGCGATCGATGATCGCGAACGCCTCCCGCAGCTCGTCCTCGGTGATGCAGAGCGGCGGGTTCGTGAAGAAGGTGTTCCAGCGCACGAACGTGTAGAGCCCCTCCTGGCGGAAGAACCGGCCGAGCGCCTGCATCTCGGGCGACGTGCCGTTGTACGGCGCCATCGGTTCCATCGTGGCGCGGTTGCGCACCAGTTCGAAGATGCCGAACAGCCCGATGGACCGGGTCGCGCCGACCGACGGGTGCGAGCGCGCCAGTTGCTCGTGCAGCTGCCGGAGAAGGACGCCCCGCTCGGTCGCCTTCCGCAGCAGGTCGTCCTCCTCGTACACGGCGATGGTGGCAAGCGCCGCCGCGCACGCGAGCGGGTGGCTGTTGTAGGTCAGTCCGCCGTAGAAGACGTTCTCGCGGAAGTGCTGCGCGATGCCGTGCCGCACGCCGACGGCCCCCAGCTGGACGTAGGCGCTCGACAGTCCCTTCGCCATCGTGATCATGTCCGGCACGACGCCCCAGTGGTCGATCGCGAACCACTCGCCCGTGCGGCCGAAGCCGGCCATCACTTCGTCGCAGATCATCAGGATGCCGTACTTGTCGCAGAGCGCCCGCACGCCCTGCATGTAGCCGTCTGGCGGTACCAGGATGCCGTTGGTGCCGGTCACCGTCTCGAGGATGAACGCCGCGATGTGCTTCGGGCCTTCGAGCTGGATGACCTCTTCCAGGTTCGCCAGCGCCACTTCGGTCGAGTCCCAGCCGCGTTGGATGCCGTGATAGGGATCCATCACCCGCACAACGCCCGGGATGCCGGGTTCCGACGCCCAGCGTCGCGGGTCGCCCGTGAGGGTCAGGGAGCCGGCAGTGCCGCCGTGGTACGAGCGGTAGCGCACGAGGATCTTGTGCCGGCCGGTCACCATGCGGGCGATGCGGATGGCGTTCTCGTTGGCCTCCGCGCCGCCGTTGGTGAAGAAGAAGGTGTCGATGTCGCCGGGGCAGATCTCGGCGAGCTTGGCCGCGAGGCGCGCACGCGGCTCGGTGGCCATGAACGGGTTGGCGTACGCCAGCGTCGCCACCTGGTCCTGCACGGCCCTGATGACCCGCTCGTCGGAGTGGCCGATGTTCACGCACATCAACTGGCTGTTGAAGTCGATGAACCGCTTGCCCTCGGGCGTCCAGAAGTAGATGCCCTTCGCACGCGCAACCGGGATCGGATCGACGTTCGCCTGCGCCGACCACTCGTAGAGCGTGTGCCGTTTGCACAGCGCCACCATCTCCTCGCCTGTCATCGTCCCGGTCAGCGTCGTGTCCACCTGTGTTTCCTTTCGTCTCGTGTGTCGGCGCTCGTGCGCCGGCGTTCGTGTGCGTGTATTCCTGTGTCTGTGTTCGTGTTCGCGTGCCGCCGTGCAGGCCCGCGCCGGCGGCGGCTCCGCGTGACCTAGCCGGCGAGTGCGCCGGTCAGGTCGAGTACCGAGAGGGCGAGCACCTTCGTCGAGTTCACCAGATCGTCGACCCGTGTGTACTCGTCGGGCTGGTGTGCCTGTTCGAGCTCGCCGGGGCCATAGGCAACGCAGTGCGGCACCCCGGCGATTCTAGCCACGTGCTTGTGATCGTAAGTGCCCGGGCTCGCAACCAGCTCGGCACGCCGGCCGAGCACCCGGTCGATCCCGTTCTGCAGCGCCGCGATGACCGGCGAGTCGTCCGGCGTCCGCGTCGGGTGCACCACCATCAGGTCGCGCAGCGCGTACTGCACGCGCGGCTCGAGCGATCGCACGCGGTCGAGCAGCGCTTCGACCTCGCGTTTGGTCTGGTCGAAGCCTTCCTCGAGGAGGAAGCGGCGATCGAACACGGCGCGGCAGATGTCCGCGACGCAGGGCGTCTGGATGCCGTCCACCGGCTGCCCGCCGGAGATCCCGTTGACGTTCAGCGTCGCCTGCCGTGCGCCGTCCGGCACCACCGGCACCGCGGTGCGACGCGAGGCGAGCTGCGGCAGCAGTTCTTCCCGAATCGCCTGCAGCAGGCGCGCCATCCCGTCGATGGCGCTCACGCCGAGGAAGGGCATGCTGCCGTGCGCGATATGCCCCCGCGCCGCCACCTCGAACCAGTACACGCCGCGATGCCCCACGCAGATCCGGTCCACGTTGAGCGGCTCGGGGATGATGCAGAAGTCGGTGCGCGTCGGCGAGAGGCGCCCGTGCTCGGCCAGCCACGCGACCCCGGCGAAGCCGCCGCTCTCCTCGTCCACGGTCCCGCTCACCTCGACCGTGCCCGGCAGGACCACCCCGGCACGGCGGATGGCCTCCACTGCGTACACCGCCGCCGCGATCCCCGCCTTCATGTCGCACGAGCCCCGCCCGTAAATGCGCCCGTCCCGCACGATCCCGCCAAACGGATCCACCGTCCAGCCTTCGCCCGCAGGCACGACGTCGAAGTGGCCGTTGAGATGCACGGTGGGCCGCGCCCGCTGCCCGCGTCGCGTGCCGACGACGTTCACGCGGGGGTGGCGTGCCGTGTGTTCGGGGCGCCCCTCCGCCGCGTAGTACTCGACGTCGTGACCGAGGTGCGCAAGGCGATCCCCGATGAGATGCGCGCAGTCCTCGTAGTACTCGCCGGGCGGGTTGACGGTGGGAACGCGGATCAGGTCGGAGGTGAAGCCGACAACTTCGTCGGACAGTCGCTCCACTTCCGACAGGACGCGATCGATGACGCTGGCGGCGTTCATGCGTGTGCGTGAAGAGAGACCCGGGGCGGCGAAAGATCGTGGTATCCGCGGATGCGACCGCTCTCGGCTCAACTATAGTAGCTGCGTGTCGCCTGCCGATGGGCCGTGCGGCACCGTTCCGAGGTTATCAGATGCAGCATGCCCAGTTGCTCGTCGCGTTCGGTGTCGGGCTCACGGCCGCGACGCTCACGGCACGGGCACCGGTCGCCCAGTCAGGTCCCGTCAACCAGACGATCACCGCGGTCGATCGCATCAAGGTGGGCAGCGTCACGCTCGCGGAACGACCGACCGGCTGCACCGTGATTCTCGTGGACGGTGAAGGGGCGGTCGGCGGCGTCTCACAGCGTGGCGGCGCGCCGGGCACGCGCGAGACCGACCTGCTCGATCCCTCGAACCAGGTGGACAAGGTCAATGCCGTCGTACTCGCGGGCGGCAGCGCCTTCGGGCTCGATGCCGCCACCGGCACCGTGCGCTGGCTCGAGGAACACAGCATCGGCTGGGACGTGCGCGTGGCCAAAGTGCCCATCGTGCCGGCCGCAATCCTCTTCGATCTGCCGGTGGGCAACAGGCCGAACATCCGTCCCACGGCCGACTGCGGATACAAGGCCGCCGACGCCGCGACCGCTGCTCCCGTGAAGGAGGGCACCGTCGGCGCGGGAGCCGGCGCCACGGTCGGCAAGACTGGTGGCCCCGGGCGCTCCATGAAGGCCGGCCTGGGCAGCTGGGTGATCGCGCTGCCGAACGGCCTGAAGGTGGGCGCCATCGTCGCGGTGAACGCCGTCGGCGACATCATCGACCCCGACACCGGCCAGGTGGTCGCGGGTGTCCGCAACGCCGACGGCACCCTCGCAGACGCGCGCAGGCTGCTCCGTGCCGGCAGCCCGCGCGAGGCGCCGCGCGCGGGCGCCAACACCACGATCGGGCTCGTCGCGACCAACGCCAGGCTCACCAAGGCGCAGGCTCATCGCATGGCGATCATGGCCGACGACGGGTTCGCGCGTGCGATCTTCCCGTCGCACACGCTGGGCGACGGCGACACGGTGTTCTCGCTCGCGACCGGCGCCTGGGACGGACAGGTCGACATTTCGCAGATCGGCGCGCTCGCCGCGGACGCCATGGCCCGCGCCATCGTGCGTGCGGCCACCGAGAGCACCGGCATCCCCGGTATCCCGGCGGCGCGCGACCTCAGGAAGTAGCCGCGCGGACCACGCCGTGACCCTGCAGCTCGCGCTCCTGCTCGGCTACTCCGCCGGCCTGGTCGGTCTCGGGTTGTGGATCGGCCGCCAGGTGCGGGGTGCGCGCGACTTCTTCGTCGCGGGACGAGGCCTGGGCGCCGGCCTCATCTTCTCCACGCTCCTTGCCGCGAACATCGGCGCCGGCTCCACGGTCGGCGCCACCGGCCTCGGTTACCGCGACGGGCTGGCGGCATGGTGGTGGGTCGGCAGCGCCGCACTCGGGTCGGCGGTGCTCGCCCTCTGGATCGGTCCGGCCATGAGGCGGCAGGCAGCCGCGCACGACCTCCGCACCGTCGGCGACTACCTCGAACACCGGTACAGCGCCACGGTTCGCGGGAGCGTTGCGATCCTGCTCTGGCTCGGTTCGCTCGCCATCCTTGCCGGGCAGCTCATCGCCATCTCCACGATCCTCAACGTCGTCGCCGGTGCCCCGAAGTGGGTCGGCTGCGCGGTGGGAGGCGTGCTCATCACGATTTACTCGTCGGCCGGCGGGCTGAAGGCGGGCGCGTGGGTGAACATGGTGCAGCTCGCCGTGAAGATGATCGGCTTCGCGATCGCGCTGCCGCTTGCGCTCGCCGCTGTCGGCGGCTGGAGCGCCGTGGCCGGCATGACGCCGCCTTCCGCCGACTACTGGAACTTCTGGTCCGGCGGCGCCTCCGGGCTCGTCTATGTGGCACTGCTCGGTCCGGCGTTCGTCGTCTCGCCGGGCCTGCTCCAGAAGCTGTACGGTGCGCGTGACGACCGCGCCGTGACGCTTGGTGTCGGATGGAACGCCGTCGGGCTGTTCCTCTACGCGATCGTGCCGGTCCTGCTCGGGATGATCGCACGCGTCAGCTTCCCGGACCTGGCAACGCCCGACCTCGCGCTGCCGACGATCCTGATGCACGGCCTGCCAGCGGCCGTCGGCACGCTCGGGCTCGCAGCGGTGTTCTCCGCGGAGCTGAGTTCCGCCGATGCCGTGCTGTTCATGCTCACGACGTCGCTGTCCCAGGATCTCTACAAGCGCTTCGTCGCCCCGTCGGCCGACGAAGCGCAGGTGCTGCGCGTGGCGCGCGTGACGACGGTGGTCGCCGGCGCGCTGGGCACCGCGATCGCCATCGTGTCGCCGAGCGTGATCGGGGTGCTCAGTATCTTCTACACGCTGCTGGGGGTGAGCGTCTTCGTCCCGATTCTCGGGGGCCTGTTCGTGCCGCGCGCCGGCACGCGAGAGGCCATGAGCGCCGTCGTCGCGGGGGTTGGCGGCATGCTGGCCGTGCACCTGGCCACGGGCGGCCGGGGAGTCGGGTGGGTGAGTCCCGCCCTCGTTGGCCTCGCGGCCGCATCTGCCGCGTTCGGGGCGTTACTTCTTCTTCGCAGGGAGCAGGCATCCTAGTGGCCGTGGACATGTTTCGATTGGACGGGAAGATCGTGGTCGTGATCGGTGCCGGGAGCGGCATCGGCGAGGCGTGTGCCCTGGCCACGGCTGCGCAGGGCGCGCACACCGTGTGCCTCGATCTGAGGGCGGAGGCCGCGGCGGCAACCGCGGCGCGGATCGCGGCGGCGGGCGGTCGCGCCGAATCGGGCGCCGTCGACCTCGCCGATCCCGCGGCCACGGCGGCCGCGCTCGCCGCGGTGGCGCAGGGTCACGGGCGCCTCGACGGCCTGGTGTGCACGCCGGCCATCAACGTGCGGAAGCCCATCCTGCAGTACTCCCTCGAGGAGTTCGACCGCGTGGTCAACCTGAACCTGCGGGCGAACTTCGCCGCCCTGCAGGCCGCCGGCCGGATCATGACGGCGCAGAAGTCCGGCAGCATCGTCCTGTTCTCGTCGATCCGGTCGGTGGTGACCGAGCCGGGGCAGTCGGTCTACTCGATGACGAAGGCCGGGATCGTGCAGCTCGCGAAGACCGCGGCCACCGAGTGGGCGCAGCACGGTGTGCGGGTGAACGCCGTGGGACCGGGGGTGATCGAGACGCCGCTGACGGCGCCCATCAAGAACAACCCGGACTGGTACCGCGCCTACGCCGCCAAGAGCCCGATGAACCGCTGGGGCCAGCCCGGTGAGATGGCGGGCCCGACCGTTTTCCTGCTCTCCGACGCCGCCAGCTTCGTCACCGGCACCATCGTCTACGCCGATGGCGGCTGGCTGGCCGCCGACGGTCGTTTCACCCCGCCCGGCATGTAAGACCCCACTGCGACGTTTCGTTGGATCCGATGCGATGGATGGCGGGAGCGACCGCCACCAAGGAGATGAGGTTGATGAAGCAACGGTTTCTGGCAGCCCTCGGTCTGCTCCAGCTGGTGCTGCTGCTGCTGCTTCCCGCCGCCGCACACGCGCAGGCGACCGGGCAGATCAACGGGCTTGCGACCGATTCGTCCGATTCGGTGCTGCCCGGCGTCACCGTCGAGGCCACCAACCTCGCCACCGGCCAGGTGCGCAGCACGGTGTCCGGCGCCGACGGTCTCTACACACTGCCGCTGCTGCAGCCGGGCGACTACGACGTGAAGGCGTCGCTGCAGGGTTTTCGTACCGCGGTTCAGCAGAAGGTCCGGGTGACGGTTTCTGAAACCGCGTCGGTGCCCTTCAGGCTGGAAGTGGGCGCGGTGTCCGAAACGATCAGCGTGGTCGGCGCCGTCACGCTGGTGGAGACGGCCAACGCGACCCGCGGCATTGTCATCGACAACCAGAAGGTGGTGGACCTGCCGCTGAACGGCCGCAACTTCACGCAGCTGGGCACGCTGATTCCCGGCGTGGTTGCGCCGCCGGCCTCACTGGGCGGCCAGAACGGCGACGCCACACCCGGCGGCTTTGGCAACGCCACCGGCGGGTTCAACGTCAACGGCATGCGCAACCAGTCCAACAATTTCCTGATGGACGGCGCGACGAACAACGACACGTTCAACACCGGCTTCGTGCTGCGACCGCCACCCGACGCGATCGAGGAGTTCAAAATCCTCACCCACGCCTTCGGCGCCGAATATGGCCGCAACGCGGGGTCGGTGGTGAACCTGGTCACCAAGTCTGGCGCCAACCGCGTGAACGGTTCCGCGTGGGAGTTCAATCGCGACGACGCCCTGCAGGCGCGAAACTTCTTCGCCCCGTCGACGCAGGCGAAGCCCGAGTTGAAGCAGAACCAGTTCGGCGGCGCGGTGGGGTTCCCGATCGTGCAGAACAGGCTGTTCGGGTTCGGCTACTACGACGGTTTCAGGAACCGGACCGGCACACTGCAGAACCTGGCGGTGTTCTCCGACGCGCAGCGGCGCGGCGACTTCTCGGCGGTGGCGGCGGCGATTCGCGACCCGTTGACCGGCCTGCCCTTCCCGGGGAACGTCATCCCTGCGAACCGGCTGGATCCCGCGGCGCAGAAGCTGCTGAACGACTTCGTGCCACTGCCCAACGCGGCCAACAACCGCTACATCGTGGCACCGACGGTGCGCGACGATCGCGACCAGGTGGGCCTGCGGCTCGACTACAACCGTTCGCCGAAGCAGTCCTTCCTGCTGCGATACATGCGCGCTGACACCGACCGCCTGACGCCTCGCACCGTGCAGCCGGTGGACCAGCGTGCGACGGCGACGCTGCAGGACGTGATGGGATCGCACACCTACATCTTCAGCTCCACGAAGATCAACACGGCGCGCTTCTCCGTGAACCGCATCTTCGCGAACCCGGCGGTCACGAGCGGCCTGCAGAACAGCCAGTACGGCATCAACCTCGCCAACACCAATCCGGCAGCGGTCGGCCTCGCGTCGATGACGCTCACCGGCGGGTTCCCGACGCTCGGAGATCCGCAGCAGCCGTTCGTCGAGCGCATCAACCACGTCTGGCAGTTCACCGACGACTTCATCTGGATCAAGGGGCGGCACCAGCTGAAGTCCGGCGTGGACATCCGACGCGAGGCGATGAAGATCTCGTTCATCAACCGCCCGAACGGCGATCTCACGTTCAACGGCAACATCACCGGCAACGTCGCGGCGGACTTCCTGCTCGGGCTTCCCGCGCAGGCGCGTGCGACGACACAGCAGGCTATCCAGGACGGGTACGGCTGGCTCTACTCCGGCTACGTGCAGGACGAGTTCCGCATCACGCCGCGAGTCACCCTGAACATGGGCCTGCGCTACGAGCTCCCGCTGCCCTTCATCGAGAACCAGGACCGCATCGGCGGCTTCATCACCGGGCAGCAGTCGGTCGTGTACCCCGCAGCACCGCGAGGGCTCGTGTATCCGGGCGACCCCGGCGTCGGCCGCGGCATCGTGCCGACCGACAAGAACAACGTCGCGCCACGCCTCGCCGCCACGTGGGATCCGTTCGGCGACGGCCGCACCAGCGTGCGCGGCGCGTTCGGCGTGTTCTATGACGCGCTGGCCGGGCAGGGCGACTTCTTCCAGAGCGGCGTCCTCACGCCGCCCTTCACGCCGCTCGTCGAGATCAACACGCCGACACCGATCACGCTCGCCAATCCGCTCGCGGCCGTGGCCGGCAGCAGCGGCCCGAATCCGTTCCCGCCGGCGCTCACCATCATCGGCTGGGGCAGCGACTTCAAGTCGCCCTACGCCTATCACTACAACGCGGGCGTGCAGCGACAGATCGGGAAGACGCTCGGCGCCGAGGTGTCCTACGTCGGGTCGCGCGGGTTCAACCTGCCGATCTTCATGGAAGTGAACCCTGGCGTGTACACGCCAGGCCAGACGGCACGCGGCGCGCGCGTCCTGCCGGCGTTCGCCCTGGTCCGGCCCACCTTCTCCGCGGCACAGTCCTGGTACGACTCGTTCCAGGGCTCGCTGCGGCTGCTGCCCACGCGCGGCCTGAACTTCCTGGCCTCGTACACGTGGGGGCATGCGCGGGATCACGTGTCGGGCCTCAACATCGGTGGCGAGGCACGGCCGGTGCTGCCGGTCGTGCAGGGCGACGAGGCAAGCCTCGAGCGGGCGCTGGCTTTCGAGAAGGGTGACGCGCTGTTCGACGTCCGGCACCGTTTCGTACTCAGCTTTGGTTACGAGCTGCCGACGTTCACCGACAAGGGGCGCGCGCTCCGCTACATTGCGGGCGGGTGGCAGCTGAACGGCATCTTCCAGGCGCAGACCGGGTTCCCGCTGACGGTCATCGACCCCACGCTGGACATCCGCTACATGTCGAATCGGCCCGACGTCACGTGCGATCCGAATGACGGCCCCAAGACGACGACGCAGTACTTCAACACGAGCTGCTTCACCCGTCTCACGCTCGCACAGACGGGCGAGCGGCCGGGTAACGCCGGACGGAACACGGTCCGTGGCCCGGGCTTCTCGCGCACGGACCTGTCGCTCTTCAAGAACGTGCAGATCACCAGGACGCAGCGCCTGCAGTTCCGCGTCGAGGTGTTCAACGTCTGGAACCAGGAGCGTTTCGGCCAGCCCGGCAACCAGATCGGCACGCCGAACTTCGGCGTGATCACCACGGCCGACGACGGCCGCGTCGTGCAGCTCGGGTTGCGGTATACCTTCTAGGCATGTCCCACGCGACGTCCCGGCGGCGGTTCCTCCAGGTTCTCGGCGCCGCGGCCGGGGCGTCTATCTCTTCGTCGCCGCTCGGGGCGTCGCGGTTTGGCCAGGCGCCAGCCGTCGTGCGCTCGGAGCGGGCGCTCCCCGCCATCGACTACGGCGTCGCCTCCGGTGACATCGGCCTCGACCGCGCCATCGTCTGGGCCCACGTGGATCGCCCGGCGCGCATGATCGTGGAGTACGCGACGACCGAGCGGTTCACGAACGCGCAGCGCGTGCGCGGTCCAGTCGCCACGCCCGCGACGGGGCTGACCGCACGTGTCGAGCTGCGCGGCCTGCCGCAGGGCCAGCAGGTGCACTACCGGGTGTTCTTCGAGGATGGGTCCGACAACCGCACGGTCGGCACGCCTGCCCTCGGGCGATTCCGCACCGCCGCGGCGACGCCACGCAACGTCACGCTGGCGTGGTCGGCCGACACCGTCGGGCAGGGCTGGGGGATCGACGCGGCGCGCGGCGGGATGCGGCTGTTCGAGACCATGCGCCAGGCAGACCCGGACCTCTTCATCAACGTCGGCGACACCATTTACGCCGATCAGCCCCTGCAGGAACAGGTGACGCTCGACGACGGCACGGTGTGGCGCAACCTGATCACGCCGGCCAAGGCGAAGGTCGCCGAGACGCTCGACGAGTTCAGGGGGGCGCACCTGTACAACCGGCTCGACACGCACTACCGTCGATTCGCGGCGGAGGTGGGGCAGGTGACGCTCTGGGACGACCACGAGGTCCGGGACAACTGGTTCCCCACGCAGGTCCTGCAGGACGACCGGTACGGAGAGAAGCAGGTTCGTGTGCTCGCGGCACGGGCGCGGCAGGCGTTCCTGGAGCACTACCCGATCCCGCTGCAGTCCGACGGCACGGGGCGGGTGTACCGCGCGGTTGGCTATGGTCCGCTCATTGAGATCTTCGCGCTCGACATGCGTGAGTATCGCGGACCGAACACCGACAACGTCCAGCCGACCCTCACCGCGGAATCGGCGTTCATGGGATCGGCGCAGGTGCGGTGGCTGCAGGAGCGGCTGGCGGCGTCCACGGCGACGTGGAAGGTGATCGCCGCGGACATGCCGCTGTCGGTGGTGGTGGCACATGCGCCGCACCAGCACGAGGCCGTGGCCAACGGCGACCCGGGTGCCCCGCTCGGACGCGAGCTGGAGATTGCCGGCCTGCTGCGCTTCATCAAGGAACGGCGGATCCGCAATGTGGTGTGGATTACGGCCGACGTGCACTACTGCGCCGCGCACCATTTCGGCCCGGCGCGGGCTACCTCGTTTCGCGACTTCGATCCGTTCTGGGAATTCGTGGCCGGCCCCGCCCACGCCGGAACGTTCGCACCGGGGCCGCTGGACCCGACCTTCGGACCCGAGCTGAAGTTCTGCGGGGTGCCAGCCGACCTGAAGCCGAACCGGCCCCCCGTCGAGGGCCTGCAGTTCTACGGCACCCTGAGCGCCGACGCACGGACGCGCAGCCTGACGGTGCGCCTGCACAACCTCTCCGGGGCGGCGATTTACACCAACGAGCTGGCGCCGGCTTCCTGAGGACCGTCATGAAATCCCGGGTGTTCCCGTTCGGTTCGCGCATGCGCGTTGGCCTGGCGGTCATCGTCGCCGCCCTGCTGGTGCTCGTGTCCGGCTCGGCACGTCCGTGGGCACAGGCCGCGCGTGCGACCGATCACGTCGTGCTGATCTCCATCGACGGCTTCGACCCCACGACCTACATGGATCCGGCCAGGTTCGGAATCGAACTGCCCCACATCGAGGCGCTGCGCCGGACGGGGAGCTGGGCGGGGGGCCTCGAGGTGCAGTACCCGTCGATGACCTATCCGGGGCACACGTCGATTGCGACGGGTGTCCGCCCCGCGCGCCACGGCGTGTACCAGAACACGCGGCTCGATCCGGAGACCAGCGCAACGATCTGGTACTTCGAGAGCCGCTGGCTGAAGGTGCCTGCGATCTGGGACGTCGCGGCGGACCATGGCCTGACGACGGCGGGGGTGTCGTGGCCGGTGTCGGTAGGAGCTCGCATGACGGCCCTCTACCCGGAGAGCAACCAGGCGCCGCGCAACACCACGTGGCTCGAACTGGCCAGACGGGAGTCGTCGCCGGGCCTCGTGGACAGCGTGGTGCAGCAGCTGGGCGGCTTCGGACCGCGGGACAACCTCGACCCGGTGAAACGCGACCGCTTCGCGGCGGCGATGGCCACGCACATCATCCGTACCGTCCGGCCGAACCTGCTCCTGGTTCACCTGATGCAGACCGACGAGGCGCAGCACAACCACGGGCCGCGTTCACCGGAGGCGCGTACGGCGTTCGCGAACGTCGACGCGCACATCGGCGAGATCGTCGGTGCGGCGGAGGCCGCCGGCATCCGCACGCGTACCACCTTCGTCATCACCGGCGACCACGGCTTCTACCGCGTACACTCCATGCTGCAGCCCAACGTGGTGCTGCGGGACATGGGCCTGCTCGCGACCGACGCGAAGGGGCAGGTGACCTCGTGGAAGGCGCAGACGCACGGTTTCGCGATCAAGCTGAAGGATCGGGCCGACGCGGCGACCGCCGCCGCCGTCGACGGGATGTTCCGGTCGCTCGCGGAGGGACGATACAAGGGGATCTTCCGGGTAGTCAGCAGGGCCGAGATGGAGAGCCTGCACGCGGACCCGGACGCCCTGCTTGCGTTCGAGCCCGTCGAGGGGTACACCGTCACGACCACGGTGGATGAGGGCACGTTCCTGGCGGCAACGACCCGCCGGGGGCAGCACGGGTACCTGCCGTCGAACCCGCAGCTGCGCACGGGCCTGATCGCGGCCGGAGCCGGCGTGCAGCGCGGCATCGAGATGCCCCTGGCGAGGCAGATCGACGTGGCGCCGACGATCGCACGGTTGCTCGGGTTCGACATGCACGATATCGACGGCGTTCCCATGGCCGGCCTGCTGGCGCCGGCGAAGTAACACAGGCAGCTCTGGAGGGCTCCATGCGTCCACTCACTCTCGTGCTTGGTCCGATGCTGACGGCCGTCGTGGCGGGAGGCGTGGCCGTGGTCGCCGCCGGCACGCAGGCGCAGGGAACGACACCCGCCTGGCACATCACCGCCACCGTCGCGGAAAGCTGCAGCTGCGCGGTGTCGTGTTCCTGCAACTTCGGGGGCAACCCGAACCGGATGCCCTGCGAGGGGAACCGGCTGATCTCGATTGGCAAGGGGCACTACGGCGACGTCGACCTGGCCGGCGTGTCGTTCCTCGTCACCTTCGAGATGCGCAAGTGGTCGAAGATCTACGTGAGCGACAAGGTCTCGGACGCACAGAACCGCGCGGTCGAGGCGTTGCTGCCGATGGCGTTCGCGGGATTCCGCAACGGCCTGCTGAAGCTCGAGAAGGCGCCGCTGACGATGGAGATCACCGACAGCCGCGTGCGGTTCTCGACCCCCGAGTCGTCCGTGGACATGGAAGTGATGAAGGGCTTCGGCGGGAAGGCCGTCAGGATCCTGAACCTGCCGAACCCTGCCTATCAGGACTACACGCAGTTCCGCTCGGTCTCACACACGCACACGAGTCCCGATCACCGCTGGTCGCACAGCGGCACGAACGGGTTCACGTCGACGATGGACGTGGGCAGCAACTAGAAGTCGCTGAGTGGTCACCGACCGCTGTCCTGCCGATTGCCGATCGCTGCCGGCGGGCGTCAGGGTTTCGTGATGCGGTCGGCGCCGCCCATGTACGGTCGCAGCGCGGTCGGGATCACGATCGAGCCGTCGGCCTGCTGGTAGTTCTCGAGGATGGCGATGAGCGTCCGGCCCACCGCCAGCCCGGATCCGTTCAGCGTGTGCACGAACTCCGCCTTGCCCGTGCCGCCGGGCCGGTACTTGATGTTCGCGCGCCGTGCCTGGAACGCCTCCGTGTTGCTGCAGGACGAAATCTCCCGGTACGTCTTCTGGCTCGGGAGCCACACCTCGATGTCGTAGGTCTTCGCCGAGGCGAACCCCATGTCGCCCGTGCACAGGAGCACGGTGCGGAACGGCAGCTCGAGCCGCTTGAGCACTTCTTCAGCGTTCGCCACGAGTGACTCGAGTTCGGCGTGTGACTGCTCTGGCGTCGTGAACTTCACCAGTTCGACCTTGTCGAACTGGTGCTGCCGGATCAGGCCTCGCACGTCCTGCCCGTAGGAGCCGGCCTCGCTGCGGAAGCAGGGCGTGTAGGCGGTGTACTTGATCGGCAGGTCCCGGCCGTCGAGGATCTCGCCGCGGTGCAGGTTCGTGAGCGGCACTTCGGCGGTCGGGATCAGGTACAGGTCCCAGTCGCCGCCGATGCGGAACAGGTCGGCCTCGAACTTCGGCAGGTTCCCCGTGCCGACGAGGGAGGCGGCGTTCACCATGAACGGCGGCTCCATCTCGCGGTAGCCATGCTCGGTGGTGTGCAGGTCGAGCATGAAGTTGATCAGCGCACGCTCCAGCCTCGCTCCGGAGCCGCTCAGCACCGTGAACCGCGCACCGGAGATCTTCGTGCCACGCTCGAAGTCGATGATGCCCAGTGCCGGGCCGAGGTCCCAGTGCGCCTGCGGCTCGAAGTCGAACGTCGCGGGTTCGCCGTGCGTGCGTACTACCGGGTTGTCCGCGGCGGACGTGCCGACGGGCACGGAGGCATGCGGCAGGTTCGGGAGGACCAGCAGCGCCTGCTCGCGCTGGTGTTCGATTGAGTCGAGCTGCGTGCCGAGCTGCTTGATCTGCTGCGCCCGCTGCCGGTTCCGCTCCTGGATCGGCGCCGTGTCGAGCCCCTGGCGCTTCGCACGGGCGATCTCGTCGCCCGACGTGTTCTGCTCGCGCTTCAGCCCCTCGAACTCGCCGATCAGGCGGCGACGGAGCCCTTCGAGGGTCGCAATCTCCTCCAGCGCCTTGTCGGGGTCCATCCCGCGGTTGCGCAGTCCGGTCCGTACAGCCTCGATGTGGTCGCGAACGTGTGTGGGATCGAGCATGGCACCACCATTGTATATGTCCCGCCAAACTCGTTCTGTTACGATGCCCCGGATATGACGACCGTTCGAAAAGCCGTCTTCCCCGCCGCTGGCCTGGGTACCCGATTCCTGCCCGCGACCAAGGCACAGCCCAAGGAGATGCTGCCGCTCGTCGACAAGCCGATCATCCAGTACGGCGTCGAGGAAGCGGTGGCCTCCGGCTGCAACAGCATCATCCTGGTGACCGGCCGCGGCAAGAACGCGATCGAGGATCACTTCGACGTGTCCGTCGAACTCGAGTCGTTCCTCGAGTCGCGGGGCAAGCGCGAGCAGCTGGAGGAAATCCGGAAGATCTCCAGCATGATGAACCTCGCCTACGTGCGCCAGGGCGAGCCGCTCGGCCTGGGCCACGCCGTCCTCGTCACACGCGACCTGGTGGGCGACGAGCCCTTCGCCGTCATCCTGG
Source organism: uncultured Bifidobacterium sp. (assembly GCA_964386715.1). Lineage (GTDB taxonomy): Bacteria > Acidobacteriota > Vicinamibacteria > Vicinamibacterales > CAVVIG01 > CAVVIG01. The sequence continues at coordinate 125,029 of CAYLTD010000003.1, forward strand.
CCGACGACGTGATCGACGCCACGCCCCCGGCCGTGAAACAGCTCATCGACGTCTTCGATCGCGTGCAGGGGCCCGTGCTCGCCGTGGAGCGGGTGCCACGGGACGAGATCTCGAGCTACGGCGTGATCGCACCGGACCTGTCGGTCGATCTCGGCGAGGGGATCTACCAGGTGAAGGACCTGGTGGAGAAGCCGCCGAAGGAAGAAGCGCCCTCGGACCTCGCCATCATCGGGCGCTACATCCTCACGCCGGACATCTTTGGCGCGCTGGAGACGACAAAGAGCGACCGGACGGGCGAGATCCAGCTGACCAACGGACTTCGCGAGCTACTGAAGACGCGGCCGCTCTACGCGTGTGAAGTGAAGGGTCACCGGCACGACACCGGCAACAAGCTCGGTTTCCTGAAGGCGGTGGTCTACTTCGCGCTGCGGCGGCCGGATCTGGCGGAGAAGTTCTCGGCGTACCTCTCGTCGCTCAACCGCTGACGCGTGATGCGACCGGTCGGGGCGAGGCAGCGCCGCGGCCGGTTGTCGGGGAATCCCGCCAACGAAGCCTCGTCGGCGCACCGCACGCGCGAGGGGCGACGACGACCCGCAGGTCGGGACGCGCCCGGGCCCGCCGCCGCTCCCCCTCAGCTTTTTGCAGGTTCTGCAGGCTTCGCGGCCCCGCCGCCCTCCGAGGCGGGTGCCGTCTCGGACTTGCTGTCCGAGCCGCTGGTGCTGCCTTCCTTCGCGCTCCCCGCCTTCGTCGCCGACGTGGAGTCCTTCTTGGCGTAGTCGGTGATGTACCAGCCCGACCCCTTGAACTGGATCGCCGGCGACGAGAGCAGCTTGTGGACCGGCGCCCCGCACTTGGGGCACTTCTCCACAGGCGGATCGGAGAACTTCTGGATCACCTCGAAACGGTGTCCGCAGGCGTCGCATTCGTACTCGTAGAGCGGCATGGCTGTGTGGTCTCTTACTCCAGCACGTCACCGGGATCGCTGCCGAGCATCAGGTGACGATGCAGCCAGAACGGCGCCGTCCCGTTGCCGAGCAACGTGTCGTGGAACGTCTTCAGGGAATACGCCTTGCCCTGCAGCGCCTTGTAGTCCTGCCGCAGCTTGAGCAGCATCATCTTTCCGGCGCTGTAGACAAGGTACGTGGGATCGAACGTCCCGCGCTCCGCTTCGCGGCGCGCGGTGGCCTCCTCCAGGTACGCCTCTTCACGGAACATCCGCACGCCCTGTTCGACCGAGATGTCCTCGGTATGCAGCTTGATGCCGACGATGAAGCGTACCAGGCGGATGAGGGCCTCGGCGAGTTGCCCGAGCCGGATGGTGTGATCGTTCCGGCCGAATCCGGCTTCGATCATCATCTGCTCGCTGTAGTGCGCCCAGCCCTCAACGAAGGAGGCCGGCGCGAACATGATCGACTTGCGGGCCTTCGACTGCACCTTGCGCAGATGCTGGTAGTGCAGGAAGTGCCCGGGGTAGACCTCGTGGATCGAGATCGACCAGAGGGTCGGCAGGTTGTAGTCGCGGAGGTACTCGGCCTGGCGATCGGCAGGCCATGACGGGTCCACGTCCGTCAGGTAGTAGTAGGCGCGGGTCGGCTTGCTCTCGAAGGGGCCAGGGGTCCACATGCTGGCGAACGACCAGCGGTAGAACTCCGGCGTGGGCGCCACGACCACCGGCTCGCTTTCGGGCACCGTCACGACCTGCTGTCGCTCGAGGAACGTGCGCAGTTCCTCGAGCTGTTCGCGGCCCGTGGCGACCAGCGCGCCCGGCGCGGGATGGTTGTCCTTGGTCCGCGCCCACACCTCGAGGTGATCGCCGGCGCCAATCTTGCCGGCCAGTTGCCGGAAGGCCTCCTGCGTTGCCGCGAGCTCGCGCTCGGCGAAGGTGAGCAGCCGATCCACCGGCAGCGTCAGCCCCTCTTCGAGCCGCAGCTTCTGCTCGAACTTGTCGCGGCCCAGCCGGAAGGAGGCGCGTGCTTTCGGAGCGACCTCCTTTTCGAGGTAGTCGATATACGCCCCGACGGCCTGCGAGGCCTCCATCTGCGCGTCCGCCAGGTCGCCGAGCAGGTGCAGGTCGTCCACCGATGAAAAGGCGCGCGGCAGATCCTCGTCGATGAACTTCAGCGCGCCCCTCATCGTCTCGATGCCCACCTTGACGAAGATGCCGGGCGGGTCCTTGATGTTGTCGCGCGCCGCCTGAATCAGCCGCGCGGTCTGGCGGAGTTTCGACAGCACGCGCCGCGCCCGCTCGGGGGCGGGTGCATGCGTGAAGAGGGCTTGCCCGGCGAGGCTCGACGCGAGGATATCCGCGTAGATCTGGGGATTGCGCTCCCAGGTGCGGACCACCTCGAGTTCGAACATGCGTCCGCGCAGGTGCGAGGCCAGCATCCGCTGCTCGAGCGCTTCCACCTCCGTGAGGCCGGCGCGGTCGATCTCTTCGAGACGCCGAAGGTAACCCGAGAGGGCTCGCGCCTCCTGGTCGATGCCGTGGCGGCTCAGATCCTCCAGGAGATCGTCGTGGGTGTGTACGCCGTCGAGGGTGGCGTGGGTAGGGTGCGTTTCGTGGAGGTACCCGAGGAGGTCGTCGACGAAATGCGGAAGCGGTTCGGAAACGGGCATGGGTCCCTTGACGCAGCTGGGTTAAGCCTCAGTGGCGAGGTGCTCGCCGGAGTCATCGATCCGCCAATGGTACAATGAAAGCCCCTCTCTCATGGCCGGCCGGCTGTTTGTTGTCGCGACTCCGATCGGGAATCTGGACGATCTGTCGCCCCGTGCGGTGCGAGTGCTCCGGGACGTGGCGGTGATCGCCGCCGAAGATACCCGTCATACAGGCCGCCTGCTGCAGCGTTTCGGCATCACGACGCCGACCTCCAGCCTTCACGAACACAATGAGCGGGGCAAGGCCGAAGTCCTGCTCGCCAGGGTCCTGGCGGGCGAGGACCTGGCCGTCGTGTCCGATGCGGGCACGCCTGCCGTGTCGGACCCGGGACGGCGTCTGGTCACCCTGGCCCACGAGGCGGGGATCCGCGTCGAGACCGTCCCGGGCCCGAGCGCGGTTACCGCCGCGCTGTCGGCCTCCGGACTCGAAGCGGACGCGTTCCTGTTTTTGGGCTTTCCCCCGAGCAAGGGCGCCGAGCGACGCGCCTGGTTCAGGCGCCTCGCTGCCGGGGCTGGTCTCGTACCGACGGTTGTATTCTACGAAGCGCCGCACCGCATCACTCGCACCCTGCAGGACCTCGAAACTGCGGTGGGCGACGTGGAAGTCGTGCTCGGGCGGGAGCTGACGAAGGCGCACGAGCAGGTGATACGAGGTCGTCTCTCCACGCTGAAGGACACCGCTCCCCCTCGCGGCGAATACACCATCGTCTTTTGGTTTGGTCGAACAGCAGAAAAATCGGGGACAGCGGCCCCGGTGGATCCGACATCGATACGGGTCGAATTCGACCAAATGACAGAATTGAACAAGGTGAGCAGGAGAGAGGCCATCTCTGCGCTGGCTCGGCGTCATGGCCTGACCTCGCGGGAGGTGTTCTCCCTCCTGGAGCAGGCCAAGAACTCTGCTGTTTGACCTATCGCCGGCCGCTCTGATAAGGTTCGTGCGTTTTTCCGCGAGAATGAACGCAGTCGTGCGGTGATGTGTCCTCCTTATGGCGAAGCAGCGTCCGCAGCAGCCTAAATCGAAGGCGACTCCCGGGGCGCCGCCGCGCGCTGGCGCCGCGAGCGCGAAAGCCGGCGAGGCGCCCCCGACCAGACGGTCGACCTACATCGAAGCCGTGGCCCTGTACGAAAAGGGGCTCGAGGCCCTGCAGCGCCACGAATACGCTCGCGCCCTGCAGCACTTCGAGAACGTGCTGTCCAGCTACCCTGATGAGCGGGAACTGCACGATCGGATTCGCCTGTATCTCAACATCTGCCGCCGGCACGTCACGCCCCAGCAGGCGACGCCCCAGACCGTCCAGGAACGGCTGTACGCCTCCACCCTCGCGCTCAACGGCGGCCGGTACGACGAAGCGATAGCGCACCTGCGGCTGGTGCGGGACGAGGATCCCGACAACGACCATGCCCTGTACATGCTCGCCGTCGCCCACGCCCAGCGCGACGAGCACGCCGAGGCGATTGCGCATCTCGAGCGGGCCATTGCCCTGAATCCCGAGAACCGTGCCATCGCGCGCCACGACCAGGACCTCGATCCGCTCCGCGGAGACGAGGCGTTCCAGAGCGCGGTCGAACCGGGGCGGGCCTCCGGAAACGCGCGGCTGACGCCCAGATAGTCCGATAATCTGGGACGTCATGCCTGACGTCCACCTCGCCATCCTCGCGGCCGGCAAGGGCACGCGTATGAAGTCCGCGCGGCCCAAGGTCCTCCACCTCGCGGCCGGACTTCCCCTGATCGACCATGTCATCCGGACCGCCCGGACACTCGACCCCGCGTCGATCACGCTGGTGATCGGGCACCAGGCCGATGCCGTCAGGCAGGCGCTCTCCGGGCACGAAGGTCTGGACTTTGTGGTGCAGGAGCCACAGCTCGGCACCGCCCATGCCTTGCTCATGACGGAAGCCCGTCTCGCCGGACGGTCCGGGACGCTCGTCCTCCTCTCGGGCGACGTACCGGCACTCTCGCCACAAAGCCTGCGGAATCTTGTGGATACCCACTGTCGGTCGAACGCCGCCGCGACCGTCGTGACGGCGATGGTCGCCGAGCCTCGGGGTTACGGCCGCATCGTTCGGGACGGCGGGAAGATTGCACGTATTGTCGAGGAGAAGGACGCCTCACCAGACGAACGGGCCATCACCGAGATCAATGCCGGCATCTACGCCTTCGCCCTCGACGGGCTGTTCGACCGGGTTCGGCGCATCGCAGCCGAGAACGCGCAGCGGGAGTACTACCTGCCGGACCTGGTCGCCATTTGCCGAAAGGAAGGACGGGAGGTCGAGACGGTGACGGTTCCCGACCCGGCGGAGATCGAGGGCATCAACAGCCAGGCCGAACTCGCGACGGCGGCCGCGCGGCTGCGCGCCCGGAAGAACGCGGAGCTGATGGCCAGCGGCGTCACCCTCGTCGACCCGAACACGACGTACGTCGACCTGGACGTACAGGTCGGACCCGATACGGTGCTGCACCCCGGTGTCTCCCTGCAGGCCGGCACCGTCGTGGGCGCAGGCTGCGAGGTGCACTCCGGCAGCCGCATCGCCAAGTCGACGATCGGTGACGGCTCGGTGGTGCTGGATCACTGTGTCATCACCGACAGCACGCTCGGCGCCGGCGTATCGGTGGGGCCATTCGCCCACCTCCGCGGCCACGCGGAACTCGCCGACGGGTCGAAGGTGGGGAACTTCGTGGAACTGAAGAAGACGGCGCTCGGCCCGCGCTCGAAGGCGATGCATCTCGCCTACCTGGGAGACGCGGAGATCGGGGCCGGGGTGAACATCGGCGCCGGCACGATCACGTGCAACTACGACGGTGTACGGAAGCACACCACCACGATTCACGATGGCGCCTTCATCGGGAGCGACTCCCAGCTCATTGCGCCCGTCACCGTCGGCACAGGCGCCTACGTGGGCACCGGGACGACGGTGCGTGAGGATGTGCCTGGCGGGGCGCTCGCGGTGAGTGCCGGCAAGCAGCGGAACATCGAGGGCTGGGTCGAACGGAAGCGGCAGAAAGCCGGCTCCTAGACCGGCTGGAGGAACGGACGCGTATGTGCGGGATCATCGGCTACATCGGACCAAAGGACGTCGTGCCAGTGCTCATTGACGGCCTGCGGAGGCTCGAGTACCGCGGCTACGACTCCGCCGGGGTCGCGGTCGTTCAGAACGGAGCCGTGAACCTGCGCCGCAGTGCGGGCAAGCTGTCGAACCTCGAGGAGGTCATCGGACACGACCCGATCTCCGGCGCGTACGGCGTGGGGCACACGCGGTGGGCGACGCACGGCAGGCCGACCGAGGAGAACGCGCACCCGCACCGCGACTGCACCGGTCGCATCGTCGTCGTCCACAACGGGATTATCGAGAACTACCTCGACCTGAAGCAGGAACTGCAGCGGCAGGGACACGTGTTCGTCACCGAGACGGACACCGAAATCGTGGCGCACCTCGTCGAACGCGAGATGAAAGACGACGGGCTCGAGAATGCCGTGCGGCGCGCGCTCCTGCTGATGCGCGGCCTCTTCGCGCTCGTGCTGATTTCGGCCGACGATCCCGAGAAGATCGTCGCGGTTCGCAACGGTCCGCCGATCGTCGTCGGCCTCGGGGAGGGTGAGTTCTTCGTCGCGTCCGACATCCCCGCGATCCTAAGCCACACGCGCGACGTGGTCTTCCTCGGTGACGAAGAGATGGCGGTGATCACGCGCACGGGCGTCAGCTTCACCGACTTCTTCGGCCGCCCGGTGTCGGCGGCTACCCAGCGGGTGCTGTGGGACCCGATCATGGCGGAGAAGGCCGGGTACAAGCACTTCATGCTCAAGGAAATCTTCGAGCAGCCGACGGCCGCGCGCGAAACGATCCTCGGGCGGGTCTCCCAGGATACGGGTCGGGTGTTCCTGGAGGAGATGAAGATCACCGAGGCCCAGCTCGCCGCCACCGACCGCGTCACGATTCTCGCGTGCGGCACGTCCTGGCACGCGGCCCTGGTGGGCAAGTTCATGATCGAGCGGCTGGCCCGCGTGCCGGTCGAGGTCGACTACGGCTCGGAGTACCGGTACCGCAATCCAATCGTCGGCGATCGAACCCTGGCCATCGTCATCACGCAGTCCGGTGAAACCGCCGACACGCTGGCGGCGCTGCGGGAGGCCAGGAAGGACGGCGCGCGCAGCATCGCGGTCTGCAACGTCGTGGGCAGCATGGCCACGCGGGAGACGGACGGCACGGTATACACGCACGCGGGCCCGGAGATCGGCGTCGCGTCCACCAAGGCCTTCACGTCACAACTCGTAGCGCTCTACCTCCTCGCGTTGCGGCTCGGTCAGGCTCGGGGGGCCCTGACGCCAGACCAGTCGCGCCCGCACGTCGACGCGCTGGTGCAGTTGCCCCTGCTGCTCGAGCAGACGCTGAAGCTGGCGCCGGAGGTCGAGGAAGTCGCGGCGCGGTTCCACAACCGGACCGACTTCCTCTACCTGGGTCGCGGCATCAACTACCCGATCGCCCTCGAGGGCGCGCTCAAGCTGAAGGAGATTTCCTACATCCACGCGGAGGGTTACCCGGCCGGCGAGATGAAGCACGGTCCCATTGCCCTGATCGACGAGCGCATGCCCGTCGTCACCATCGCACCGCACGATGCCGTCTTCGAGAAGATGATCGGGAACATGCAGGAAGTGAAGGCGCGGGGCGGCTCGGTCATCGCGCTCACCACGCGCGGCGACGACAAGCTCAAGGCGATCCTCGATCCGTCGAGGGACGTCCTCCTGGAGCTGCCGCACACCCCGGAACTGCTGACGCCGATCGTCATGACGATCCCGCTGCAGCTCCTTGCGTACGACATCGCGGTCCGGCGCGGATGCGACGTGGACCAGCCGCGCAACCTCGCGAAGTCGGTCACGGTGGAGTAGCCGCCAGCCGGCCCTGGTGCCGGTTCGGCCTCGACCCGCAATCGGCGACCCGCTCGTCAGTCCACCGAGGGCGGGTCCGCCTTGATTTCGACACGCTCGATCGTCCCGCCGAACGGAAACGGCGCCGCATACGGACCCACTGCGGTTGCGCTGTCCTGACCCACGTCGAACGTTTCGTCGTAGGTGTAGATCTTCGGTACCGTTCGCTCGAGCCGTGCCCGATCGACCGTGTCACCGTTGACCAGGAGCGTCACCGTCGCCCCTTTCCCCTCGCCGCAACCGTCGTAGGCGAACTGCACGTCGAGCCGCACCCGGCCAGGCGCCAGCGGCTCACGGCCACTGATCGTCGTCACCTGCCGCCCGCCACGACGACCCCGCTGGTGCCGGAGGTGGGGAGGTCGAGGTAGGCCGTGATGGTGTGGGTGCGGTTCCTGGTCCCTGGGGCCGTGGCGTCGAACAACTGCACGGCGCCCGGGTAGAAGGTGTAGAGGTTCCGGCCGCCGGGCGGGGGTGGATTCGGGTGCGCGCGCTCACCGAACCGCGGATCGAGCGGCAGTAACCTGACTGGTCGCCGCGACCTTGTCGAAGATCCGCTTCATCTCGTCCAGTTTGCCGGGATACTGCGCCGCCACGTCGCGTGCCTGTGAGTAGTCGTCCCGCAGGTCGTACAGCTCCCAGCCAGGCTCGGCTCCCCCGGCCGGAGGCCCCCACGGCAAAATCCCGCTGCGGGCCGACGCCAGCCAGCCGTTGTCGTAGATCGAGCGGTTGGCGTGCATCTCGAAATACTGCCGGGTGCGCTTTTCTGGCGCCGACGGATTCTCCAGGACCTCGAGGAAGCTCGTTCCGTCCACCGGTTGCTGGACGACGCCGTTGACCGAACGGGGCAGCTGAATGCCGGCCGCATCGAGGACCGTGGGGAAGATGTCGATGACGTGCTGGTACTGCGAGCGGGTCTGGCCCCCGGTCGTGATTCGCGTGGGCCACGCGATCACCACCGGGTTGCGCGTTCCTCCCAGATGGGACGCGAAACGTTTTCCCCACTGAAACGGCGTGTTGCCGGCCCACGCCCAGCCGACAGGGTAGTGCGGGTTCGAGCTCGGACCGCCGACGGCGTCCAGATTCGCCAGTATCTGCGACGCTGGTGTCTGCATGCCGTTGACCAGCTCCATCACGTTGTCGGTTCCTTCGAGACTACCCTCGAGGCTGGCGCCGTTGTCGCCGGCCACGTAGATCACCAGCGTGTTCTCCAGCTGACCGGTCTCGCGGAACGCATCGAGCACGCGGCCGATCTCGAAGTCGGCCTGCGCCATCATCCCCGCGAACACCTCCATCAGCCTCGCCGCGACCTTCTTCTGATCGGGCTGCAGCGAGTCCCACGCGGGGATTTCCGGGGGCCGCGATGTCAGCGCGGCATCGGCGGGAATCACGCCGATGGCCTTCTGCCGCTCGAACACCAGGCGGCGGTACTCGTCCCAGCCCATGTCGAACCGGCCGCGGAACCGATCGATCCAGCGGCGTGGGGCCTGGAGGGGCGCGTGCGTTGCGCCGGGAGCGAAGTAGACGAACATCGGCCGGTCCGGCGCCAGGGCAGCCTGCTTCAGGATCCAGCTGCGTGCCCGTGTGGCCAGTTCCTCGGTGAGCGTGTAATCGTCCTCGCGCCCTGGCGGCGGAACCAGCTGCGTCGGCACGGTGTTCTCCACGAGCTCCGGATGCCACTGGTCGGTCTCCCCGCCCAGGAAGCCGTAGAAGTATTCGAACCCCTGGCCTGTCGGCCAGTGATCGAACGGACCGGCCGGCGTCGTCTCCGGGTCCGGAATCAGGTGCCACTTGCCGATGCTCGCGGTCGCGTATCCGTGCTGGCGCAGGACCTCGGACATCATCGCCGCCGACCGGGGGATGGACGCGTTGTAGCCGGGCGCATCGGACGACCAGTTGGTGATCGTGCCCATGCCCACTGCATGGTTGTTGCGGCCCGTCAGCAGCGAGGCCCTCGTCGGCGAGCAGAGGGCGGCCACATGGAATCGCGTGAACCTGAGGCCGCTGGCGGCGAGTGCGTCGAGCCGCGGCGTCGGGATCAGGCCGCCGAACGTCGACGTCTGCCCATAGCCGGCATCGTCGAGCAGCACGATCAGGACGTTCGGTGGGCGTGCCGCAGAGCTCGCGCCGCCGCCGCGGCGACCAGGGTGGGCCGTGCCGTACTCGGCCCGCAGCAGGAAGACGGGAAGGGCGAGGATCAGCAGGCCTGCGATCACAAGCGGGAGGCGGCGGGCGAGATCGCTCGGCAATGTCAACCTCTGACGTGGATGGAAGGGCGTCATTATACTGGTCGGAATGCACTTCCTCGACACCCTGAATCCAGAGCAGCGTGAGGCGGTGCTGCACGTGAACGGCCCGCTGCTGATCCTCGCCGGGGCCGGATCCGGGAAGACCAAGGTCATCACGAGCCGCATCGCATACCTCGTCGGCGATGGCCACGCCAGGCCAGGCGAGGTGCTCGCGGTCACCTTCACCAACAAGGCGGCGGAGGAGATGCGCGCTCGCGTCGAGACGCTGCTCGGCGAGGACTGCAGCCGCATGTGGGTGTCGACCTTCCACGCTCTGTGCGCGCGGCTGCTTCGACGCGAGGCGCCCGCCATCGGCCTCTCGCGCGACTTCGTGATCTACGACTCGTCGGATCAGCTCACGGTGGTGAAGCAGGCGCTGAAGGAACTGCAGATCGACGACAGCTTCGTCCAGCCGCGCGCCGCGCTCTCCAGGATCAGCCACGCGAAGAACCGCATGGAGAGCCCCGAGCAGATGACGGCGTCCGCCGGCTGGAACCGCCGCGACGAACACATCGCGCGGGTCTACGCGAAGTACCTGGCCGTGCTGAAGGAATCCAGCGCGCTCGACTTCGACGATCTGCTGTTGAAGACGGTGGACCTCTTCGAGCAGTCGGCCGCCGTCCGGCAGAAGTACTCCGAGCAGTTCCGGTTCGTCATGGTCGACGAGTACCAGGACACCAACCGGCCGCAGTACATGCTCATTCGCCGCATCTCGGAGCTGTACCGGAATCTCTGCGTCGTCGGCGATCCCGATCAGTCCATCTACAAGTGGCGCGGCGCTGACCTGCGCAACATCCTCGACTTCGAGCAGGACTTCCCGGAGGCCATGGTAGTGAAGCTCGAGCGGAACTATCGCTCGACGCAGGTAATCCTCGACGCGGCGTCGGCCGTCATCAGCCAGAACCGCAACCGCAAGGACAAGCACCTGTGGACCGACCTCAAGGGAGGTGCACGCATCGTCTATTTCCGTGGAGGCGACGAACTCGAGGAGGCTGACTTCATCACGCGGAGCGCACGCAGCGGGCTTGCCGACGATGTCGACGCAACCGTCGCCATTCTCTATCGGACCAACGCCCAGTCGCGTGCCATCGAGGACGCGCTGATGCGCGAGGGACTGGCATACAAGATCGTGGGCGGCGTCCGCTTCTACGAGCGCAAGGAGGTCAAGGATGCCCTGGCGTACATGCGCCTGGTCATCAACCCGCACGACGATGTCAGCCTGCGGCGTGTGATCAATGTGCCCGCGCGCGGCATCGGCAAGGGGGTGATGGATGCCATCGAGAAGGTGGACACGACCGCGCCCGTGGTGGACGATTTCCCGCTGCTCTCGGCCGGCCTGGCGCCGGCGATCTCCGCCAACTCACTGTGGTCGAAGATCGTGCGTGGCCTCCAGGATCGCGCCTTTGCCGGCCGCGCCGGCTCGGCCCTCACCGCGTTCAGGGATCTCATCGTGGGGTTGACCGCCGTCGCCCAGCAGGAGCCAGTGTCGACTGCCATCGGCAAGATGCTCGATAGGAGCGGGTACCTGCAGGACCTCCGCGAGGACCGCAGCGAGGACGCCGAAGCGCGAATCGAGAACCTGGCCGAACTGGTATCCGCCGCTCGCGAGTACGAAGGGCGCGATCCCGAGCCGACGCTCGGTGGCTTCGTGGACAGGCTCTCGCTGCTGTCGGATGTGGACGAGGAGCAGGGCACGCGCGAGGCCCGCATCTGGATGATGACACTCCACAGCGCGAAGGGTCTCGAGTTCCCGATGGTCATCCTCGCGGGCCTCGAGGAAGGGCTCTTTCCCCACTCGCGGTCCGCCGAAGACGACGATGAACTGGAAGAGGAGCGACGTCTCTGCTACGTGGGCATCACCAGGGCACGTCGGCGCCTGGTCCTCACCGGCGCGGCACGACGCCGCGTGTTCGGGGAATACCAGTCGAGCGAGCCGTCTCGGTTCATCGACGAGATCCCGGCGGATCTCATCGACCGCATGGTCCCCTCGTTCTCGACGTCCTCCTACCAGGGGCACTCGCACTACGACTTCCGCACCAATCCATACGGGCGGGGCGGGCGGTCGACGGGCCGGGTCCGCGAGCAGGCGCAGACCTACGCCTACGAAGACGAGGATCAGTCGACCGGTATGGCCCTCCGTCCAGGGATGCGCGTCCGCCACCAGCAGTTCGGCGTCGGCAACGTCATCAGCGTCGAGCCACTGGACGGTGACGCGAAGGTTGTCGTCCGCTTCTCCTCCGCTGGTGTCAAGACGCTGCGGGCGAAGTTCGCCCGGCTCGAACCGGCGTAGTCACGGTCTCCGCGTTCAGGCGTGCGGGTCGTCGTGGCTCGTCGCGATGCGACCGACTCCGGGCCGCCCGGCGGGCGAACGTCACCACGACTTCGAGATGGTCCGTGTGTGGAAACATGTCCACCGCCCTCGCTGATGTGAGGGCATACCCGAACGAGCGGATCAGCGGCAGTTCGGAGGCGAGCGCCTCAGGGTTGCACGAGACGTAGGTGACCCGGTCCGGGGCAATCGCACCGAAAACCTCCTCGAGCACGGCGGGGTCGCAGCCCTGCCGCGGCGGATCGAGGATGACGCCGTCCCACGGGTCGCGCGACAGCGCACGCACCACCTCCTCGGCGCGGCCGGCGACGAACCTCGCCTTCGACGCTGGAATGGCGTTGAGCCTGGCGTTCGTGTTGGCGTCCCGCACTGCCTGACGATTCTCTTCGACGCCTGTGACGAGGGCTCCGGCCTGGGCGATCGGCAGAGAGAACAGGCCACTGCCACAGTACAGGTCGAGCACGCGCCGCGCGCCCTCGACCGACGCCACGACGTGCGCCTGCAGGGCCGCTGCCGCTCGCGCGTGGGTCTGGAAGAACGCGGTCGGCGAAATCTGGAACATGATTCCGCCCACCCGCTCTCGTACGTGGGCGTGGCCCGCGATCTTGATGGTCTCGTCGCCCACCATGAACGGACCCGGTCGATCGTGAACGTTGATGAAGAACCCGTCCGGAGCGTCGGGCGAGAGGAGGAACGCCTGAACGGGTCGGCGCAGGCTTCGATCGTTGCGCGTCACGACGAGCATCGCGACGGCCTGTCGATCGTCGCCGGTCGTCCGCACGATCAGATGCCGCAGGACACCCGTCAAGTCGGCTCCGGCGGCGCTCACCCGGGCGGCGGCGAGGTGGTCGCGCAGGGCAAAGGCGATCCGGTTGCCGCGGGAACTGTGCACGGGGCACGTGTCGATCGGCACGACGCGCTGGCCGCCCCGCTCGTAGTGCCCCATGACGAACCCGTCGCGCGGCGACGACCCGGCGCGCGCGAATGAGAACGCCACCTTCTGGCGGAAGGCCAGTGGGGGCTCAGGCCCCCCGAGCGGCAGGAACAGCGTGTCAGGACGTCCGGTTGCTGCGTCGAGGGCGAGGAGCTGCCGGAGAGCGTCCGCCTTGCGCGCCAACTGGTCCGGATAGGAGAGGTGCAGCAGGCTGCACCCGCCGCAGACGCCCGCGTGGGGGCAGATCATCTGCCTGGCCGCTATGCCGGCTCGTCGCCGCCGGTCTCCCCGCCTGGATCGGTGTCTGCGGGTGGCACGACGCCGTCGTCCACGGCCGGCAATGACTCGACCTCGGCAGCCTCTTTCTCGTCCAGCTTGGCCAGCCCGACGACACTGTCGGCATCGTCGATGTTGATCAGCCGGACGCCTTGTGCCGCGCGGCCGGTCAGGCGGATGTCGTTGGCGCGCGTCCGGAGCATCATGCCCTGCTGCGTCACCAGCAGCACCTCGTCGCCGGCATCCACGCAGCACACGCCCACCACCCGGCCGTTGCGCTCGGACGTGTCGATGTTGATGATGCCGTAGCCCCCGCGCGACTGGACGCGGTACTCCCCGATCTCCGTGCGCTTGCCGTAGCCGTGTTCGGTGACGGTGAGCAGGGTGGCGCCAGGCTTCACGATTTCCATGCCGATCACCACGTCGTCTTCGCGCAGCATGATGCCGCGCACGCCGTACGCCGTCCGCCCCATGGACCGGACGTCGGATTCCGGGAAGCGGATGGACATGCCGGACCGCGTGCAGATCACGACCTCGCTCGAACCATCGGTAATCTGGACGGCGATGACCGAGTCGTCCTCCTCGACGCCCATCGCGATGATGCCGCCCGCGCGCGGGTTGCCATAGGCTGACAGCTCGGTCTTCTTGATGACGCCGCGCCTGGTTCCCATCACGATGAACTTGTCGTCGTCGAACGTCTTCACGGCGATCATGGCCGCCATCCGTTCGTTCGGCTCCATCGACACCAGGTTCGCGATCGACTTGCCCTTGCCACCCAGACCGACGTCGGGAATCGCCCACACCTTCAGCCAGTAGGCGCGGCCCTTGTCGGTGAAGATCATGAAGTACGAGTGGGTGGACGCCACGAAGAGGTGGCTGATGAAGTCCTCGTCCTTCATCCGCATGCCGATCCGCCCCGTGCCGCCGCGCTTCTGGGTGCGGTACTCCGTGATGGCGGTGCGCTTGATGTAGCCGGTGCTGGTGACGGTGATGGCGACGTCTTCTTCGGCGATGAGGTCTTCGTAGTCGATGTCGCCGGCCTCGCCCTCGATGATCTCGGTCCGGCGGCTGTCGCCGTAGCTCTCCTTCACGGCCCTCAGCTCGTCCACGATGATCTGCATCAGCAGCGAGTCGCTGGCGAGGATGGCGCGCAGGCGCTCGATCGTCTTCAGCAGTTCCGCCAGCTCGTCGAGGATCTTCTGCCGCTCGAGGCCGGTCAGCCGCTGGAGCTGCATGTCGAGGATCGCCTGGGCCTGGATCTGCGACAGGCCGAAGTTCGTCATCAACCCTTCGCGCGCTTCGGGGACGGTCTTGGAGCCACGGATGAGCGCGATGACGGCGTCCAGGTGGTCGAGTGCGATGCGCAGCCCTTCCAGGATGTGGAAGCGCGCCTCTGCCTTCCGCAGCTCGAACTCGGTGCGCCGCCGCACCACCTCGCGGCGGAATTCGATGAAGCTCTCGACGAGCTGCAGCAGGTTCAGCACCCTCGGCCGCCCGCCGACGATCGCCAGCATGATGATGCCGAAGGACGACTGCAGTGGCGTGTGCTTGTACAGGTTGTTCAGGACGACGTCGGGCAGCTCACCGCGCTTCAGTTCGACGACGATGCGCATGCCGTCTCGGTCGGACTCGTCGCGCAGATCCGAGATCCCCTCGATGATCTTGTCGCGGACGAGCTCCGCGATGCGCTCGATCAGCTTGGCCTTGTTGACCTGATACGGAATCTCCGTGAAGACGATCGAGGTGCGGTCGCCCTTCTTGTTCGTCTCGGTGGTCGAGCGCGCCCGCATGAGAATCGAGCCCCGCCCGGTCTGGTAGGCCTGGAGGATGCCGCCCCGGCCGACGATGTAGCCGCCGGTGGGGAAGTCGGGCCCGCTGATGATCCGCATCAACTGACGGAGCTTCTCCGTGGACGAGGGAGGAGCGGAGCCGGCGCCCTGGGGAAAGTACGTGTTTTCAATCACCCAGATGCAGCCGTCGAGCACCTCCGTGAGGTTGTGCGGCGGCACGTTGGTAGCCATGCCCACGGCGATGCCCGCCGAGCCGTTGACGAGAAGGTTCGGGAACGGTGTCGGCAGGACGGTCGGCTCTTCGGTCGTCTCGTCGTAGTTCGGGCTGAAGTCGACGGTCTCCTTGTCGAGATCCGCCATCATGTCGTCCGCCAGCGACTGCAGCCGGGCCTCCGTGTAGCGCATCGCCGCGGCCGGGTCGCCGTCGATCGACCCGAAGTTCCCCTGGCCGTCCACCAGGGGATATCGCATGTTGAAGTCCTGTGCGAGGCGGACGAGCGTGTCGTAAATCGAGGCGTCGCCGTGGGGATGGAAGTTGCCCATCACCTCGCCCACGATCTTGGCGCACTTGCGATAGCCCCTCGACGAGGAGAGGCCCATCGTCTTCATGCCGTAGAGCACGCGCCGGTGCGCCGGCTTCAGCCCGTCGCGGGCGTCGGGCAGCGCTCGTCCGATGATCACGCTCATCGCGTAATCCATGTACGAGCGCTTCATCTCGTCTTCGATGTTGACGGGAAGCTGCTGGGCGGCGGCGTTCTCTGACATAGACAAGCTTCGGTCTGCTGGCGTTCGGCTCTGGGGTTGGTCCACGTCGACGCGGATGCGCGCGGGCCCGGCCGCCGCCGTCCGACGACAGCGCGACCAGGCGACGGCGTGCGCGTTACACGTCGAGGTTCTTCACGTCGAGCGCGTTGTCTTCGATGAACTTGCGCCGCGGCTCGACCTGGTCGCCCATCAGGGTCGTGAACATCTGGTCGGCCTCGGTATGGTCCTCGGCGCGCACCTGCAGGAGGCGGCGCACGCCCGGGTCCATCGTGGTTTCCCACAGCTGCTCGGGATTCATCTCGCCAAGGCCCTTGTACCGGTTGATGGCGATCCCCTTCTTGCCGGCGGCGAGGAAGTACTCCACGAGGGCATCCATCGAATGGAGCGTGACCTCCGGCTCCGGTCGTCGAGCGCGATCTCGCTGGTCCACAGCGGCGGCGATGGCCTCGTCGGGCAGGGGCGCGTCAGCGCCCGTGTTGTCTGGCGCCGCAAGTTCGTCATGGCTGTCGTCGGCCGCTGCCGCCAGCGTGGCGACCGTGATCGCGCCGGTGAACGCCGGCATCTCGCGGTAGTTCGCCAGCAGCGTGCGGTACTCGGCGGTCGAGAGGAAATCCACGTTCACGACGTGCGTCCGCGGGTACCCGTTGGAGCGGTCTTCGACGTGCAGCAGATACCGGCTGTGTTCCTCGTCCCCCTGGACCGCGACGGTCCGCTGATCGTTGGACAGCGTGGAGGCCAGCGACGCGAGCCGATCGCGATCGGCGAAATAGTCGCGGTCCGCGCCGGCAGCGAGGAGCGCTTCGACGATCTCGCGCGGGTGCCCGCGCCGCGCCACCGTGTGCACGAGCTTCTGGTGCGTCATCATGCGCTGCAGCAGCCGCTCGAGTTCCACGCCGGCGATCTCGACACCCGAGGCCGGGATTCGAACGACGCGGCCGCCGACGGCCCGCTGAATCAGGTAGGCCTCGAGGTCCCGTTCGTCCTTGATGTAGGTTTCGGACTTCCCGCGCTTCACGCGGAAGAGCGGCGGCTGCGCGATGTAGATGTAACCGTTCTCGATGACCGCCGGCAGCTGCCGGTAGAAGAACGTGAGGAGCAGCGTCCGGATGTGGGACCCGTCCACGTCCGCGTCGGTCATGATGATGATGCGGTGATACCGGAGCTTCGCAATGTCGAAGTCCTCGGCGCCGATGCCGCACCCGAGCGCCGCGATCATCGTCTTGATCTCGTCGCTCGAGAGCATCTTGTCGAAGCGCGCGCGCTCGACGTTCAGGATCTTGCCCTTCAGCGGCAGGATGGCCTGGAAGCGGCGATCGCGTCCCTGCTTGGCCGAGCCGCCTGCCGACTCGCCCTCGACGATGTACAACTCGCTCTGCGCCGGATCGCGTTCCTGGCAGTCAGCGAGCTTGCCGGGCAGTGAACTGCCGTCAAGCGCGCCCTTGCGCCGCACGAGATCGCGGGCCTTGCGGGCCGCCTCGCGCGCCCTCGCCGCGTCGATCGCCTTGCCGATCACCTTCCTCGCGACGACCGGGTTCTCCTCGAGGAACGTGGCGAGGCGCTCGTTGACGATGGCCTCGACGATGCCCTTCACCTCGGTGTTGCCCAGCTTCGTCTTCGTCTGCCCTTCGAACTGCGGCTGCGGAATCTTGACGCTGATCACCGCGGTCAGGCCCTCGCGGATGTCGTCACCCGACACGCTTTCCTTCAGGTCCTTCGCGAGATTGTTCTTCGTCGCGTACGAGTTGATGGTGCGCGTCAGTGCCGCGCGGAAGCCCGAGAGGTGCGTGCCGCCCTCATGCGTGTTGATGTTGTTCGCGAACGAGTAGGTCGTCTCGGCGTAGCTGTCGTTCCACTGCAGGGCGATCTCGGCGTCTATGCCGTCCTTGTCGCCCCGCATGTAGATCGGCGCGTCGTTGAGCACCGCCTTGTTCTTGTTCAGGTGCTGCACGAACGAGACGATGCCGCCCTGATAGTGGAACGTGTGGTTCTTCCCGTCCCGTTCGTCGTCGAGCGTGATGGTGATCCCGCCGTTCAGGAACGCGAGTTCGCGCAGCCGCTGCGCCAGCACGTCGAAGCTGAAGTTCGTGGTCTCGAAGATGACGGAGTCCGGCTTGAAGGTGACCTTGGTGCCGCGACGGGTGGCCGTGCCGGTCACCTCGAGATCGCCGGCGGGAGCACCGCGGTGATAGGTCTGTTGGTGCGTGCGACCGTCGCGCCAGATCTCGAGTTCGAGCGTCTCGGACAGCGCGTTCACCACCGACACACCGACGCCGTGGAGCCCGCCCGACACCTTGTAGGCGCTGTTCTCGAACTTGCCGCCCGCGTGCAGGACCGTCAGCACGACTTCTGCCGCGGAGCGCCCGTCCGGCATCGGATCGACCGGAATCCCTCGTCCGTTGTCGATGACGGTGACCGAGCCGTCGATGTGGATCGTGACGTTGACCTGGTCGCAGTAGCCAGCCAGCGCCTCGTCGATCGAGTTGTCGACGATCTCGTAGACGAGATGATGCAGGCCCGCCGGCCCGGTCGAGCCGATGTACATGGCGGGCCGCTTGCGGACCGCTTCCAGGCCTTCGAGGACCTTGATGCTGTCAGCAGAGTAATCCGATCCGTCCAGAGTGGCTGCCTGGCCGTTGGCGCCAGCCGTGACGACTGGCGTGGCCGATTGAGGGGCGTGGTTCTGTTCCGGGCGTTCCATCAGACTCGCATGGGCATGATGACGTAGGTGTATTCGTAGCCCTCGGCCCCGACCGGCGTCATCACGGCCTGGCTGACTTCGTCCTTCAACTCGAGCGCAACCACGTCGGTCGACACGACGGCGAGAAAGTCGAGCACATACTGGGCGTTGAAGCAGATCTGGAGCGCGGGGCCCGCGTAATCGACCGGCAGCGTTTCGCGCGCCTCGCCGAGTTCCGGGCTGCTCGAGGTGACGTCCACCTTCCCCTTGTCGATCATGAAGCGGACCGCGCGCGACCGTTCGTTCGACAGCAGCGCTACGCGCTTGACTGCGTTGGTCAGGCGTTCACGCTCGAATTCGATGTGCTTGTCGTTGCCCTTCGGAATCACCCGCTCGTAGGCAGGAAACTGCCCGTCGATCATCCGCGAGATCAGCCGCCGGCCGCCGACGTCGAAGAACAGGTGGTTCTCGCCCCGTTCGTAGCTGACTGCGCCGTCGCCTTCCGTGAGCAGCCGGCCGAGTTCACCGAGCGTCTTCTTGGGAAGGATCGCCTTCACCTCGGCTGCCTCGGGATCTCCGCCCTCGCGCTTGACGGTCACGAGCGCAAGGCGATGGCCGTCGGTGGCGACCAGGCTCATCGAGTCGCCCTTGAGGACGAAGAGCGCCCCGTTGAGGAAGTAGCGCGTGTCCTCGCCGGTGATCGCAAACTGCGTCTTGCCGACCATCTCCTTCAGCGCGGAAGCCGGCAGCGACGCCGTCGGTGCGGAGTTGCCCTCGGGGAGGGCAGGGAAGTCGTCCTTCGGCAGCGTCTGGATGCGCGAATCGAACCGATCGGCCGCAACCTTCACCCCGCTCTTGTCCTCCGCGATGCGGATGTCCGTGTCCGGCAGCGACTTCACGATCTCGAACAGCTTCTTCGCGGGCAGCGTCAGCGAGCCCGGCTTCGTGATCGTGGCAGAACACTGGCTGCGCAGGCCGACTTCGAGGTCCGTCGCCAGGAACTTCACCTCGCCGTTCTGGGCCTCGAGCAGCACGTTGGCCAGGATCGGGATCGTGTTCTTGCGCTCCACGATGCCCTGAAAAAACTGCAATTCTCGCAGCAGGTCGTTCTTGCGGACGACGAGTTCCATGGCTGTGCTGACCTCGAAGTTGGTGCGGGCGCGGCGGCCGGCGATCTCTCAGGTGATCAGGAGATCGAGAAGAAAGAATTATATAGGAAGAGAGTGTCTGTTGAAAAATGTGGGAGGCCGGCTACTTCTTTATTATCAAATACTTAGCGTGTTGAAAAATCGTGCATTGCGAATGGGGGGCCGGCCGCGTCCGGCTCCCGCCACCGGCCGTGCACAGGCCCTCCGCAGCCTCCCCTGTTGACGCCTGTGGAAACAGCCGCCGGTCAGCGGAAACCTTCGAGAAACCCGGAAATCAGGTTGTTGAAATCACTGTCCTTGCGGCGCAGGTCATCGACCTTCTTGATGGAGTGGATGACCGTCGAGTGGTGCTTGCCCCCGAAGCTCCGGCCGATCTCCGGCAGGGACGCGTGCGTCAGCGACTTGCAGAGATACATCGCCACCTGCCTGGGCATCGCCACCGACTTCGAGTTGTTGCGCGACTTCAGGTCGGCCAGCTTCAGGTTGTAGTAGTCGGCCACGTACTTCTGGATCATCTCGATGGTGACCGCCTTCTCTTCGTGATCCAGGATGTTCTTCAACACTTCCTGGGCGAGCGCGAGCGAAATCTCCTGGCCCGTGAGCGACGCATACGCGACGAGTCGAATCAGTGATCCTTCGAGCTCACGGATGTTCGATTTGATCTTGCCGGCAATGTAGATCGCGACGTCGTCGGCGAGCGGAACCGCTTCGGTCTCGGCCTTCTTCTTGAGAATGGCCACCTTGGTTTCGAGGTCCGGCGGCTGGATGTCCGCGATGAGGCCCCACTCGAAGCGTGACCTCAGGCGCTCTTCGAGCGCCGGTATCTCGTGCGGGGGACAGTCGCTGCTGAGCACGATCTGCTTCTGCGAGTCGTACAGGGCGTTGAACGTGTGGAAGAACTCGGTCTGCGTCCCTTCCTTCCCGGCGAGGAACTGGATGTCGTCCACCAGCAGCACGTCTACGGTCCGATAGCGTTCACGGAAGTCGATCACCCGGTCGTAGCGGACCGCGTTGATCATCTCGTTCATGAAACGCTCGGACGAGATGTAGGTGAGTTTCAGGTTGCGATCGTGCTGCAGCACGTAGTGCCCGACGGCGTGCATCAGGTGCGTCTTGCCCAGCCCCACTCCGCCGTAGATGAAGAGCGGGTTGTACGACCGCGACGGGGCCTCCGCCACCGCCCGGCTCGCGGCGTGGGCGAACTGGTTCGACGACCCCACGATGAAGGTGTCGAAGGTGTAGCGGGGGTTCAGGCCGACCGTCCCGGCTGGGGTCGCGGGGACGACGGCCGGTTCCTGCAGGGCGACCGCCTCGACGGGACCGAGGGGAATCGCCGAGGCGTCGCCCTGGCTGTCTGCCACGAACTGCACGGTCAGGCCCGGCCGTCGGACCTCGGACAGGGCTTCGGCGATGACTCCGGAGTAGTGCTTCGTCAGCCAATCCTTGAAGAGGACGTTCGGTACCCGCACGGTGACCGACGTGCCGTCCGCGGAGACGAACGTTGTCGGCTTGAACCAAGTGTAGAAGCTGTGCCGGTTGACCTTGGCTTCGATGCGGGTCAGGATTTCGTCCCAGAGGTTCATGTCGTCAGACCAGCCGTCGGGTGGTTGTGGTCGCGGCCGGTACGACCCGTCTCCCAGCGGCCCAGCTCGGCGCATTCACGCCAGAGCCGCGATGGATCACTCTCGGACCAGCCCAAAAACCTCACGAAAACAGGCGAAGATTTGTGCGATCGCACAGATCCCGAGGAATTTCCACAGTTTTTTCCACAGGTGTGGAAAACTTTGGGAACAGACCAAAGAGCCCTCTGCGGTCGACTGAGACGGGGAGCCGGACTCGCCAAACGGGAAGACGCCGACTGTAACACAGTCGCTCCATCGTTGACACTGTTCCGCAGCGTTCGCTAACATTGGCGGTTCGTTCAGTGAGTGGGCGGAAGCGCAGGGGGCGATTGGGCCCGGCGCCAGGCCGCGCGCCGGCTCAGTCCGCTCGGCTCCCGGAGACATCATGAAGGGCAAGCGCACGTTTCAACCGAATACCCGCCGGCGTCGCAAGGCGCACGGCTTCCTGGTCCGCATGGCCACCAAGAACGGCCGTATCGTCCTGAAGCGCCGCCGGGCGAAGGGACGCAAGCGCCTGACGGTGAGCAGCGAATAGCGTTCGGGCCGCACCGTGGCGTGCGGCATCCTCGCCATGGGCGCCGGGCTCGACCGTCGCGAGCGCGTCCGGCGCCGCGCCGAGTATCAGCAGATCTACGACAGGGGGCAGAAGGTCCACAGCCGCCTCTTCACCCTGTTCCGCTTCGCTAACGGGCGGCCTGAGGGGCGCCTCGGCATTGCCGCAACCCGCAAGCTCGGGGGCGCGGTAGTCCGAAACCGGGCCAAGCGGCTCATCCGAGAGGTGTTCCGCCGGCACAAGGTCGCGCCCGGTTTCGACATCGTCATCGTGCCGCGGAGGGAAATGCTCGACGCGAGCATGGACGCCCTTGAACGTGAATTCAGCCTCATGCTCGAACGAAGCGCTCGGCGACGCTGACCGTCACGGTCCGGTCGCACCGGCCGGCTATTCCCTCGCCATCAGGGTTGCGCTTGTCGTCCTGCGCGCCTACAAACTTCTCATTTCACCCTTGTTCACCGGCGCCTGCCGTTTCGTGCCCTCCTGCTCAGACTACGCGGCAGAGGCGATTCGGACGCATGGCCTCGCCCGCGGCATCTGGCTCGCGGCGCGGCGATTGACCCGGTGTCATCCGTTTTGCGCCGGAGGCTACGACCCGGTGCCTCCAGGGAACTGAATTGGAACGCCGCTTCATCATCTTCCTGCTGCTCTCCTTCCTGGTGGTCTACGGATACCAGTGGCTGAGCCCTGCTCCGAAGCCCGCGAGAACGCCGGCGACCGCCTCCAGTCAGGCTGTGGCGGTCGAACAGGGCACGGTTCCCCAGGCCCCGGCCGCCGCGGCGGTCGTCGGCGAGTCTGCCGAACGCGACATCCGTCTCGAGACCGCGAAGGTGATCGCCGTGTTCACCAACCGGGGCGGCCGCCTCAAGAGCTGGACCCTCAAGGAGTTCCGGGACGGGAGGGGCAACCTCCTCGACCTGGTGGACCAGCCACAGACGCTTGGAGCCCACTCCCTGCCGTTCTCGCTGAGCGTTTCAGACGCCGACACCACCGCGGCGCTGAACTCGGCCCTGTACACGGTCCAGCAGTCGGATGCCGACGGCACGCCCCGGGTCGTGTTCGAGTACCGGAACGAGGCCGGACTGGTTGCGCGCAAGGAGTTCAGCGTCAGCCGCGACTCGTATCTGGTCACCGCGAACGTCGCGGTGTCCCGTGACGGCGCAGCCCTGAACCCGGCGATCGTGTGGGGACCTGGCCTCGGCGACACCGATGCCCAGACCGGCAGGAGCGCGACCAAGCCCGAGGCGCTCTTCGCCCCCCAGGGGGAGAAGCCGGAACGGCTCACTGCCAGTAACGTCACCGAGACGCCGACTTACGAGCAGCCGTTCGACTACGCAGGCATCGACGACCACTACTTCGCGGCCTTCGCGCTGAAGCCCGGTCGTGTGAAGGTGGCCTACGAGCCGTCCGAGCTTCCCAATCCCGCCAATCCCAAGACGCCTCTGAGCCGCATGGGATTCTCCGTCACGCCTGCGACGGCCGGCCAGTCACTGCAGTTCTACGTCGGGCCCAAGAGCTTCGACGAGCTGTCGGCCATCGACCCGAAGCTGGTGTACGCCATCAACTTCGGGATGTTCTCGATCATCGTGGTGCCGCTGCTGCGGTCGCTGAACTGGATTTACGGCTACGTCGGGAACTACGGGTGGGCGATCTTCATCCTCACGATTCTGATCAACGTGGTGCTGTTTCCGCTGAACCACAAGAGCGTGGTCTCGATGCGGAAGATGCAGGAAATCCAGCCTGAGGCCAAGGCCATTCAGGAGCGCTATTCGAAGCTGAAAACGACCGACCCGGCTCGCCAGAAGATGAACCAGGAGTTGATGGCGCTCTACCGGGACAACGGGGTCAATCCGGCGAGCGGCTGCGTGCCCATCCTGCTGACCCTTCCGGTCTTCCTTGCGTTTTACGCCCTGCTCACCACGGCGATCGAGTTGCGTGGCGCGCCGTTCATCGGCTGGATCCACGACCTCTCTGCTCCGGACCCGCTGTACGTCATGCCCGTACTCGTGGGCGTGTCCCAGATCGTCACGCAGTTGCTGACCCCGCAGCCCGGCGCGGATCCGGCGCAGCAGAAGATGATGATGATCATGCCCGTTGTGCTGATCTTCGTCTTCGTCTCGACACCCGCGGGCGCGCTCATCTACTGGTTCGTCGGCAACATCTGGCGGCTCGCGCAGATGCAGCTGACCAACTACATCCATCCCCCGAAGGTTCGCGTGGTCCGCCCGGCGGCTGAGCGTCGCGTGAAGCGGGTGGGTGGCGGGAAGACCGAAGGCGCCGCACGAGAGAACTGACGATGTCCGACGCGATTGCCCCGATAGTCGAATTTCTCAACCGCTTCAACGAGGCGCTGGGCGTGTCCTCCTCCATCGAGGTCGAAGAGACTGAGGATGGACCCCGCATGAACATGACGGGCGAGGACGCGGAGATCCTCGTGCGCCATCGCGGCGAGGCGCTGAAGGCGCTGCAGCACGTCGTCGACACGGCGTTCGCCCGCCAGATTGGGCACGACCGTCGGGTCTTCGTCGATGCGCTGGCCTACCGCAAAGGGAAGGACGCGGAGCTGCGGCAGATGGCCCGTTTCCTGGCGAACAAGGCAAGGGAAACTGGCGTCGAGCAGCAGATCGGTCCGCTCAACCCATACGAACGGCGTCTCGTCCACATGGCTGCGAGCGAGGTGCCTGGCATCGCCACCGAGAGCAGCGGCGACGGGTTCGCGAAGACGGTCACGATCGCCACCCGCAAGTAAGCGCGCCAACCGACAGTCCGGTCGCTTCCGGGACACCGTCGGCTGCCTTGTCCCCGGCGGCTGCCGGAGCGCGCCGCATGCGAGCAGGGATGTATTCGAACGGCGACACCATCGTTGCGATCGCCACACCCGAGGGGCGTGGTGCGCTCGGCGTCGTCCGGCTCAGCGGACCGGAGGCATATGCCATCGCGCTGCGCCTGCTCCGCCGCGACGCGCTGCGACCGCGGCACGCGACGTTCGCCACGCTCCACGCCGGCTCGCAACGGGACCAGGTCGTAGCGACGTGGTTCCCGACTCCTCGCTCCTATACCGGGGAAGACATCGTCGAACTCAGCGCGCACGGAAGCGGTGTTGTCCTGCGCGCGATTCTGGATGAGGCCATGCGCCTCGGCGCGCGGCTCGCCGAACCGGGCGAGTTCACCTTGCGGGCGTTCCTCAATGGCCGCATCGACCTGCCTCAGGCCGAAGCCGTCGCCGACCTGATTGACGCGGTCACGCCACTTCAGGCCCGCACGGCGTTCGACCAGTTGAATGGCACCCTGACGGAGGCAATCGCGTCCATCGACCGGCGGTTGTTCGACCTTGTCGCGCGGCTCGAGGCCTCGGTGGACTTCCCCGACGAGGGCTATCACTTCATCACGCCCGACGAGATCGGGACTCGGCTCGACGAGGTGCTGCAGGCACTCGATGGGTTGCTCGCGACGGCCGCGTGGGGTCGCCTGGTGCGGGAGGGTGCGCGTGTCGCGATCGTCGGCCGTACGAACGCTGGCAAGTCGAGCCTTTTCAATGCCCTCGTGGGTGCCAACCGCGCCATCGTGAGCGAGGAACCCGGGACCACGAGGGACCTGGTCAGTGAGGTGCTGGATCTCGGCAGGCTGCGCGTCACCCTGGTTGACACGGCCGGATTTCGCAGCGGGGCCACCAGCGTCGAACGAGAAGGGATGGACCGAACCCGCAAGGCCATGGCCGACGCGGCGTTGTGCCTGATCGTGTGGGACGGGAGCCTGCCGCTCCACGCCAACGACACGGATCTCGTATCGCAAATATCAGACAAGAAAAGACTTATTGTTCAATCAAAGGCTGATATGCCACGCTGCTGGGTTCGGCCTGACAGCTACCCCGTGTCTGCAGTTACGGGTGAAGGTCTGTCGGAACTCATAGGCGCGGTGCGTCGGGCGCTGAGCGCCGGCGAAGACCACCGCGAGAGCCCTGCCCTGACCAACGTCCGCCATGTCGCCCTGGTTGAGCGCGCGGCCGGAAGCCTGCGCCGCGCGGTGCAGGCGGTGCGTGCCAACGGGGCGGTGGCACTTCCGGAAGAGTTCGTGCTGGCGGACCTGCAGGACTCCCGAGCTGCGCTCGAAGAAGTCACCGGGCGGCGAGCCGGCGATGAGATTCTCGAACACGTCTTCCGGCACTTCTGCGTCGGGAAGTGAGACGCGCATGAAGTACGACGTTGTGGTCGTTGGTGCCGGTCACGCGGGTGTCGAGGCGGCGCATGCGGCGGCGCGCGTGGGCGTGAGCGTGGGATTGTGCACGCTGGGCCTGGATACCGTGGCTCACATGCCCTGCAACCCGGCGGTGGGAGGTACGGCCAAGGGACACCTCGTCCGTGAAATCGATGCCCTCGGCGGCCTGATGGGAACAGCGACCGACGCGACCGGCATCCAGTTCAAGCTGCTCAACCGAAGCCGGGGGCCTGCCGTGTGGTCACCACGTGCGCAAGCCGACAAGCAGCAATACTCCGCATGGGTGCGGGCCGCCCTGGAGCGGGAGCCGAACATCAGCTGGATCATCGGCCGAGCGGGGAGCGTCGTGGTCGAGGGTGGGCGCGTCGCAGGTGTTGCTCTCGAGGACGGCTCCCTGGTCCGGTGTCGCAGGTTGGTGGTCACTGCAGGCACGTTTCTCAACGGCCTGGTCCACATTGGGCCGGAGCAGATTCCGGCCGGCCGAGCGGGCGAGCCTCCGTCCGCCATGTTGGGCGAGTCTCTCAGGTCGCTTGGTCTGAGGTGGGGTCGGTTGAAGACGGGAACTCCCCCGCGTTTGGCGCGCCGGAGCATCGACTTCGAGAAGGCCGTGAGCGACGGGGTCTTCCGGCGCGAAGACGGGGACGTTCCGCCCGTCCCCTTTTCGTTCGGCACATCGTCGATCGATCGGCCGCAGGTCGCCTGTTACCTCCTGCACACAACCGACCAGGTCCACAGGATCGTCCGGGAGCACATCGCGCACTCTCCCCTTTACAACGGCCAGATAACGGGAGTCGGTCCGCGCTACTGCCCGTCGCTCGAGGACAAGGTGATGCGGTTCCCGGACAAAGAGCGGCATCAGGTCTTTCTCGAGCCGGAAGGCACCGGGAGTGACGAGATCTACGTGAACGGGTTGTCCATGAGCCTGCCCCGAGAGGCGCAGGTGTCCGTTGTGCGTGCGCTGCCAGGCCTGGCGCAGGCCGAGGTGGTCCGCCCGGGCTACGCGGTAGAGTACGACTTCATCCAGCCGACGGAACTCGACCGCACGCTCGAAAGCAAGCGGCTGCCTGGCCTGTTTCTCGCGGGACAGATTAACGGCACGTCCGGCTACGAGGAGGCGGCCGCGCAAGGTCTGGTTGCGGGTGCCAACGCCGCCGCGTCATGTGTCGGTCGCCCTCGGCTCGTCGTGGGACGCGATCAGGGGTACATCGGAATCCTGATCGACGATTTGATCACGCGGGGGTGCCTCGAGCCCTACCGGATGTTCACATCCCGCGCGGAGCATCGGCTGCTCCTCCGGATAGACAACGCCGACCTTCGACTGACAGACGCGGCGTATGCAACGGGGCTTGTGACGAGCGCGCGGAAGGATGCGGTAGACGAGCGCCGAGGGCGGCTCTCGCGCAACCGGACGACGCTGGACAAGGCACTGGTCAGGACGGCGTCGGGAGGACGCCTGCCGGCTGCCACCTGGTTGCGACAGCCGGAGATCAGTTTGGACCAGGTTGCCGCGCAGGGCATTCGCCTCGAGCTTGGCGAACACCGCCCGGATCTGGACCGGACCTCACTGGAAACAGCCGTCAAGTACGAGGGCTACCTGAAGCGGCAGGAGCAGGACATCGCGCGTGCCCAGCGGCAGGAGGCGCGTCGGATTCCCCCGCAGTTCCCGTTCCGCGACGTGCCGGGGTTGTCGAGGGAGACAATTCAGCGTCTGGAAGAGATCCGTCCGGACACCCTTGGCCAGGCACTGCGGATTCCCGGAATGACGCCAGCGGCGGTGGCCGTACTTGGGTCGTTCCTCAGCCGGCTGGCGCCGCGACTCTGATGTCTCAGACGGCAGACTCGCTGCGAGACCATCTGCGGTGTGTGGGTGTGCCCGCATCCGATGAGACCGTGGATCTGTGCGCACGCTACCTGGAACTGCTGCGGCGCTGGAACGGCAGGCTGAACCTGACTGCCCTGCCCCTGGACGCTCCGCTTCCCAAGCCCAGTCTGGACCGGCTCATTGTCGAACCGCTGCTCGCTGCCCCGTGGCTTCGCTCGACGGACATCGTTGTGGACCTCGGTTCCGGCGGCGGGTCGCCGGCTCTGCCGCTCAAGATTGCGGCGCCCGATGTGGTGTTGACGCTCGTTGAAGCACGCGAGCGCAAGTGCGCGTTCCTGCGTGAAGCTGTCAGAGTTCTCGGGTTGGCGGATGTCAAGGTGCGGCAGGCTCGTTTCGAAGCCCTTCGACCCCTGCCACGAGGGACGGTTGTCACGGTACGCGCAGTTCGGCTGACTTCAGAGGTGCTGGACCTCGTGGCAGACATCTTGGCACCTGCCGGCCAGCTGCTCGCGTTCGGCAGTCTGGCGAATGACGATCGGTTTGTCGAGATGGGTTCGGTCGTTGCTCCTGGTGGGGAGCGTATTCGGCGCTACGCGGTGGCGAAAACGTTCCACGTGGAACAGTCCGAGTAGGCAGCACGGGTAATCGAGAAGCTCAGCGGAGGGTGTTCCACGTGGAACACCCGCCCGTCTCTGGGTCAGAAATCACCAAATCCGAGCACACACTGTGCGGTCGGGTGTGGATTGCCGTACTGGCATTTGCGAACGCCGTCCGCAGCCCACCGAGGTTGCGCCGAGAGGATGACTCCTCACCGAGCCAGGTCACAATCGGTGCAGTCACAGACCGGCTGGAGGCTGCTTTTTTCCGATGTCCCTCTCGGGTTTGACCGCGACAGCCGGGTACTCTATCCTGTCGCTCCCGTCCAGAGCCGCAGCCAATACTAAATAGGTCGAAAGCCAGAATGAGCCGGATCGTTGCAATCGCCAACCAAAAGGGGGGCGTCGGCAAAACCACCACGGCAATCAACCTCGCGGCGTCCCTCGCCGCCCAGGGACAGCGCGTACTCGCCGTCGACGTCGATCCGCAGGGCAATCTGACCAGCGGGCTCGGACTCAAGGGCCAACACGCCATGGCCGGGACCGTCTACGAGGCGCTCACAGGCACGGAGCCCACCCGCGACGCCGCGCCCTTCGTACTCTCCACGGCCTTCGACCGCCTGGGCCTGATCCCCGCCGACCGTCACCTCACCGGTGCGGAAATCGAGATGGTCGCCCTCGATCGTCGCGAAGAACGGCTCCGGCTCCTGCTCGCATCCCTGCGGCCCGCCTACGACTACATATTCATCGACTCTCCGCCGTCGCTCGGGTTGCTGACGCTGAATGCGCTCGTCGCTGCCGACTCCGTCCTCATCCCCCTGCACTGCGAGTACTTCGCCCTCGAGGGCCTGGCCGACCTCTTTGGCACTATCAAGCGCGTGCGGTCGTCGCTCAACCCCGCCCTCGACATCGAAGGGGTGCTGTTCACCATGTTTGACGAGCGCACCAACCTCGGACAGGCGGTCGCCCGTGACGTGCGGGAGTTCTTCAAGGAAAAGGTCTACCGCACGGTCATCCCGCGGAACGTCCGCCTTGGGGAAGCACCGAGCCACGGCATGCCCGTGCTCGTCTACGACTCCAAGTCCCGGGGCGCCGACGCCTACATGACGCTCGCGCGAGAGGTGCTCGCGCGTGCCACCACGCCCGTCGTCACCTCGGAAGGCGCGTGATCGTGCATACCACCGCCAACACGGACCGCCGCGAATGAGCCCCATGGACAAACGCCCCGCTCTTGGCAAGGGCCTGAGTGCCCTCATCCCCGACGCCCCGGAAGCGCCGCGCGCGTCGGCCCTCGAGGTCGACGTCGATCGCCTGACGCCCAACACCTACCAGCCCCGCGGCCAGTTCGACGATGGCCGCCTGGACGAACTCGCGCAGTCGATCAAATCCAACGGCATCATCCAGCCCATCGTGGTCCGACGGGCCGGCGACCGGTTCCACATCATCGCCGGGGAACGCCGGTGGCGGGCCGCCCAGAAGGCTGGTCTGACGAGGGTACCGGTCATCGTCAAGGAGGTCGCACCCGGGCAGGAACGGTCGGTCCTCGAGATGGCGCTGATCGAGAACATCCAGCGGGAGAACCTGAACCCGATCGAGGAGGCACTCG
The DNA here is from genome assembly GCA_964386715.1 of uncultured Bifidobacterium sp. GTDB lineage: Bacteria > Acidobacteriota > Vicinamibacteria > Vicinamibacterales > CAVVIG01 > CAVVIG01. The sequence goes on from CAYLTD010000003.1 coordinate 155,227, forward strand.
CCTACCGACGGCTCGCCGACGAGTTCTCCTTGACGCAGGAGCAGATCTCCAGCGCCGTCGGGAAGGACCGGGCGACGGTTGCGAACGTGCTCCGGTTGCTGCGCCTGCCTGACGAAGTGAAGGAGCACGTGGCTGGGGGCGCCCTGTCGATGGGGCACGCGCGGGCGCTCCTGGGCCTGGGCTCGGAGGCCGACCAGCGGGCCATCGCCCGGGACGTCGTCGCGCGTTCGCTCTCGGTCCGGGAGACCGAGGCTCTGGTCCGCAAGACGGTGGAGCGTCCAGGCAAGCCGGCTGAAGCCGCGCCGGCGGCGCCGGCGGATGTCCACACGCGTGCGGCCGAGGAGCGGCTGCGCCACCGGTTCGGCACCCGGGTGCGCATCGTCCGGCAGGGCACGCGGGGGCGGATTGAAATCGACTTCGGCTCCGAGGACGAACTCATCAGGCTCTTCGATCAGCTCACCGGGGAGGGGTAACAGCGGCGAGGGGTCACAGGTTGCCGTGTCGAGGCAGGGTCGTCGCATCGAGGGGTGGCGATGTCCGCGTACAAAATCGACGCCATCTCTGTAGCGCCGGGGTCGCGGTCGTGGTATAAAGTGATGTTTCTCGCTTGTGAAACTTGGCGCAAGCGCCCGCGCCTTCCTAATCAATCGTGACAAACCGAACTGCCGCCACCCGCTACGCCCGCGCACTCCTCGATGTTGCGCTCAAGGAACAGGTCGATCTGTCGGCCATCGAATCGCAGCTGGCCGGCTTCACCGCTCTCGTACACGACAACGACGCCCTGCGCCGCGCGCTGCTCAACCCCGCGGTACCCGCGCCGCGCAAGCGCGCCGCCGTCGCGGAGCTCGTGGCAAAGGTCTCCCTGCTGCCCGTCGTTGCCAAGACGCTCGTGCTGCTGGCCGAACGTGACCGGCTCGTCATCCTGCCCGATCTCGTCGAGGCCTACCGCCAGCGCCTGATGGACCAGCGCAACGTCGTGCGCGCCGAAGTCACGACCGCCGCGCCGCTGACCCCCGAACACCTTGGTGCGATCCAGCGCAGCCTGGCTTCGGCCACGGGCCGGTCCGTCGACCTGAGCGCCCGCGTGGATCCGAGCATCGTCGGCGGCATGGTGGCGCGCGTGGGCAGCACCGTGTTCGACGGGAGCGTCGTGAACCACCTTCAGCGAATCCGACAGCGCCTCGAAGCGAGCATCTAACAGAGCACATCCATGGACATCAAAGCCGAAGAGATTTCCAAGATCATCCGCGACCAGATCGGCAGCTATGCCGTCGACGTCGACGTGGCCGAAGTCGGCAGCATCATTTCGATCGGTGACGGCATCGCCCGGCTGCACGGCGTCGAGAACGCCATGGCCGGCGAGATGCTCGAGTTCCCACACGGCGTGTTCGGGATCGCGCTCAACCTCGAAGAGGAGAGCGTCGGCGCGGTGCTCCTCGGCGACTACACGGACATCAAGGAAGGCGACACGGTCAAGCGCACGGGCCGCATCATCTCGGTGCCGGTGGGCGACGAGATGCTCGGCCGCGTCGTCAACGCGCTTGGGCAGCCGATCGACGGCAAGGGCCCCATCGCCACGAAGCAGTTCGCACCAATCGAGCGCCTCGCGCCCGGCGTTGTCGACCGACAGCCGGTGAAGGAGCCGCTCCAGACCGGCCTCAAGGCCATCGACGCGATGGTGCCGATTGGCCGCGGCCAGCGCGAGCTGATCATCGGCGATCGCCAGACGGGCAAGACCGCCGTCGCCATCGACGCGATCCTGAACCAGAAGGACACGGGCGTCATCTGCATCTACAACGCGATCGGCCAGAAGCAGTCGACGATCGCGCAGGTGGTCCGTACGCTCGAAGAGAACGACGCGATGCGCTACACCATCGTGGTCGCCGCGGGCGCCTCGGACCCCGCCCCGCTCCTCTACATCAGCCCGTACTCGGCGTGCACCATTGGGGAATACTTCCGCGACAGCGGCCGCCACGCGCTGTGCGTGTACGACGACCTGTCGAAGCACGCAGTGGCCTACCGCGAGATCTCGCTCCTGCTCCGCCGTCCGCCGGGCCGCGAGGCGTACCCCGGCGACGTGTTCTACCTGCACTCGCGGCTGCTGGAGCGGGCCGCCAAGCTCAAGACCGAGCTCGGCGGCGGGTCGCTGACGGCGCTGCCGATCATCGAGACGCAGGCCGGCGACCTCTCGGCCTACATCCCGACGAACGTCATCTCGATCACGGACGGGCAGATCTTCCTCGAGTCCGACCTGTTCAACCAGGGCGTGCGTCCGGCCATCAACGTCGGCAACTCCGTCTCGCGCGTCGGCGGGTCGGCACAGATCAAGGCGATGCGCCAGGTGGCCGGCACGCTGCGGCTCGACCTCGCGCAGTACCGCGAACTCGCCGCCTTCGCGCAGTTCGGCAGCGATCTCGACAAGTCGACCCAGGCGCAGCTCACGCGCGGCGCCCGCCTCGTCGAGATCCTGAAGCAGGCGCAGTACGCCCCGCTCTCCGTCGAGCGCCAGGTCGCGATCATCTTCGCGGGCACCAACGGCTATCTGGACAACATCGCGGTCGGCGACATCCGCACCTTCGAGTCGGAGCTGTATGCCCACCTCGAGTCGCGGGCACCCGAGGTGCTGAAGGGCATCGCCGCCAAGAAGCAGCTCGACGATGAAGTCAAGGGCGCGTTGAACGCCGCCGTCAAGGCGTTTGCGACCGAGTTCGCGGCGCGCAAGTCGGCCGCGGCCTAGAGCCACACCCCGGAGCATCCGGCGGGGACGGAGGCCAGCTGGTGGCCTTCCGCGCCCGCCGGGGGCCCGCGGTGGCGAGTTTCACCTATGCCATCACTGATTGACCTCCGCCGGCGGGTTCGCGCGGTCAAGAACACGCAGCAGATCACGAAGGCGATGAAGATGGTCGCCGCCTCGAAGCTGCGTCGCGCGCAGGAACGCATCACGAATGCGCGGCCCTACGCGGTGCAGATGCAGCACGTCCTGGCGAGCCTCGCGGGCCGCGTCGACTCGTCGATTCACCCGTTGCTCCAGGTACGGGAGCATGGGCCAGACAGCCGGACGCTCGTCATCGCCGTGACCGCCGACAAGGGCCTCTGCGGCAGCTTCAACACCAACGCGATCAAGGCCGTGTCCCAGGCCGTCATCGGCTCCGCGACGCCGTGCACCCTTGGCCTCGTGGGCCGCAAGGGCCGCGAGTACTTCGGCCGCCGCGGCTTCCAGGTCGAGTTCGAGCAGATCGGCATCTTCCAGCAGTTGTCGTTCGCCAACGCGCAGACGATTGCCGCCCTGGCCATGGACGCCTTCACGTCGGGCCGGGCCGACCGCGTGCTGCTGGTCTACAACGAGTTCAGGTCGGTGATCTCGCAGAAGGTCGTGGTCGATCAGCTGCTGCCGATCGCGCGTACGGACCTGCCGGGCGCCGCTCCGGCGGTGGACGCCCCCCAGGTGGACTACCTCTACGAGCCCAGCGCACAGGCGATCTTCGACCAGCTGCTGCCGCGCTACGTGGAAGTGCAGGTCTACCGGGCGCTGCTCGACTCGAACGCGGCGTTCTACGCCGCGCAGATGACCGCGATGGACACGGCGACGCGCAACTCCGCCGAGATGATCGGCAGCCTCACGCTGTACATGAACAAGGTCCGTCAGGCCGCCATCACGCGCGAGATCATCGAGGTGGTCTCCGGCGCGCAGGCCCTCTAGGAGCCGCGACCCGGCGTCGGCGGCACAGACTCGAGAATGAATATGGCTGACAAGAAGTTCGGAAAGATTGTGGCGATCATCGGCCCCGTCCTCGACGTCGAGTTCGAGGCGGGCCACCTGCCCGCGGTGTACAACGCGCTCCGCATCCAGGCGAAGACGGCGGAGACCGGTGCGATCGACATCATCGCGGAAGTCGAGCAGCACCTCGGCGAGAACCGCGTTCGCGCGGTCGCGATGAAGCCGACCGACGGCTTGCAGCGCGGCATGCTGGCCGAGGACCTCGGTGCGCCGATCAGCGTCCCGGTGGGGCCGCAGACGCTCGGGCGCGTGCTGAACGTGCTCGGCGAGCCCGTGGACTTCCCCGATCGTCCGGTCAAGGCCACCGAGCACTGGCCGATCCACCGCGCCGCCCCGACGCTCGAGCAGCAGTCCACCGAACTCAAGATGTTCGAGACCGGCATCAAGGTCATCGACCTGCTCGAGCCCTACCTGCAGGGCGGCAAGATCGGCCTGTTCGGCGGCGCCGGCGTCGGCAAGACGGTGATCATCCAGGAGCTGATTCACAACATCGCCATGAAGCACGGCGGTGTGTCGGTGTTCGCCGGCGTCGGCGAGCGGACCCGCGAGGGCAACGACCTCTGGCTCGAGTTCCAGGAGAGCGGGGTCATCGACGTGAACGACCCGGCCAAGTCGCGCGCCGCGCTCGTCTACGGCCAGATGACGGAGCCGCCGGGCGCCCGCCTGCGCGTCGGCCTCTCGGCGCTGACCGTTGCCGAGTACTTCCGCGACGCCGAGGGCAAGGACGTGCTGCTCTTCGTCGACAACGTCTTCCGGTTCACGCAGGCCGGCTCCGAGGTCTCCGCGCTGCTCGGCCGCATGCCGTCGGCCGTCGGCTACCAGCCGACGTTGTCGAGCGAGATGGGCGCGATGCAGGAGCGCATCACCTCCACCAAGAAGGGCTCGATCACCTCGGTGCAGGCGATCTACGTCCCGGCCGACGACTACACGGACCCGGCCCCGGCAACGACCTTCGGTCACCTCGACGCGACGACGAACCTGTCGCGCGCCATCGCGGAACTGGGCATCTACCCCGCGGTGGACCCGCTGGCGTCCACCTCGCGCATCCTCGACCCGCGCATCCTGGGCAACGAGCACTACTCCGTCGCCCGCGCGGTCAAGCAGATCCTCCAGCGGTACAAGGACCTGCAGGACATCATCGCGATCCTCGGCATCGACGAGCTGTCGGAGGACGACAAGCTCACCGTGGCCCGCGCGCGCAAGATCCAGAAGTTCCTCTCGCAGCCCTTCTTCGTCGCGCAGCAGTTCACCGGCCTCGAGGGCAAGTACGTCACGATCGCCGACACGATTCGCGGCTTCAAGGAGATCGTCGAGGGCAAGCACGACGAGATTCCGGAGCAGGACTTCTACCTCGCCGGTACCATCGACGAGGTGATCGAGCGCTTCCGCAAGCGCCAGGCGGCGTAACGTGGCCGGTACGTTCCAGCTCCAGATCGTCTCGGCCGATCGGTCGATCGTCGACGAGACCGTCGACGAGGCCCAGATCCCTGGCGCCGAGGGCTACTTCGGCGTCCTCCCGGGCCACACGCCGCTTCTCGCGCTGCTCGGAACCGGCGAGCTCTGGTACCGGCAGGGCAGCGAGACGCACTACGTCGCGCTGTCCAACGGGTTTGCCGAAGTGCAGCCTGACCGGGTGACGATCCTGGCCCAGATTGCCGAGCGCGCCGACGAGATCGACGTGGCGCGCGCCGAGGCGGCGAAGCGCCGCGCCGAGGAGCGGCTGTCCTCGACGCAGTCGGACGTCGACTTCGAGCGCGCCCGCGTGGCGCTGATGAAGTCGCTCATCCGCCTCCAGGTCGCCAGCCGCACCCGGATCCGGAGTTGAGGTAGGGTGTAAGGGGGCGGCGGCGCCGGCCCCCCTCACCGTCAACACCGGCCGCCTGTTCGATGTTCTCCAACCTCGCCCAACTGATCCGCTACCGCGGGCTCATTCAGAGCCTGGTCGCGCGCGAACTCAAGGCTCGCTACCGCGGATCGGTCCTCGGGTTCCTGTGGTCCTTCATCAACCCGCTCCTGCTGCTCTCGATCTACACCTTCGTCTTCACGGTGGTGCTGCCCAACCGGAATCCCATCGCGCAGCCATACGCAGTCTTCATGTTCTGCGGCATCCTGCCCTGGAACTGGTTCTCCTCGTCGCTGATGGAGGCCTCGGGGTCGCTCGTGTCCGGGGGAAACCTGATCAAGAAGGTCCTCTTCCCCGCCGAGATCCTGCCGCTCGTGAGCGTGCTCGCGAACATGGTCCATTTCTTCCTGGGCCTCACGATCCTCGCGGCCTTTCTCATCGGCTACCGGCACTGGCCGGATGCTGCCGGCCTCGCGTGGTTCCCGGTCGTCGTCCTCATCCAGCTGATCTTCACCGCCGGCCTCGCCCTGTTCCTGTCCGCCCTCACGGTGCACTACCGCGACATCCGGGATCTGCTGTCGAACCTGCTGATGTTCTGGTTCTTCGCCACGCCGATCATCTATCCCTGGCAGGACGAGAACGTCCGGCAGTACAAGTGGCTGTTCGATCTCAACCCGTTCACCCACCTGGCCGTGTCGTACCAGGAGATCCTGTTCTTCCCGGGGCCGGTCGGCCACGCGGCCTGGCTGCTGGCGCTTGGCGTCGCGTCGATCGTCGTGTTCCTGTCCGGCTACTGGTTCTTCGATCGGCTGCGCGACTCCTTCGCGGAGGCGGTGTGATGCCCGGCGGGTTCGCCGGCGGAGCGTAAACGGGATGCCGGACGCGATCACGCTCGACCACGTCACCAAGGTCTACCGGCGCTACAGCGGCCGCCAGTTCGCCACCCTGAAGAGCGCGTTGCTCCAGCGCAGCATCCTGAAGGACCTGCAGGCGAGCGAGACGTTCCCTGCGCTCACGGACGTGTCGTTCACCGTGCCCAAAGGTTCCACCTACGGCGTCATCGGCCGCAACGGGTCGGGCAAGAGCACCGCCCTCAAGCTCGTGGCGGGGATCACGAAGCCGACCAGCGGCCAGGTTCACGTGGAAGGACGCATCTCGGCCCTCATCGAGCTCGGTGCGGGGTTCCATCCCGAGATCTCCGGGCGCGAGAACGTGTTCATCAACGGCATCATGCTGGGCCTGTCGAAGAAGCAGATCGAGCAGCGGTTCGATGAAATCGTGGACTTCGCGGAGCTGCGGGAGTTCATCGACGCGCCGGTGAAGACCTACTCCTCCGGCATGTACATGCGCCTGGGCTTTGCCGTGGCCATTCACGTCGATCCGGACGTGCTCCTGGTCGACGAAGTCCTCGCCGTCGGCGACGAGGGCTTCACGCACAAGTGCCTCGACAAGTTCGCGGAGTTCCGGCGGCGCAACAAGACCATCCTGCTGGTGACCCACTCGCTCGGCCTCGTGGAGCGTTTCTGCGACGAGGCCGTCTGGATCGACGACGGCCGCGTCATGGGCCACGGCGATCCCAAGCGGATGGTGGACATGTACCTGACGGCGGTCGAGAAGGGCGAGGAGGCGCTGCTCGCCACGACAACCGCGAAGGCCGTCGAGGCGGCGAAACGGGCCGACGCGGACGAGCCCCACCCCGCGGAAGGGGTGACGCCGGCGAGCGACACGCACGCCGGCGACTCCGCCGAGGCGGCCGCCGGTGAACCGGAACTGAAGAACTTCTTCGAGGAAACCGAGGGCCGCTGGGGGTCGCGCGAAATCGAGATCACGGACGTCGCGCTCATCGATCATCGGGGCGAGCCGTCCTTCGTCTTCCACTCCGGCGAGCCGATGACCGTGCGGGTAACGGTGACCGCCCACAGCGCCATCTCGGACTTCGTGTTCGGCATCGGCCTCTTCAATGCCGAGGGCGTGTGCTGCTACGGCACCAACACCTACCTCGAGGAGATGACCCCCGTGAGCATCGAGGGACAGGTGCAGGCCTCATTCGAGGTCGACCGCCTGGATCTGGTCGAAGGCACCTACAAGCTCGATGTCGCGGTGCACAAACGCGACGGGTTCCCCTACGACTATCACCGCCTGCTCTACACGTTCCGGGTGAAGTCACGCACCCACGATGCCGGCATCTACCGCCCGCCCCACCGGTGGAGCTTCTCGGGCAAGGTCGCGTTCACGGACGAAATCGACAAGCTCGGCTGACGTTCGCCCGATCCGACTCGCGCACGCGGCACCGTCCCTGCACGCCTCACCCGACGGAGGTGAGTAGCATGCACATGGAACGTTCTGCCGAGATGGACCGCTGCATCGAGGCCTGTCAGAGTTGCCACGAAATCTGCCTCGAGGCGGTGCATCACTGCCTGCACCAGGGCGGCGCCCACGCCGACCCGCATCACATCGGCCTGCTGCTCGACTGCGCCGACATCTGCCTCACGGATGCGCAGTTCATGATGCGAAACTCCATGCATCATCAGGTCATCTGCGACGCGTGCGCCGAGGTGTGCGAGGCCTGCGCCGAGAGCTGCGGCCAGCTGGCCGACGAACCACACATGCAGCTGTGCGCCGACCAGTGCCGCCGCTGCGCGGAACTCTGCCGGCAGATGGCGGCGACGGGCGCACACTGACGCGGTACACTGCGGCTGTGCCAGTCCTCAGCCGCGCAGACGCCGCCCGATTCACGCAGGCGGCGAGAGCCGGGGGACGCCGGGTGGTCTTCACCAACGGCGTCTTCGACCTCCTCCATCCGGGCCACGTCCGTTACCTGCAGCAGGCACGTGCACTCGGCGACGCGCTCGTTGTGGCCATCAACTCAGACCGGTCCGTCCGGGCGAACAAGGGCCCGGACCGCCCCATCACCCCGGAGCTCGAGCGCGCGGAGATACTCGCCGCCCTCGCCTGCGTCGATGCGGTCACGACCTTCGATGAAGACACACCGCACGGCGTCATCACCGAGCTGCAGCCTGACGTGCTCGTGAAAGGGGCAGACTGGGCCGAGGATGCGATCGTGGGCCGCGATGTGGTCGAGGCCCGCGGCGGCTCCGTCGTCCGCATTCCGGTGGAAGCAGGCCACTCGACCACTGCGATCGTCGGTCGGATCCGCAGCCGCTGAGCATCGGCTGCGTGGTCGCCGGTCGCGCAGGCCAACGCAGGCGCGTGTCGCCGCGCACCGGTCCGCACCGTCACCGCGCTCATCAGGCGCGGCTGTGTGTACACTGAACTGTTGCCGTGACGACGTCCAGCTCCCTCAATGTCCGTGCGCTGCTGAAGGAGGCCGTTGCCCGCAGCGGCCTCGATGCCTCGCATCAGGTGCTCACGGGGCTCACCGCCCCAGCCAAGGCGCTGCACGTCGCCGCTGCCGCCAACGCCCTGCCACGCGGCGCCGTGCTCTTCATCGTTCCGAACGACCGCGACATCGAACAGGCGGTCTGCGATGTCCGGTTCTTCGTCGCAGCGCTCGAGGGGCTCGCCGACCTGGCCACGGAGCGCGCGGTCCTGCCCTTCCCTTCGCACGAGATCGATCCGTACCGCGGCATGGCCCCGCACGCCGGCGTGACCTCGGCCCGCGCGAGGGCACTGCACGGCCTCGCGACAGGCACCGCCCGCGTCGTCGTTGCCTCGGCGCCCGCGCTCCTCCCGCGCGTGAGCGCGCCGCACCGCCTGCTGAACGCGTCGATCGACCTCAAACCCGGAAGCGAGATAGCGCCCACCGACCTCGGGGAGCTGCTCGTCGACGCCGGTTATCGCCGCGAGGACCCGGCGGACGAGCACGGCGAGTTCGCGGTGCGCGGCGGCATCCTCGACGTCTTCCCGGCGCACGACGTGGAGCCGGTCCGCCTCGAGTTCATCGGCGACACGATCGAGACGCTGCGGACCTACGACCCCGGCACGCAGCGCTCGGTTCGCCCCATCGACCAGGTCACCGTCATCCCGCTCAGTGATTGCCTCGGTGACGACCGCACCGGATCGATCTTCGACTACCTGGCGCGGGCGCACGACGCGCGCGTCATCGTGTCGGAGCCCGAGGACGCCCGTGCCGCCCTCGTCCGCCTCGCAGAGCAGGTCCGGCGCAGTTACGAGACGGTCAGCTCCGGTGCCTCGGAGCCTGAGCCCGAAGAGTGGCTGGACGACGGCTGGGACGACGATGAGGGGGCCGACCGGGAGGGGCAGCTCCCAGCCGCGCCCAAGCCGGGCCTCGCCGTGCGCACCGCGGGTGGCCGCAAGGTGGTCACCGCGCCTTCACGGCCGGATGACGAGGACGCGCCGGCCAGGCGGCCTCCAGCGACGCGCTCGCGCGCACCGCGCGTCCCCGTCGGCTCCATGCTGCCGCCCGACGAACTCTTCCTCGATCTCCGGACCGTCGAAGCGCGACTGGGCGCGGCCACTGCCATCGTCGAACTTGCGGTCGATCCCGGCGACGGTGCCGCGGCGCGCACGGGGCACGTGCGCTGCCAGCCCAGTGTCGAGTTCCGCGGCCGCGTGCCCGACTGGGTCGGCGAGATCAAGCGCCTGCGCCAGGACGGCGACGCCGTGCTGTTCGTGGCCGGCACGTCGGGCCGCGCGGAGCGCACCATCGAGGTCCTCAAGGAGTACGAGGTCTTCGCCGTGCCGGTGGAGCGTGCGGACGACGCGCGGTACGCCTCGGTGCTGGTGGCCACCGGGGGCCTCACCCGCGGCTTCCGGTTGCCGGATGCCGGCCTCCAGATCTACGCCGAGGCCGACGTCTTCGAGGAGGAACGCCGGCAGGAGCGAAGGCGCTCCGCGAGCAAGGCGTTCCTGTCCGACCTCCGTGATCTGAAGGTCGGCGATCTGGTGGTGCACGTCGATCACGGCATCGGCGTGTTCGTGGGCCTCAAGCAGATTGGCGTCGGCGAGTTGCAGCAGGAGTTCCTGGAACTCCGCTACGCCGGCGAGGACAAGCTGTTCGTCCCGGTCGAGCGCCTCGACCTCGTGCAGAAGTACACGGGCGCGTCGAGGCCCCCGATCGATCGGCTCGGTGGCGCCACGTGGGAGCGTGCCAAGACCCGCGTGAAGAAGGCCATGCGCGACATGGCCGAGGAGCTCCTGAAACTGTACGCGGCGCGGAAGGCGGTACCCGGCCACCCTTTCAGCCCAGACTCGCACTGGCAGCAGGAATTCGAGGACGCGTTTCCCTACGACCTCACGCTTGACCAGCAGAGCGCGATCACCGACATCAAGCGCGACCTCGAGTCACCGACGCCGATGGACCGCCTCCTCTGCGGAGATGTCGGCTACGGCAAGACCGAGGTGGCGATGCGCGCCGCCTTCAAGGTGGTGATGGACGGCAAGCAGGTCGCGTTCCTGGCGCCCACCACCATCCTGGCGTTCCAGCACGAGAAGACGCTGCGGGAGCGGTTCGCCGGTTTTCCGGTCAGCATCGACATGGTGAGCCGCTTCCGCTCGAAGCAGGAGCAGAAGGAAACGCTGACTCGGCTTGCCGAGGGCAAGCTGGACATCATCGTCGGCACACACCGGCTGCTCTCGAAGGACGTCGTGTTCCGGGATCTCGGGCTGCTCGTGGTGGACGAGGAGCAGCGCTTCGGCGTGGCACACAAGGAGAAGATCAAGCAGCTTCGCCGAAAGGTGGACGTCCTGACGATGAGCGCGACGCCGATTCCGCGTACGCTCAACATGTCGCTGGTGGGGATCCGCGACATGTCGGTGATCGAGACCCCGCCCAAGGATCGCCTGTCGATCCAGACCAACGTCGTCAAGTTCGATCAGCAGGTGATCGCGCGGGCGATACGCCACGAGCTCGAGCGAGGCGGCCAGGTCTACTTCGTCCACAACCGGGTGGAGTCCATCTATGCGATTGGCGACCTCCTCCGGCGCCTGGTGCCGGAGGCGCGGATTGTCGTCGGTCATGGCCAGATGGACGAGGAGCAGCTCGAACGGGCCATGCTGGACTTCGTGGCGCGCAAGTACGACATCCTGCTCGCCACCACGATTGTCGAGAACGGCCTCGACATCCCGAACGCGAACACGATCGTCATCAACCGCGCCGATCGCTACGGCCTCTCACAGCTGTACCAGCTGCGCGGCCGTGTCGGACGATCGGACCGTCCCGCGTATGCCTACCTGCTGATCCCGCCCGAGGACACGCTGACGCCGGTGGCCAAGAAGCGGCTCGCGGCCATGAAGGAGTTCAGCGATCTCGGGAGCGGCTTCCGGGTCGCGGCGCTCGACCTCGAAATCCGCGGGGCGGGGAACCTCCTGGGCGGCGAACAGAGCGGCCAGATCGAGACCGTGGGGTTCGAGATGTACATGAAGCTCCTCGAGGAGACGGTCAGGGAGCTGAAGGGCGAGGAGGTCGAGGACGACAGCCGAGCCAACGTGAACCTGCGGGTGGACCTCCGCATCGACGAGTCCTACATCCCGGACACCAACCAGCGGCTGATGCTGTACCGCAAGATCGCCTCGGCACGACGGGACGAGGAAATCGACGCCATCCTCGAGGAGGCGGTGGACCGCTACGGCCCGCTGCCCACCTCGGTGCTGAACCTTGCCGACTACGGACGGATTCGCGTCATGGCCGACCAGCTCGGGGTCGAGTCCCTCGACCGTGAGGGCCGGACGATCGTCATAAAGTTCGGCAGCCGGACGAGGCTCGATCCGACGCAGATGGTCAACCTCGTGCGAAAGCGCCCCGACCTCACCCTGCTCCCGCCGTCGGGCCTTCGCCTGGCGCTGGACGGGCCGCGAGAGGCAGCCGGCAGGGCTGACGCCGGGCGGACGCCGGCCACGCCGTCCCGTCAAGCGGGGTCGGTGCCCGGCCGGCCCGCCGGAGCCCGGGCCTCGGCGTCTCCCGCGCGGCAGCGCCGGTCGGACATCGCGCCGAGCTGGTGGACGGCCCGCGCACGCGAGGGCGAGGTGAAGCCGGGGTTCACCAAGGCGGAGATCCTGAAGGCCACCCCCGACGATCCGCGGGCCCAGGGCGGGGTGTTCGAGCGCGTCGGGGGGTTGCTCAGCGAGCTGCTGACCTGACGGCCCGACGTGAGACGCGGTGGTAAAATTCGAGCGTCCAATGCATTACATGAATCGCTTCCGTTCGGGACTGGTCGTGATGGGGCTCGCGCTGGCAGCGGCGCCCGTCCTGCGCGGCGAGGTGATCGAGCAGATCATCGTCAAGATCAACGGTGAGATCGTCACCAAGACCGAGCTGGAGAACCGGCAGGTGGTGGCCCTGCGGCAGATGGGCCAGCAGGTCAACGCCCGCACCGACGATGCCCAGCTGAAGCGGATGCTCGAACAGGTCACTCCCCAGCTGCTCGTCAGCATGGTGGACGAGATGCTGATGGTGCAGCGCGGCAAGGAACTCGGGTACCGCATGGCGGACGACCAGTTCCAGAGCGTGCTGGACAGCATCAAGAAAGACAACAACATCGAGTCCGAGGAAGCGTTCCAGGCCGCGCTCAAGCAGGAGAACATGACCCTGGCCGACCTGCGTCGCAGTCTCGAGCGCCAGATGATCGTCTCCCGGGTGCAGCAGAACGAGGTGATGAGCCACGTCGCCGTGAGCGACGATGAGGCGCGCAAGTACTACGACGAGCACAAGGGCGAGTTCACGAGCCAGCGCACCATCACGCTGCGCGAGATCTTCATCAACGGCGGCGGCGACGGCAACAGCATCAACGCGGGGCTCGACGAAGCGGCGCGGAACAAGGCCGTGGACATCCGCAACCGCGCGCTGAAGGGTGAGCCGTTCGACAAGCTGGCCACCGAGTTCTCGGACGCGCCGTCGCGGGCCAATGCGGGCCTCATCGGCCCGCTCAACGTCGCCGACCTGTCTCCCGACGTGCAGAAGCTCGTGGAGCCGATGAAGGCGGGCGAGATCACTCAGGTGCTGCGCGGTCCGAAGGGCTACCAGATCCTGAAGCTCGAGAGCGCGAACGCTGCCCAGACGCAGTCCTTCGACGAGGCGCGGGAAGAAATCTCGAACCGGGTCTTCAACGAGAAGCGGAAGACGGAGTACGAGAAGTTCCTCGTTCGCCTGCGCGCCCAGGCGATCATCGAGTGGAAGAACAAGGAAGTCCAGAAGGCCTACGAACAGGGCCTGACGGCCGGGCGCACGGAGACCCAGGACTGACGCCATCCGCGTGACTGGTTCCGACGCCGCGCCCCTCCAGTCCCACGCCGGCCCACGGGAGTGGTTCGCCATCTGGACGCGCTCCCGCCACGAGCAGGTCGTCCGCCAGCAGCTCGAACAGCGCCACATCGAGACCTTCCTGCCGACGATCACCCGGTGGAGCCGCTGGAAGGATCGCAGGAAGCGCGTCGACTGGCCGCTGTTCCCGGGCTACTGCTTCGCGAAGTTCGCCTCGACCGAGACGCTCACGGTGCTCAGATGCACGGGCGTCGTCAGCATCGTGTCGGTCGAGGGACGGCCGGCGCCAATCCCTGCCGCCGAGATCGACGGCATCCGGACGCTCGTGTCGAGCGAACTGCAGTACGACCCCTGTCCCCTGCTGCGCGAAGGTGAACTGGTCGAGGTGGTCGCCGGTCCGCTGGCCGGTGTGATCGGCCGGCTGCAGCGCAAGGACACCGGCAAGGCGAGGCTCGTGCTGTCCGTGGATTTGATCGGGCAGGCGGTGTCGGTGGACGTCGACGCGGCGGACGTCAGGGCTTATTGAGCGGTCGCGATGCCCTAGACGATGCAGTTGCGCCCGGCGGCCTTCGCCTGGTACAGGCGACGGTCTGCGGTCCTCAGGGTGGCGGCGAAGTCGTAATCCGCTTCGAACTCCGCCGCGCCCGCCGACACCGTCACGGTACCGATCCCGTGGGTATCGAGGCTTTCGACGGCCACGCGCAGGCGGTCGGCCAGGATCCGCGCCATCGTGAGGTCCACGCCCGGCAGCACCAGCAGGAACTCCTCGCCGCCCCAGCGAACGAGGATGTCGTAGGCGCGCACCGTCCGGCGCAGCAGGGCCGCCACGTCACGCAGCAGTTGATCGCCCGCCTGGTGCCCGAACGTGTCGTTGACCTGCTTGAAGCGGTCGATGTCGAAGAGGATACAGCTCAGGGGCCGGCGTTCGCGCTTGGCTCTGGAGATCTCGTTGGCGATGTGTCTCTCGCCGCCCCGGCGATTGGCCAGCCCGGTGAGCGGATCGGTCGCGGCCAGGTGCTGCAGCGCCTCGACGTCCTCGGGCAGTTCCAGCGAGTTGGGCTTGCGGTCGGGCACGACCGCCGCCACGCGGGCGAGTTCGAGGCCGGCCTGACGGCTGAAGGCCGCCAGCGCATCGATGTCGGCGGCCGAGAGCGCGAGGGCCCTGGTGTCGATCAGGCACAGTGCCGCGCGCACGTGCTCCTGGCCGGATGCGATGGGAATGACGGCGAAGCCGCGCGTGCCGCGCGGCACGCGTGCCAGGGGAGTGAAGACCGGGTGGTCCTCGACGTTGGGCACGACCATCGGCTCGGAGGCATCGGCAACCTGGCGCAGCGTGCCGAGATCGAGCAACTCCGCGAGCGGCGCCTGAGCCTCCGTCCCGTACTGGGCCACGTGGAACGTGATGCGTTCCTCGTCGCCGAGCCTCAGATACCCGACGCTGATCGGCACCCGGAACCGCCGGCGGGCCTCGACCGCGGCGCGATCGATGACCTGGTCCGGGTCGAGCGCAGGCACCGGTCGGCGGCTGTCCTGCGGCGCGGGCGCCGAGCCAGCCGGGATCTCGCGGGACGGATCGAGATCCGCAAAGATCACGTCGCGCAGCGCGATGCGATCGACGTCGAGTGGCAGGATGCCCGAGATGCCGAGCGACGACGACAGCTCGCGGGCGGCAGCCCGCAGCGACTCGTGCGCAGACACCACGATGATGTGGGTCTGGCTGTCGGACCCCTGGCGCCGCACGCGCCGCACGATCGTGAACCCGTCCACGCGTGGCAGCGAGAGATCCACCATCAGCAAAGCGGGCAGGCCCCGCCGCGTCATCTCCTGGATCGCGTCATCGCCGTCGCGCACGATCACGGTCTCGAGGTGCAGCGTCTCGGCAGCCACGCTCCTGAACGTGGCCGCGCGATTCACGTTCGAGATCGCGATGAGCGCGTAGGGGGTCGGCGGTGACATCAGGGTGGACTCGACCGTACAGCAAGGCGGAGACCATCACAGAATCGGGGGGTGACCCCCGAAAATGCAATCGGGACCGCGACTTTCCATGCTGTTTCCCGACACAATATCGCGCTTCTGGGTGATTCGCGTAGCCCGAACTGCACCTGCGTCACAATAGAACGATGAGCGCGCTCCCATGACGACACCGATGCCCACGGATGCACACGCCGCTGCCCCGTCTGCTGCGCCGATGCAGATTGGATCCACCGAACTCGACGTACCGCTTGGCGTCGCGCCGATGGCGGGGATGACGGATTCGGCGTTCAGGCGCCTGGTGAAACGACAGGGCGGCTGCGGGCTCGTTGTCAGCGAGATGGTCAGCTCGGAAGGGCTCGTGCGCGGCATCGATCGTACGCTCGAGTATGCCGAGTACACCATCGAAGAGCGTCCGGTCTCGATCCAGATCTTCGGTGGCGATCCCGAGAAGATGGCTGAAGCCGCGCGCATCGTCGAAGGCATGGGCGCAGACATCGTGGACGTGAACATGGGCTGCCCCGTGCCCAAGATCGCCAGGCATCATGCGGGATGCAGCCTGATGAAGGAGCCGGAGCACGCCGCGTCGATCGTGGCGGCGATGACCCGCGCGGTGAAGATCCCGGTGACCGTGAAGATGCGAGCCGGGTGGAACGACGCAAACCGCAACGCCCCGGTGGTGGCCAGGATGGTGGAGGACGCGGGCGCGAGCGCCATCACCGTTCACGGGCGCACCGCCGCGCAGAGCTACAGCGGGCTCGCGGACTGGTCGCTCGTGGCCGAAATCGCCGACCTCCTCCGGATTCCGGTCTTCGGCAGCGGCGACTGCGTCACCCCCGAGCAGATCGTCGAGAAGCTGCGGAGCGGCGTCGAGGGTGTCCTGGTCGGGCGCGGCGTCCTGCGCAATCCCTGGATTCTGGCCCAGGCGGCCGATCTGGCCGCGGGCCGGCTCCCACGGGAGGTCACGCAGGAGGAGCGTGGCCGGTTCCTGCTGGACTACATCGAGCTGTTGCTCGACGAGCGGGTTCGGGAGCCCGAGGGGTTCCGCCGAACCGCCCCGGGCGTCCAGCCCGACGACAGTGCGTCGCGACGAAGCCACGGGCGGTGGGTCGTGAACAAGATCCGCGCGCTCGGCGCCTATTACACCAAGGGGGTCGAAGGCGGGGCCGAACTGCGGGCGGCCCTGAACACCGCTGCGTCCGTCGACGAGCTGCGAGCCCTGATTACGCGGGTCTTCCTCGAACGCCCTTAGCTCGGGTGCATCGCGGCGGATCGAACGGCGGGCACGTCGACGGGGGAAGGGTCAGGCGGGACGCCCCGGCAGGCGGGTGACCACCGAGTTCATCGGCACCTGGAGGACACCTGTGGCCTGGCGCGGGCCGCGCTCCACCAGCGCGCTCAGGGCGCCGGGTTCGGGCACACCGCTGAGAAGCATCAGGATCTGCAGCTCGAGTGAGTTCACGGCTGGGCTGTGTATCGACACAAGCCGGACAGGACTTTACATGCCGACATTCCTGAGCACCCTGCAGGGGGGGGCGGCCGGGGCATTTGTCCTCCGGAACGAGCGTACGGGGGGTCTCGTTGCCACCACCCTGCTGCTGGCACTCGAACGGCGGGCCCGCCGCACCGGGCTCCTGGACCACCACTCCCTGGCGCCAGGACATGCCATGGTGATCGCGCCCAGCTTCGCGGTCCACACGTTCCACATGAGGTTCCCTATCGACGTCGCCTTCGTCGCCCGGGATGGTCGAATCCTGAAGATTCGCCGCGCGATGCCTGCAGGACGCGTCGCTGGCGCGTGGCGCGGGTTTGCCGTGGTGGAAATGGCTGCTGGGGCGTTCGCAGGAACGGGCACCGTGCCCGGTGACGTGCTGCGGCTGGAGGCTGCTGGCTCGGCCGGGTGACTCCAGGCGACCCTCGACCCGACCAGCCACCCACTGGGCGGCGCGGCGCAGCATGCGCGGCTCAGCACGTCCACCCGTCGTTCTCGCGTCGGGCTCAGTGCCGGCGCGGCACGTACAGCTCGAACGGGCCCTGACGTTCCGCCAGCCGCATGACGCGCCGTACGTGTTCCATCAGCTGCGCCAGGGTTTCGGTTTCGTACTTGTCGCCTGGGCGGTAGACGACCAGCGGCGGCGGGTCGCACTCCAACTGCCGCACGAGCGGCTCCACGTCGACCCGGTGGCGCAGGCCGAACGCGGTGTTGTAGAACCGGAACGGGTTCCGCCGCCCGGCCAAAAAGTACAGCTGCGCATCGTTTGGCAGCACCCAGATCGGGTCCGACGGCCGAGACCAGCGATCGATGGATGCGATCGTGCGCGAGTACTGCTCGACGTCGTCGTGGCTGACGCGGAGCGTCGCTCCAGGAAGGCGCATCACCGCGTCCGCCGCGGGCCGCGGGAACCGCCTCCCCTGGAGAAGGTCGAGTGCCGTACGTTCGCGGGGTTGGCCTGCGTGAAAGAAGAGCGCCGTGGCGCCCAGAAACGTCACGCCGGCGGCTGCGGCCGCACGGGCGTACCGCCGTCGAGGCAGCCGCGCCACGAGAGCCACCAGCACCGGTCCGACCCCGTAATACAGATACAGCGGGCCGTGGAAGAAGAGCGCCACCATTCCGAAGAACGCGGCAACCACCGACAGGGTCGCGGCGCGGCCAGTCGCCTGCGTGCGCAGGTCGCGCACCAGCAGCACGCCGTTCGCCGCAAAGAGCAGCGGCAGCACACACCAGTACACGCCGTTGATCGTCAGTGGCAGCGAGGACGACGTGAGCACCTGGTAGGCCGCCGCAATGGGCAAAGCGCCGTACCAGGCCGAACGGAAGAACGGCATGGCCGTTTCGTCCAGCGCCGCACCGATCGTGTTCTCCAGCGCCGCGCCGAGCGCGCCCTCGCGCGCGAGCAGCGCCCCGAGGGGCAGCAGCGCTACCGCGACGCCCACCGCAAGCCACGCGCAGACGCGCAGCGTCGCCCCGTTGGGCGTCCGCGTGTGCAGCACACCGTGGATCAGCACCGCGGTCGGTGCCGTGGCGATCAGGAGCAGGCCGCCGACATCACCAGTCTGGCCGGTCGAGAGGAGGTACCAGCAGGTCGCCACGAACATGACGCCGAACACGGCCCGAGCCACGAGCGTGTCCTGCCAGCGCAGGTCCTCGGCTGTCGGCTGCTGCTGTTCACGAAGCGCGAGGGTCACCAGCGCCATGCCGGCCCACACGCCGGAGAGATGACGCAGTGCGACGATCACTCCGACGAGACATCCGGCGACAAACCACCGCAGCCAGTCGGGTCTGCGCCGGCCGGTCAGCCACCACGCCGTCACGCACACGAGCGCCAGGGCGTACCAGTTCGGCGTCGGGTCGATGAACTGCAGCACCCCGAGCGCCGTGCACGCGACGCTCGTGAGCGCCGCCAGCGTGACGTCCACGTGCCTGAGCAACGCGAACACCGCCACCGATTGCAGGCAGCAGACCACCACGAGCGGGTACCGCAGGCTCAGCACGTCCATGCCGAACAGGCGCATCGCCTGCGCGTGCAGCAGGTGAATCAGTCCAGGATGGATGTCCTGTACGTCGCGGTGCAGGGACTCGCCCCGAAGCAGGCGCGCCGCGATGTGCGCGTAGAACCCGTCGTCGGAGGGATACCAGTAGCGGTCGTGGAAGTACCAGATCAGGAGCGCGTTCGCCAGCAGGGTGACCGCGCCGATCTTCCACGCAGCCCAGACACGGGACCGGTCGGGCACCACTCAGTGTTCCCGTGCGCCGGGCGAGCCTGCCGGCGCCATCGTGGCCGGCTCGATGCGCGAGGCCTCCTGGCGGCCCAGGGCGTCGTCGGCCCAGGAGCGGAACGGATAGACGAGTTGCCCCCACGTCGTCGGGATCATGTCGTCGGTGACACCGACCGGCACGGTGCACGGCCCCGGCACGTGAAACGTCCCGAACGCCTGGTCGAAGACCGAGAACACGGTGGCGAAGTTGCTGCCCGCGCCGGTGACGTCGCGCGCATGATGCCACCGGTGCATGGCGGGCGAGACCAGGAGACGGCCGAACGTCCCATAGGTCCATGGCAGGTCGGCGTGGATCAGTTCGCCGTAGTAGTGCCGCACGAGCTCGTTGGCCACGAGCGCCCAGTCGGGCAGGCCGAGGAGCGCGAGGAACCCGATGTCGATGGTTGCCGTCGTCACGCGATTGACCGGGTGGAAGCGCGACAGGGTCAGCCACGTCATCTGATCGTCGCTGTGATGTACGGCGTGCGCCGGCCAGAGCCACCGTGTGTGCTCCATCCGGTGACGCCAGTACGAGCCGAAGTCGCCGAGGAAGACGGCGGCGACGAACGTCGCGGGCGTTCCGAGGGTGCCCCAGAACTCGGGTGGCACGACGAACAGGTGACCCGACGACACCGCGCCACGGACGCCCTGGACCAGCACTCCGACCAGGGGTGCGATCAGCAGCGCGTCGAGGGCATATAGCGAAAGGTTGATCCGGACCTGCGCCGCCGCGCGCCGTCCCGCGTCGAGGGCCTCCCGGCCCTTGACGAGCAGCGCGAGCAGGCCGAAGAGAGCAGCCGAAAACAGCAGCAATTGTCCCGCGATCCACAAAGAGCGGCCGGCGGCGGCGATCGTCGACGAAAGGTCCACGTCCGTTTCCCCGAATGGCAAGTGGCCGCAGCCGTCAGCTGCGGCGGTCCCATCCGTCCTTATCGGACCGAATCTCCTCCAGCCGATCACCCGCGGGCGCGCGGCGGCCTGTTCACGACGCGGTCGCGGCGGCCAGGGGGGCGCGCACGGGCTCCGCATGCGGGATCACGGTCGCCGCGTACCAGGCCAGCAGCCCCCAGGTGTACACGGAGCCGAGGAGGAGGGTGCCTGCCGGTCCGAGGTCACGCAGCAGCACCGTGTAGGGAACGAGGAAGCAGGCGTACCCCGCGATCAGCAGCGCGCGAGCATGCCGCCGGCCAGCGAGGTAGACAGCCACCGCCGGCCCGGAGAGCAGCGGAACGTAGTAGCTCCATCCGAGTGGCGACAGGAGCAGCGACAGCAGCAGCAGGATGAACCAGTGCTGATCGATGTCACCGGCGCTGCGTGCGATGCGCCGGGCGCCCAGCACCGTGACGACCAGACCCGCGAAGAGCCACGCCCCGGTGACCACCTCCGGCCAGTGCACGACCGGCGTGATCGCGATCTCTCCCGAAGTCTGGCGTTCGAGGACCCGCGAGACGATGCCGAGCAGCGAGCCATTCGCCAGGTGTGCGGGCCAGTTCACGCGACCTAGGACGAAGATCCAGGACCAGTAGGCGAGAGGGCCGCCCGCCGCAAGTCCAGCTGCGGCGAAGGCCAGCATTCCGATCGCCATGCCGCCGAGGAGCGCCGAGGATCGCCGCCACAAGGCGTACACCCCGAAGACCCCGAGGAAGGGCTTTGCCGCCATCAGGCATCCGAGCAGCAGGCCCGCGCGCCAGCGGGCGTCCGCGCGGTCCGCGCGCCACGCCAGCGTGACTGCCAGCGTCAGCAGCCACGAGAGCTGCCCGAGTTGCAGCGCGGCGAAGGTTGCCTGCGAACAGAGGATGAGTGACGCGATGAGCACGCCGCGTCCGGGCAGCAGTGCGTTCGCGACCAGCCGGCCCGCGAGCAGGAACCCCACGACTGCCAGAACTGTCCACCCGAGGAAGCTTGGAACGAGGGGGAGCCAGGCAAACGGGACGAACAGCAGCGTCACTGCCGGCGGATTCAGGTTGTCACCGGCCGATGGCCGCAGCGGATGCGCCAGGTAGATGTCGCGTCCCTCGAGCAGCCAGCGCGCTGAATCCCAGAACACATAGAAGTCGGCCGCGTTGGACGATGCCGGCCGCATGTTGACCGCGATTGCCACGACCACCGTTATGGCTGCCACCACGACGAGCGCTGGCTCTCCGTACAGCTCGAACGGGTCGAGTCGACGCGACCGGGCAGGAGCGGTCGCCATGTGTCCGTCACTCATCCGTCCTGATCTATCGACCGCTGCCGCCCGCGTCCGCGCCCCGTGCTCCACGGCGGGAGTCCACCCGCGGCGCCGAGGGCTCCCGCGGAACCGCGAGGACGCCGTCGCACGACGCTCGAGGACGTGCGCTGCACAGCCTTGCCCATGCCGGCGTTCGAGCGCACGCGGCTACCGTCGGATATAGCGCGACAGGAACGTTAGCGCTAACACAAGCCTGTCCCGCCGCCGATACACAAGCTCGGAGGACGGTTGGGCCGCACTCCGAAGATCGTCGACGTCGAGCGGGCCGGCTCCGGAATCGGGCAGCGGCCAGCTCGCACCCCGTGCCTGTGTGGCTCACGACCTTTCGTGCACACGGCGAACGTGTCGCACGGACGGACGAGGGCCCAGGACGTCGACCACAAGGCCGCGGCGGTCGAGATCGATCGGCGGTTCGGCCGGGGGTTCACCCCCCAACGCGCTCCACGGCTCGGCGAACGAGGGGCGTCAGACGGACTGGTTTCGCCTGGAGGTTTCGCGCATGAAGATGCTGTTCAATCGTTTCGTCCGCGAGGAGGCCGGTCAGGATCTGATCGAGTACGGCCTGCTCATCGGGGTCATCACCGTTGGCGCCATCACGGCGATCATTGCGATCGGCCCGAAGGTCGCCAGCTACTTCACCACCCTCAACACGAACCTTCCCTAACGGGTGGTTCGGGACGCGAAGGGAAGGGACGGGTCCGTCCCTTCCCGGACGCAACCCGACGAGGTGCCTTACGACACGCGTGGGACTCATCACACGCAGGCTGCTGGCCGACGAGAGCGGCCAGGACCTGATCGAGTACGGGCTGCTGGTGGGGATCGTCGCTGCGGCGCTGGTCCTCATCGGTCCCGTGCTCGAGTCGAGCATCGCGCGGGTGTTCACGGGTTGGGGAACCAGCACGAACAGTCTCTGGGTCCCGAACGCACCGACCACGACTCCCTAGGGTCAAGGATGGCCGCATGCACCTTCCGTCCGCTGTCGCCCTGCTGGTGAGTACGGTTGCCTGTGCTTCCGACCTTGCCAGCCGACGCATTCCGAATCTCCTGACGTTCGGCAGCGCCCTCGCCGCGTTCGCGTACTACCTCGCGACCGACGGGCCCTGGGCGGCGCTCTGGTCGCTCGCCGGTGCGGGCGCCGGTCTCGCGATCCTCTTTGCACCCTTCGCGCTCGGAGGGCTGGGTGCCGGCGACGTGAAGCTGCTCGGCGCGCTGGGCGCCTGGCTGGGGCCGGCCAACATCGTCTGGCTGGCGCTCTTCACGGGCGTGGCGGGCATGGTCATGGCGATCGGTGTTGCCCTCGCGCACGGCTATCTTCGGCAGGCGTTCGCCAACGTCCGTCTGCTGCTGTCGCACTGGCAGGTCGTGGGCGTCCGGCCGTTGCATGCACTGACCCTCGACGGCAGCGCCGCCCCGAAACTCGCGTACGCGGTGCCGATCCTGGCCGGCACCCTGGTGACCGTATGGCTCCGCTGACGCACCGGTTCACCCGTTTGCGTCGCTCCGAACGGGGCGCCGAGTTCGTCGAGTTCGCGCTCGCGCTGCCGCTGCTGCTGCTCGTCGTGCTCGGGATCATGGATTTCGGGCTGCTGTTCCAGCAGTACCTGGTCATCACCAATGCCGCCCGCGAGGGGGCACGCGTCGCGGTGCTGCCCTCGTACACCGCGGCCAACGCACGCCAGCGCGCCCAGGACTACATCACCGCGGCGCTGATCTCCGGTGGCAACACCGCAACGGTCTCCCTGCCCACGTACGGCAGCCAGACCATCGGGTCGAACTGTTACGGCACCGCGAGCATCACGGTGACCTATCCGCACGACTTTCTCTTCCTTTCCGGGATCGGCACCTATTTCAACAGGTCGTTCGGCACGAAAAACCTGACAGCGACTGCAACGATGCGGACCGAAGCCGCCAGTGCCGCGTGTCCGTGAAGCGCCGAGAGTATTCACCATGAACCGTCAGACCCGCACCTTCATCGTTCTTGCCGTCGCGCTGGTCGCGGCAAGCGTCTCCGCCTACGGCGTCTACGCCGCGATCGCCACCATGCCGGTGCGCCAGGTCGAGGTGGCGACGCGTCACGCCGTCGTGGCGACGACGTCGCTGCCGGTCGGGACCATGCTCACCGCGGACCACGTGAAAGTGGTGCCCTGGCCGGAGGCCACGCCCCTCGACGGCGGCTTCGATGCGGCGGAGGCGGTCATCGGTCGAGGCCTGACGGCCAACATCGTCCCGAACGAACCCCTCGTGGAAGCCAAGCTGGCGCCGAAGGAGGCGGGCGCGGGCCTGCCGCCGTCGATCACGCCCGGCATGCGCGCCATGTCCGTGCGGGTGAACGAGGTCATCGGCGTCGCCGGGTTCGTCGTGCCCGGCACGCGCGTCGACGTGATGGCGGTGCTTCGCCAGCGTGACGACAGCGTGGCCCGGACGGTCGTGAGCAACGTGCAGGTGCTGACGGCGGGCACGCGCATGGACCAGGAGAACGCCCGCGACGGCAAGCCGATTCCGACCACGGTCGTGACCCTGCTCGTGAATCCCACCGACGCCGAGCGCATCGCGCTGGCGCAGTCGGAAGGGCAGTTGATGCTGGCCCTGCGTAACCCGACCGATGTCGCCCCGACCGAGACGACCGGCACGCGCACGAACATGCTGCTCGGTGGGAGTGCCGTCGCGCCCAGCGCGCCGGCCGAGACCCCGGCCGCACCACGCGTCGTTGTGCGCCGTGCACCAGTCGCCCCGCCCGTCGCCGAGACGCCGGCTCCGCCGCGCATCTACACGGTGGAAGCGATCCGGGGGGCAAAGCGTTCCGAAGAGCCGGTGAGGTAACCGTGGACAAGACGCACAGAACCATGTCACGACGAGCAGCCGCCGCGCTGCTTTTGCTTGCGCTCGCCGTCGCCGGCGCGCTGACCGTCCCGGCTCGTGCGCAACAGTCGCCCGAACGGGTGGTGATCACTGCGGGTCGGTCGATGGTGATGACCGTCGACTTCGACATCACGCGCATAGCGTTGACGAACCCGGCGATCGCCGACGCGACGGTCGTGCAGCCCCGCGAGATCCTCGTGGACGGCAAGGGCGCCGGCACCATCAGCCTGATTGTCTGGGGCGCGGGTCAGCGTCGCCAGTACGACCTGGTGGTCGAGCCCGGCGTCACGACGATCCAGCAGCGGCTCCAGGCGCTGTTTCCCGGCGAGGCCATCGAGGTCACGGCGAACGACGAGGCGTTGATCCTGTCGGGAAAGGTGTCCAGCAACGACGTCGCCCTTCGCGCAGCCGAGATCACGGCGGCCACCTCCTCGAAGATGAAGGTGGTCAACCTGCTGCAGTATCCGGGCGCCAACGAGAGCCAGCAGGTGCTGCTGCAGGTGCGCTTCGCGGAAGTCAGCCGACAGGCGCTGCGCGAACTCGGTGTCTCGCTCTTCACGAGCGCACTCGGGATCGACAACAACATCGGCCGCGTCACCACCCAGCAGTTCTCCGCCCCGACCTACAACGACCTGCGTGCGACCAAGGACGCCGACGGCAACGTCGTGTCGGCGTCGGGGCAGATCGCGTTCAGCGACTTCCTGAACCTGTTCCTGTTCAACACGCGCTACGACATGGGGGCTGCGGTGCGCGCGCTGCAGCAGCGCGGCCTGCTCCAGAGCCTCGCCGAGCCGAACCTGATTGCCTACAACGGGCAGGATGCCGGGTTCCTGGCTGGCGGGGAAATCCCGATCCCGGTCGTGCAGGGCGGGGCGACCCAGGCCGTGTCCGTGCAGTACAAGGAGTACGGCGTCCGCCTGAACTTCCGGCCGACGATCGCCGGCGACACCATCCGGCTGAGGGTGCGCCCCGAGGTGAGCACGCTGGACTTCGCCAACGGCGTGACCCTTGCCGGGTTCCGCATTCCCGCCCTCCAGACCCGCCGCGCCGAAACCGACGTCGAGCTGCGTGACGGGCAGTCCTTCGCGATCGCCGGCCTGCTGAACAACCTGTCGCAGGACACGCTGCAGGAGATCCCGGGCCTGGCGCGCCTGCCAATCATCGGCGTGTTCTTCAAGAGCAAGGTCACCTCGGCGACACGCAACGAACTGATGGTGCTCATCACGCCGCGACTGGTGCGCCCGATGAACCCCGACGAAGTGCCGCCGCTGCCCACGCTCGAGGATCGGTTCCTGCCGTCGGTCGAGGGAGTCAGCCGCGATCTCAAGGGCGGCGCCGGAGCCGTCGACGCGCCCGGGCTTGCCGGGGGCGGCACCGCGGGGTCGGCGAGGTAGCCGCTCATGGCGCGTACGGACGAGCGGGGCGTCATCCTGATCGTCGTCGCCGTCACCCTGACGTCGCTGATCCTGCTGTCGGCGTTCGTCGTGGATTTCGGCGTGATGTGGCTGGCGCGTACGCAGGCGCAGAACGCTGCCGACGCCGGCGCTCTCGCCGGTGCGACGGCGCTCGTCTTCGACGACCCGGACAACTACGCGACGACTGGGCCTGCCTACGTCGCGGCCTCGCAGATCGCCGCTTCGAACCCGGTGTTCGGCGGGACCCACGGCGTCGAGGTGCTCGTCGACCCGAGCGCGACGTGGACGCCGACGCGCCCGGCGGTCTGCACGACGTACGGCGGATGCGTGCAGGTCAACGTCTACCAGGACGGCACGCATGGCGGCGCGACCCTGCCGACCTACTTCGCGCGCATCTTCGGCGTGAACTCCCAGGGCATCCGTGCGACCGCGACGGCGCGCGCGGCCGAGGCGAACGCGAGCCAGTGCATGCGACCCTGGTTCATTGCGGACCTCTACACGGATACGAACGGCAACGGACGATGGGACGCCGGCGAGCCGATTCCCGGCTACCGCGTTCCGGATCACGTGGGAACCGCCGTCACGTTCCACCAGAACAGCGGACCCTCGGGGTACGGGCAGCTCGACGTGGGCAGCGGCGGGTCGGCCATCGAAGGCGCCATCAAGTACTGCACCGGCATGACTTTCACCGTCGGCCAGGCCGCGACCACCAAGCCAGGCAACACTCTCGGACCAGAGAAGCAGGGGGTCGACGCGATCATGGCCTGGGATCCGTCGGCGGCCTGGGACGGCAACGAGGTCATCAACAGTTGCGCGAACACGAGTTCCTGCTCCTGCGGCGGCCAGCCCTGTCCCTACGGCGGCACGCAAAGCCCGCGCGTTGTCCAGGCTGCAATCTGCAGCCCCGCCGAAGCCGCCTGCAGCGGAGCCAGTTCCGGCGCCGGCACCGTCACGATCACCAACATCCTGTCGTTCCTCGTGACCGGCTACACGCAGACGGGCGGCAACATGAATATCCAGGCGATCATCATCCGCTCGGCCGGTCGCCAGGCCGGCGGCGGAAGCGTCTCGCCCGGCCGCTCGTTCCTCCAGATACCGATGCTCGTCCGGTGATCGGCATGACCGGAGCATCAAAGGAATCATGACATCGTGACCACTGTCGCTGTCGTCGGGTCGAAGGGCCCGCAACTCCTCCCCCTGCTCACCGCGGCCGGCATGACCGCGCGCCTCATCGACACGGGTGCGCTGTCCTCGTTCGGTCGCGCGGACGCGCCGGACGTGCTGATGATCGACGCGCGCGGCGGCACGGGGATCCCCAAGGAACTGGCCGCGATCAAGCGACTGAGTACGGGCATGGGCGTCGTCATCATCGTCGACACGCTCGAACCGTCGCTGCTGCTGGAGGCCATGCGAGCCGGGGTCAACGAGCTGGTGGCCGAGCCGATTACCCAGCAGGAACTGGAGCGTGCAGTTGGCCGGGTGCTGGGCCAGCGCACCCCGACGGAAGCCGGCAAGATCATCGGCTTCGTGGGCGCGAAGGGTGGTGTCGGCACGACGACCGTGGCCGTGAATGTGGCGACGGCACTGTCGCGGCTGGACCGCGGTTCCCGCACGCTGCTCGTGGACATGCACCAGGCCGCCGGTGACGCGTCGGTGTTCACCGGGGTCGAGCCGAAATTCTCGGTGCTGAACGCCGTGGAGAACACGCATCGACTCGATCGGTCGTACTTCAGCGGCCTGGTCGTGGAGATCGTCGCCGGGCTGGACCTCCTGGCGTCGTCCGATCGCCCGTTCCCGGGACAGACCGATCCCGCCCGGATCCGGACGGTGCTCGACTTCGTGCGGACGCTCTATCGGCACGTCGTGCTCGACCTGCCCAGGTCGGACGCGCCGGTGCTCGACGCGCTGGATCAGACCTCGGTCATCTACATCGTGGCGAACCAGGAGCTTGCGACGGTGAAGAGCGGCGCGCGCCTCGCTGCCACGCTCAGGCAGCGCTACGGCCGCGAGCGGGTGAAGGTGCTGCTCAGCCGATCCGATCGACAGGCGGACATCGGTTTCGCCGATGTCGAACGCGTCATCGGAACCGACATCGCCTACACGTTTCCGAGTGACTACCGGCTGGCGGTGCAGGCGCTCAACCGCGGCCGGCCGCTCGTGCTCGACGGCGACAGCGAACTTGCCGAGTCGTTCCGGAACTTCGCCGAGCAGTTGAGTGGCGGCAAGCGGCGCGAGCCCGCGCCTGCCAGAGGCGGGCTTCTGGGCCGCCTCAAGCAACTGGCCTGAGACTGGAGTCATCGTCCGTGC
Source organism: uncultured Bifidobacterium sp. (assembly GCA_964386715.1). Lineage (GTDB taxonomy): Bacteria > Acidobacteriota > Vicinamibacteria > Vicinamibacterales > CAVVIG01 > CAVVIG01. The sequence goes on from CAYLTD010000003.1 coordinate 183,565, forward strand.
TGACCACGCTGTCCATTGGCGGCCCCGCAATCGCCGACACCCGGAATCCCGAGTACCAGGCGCTCAAGGGGCGTGTCCACCAGGAGCTGCTGAACCGCCTGAACCTGGAGCGGCTCTCCCAGGTGAAGCGCGAGGAGGCCGAGCCCGAACTGCGCTCGCTCATCCTCGGCATGCTCGATCGCGAGGAGCAGCAGACGCCCCTGAGCCTGGCCGAGCGCGAAGCCCTCATCGCGGACGTCTTCAACGAGCTGTTCGGCCTCGGCCCGCTCGAAGACCTGCTCAAGGACCCCTCGATCTCGGACATCCTCGTGAACCGGTTCGATCAGGTGTACATCGAGCGCAACGGCCGGCTCGAGCACACGGCCATCGTGTTTCGCGACGAGCGGCACCTGCTGCAGATCATCGAGCGGATCGTCAGCGCGGTCGGGCGCCGGATCGACGAGTCGAGCCCGATGGTGGACGCGCGCCTGCGGGACGGCTCCCGCGTGAACGCGATCATTCCGCCGCTGGCGCTCGACGGCGCGGCCCTGTCCATCCGACGCTTCCGCACCGACCGCCTTGGCGCGCAGGACCTCGTCGGGCGCAACTCGCTGACACAGCCGATGCTGGACTTCCTGCGTGCCGCCGTGGCGTGCCGGCTGAACGTCGTCGTCTCCGGCGGGACGGGCGCCGGCAAGACGACGCTCCTGAACGTCCTCTCGAGCTTCATCGGCGAGCACGAGCGCGTCATCACCATCGAAGACGCCGCGGAACTGATGCTCCGCCAGCGCCACGTCGTACGCCTCGAGACCCGGCCATCCAACATCGAGGGTCGCGGCCAGATCCGCCAGCGGGAACTCGTCGTCAATGCACTGCGCATGCGGCCGGACCGGATCGTGGTGGGCGAGGTGCGATCCGAGGAAGCGCTCGACATGCTGCAGGCCATGAACACCGGCCACGACGGCAGCCTGACGACCGTGCACGCGAACACGGCTCGCGACGCGCTGTACCGCCTCGACACCATGGTGGCGATGGCGAACCTGAACATTCCGGAGAAGGCGATCCGCCAGCAGATTGCCTCGGCGATCGAACTCGTCGTCCAGATTGCGCGCATGTCCGACGGCACGCGTCGCGTCACCTCCATCACCGAGATCACCGGCATGGAGGGGGAAATCATCACGATGCAGGACATCTTCGTGTTCGAGAAGACCAGCGTCGGCGAGGACGGCACGGTGCACGGGCGGTTCCGCGCCACCGGCATCCGTCCCCGCTGCAGCGAACGCCTGGCGGCGGCCGGCCATCGGCTGCCGCCGGAGATGTTCGAGCACATGAAAGTGATCTGAGGCCGTACATGACGCCGATCGTTATCGTCGCGGTGTTCGTGGTGACGTTCCTGATCATCGCGGGAGCGTACTGGGTGTTCGTAGCCCGGTTCGAAGAGGCCGAGACGCGTGCCGTTCGCGAACGGCTCATCGGCCGCCGCGCGGACGCCTCGGCGCTCGTGCCGGTGGTGAAGGAGGAGGCGCGCCTCAGCTCGGTCACCCTCATCGAGACGCTCCTCCAGGGTTCCAGGCGGATTGCTGTTCCACTCCAGCGGCTGATCCTGCAGGCGGGGTTGAGCATCAGGCCTGGCGCGCTGCTCTTGTCGTGCGTGCTGGCGGGGCTCGTGGCGTTCGCACTGGGGACGGCGTTCACCTCGGGCGTGCTGATGCCGTTGGTGGCCGCCGTGATCGTGGGCGCGCTGCCGCTCGCGTACGTGCGTCAGCTCGCACGTCGGCGCATGGCGAAATTCGAGGAGCAGTTTCCCGAGGCGATCGACCTGCTGGCGCGCTCGCTCCGAGCGGGCCACGCGCTGACGACGGCGCTGCAGCTGGCCGCGGAGGAGATGCCCGAGCCGGTCGGGGCCGAGTTCCAGCTGCTGTTCGACCGGCAGAACTACGGCATGTCGCTGCCCGACGCCATGCGCGAATTCGGAGAGCGGATCCCGCTCCTCGACGCGCGCTTCTTCGTGACAGCCGTGCTCATCCAGCGCGAGACCGGCGGCAACCTGTCCGGCGTGCTCGACAACCTTGCCAACGTGATCCGGGAGCGCTTCAAGGTGAAGCGCCAGGTCCGCGTGCTGACGGCTCACGGCCGCATCACCGGCTGGGTACTCGGCATGCTGCCGCCGGTGGTGGGAGCGCTCCTGTTCCTCATCTCCCCGGACCTGATGAGCCCGATGATCACCGACCCCATCGGCCGGCTGATGCTGGCGACCGGATTCGGCCTGCAGGTGACGGGCGTGCTCATCATCCGCCGAATCATCAACGTGGAGTACTGACGTGCCGCTCCTCTTCGCGATGATCGGCCTCTCGCTGCTGGCGGCCCTCGCCGCCGGCGGCCTGACGGCCTGGTGGCTGGAATACACCTCGGCAGAACAACGCCGCATCCGCAGCACGACCGCCGCGGTCGCGGCCTACTCAGGCGTGGTCCAGAGCCCCGCCCTGAAGAGCCTGGTGGACGAACGCCTCGACCCGGTGCTCGAGCGGCTCTCGAGATTCGCACCCAAATCCGCCAAGGACATGGGGCGGCTCCAGCAGCGCCTCACGATGGCCGGGTACCCCAGCCGGGAGGCAGCCGTCGTGTTCTCCGCCACGCGGGTCCTCGCGCCGCTCGCGCTCGCCGGGATCACGCTCCTGCTGCTGGGCACCTCGAACCTCCCGTTCGCGATGATCGCGGCGGCGTTCGGCTACGTCGTGCCGGGCTTCTACCTGGGGCGCCTCGTCACCCGCCGGCAGAAGGCCATTGCCAACGGACTCCCGGACGGACTGGACCTCCTGACGGTCTGCGTGGAGGCCGGGAGCGGCCTCGATCAGGCCATTGCCAAGGCGAGCGAGGAACTCGAGCTGGCGCACCCGGCACTCGCGTGGGAGTTCCGGATGATCACCACGGAAACGCGGGCAGGCAAGCCGCGGATGGAGGCGTTCCAGAACTTCGGCCGGCGCACCGGCGTCGAGGACGTGCGGTCGCTGGTGAACATGCTCACGCAGACCGACCGCTTCGGCACCAGCATCGGCCAGGCGCTGCGCAGCCATGCCGAAACCATTCGCACGAAACGCAGGCAGGCGGCCGAGGAGCGGGCCGCGAAGCTGGGCGTCAAGCTCGTGTTTCCCCTCGCCCTTTGCCTGTTCCCGGCGCTCTACATCGTGTGCTTCGGCGCCGTCGTGATCCGGATCGTGCACGCGTTCTTCTGAGCCGTGCCGTCCACTCGGAGGATGCATGTCTACCACCCAGATTGTCGCCCTGGTCGTGCTCGCCGTCCTGGCCGTCCTGTACATCGGACGGCGCCGGACGCGCCTGCTGCAGGAAGACTGATGGCTGCATGGGCGCGGCGGAGCGCATGCCCCGGTCGATCTGTCGTGACGGGAGCGATCTGCGTTCTCGCCGCGATGGGAACCACCGGGTGTGCGGCTCGCGCCGTGGCCGACGGGGCCTACCACGAGCCCGCGGCCACCCGCCAGGCGGCGCCGCCCCCGGAGACATCGCTCGAGGCCTTCATCGCCAGGGTCCGTCAGCTGGCGGCCGAAGCGCGCCCGCCGAAGAACGATGCCGCACAGACCGTCGAAACCTGGGACGGCCTGCTGGCCGCCGCGCTGGCCGATTTGGAGCGTAGACCAACTGCAGCGCGGCATCGGGCCGTCGCGCTGGAGTACCGGCGTCTCGGTGTGCTCGACACCGCACACCAGCACTTCACCAGGGCTATCGAACTCGATCGACGGGATCCCGCGGCCTACGACGGACGCGCGCGCCTGTGGCGGGACTTCGGGTTCGCCGGTCAGGGACTGGGAGACGCGTACCGCGCCGCCTACCTGGCGCCCGGGTCCGCCGAAGCGGCCAACACGCTTGGCACCCTCTTCGAGGCCATGGGCGACCTCCGGCGCGCCCGCACGTTCTTCGCCCGTGCGGCTGCTCTGGACCCGTCCGCGGCCTACGCGGTCACCAACCTCTGTCACGCAGACACGATGCTCGGGCGTCGGGAGGCGCTGGCCCAGTGCTCCAGGGCCGTGGCGCTTGCGCCCGGGTCGTCCGTCGCCCGCAACAACATGGGGCTCGCCTACGCGGCGGCTGGCGCCTTCGACCTCGCGCAGCAGGAGTTCTCCGCCGTCGGCAGCCAGGCGGTCGCCGCGTACAACCTGGGCATCGTCTTCATGGCGGCCGCACGGCTGCCCGAGGCGGCCGAGGCCTTCCGGGAAGCGTGGCTCTCGGACCCGACGATGGCCATCGCGGCGCAGCGGCTCTGGCAGGCGCGCGCGGCATCGGCACGGTAGGCGCATGATGATGACCGTCGAGACTCCATCGCGCATGCCGCCCGCTCCAGGCAGCCTCGAGGACACCGGGCTGCCGTGGGATGTCGTCTTTCAGCTCGTCTGCAAGATGCTGCACACGAGCGGCGAGCTTCCCGGCGCGGAACTCGCCTCGCGTCTCGGTGTCGTGTTCGCGGTGATCGAGCCGTGCCTCGAGCTGATGAAGCGCGATCGGCTGTGCGAGATCACCGGAGGCGCCATCGGGCCGCAGTCCTACGTCTACCGACTCACCGAGGCCGGGCATTCGCGCGCGACGACCTACGCGCGGCACAACCCGTACGTCGGCCGCCTGCCCGTGCCGCTGCCGCAGTACCGCGCCTACATGAGCGAGTATGCGCGCACGGCTCGCATCCGCGTCACCCCCGCCGCGGTGCGCGAGGCGTTCAAGGACCTGATCCTCAGCGACCGCGTCCTGGATCAGCTCGGGCCCGCGATCGCGGCGCGGCATTCGCTTTTCATCTACGGCCCGCCGGGCAACGGCAAGACGGTGATCGCGCAGGCGATCGGCAACCTGCTGCACGGCGACATCGCCATCCCGCACGCCTTGTCGATCGACCTGGAGATCGTGCGCCTCTTCGATCCGCTCAACCACGAGCCGATCGCGGCCGGGGCGGGTGCGCGCGGTCTTGCGCTGCAGGCCTCCGAGGACCACCGCTGGATCCGGTGCAAGCGCCCGGTCGTGACGGTCGGCGGCGAGCTGACACTCGACGCCCTGGAACTCGGCTCGGGTGGTACCGCGGGCCTCTACCGTGCGCCGCTGCAGATGACGGCGAACGGCGGCGTCCTGGTGATCGACGACTTCGGCCGGCAGCGCATCGTGCCGCGCGACCTGCTCAACCGCTGGATCGTGCCTCTCGAGAGCCGCATCGATCACCTGATGCTGCACTCGGGGCAGAAGTTCTCAATTCCGTTCGACACGCTCATCGTGTTCGCCACCAACCTCGATCCCATGGACCTCGTGGACGAGTCGTTCCTGCGCCGCCTGCGCTACAAGGTCTACGCCGAGTCACCGACCTCCGAAGAATTCCGCCGCATCTTCGAGTCGTGCTGCCGGCGCCGCGGGCTGCGCTACGACCCTCAGGTGGTGGACGCGCTCCTGGACAGGGAGCTGCGGCCCCGCAACGTCCCCTTGCGAGGCTGCCAGCCGAGGGATCTGATCGACCACGCGATCACCCTTGCGGAGTACACCGGCCAGCGCCGCCAGCTGACGCCGGAGCTGCTGTCGGCCGCGTGCGCCACGTATTTCCTTGGTGAAGATACCCGTGGTCCCGCCCGGTGACGTCTGCGGCCGGATGGGTGCCCTCATCCGTCTCGCGCTGGGCGTCGCACTGAGCCTGTCCTCGGGCGCTGCGGCGGCACAGGAGTCCCCCGGACCCCGCAGCGAGGGCCTTGCCACGCAGCTGACCGCTCCCGCGCCGGCCGACGCCCCGGCCCTGCCGACGCAGACGGGCCCGCTGCGCATCACGTCGCCGCTCGGCCGTACCGGCTTCGTCACCAAGCTTCGTATCGTCGCGCAGATTGCCCTGGAACCCGGCGCAGAGCTGTCGCCCGTGGAGTTCTTCGTGGACGGCACGCGCGTGGGCAGCGTGAGCGACGGCCCGCCATGGGCCGTCAGCTGGACCGACGACAATCCCTTCGAACGCCGCGAGATCATCGTGCAGGCCATGGACTCGCTCGGCCGCACGCTGCGTGACACGGTGGTCCTTCCGCCGTTCGAGGTGGTCGAAAAGACCGGCATCACCGGCGTGCTCGTCGAAACCGCCGTCTACGACAAGACCGGCGCGGCGGTCTCTCACCTCGATCCCTCGGCGTTCACCATCCTCGAAGACGATGAACCCCAGGCCATCGACCTTGCCACGCGGGAGACGATCCCGACCGACGTGGTGCTCCTGGTGGACAACAGCCAGAGCATGTCTCGTCGGCTCGATTTCGTCCGGCGCGCCACGGAGCGGCTGACTCAGGGGATCGGTCCGAAAGACCACGTCACCGTCGCGCCCTTCAACGTGCATCTCGGCACGATTACCGGACCCACGACGGACCGTGCGACCGTCCGCGACGCCATCGTCGCGATGCAGGCCGGCGGAGGGACGGCGATGCTCGACAGCCTCGTCGAGGGTGCCAACCTGCTGCGGGGCGCGCAGGGGAGGCGGGTGCTCGTGCTGCTCACCGACGGGTGGGACGAGAACAGCACGGCCACGGCGGACGAGGCGCTGACGGTGCTGCAGGAGACCCAGGCCACTGTCTACGTCGTGGCCATCGGAGGCGTGGCGGGCATCTCCCTGCGAGGCGGCGACACGCTGCGGCGGATCGCGGAGCAGACGGGCGGGCGCATCTATTTCCCGCCGCGCGACACCGAGATGGTGACCGTGGCAGACCGCATCACGTCGGACGCTCACAGCCGCTACCTCCTCACCTACACGCCGACGAACCAGCGGAAGGACGGAACCTGGCGCGCCATCACCGTGACCGTGCCCGCCGGGCTGACCGTCCGCGCCCGGGCGGGCTACTTCGCGCCCGACCCGCCGCCGATCCGTCCAACCGTCGAGTTCACTGTGCAGGACAGCGCACGCACCTACCTGGACGTGAGCGCCGCGGACGTCGAGGTTTACGAGGACGGTGTCGCGCAGACCATCGACACGTTCCAGGAGGCCGTGGATCCCGTGTCGATTGTGCTCGCGCTGGATACGAGCGGCAGCATGCGCCGCGTCGTCGATCAGGTGAAGGTGACGGCCAGCGACTTCGTGCGCGCGGTGCGGCCGGAGGACGACCTCGCCTTGATCACGTTCGCGGACCGACCACGTTTCGCCCACGTGCTGACGACGAACCGGGACTGGTCCCTCGAGGCGATCGCCCGGTACCAGGCGACGGGCGGCACGGCCCTCTACGACGCCACGTTCAATGCGCTGCTGCACCTCCGCGGCGTGAAGGGACGTCGGGCGGTGGTGGTGATGACCGATGGGCGCGACGAGAACAACCCGGGCACCGCGCCGGGCAGCCTCCATGACCTCGGTGACGTTCTCGATCTGGGGATGGAGGTCGGGGCCACGATCTACGCCGTCGGCCTGGGCACCAGCGTCGACCGGAAGACGCTCGACCTCCTGGCCGCACAGACCGGCGGCCAGGCCTACTTCGCCGACGACGTGAGCGGGCTTGGCGCGCAGTTCAGGCGCGTTGTCGAGGCGCTGCGCCGCAGGTACGTCGTGAGCTACTCGTCGACGAACCGCCTGGCCAACGGCAAATGGCGGACGGTGGAGATCCGGCCCAAGCTGCCTGACCACCTCGTAAAAACCGCCGGCGGATACTTTGCGCCGAAGGGCGACGACTAGGCGGGCGTCGCGCCGAGTCCGGGCCTCCGGAACGCACGGCGAGGAGAGGCTGAATATCGGGTGAACGCGGCCAGAAAATCAGCCAGCAGTTTGACTATCGGCTGCCATTTCCGGCTGTCGCGGCGAATTCCCAGCGATTTGAGCCGAGCCTGCATGGCCGTGTGCTTGCTTGTGCAATTCCGTTCCCAGACATGATCAACGACAGCATCGATCGCCGCTCCCACGAGCGGTTTGACGTGGTGGGTACTCTGTGGGGTGTGCTCGAACTGCCCGAACCCGCGCGGTTGATGAACATCAGCATCGCTGGCGCGCTGATCGACGCGCCGGTAGGGCCGGTTACCGATTCGCTCCAGTCGCTGCGGATCACCATCGACGGGGAGTGTGTCTGCGTGGACGCCCGGGTGCGGCACGTGCGTCCGGCCGCTCCGGGTCGCTTCTTCGTGGGGCTCGAGTTCGTGGCGCCGCCGACCAGCGTCGTGGCGTCCATCGAAGCGCTCGAGAGCCACGACGCGATAGGCGCGGTGGAGATCGTGGACGAGACCCCTGGAAGGTCGTAAGATAGCAGACAATCGTTTTTGATCAGTCAGACTTACGTGTCGGCGTCGGCCCGCGTTGCATGCCGCCGGATGCACGACCCTCATCGTCAGTGGGTAGGCCGTGGACACAGGAACCGCGCCGGCGGCAGAACGGCGCTCCTCGCCCCGCACTGTTCTCGCGGAAGGGCAGGTCGGTATCGTCGCGGCCGACTCGGTGCGCGTGCTCGACATCAGCGCGGGCGGCGTCCTGCTCGCGTCCTCCCGGCCAGCCGTCGTCGGTTCACGCGGCCGCCTGTCGTTCACGGTGGGCGAGAGCCCGCTCGCGACGACGGTCGAAATCCGGCGGGTGGTCGCCAGCGTGGACCGCACCGGCTACCGCATCGGCGCCCGGTTCCTCGACATCACTCCCGCGCAGCGTGCGGCGATCGAGCGGTTCGCCCGGCCCTAGGCACGAGGTCTCGACGTGAGCCCCCTCGCCAGAAGCGCTCCTCGCCTCGTCGGACGCAGTGCCGAGATCGCCGCACTCCAGGCCGAGATCGAGCGGGTCGCCCGCTCGGATGCCAAGGTCCTGATCACCGGGGAGAGCGGAACCGGCAAGGAGATCGTCGCCCGGACCATTCACGCGCTCAGCCCCAGGGCCGCGAACATCTTCGCGCCCGTGAACTGTGCCGGGCTGCCGGAGACGCTCCTCGAGTCGGAACTGTTCGGGCACGTGAAGGGCAGCTTCACGGGCGCCTACCGTGACAAGCCGGGCAAGCTCGAGTCTGCCCACAACGGCACGGTGTTCCTCGACGAAGTCGGGGAGATGACGTTGAGGATGCAGGGGCTGCTCCTGCGCTTCCTGGAAACCGGCGAACTACAGAAGGTGGGGGCCGACACGGGCGGCCGCGCGGTCAACGTCCGCGTCATTACCGCCACCAACCGGAACCTGCGGGAGATGATCGCGCAGGGGCTGTTCCGCGAAGACCTGTTCTACCGCCTGAACGTCATCCACATCGTCGTTCCTCCGCTGCGCGACCGCCGGGAGGACATCCCGTTGCTCGCCGAGTACTTCCTGGGGCGATTCAAGGAATCCAACGAGTCGCGCATCGAGGAGCTGTCCCCTGCGGCGATCAAGGCGCTCACCGATTACGCATGGCCGGGCAACGTGCGCGAGTTCCAGAACGTGATCGAACGGCTGGTGGTCACCGTGCAGCGTCCGATCGTGCAGCCGGAGGATCTGCCGAGCGAGGTGCGCTCGCAGGACACCGTTGCCCTGCGCCCGAAACGCGAACGGCGACGGACCGTGGCCGACGACCTGTACAAGCGGCTCACGGAAGGCAAGGAGTCGTTCTGGACGTCGGTCTACCCGCTGTTCATGGAGCGTGAGATCACGCGGGGCAACGTGCGGGAGGTCGTGCGGCGGGGACTCGAGGAAGCGCGGGGCAACTACAAGATCGTCGCGCGGCTCTTCAACATGGAACCGCGCGACTACAAGCGCTTCCTCAATTTCCTGAGGAAGCACGACTGCCAGATCCCCTTCAAGGAATACCGATAACCTCAGCGGGCGGTGACGTCGATGCGGTCCGGCCGCGCCGACTCGGGCAGGCCCGACCATTCGTGCAGCGCCCGGACCGCGCTGTCGAGGCCGGCCTCTTCGGCCAGCCGCATCGTCAGCGCCCGGCCGGGGGTCTGCCACCGGCTACCCTGCGAGGGGCCGATCTGGACCCAGGTGGCATCGTCGCACGCGTGGATACCCACGACTTCGGCTCGCCACGAACCTTCACGGCCGGCGACCTCATGGCCGTCGAGCATCAGGAACAGTTGGTCGGCAATGGACAGGTCGTCGTCCGAGCGGTGGTCGAAGGCGAGGTGGCGTTCATTCTTCAGACACTGTTGCTTCACAGTTACCAGCCTGCGCCCGGCTAAAAACCTCCCAGTCCGGGCAGCAACGGTATCTTGAGCAAATCCGTGTCCAACGCCCCGTGCCCGCGCCACCGCGGGACCTGAGCGGGCCTGTCATTGCCGCGTTGGCCCAGTGTGGACGCGCGGTGACATCGCACCCGCGACGGCCAGCAGATTGGCCACCCCCAGCCAAGCCAGCTCGGCTGGAGCTGCGACGAGGAGCCTGCGGAGCTGAGCCGAGTCCGGCGCATGGGGGTGAGCGCCCCGGATAAGCAGACCGGCGGCGCTGGTGGCGGCGGTCCCGAGCGCCAGCGCGGCGGTGGTCAGCCCCACGATGTTCCACCCGAACCAGCCGGCAGCGGCGCCGGCCACCGCCGCACCCACGGTCCAGGCGCAGGCCCAGGGCGTCACAACCTCCGTGGCGACGTAGAGCCCGAAGCAGGCGGGCATGGCCCAGGTCGCCGAGATGGCCCACCGGACCGTCGACCCCAGGGCGAACCACCTCTGCCTGATCGCATGCCGGGCCGCGTTGGTCGCCCCCCGTGCCGGCGCCTGGCCGAACGGTACGGGGTTCCGGACCGCCCGCGGTTCGTGCCCGCCGCCGACGCACTGCAGCCGGAACATCATGTCCAGTTCCGGGCAGCCGGCCGTCTGTGAAAACCCGTTGGCGCGAACCAGGGCATCGCGGCGCCAGATGAACACGCTATCCCCGGACCCGAGCGCCCGCTGCTGCCCGGACCAGAACAGCCGGGTCATCATGATGGCGCGCAGGGACTGCAGGTGCTGGAAGTGCGATACGGCGCTTACGGCGGTGCCAGCCTCGAGTCGCTCGATGTGGCTGCTGACGGCGACGACCGACACGGCATCGCGCAGGGCGGGCGTCATCGCCCGCAGCAGCGCGCCCTCGTCGAACGTCACGTCTGCCGGCACGACCGCGACGAAGCGGAACCTCGCCAGATTGACCCCAGTGTTGAGGAGGTCCCCGCGCGTGCCCGGCTCCTTCTCGACGATCATCAGGCGGCTGTCTTCCTGACTCCGGAGGATGCGCCGGATCGCGCCCCCTTCGATGGTCCGGCGATAGAAGAACTCGCGCGGCTCCAGCCGCCAGTCCGCCAGCGCCTCGCCGATCATGCCCGACGACTCGGTTACCACAATCACCTCGAAGGTCGGGTACGAGAGTCGGAGCAGCGCCTCGACCGAGGCTCGAATCACCGGCACATCCGCGTCCGACGCCGGCACGATGATGCTGACAGGAGCGGTAAGGCGCGACGTTGCGACCGCATCGTGCTCGTCGAACGCGTCCTCCCGGCGTCCGCCGGCACGGAATGCGCGATAGACCGTCAGCGCCGCGACGAGCGCCAGACACACCAGCGGCCCCACGATGGACACAGCGAGCAGGAACCGGGTATCCATCAGGCGACCCCCACCGAGTCCATGCCAATCGTGCTGAGCAGCTGCCTAACACGCGGTCCCACCACTGGCCCTGCCCGTTCGACCAGCGACTCCGTGAACCGCACGCCACCGGCTGCCGTGATGCGACGGAGCATGGTGATCTTCGAGTGCGCGGGGCTGTCGCTGGCCGCTTCGAGCATCACCAGGCTGTCGAGCACGCCCAGGTTCTGAATCACTTCGGCGGCTCCATTTCGGACGAACCGGTCACGATGCTCGAGGCAGCGCACCAACACCGGCCATACATCGGTGCCCATCTCCTCCAGCGATTCACGGGCCGCGAGCCGGACCCACCAGTCGGCGTCGCCGAGCAGCAGGGCTACTCGCTCGGCACCGTCGGTGACCCCCAGGCGCCCGAGGGCGCGAGCGGCGTGAGCCCTCACGTAGGGCACCGGATCGGTGAGCCTGTGCAGCGCCGGTTCCACGGCGGCATCGCTGCCGACCATGCCCAGCGTCTGGATCGCCGCCTTGCGCACGCGCGGCTCCTCGTCGGCCGTGAGGGCGATGAGCTGCGCCTCGTAGGCCGGGTCCGGGTACCGTTCGACGAACGCCGCGGCCCACTGCCGCACGTCGGCATTCGCGTCCGACAGCAAGGTGGCCAGGCGCGGGCCGATCTCCTGAGGCGACCGGTCGATGTACACCGCCACGCGCGAGGCCGGATGGCGTCGGGCGCGCAGGGCGTCGATCAGCAGGTCCATTGCGCGCGGGTCCAGGCACCGGCCCAGCAGCGCGAGCGCTTCCTCCGAGACCTCATCGTCCGCATCGTCGAGTGCACGCGCGAGGAGGTTGATGGCGTGCGGGTGCTGGAGGCGCGTCAGGATGCGCAGGGCGGTGATGCGCCGCCAGCGCTCACGCCGCGAGCGATGGGCCGAGCCATCCCGCACCAGTGCATCAGGACCCCAGCGATCCCGCAGGAAGGCGGCGAGTACCTCGAAGGCCGCCCGGTCCACGTCGTGGTCGGCTGCCGCCCGCAGCACGAGGTCGCGCGAGGCGCTCGCCAGGTCGGGCGCGACGGCCTCGACCCGCTCGCCGACGGCCAGGCCCTTCGTGCGCGCGAGGGTCGCGAAGGCACCCTGCAACGTATCGCGCGCGGCTTCGCGGCGACGCTGCACGAGCAGCACATACCCCGACAGCGACGCCCACGCGAGGGCGGCAACGGCGACACTCGTCATGAGCGTGATGTCAAGCCACATGAAGGCACACCTGCACTGAGATACCCGTCTCCGGTAGCGGTATCGGTCCCGGCGCGGTGCAGCTTTAGCTGGAGGGCTTCAGCGGGACGAGGCCGCCGAGGCGCGCGGCGGCGGCGGCGAAGGAGTAGCTGCGCGTGCACTGCGGGCGGCCGGCTTGAGGCCGAGCAGGCGCTTCAACCGATCGACGAGCCCTGGCGCGCCGGCATCGCCGCGGTCCAGCGACTCCAGGATGTCGAGGCACTCGGCGATCGAGGACACGGAACCGATGCCCAGCTGGCGTGCGCTGGCGGGCACCTTCCCCTCATCCCCGCGCCAGACGAGGATGGCGCGCGCGCTCGAGTCGATCGCCACGTCCAGGCAGTTCTCGGGCCGATCGTCGATCAGCACGTCGAGCGCCATCGATGCCGCGATCTTGCCCCGGGATCCGTGCACGACGAAGACCGAGGGTGTCTCATATCCCTGCGCGGCCAGCCAGCGGTAACTCTGCGCCTGTGCCGTGGCTCCACGCGTTTCGGGACGGCTGGTGAGGAAGATCAGCTCCCACTTCCGGTCGCACACGAGCCGGTAGAGGCGCGCCAGGGCACCTGGCTCGATCTCCGACAGGGTCTCCCACCAGTTCTCCTGGTCGCACACGACTCGCCACAACTCACGCTGTTGCCGCGCCGAGAGATGCCCGATGGAGATGGACGCACCGTCCTCCGGTGCGGACTCCGCAGCCGGATCCGCCCCGACCCCAGGAGCCGTCGACTTCGGCAGGCTGCGCGGATCGACCTCCGGGAACAGGCGGCGGGCCTCGCGCGCGAGCGCGCTCTGCATGTCGGCCACGGTTCCGTCGAGATCGAACGCCAGACGCATTGTGGATAAAGGACTTGTCCTACATTGTAGCGCCCGGTCGCCCGCGGGCGGCCCGGAACTGCGCGTGACAGCAACCGGGGAGGTTATCGGCCAGGATCACGGCGGGCACCAGTCGCCCAAGGGGCGGGAGCCCGGAATCGGGCCTGAGGAGGTCGATCCCCGCGGAGTCGAGGCCGGGGCAGATCGGCCGGCCATCCCCGCATCGGCACGCCGAGCAGGGCGCCAGGATCGTCGATGAATTCGATCAGCGGGCGGGTATCAACCTGTGCCGGCGTCAGATACTCCCACTCGCGCTCCCGCCAGCAGACCACCCGGATGCCGGCCTGCCGTAGCGCCCGAAGCGTGTCGATCTCCGTAATCCGCTGCGACACCCGGAGTGCCGCGTCGTCCCGGATGAACACGTCGTACTCCGGTTCGTAGCGCCACTCGGGCCTGCCGACGATTGCTGGCATCAGCTGTTCCATCAGCAGCACCGGGGTCGATCCCGGCGTGCCTGGCGCCGCCGTGGCGCTCCGCAGCCACAGCTTGAAGCGGCGGTCGTCCACATCGCGCACCGTCAGGCCCGCCGCAATCCGTGGGCCCGGCCGCTGCAGTCCGCCGCGCGAACCCTCCACCTCGATCGCCACCGCGTGGAACGAGATCAGCGCGAGCGCGCCCGCCACGAACTGCCGCGGGGTCGCATAGCGGTCCAGCAGGAGGACTGCCGTCAGCGTACAGGGGAACAGGTAATCCGGTTCACCGGGTAGCCACGCGAAGACCAGCAGCCAGGCAGACAGCGTCAGGGCGTGAAAGGCGACGAACGGCCGCTCGCGGGGATCGGCGAGCCGTTGCCGCTGACGGCCTGCCGCCGCCAGCACCACGACTCCGAACACCACAGTCTGGACTATGCCGAGGAGGCGCATCCCGTTGAGGATCCCGTTCAGCGGGCCTGTGACAGCCGCCAGGCCGAACGCTCCAAGCCGCAGCGACGGGAGGAATGCCAATGTTCCGACCAGCACGGCAACGAGTCCGACCCGCACGGGCACCGTCGCACGCCGCGTGTCGAGCCAGGCGGCCGCGGCGGTCGGCAGCACGAAGACCACGTTCGACGGTCGCACGCCGCAGGCGAGTCCGATGAGGACTGCGCACGCGAGGAAACGCCGCTCGTGCAGCAGGACGTAGGCCCACGCGCACAGCGCCAGGCCGGGCACGTAGTCGATCGTCGATGTTGCGTTCTTCACGACGACCGGCAGGAAGATGAACGTGGCGAGCGACAGGGCCGGATACCGGAGCATGCGCCCGCGCGCCATGCGTGCGAACGCCGCCATCAGCGCCGTTCCGCACGCCAGCGACAGGAGGTTCGAACCGGTCCAGCCTGCCGCGTGCACCAGCGGCGTCACCGCGATTTCGTAGAGCGGAAACCCTGTGCTGCGCGACCGCGCGTAGCTGCCGGTGGCCCAGATCCCGTACGCCCGATCGCCGACCAGCCAGGCATCGACGTCGCTCCCGTAGCCCAGTGTCGTCAACGGGGCAGCGACCGCCAGCCACACCGCGGCGATCACGAGCAACGTGCGTTGCGGCAGCGGCAGCGCCTCGGGGTGTTGGAACATGCCGCGCGCGATTATAGGGGCAGCTCCCGTGTGGTCTCGTGCCGCGGGAGCCGTGCCGGCCCCCACGATCTCCCGCCACCACGCCACGGTCGCGTCCACGCGCCTTGACGATGCGGGCGGGGGCCTCTAAGCTCTGTGCAGCGGCACGTCCTCACGCTCCGCCTCCGCGCCTCCAGGCAGCCGTGTCTATCAACTCGAAGCCGTCCTCACCAGCTCCAGAAGGCCTGGTCCAACCACCCACGGACGTGATCGCACGCCATCTCGGCGACGCGGCTGTGCTCATACGGATGCGTACCAGCCGGATCTACGAGCTGAACGCCACTGCCGCTCGCATCTGGGACCTGATGAAGGAGCAGGGGAGCCGCTCGGCGGTCGTCGACGTGCTGCTGGCGGAGTTCGACGTCGATCGACCTGAGGCCGAACGGGCGGTCGATGAGCTGCTCGCCGCCCTCCGGGAAGAAGGACTGACGTGAGTGGCACGTCGAACTGACCCGCACCGCGATCCCGTTGCTGACGACGCACACGCGGTGCGTCCGTCGGCACGAGGGTGGGTGGTGCAGGCCCGGCCAGACGAGCCGCTGCGCATCGTCGACCACGGACACGGGCTGAGTGTCGCCGCCACTCCCACGCTGCAAATCGCGGTCAGTGGGACGATCGTGGATGGTCCGCACTTGGCCGGGCGCCTCGGCCTGGCGGCCGACGCCGGTCCCGCAGCCCTCGTCCTTGGCGCGTACCAGCAGCTCGGGCGGGATTGGCTGGACGCCGTGCGCGGCTCGTTCGCGCTGATCGTGTGCGATCAGCAGCGCGCGCGCGTGTTCGCCGTGCGCGATCCGATGGGCCTGCACCCGCTGTTTTTCGTACGCGACGGGCGCTCCCTGCTGTTCTCCTGGTCCACGGACGCACTGCTCGCGCAACCAGCCGTGTCCGGCGACCTCAACCGGGTGCTCCTGGCCGAGCACCTGCTGCATCGCTGGTCGGACGCGCGAGAAACCTACCTGCTGCACGTCACGCGTGTCCCTGGCGGACACGTGCTGGAGGCGACGAGCAGCGACGTGACGCAGCGACGCTACTGGGATCCTGCGGTCGCTGGCCAGCACGAAGGGTCGGAGGAGTCGCAGATCGCGCTTTTCGAGAGGGCCTTCGATCGCGCCGTCCTGCGCTGCCTCGCGGAAGGGCCCACTGCGATCTGGCTCAGTGGGGGGCTGGACTCGATCAGCGTCGCCGCCGTCGCGGCCGATGTCGCCGCTCGGGCCGGGGCGCTACGGCCGCACGCCCTCTCGCTCGGCTTTCCCGATCCTGCCTGCAACGAGGAGCCTGTCCAGCGTGGCGTCGCCGCCGCCCTCGGCCTGAGCCAGGACTACGTGCCGTTCGATGCCACTGTGGGCGAACGCGGCCTGCTGCCGCTCGCCACGGAACTGGCCGCCACGTGGCCGATGCCGATGACCAACCTCTGGAACCCGGCCTACAGCGAGCTGTCCCGCAGGGGTCGCGCGCGCGGGTGCCGCGTCATCCTCACCGGCAACGGCGGCGATGAGTGGCTGACCGTCAGCCCCTTCCTGACGGCCGACCTGATTCGTGAGGGCCGCCTGGGCGAGGCGCTGCGGTTCATTCGCGTGCTGGCGCGGTCGCATCGCGTGTCGCCGCTCGACGCCTATGGTCGCGGCATCTGGACGTTCGGGCTGCGTCCCCTTGCCGTGAGGGCCCTGGCGCGCGCCTTTCCGGCCGCCTTCCAGGCGCGGCGCATGCGCAACATGGCAGCCGCGATTCCTGCCTGGGTCGCCCCCGATCCCGCCCTGCGGCGCGCGGTTCAGGACCGCGCCGATCGGGTGCTTGCGGCGCCGACTCCCGGCGCTACGTACTATGAACGCGAAATGCGCACGGCGCTCGATCATCCGCTCAACGCGATCGAAGCGGAAGAGTACTTCGAGATGGGACGGCGCCTGGGGATGCAGATCCGGCACCCGTACTGGGACGCGGACCTCGTGGAGGTACTCTACCGGGTGCCGCCGCACGTGCTCTCGAAAGGGGGCCGATCGAAGGGGCTGGTTCGCGAGACGCTCGCCCGCCGGTTCCCGACCCTCGGGTTCGAGCGCCAGCGGAAGGTCCACGCGACATACTTCTATCGGCGCACGATGCGCGCCCAGGGACCAGCCGCATGGGCGTCGCTCGGCGGTGCACGGACGCTCGCGTCGCTCGGCGTCGTTGATGCACGGATGCACGCGGCGGCAATGGACCGGCTCTTTGCCGGTCAGCGGGCAACCGAGAGCTACCGAATCTGGACTACCCTACAGCTGGAAGCCTGGGCCCGCCGCCGGGTCCGGTCGAACCGGGAGAACGCACATGACTGACGGCAAGAAGGAAGCGGCAGGAGCGAGCACGAAGAAGACGTGGACCAAGCCGTCCCTCAGGTACGTCGGGCACGTCGGCGACGTGCTCCAGGGAGGCGGAGGGAAGCTGACCCCCTCGCCTGCAGACCCGGGTGAGATCCGCAAGCCAAAAGGTCAGTCGTAGCAGGCCGTCGCCCCGGCCGGATGCCGGCCGTACGGTGGCGCAGCGGATGCGGTCGTGTTGAGGCTGCGTATCGCGGGTCCTGACGAGGCGGCACCGGACCCCTTCGACGAGCGGCCCTCGGGCGTTCATGTCTGGTTCAACCGGCACGGCGGCGTCGTTGCGCGCGGCTTCCGCGACGGCGGCTTCTACTGGATGGCCTGGCCCCACCTCGCCACCTATCGATTCGCAGCCGGCGATCCCTTCATTACCGCGCACGTGGTCTCCGGCGCGCCGTCCGACGTCGTGTGGGACGTCTACCGGCGAAGCGTCATGCCCATGGCCCTCCAGGTGCTTGGATGGGAGGCGCTGCACGCCAGCTCGATCGTCTGCAGCCGCGGGGTCGTGGCGTTCTGTGCGGTGTCCGAGACCGGCAAGTCCACGCTGGCCTTCGGCCTCCGCCAGCGCGGGTTTCCCCAGTGGTCCGATGACGGCGTCGTGTTTCGGACCGACGGCCGGGTGGTCGCGTCGCCGCTGCCGTTCGAGGCCCGGCTGCGGCCGGAGTCGCTGGCACTGTTCGGGATTGGCGCGACGGCCGGGCTCGAGGAGAACCGGCCCGGCGAGCAGCAGTTCACCGACGACCAGCCGCTCGCGCTGCTCTGCCTCCTGACGCGCGTCGAAGGCCCGCCTGGCGCGGCCCCCGCCATCCGTGCTGTCGCGCCCGCTGACGCGTTCCCGCAGATCCTGGTGCACGCCCACGAATTCGATCCGTACGACCCCGAACGACGCGCGCGGATGATGCAGGCCTATCTCGATCTGGTGGCGCAGGTGCCCGTGCGCGAGGTGCAGTTCGTCCCGAACCGATCGCGGGTGGACGATCTCCTCGATTGCGTCATCGAGGGTCTCGGCCTCGAGCCGCCGCCCGCGGGAACGTCGAGCCGCTGATGAGTCCGGCACCGACCTCGCCCGGGCGGTACCGGAAGGTTCTGCGGGAGGTGGCCACCGCGGCGGACGGGTGGCTGCTGGTGCGCATGTGCGGATGGGCGTTCGCGCTCCGTGTCCTGAAGCACGTCGTGCCGCTCCCGACCCTGGCGCGGCTGGCGATGCCGACCGCCGGTGCGCAGGCCCGGCACGCCCCGGCGCGGGAGAAGGTGGTCACACTCGCACGCTGGAGCGCCCGCGCCGTGCGATGGTCCGGGACTGGCCCCTGCCTCGAGCGCGCGCTCGTCACCCAGCGATACCTCGCATCCGCGGGATACGCACCGGTGCTCGTGATCGGGGTTGCGCCAGGGGAGGCTGCGGCAGGCGTGTCGTCTGGTCACGCCTGGGTGACGCTCGACGGCGTGCCGGTTGAGCCCGCCGACGATGCGCTGGAGCGCTTCGTGCCAATCGCCTCGTTTGCGCACGACGGCACCATCGTCGATGATGCCGGGCGGTCCGGTCAGGCCTCCGCGGCTGCCGAGTCCAAACGTTCGCGGAGCAGCGTCACGAAGTCCGGTTCGCGAAGGAACCACCCAGCGTAGACGGTGCGGCGGTGGCGGCCGGTCGTCGGCGTCACGCGATGCTTCAGGCCGTGCTCGATCTTGAACAGCGTCGCGTCGCCGAACCCGGTGTTGTGGACCTCGGTCGCGATCACCTCGGAGTCGGCGCGTCGGAACTGCAGCACTCCGCCTTCGTACACCTCGGTGCTCAGGTTGATCACGAGCGTCGCCAGGCGTCCCGGGATCATGTCATCGTGCCAGTCGCTGCGCTGGTCCGTGTTGGGCATGAGGCTGTACACGCGCCCGCGGAAACAGCCAATCGGGCCGATGGCGGTTACGTCGCGCACGAATGCGTGCAGCCGCGGATCGTTCATCAGGAACTCCAGGGCGGTGCTCGCCGGGTCGCTCCGCATGCGCAGCTCCGGGCCGACGTCGACGTTGTACTTGTCGAAGAACGCGGCGGTCCCGACCTTGTCCTGCAGGCGCGCGAGCAGGGTCGGCTCGAGGAAGCCCGGGAGCACGACGCAGTAGCGTTCGTCGAACTGTCGCTGCAGCTCGGCGAGTTCGGAGGCCGCCACGTCGAGCGCAGCGCCGCGCTGTGTCAGCTGCACGTGCATGGAGTCAGTCCCCGTCCGCGACGGTCACGAGCCTGCGCGTCCTCAGCATGTCCACGAAGCGCGCGAGCTCCTCGATGCAGGTCGATTCGTCCAGGTCGTAGTCGGCCAGCATCCCGCGCCGGATTGCCTGCACGCGGCCATCCTGCTCGATGCGCCGCCAGATGTCGGTGCCGACGGCATCGAGGGCCACGTACTCGCCGGTGTCGATGCTGAAGGCGACGATGACGCCGTCCACCTCCCGGTAGACCACATCGTCACGGATGCGGAGCATCGCCATGGTGCGACTCCTTCGAGCGACCGCGGGTCCGCAGCCTCGGCGAGCGGTGCAGCGCGATGGCCGCCAGCGCGCACAGGAGCACCGCGTTGCCGGGCATCTGGAGGCTGAACTCGAATGCCGACTGTGTCGCGATGGACCCGAGCCCGACGACTGCGCCGACGCGGGCCCAGTACGTGGTGCCCTGGTGGGGCGCCTCGCGGAAGCGTGCGCGCACGGCGCTGACGAAGGCGGCGAGCGTGGCGGCGACGGCGAGCGACATGAGCAGCCCGCCCTCGGCGAGGATCTGCAGGTAGTCGTTGTGTGCCTCGTTGAAGTGCAGCGCCGAGGGATTGCTCGACTGGAACTGCAGCATCGCCGCGCCGTACGCGTTGAGGCCGACTCCGGCCAGCGGATAACTGCTGGCGATGCGGAGCGTGTCGGCCCAGGCACGGAGGCGTCCGCCTGCGCTGCCGTCCGCGCCAGCCGCGCCGAGCCGTGCGACGAGTGTTTCGAAGCCGGCCCAACCCACCAGGAGCACCCCGACGATGAAGACGATGCCGATTGTCGTGGCGCGATGGCCAGCTGACTGCTGTCGACGGAGCACGAGGAACAGTGCGACGAGTCCGGCCAGGCCGAGGCTTGCGAGGCCCGATCGGGAGCCGGTCATGAGGACCGACAGCACCATGACCACCATGGCCCCGGCCATCAGCTGCATCTCGGCGGCGTGTGACGACGACGACAGCCATGCGGCAAAGGCCCGGAACCCGCCCCCCGGATAGGTGGCCGCGGCCGCGAGCGCGGAGGTCGCCGCCAGCGGGATGACCATCAGCATCCAGCCCGCGAAGTGGTTGCGGTTGATGAACGGTCCGAATGGGGCGCCGCGATACTCCGGAATCCAGAAGCCGTAGACCTTCACCAGGTACGTCTCGCCACCCGTGAGGATGTACTGGATGATGCCGAACAGCGCCAGACCGGCGCCGATGAGGACGAGGCCGTTGATGAGCGGCCTCGCCCCAGCCACCGACAGGAGAGCGGTCAGGCCCAGGAGGAACGTCGCGAACGCGCAGAACAGGCCCAGCCCCACGCGCGTGCGGTCAGGCGCGAGGGATACCGGCCGCGACGGCGGCGGCAGGGGCGCCTCGAGATCGAGATCGGTTCCATACTGCGCCAGCGTGTACGAGAAGTCGTAGGCCCGCAGGTAGCGGTCGGTCCCGGGACTGACTGCGGCCAGCAGGCGCGGGGGCAGCGGAATCAGCTGCAGTCCCGCGATCGCGCCGATCACCACCAGGCCCCCCGCGATACGCCCCAGGGGCGCGTGCCACGGGTAGCAGACCAGGAGGGTGCCGGCGCCAATCGCGCCACTCGCGATCGCGAGCGGCGTGTAGGCCCAGGGGTACACGCCACCGAACGCCAACGCTCCCCAGGCGAGTGTGAGGAGCGACGCGGCAAGGAGCAGTGTGCGCATGGTGGTCGCGTCGGAAGGTCTGGCCGCGGGATCAGGCGATGCGGCCCCAGCCCCGCACGCGCTGCAGCAGCAGCCGCCGGGCGGGCGGGTGGTTCAGGAGCGACACGATCAGGTTGCGATGCCGATTGAACTGCGCCGTGCGCCGCACGATGGGCATGATCCCGTCGGTCTGTGCGAGGTCGAACAGGCCATCGATTTCGGCGTCCGAGAGCTGGTGGGCGAGGCGGCGCAGTTCGAGCTGGGCATCGATCTCGTCGCCCAGTTCCGCGCGCCACTGCGCCTGGTACCGGGAGAGCGTGCCTTCGTCGAGGGCATCGGCGTCGAGCGCGTCGCCCAGCACGCCGGCAGCGATGCGCGCGCTGACGAGGCTGTAGTAGATGCCGCCGCCCGTGGTCGCCTTCACGAGACCGGCGGCATCGCCTATTGCCAGCAGGCGGGGCCCGAAGGTCTGGCGGAGCGGGCCGAGCGGCAGCATCTTGCACCGCGGCTCGGGGCGGTCGACCGTCGCGGGGTCCGCACCCGTCTGCCAGCGGGGGGCGACCGCCGCGAGGAACCGGTCGAAGTATTCACGCGCGTTGCCGTCGCACATCAGCCCGATCCGGGCGAACCGGCCGTGGGGGCGCACGACCGGTACCGCCCAGGCGAACCCCTTGGGTGCCACGCGATGCCCGAAGTGGACCTCGACCGGGCCGAGCACGCGCGCCGGGATCTCGACCTGCGCAGACTGCAGGTGGACGGACGGCAGCCCGAGGCCCAGGCGACGCTGCATCGCGTAGCTGGCCCCGCAGGCGAGCACAACGGCCCGCGCCTGTACCGGTCCGACGGAGCCGACGGACAGCGTCGCACTGTCGCGCCCGGGCGAGACGTCGAGGACACGGGCCCCGACCTGGACCCGTGCGCCCGCCGCGGCGGCGGCCGTGAAGAGCGAACGGTCGAACACACGGCGATCGACCACGACCGCCTCGGTCCGTGGCGTCGTGTACTCGATCGTCCCGCCCGATGGGCCGACGAAGCGCGCCGTCTTCAGGGGGTTGAGCAACGCGTCCGACGACAGGCCGAACTCGTCGAACGCCTCGGCGGCCAGCACGCCGGTGCAGTGGACGGGATCACCGGGCGTCTCGTGCTCCTCGAAAACCACGACGTCGAAGCCCCGCCGCGCCAGCAGCAGCGCGGCGTACAGCCCGCCGGGGCCGCCTCCGACTATGGCGACGTCGTGCATATCGAGCGCGCGTTCGTGAGAATGGATTGGGCCCTGCCCGCCGGGTTCACGGCACGCGGGCCATGAACGGCTCGCCAGCGCCGAGCGCAATCCCCTGCATCTCGCAGAGCGCGCGCAGTCGGCCGCCGGTTCGGGCACCAAGGGTACTCCAATCCCCGGCCTCGACCAAACGGCCCTCGTCGAGCACGATGATGTGGTCCGCCCCACGGACCGCGGCGAGCCTGTGCGTGACGAGGACGGTCGTCACCCGACCGGCGAGCTGCTTCACCGCGTCGAGCACCCGAGCCTCGTTCTCGGCGTCCAGTGCGCTCGTGGGCTCGTCGAGCACCAGGACCGAGGGCTGCCGCAGCAGGGCACGGGCGAGGGCCAGGCGCTGGCGCTCGCCGCCCGACAGGCGTCCGCCCCGATCGCCGATCGGCGTATCGAGCCCCTGCGGGAGATCGAACACGAACGTGGCAGACGCCAGTTCCAGCGCCGCCTGCAGCTCGGAGCCGGTCGCGCCGGGCCGGGCCCACAGGAGGTTTGCCCGGACGGTGTCGTCGAAGAGCACCGCATCCTGTTGCAGGTAGCCCACCGAGCGCCGCCAGCGTCCCCACGTTGCCGGGCTCAGAGGTTCCCCGTCGAGGAGAGCCGCCCCTGTCGTGGGCTGCAGGAGCCCGCAGAGCACATCGGCAAGCGTGCTCTTGCCTGCGCCCGATGCGCCGACGATTGCGGTCAGGCGGCCCTTGGGGATCGAGAACGAGAGATCCTCCAGCGCGGGCGTCGTCGCACCGGGATAGGTGAAGGACACCCGATCGAACGTCACGGCGCGGGTAAGGGGAACCTGGAGCTCGGCCTCCGGCGCGGGTTCCCGTGCCGCCTCCGCGGCCTGTCGCAGCTGTTCGAGCTGCTCGAAGGCCGGCGTGTCGTACGCCATGTGCTCGAAGGCCTGCTGCACCGCCGCGAGGCGCGGGACAGTGCGCGAGAAGACGTAGAGCAGGAGGACCGTGCCGGCGGCATCGAGGTGCAGCCATCGCAGCCCGGTGTACAGCATGACGGCGAGCGCCACGGCCGCACCGATCTCCTGGCCCGCGCGGGCGCCTGAGTGCAGCCGCGCGGCCGCAACATGCCCCGCGGCAACCGCCTGGGCCTGCACGGCGACGGCGTGGCTCTCCCGTGCTTCCAGGCCGAGCATTTTCACGAGCCGCAGCGCCTGGACCCGATCGGTGAGGTTCGCGTACAGCTGGCGGCTCTCATCGAGCAGCCGCTCGCCATGGCCGCGTGCGCCGTGCGCCACGTGGCGTTGCAGCCAGATCACCAGTGCACCGACAACCAGCGTGCCTGCGGTCATCAGCGGCGAGACGGCGACGGCAATGGCCACATATGCGATGGCCGCCAGCGCGCCCGCGGTGCCGAACAGCGCGTGGAACGTCATCGCTCCGGCGCGGTCGGCCTGATGCAGCAGCGCGTACGCGAGGTCCGCACGGCGCTGCGTTCGTTCGAAGCGCCAGCTCGCGTGCACGACCGCGTCGAACAGGCGCGCGCGCGTTGCGGCCACATACTGGTGCTCGACCGTGAGCGCCAGCACCGACTGCCACCGCTTCAACAGGGCCAGCATCGCCACGCTGGCGACGTACACCGCCAGGAGCGCACCGAGGCTGCCCCCCAGGCCCGCGGCCTGCGCCAGCGACGTGACGCCACTCGCAATCCGGCCCGCGGATCCGGCCATGTCCACGCCAACCGCGAGCAGCAGCGGGGTCAGGAGCAGCGTGCTGACCCCTTCGACCGCGGCGGACGCCACCGAGACGGCCAGCGCCAGCGCGGTGAGGCCCGGCACGGTCTGCCTGAGCGAACGCGCGAACGCAAGGACGGCTCGCAGGAGCGACGGGTGGTCCGTGTCGTTCACAGGGCTGCCGGACGGCGTCAAGACAGCGTGCCTATAATCGCGGGCGATGGCGTCACCGGAGCGAGGCCTCCACATGGTGGTGCGGGACTGCCTGTCCGTGCTTCCGCAGCAGCCTGAACGCGCGGCCTCGGCTCTGTCGCGCGTTGCCGCGAGCGACTGGCCCGGCCTTCTCGACGCCGCCGCGGCCCACGGGGCGCTCGCGTTGCTGGAATCCGCCGTCGCGGCAAGCACCATCCCAGCCGACGCACTCGCCGACTTTCAGCGGCGCCTGCTGGTGCAGAGGATGTGGACCGAGCAGACGGTGGCCTCGATCGAGAGGCTGGCCGCGCTGTTCGGGGCGGCGGGCATCCCGGTGCTTGCGCTCAAGGGACCGGTCTTCGCCGAACGCTACCACCACACGGTGAGCGATCGCCCCTCGATCGACGTGGACCTGCTCCTGCGTCCCGACGCGCTGCCTGCCGCACTCCGCCTTCTCCGAGAGGCGGGATATACCTCCGACGCCGAAATCGAGGCCGCCTACCTGCTGGCCCACTCGCACCACCTGCACTTCGATCGGGCGGGCGAGCCTCAGCTCGAACTGCACTTTCGCGCCTACCACGGCTTCGGGGTGTCGATGCCGGCCTCGGCCCTGATGGATCGCGCCGAGCCGTACGTGTTCAACGGTCGCACCCCGACGCTGGTGGCGTCACCTGAGGACGAGGTGCTGTACCTGTGCGCGCACGCGGCGGGCCACAGCTTCGTCCGGCTGTTGTGGCTGTACGACCTGAAACTCGTGCTGCTGAAGCGCTCGGTCGACTGGCGCCTGGTGCGGGAGCGCAGCGAGGCGATGGGGCTCGCGGGTGCGGTTGCGTATGCGGCGACCCTGCTCGAGCGGTGGCTTTCCGTTGTCGGCATTCCGCCCTTGATCAAGCGACGCCCCAGCGGCGCGCGAGGCTGGATGGCAGACCGCCTGCTGCCGGTCGCCGCGGTGCCCTCGCGTCGATCGAGCACCGACAATCTCGGCGGCCTGCTGTTCACCGCCATGCTGGCCGACCGCGCGTCGGCCGCGGGGCGGCTGGTGGGCCACCACGTGCTGCGCGGCGCCCGGCGCCGGATCCACCGGGCCGCGCCGAGGCTGGCGCCGGCTTCGTGGTCGGCGTAGCGGCGGCGGTTACAGCTTGCGGCCGCGGGTCTCCCACTTGCCGCGAAACGTGATCCAGAACGACAGGGTGATGAGCGCCAGGTCGAACCAGAAGCCCTGCCTGCGGACGTAGATCCGGTCGTAACGGAACTTCCAGCGCCGGGGGACGTCGCGCGGCGCAAAGATCTGGGCGACGCCGGTCAGCCCGGGCCTGACCGAGTGCCGCTGCACGTACCCGGGGATGTCCTCGATGGCCACCATCCGACCCTGGCCGCTGGTCTCGATTTCGCCAGGCGCCAGCGCCCGCGGGCCGACGAAGCTCATGTCGCCGCGGAAGATGTTCCAGAGCTGCGGCAGTTCGTCCATGGCGCTGGCCCGCATGAAGCGCCCGATGCGGGTGATGCGCGGGTCGTCCTCCGCCGCCTGCCGCACCCCGTGCCTGGCGTCGGCATCGGGCACCATGGACCGGAACTTGAGCACCGGGAACACACGCCCGCCCTCGCCGACGCGCATCTGGCGGAAGAACACCGGCCCGCCGTCCTCGAGCTTCACCAGCACGGCCAGCACCGCCCAGAGCGGGGAGGACAGGACGAGGCCGATGCCGGCGAGCCCCACGTCGAGCAGCCGCTTGGCCACTGGCATCGGCTGCACCTCAATCCCGTGTGTCGCGCGACCGACCGGCCGTGCGGCGGCTGGCGGCAATGACGTCACCGCACCAGAACTCATGCCCATTGGACCACGCCCTCGAACACGTCCCGGTAGGCCTCGACGGCCCGTGACCGGTCGTAGCACAGACCTGCCGTGCGCGCATTGGTCGCCAGCTGCTGCCGGCGCGCGGGATCGGCGTGCAGGGTGCGGATCGCGGCCGCGAGGGCGTCCCGATCGCCTGGCGCGACCACGACACCGCAGTCGTGCTGTCGCGCGATGTGAGCCGCTTCCGAGTCGGACTCGATCGCGGCCACATAGGGACGACCCGCGACGAGGATTCCGTAGATCTTGCTCGGCACGATGTAGCCGGCGAGCCCCTGCTTCAGCGACACGATGAAGAGGTCGGCGGCCGCGAACGAGTCGATCAGCCGCGACTTCGGCTGGTAGGGCAGGAAGCGCACGTTGTCCAGACCGCGTCGCCGCGCCTCCGCCTGCAGGTGTGCCTTCCGCGCGCCCTCGCCGACGATGGCGATGACGACCTCGGGGAGATCGCGCAGCCGCTCTGCCACGTCGAGCAACGCGTCCACGTCCTGCGACAGGCCAACGTTGCCCGAGTGCATCACGACGAACCTGTCTACCAGCCCGTGTTCGCGCGTGAACGGATTGTCCTTCGGGCCTGGCTGGATGGCCTGTGCGTCCGACCAGTTGTGCACCACGGTGATCTTCCGGGGGTCGGCTCCCTTGCCCTGCACGAGCTTGCGGCTCATCGTGTCGCCCAGCGCGATGATCCGGTCAGCGCGGCGGACGGTCAGTCGGCTGATCGCCTGGAGGACCGCCTCCACCCGGCGGTTCTGGAACCCGTCGAGCAGGCGCACCACCTCGGGAAACACGTCCTGGCAGAGGAACACGAACCGCGCCCCGCGCGCCCAGGCCGTGGCCATGGCGGGCAGGGAGACGATCGGCGGATCGGTCAGGGAGACGACCACGTCGGCCGATCCCGTGCGGAACGACGCCAGGATCGAGGAGACGAAATAGCTCACGTAGTTCGCAATGCGGCCCGTCACCGTGCGGTTCGGCAGCGCCGTGCCCCACGCCCGCAGGATACGCACGCCGTTGCGGTGCTCCTCGCGAACCGGCGCGTACCAGCGCATGGGGCGCACCGCTTCCTCGGCAGCCAGCGGCATGCCGGCGATCACCGTCACGGTGTACCCGAAGCGTGCGGCCAGGTCCTCGCACATCTCCGTCAGGAGCTGGCCGGTGGCCCCGAAGTCCGGGTAGTACGAGCGGTTGTAGAACACGACCCGCAGCGGGCGTGTCCGCTCTGCCGCGCTCAGACGGCCAGTGCTCGACGCGAGGTCGCCCGCGCGTACCAGTCCACCGTGTTCCTCAAACCCACGGCGAAGGGCGTCGTCGCCCGGAAGCCGAAGCCGGCCTCCGCCCGCGATACGTCCAGCGATCGCCGCGGTTGCCCGTTCGGCTTGCTGCTGTCCCATACAATCTGTCCGTCGAATCCCGTGAGGTCTGCGATGGTCTCGGCAAGGTCGCGGATGGAGATCTCGAAGCCGGCGCCGATGTTCACCGGGTCTGCGCCATCGTATCGTTCCGTCGCCAGCACGATGGCCTCTGCCGCATCGTCCACGTAGAGGAACTCGCGCGTGGCGGTGCCGTCGCCCCAGACCTCGACCGTCGCCGCCCGCGAATCTTTCGCCTCGACGAACTTCCGGATGAGGGCCGGGATGACGTGCGAGCTGGCCGGGTCGAAGTTGTCGCCGGGGCCGTAGAGGTTCACCGGCAGCAGGAAGACCGAGTTGAACCCGTACTGCTGGCGATACGCCTGCGACTGCACGAGCAGCATCTTCTTGGCGAGCCCGTACGGTGCGTTGGTCTCTTCCGGGTAGCCGCTCCAGAGGTCGTCTTCGCGGAAGGGCACCGGCGTGAACTTTGGATAGCAGCAGATCGTGCCGATCGCGACGTACTTGTGCACGCCAGCCTGGCGGGCGTACTCCAGCGTGAGCGCGCCCATCATCAGGTTGTCGTAGTAGAAGCGTCCGGGGTTCTCGCGGTTGGCCCCGATGCCGCCGACCACCGCGGCGAGGTGAATGACAACGTCGGGCGCCTGTTCCGCGTAGAAGCGCTTCACGGCCGTTTCGTGCGTCAGGTCGTAGGTGGCCTTGCGCGGGACCACGATGTCGCGGCAGCCGCGAGCCCGCAGCGCCGCGACAACGGCCGAACCGAGGAATCCCGCGCCGCCCGTGACGGCAATCCGATGCGTCGTGACGTCCAGCATGATGTCCTTTCGCCGGCGGCTACGCGGCCTTCGGCGCCTTCTCGACCAGGTACGGCCCGAGCACGAGCACGTCCATGTCGTTCCGCAGGTAACACGAAATCGCTTCGTCAGGCGTGTTCACGACCGGCTCGTTCTCGTTGAACGAGGTGTTCACCACGATCGGCACGCCGGTCTTCCGCTCGAAGGCGTGGATGAGGCCCCAGTACTTCGGGTTCGTGGCCCTGCTCACGGTCTGCTGGCGCGCCGTGCCGTCGACGTGCGTGATGGCCGGCACGCGGGCCTGCTGGTCCTTCTTCACCTGGCACGTCATGAGCATGAAGGGCGATGCGTCGCCCATCTCGAACCAGTCGCCGGCTCGTTCCTCGAGGACCGAGGGGGCGAACGGCCGGAAGCGCTCGCGATGCTTGATGCGGCTGTTCAGCACATCCTTCATGCGGTCGCTCCTCGGATCACAGACGATGCTGCGATTGCCGAGCGCGCGCGGACCCCACTCGAAGCGCCCCTGGTACCAGCCGACGATGTTACCGTCGGCGATGAGGTCGGCAGCCGCCGCGGCCAGCTGGTCGTCGCAGAGCTGACGGTAGGCGAGCCCCCGGGCGTCGAGCGCCTGGCGGCATGCGTCGGGCGAGTACTCGAGGCCCCAGTACGTGTGGTCCATCACGAAGTCGCGGGGAGCGCCGTGAAGCTGGTGCTTGACGTACAGCGCCGCGCCGAGGGAGGTCCCGCCGTCGTACGCGGCGGGCTGGATGTACACCCGCTTGAAGGGGGTCTCGCTCTGGATCTTGCCGTTCATCGTGCAGTTCAGCGCGACGCCTCCCGCCATGCACAGGTCGGTGAGGCCCGTCCTGGCGTGCAGCTGGCGCAGGAGGCCCAGCACCACCTCCTCGAGCAGGGCCTGCAGGGAGGCGGCGATGTTCTGGTGCTTGGTGCCCAGCGGCTCGCCCGGCTGCCGTCTGGGACCGAAGAGCTGTTCGAGCTTCGGCGAGAAGACGTCGCCGATGGTGGGCGACCCGGCGTCCCACGTCATGTTGACGCCTTCGCTGTGATGGACGAAGTACGCGAGGTCGAGCTCGAACCCGTTCTTCGTCGCCGTGACGAGGCGCCGCATGGCGTCGAGGTACTCCGGCTCCCCGTACGGCGCCAGGCCCATCACCTTGAACTCGTCGCCGTACTTGGCGAATCCCAGGTACTGGGTGATGGCCGTGTAGAGCAGCCCCACGGAGTGCGGGAACTCGACCCAGTCGTCCACCTCGATCCGGTTACCTGCCCCGCGCCCCCACATCGTGCTGACGAAGTCGCCGAAGCCGTCGATGGAGAGCAGCGCCGCCTCCTCGAACGGGGAGACGAAGAAGGCGCTGGCCATGTGTGCGTGATGGTGCTCGACGCGGTGCACCTCTGCCCCGAGGCGCGACTCGGCCACGCCGGCGAGGTCGGCGACCGACGATTTGACGTCGCGGATCTTCGACGCGTTCGTCAGGCGGTCGCGCAGCATGGCGAAGCTCGGCCCCTTCGACAGCGCGAACATCAGCTTCTTGTGCAGGTGGGCGTTGTTGTCGCGCGAGATGGCGATGTGGTCGAGGTCCGTCGCCGCGAGCCCCGCATGCTGGAGCGCATGCTGGACCGCCAGTGCCGGAAACCCGGCCTGGTGCTTCAGCCTGCTGAAGCGCTCCTCCTCCATGGCGGTGGAGAGACGGCCGTCAACGAACAGCGAGGCGCTCGCATCGCCGTGGTACGCATTCAAACCGAGGATGTTCATGCCGGGGACACTTCCCTACCGCCCTTTTTCGGATCGAGCGGGTCCGGGGTCCACCGCGGCCCAGCTGGTCGCTGCACGCAGGCGCACGCGCTGGCACACGGGTTCGCAGAGCACCAGGCCCGGACCACGCGCCTCATTGCTCGTCCCGCGCGGGGCGGCGCAGTTCGTCCCGGTTGATGTCCACGAGCAGGCGATACCAGAACGCCTGCATGAAGTGGAAGATGAAGCCCTCCTTGCCGTCGAGGAACCCGAGGCGCAGGACGTATCGATAGAAGAAATACCCGACCGGCCGCAGGAACAGGGGCATGCGGTTCCAGAGGCGCTTCATCCAGATCGTCCGCTCGTCCGGCGACCCGGTCATGCGCCCCGCGGGCGCGTGGGCCGTGGCCGCCCACCGTTCTTCTTCCTCGCGGGCCTGGAGCACGGCGTAGCGATTGTGCTTGCCAACCCACACCGCGATCGCGGCCTCGTTCCTGTTGTCCTCGATCAGGTCTCCCTGCAGCAGCGCTGTCGGGCCCGACACGATGAAGTGGTGGTCCACGAGATCGGCCTCGTCCAGCGAGACGGCGTCGCGGCGGAACAGCTTCAGCAGGTATTTCGGGTAGTACCCGCCGTGGCGGATCCAGCGCCCGCGAAACACCTGGCGCCGGTTCAGGTAACCGCCGACCGGCGTCCCGGCCCCGGCCGTTCGCGCCGCGGTTGTCCACTCCGCCAGCCGGCGTGAGATGTCGTTGCGCAGCTCGGGCGTGAGCGACTGGTCCGCGTCGAGCGCCAGCACCCAGTCCGTCGACAGCGGCAACTGCGCGAGGGCCCACTTCCACTGCCGCGCGTGGCTCTCGAACGGATGCACGAACACCCGGGCGCCGAACCGTTCCGCGATCGCCACCGTGTTGTCCGTGCTCCCCGAGTCCACGATGAAGATGTTGGCACCCGACACCCAGCCGGCGACGCTCGCCAGGCAGCGCTCCAGGTTGTGCTCCTCGTTGAAGGTCAGCACGACGAGCGAGACCGGGACCGGCACCGCGTCGCTCATGGGATCGCCACCTGCCCGGCAGGGCGGGCGATGATCTCGTCGCCGCCCAGGTCGTCGCAGTCGTACCCTCGCTCGGCGAGCCAGGTGAGGCAGCCGGCGTGCAGCGACACCGCGTGGGTCGCCACGTACAGAATCGGACGACGGTGACGTACCACACGGTCTGCTCCCGTGAGGACCTGCAGCTCGGCTCCTTCGACATCGATCTTGATCAGGTCTGGCATCGGCAGCTGCTCGTCCAGCACCAGGGCATCGATCGTCGTGCTTCGGACCGCCAGTGAGCCGCCGCCATCCAGATGACCCATCGAGGCGTGCGGCCCTGGATCGAAGCGCGCGGTGCCGACGGTGTCTGCCACCGCCGCCTCGACGATCGTCACGTTGTCCAGTCCGTTGATCGAGGCATGGCGGTGCAGGAACTGGACGTTCCGGGGAAGCGGCTCGAATGCGAACACTGCGGGTCGACCGGGCCGTGTCGCCGCCACGAGCGTGTAGAAGCCGACGTTCGCACCGATGTCGAACACCACGGTGGCGCGAGCGGCATCCTCCGCGAACCGCACCTGCTTGTCGCGTTCATAGGAGCCGAGCCAGCAGCCGTGGGTCGCCGATCCGACGACCCATCGACGGCCGGCGGCAGGCCCCGACATGATCGGAACGACGGCGGCGGGCGGCAGCATCCGCAGCGGCGCGCGCACGAGGCGATGGCCCACGGACCTGATCCCTTGTGCAATGCGGGCGTGTACCGTCATGCGATTCCGTTGCGTGCGAGCCAGTCCTCGAGGACTACCAGGACCCAGACGCGCGACCACGACACGTTGCGCCCGCCACCGATGAAAGAGGCCCAGAGCTCCGCCACTGCGGAGCCCGACAGCAGATCCCGGCCGGCGAGCCCCCGATCGCCGAGCCGCGCCTCGCAGAAGGACCGCAGCGGCCCCCGCATCCACGGGTCGAAGGGCAGCGTGAAGCCCTGCTTGGGCCGGTGCACGACGGCGTCCGGCAACATCGGGCCGAGGGCCTCGACCAGCAGGCGCTTGGGCGTGCCGTTCGACACCTTGCACGCGTCCGGCAGCGAGGTGACCAGGTCCACGAGTTCGTGGTCGAGCAGCGGGACACGAACCTCCAGCGCGTGCGCCATGCTCATCTGATCCGTGTCGCGCAGCAGCACGTCGTGCATGTAGGTTCGCGCCTCGGCGTACGAGATCTGCGCGAAGGCCGACGCCCCGGGCGCTGACGCGAACGCCGCCCGGAGCAGCGCCGCATACGGCTCACCGTCGTCTGCCACCGACTCCGCCCGCGAGGGCGGCATCAGCGCGGCCCGCTGGTCGGCCGACAGCACCTGTCGCAGCAGGGGGAACATCGAGCTGATCTCGCCGTCGGTGTCCACGAGCGCGGCGGTCTTGGACGCCTGGATCGAGTCGCCGCCGGCGACGCGCACCGCGGACGCCGCGAGCCTGCGCACGGCATCGGGCATGCGGCCCCACACCCGGGCCGCGTCGGCCACGCGCAGGAGGCGGGCAAAGGAGGGATAGCCGCCGAAGATCTCGTCCCCGCCCAGGCCTGACAGGGCCACCTTGATTCCGCAGCTGCGCACCGCGCCCGAGACGACGTACGTATTGACGCCGTCACCCGTCGGCTGATCCATCGCGGCCAGCGCCGCCGGCAGCTGGTCGAGCAGCTGCGCGCCGGTGAGGGGTACATGGGTATGGTCGGCACCGACGGTCCGCGCCATCAGCATCGCGTAGCGGCTCTCGTCGAACTGCTGTTCGGTGAACCCGACCGAGAATGTGCGGGGTACGACCCCGGCCTCCTTCATCAGCGCGACGACCGCGCTGGAGTCGATGCCCCCTGACAGGAAGGCACCCACCGGCACATCACTCACGAGATGGGTGGCCACCGCGTCGCGGAGGCGATCGGCAACCAGGCGGGTGGCTTCGGCCTCGGACACGTCGAGCGGCCGCCGCGCGGAGTCGAGCATGCGCCAGTAGGTCCCTTCACTGAGGGCGCCCTCTCCCGCGAGCGACAACCACGAGCCGGGAGGCATCGCCCGCACCCCGTCGACGAGCGTGCGCGGCGCTGCAGGAGCCTGGTACCCGAGGTACTGCCACAGGCCGGTGACATCGATGCGCCTGGGCACCAGGCCGCTGGCGAGCAGGGCCCGCACCTCGGAGGCGAACAGCGCGTACCCGTCGCCGCGGTACACGTAGACCGGCTTGATGCCCAGGCGATCTCGCGCCACGAGCAGCCGTCCCTCGGCGGGATCCCACAGGGCGAACGCAAACATGCCGCGGAGGCGCTGCACGACGTCCGCGCCCCACGCCTGATAGCCGCGCAGGATGACCTCGGTGTCGGTCTGCGACGTGAAAGGCTGGCCAGCGTGCGACAGCGCGCGACGCAACTCGCCGAAGTTGTAGATTTCGCCGTTGAAGGACACCCATGGGGATCCGTCCGGTCCGCCCATGGGCTGGGCTCCCGCGCTGCTGGTATCGATGATCGCCAGGCGGGTGTGCCCGAGCACGGCATACGGGGCTCGGGCGTCCTGTGCCGGGCCGCACGCGACGACCCCCCGGCCGTCCGGCCCGCGGTGTTCCTCGGCATCGACCATCGCCCGTACGGCGCGGCGCGCGGACTCGGGATCGACGGCGCCGCCCCAGAAGTATCCGCCTGCGATGCCGCACATGGCTCAGGCCTCCGCCCGCACGCCGGCGTGCCGGCTGGCTTCGAGGCCGACGCCCTGGCGTACGGCGGTGTAGAGCGCCACCAACTGTGTTGCCACCCGCTGCCAGGAGAACCGCTCCGCCACGGTCCGCGCCAGCACCGCGCGTCGCGCCCGCTCGTCGGCGTCGCTTATCGCCGCCGTCAGCGCGGCGCCGAAGGAGGTGAGGTCGCTGCCGGTCAACCAGGCCGCGCCCGCGCTTTCGAGGGAGTCGCCGAGCTGAACGCCGCGGGACACCACCGATGGCACGCCGTACGCCGCGGCTTCGAGGACCGCGATGCCGAAGTTCTCGTGGTGCGAGGGCAGCGCGAAGAGCGACGCACCGCCGAGCAGCGCCTGCTTGCCGGCGCCATCGACCCATCCGACGAAGTCCACGTGCGCCTCGACGTCCGCCTTGCGCGCCGCCTCGCGCAGTGCGGCGGCATACTGCGGATCGCCATCACCCGCCACCACCAGGCGCCACGGCGGCCCGGCATGCGGCCGCGCCTCCGCGAACGCCCGGATGAGCGTCTCGAGGTTCTTCTTGGGATCGAGTCGGGACAACGACAGCACGTAAGGCGACGTGTCTGCTACCCGTCCTGTTCCGCCGTGCGGCTGGACGCGGTACTCCTCGAGATCGACCGGCACATCCACGCCCAGCGGGATGACCGTGGTGTTGTCGTAGCCCTGCGCCCGCAGGTCGCCGGCCTCCCCGGCCGACGTGCAGTGGATGGCCGCGGCCCGATCAAGGGCCCGGTGCCCGGCCGCGAGCATCAGCACCCGCTTGCGCCAGGCCTTCCGGCCGAGCGACCACGAAGCCGTCGTGCCGAGCGGTCTCACGATGTACGGCACCTGATGGGCGCGGCACGCGGCCGCCGCGGCAAGCGGCGCGTGCGACAGCACGGCGTGCACGTGGACGACATCGAAGTCGCCGACGTGCCGGTGCAGCCAGGACGCGAGACCACGCGAGTACTTGAACGAGACGGTGGCGTTGCGCCGGAAGAAGAGCGCCGGCACGCCCTTCCACTCCGTCGGCGCGTTCAGGGTGACTGGCAGCGCATGGGGGCCGTCCGCATCGGTGGCGGCAATCCGTGCGTCGATCTCCAGCGCCCGCAGCGCCGCACACATTGCGACCACCGCCTGGCTCGGTCCTCCGTCGCGGGGCGCGACCGACGGGATGACGTGCAGGACTCTCATCTCAGACCAGGGCTGGCGTCACGCGCGCATCCCGTGTGCCGCGCAGCAGCGACGTGAGCTGACGCTCGAAACGGGTCAGGGCGAAACGCTCGCGGGCGCGCTGTTGGCCGGCCTCGCCCATCCGGCGCCGCCGCATCGGGTCTCCGAGCAGGTCCACCAGCGTCCGACCGAGGGCAGGCACGTCCGCCTGATCCACCAGGCATCCCGTGACGCCGTCCTGGATCACCTCTCCCGCGGCGTCGTGCGTGGAACCGACGCAGGCCAGCCCGTGCTGCATCGCTTGCAGGTAGACGAGCCCGAATCCCTCACCACGGCTCGGCAGCGCGAACAGCGCCGCTCGCTCGAACAGCGCATCGAGCACCCCATCGTCGACGAACCCGGTGAACACGGTGTGTGCTGCGACACCGGCGCGCCGCGCCTGGTCCTCCAGCCGCGCGCGATCGTCGCCCTCGCCGACGATCACGAGCTGCGCGTCCGGAATCGACGCGACGACAGACGGCCAGGCGTCAATCAACTGGTCGTGGCCCTTGTAGCGCTCGAGCGACGACAGTCGCCCGACCACCAGCACGGCGTGCGGGCCGAGCCTGAGCGGGGGCGTGATCGCCTGGACGGTGCTCGACGGAACGGGCGTTCCAGGCGGCGGGGAGGTCCGAAGCGGCTCGGGCAGGGCAAGTGGGCAGGGAATGACCTCGCCGACATCCGGATGCGCGCTCATCACGCGGGCCGCCGTGAAGGCTGAATTCGCGATGCGAAGGTCGGCTTCCCGCAGCAGCCGCTGTTCCTGGGCACTCAGCGGACACCACGCCTCGATGCCGTGCAGGAAGATGCCGTACCCGCACCGGATGCGCCCGGGGACACGGTCGTGCGCCTTTGCCAGCGCGAGATGCGAGAACAGCATCCAGTCGGTTGCGCCCGCCACCTGCACCTGGGCCACGCGCGCCCCGAACCGGAGCTTGTCGGCCAGCGTTGGCTGCCGCCGGCCTTCGGGCAGCAGCGTGATGAGTCGCGCATCCGGCCCGAACTCACGCTGCAGGACCTGCCACAGCAGGCGTGCCACCGTCGCCACCCCGCCACCGGAGGGCTCGAGCGTGACGGCCGCAAGGGTGGGGCGCATCACTGGACGGGCCGCGGACGCGGCATCGGGCGAAGGGTTGGTCGCAGCGGCCGCGTCACCGGGACCTCGTCTACGTCGTCTGGCGTGATGTCGAGATATCGCACCAACGGCCTGGCCGCCACGCGGGTGACGACCAGCGCGAGGATGACGGCCATGAGCAGGGACGCAAGTCCTTTGACGAACTGGTGCTCGAACGGCAGCACCACCAGCATCGTGCAGACGATGGCGGGGTTCGACAGGAAGGACGGCGCATGCGTCCGCAGCAGCCAGATGGCGAATCCCATGAGGAGGCCGTAGGCGAACACGGACAGGAACATGCCGGCGAAGCCCCAGTCGGCGTAGAACTCGGCGAGATAGCCGATGCTGATCGATGTGTTGTCCTCCATGACGAGGACCCCGGCGAACCGGCGGGTGTAGTAGGAATCCGACGGCAGCGCGCCCTTGGAGGGAAACAGGAAACGCGGCATGAAGGCGTTGCTCAGCGCCATCTGGAGCAGTTCGCCGTCGGCGTGGGGTTCGCGCGCCGGCACGTGCTCGAGCACCCGGGAGAAGAACGTGACGTACGAGACCCGCGACACCAGTCCTTCGACCACGTCGCGAGTTTCGTTCTGCACGCCGGGCAGGGCGTCGCCGGCGCGCTCCACGAACAGCTGGATGCGATCGAACGGGTTGGCGCCAACCGCGTCATCGTCGTACGCCTTCCGGATGTCCTGCTTCACGCCGCCCTGCCAGAGCATCGCGAGGAAGAGGGCCGCTGCCACCGCGCCGCCGACACGCGCCAACCCGGCGGCCGTGATCTTCCTGTGGTCCACGTTCCACGGTTCCCAGAAGAACGCGGACACGATCAGCAGCAGCAGGAGCGGCGTCTTGAAGTCAGAGAAGTACGAGCCCAGCTGCGGGATGAAGACCCACGCCAGGCTGAGCCAGAGGTACGACCGATGCCGTCCCTGCCGCAGCACCTCGATCCACAACAGGATGAGCGGAACCTGCCGGAGCTGCACCAGCCGGTCGAGGATGACGGACAGGCTGCCCCCGCCGAATGACAGCGTCGTCACGTAGTTGATCGAGTACAGCCCGATCACCAGCAGGAACAGGCCGCGCAGGTTGTGCACGGTCCACTGCTGGTGCACGTCGTGCGGCCGCGCCGTGGCCCGCGCCACCAGCCGCACGGCGAGCGCGATCAGCAGCAGTCCCGCGAGGCTGAGGAAGACCGCGAGGTCGAGGTCGCCGGGCTGGTACTCGCCAGGGAAGTGGCCGGTGGCCTGGTGGTAGAAGTAGCCGGCGCTGACCTGCAGCCACTGATAGCTGAGGACGAAGGGCATGACCGGGATTTCGTCCACGCGCCAGGTGAGCCCCACCATGACGGCGAGGGCGAAGACCGCTGTGCCGCTCAGCACCGACGAGGTCGCGACGGCGACGAGGACGCCGGCGGCCGCGCCGACGGCAAACGCCCGTGAGACCAGGGGGTGTGTGCTCATGACCGGATCGACTGTGGCATCGGAAGAGTGCTTCGTGAAGCGCGGGTGACCGCGGCTTCGAGGGCCGCGGCCGCAGCGTCTGCAGCCGCCTCCACCCCGTATCGGCGGCTGACGGTCTCGACTGCTGTGGAGACCTCGGCGGGCGCCGCGCGGCGCAGGTGGTCGACCTCCAGAATCGCCGACGCCAGGGTCCCGACGTTCCCGCACGGATAGGCGCGGCCGGTGTGGCTGGTGACGAGATCCGCGGCGCAGCCGGCATGGTCGCTGACCACGATTGGCGTCCCGCACGAGAGCGCCTCGTTGGCCACCAGGCCCCAGGTCTCGCGCGAATCCGATGGCAGGACCAGCAGTCGTGCGGCCGCGTAGTATGCCGGCAGCGCCGACTGGTTGACGAAGCCGGCGAATCGCACGCCAGCCCCCAGCTCGCGCGACCGTGCCTCGAGAGCACCGGCCAATGGTCCGCTGCCTACCACGACACCGGCCAGGCGTTCCGTCCGACGCACTGCGCCGATGGCCTCGACGAAGTCCAGCGGCCGTTTCTGGTCGACCAGGCGTCCCACGAAGAGCACGACACGCTCCTCGTCGTCCAGCCGCAGGTGGCGTCGCAGCTCGCCGACAGCGCCGCTGCTGCGGGCCGCGTCGGCGCGCTGCGCGAACCATCGGTCGTCCACGCAGTGCGGCACGAACCAGATGCGCCGGGGATTGACCCCGTAGTGCTCCAGATATTGACGATTCGATTGTCCGACGGCGAGATGGCCGTCCACGGACGTGAGCAGTGCGCGGTAGAGCGGATACTTGAGGGCGCGGGTGATCAGCGGCCGATCCGTGGCGCGCTGCGAGTCACCCCGCAGGAAGACCGGCAGGCCCTGGCGTCGGCACGCGAGGATCGCCTGCACGTAGCTCTTGAGATACCACCCGCTGACGATGCAGGCATCGAACTGCCCTCGACCGAGCGCGTCGGCGACACCGGGCGTGTCGCAGCCCCGGAACGAGAAGACGCCCGGGTCCGCCGCCACGTTCGTCAGCCATGAGTGTTCGTATCCGTCGAGCAGTGGGACGTCCCAGCTGAACGACTGACCGTATCCGGCGGCCGCCTGCCCCACGGCGTCCTGCCGGTGGCAGAAGAACACATGCAGTTCCACGCGCCTGGCGAGCGCGCGGAACCAGGGCGCCTGATACTGAATCGGGTGACTCGTGACGATGGCCAGACGCATCAGCCCACCACCCTGTCGCGCGCGACCACTTCGTCGAACAGCTCGCATTGCCGACGTGTCATTTCCCGCGCGCCGAACCGGGTCACCGTCACGGGATCGGCCGGACAGTCGAGCGGGAGCCGTTGCAGGAGTGCGTGCCAGCGCTCGAGCAGCGCCGCGCGTGCCCGATCGGCATCCGCTTCGCCAAAGGTCACCAGCACGCAGTTCGGTGCCGACTTCAGTACCGGCACCAGGCTGCTCGCCTCGTGCACGACGGCAACGATGGGCTTGCCGGCGAACAGGTACGGGTAGACCTTCGACGCGGTGTAGGTCGGATCGTTCGAGCCGATGAGCACGAGGAACGACGCGTCCTTCAGCACCTGCAGTGCCGTGAAATACGGAACCCGCGCCGCCGTTTCGGCCACCGCGTCGCCGCAGCCCAAGTGCGCGGCTACCGGAGCCACCGTGCGTCGCGGCTCCTGTTCGGTCGAATAGTTCGTGCCGACGAAGTGCAGCCGTACACGTTCGAAGGCGCCCGGAAACGCCTGCCGGCCGTCCCGCAGCGCACCGAACAGGATTTCGAGTGCGGGGCGCATGTCGTCGCCGGCACGGCCCACGTACGCGCCGTGCACGTGCGTATCCGCAGCCTCGAAGAAGGGGTTCGCCTGCGGTTGCGTGGCCAGCACCTCGAAGTCCACCGGGGAAGCCGCAAAGGGCAGCGTGATCGCCGGGACGTCAGCGAGGCGCGGGTACCGCTGCCGCAGCGTCCCGATGTACGGCGCGGACACCGCCACCAGTCCGCACGCCGCCTGCATCGTGTAGCGTTCGAGCATCGCGTGCGCCCGGCGCGACAGGGCGTGCTTGCGCGGGGGCGTGACGTCGGGATGCGTCTCGTAGTAGTCCGACACCCACGGGTCCTGCATGTCGAGCACGAACGGCACACCCGTGCGTCGACGCCACAGCCGCCCCAGGGGCATCGCGAAGAACATCGTGGTCGAGAAGTAGACGAGGTCGATCCGCCGCGTGCCGATCAGCGACAAACCTGCCCCGTACAGGCGACTCAGGGAACGGAGCGCGATGTTGCCGACACCGAATCGGCGAGCCAGCGGTTCGGGAAGTGCCTCGACTCGATGGACGTCGGCATCCTCTGGAATCGTCAGCCGCAGCAGCGGATCGTTCGAGCGGCCCTCGTCCGGCTGCACCGCCAGCACCGTCGCCTCCCACCCGAACTCCCTGAAGTACGGCAGGCTCATGCGGACACGCTGCATGTCGGCCGCACTCGACGGCGGGAAGTTCGGCGACACGATCAGCACGCGCCTGGGTGGCCTCTCGCCGTGGGAGTCGGGCGTGACCGGTGTCCGCGTATCGGGTGCAGGCAGGACGACGCTCATGCCGCCGACTCCCCGCGCACGCCGCTGCGGCGCCGATCGAGCACCCGCTGCACGACGGCGAGAAAACGCTGCTGCTCGATGTCCCAGTTGAATTGCTCTTCGGCGCGCTGCCACGCGGTGCGCCGCGCCCGCTGCAGGGCCTGGCGGTCGTCGAGCCACGGGCGCAGTGCGTCGGCCAGTGACGCGGCGTCCCTCACCGCGCAACCGGCTGCGGCGTCGCCGAGCACCGGCAGCAGCGCCGCCTGTCCGCTCGTGCGTGTCATGACGACGGCGAGGCCCGCGAGGAGATAGGTGAAGATCTTGTTCGACACCGCGATGTCGTTGTTCGTCGTCACCCCGGGCTCGAGCGCAAGGCCGACGTCGAACTGGGCTGCGGCGCGAACCATGTCGGCTGCGGACGCGGGCGGCAGCACGACCAGCTGGCCGGGCCGCACGCCGGTCCGTGCGGCGAGATCGCGCAGCCGCCCCTCGAAGCCGGGTTGCCAGGCGCCGCGTAGGTGCAGCTCGACCCGCGCGTCCCCGAGCAGGCCGATCGCCGCGACCGCCTCCTCCAGGCCGCGGTCCGCCCCGATCGTCTGCGAGAACCAATAGAGGCGAAGCGGGTCGCCGGGATCGGACACGCGCAGAGCCGCCGGGCGGTCCGCCCGTGGAAAGACGTTCAGGACCGTCGTCGGCAGCGCGATGCCGTAGCTCGCGTGGTAGGCGGCTGCGATCCCGTCGGACGCGGCAGTCACATACGCACAGCTGGGCAGGTACGCCTGTTCGATGGCGCGGACGGTCTGTTCCTGGTGTGACGTCCCGCCGGCCGTGAACTGGCCGCTGTGGAAGTCCTCGGCATCGAATCCAAGCAGTGCCCCGTGTGCGGCCGCGGCCGTTGCGGCCGCTGGCAGGGCGCCGAGGTTGTGGGCGATGTACAGATCTGCCCGTACGCGCCGCGCCGCCCGGGCGAGTTCCAGTCCAACACGCGACAAGGCTGCCGCCTGGATGCCTGGAGTTCTGGTATAAGGCGCCGCCCGCCGCGCGAGCCAGTGGCGCACACGCGACTTCCAGAACAGCACCGGATCCTGGTCGCGTCGCCAGTCCACGAACGTGCAGCGCCACGGTCGCGAGGCGAGCAGGTCGCGGTCGAATGTCGTCGCCCAGTCGGCCCAGTGCGCCGCGACCACATGAACGTCCCACCCGGCGCTCGCGCACGCGTCGGCCTCCTTCACGAGACGAGGATTGGTGGACGGCTGGCCCGTCGTCACGAGGCAGACTCTCATGGCGTCACGTGGCGGACGATGCCGGGTGTGGGGGCTGTCGCCGGATGGAGGGCCATCCTGCGGTAGATGCGCTCGTACGCGTCCACGACCACATCATCCGCGAAGCGCCTCTCGGCGTCGGCCCGGCAGGCGTGTCGCTCGATCGACGCGATGCGGCGCACACCCTCGATGAGGCCGGCGAGATCACCGGCGACGAAACCGGTCTGGCCGTGCACGACGACCTCGGGTACGGCGCCACGGCGCAGGCCGACGACCGGCGTGCCGCAGGCGAGCGCCTCCGCCATGACGATGCCGAAAGGCTCATCCCACTCGATCGGCATGAGCAGCGCAGCAGCCGACCCCAGGAGGACGTTCTTCTGTGCATCGTCCACGGGACCGACGTAGCGAATCCGTTTGCCGTCGAGGTGCGGCGCCACCTCGCGTGCGAAATAGTCCCGGTGGTCGGGGGCGATGTTGCCGGCCAGCACGAGGGTGCGCCCGGTCCGTTGCGCCACCTCGATGGCCGCGTGCGGCCCCTTGATGCGCTCGAGGCGGCCGAGGAAAACGAGCGGGGCGTCGGCAGCCACCGCGGACCGGAAGGTGTAGCTCGCCATGGGGACCCCGTTCGGCACCACATGCCACGTGGCCATCGGGGCCAGTGCCCCGACCATGTGCTCGCCGCAGACGCTGAACTGCAGCGTCTCGCCGAAGAGTCGGGTCGCCTGGGAGATGCTGGCGTGCGTGATGGGTCGCTGAAACGACATCAGCCTCGGCACGCGGCTCAGAGCCAGCGGCGTGAGATAGGCGAGCCGTCCGAAGCTGTGCACCAGGTCGAATCCCCCCCGGAGGACGTGGCGTGCCACCGTCGCCGCATTGCGCAGCAGGTCGACCCGCGAGTGGCTCGACAGGCCGGGGTACGGCACGATGCGGCACGCGGCGGCAGAATCGCGATGGGCGAACAGCGTGACGTCGTGGCCGCGCGCGGCGAGGCCCTCCACCAGGAAGTGGATCACCCGTTCGATGCCGCCGTACAGGACGGGTGGCACAGGAAGTTCGGGATCGGCCAGTACGGCGATCCGCAGGCGGGTGAGTGAGGTCGCAGCCATGCCCGTTCAGCCCTGCGCCGCGACCCTGCGCCCTCGCAGGGTGCCGTGTGCCCGCCTGAGCCGCAGCGCGGCCTTCCATCCAAGCACACGGACCGCTGCCCGAAAGACGGCGCCGCCCTGGAAGCGATACTGTCCGCCGCCGAGCGACTGCTCCCTGGTTTCGGCGGCTTCCGCGACGTCCGGATGATCGATCAGGTACCGAGCGGCAATACGCTGGTAACCGGTTGCTGACGCGGTGGTGACGCGGGGCGTGTCCTCGAGACGCCTCAGCGTGTCGACGATGCGATCCCAGGCCCGGAGTTCCGATTCCGCGGCCGATCGTGTCGTGCGGCTCCCGTACGACAGCGGATTGCCGGTGCGGTAGAAGACCCGTGCGTCCTCGCAGAACACGATGCCGGTGCTGGCGGCAAGCACGCGGCTCATGTACTCCCCATCGTCGTTCATGGACAGCGCTTCGTCCCACGGGCCAGCCGCCTCGCACACGGCACGGGGGATCAGCCACGCGACCGGTGGGAACATCAGTTCCTGCAGCGCACAGCTCACCAGGAAGTCCGCGGGCGTGAGGTCCGCCCAGACCGCCTCGTGCGTGAACACGGCGGTGGCGGGGTCGTCCACGAACCGACCCCACGCAGCCGATGCCACCACTCCTGCCGGCTCGCGCTGGAGCCGGTCGAGCTGACGTGCGACTTTGTCCGGGTCGAGCACATCGTCCGCGTCGAGGTACTGGATGTAGTCGCCACGTGCCTGCGCAAGTGCCACGTTCCGCGCCGCCGACGCGCCCCGGTTCTTCTGCTGCAGCACGGTGACTCCGCGGTCGCGGAAACGTTCCACCCGATCCCGCGTCTGGTCGGTGGACCCGTCGTCCACGACGATCACCTCGCAGCGGGCACCGCGCTGCGCAAGGGCCGACGCGATTGCCGCATCGACCCAGCGGTCGGCGTTGTAGCAGGGCACAAGGATGGACACGAGCGGCGTCATCGGATCGCCTCCCGTGCGTCCCGTCGCAGGTGCGGCTTGGTGGCCCTGATCAAGGCCTCGCGCGCACGCACCGCGCCG
Organism: uncultured Bifidobacterium sp.; assembly: GCA_964386715.1. Taxonomy (GTDB): domain Bacteria; phylum Acidobacteriota; class Vicinamibacteria; order Vicinamibacterales; family CAVVIG01; genus CAVVIG01. The sequence continues at coordinate 227,435 of CAYLTD010000003.1, forward strand.
AAGGGGCTGACGCGTGCCAGGAGGCGCATCACGAAGTGCTCCCCCAGCGGATCGGTGTAACCGAGTCGATCGGCCCACTCGAGGCACCGTCGCACGTAGTCCCAGTCGCCATAGGCGCCGAGCACGCCGGCGAGCCGCCAGAGGCGCGCGCCGATTTCCGTCGCGTAGCGTCGGTCGGTGGCTGCTGCGGCCCCCGCGAGCACTTCGTACTGCGCCCGGGCACAGGCGAGCTGGTTTCCAGACGACATCGATCCCCGTCGCCGGTAGACGATGTAGCCGACGTAGTCCACTGCCGTGAAGCGCAGGCCCGACAGCGCCATGCGCACGTGCATGGCCTGGTCCTCGTTGTAGCGGGTTGCGGGGTTCGTGTCGAAGCCGCCCGCTGACACGAAGGCGGCCCGGCGGTAGACGCCGCAGTTGGTGACCGTGTGGACGATGCAGTAGCGGACCGCGTCCTGCTCGATGGCGGCGCGATCCCAGCGGCGGATGTGCAGGCTGGCACCGCTCCCGTCTTCCCGGTCTTCCGTGCCGAAGAGCACCACATCCGCGTTCCGCTGCGCGATGGCCTCACGCGCGCGCGCCACGAACTCCGGGCCGAGCGCGTCGTCCGCATCGTGGAAGTGCACCCAGTCCGACATGACCAGTTCCGCCAGCCGGTTCTTTCCGACAGAGGCGCCCACGTTCGCATCACCCCGGACGACGGCCACGCCACGCGCGCGTGCGACATCCGCCGTGCCGTCCGTGCTTGCATCGTCGTAGAGGAAGACCTCGTCGAACGGCTCCGTCTGGAGCTCGACCGAATCCAGAAGGCGGTGCAGGTGACCGGCCGCGTTGTAGGCCGGGATGCACAGGGCGATGGTTGGGCGACTGGGCGGCATGGTGTCACACCGGCAGGCGGCGGCGCAGCCGCTGGCCCAGATGTCGTCCCAGGGTCCTGATGCTCACGTTCTCGAGGAAGGCATCGTCGGCCGGCTGCGGCCCGGCGCCGAGGCCGACGAACTCGCGCAGCCACGGCGACGGCCTCGATGTCGATGGGCGGGGGCGGATATCGCGCATCAGCCCGAGCGCCGCCGTCGCCACGCTTTCGGGCGACAGCTCGGCCGCACTCGTTTGGCGCGCGGCGGCGCCGATCGTGAGGCGCCGCGCCGGGTCCGCTGCGTGCGCCTCTCGCAGCGACTGCGCGAGGGCGACCGGATCACCCGCCGGGAACACGAACCCGTTCACGCCTGTGTCGAGAAGGTACGAGGCGCCGACGCCTGTCGAGGCGATCGCCACGCAGCCCGCAGCCATGGCCTCGGCGAGGGTGTAATTGAACGTGTCCCAGTGGGACGGTACGACCACGTACCTGACGGACGCCTGCAGGGCGGCGATGGCTGCGTGCGGCTGCTGTCCCACGGGAACAATACGCTCACCCCAGATGCCGGGGTACGTCCTCGCCAGCCAGGCGCTCATCGACCCGCCGTCAGGCGCCGTCGCGGTGTCGCGCCCCGCCCACGCAATCCGCATGTCCTCCGGAGCCTGTGCGCCGAGCGTCGCGAACGCCTCGCAGAGGATCTCGGGCCCCTTCCACGCCTGCACGCGAGCGGCAACGAGGCCCGAGTAGATTGTCGGCGTGGGCTCGATCGGCTCCGCCACCCGCAGTGGTGCGGGCAGGAAGCCGACGGGAGTCGAGAGCCTCGCTTCCCACTCCGCTGCGTTCTTCGGGCTGCACGCCACCAGCGCATCCGCGTGCGGGAGCAGCGTCGCCTCGGTCACGCGCGCGAGCGCGGCGTCGAGCGCGCCCCGCGGTTCGACCGGCTCGTGCTCGCTGATCTGTCCGAGGCTGCCGTGCAGCTTGACGACCACCGGCGGCCTGTCGGCCATCGCGACGAGCGGGGCGAACAACAGGCCGAAGTCGGTGGTCTCGATGACGTCGACGACGTCGGCGAGCCGCGCCACGCGCTCGGCGGCCGCGAGGCCCGCCGCGAGATACCGCCGGAAGCCCGGCGCCGCCGCGAGGTGCGGCAGCATCGCGGCGTGGTGGTCCACTTCGCGCAGCGTGACGAACGCGACGTCCACACCGTCGCGTGTCCTGTAGTCCGGGAACTCCGAGAACGGCGACGCCACCAGGATGGAGACGTGCGCACCGGCGGCCACCAGCGAGGAGGCGAGCAGATCGTAGTACTTCAGGATGCCGCCGCCCGCGTGGGGTGGGAACTCCGGGATGACGAAGAGGATGCGCATCGAGCCCGTCAGGCCTCCGTGGCGGGGGACAGCAGGGCCACCCAGCGATCGGTGAACTGCCCGACCGAGTAGGCGTCGGCTGACACACGGGCCGCGAGGGCTGCCTCGTGCCGGGCGTCAGCCGCGACGATGAAGTGTTCGAGGCCGTGCACCAGCGCCGTCGTCGAGATGTCGCGACAGACGAACCCGTCCACGCCGTGCCGCACCAGTTCCGGCAGGGCGCCGACGGGGAAGACCACGGAGGGAACGCCGGCGGCCTTGGCCTCGAGCACCACGAGGCCGAACGACTCCTCGCATCGCGAGGGCATCACGTGCAGCGCCGCCATCGACAGCAGGCGCGGGACGTCGCGCACCGGTCCGACAAGCCTCACGCGGTCCGTGCGCCCCGCTGCCGCAATGCGTGAACGCCACTGCTGCTCCTCCGGCGAACGTTCGTCGCCCGGGCCGGCGAGGACGACATCGACATGCGGGTGGTGGTTCGTGATCTCGAGGGCGGCGTCCACCAGCAGGTCGACCCCCTTGTGGGACGCCAGTTGACCCACGTAGACGATGTTGAAACGGGTCGGGTCGATGCTCTCCAGTGCCGCGTCCACCTCAGGCGTCTCGCGTGCGGGCAGGCAGCAGGGCACCGTCGTAACTGGCAGATGCGTGGGCAGCCAGCGCCGGAGGGCCGCGGCAGTGAACCGGCTGTTGGCGATCGCCGTGTCGACCAGTCGCCCGATTGCCTGAAGAAAGAACCGGTAGGCCGCGCTCCGGCGGGCCAGCGCCTCGTCGGGCACGTTGGCGGGCACGAAGATCGCCTGGGCCCGGCCGCGGGTGGCAAGCAGCGGCAGCGCGTAGAGCGCGTTCGATTCGTCCGGCACGACTATGTGCGTGGGCCGGAATGCGGCAGCGGCGCGCCGGACCCGTGCCGCGGTGCGAAGCGCCTCGGCATTGAGGCGCAGCACGCGCACGGGCCCGCCGCGGCGCGTGAACATGCCGCGCATGACGATGTCGACGTGCCCGACGCCGCGCCGGGCGAGTTCGCGCCTGATCCCGCCGAATTCCCAGTCGCAGGTGGCCACCAGCACGTCAGCCCCCGCATCCTTCAGGACACCGGCGGTGCGTACCATGAGGCGTTCGCTGCCATAGAACGGCGCGTTCAGGAGCAGCATGAACACGCGGCATCGACGCAGCGCGTCGCCGGCGCGCGGACGCGACGGCGCGCCTGTCGTGCCGCCGTCCGCCTCCGGCCCCGCGCCCCGCGCAGCGGCTAGGCCGGCTGGGGAAAGCGAAGCAGGGCGAGCAGCAGGTTCCGCTGTGGGAGCTGGCATACGAGATCGAAGAGCAGCCGCGCGAAGAACGTCCGCAACAGCACGAGGTATGTCGCCATGAAGGCGCCGCCGGCGGCAAAGCCGGTCCATATCGGCCCGATGGCGACGCCGCTGGCGCGCCCGAGCATCACGACGATCGCGAGCGCGCCGGCGCTGGCGAGAGCGGACGGAATCAGTGACGCGGAGACACCGCCCCTGGCGATGGTCTCGTCCCGCTGCAGCCAGAGCAGCATCGTGGCGAGGATCGCGATCTGCAGCAGGATGAGCGACGCGAGATAGGCCTCGACCCCCCAGCGCACCGCCACCGCGAGCGCGGGCAGGGTTCCGACCAGGCGGGCCACGTCGGCGGCGAGGCAGAGGCGCTGTTCCTGGTGCGCCAGCAGCAGGGTATAGCTTGCCGACACCAGCGCCAGCAGGCCGCCCAGGGCCAGGGCGCCGGGCACGAGCCGCACGGACGCAAGCCACTGCGTCCCGTACAGCAGGCGCACGACCGGTTCCGCGGTGAGGCCGATTCCGACAGCCAGCGGCACCACCGTCCACGCGAGGCACCGCATGATCAGGGCGCTGGCCTTGCGGTACTGCGCGGAACGAACCGGCAGGCGCGTCAGCACGGGATACAACGCATTCAGCAGCAGCGAGGCCATTCGCTGGCAGACCAGGGCCGCCAGGCCGAGCGCGCGGTTGTAGACACCCAGATCGGCGAACCCGATCGCGCGCGTCAGGACCAGCCCCTCTGAGAACGTCGACAGGCTCACGATGCTGCCGCTGCCGATGCGCAGGAGGCCGAAGCGCCGTGCCGGGCCGTAGCGCGCGGCGCTCCACGCCCACGTGGGCCGCCAGCCCTCCACCACGAACAGGTCGTAGGCGAAGGGCAGTGACATGGTGAGGCTGGGCACGAGCAGCGCGTACGCGCCCCAGCCGGTCAGTGCCATCGTGATCGCCAGCGCGGCGCCAAGGGCCAGGCCGATGGCGTGGAGCGTGCGCAGGCGCCGCCATTCGAGCGACCGTTCCAGCATCTTCACGCGGAACTCGCTCACCAGATCCAGCGGCAACAGCAGCGACATCACGTGCAGCAGCGGCGCCGCCGGGGCATAGGCAGGGACGAAGCGCAGCCCGAAGGCCATCACGTTCACCAGGAGGAACAGCACCCCCTGGATGACGGCCCCGGCCGTGAAGTGATCCTGGTAGTGGGTCTCGGCGTCCGACCGCACCTGTAGCGTGTAGTTCAGGATCTCCCGGAAGGACAGCACCGTGAAGAAGCCGATCACGGTGGTGACGAAGGTGAACTTCCCGTAGGCCTCCGGCGGCAGCAGGCGCGTCAGTGTGAGCGTGACGCCAAGCTGCAGGAGGTCCTGGAAGATCGTGATGCCCGCCGTCCAGGCGACGGCCTGGCGGGCCTTGTCCGCGAGCACCGACGACCGGGCGGACTCGAGGTCCGCCGGGGACGCGGCGCCGGCGTGCGCGGAAGTCATGGCCGTCGGAATCGCCGCGTCAGGCCTTCGTGTAGTACTTCGCGTACTCCTTGCGGTAGTACGCCGCGTAGTAGTACGGGTGCCGAACCAGATCGACGCGGTTCAGCACCGCGCCCACGATGTGCACCGTCGCCGATTCGAGCTGCGTGATCGCCTCCTGTACGGCGTGCCGGCTGGTCTTGTCGGAAGCGACGACGAACACCACGCCCGACGCGTGCCGCCCGGCGACCGCGCTGTCGGTGACGGCGAGCACCGGCGGCGTGTCCACGATGGCCCAGTCGAAGTGGTCCTCCAGCGAGGCAATCAGGTCGAGATAGCGGCGCGACCCGAGCAGCTCCGCCGGATTCGGCGGAATGTAGCCGGACGACATCACCCACAGGCCGGCCACCGGGGAGCGGCGCACCGCCTCGGTCACCTTGGCGTTGCCGGTGAGGATGTTGGAGAGGCCGGGCTCCTGCGGCAGGTCGAAGATCTCGTGCGTGCGCGGCCGCCGCATGTCGGCGTCGATCAGGAGGACACGCTGGCCGGCCTGGGCCAGTGCCATCGCGAGATTGGCGGCCACCGTGCTCTTGCCCTCGCCGGGGCCGGCGCTCGTCACGACGAGCGTGCGCAGCCCTTCCTCGGCCGACGAGAAGAGCACGTTGGTGCGGATCGTCTTCAGCGCCTCGGCGAAGTTCGCCGCCACCGGGCCGTTGATGAGCGGGTTCTCGATGCCGCCCTTCTCGCGCGGCGTCACCGGGACCATGCCGAGGAACGGCACGTGCAGGTACGCCTTCATCTCCTGCGGGGTGCGGATGCGGTCGTCCATCTGCTCGAAGAAGAACGCGAGGCCGACGGCGAGGAGCAGGCTCGTGCCGAGGGCGATCATCAGGTCGCGCGGCACGTTGGGCGAGATGGGTCCTCGCGGCACCTCGGCCGCGTCGATGACGCGCGCGTTGGTGGATCGCCGCTCGCTCGAGATGCCGGTCTCCTTGGTGCGCTGCAGCAGGCTCTCGTAGATCTGCCGGTTGCTGTCGAGCTCGCGCTGCAGCACGCTTGCCTCGATGCTCTTGCGGTTCAGGCTGAGCGCCTCGCCCTTCTGGCTGTTGAGGGCCGCCTGCAGGCTCCGCTCCTCCGACAGGGCCGCCTCGTAATCGGTCCGCACCGAGTCCACCACCTTCGAGATCTCGACCTGCAGCTTCGCTTCCGCGCTCTCGACCGCGGAGCGCACCTTGATCATCTCCGCGTGCCGCGGGCCGTAGCGTTCCGCCAGCTGCGCCTGCTGCCGCTGCAGGTCGGACAGGTCCGAGCGCATCTTCTGGATGTAGTCGTTCGACAGCACCACCGGCAGCGATTCGACGCCGCCGTTCCCCTCGGCGGACCGCAGCTGGTTGTAGAGCGACTCCTTGTTGATCCGCTCGGTCTTGGCCTTGGTCAGCGCGGAGTTCAAGTCCGTCAGGCGCGCCACGACGATGTCCGAGCCCGCGTCGGCGACGGCAACCGTGCCGTTCTTCTCGCGGAACGCCTGCAGGGCCGCCTCGCTCGCCTCGACGGCCTTGCGCTGCTCGGCGAGCCTTTCGGACAGCCAGTCCGCGGCTTCCTTCGACGTGTTGAACTTGAACTCCATGTTCTGCTGGATGTACGCCTTGGCGACGGCATTGGCGGCCTCGGCGGCGAACACCGGGTCGCTCGACGTGTAGCGGATCTCGGCGAGCCGGCTGTTGCGGACGGGTACGATGCTCAGCCCGCCAAGGAACTCGTCGATGCGTGCCGACTGCAGCGCGGTCTCATCCTTGCCACGCGGCTCGACAACGGGCGCCGTCGGAGCCGGCGGCTTGCTCGACACCAGCGACTTCGCCAGGCCCACGGCGGTGCGGCCGGCGTCCATGGCGATCCCGATGACGCTGATGGGTGCCTTCGGCTCCGGGCCGTTGCCGAGACGCGGCACGTCCCACATCTTCATCGCGTCGATCGCCTGCTTCGCAAGCGTCCGGCTCTGGAGGATGCGGTACTGGGTCTGGTAGAAGTCGTCCGCCATCCAGCCGTCCTGCGTCTGGAACATCTGATCGAGCGTCGCCACGTTCGGCGCGTCCTTCTCGATCAGCAGCTGCACCCGGCTCTGGTACATGGGCGTCTGCCGCATGGCGTTGACGGCGCCCAGCGTGAAGACCAGCAGGAAGGCAGGCAGCGCGATCCACCGGCGCTTGTACAGCACCCGGACGTAATCCATCAGGGCCTTCTCGTTGTGGCCGTGCGCGCCCTGGGCGCGCTGTCTATCGGGGGTCAGCATGGGTCACCTAGAAGAATCGCTCTCGCACGATGATGGTGTCGCCGGGCTTCACGGTGTCGGTGAGCCTGGCCGAGACCTCCACCTTCTTGCCGTTGACGGTGCGCTGGATCCGGATGCGATTGTCCGACCCGCGGTCGGTCAGGCCGCCGGCGAGCGACAACACCTGGAGCACGGTCGTGCCAGGTTCGACCGCATACGCACCCGGCGTCTTGACCTGGCCCGCGACGAAGACCGACTGCGCCTTCGGCACGTTGATCGTGTCCCCGTCACGCAGGATCACGTTCAGGGCGAGGTTGCCCGCCTGCAGCGCGGCGAGGTCCACCTTCAGGACCTCGGTCGCCTCCTCGCCAGGCGTCGGGGCCCGGCGCCTGCGGACGATCGTGGCTTCGTGACCCGCCGTCGGGGTGGTCGATCCGGCACGCGCCAGCGCCGACAGCAGCGTCATCTCGCCATTGAGCTGGTACTCGCCTGGCGTGCGCACCTCACCCATCACGAGGATGCGCTGGCTGCGGTAGTTCTCGATGGCAACCGCCACCTGCGGATTCTTCAGGTACCCGTCCGCCAGCTTGCCGGTGAGTTCCTGCTCGAGGGCTCTGAGGGTGAGCCCGCCTGCCTTCACGCGGCCGATCTGCGGGAAGGTGAACGTGCCGTCCTGCTCCACCGTGTACTTGCCCGACAGCTCCGTCTCGCCGAAGACGGTGACCGTCAGGACATCCTGCGCGCCGACAATGTAGTCGGTCTGGCCGGGCGCGGACGCCGCGAATCCGAGGACGCAAGCCAGGGCGATCAACACGTGCTTCATTGCGGAGACCCGTAGATGACGTAGGCGCCGGCGCGCAGCCCCTCGTAGTTGCGGAAATCGAAGAGCGGCGACTGCCGCCGCAGGTACAGGGCATCGACCCCCACGCGGAAGTACTGGGTGAAGCGGTACCCGAGCCCGCCGCCGTACTGCCACGAGCGATCGGCACGATCCGCGAGCGCGGGCGGCGTGCCCGCGACGCTCCGATATGCGAGCGTCTGCCGGCTGCCGCGTCCGACCACGTACCAGCCTGCGGCGATACCCTGGGTGACGGTGAGGCCGGCATCGGTCAGCGCGTAGTAGGGCTGCTGGGCGAGATAGGAGTAGGTGAGGTCGCGCATCACACGCACCTGGAACTGCGTCGCGCGCAGGATGTACTTCGCGTCGACGTTGGCGACGACGCCGGTGAAATCCGGGACGGTGTCGGAGCGTGTCGCGAAGCGGCGGACGCCGACGAACACCTGGCCCGAGATGAGCGCCGCCGGGCGCAGCTCGAATCCGGGAAGGACGGCGTAGCTGTCGGTGTCGCGCTCCGTCGCGGCGTCGAAGCGATCCTGGGTGGCCTCGCCCCGCACGACGAAGGTGGTGAGCGGCGTCAGCTTCGTGCGCAGGTGCACCGCCCCCGTGTCGCTCCGACGGTTGAGGAACTGTGACAGTTCCGCTCCCAGGAACGACTCCTCGTCGTCGAACGAGAAGGTCTGCCGCATGCCGGAGACCACGAGGTCGGTCTTGCCGGAGAGACGCACGTTGGCGCCGCCGCTGACGGCGGTGCTCCGCAGGCGTGCCCGGGAGTCGATTTCGAAACCCGGCCGGTTCTTGGTGTTCGATCGCGAGCCGGTGACGAACGGCGTCACGCGCGCCAGCGGAATCTCCAGCCGGAGGTCGTTAGCCGTATTCCAGGCCCGCTGGTTGTCATACTGCCGGAAGTAGAGATATTGCCCGGCCGACTTGCCGTTGAGCCGCGCCCGACCCAGCTTCAGCCAGTAGTCGACGGCCGGGCCCGCGGCCGCCGTGGTGTCCCGCCGCTCGTTCCCGAACTCGTTGAACACGTTGCTGTCGATGCCGATGTTGGTCAGCGAGAGCGACGGCGTGAAGCGGACCGGACCCACGCGGAACCGCGCCGACTCCGCGGCGTTGGCGTCCGTCTGCGCGAAGCCGCCCGGTGTCACGCCGAGCACGCACACGGCGATGCCCGCGATCAGGCGAGAAAAGGAACGCATACAGGAGCAGTTGGAGGAAGAGGCGAGGAATGAGGGACCCGGTCCCGCCGCTGACGGCGCAGGACCGGGCAAGGCGCAGGCGCCGCGCGCGGAAACGCGGGCGCTCAGGCGTGGCGCCGCCGGTGCGGCGGCGCGTCGGGCCGTGCTTACCGGGACGGGCTTGCGGGACCTGCGGCGACCACGCCGGCGGTGATGCCTGCCGCCGCCGCCGCACCCACCAGCCACCAGGCAGCCGGCACCTTGCCGCAGTCGATGATCACGTCGCTCTTGATCGCCTGCTTCGACAGGTCGAACGGCCCCTCGGTGCAGACCACCTTGCCGTCCTTGTTCACCAGCTCCACCAGGTAGTTCATGGTGGACAGGCCCTGCAGGGAGAAGTTGCCCTGCGTGTCCAGCGCAATGGTCGCCGCGATGCTCCCAGCCTGGACGTCGCGTGCGCGCACGGTGTAGTCCGTGAACGGCTTCTTGGCCTCGTCCTTCGCCGTTCCGGCCAGAGACGTGCTCTGTTGCGCGAGCAGCCCCACTGACGCCGTCGAACCCGCCAGCGTGCATGCCAGCGCGATCGCTACGAACCTTCCTGACCTCATGGTGTTTCGAACCCTTCTGCCGTGTGCGGCTTCGCTGAATTCGCCCTGGGGGAGCAGATGCAGCTGTCGCCTTGTCCATGGTGGCGCGGTGAGGCGACGGGGTCAAGACCTCGACCGCAGGTTGTGTATCGGGTACGGGACGCCTGTATCGGACGGGATACATCACGCCTCCCGCCCGCTCTTCCCGGCTCGCATCAGGTTCAGCCGGCGCATCTTGCGGTACAGATTCGTGCGCTGGATGCCGAGCACACGCGCGGCTTCGGCGATGCGCCCGTGATGGTGCTGGAGCACCGCCGCGATATAGTCGCGCTCGAACCGGGCGCGCGCCTGGCGCAGCGTGGCGTCGAAGCCGCTCGGGCTGATCGCGCCATCGAGCTGCGTGTGCGCGAGCACGTCTTCGAGCCGGATCAATCCGTGCGGCACGAGCAGCGTCAGCCGCTCCAGCAGGCCGCGCAGCTGGGGCGCGTTGCCGCGCCACGGCAGCGCAGCGAGCAGCGTGAGGGCGGGCCGCGTCAGTGTCTTGATCGGCTTGCCGTTGGCCCGGCAGACATCCTTCAGGAAGTGCGTCGCCAGCACGGGGATGTCCTCACGCCGCTGGCGGAGGGCAGGGACGTCCACCCGAATCAGGGACAGGCGTTCGTACAGGTCGGGTCTCAGGCGGCCTTCTTCGAGCGCCGTGTCGATCGTCGTGTCGACGGCCGCGATCGGGCGCACGTCCAGCGCCTGCGGCTCGGTCTCATCGTCGATGAAGGCCTCGCGGTCGCGCAGCACGCGGACGAGGCGTGCCTGCACGCGCGCCGGCAGGTCGACGACGTTCTCCAGAAACAGGATGCCTCCGTGCGCGTCGCGCAGGCGGCACTGGCCGCCGATACGCTCGAGGCTCCGGTGCTCGGGCGCCGCATGGGCCCCCTGGCGCGCAAGCACACCGAACAGCTGCAGCTCGATCTCTTCCGGCGACGGACCCGCACAATCGACCTTGACGAACGGGGTGTCGCCGTTCGGCTCGTGCGCATGGATGGCGCGAGCCACCATCTCGCGCCCGGTCCCGCGTTCGCCGACCACCAGGATGCCGCAGCGTCCGGCCGCTGCTCTCGGCACCAGGTCGAGTACCAGCCGCATGGCGGGCGAGGTGCCGAAGATGCCGTACGGCGCGGGGCCACCGTCGGCCCGAAGGGCGTGCGCGGTGGCGAGCGTGGTCTGCTCGCGGGCGTTGGCAACGAGCGCGGCCAGGTCGCGGCTGGTCGCAGGACGAGGCAGCACGTCGAACACGCCCGCCCGGATCGCGTCAGCCGACATGGTGGGTCGTTTCGGGTCGACCACGCCGATGATGACGCACTCCGGGTGCTGGCTGCGGACCGCCCGCACCGTGCGCAGCGCGTCGCTGCCGTGGTGCAGGTCGATGATGCAGAGCGCCACCGGTTCCTGCACCCCGTGCAGTTCCTCGGCGCTCGCAAGGACCGTGGGCTCGAAGCCGAGGTCGCGCAGTACGGCCGTCAGGTCCACTTCGCTGGACCCGCCCGCAACGACGAGTGCCGTCCGGGTGGCGGCTTCGGTCGTGATCACGGCGTCACGGGACGGAAGGTGCCAGACCCCGTCGGGTCCGCTTCGATGTGATCGAGATTGCCGTCGGACCCGTACACCAGCCGACGATCCGGCGTGCCACGCCCCGCGGTGTCGAGGGCGACGAGTGCAAGGACGCCGTTCGTGTAGGTCTCCCACTTGTCCACGGCGCCGTTGCCGTCGGTGTCCTCTTCGACCCCTGTCAGCAGCCCGTTGTCGAAGAACTCACGGCGCGACACCGTTCCGTCGAGCCGGGTCGCGCGTTCGATCCGTTCGACGCTCTTGTCAGGGCCCGTGAGCGCCGCGTCCGGCTGGCCCATGCCCGCGCCCTGGCGGTGGTACTCCCAGCGGTCCACCCGGTCGTCGCCGTTCTCGTCCACCTCGACCCGGACGACTCGGGCGCCGTCCATGAAGCCCCAGGTGTCGACCTTGCCGTCGCCGTTGCGGTCGTAGTTGAGCTTCTGCAGCTTGCCGCCCTCGTCGTACAGCGGCTCCAGGCGATCCGTGCGGACCACGCGCAGCGCCGGCTTGTCGGGCGGCGCCTCGGTGAGGGTGGACTTGTCACACCCGGCGGCGCCGAACGTGACGGCAGCCACGGCGAGTGCACGGAACACGGCAGGCAACTCGAGCGCAGACTTGGGCACACGACCTCCGGATACAGCTTCGCCCTCTCACTCACAGGCGTGCGAGCGCGATGGCATAGCAGGGCTAACCTACATGGGTTATATCGGCAGGGTGGGCTGTGTCAATTAGAGAGCGTTGATGATGCAGAAATGATACGGCCGAGCCACAGGGCGGGATGAGGCACTGCAGCTGCGCAGATGCCGGATGGTGTGCTCCGGTCGGGGCCGGCCCGACCCGAGAAGCCCTACCCACCGGCAGGGCGGGTCGGTCCACCCGTGCGCCAATGATGGCTCACTGCACCAACCGAGGTGCTTCTTGCACCGGGCGCCTGGGCTGATCGAACGGACGAGGTGTCGCGGCCAGGGCCCACTGGTTGCGGCCGCTGCGCTTGGCTTGGTAGAGCGCGGCATCGGCCCGACCGACGACCGCCGTCACGTCCCGCTCCCCTGGCTCGACCGCAGCCACGCCGAGGCTCACCGAGATCCCGATGGCGCCGCTGGTGGTCGGGATCGACAGCCGGCCCAGGTCGTCGCGCAGCGCCCCTGCGACGTGCTCGGCGCCTGCTGCCGGCGTGTCGGGCAGGATGATCAAGAACTCGTCGCCTCCGTACCGGCACTTCACGTCGGAGGCCCGCAGGACCGCGCCCAGCCGGGCGCCAACGGCGGCCAGCGTCGCGTCGCCCACGAGATGGCCGTAACGATCGTTGACGGCCTTGAACTCGTCGATGTCGAACAGGATGACGGCGAGCGGCCGCATGCTGCGCCGTGCCCGCCCCAGCTCGCTGGCCAGTGACTTCATCGCGTATGCCCGGTTGAAGCACCCGGTCAGCGCGTCGCGCACGCTGCTGTCACGGACCTGTTCGAGCAGCTGTCCGTTCCGGATGGAGATGGCGAGCAGCGCCGCGGCTGCGCCAATGGCCCCCCGTTCCGCAGCGGTGATTTCGGGACGGTTCCGCACGCCGAGCACCCCGACGGCGTTGTCGCCGACGAGCATCGGGAAGCAGAGATCCTCGCCGATGAGGACACCCTCGCCATGCTCGCGGCGCGAGCCGGGCAGGGCCAGCGCTTCGGTAGCGAGCGTCTCGAGCGTATCGGCACTCCACGCCGCGCCGCCCCGCGCATCCAGGATGGGTGCGTCCCAGCCGTCCGCGCGCCGCGTCAGCATCCACATCGCGCGGTCGTGCGCGAACGCCGGCAGGAAGCGCCAGAACACCTGGTGCGTGGACGCCGGGTCCAGCGCGCTGCCGAGCGCCCGGCCGAAGTTCACCAGTCGCTCGAGGTCGGCGCTGCGCTCGCGCTCGAGCGCGGCTTCGGCCGCGGCCGCGGCCGCGAGCGCTTTCGCCTGATGCCGCTTCCTGTACTGATGGAACCCGAAGGCGCAGACCAGCACCGCCAGTCCGGGTACCAGGTCGACGTGGTAGCGCGCCTCGATGCTCCGGGCAGCGTCGAAGACCACGCGCAGCGGCTGCTGGAAGATGACCAGTGCGCTGGCCACCAGCGCGATCGCAAGCGAGGTGTCATTGCGGTCGATCAGGCGCACGAGGTCACCCCGTGCCGGGACGGCAGGAAGGCTGCGACAGTCATGTCCAGAGAAGGTATCGGCCGGCTGAGGCGCCGGTTACAGGTCCCGGCGATCGAATCCAGCGCAGTCGGGGCTTCGGCCTGCGGTGCCGCACATCGCGTGATGACGCCGACCGCAATGCCTCACTGTGCCACGCCGAGCCGATCGAGCCACCGGTACAACGAGCGCCGGCTCATCCCGAGCTGCTTCGCCGCGGCGGCTTTGTTCCCGCCGACCTGCTGCAGCACTTTCCTGATCTGCTCGCGTTGCGCCGTCGTCATCAGCGCCGCGTCGGGGTCGTGAGACTCCGGGCCGCTGGCCTCCCGGACCGGCAGGCCTGGCGACGCCGTGGGAACGGTGCTCAGCGCGCTGGTCATCTCGCGCTCGGTCACGATCCGATTGTCCGTGAGGATGCAGGCCCGCTCGATGACGTTGCGCAGCTCGCGTACGTTCCCCGGCCAGTACGCCTGCTGCAGGAGACGCTCGGCCTGGGCCGTGATGCCCTTGATCGGGCGGTTCAGCTTGGTCGAGAACTCGCGGATGAAGGATGCCGTGAGGTACGGGATGTCCTCGCGCCGATCGCGCAGCGGTGGTATGTGCAGCTCGATCGTGCTGAGGCGGAAATACAGGTCGCTGCGGAACTTGCCCTGCGCGGACCAGTCGCGAAGATCGCGGTTGGTGGCGCCAACGGTGAAGACGTTCGACCGCCGGGTTTCGAGCGACCCGACCCGCTGAACCTCGCCGTACTCGACCGCGCGCAGCATCTTGGCCTGCAGGGACAACGGCAGCTCACCGATCTCGTCGAGGAAGATCGTGCCGCCGTCGGCGTGTTCGAACAGGCCGACCTTCGTATCGGTCGCACCGGTGAACGCACCGCGTACATGACCGAACAGCTCGCTCTCGAACAGCGTCTCGACCACGGCAGAGCAGTTGACGGTGATCAGGCGACGATCCTTCCGGGGGCCGAGCTTGTGCAGGGCCCGCGCAACCAGCTCCTTGCCGGTGCCGGTCTCGCCAGTCACGAGGACGGTGCGGGCGTACGGCGCAAACCGCCGGACCGAGTCGAACAGTTCCTGCATGCCGGGGCTTCGGCCTATCAGCCCGTAGAACTCGAACTGGCGCGCGACATCGGCGTCGATGCGCATCAGCGTCTCGCGCCGCTCGAGGCTCTTGCGGACAGTGACGAGCAGCTCGCGCAGGCGATCCAGATCGAAGGGCTTGCCCACGTAGTCCAGGGCACCGGCCTTGATGGCCTCGACGGCGGCGTCCACGGACGTGGACCCGGTCATCAGCACGACCTGTGCGCGGGAGTCGGCCGACCTCACCTGGCGCAGCAGGGTGAAACCGTCGGTGTCGGGCAGGTCGACGTCGATGAAGGCGCCGTCGGGCCGGAGGAACGCCAGCGCCTCCATCGCCTGGCGGCCGCTGCGGGCGGTGGTCACGCTGAACCCGCAGTCCGTGGCGAATTGCTCCAGCATCAGGAGCATCCTGGGGTCGTCGTCCACGACGAGCAGCGTCGGCGCCTTGGTCGTCTCGTTGGTCACGCAAAATCCCCGGAGGTCACGGCCGAGCCCGCGCGACACCGCTGATCTGGCGGTCCGATGTCAGAAGCGGTACCACCCCCTGACTCCGTACGCCGCCAGCCCCAGCACCTCGTGTGCCGCGAGCGCAGCCTCCCGGAGTCCCTTATCGGTCGGAACCAGCATTTCCCACAACGTCTCGACGCTGGTGGGATCTCGAGCCACGGAGGGGATGACGGCGATCCCTTCCGCGCGGAACGTGCCCGCCGACCTCCGCATGTGGACCCGCGACGTCACGAGCACGACGTGGTCGGTCGGATGCTCCGCGAGCATCGCCCGCACGATCACCGCCTCATCGTGCGTATTGCGGGACTGTGTTTCGACGAGCGTCTGCTCGCGCGGTATGCCGAGGGAGGCGAGCATGTCGGCCATCACCTGGCCCGAGGGACGGAAACGGTCCGCGGGCGTTGCCGCGCCTCCCGAGCTGATGATCCGTGAGGCACCGAGGAGGCGGAAAACCCGCGCGCCCTCCAGCAGCCGCGAGGCGCTGATGTAATCGGGAACGGTGACCGTCTCCTCGGCCCAGTTCCTCACCTGCACCGACCCGGAGCCCAGCACCACCACGGTGACCGTACCCCGCGGCACGTCGTCTCGTTGCAGTTGTGTGTAGCCGGCAGCCAGGAGATCGGTGACCGACGACGAGACGAGATGGCTGCCGGCGAGGGTGAAGAACAGGGCCGCGCACGCGAGCATTCGACGCGAGGCCACCGACCCGCGCGACACGACCACCCAGATCGCGCAGAGCAGCAGCGTGGCCACGGCGCCCCCCGCGGAAAAGAGGTACCAGAAGAGCCCGGCCACCGTGGCGATTACCCGCGCTCGGGCGGCTTGGGTTTGGTGACGACAGGGTCGGGCAGCGGCGGCCTGTCCGGCCGCTCTTCCGAACGCGGGCGCTTCTCCATCTCGCGGCGCTCGTCCGGCGCGTCGCCCGACCGCCGCGGTTCGGACGAACCCGGCCGCCGACCTCGGGCGTCCTCCCGGCGTGGTGCACGATCTGGCCGTGGGTTCCCTTCGGCGCCCGGACGGAATGCCTGCGGCCTGGAGTCACGCGGCCTGTCGCGCATGTTGCCGCCCGCGGGACGGAACGCGGGCCGACGATCGTCCCTGGGGCGGTCGTCGCGCGGACGATCATCGCCTGGGCGGTTGCTGCGCGGGCGCTGGTCGCGCGGACGGTCGTCGCGTGGACGGTCGTTGCGCGGTCGCGCGTCGCGGGAACGCTCGTCGCGCGGGCGGCCGAAACCCGCCCGCTCGTCACGTGGCCGATCGCACGTCGCTCGGCTGTCCCGGTTTCGATCGAACCCCGGACCTTTGTCGAACCCCGGGCCCTTGCCGCGCGGACGATCGGCCCCCGCCCGCTCGTCGCCTCGACGATCCGACGATGTGCGATAGTCACCCGGACGGTCCGATCGCGGACGACCCGCGCCCGCGCGCTCGTCGCGCCAGCCGTCGCGCCCCCCGCCCTTCGGCGTGTTGCCGAACACATTCTTGCCCGACCACGGCCGATCGCCGCCCGACTTCGGCGGGCCGCCCCACGGGCGCTTGCCCTCTCCCTCGCGACGGGCCCCGGGGCCGCGGTCCTCGCGGGCCCGCCGCTCGCCCGGCCCCGACTCCTGCGGTCGGCCTGCGAACGGCGCGCGGTCGGCGTCGCGCGGCGGTCGCTCGCGTCCGGCACGATCCCCCGTTCTTGGAGCGGGCGTGTCCCTCCACGGCTGGTCCGCACTGCGGCCGGTCTTCCCCGCGCCCCAGGGACGATCTCCATGCCCCTTTGGCGTGCGCGGTCGCGACTCCCGTGAATCATGGGGACGGGCGTCCCGCGGCGCCGTGCGATCCCATGGACGATCGCCGCCTGCACGACCTCGATCGTCACGGCGACGCTCCTGGTCCTGGCCCTTCCGCTGTTCCGGCTTGCCGTGCCACGGCCGCCGATCGCGATCGGTCGCGCGCGGCTCCGGCTGCGGCCGGTCGCCGCTCGGCGGCCGATCACCATGCGGCGCGATCGGGTGATCCGGCACGCCTCGTTCAGCTCGTTCGCGGGCATCCCGTCGTCGTTCCTCCCGCGGCCGATCGTCGCGCTCGCGGCCACCCGGCTCACCCTTGCCCTTCGGTCGGGGTTTGTCGAATCGGGCGCGCGGGTCCTTGTGTTCACCGCCAGGCCGCCAGTCGCGGCCGCGCTTCTCGCGGATCATGCCGGAGTTCTTCGCGGCCCACTGTGCCTGCTCCGGCGAGTCCCACAGCTTGCCCTTCGCGAAGAAGCGCATGGCGACATCGTCGTTCTTGCGGCGCAGCTGGTTCAGGGTGGGCAGCAGCTCCTCGCGATCGTGCGCGCGGAAGGCCGTCGGTTTCCCGTCGATGAGGATCGTCCAGTACGCGTAGCGGGGCGGCATGCGCCAGAGTAGCACGCCGCCCTGGCGGCGGACGCCGTCGCAGGTCGCGTGCGCGCGGTCCACCGGAGCCGGCGTGACGGCGTCACGTCACGCAAGGCACACGGGAGTGCGTGGCGTCTGCGCCGACGCGCTGGATGCCGGCGCCCCGGACTGCCGTCAGCGCTGGAGGCGCTTGAGTTTTTCGACCAGCGTGGTGCGCTTGAGCCGCAGCAGGGTCGCCGCCTGACCCTTGTTCCCCTGCGTACGCTCGAGCGCGCGCTGAATCAGCTCGCGTTCGACACCTTCGACGAGCTGGTCCAGGTCCAGCCCCTCCTCGGGGAGCGCGAGCAGGGGGGATGGCGAGGGCGCGTCGACGCTGGCGAGTTCGGGCGGGAGGTCGGCCAGATCGATCTGCCCCCGCGCCGACCCGAAGGCGACCGCTCGCTCGATGGCGTTCTCGAGCTGCCGGACGTTGCCCGGCCAGCTGTACGCCATCAGCGCCCGCATGGCCTCCTGCGAGACACCGACCGGCGTCCGGGTGTCCTGTCGCAGCTTGTCGAGGAAGTGCTGCACCAGCAGGGGCACATCGTCCTTGCGCTCGCGCAGCGGGGGCAGCGTCACGGGGATGACGTTGAGGCGGTAGTAGAGGTCGTCGCGAAACTGCCCGTCCGCCACCATGCGCCGGAGGTCACTGTTGGTGGCCGCGATGACCCGGACGTCCACCTTGATGGTCTGCGTATCGCCGATACGCTCGAACTCGCGTTCCTGGAGGACGCGGAGGAGCTTCATCTGCAGCGCGGGACTCATGGTCCCGACTTCGTCCAGGAAGAGCGTGCCGCGGTGAGCCTGCTCCAGCCGGCCCTGCCGGTTGCCGATGGCGCCGGTGAACGCCCCGCGCACGTGGCCGAACAGCTCGGCCTCGAGCAGGTTTTCGGGAATCGCACTGCAGTTCAGCGCGACGAAGCGCTGCGCGCGTCTCGGGCTGTTGTGGTGGATCGCACGGGCCACGACTTCCTTGCCGGTGCCGGTCTCGCCCGTGATGAGGATGGTGCTGTTCGTGGCGGCGACGGTTTCGAGCAGCTGGAACAGTCGCTTCATCGCGGGGCTTCTGCCGATGATGCCGTCGAACCCGTACTTCGCGTCGAGCTGCGCGCGCAGGTACGCGTTCTCCGACTTCAGCCGCCGCTGCTCGAGCGCCGACTCGAGGGCGTGGAGCAGTTCGTCGATCTGGAAGGGCTTGCTGACGAAGTCCGAGGCGCCGCGCTTGATGGCCTCGACCGCATCCTTCACGGTCCCGAACCCGGTGACGACGATACAGACGATGTCGGGATACCGTTGGAGCGCGGCCTCGACGACGGCCGTGCCGCTCACGCCCGGCATGCGAAGGTCGGTGATGATCGCGTCGTAGGCGAAGTCTGCCAGGCGCGCGATCGCGTCTTCGCCCGACGCGGCCTCGTCGACCGAGTACCCGCGATCGCCCAGCTGCTCGGCGACGACCGTCCGGAGCGCGGTCTCGTCCTCGACGAGCAGAAGATGTTTCGCGGAGTCAGGCATTCAGCGATGACCGAGCATCTTGCCACAACGGCTCACGTCGGATCGTGACGATGCGGCGCTGGCGTGTCCACCCACGCCGGGTACTGGCCGGCCTGCCGCGCCACGTCGCGAGGTTGAAGCGGGCGGCACGGGGAGGTGCGGACGTGCAGGCTGCTCGCGAAGCTCGCGGGAGGATGCGCCGATACACCCGGATGTCGCGTGAGGCCGCGGCTCTACAGGCTGCGGCAGGTGGCTCCGATACCCTTGGCTGGAGGCAGAATCCGTGGAACGAAAGACGATTTCGATCATGAAGGCGTGCGAACTCGTCGGCGTCAGCCGCCGCACCATCTACAACTGGCTCTCGTCGGGCAAGATCGAGTACGTCCGGACGGCCGGGGGTTCCGTGCGCATCTTCGTCGACACGCTGTGGCGCGACCCGCACCATGCAGATCAGCCGGCGGCGCAGAGCGTCTGGCAGCAGGAACAGCGGAACCAGGCTTGAGCGGTCGGTCCTTCCCCGAGGGTGATACCGGGGGGCGAGTCGAGGACGACCCGCCCGATCTCCGCCTCCTGTTCCACCGGCTGAACAACCAGCTGGGGATCATCCTGTCGCACGCAGAACTGCTCGAAAGCAAGGCCACGGACGCCACGACGCAGGCGCGCGCGGCTCAGGTCGTCACGAGCGCCCTGGAGGCGATGGGGACCGTACGGGACATCCGCAACCAGCTCGTATCACCCGCCGACGCCTCGTAGTCTCGTCCGCCCCCTCGCCGGCGCGTCTCATCGCCGGCGCTCCTCCCTCGTACCGCCGCCGAGACCAGGCTCAGCCCCCATTTCGCCCCGCAGAAACTGCATTCCGTCTTCGTATCTGGATTGCAGGATTGTGATCGAAAGCGCCAAGACTTTGACGGGGCATGTCAGGCCGCCGTCACGTTCTTGACGGATTGCACACTCCTGCGCTCGTCGGCGGCGCGTCGTTTCATTTCACGACATGAAGGATAACTCTATTTCGAGCAAGGAGATATGGCTAATGCGCGGCGTGGAGTGACCCGGAACGGAGCAGAGACTCGGCTGTTGGTACCTGAGTTGCGACAGTGGGAAGCAACCGGAAGTCGGACGAACTTTCGAATCAGGAGACCAAACAAGATGCGCGCTCAGCCTGCCACCGCTGCCCAGGACCGCCGGATCGTAGCCGGACTGCCCTTCGTGGAGGCCCTTGCCCGACGCATGGCCGCCTCGATGCCCAACTCGATCGACATCGGCGACCTGGTGCAGGACGGCGTGCTCGGTCTGATCGATGCGGCGCATCGATTCGACGAGGCGCGCGGCATCAAGTTCGAGACCTTTGCCGAACGCCGCGTGCGCGGCGCGATGATCGATGCGCTGCGCAAGGACGCCTGGCCGCGCGGCGTGCGCCGCCAGCGGCGCGAACTCGACGCGGCGCGCGAAGCGCTCCGCCGCGAGCTGGGTCACGAGCCGTCGATGGCCGATCTCGCCGCCCGCGTGGGATCAGACGAGAAGCGGTTGAGCCGCACCATCGTCCGCATCAACACGATCGAGGCCACGTCGCCGCTCGCCACCGGCGAACACTTCGACGAGAGCTCGCTTCCGACGGTGCTCGTGCCCTCTGAGCCGGAGGCGCCCGATACCGCCTACGAAAAAACCGAGACACGCGAGCGCGTCCGCGCGGCGATTGCCGCACTCCCGAAGCGCGAGCAGACGGTCATCAGCCTCTACTACTACGGAGAGGTGACGATGAAGGAGATCGGGCAGGAGATCGGCGTCAACGAATCACGTGTGTCCCAGCTGCACGCGCGCGCGATCAAGCGTCTTCGCGAGTCGCTCGGCTCGATGGATCCGCAGCAGGTGTCCGAGATGCGCGATGCGCTCGTGGCCTTTGCGA
Source organism: uncultured Bifidobacterium sp. (assembly GCA_964386715.1). Taxonomy (GTDB): domain Bacteria; phylum Acidobacteriota; class Vicinamibacteria; order Vicinamibacterales; family CAVVIG01; genus CAVVIG01. The sequence goes on from CAYLTD010000003.1 coordinate 248,441, forward strand.
AGTCCCGCTCCGCTGCGGCCGCCGTTCCGGCGGCGTCCGTGGCGAAGGCGGCGAAGGTGGCGAAGGTGGCCGTGCCCAGGGCAACGACGCCGAAGGTAGCGGCGGCCAGGGTGGCGGCTCCCGTGCGCGCCGCGATTGCCGCCGCGACTGTCGTGCCTGTCGTGCCGACGGCGGGTGGGGTGGTGCTCGCCTACGCTACGCCGAAGAAGCGGATGGCGACGCCGCTCAAGGCTGCGCTACGGCCTCGCGTCGTCCCGGTCGCAAAGGTCGCGGTCGCGCGCTGATCCGCCCGCCTTGTGATCGGGCCCGCCGCCAAAGCGTGGCCTGGACGCTGAGGTCGAGGCGCCAGCACTGCCGCCAGAACGGGTCCGCGGCCGGTCGTGTGCCGCCCGCCGATCGCTGATGCTGGCGCGCGGCGTTCTGCTCGCAGGAACCGAGGGGCCTCAGTCTCGTCACCAGCGCGCTGACGCCGGGCGGGGATGCCGGGACGGGCTCGAGCGGGCAAGCCGCTGCCGAGCCCGACGGCGAGCCGTCAGCTCGCCAGCACCTCTCGTGCGGCGCGCACCAGATCGGCCAGCCTGAACGGCTTCGCCAGCCAGCGGCACCGGGATTCCTCCAGGAACTGCTCCGCGTCGGTGCCTGCCACGTCGCCCGTCACGAAGATCACGCGCGACGCCATGGCTGGCGCTCCGGCAATCAGCATGCGGTAGAACGCCCGGCCGTCTACGCGCGGCATCTTGAGATCGCACACGACCAGGTCGAAGTTCTTCGCGCGGCAGCGCAGCAGCGCCTGCTCTCCGTCCGACGCGAGTTCCACCGTATATCCCGCATCCTGAAGGGCGGCACTCACCGCGGACGCCAGCGCCGTCTCGTCGTCCACGACGAGAATGGCCGCCGTGGTCGGCTGCTGCTGCGCAGGCGCAGGCTGCCGGGGCCGCGGAGCCGGGGTCGGCGGCAGACGCGAGCCGGTAACCGGCAGCTCCACGAAGAACGACGCCCCGCCCTGCGAACGGGACTCGAGCCGGATGCGCCCGCCGTGCTCGTTCACGATGGCGTAGGCCACCGTCAGGCCGAGGCCGGTGCCCTTGCCGACTTCCTTCGTGGTGAAGAACGGGTCGAAGATCTTGGTCTGGACTTCCTCGGCGATGCCCGGGCCGTCGTCGTTTATCTCGAGCACGACAGCCTCGCGCTCGGCATCGTGCCACGTGCGGACCACGAGCACGCCACGACCATTCGCGCCGAGCATGGCCTGCTCGGCGTTGATGATGAGGTTGAGCAGCACCTGCTGGATCTGGTGGCCGTCGGCAAAGACGTTGGGCAAACCGGCCGCCAGCGCGTCGATCACCGTGATGTTCGTGACCCGCTGCTCGTAGGCGCGGAGGGCGAGCGTTTCGCGCACCACCTGGTTCACGTCGATCATGGCGCGCGTCGTCTGCCGCTTGCGGGCGAACGTCAGGAGATTGCGGACGATCCGGGCGGCGCGTTCGGATTCGCTGAGGATAATCTCCAGGCCGCGCCGGACGGCGGGGTCGAGGTTGTTCTTGCCGGTGAGCCGCTCGGCCCAGGTGAGGATCGTGGCAAGCGGGTTGTTCAGCTCGTGGGCGACACCCGATACCGTCTGCCCGAGGGCGGCCATCTTCTCGGCCTGGAGCAGCTGGTGATAGATATCCCTCGTCTCGTCGTCGAGCTTCTTGCGCTCGCTGACATCACGGACGAGCGCCTCCAGCCGAAGGCCCCCGTCTCCGGTGGGTTCGGCCTGGCCGGTGACTTCCACCCATACCGTTGCGTTGTCCGCGCGCCGCAGTCGAATGAGGTAGTCGGACACGGACCCGTCCGTGGAGAGACGGTCGAGCAGCGCGGTGCGCGAGGGCGGGTCGGGAAAACGATCGGCGTCGAACGGGCGGACGTCTCCGTCCGGCGTCTCGCCGGCGTAGCCGAATATCAGCTTCAGGTGTGGGTTCGCGGCCAGCGTCGACGTGCCATCGGGACCGATGGTCCCGATGTACACGCCTTCATGGACCGCCTGGAACAGCCGCGCGAATGCGGCGGCCCGCCTATCCACCGCGCTCAGTGCGAGTGTCCGGCCGGGGGCTTCGGCGTCGGAGTCATCGTGGGCGACTGCGGGCCGAACTCGCGCTCGATGGCCGCGCGGATGTCGGCGACCGAAGCACCCGAGGCGTGCAGCTGGCGCGACCGGGTCGCCACGTCGATGCAGACCGCGCACTCGACGCCGTGCTCATCCCACTCGATGATGTCGCCGTTCACCGCCCGGGAGCGCACGAAGCACTCGTGGTTGCCGCGGTGGCCAGCCTGCTGGCAGCCGCAGAAGCAGGGGATGTAGCTCAGGACCTCCGGATGCTCCGCGGCGAACTGGTAGGCCGCCGTCACCACTTCGGGTGGGCGGGGCGGCGCGTAGCCGCGGAACGGCACCGGCGGCAGCGTCGCCTGGGTGTGCGGGCCGAGCGCCGCGATGGCGCGCGTGGCTGCCTCGATCTCCGGCGTGGGCTCCGGCTTGAGATTCGGCTGGGCGTTCTGCTGCGACGCCGATGCCGTGGCGCTGGTGTCCTCCGATGTCCCGCCGCCGCAGGCGAACGACGCAAGGCTGAGGGCGAGCAGGGCAACGAGCGGCCTGTTGGTGTTCATAACGCGACATTCTACAGTGTTTGGGCATGCCATCGCCCACCCCGGCGCCGCGGCTCGCCTATGCCGCCTGGATCGTTGTCTGCCTCGTGTGGGGCACGACCTACCTCGGGATCCGCATCGCGCTGGAGACCGTCCCGCCGATGCTGCTGGGAGGACTCCGCTGGCCCCTTGCCGGCGCCGCGATTCTGGCCGTGCTCAGGGCCCGCGGCGACGCCCTTCCTGGCCCTCGCGACTGGGGAGGGCTGGCGCTGCTCGGGGTGCTGATGATCGGGATCGGCAACGGCGCGGTCGTGTGGGCGGAGCAGTCGATCCCGAGTGGACTGACGGCCGTGCTGGTGGCAGCCATTCCGTTCTGGATGGTGGCCATCGAACGCCTGGCAGGCGACCGCACCCCGATTCCCGCGCGGCGCCTCCTCGGACTCGTCATCGGCTTTGCGGGCATCGTCGTGCTGGTGTGGCCGGAACTCGAACTGGGCGGAGGTCGTGCGTTCCTCTATGGCGTGGCGGCGACGCAGTTCGCCTGCCTCGGGTGGGCGGTTGGTTCGAGCTACCAGCGCCGGCGCGGCGCGTCGGAGAACGTCCTCGCGTCAACCGGCTTCCAGATGCTCTTCGGCGGGCTCGTGATGATCCTGGCGGGTGTCCTGCACGGCGAATGGCCGCTGCTGTCGCTGAATGCGCGGACGGCGGGGGCCGTGTTCTACCTGATGCTCTTCGGCTCGGTGCTCGCGTACTCCGCGTACGGCTACGCGCTCAAGCACCTGCCCGTTGCGACCGTCTCGCTGTATGCCTACGTCAACCCGGTGATCGCGATGGTGCTTGGCACCATCGTGCTCGACGAGCCTCTGGGGCCGCGCGTGATCGTGGCCGGCGCCACGGTCCTCGTCGGCATGGCGATGGTCAGGCGCTGACGCGCGAAAGGGTACGTCGAGCGGGTGGCCCGCCGGGACAGGCCGACCACCCGCGTCGGTGCGCCCAAGCGCGACTGACAGCGGTCAGACGACGCGGCGGCCGCTGATGAGCCGCACCAGGAACAGCACGATGGCGATGACCAGCAGCACGTAGATGAAGTTGCCCATCGTGTAGCCACTGACCATCCCGAGCAGCCACAGCACCAACAGGATGATCGCGATTGTCTCGAGCATGCGTCCTCCAATCCAAGTTGCGGGCGCAGTCTGCAAGGCTGGTGCCCAGCCGCAGCGGCTGCGGCTCTGCTTAGAAGGGGAGATGGACGCCGAGGCCCGACGCGTCGGGGAGGTGCGCGATGGCGAGACGCCTCACGGCGCCGCGCCCCGGTCAGGCGGCCGGTGAGGTGGATGCGTCGCGCGGGGCGAGCGCGAACGTCATGGTCCCGTCGACGACGCGCGCGCCGTTCACGCGGGCGATGCCCGCGAGCAGTCCCATGCGGTTGCGCAGGCGGATGACCGTAGCCTCGATCTCGACGAGATCGCCCGGGTATACCGGTTTCCGGTAGCGCACCTTCTGGATTCCCGCGAACAGCGGCAGCCGCTCGCGGTTCTCGGGCTTCGCGAGAATCAGGATCGCGCCGACCTGCGCGACTGCCTCCGTGAGGATCGTCGGCGGCATCACCGGCCTGCCGTCCGGCCCCTCCCACAGGTAGCGCTCGTTGTGCGAGATGTTCTTGATGCCGACGATGCGCTTGTCCTCTTCGAACTCGGTGATCCGGTCCACCAGCAGGAACGGGTAACGGTGCGGAAGGATACGTTCGATGGCGGCGAGGTCGAGCGGCAGCGTCAGGTCCATGCGGTCGTGCGATTATACTTTGGCGCGACCGGCGGCAGATCCTCTTGGCTGAACCCTCCACGACACCACCCACTGCGACCAGGGCAGCGGAGCTGCGCCAGATCGCGATCACCCTGTTCGAACTCGGTCGCGAGGTCACCTCGGTGCTCGACCTCGACGAACTGCTCCAGAAGATCCCGCAGCTGCTGTCGCGCCTCACCAAGTTCCACGCGTTCGCCGTGTATCTGCTCGACGAGAAGCTGGGCGAACTGACCGTCGCCTACTCGGTGGGCTATCCCGAGGAGACGGCACGCCAGCTGCGGCTGAAGGTGGGTGAAGGGCTCGTCGGCGCGGCCGTGGCCGAGGGTACGCCGCTCGTCGTGAACGACGTGCACGCCGATCCCCGTTACGTGGAAGCCGTGCCCGGCTCGCAGGCGGAGCTGGTGGCCCCGCTGCGTCGCAAGGGGCGCGTGATCGGTGCCCTGAACATCCTGAGCGACACCAAGGGGCAGTTCAGCGAAATCGACGAGATGGTGATGCGGCAGTTCGGCGCGCACGTGGCCGTGGCGATCGAGAACGCGCGGCTGTTCGAGCACGAGCGCCAGTACAACGCGACGCTGGAGACGCTGGCCGAAATCGGCCGCGAGTTCGCCTCGATCCTCAACCTCGACGAGCTGCTCACCCGCATCGCCAACCTGACCCGCCGGGTGATCGACTACCGCACGTTCGGCATCCTCCTGGTGAATGAGGACACCAACGAGCTCGAGCTGAAGACGGCGGTGCGGTACGGGACGCACCAGACGCCGCCGCGCATCAAGGTGGGTCTCGGCCTCACGGGCTACGCCGCGCTGCACAAGGAAACGGTGCTCGTCCCCGACGTGTCGAAGGACGCGCGCTACATCCCGCTGGTGAGCGACATCCGGTCCGAGCTGGTGATCCCGCTGCTGCTGAAGGACCGCTGCATCGGCGTGTTCGACCTCGAGAGCCCCGAGCTCGACGCCTTCAAGAAGAGCGACGAGGAGATCCTGACGCTGCTGGCGAGTCAGGCGGCGGTCGCGATCGAGAACGCGCGGCTGTACGAGACGATCCGCGCCAACGAGCTTCGGCTCGAGAAGGAGATCCGCTTCGCGCAGCGGGTGCAGGCGGCCCTGCTGCCGACCGAGCTGCCCAAGCGCATGAAGCACGTGGACGTGGCGGCACGCTTCGCCCCGGCTCGTGAGCTGGGCGGCGATCTCTACGACTACCTGGCGCCGGAGCCGAACAGCCTCGTGGTGGCGGTGGGCGACGTGTCGGGCAAGGGCGTGCCTGCGGCGCTGTACGGCGCGTTCGCCGGCGAGCTCGTGCGGTCGCGGACGTTCCGTCGCCGCTACACGCCCGACCGGTCCGGGCCAGCGACGGTGCTGGCGTCGATGAACACCATCCTCTACGAACGGCAGCTGGAGGAGTACTACTGCACCCTGCTGTACGCCGTCTTCGACTTCAAGCGAAGGACGGTGACGCTGGCCAACTCCGGCGTGCCATACCCGATCAGGAAGGCCGCCGACGGTAGCGCTGCCTATCAGATCGAGTTGCCGGGCGTGCCGCTCGGGTCCTTTTCCGGGTCGAACTACGACGAGGTGCAGCTCGATCTCGCACCTGGCGACCTCTTCGTGTTCTGCACGGACGGCGTGACCGAGGCGATCGACCCGCTGATGCGCGAGTTCACCGCCGAGCGTCTGCTGGCGGTCGTCGAACGCCTGGCCGCAGAGCCCGCCCGCGTGATCGTCGACGGGATCTTCGCCGCCGTCCAGGAGTTCCGGGGCGAGATGACGCCGAACGACGACATGACCGCCGTCGTGCTCCGCATCACGGCCTGAAGCCCCGGCGACACGGGGCGCCCCCGGTGGCGAGGTGCCCTGGCAGGCGGGACGCGCCACGGGCAGGACGCCTGCCGACCTTACCGCAGCCAGATCCTTACAGATGAGCTGAGGCGCTTCACAGAACGCAACAGCGCCCTCGCGGGGGAGGTGATGCCCGCGTCGTCTCAGGAAGAATTCATCAGAAAAGTGGAAGTCTGCCGATTCAAGCCATCGTCCGAAACGATGAGCAGTTCGCAGCCGCTGCTGCACCGCAGGTCGGCGCCATCGGCGTCATTTCAAGCGAGTTCCCGCGAGGGTGCACCATTGTCGCCGCCGGTGGCGACAACAACGTAAGTTCACCCGTTGTAACGGCCGTTTCTCGGGAACACGTATTGCTCAGCATTGCGGCGTGGTCATCACGCTTGTGTCATCGCTCACCCCAGACGATGAGAACGCGTGCGCCCCGGCCCTGCTGCAGCATTTCGTCTCTATCCTTCAGCAGATGCCGATTGCGTACAGCATTCGCATTGAAACCGGCGACCAGGTCCTGCAGCACAGCACGCCGATCATCCCGACAGTCGCGGCCTCAGGTCGTGCTGTCGCGGCGTCGCCAGCCCCGGATGCCGGTGCGGCTGTCGACCTGTCCCGCCTCGCGGTCGACCCCCTGATGGCCCCGCAGTGAAACCCGCGCGTCGGGCGCGCACCGTCTTCGCCGTCGCGGCCGCGGTTCTCGCCGCCGCGGGCCTCGCTTGGTCGCAGGCCGCATCCCGCCCCGCGGTCCGTGGCGTCGAGTGGGCAGGCAAGGGCGTCTGGCTCCGCGCCGAACTCCATACGCACACCCGCTTCTCCGACGGCGGCCACACCGTCGACGAGATTGCCGCCGCTGCCGTCCGGCACGGCTGCGACGTCGTGGCCATCACGGACCATACCGACGGCAACCTCAAGGCCGCTACGCCGGAGTACTTCACCGCGATTCGCGACGCGCGCCTGAAATACCCCTCCCTCACGATCGTCACCGGCATCGAGTGGAACCCGCCGCCCGGCAAGGGGCAGGAGCACGCCAACGTGTTCTTCCCGTCCGGCCTGGAAGCTCAGGACCGCCTCGCACAATTCAAGGAACGGTTCGACGACTACGACAAGAAGGGGGAGAACCCCGAGCTTGCCCTCGACGCACTGCGCTGGCTGGACGAACTGGCTCCGAAGGGCCTGGCCCCAGCGGTGACGCTCAACCATCCCAGTCGCCGTCCGCACTCCACGAGCGCACCGCGCCTGACGTTCGAAGGCCTGCACCGGGCGGCACCGCGGGTCGTCATCGGATTTGAAGGCGGGCCCGGGCACCAGCGACAGGACCCGCTCGGCGCCTACCCCGCCGGAACGCTGGTCGACCGGTGGGATCCGTTCGTCGCGGAGGTCGGCGGCCAGTGGGACCAGTGGCTGGCACGCGGCCTCGACGTCTGGGGCGCATCGGCGACGGCCGACTTCCACAGCGAGGGCAACGGCGACTTCTGGCCCTGCGAGTTCGCCTCCACGCGGCTCTACGCGCCGGACGCCTCTGTGGACGGCGTCATTCGCGCGCTGCACGCCGGCAGTTACTTCGGCGAGCACGGCCACATCGTCGACACGGTGGACCTGCGCGTTGCCGCGCCAGGCCTCGCGGCCCCCGTCATCCCAGGCCAGCGGGCCACGGTGCGTCAAGGCACGGAGATCACCGCCTCGCTGTCGCTGGAGATCCCGGAACGCGACTACATGCGGCGCAGCAACCGTGTCACGCAGGTGGAACTGATTGGCATCGCGGACGGCAAGGCCACCGTCCTGTTCGAGGGCGAACCCGCGTCTCCAGACGCCTTCTCGGTGCCGATCTCCGTGCCCCCCGGCGGGATCGTCCTCCGCGCGCGCGGTCGCCGCACGGTGGTGGGCCAGCCCGCGCTCACCTTCTACACCAACCCGATTCGCATCGCGACGCGGTAGCACCCGACACGGCAGGCCCGAACACCGGCGGCGTTGTCGGCCCGGCAAGCATCGCGCGTCGAGAGTCGCGCAGCGAGAGCTGCGCGGCGAGAGTTGCGCGTCGAGATCGCGTGAATGCCGCGCTTCTGCGGGCCGGCCCGGACGGGAACGGAACCGGGCTACGCGCGAGCGACGATGTCCGGCCGCAGGGACGGCTGGCGGCGGGTGAACAGCTTCACCGCGAGGTGGCGCGCCAGCAGGGTGGGCGGCATCCGAAGCCAGTGAGCCCGCAGGTAGAGCAGCGTGGCGGCGGTGGAGTGGCGCTCGTCGGCTGGCAGCACGCTGCGGCGGACGACTGTGTCGAGCCAGGCTTCGACGCGCTTCGCCCGCCTGGAGCGGCTTGGCGGCACGGACCGCGCCGGAAGTGCCGTGCCGAAGTAGCGCTGGGACGCGCGCAGGGCGTATCGCAGCGGCCTCAGCAGGCCGAGTGTCCGCGCCTCCTCGTACAGCCGGTCCATGAACCGGGTTTCGCGCTGGAGGAAACCCGAGACCAGCTGGTGGATGTCGAGGATGTCCGCGAGCGGGTTGTCCAGTTCGCCGTCGTGGAATCCGTGCACAGCCGAATGCAGCACCATGTGCTCGGGCGACAGCACCTTCCACCGCGCGTATTCCCCTCCGAGAGGCGTCGCCAACGCCAGCAGCCGCGTCACGTCCGGCTTCAGCCGGCTGGTGACCGGCAGGATGCCGTGGTGTACGTCGACGAATGTCTCGCGCTCGCCGTGCTGCAGCGGAGGCAGCTCGTGAGTCCACTGCCGGTAGTACAGCTGGTCGTACGGCTCGAGCTTGACGTGTCTCCAGCCGTGCGTGAGCAGGGCCTGCTCCGCTGCGGCGAGGTCGTCCTTCTCCAGGAGCAGATCGACATCCGAGGAGATGCGGCCGCGCGCGACCGGCAGACCGGCAACCTCGTAGGCGGCGCCCTTCAGCAGGACCAGGCTTCCGCAGACGGGCGCGAGCACCCGCTCGAGGCAGGTCACTTCCCAGCGCGCCACGCGGCCCTCGTGCCGCGCGATCATCTGCTCGGAGGCCAGCGCGTGCTGGGCGCCGGTCGGCGCGTGCACCAGCGCACCGCTGGAGACCAGGTGCGCGGCCAGCCTGCCCAGGACGCGCACGCGGCGCGCCTCCGCCAGCAGGCGTTCCCACTCCGCTTCGGTCAGCGTGGCGGCCTGCGACGGCTGACGCCAGACGCGAAGGATCAGCGGCAGCTCGGTCACTGCCGGGCCTCGCGCTCGAGTGCGTCGAAGAATGCCAGCGCCTCGTCGGTGCGGCTGTAGGTCAGTCGTACGCACCGGACCGACTCCACCAGGTTCGCGAGCGCGTCGAAGCCGGCCCCGCCGAGCACGAAGTAGTTGAAGGTGTCGTCCTGAATCTCGAAGAACGCGTCCGCCCGGGACATCGGGTCGGTCGAAATCGACGCGCCGGGCTGGTAGCTGGGGAAGACGACCCATCGGGGGACCGCAGGTTCGGTCCTCGCGGCCACCGAGTCGGCGGGTGGGCGGACCAGCACCATCGGGCCGTCCTCCGGGTGCTGAAAGGTGGCCGTCGTCTCCATGGCCGGAGCGACGGAGCGGACAGCCTCGATCGAGGTGCCCTTCAGGCTGAACGGCCGGGGAATTGGATCCAGGCGGCCGTCATCCAGGCGCAGCAGGCCGAATTCGTCGGAGAGCAGCCGCCATCCGCTCATGCACAGCAGGCCCGCGAGCGTGCTCTTGCCGCTCCCCGGCTTTGCCGGGAGGATCGCCGCGAGCCCGTTCCGCGACACCACGCTGGCGTGTATGAGCAGGTAGCGGTGCTCCCGCAGGCCTATGACCCAGTTGAGCCCCCACTCGAGCAGCACCGGGGCGAGGTCGACCGGGACCGGAAAGAACAGCCGCTCGCCGTCCACGTACAGCCGGACCTGCTGGCGCACCCACCGCCGGACACCCGACCCTCGCTGCAGCGAGAGGGAGACGTCGGCGAACGACTCGGATGGCAGGACGGGAAAATCGCCGTAGACCCGCGAGAGGCTCGCGTGCACCGTCTGGATATCGGTGCGCACGCGAAGCCGCAACGGCCCCAGGTCGAGCACCAGCGCTCCTGCGCCGCAGCGACGCGCCAGTTCAGGCGCATCCAGCTGGCCGACGCTGACTGCGCTCATGCCGCCCGCTCGAGGGCGTGAGCGGTCATCGCCGCTCGACCAGCCCGGCCTGCTCCAACTGGGTCAACAGCACGGTGACCCATTCTCTCACTTGCTGCTGGTGGTGTGGGGCGTCTGGCTCGAACTGCGAGCAGATGGCCTCGAAGGGTGCGGGAGCACGCTGCAATTGCCGGATGATGTCGAGGGCGGCCGCCGGCGCCCGGTGGGTGTTGCCGGATCGGGGATCGTACAGGACGAGATCGTCCGACCACTCGCGCCAGCGAAGGCCGTCGATCACCGTCAGATTGTAGATGGTGGATGGACCAGGCAGGTCCATGATGGGGAAACCGCTGACGTCCGCGTAGCGCCTACTTGGCGTTCATGCAGTTGATGTAGCGGCAGCCCGTGGCATTCGACGCGTTCTTGACCACCTGTGCCCAGAGTGGCCGGGAGGTGAGCGTCATGACGACAGGTACGACCGCGAGGCTCCTGCCAATCAGGCGCCGGCGGGCCGGGTTCGGCACCCCGACGGAGGCCTCCCCTGACGTTCGCCCTTCACTGGACTGCTTCTGCTCGCTCATCGGATGACCCTGTTTCACCGCACACAGATACTGGACAACGGGTAGGGTTGCAAGCACGATACCACAGCTATTTCCGGGGAAGTCACGAGGATCCGGGCGCCGCATCAGCGCGAAAGCCCCCCGTTCGCCGACCTTTGTCGGCAGGCGGGCCGTGCTGACGACTTCCCTTCGACAGGTTACGCTAACCCCCTATGGCCGAGGCGCTTGCTCACATCGTCAAGGTCTATCTCGTGCCGGGCTCGATGTCGCTGCTGCTCCTCGGCACCACGCTTGGCGTCGTCCTGCTGCTGTCTGGCCGGGCCGGTCGGGTGGCGGGACGGGTGCTGCTGGTCATGCTGACGGCCCTCTACTGGACCCTCAGCCTGCCGGTTGTCGCCGACCTGCTGGCCACGCGGTTCGGGGCCTCCCCCCTGGCGACCTCCGCGGCCCCGCCGCCAGCCTGCGACGCCCTGCTGGTCCTCGGCGCCGGTGCCGGCTCGCTCGCCCTGCACGGCGCCGTGGTCACCCTGCCGGATCGCCAGACGGTGTTCAACGCGTTCGAAGGCGCCCGGTTGTTCAAGGCCCTTCCCGCCCGGGTGCCGGTCGTCGCTTCGGGTGGCGTCGTGAACGAGCAGTGGCAGAAGCAACCCGAGAGTGTCGTCATCCGGGACCTGCTCGTGCGCGCCGGCGTGCCCGAATCCTCAATCACGCTGGATTCCCTGTCGACCACCACGCACGAGCAGGGCGTCAACCTGTCCGAGCTTTCCAGGCGGCAGCAGTGGCGGCACCCGTGTGTGGTGGCGCCGGCGGTCCAGATGCCCCGTGCGCTCGCGTCCTTTCGGCGCGAAGGGGTAGCGGCGATTCCTGTCGACGCGCCCTTCAGGGCCGACGATGGCGGCGAGTCGGGTGCGCGGTGGGTACCGTCTGGCGATGCGCTCGAGATCAGTGCCCGCGCGCTTTACGACTACCTCGCCTGGGCCTACTACCGCATGCGCGGCTGGCTCGCCTGACGATGGCACCAGCGGGAGGCACGGGCAGGCTGACACCCGGGCGAGCCCGTCATCTGCCCGTCTGGCGGGTCAGCGCGGCGCCGCGTCTCCAGCTGGCTTCTTCGCGTCGGCGGCTTTCGCGTCGGCGGCCTTCGCGTCCCCAGCCTTCGTGTCCGCGGCTTTCGCGTCGGTGGCCGCGTTCAGACGCCGGAGAACTTCATCGGTGAGATCGTTTCCGTTGCGTGCCCAGACGAGCGCCGTGTCGGCGTTCAGCACGAACTCAAAGGGCCGCTCGCGCGCCATCTGATCGAGCACGCGCGACAGTTCCTGCCGGAGTTCCTCCTGCAGCGTCCGCTGCAGGTCGACGATGGCTTTCTGCGCCTCCTCGGTCGCCTGCCTCAGCTCGGCCTCCTGCCGCTGTTCGACCTTGCGAAGTTCCACCAGCCGGCTGCGTGAGAAGAAGCCACCGGAATTCGCGATGGCGAGCTTGGTCTGATCGAGCGCCTTCTTCCTGGCGCTGACGTCTTCCGTGCGCGCGCGGCGCAGTTCCTCGATCTGTTTCGCCGCCGCCTTCGCCGCGTTCGACTCGTTCAGCAGTTTCTGGACGCTGACATATGCGACCGACGAACCGGCGCGCGGGGCGGCCGGGCGCGTCTGGGGGGCACCCTGCGCGCCCGCGCCCGCCGTCCACCCGATCGCCAGGGTGACGGCGGAGGCGAGAAGGAGCGGTCTCATGCGATCACTATAGCGCCGCTCCCTCGCGCCTCGGCCTGGCTCTGATCCGATGACCTTATCGTCTGGTCTTCCGCTTGGTGGTCGTCGTGGTCGTCGAGGTCGTGGTGGTGAAACTCCAGACGGGCCCCGCCGTCGACCCGACCGAGTTGCGCGCGACGACGTTCCACGTGAACTTCGTGCCGAGGGCCAGCCCGCTCAGCGGGTAGGACGCCTTGGTGAGCCCGGCGGCGTACAGCTGTCCGCCCAGGTACAGGTCGTACGACTGCGCCCCGCTGGCGCTCCACGAGAGCGTGACGCTGGTCGGCACACCGGTGGCCCCATTCGAGGGGCTGGGGCTGGACGGAGCGGACGGAGCAGTGACGACGGCTGACGGATACAGGCTCTTGAGGCCGGCGACGTCATCGGGGTCGAGCGTCTGGAACGAGACGTCGCAGGCGGCCACCGAGGGGTACATGGTCGCCGTCTCCACCGCCGAGTGCCCGAGTCCCAGCGCGTGGCCGAACTCGTGGGCGACAGTGCTCTCGATGTAGTAGCCGTCACCCGCGCAGGGCATGCCGTTCGCGTAGGCCTTGTAGTTCTGGTGGAACACGATGTCCGCGTCGACCAGCCGGCCCGTGCCGTCCCACCACCAGTAGGTTTCGGCGATCGCGCCGCTGGTGTCGTTCCTGAAGAACACGTTGTTCGTGTAGTCGAGCGACAGCGAACTTCTGGACGTGGTGCCGGCGTAGGAGAGTTGTACGTCCGCGTTCCCCTGAGCATTCCACACGCCCGCACCGGTCTGGATCGAGGCGACCGCGACGTCGTTTGGCACGTACAGGTTGGTTGGGTTCACGTAGTAGCTGACGACCCGCGTGCCCCACGCGTGTCCGTTCGTGCTGTAGGCAAGGGCTGCTGCACCCGAGGCGAGGAGCGCGAGGGCGAGCACCGGGCCGGTCGCAAACGAAGAGAGGCGGCGCATGTCAATTCCTCCGATTACCGACCGGCGCGGCGCACGAGCGTGCGCACGTCGCTCAGGTGCAGGCTGCTGTTCCGGACCTGCCCGGCGTCGTCGAGCTTCAGGATGCCGAGCCCCTTCAGATGGGGGATGCGACGGCCGTCCGGCAGGTCGTCGACGAAGAACACCGCCCGTTCGCCGACCGCGAGTGACGGCAGCGACGACACGCGCAGCGTGACGCCGTTCAGCGTGCCGCCCTCCACGGACATCCAGAACGACGAGCCGGGGTCGCCCTTGAGCGACTCCTCCACCTGGAGGTGGACCTGGGAGACGATGAGCAGGTCGCCGTGTTCGTTGGCCTGCCACACGGGTGCGACCTCGATGGCGCGCGCCACCACCACCGACCTGGCACCGCGCGCGCGTTCGGGAATATCGACCGCACCCTGTCCGGCGGCATTGGCAAGCGTCGGGATGGTGGCGAGGGCGGTGGCGAGAAGAGCGGACAAATGATGACGTAGGAGCATGGCGATCCTTTGCTGGGTGCCCGGATGAAGGGCAAGGAGGACGCCAGCGCCCGCGCGGACGGGCTGCTTCAGGCAACCCGTTTCGGATCAGGCAGTTGTGCTTGGCGGAGGTCCTCCTTCGCGGGGGCAGCCTACGGGCGCAACTGTCAGATCTGTAACGCTGATCCGAGTCGTCGTCACGGTGGGCCCGGGAGGGACGGCCAGGATCCGGGCCGGCCTCGACCCGGCCCGGGTTCGCGGAGGGAGCCTGCCGGGAACAAAAGTCCGCCGAACGCGCATCTTTGGCACGGGCGCCGCAGTTGTCGGGGGCGGCGCTTGCCAGCTTAATGCCGACGGTGCAATATGTTGCGTGGATTTCACAGCCCTGCGCGAGCGGGGTAGGCGATTTGCTCGACTGAGCCCGACATCCTATCCATGCAGAGCCGTTCCCGAGAGCTGGCCGCCGCCGCGATTGCCGGAATCCTGTTCCTGCTGTTGTACCGCAACGTCCTCGTGAAACTGGTCCACGACTGGTACTACGACGACAACTACTCGCACGGCTTCCTCATCGTGCCGCTCGCGCTCTATCTTGCGTGGGAGCGGCGCGAGCGTTTCCTGGCCACGGTGCAGGCGCCGAGCCTGTGGGGGCTGGCCGTGGTCGCCGGCAGCATCTTCGTCCTGCTCGCTGGCGTGCTGGGCTCCGAGCTGTTCCTGACCCGGATCTCGATCGTGGGGTGCGTGGTGGGGGCGGTGCTGTTCCTGTCAGGGTGGAAGCGCTTGTTCGTGATGGCCTTCCCGATCGCGATCCTGCTCCTGATGATCCCGCTGCCGGCCATCATCTTCAACCAGATCGCGTTCCCGCTGCAGCTCCTCGCGTCGCGCGTCGGCGAGTCCACGCTGACGGCGGTGGAAATCCCCGTGCTGCGCGAAGGCAACGTGCTCGTCCTGGCCAACACCACGCTCGAAGTCGCCGAGGCATGCAGCGGCATCCGCTCGCTCGTGTCGCTGCTCACGCTCGGGATCGTGTTCGGCTACTTCACCGACTCGCGCCTCTGGATGCGCGTGCTCATCGCGCTGTCCACGGTGCCGATCGCGATTGTGGCCAACGGGGGTCGCGTCGCCGGCACGGGCATCGCGGCGCACCACTACGGCCCCGAGGCCGCGCAGGGGTTCCTGCACGAGTTCTCCGGCTGGATGGTGTTCGTGGTGGCGTTCGTGCTGATGCTGGCGTTCCAGAAAGTCGTTACCTGGCTCGTGCCGCCGCCGAAAGGCCCGGCGCTTTCCCGCGTGGCCCACACCTGATGCTGTCTCGACTGATCGCCCTCACCGCCATGTTTGCCCTCGGCTTCGGCCTGCTGGTCCGCGCGGACCGGCCGGAGCCGGTCGCGCCCCGGTCCACCTTCGACCAGTTCCCGATGCAGCTGGGCGAGTGGCGCGGCGTGAAGGAGGCCCCGTACTCGAAGGAGATCCTGGCCATCCTGGGCGTGGACGACTACATGGCCCGTGCGTATTTCGCGCCCGACCGCACGGGCGTGGGCCTGTATGTGGGGTACTACTCGACGCAGCGCCAGGGCGACACCATGCACTCGCCCCAGAATTGCCTGCCCGGCGCCGGCTGGGAACCGGTGTCGAACTCGATGTTCCCGATCACGGTGAACGACGGCGCCACGCAGGCGAGCCGCTCCATCGAAGTGAACCGCTACGTGATCCGCAAGGGGCTGGACCGCCAGCTGGTGCTCTATTGGTATCAGGCGCACGGCCGCGTGGTGGCCAGCGAATACTGGAGCAAGTTCTACCTGATTCGCGACGCGGTGCGGATGAACCGGACCGACGGGGCCATGGTCCGCGTGATCGTCCCCATTCCGGGAACCTCGTCGGGCCAGGCGGCCGAGGGTGAGCGGCAGGCGGAAGCGCTGGCGGTGAAGTTCGTCCAGGAGCTGTTCCCGGCACTCAACGACTACCTGCCGATATAGGGGTTATGGCTTACTCCGCGTATATCTGGCGAGGCTCCGCGGCGATCGTCCTCCTGGCGTCGGCGATCGCCTGCGGGCGGGGACCGAGCGTCGAGGAATACATTGCGCGCGGCGACGCGTACTTCGAGCAGGGCAAGTTCTCCGAAGCGGCGATCGAGTACCGCAACGTGCTCCAGCGCGACGGGCAGAACGGTGCGGTACGTCTCAAGCTCGGCGACACCTACCTGCGCATGAACGACGGCACCGCGGCGGCCCGCGAGTTCATCCGCGCGGCCGACCTGCTTCCCCAGGACGCGACCGCCCAGATCAAGGCGGGGCAGCTGCTGGTGCTCGGGCAGGCGTTCGAGGACGCCCGCACCCGCGCGGAGAAGGCGCTGGCCATCGACCCGTCGAGCGTGGAGGCGCAGATCCTGCGGGGCAACGCGCTGGCCGGCTTGAAGGACCTTGGCGGCGCCATCAAGGATTACGAGGACGCCATCGCGCGCGACCCCTCGCGCGCCGAGCTGTTTGCCAACCTGGGGGCGATCCAGTTCGCCAGCGGGAATCGGGAGCAGGCCGAGGCGACCTTCCGCAAGGCGGTGGACGTCGCGCCGACGTCGGTTGACGCACGGCTGGCCCTGGCCAACTTCCTCTGGGCGAGCGGCCGCGCGGCCGATTCCGAAGAGGCCCTGCGCGGGGCGCTCCAGCTCGATCCGAAGAACGTCGCCGCCAACCGTGCGCTCGGCGTGTTCCTTCTTGCCACCGGGCGCGGCGCGGAGGCCGAGCCCAACTTCAAGGCGATTGCAGACGCCGCCGGATCGGTCGACGCCCGCCTGACGCTGGCGCAGTACTACACGGCGCTCCGCCGCTGGGACGAGGCGCGCGCCACGCTGGACGACGTGGCGAAGCAGCCCGAAGGGTTCGCCGTGGCGACGGTCCGCCTCGCGGGCCTCGACGCCGTCCAGGGTCGCAGCCAGGAGGCGCAGCAGCGCCTCGAAACGGTGCTGCAGCAGAACCCGAAGGACACCTCGGCACTCCTGCTGAAGGCGGCCCTGCAGCGGGCCGACCGCAAGCGCTCCGCGGCACTCGAGACGGTCAAGGCGGCCATCGCGGCGGACGCGAACCTGGCCGGCGGCTACCTGCTGCAGGGCCAGCTGTTCGCCGACCTCAATCGCAACGAAGAAGCGACCGCCAGTTTCGAGAAGGTGCTGACGCTCGACCGCCGTCCCTTCCAGGCGGCCCTCGAACTCGGGCGCCTCCATCTGGCGGCGGGCGCCTCGGACAAGGCGCTCACCTACGCCCAGCAGGCGGTGTCGCTCCAGCCCCAGTCGACCCAGGCTCACGACCTGCTCACGCGCGTCTACCTGCAGCAGGGCGCGATGGACAAGGCGCGCGTCGAGGTGGCCGCCTTCCAGAAGGCTTTCCCGAATGCGCCAACGTCGCATACCCTCGCGGCGCTCACGGAGTTGCGCGCCGGCAATGTGGCGGCAGCCCGCGCGTCGTACGAGCGTGCGCTCGCGCTGAATCCCTCGGACCTGAACGCACTCACCGGCGTGGCGACGCTGGACGTCCAGGCCGGGCGGGCCGGCCAGGCCACTGCGCGGATCGACGCGCTGATGGCGCGGCAGGAGCCGTCGGTCGACCTGCTCATGCTCGCGGGGCGCACCCATGCGGCCGCGCGCGACTTCGACAAGGCGGAGCAGTTCCTGCGCCGGGCGATCGAGGCCGAGCCCGATCGCCTCCAGGCCTACGCGCTGCTCGGTCAGCTCTACGCGCGGCAGAACCGGCTCGACGAGGCGGTGCAGCGCTACAACGACGTCATCGCCCGTAATCCCAGGTCGGTGCCTGCCCACACCCTCGTCGGCATGCTGCGCGAGGCCCAGGGCAAGGCCGCGGAGGCCGAGGCCGTCTACAAGAACGTGCTCGCACTCGACGCCCGCGCAGCGGTCGCGGCAAACAACCTGGCCTACATCTACGTCGCATCGGGGCGGAACCTCGACGATGCGCTGCAGCTCGCGCAGACGGCGAAGGAACAGCTGCCCGAGGAGCCGCACGTCAGCGACACCATCGGCTGGATCTACGTGCAGAAGAAGATGGCGAGCACGGCGGTCCCGCACCTCGAGGCCAGCGTCGCCGGGACGCCGGACGACCCGGTGGCCCAGTACCACCTTGGCATCGCGTACATGCAGGTGGGCAACTTCGACAAGGCCAAGAAGGCGCTCACGCGCGCGATCACGCTCAACGAGAGCTTCGAGGGCGCTGCCGACGCACGCAAGGCGCTGGCGGCGATCGGATGAGCGCATCGACGCCCGGGGAGCGCACGCACGCCTGGATTGTCACCGCGGCGCTCGTCCTGTGTGCGGTGCTTGCCGGGCCGGCGCCGGCGGATGCGCAGTGGAGCCGCAACGTGCTGCTGGTCACCAACAGCCGCAGCGCCGCCTCCCGCGAGATTGCGGACTACTACGCGCAGAAGCGCGCCATCAGCACCGAGCAGATCGTCCGCGTGGACGTGCCCGCTGCCGACGAGATTTCCCGGGCCGACTACGACGCGCTGATCGAGCGGCCGATCGCCGCGTGGCTCGTGTCGCATTCGGCGCAGGACCGCATCCTCTACATCGTGCTCACCAAGGACGTGCCGCTGCGGGTGAGCGGCACGGGTGGACAGGACGGCACGGTCGCGAGCGTCGATTCCGAGCTGGCCCTGCTCTACCGCAAGTTCACAGGACAGTCGTTCCGCCTCACCGGGTCGGTCCCCAATCCCTACTTCCTCGGCGACAAGCCGCTCACCGCGGCGCAGCCCTTCACGCGTCGCGCGTACGACATCTACCTCGTCGCGCGGCTCGACGGCTACTCGGTGGCCGACGTGAAGGGCCTCATCGATCGCGGCTCCGCGCCCGCGAAGCAGGGCGCCATCCTGCTCGACGGGCGATCCGAGCTGATGCAGTCGATCGGGAACAAGTGGCTCGTCACGGCGTCGGGGGTCCTGAACCGGATGCCCGGCTGGGGCGATCGCGTGGTGCTGGACACGAGTGCCAAGGTGCTGCGCGGCGCGGCCGACGTGTTCGGGTATTACTCGTGGGGCTCGAACGATCCGGCGATCAAGGATCGCCACCTGCAGCTCGCGTTCGCACCCGGTGCCATCGGCGCGCAGTTCGTGAGCACCGACGGTCGCACGTTCACCGAGCCGCCAGCAGAGTGGACGACGAACGATCGTCCGTATCGCGGGTCCCACCAGTCGCTCACCGCAGATCTCATTCGCGACGGCATCACCGGGGTCGCGGGTCACGTCGCCGAGCCGTATCTCAGCGCCACCATCCGGCCCGACATCCTGTTTCCGGCGTACCTGTCCGGGTACAACCTGGTCGAGGCTTTCTACCTCTCGATGCCGCTTCTCAGCTGGCAGACGGTGGTGATCGGCGACCCGCTCTGCGCGCCGTTCCGTGCGCGACCTATCGACCAGACCGATCTCGACGCCCCGATCGACCCCGGCACCGAGCTGCCTGGCTTCCTGAGCGGGCGCCGGCTGGCGGCACTCGTTGCCTCCGGCGCGCCCAGGGATGCCGCGGCCCTGATGGCACGTGCCGAGGTGCGGCTCTCGAAGGCAGACGCCGCCGGTGCACGCGAGCTGTACGAGAGGGCCACCGCCGTCGCGCCAGCCCATGTGCCCGCGCAGCTGGCGCTGGCTACGCTCTACGAGCGCAGCAGCAACTGGGACGGGGCGATTGCCCGGTATCGCAAGGTGATCGAGGTGAAGCCGGACGACGGGACTGCGCTGAACAACCTCGCGTACGCGCTGGCCACGCGCAAGAACGATCCTGCGGCGGCGCTGCCTTTCGCCAAGCGTGCCTATACGTCGCAGCCGAACAACGGGGCCGCGACCGATACCCTGGCGTGGGTCCAGCACCTGCTCGGCAACGACGCGGAAGCGCTGCCGCTCATCGCAACCGCGGCGCGGCAGATGCCGAACAGCGCCGAGGTGCGGCTGCACGCGGCCGTGATCCTCGCCTCCACCGGCAACCCCGCGGCCGCCAAGGACGAACTCGAGAAAGCCCTCGCCCTCGACAAGGGCCTGGACGGACATCCGGCCGTCGAGGCGCTTCGCAAGACGCTCGGCCTCACGAACTGATTCGCGCGGGGCCTTTCACTGGAGTTGCCGATCATGAAGACCGTGTTCCTCGCCTCCCTTCCCGCCGCGCTCGTCCTCGCCTTCGTCGCGTTCAAGGCGGAAGGCCAGACGCAGCCGCCGACCAGGGTGCCGGGTGTGGTGTATGTCAGCTCCAATCGGGTCCTGAACGAGGCCATACCGGCGAGGACGGAGCTGGGGCGCATTCAGACCCTGCAGCAGCAGAAGAACAACGAAATCCGTACGAAGCAGCAGACGGTGGACGGCCTCCGCGTGCAGATGGCGCAGGCGTCAGACGCCGACACACGCGGCCGGCTGGCGAAGCAGGAACTGGAGGCGCGGGCGGACTTCGAGCGTACCCAGCAGCAGGCGCAGGCCGACCTCCAGCGGCTCCAGCGGGAGGCGCAGGCGGAGGTGCAGCGGATCGTGCGCGACGCCATCGTGGAGATGACCAAGGGGCAGGACATCCGCCTCGTGCTGAACCAGGACTCGTCCGTCGTCTGGGCCGCCCCGGGCATGGACATCACCACCGCGCTCATCGACAAGCTCAACGCCGGCGCGAAACCCCAGTAGCCCGCGGCCGCACGGCGCGGCGCGCCGAAGGACATCTCATGCACGTCGCTGCCGTCGTCTCGCGGTCAACGGTCGCCAGCCTGCTCGGCGTCGTGGTTTTGTGCAGCACGGGCCGAGGGACGGCGCTCACGGCCCAGGCTCGCATGGCACGCGCCTCGGCTCCCCAGGTACGCGTGTTCACCCCGCCGGACTTCTGGGGGTCGTACGCCATCTGGGGTGCGACGGGCTACGACGCACGCGGCCACATCTGGTTCGGCGTCACCAGCAACGACGAGGGCACCGCCTCGGCGCACCTCTACGAACTCGACCCGGACGGCGGGGCCATCACCGACCGTGGCGATGTCATCTCCGAGCTGAAACGGCTGCGGCTGTACCGGCCCGGTGAACGCCAGATGAAGATCCACTCGCGCATCGTCGAAGCCGCGGACCGATACCAGTACTTCGCGTCGATGGACGAATCGGGCGAGTCGCCGGACGGGGCGACGCTGCCGAAGTGGGGCGGGCACCTGTGGCGCCGAGGCCGGAGCGGCGTGTGGGAGCACCTCGCGGCGACGCCGCAGGCCCTGATCGCGGTGGCTGTCGGCGGTCGCTACGTGTACGCGCTCGGTTACTTCAACCACGTGCTCTTCCAGTTCGACACGCAGACACGCCGCCTGAAATCGGTGCCTGTCGGCTCTGCCGGCGGCCATGTGAGCCGCAACTTCGTGGCGGACGAGCGGGGCCACGCGTTCGTGCCGCGCGTCACCGAGGCGGGAGGAACCTTGTCGGCGGCGCTCGTCGAATTCGACGCGTCGCTCCACGAACTCGGCGCCATGCCGATCGGGCAGTACTTCGAACGTTCGCGCGACGACTCGCACGGCATCGTGGGGGTGAGCCCGGGCGCGGACGGCACGTCGTACTTCACGACAGGGAAGGGGCGGTTGTACCAGATCATCCCCTCGGTCTCGGGAGCGTCCACGGTGAGCGATCTCGGCTGGTTCCATCCCGGAGGGTCGCGCTACGTGCCGTCGCTCTTCCGGGATGCGGCGGGCGTGCTGTATGCCGCCACCTACGGCAGCAGCAACGGGTCTGCGGAGTTCGAGTGGGTGACGCGCGAATCCGGCGGCCGTTCCACCGTCGCGCCGCTGCCGTACGGCTCGACGCCGACGTTTCCGCATGCCGCGTTGATGTACGGCTCGACGACCCACGACGCCGCAGGGCGGTTCTACCTGGTGGGCACGATGGCCTACAAGCCGTTCGTGCTGCAGGTGACACCTGCGCCGGCGCGGCCAGCGGCCGCCGCGCCGTGACGCGCCGGCTCGTTGCGCTCGGCGTCGTCGCCGCGACGGGTGTGCTGGCGGCGACGAGCGTGCTGGCCCCGATGTTTCCGCTGGTGCACGCCGCGCAGCCCGCATCGGCGCGGCCGAGGCGCCCGTTTCCCGACACGACGGCCCGCATCGCGGTGCTCACCGACCAGCTCCCAGGCGGCATGACCGACGCGCAGGTGCGCTTCGCCGCCACGCACTACGTCGGCACGCAGAAGATCAGCCTCCAGCTGTCGCAGCCCCTGCGTGCCATCAATCCCTCCTTCCTCGTGCTGCACTACCGCCTTGCGATGTGGCAATCGGCGCCGCACGTGAACTACGTCGTCGATGGCGTCACCTGGTCCAACGACTTTCCCGAGGTGACGCGGCACGAGTCGTGGTTCTGGCACAACACCGCGAAGCAGCGGGTGCGCAGCAACCAGGACGGCAAGTTCCTGATGAACATCGCCGACCCCGGCTTCCGCGCGTACTGGCGCGATTCGCTCGTACGGCAGGTCGAGGCGGGCGACTACGACGGGGTGTTCTTCGACTCCGCGTCCCCCCCGCTCCTGCAGTGGGAGGCACGATCGCCGCTCGACCGCCGGCTGCTCGGCACGGGCGTGCGGTTCACGCGCTTCCCGGAACTCGGCAACCGCACCTGGATTGCCGCGTGGGAAGAGTGGATAGCGGATCTCGATCGCGCGCTCGCACGGGAGCGGATCCCGCTCATCCCGAACGTCGGCGCGCTGGCCACGACGTGGGACAACACCAACTACGGCCTCACGGCCGGTGTGTTCTGCGAGGGATTCCTGGATCCCGGCCTCGCCACCGGCGACTGGATGTCGGCGGCGAACCAGACGATGTCCCTCGCGCGCGATCGGATCGTGATCCTGCAGAACTCCCTGAAGTCGCCCGACGATGTGGCGAAGCGGAAGTACCTGCTGGGCAGCTACCTTCTGGTGAAGGGTGCGCGGACCTACCTCGCGTACTTCGCGTCGGGTGCGCTCGAGTGGTATCCGGAGTGGGACCTCGAGCTGGGTGCACCGGTCAGGCCGGTGGGCACGCTCGATACGCTGGCGTGGCGCGGCGTGTACCGTCGTGACTTCCAGAAGGGGATCGTCCTGGTGAACCCCGGCACCGCGCACCTCCAGATCGACCTGGACGCCACCGCCCGGCGGGTGGAACTGCGCGGAGGCGGACCCGTCGCGGCAACCGGCGCGGCGAGCCGCCTGCTCGAGACGACACCCGTATCGCGCATCGACCTGGCGCCGAAGTCGGCCGAGATTCTGCTGCGGTGACAGGCCGGGCGTGCGGGGCTGGCGCTGCGACGGTGGCGAACAGCACCGGCTGCCGCGTCACCCGGCCGATCCGGCGCTCGTCGATGCCCGTCGCAAACTGCCGACGACCTGCGAAAGCGGGGTGTCAGAAGTTGAGGCGCAGCGAGACGCTGACGTTCGAGTTGCGCCGGAACTGCCCGATCGTGTCGGCGGGCTTGCCGCCGATGCCTACCGCCGCAATCGTTGCTCTGGCATGGCTTCCGAAAGTCTGCGAGAACTCAGCGCGCGTGTAAAAGCCATCACCGCCCTGGCGAACCGCCCCTTCGATCGCAAGAGTCTTTCTGGGGTTTACCGTATAGGCCGCGCGGCCGATCACGGACCGGGCAAACCCTCGCTCAGGGCCGACTCCGGTCGATGAACGCGCATCGGTCACCACTTCACCCGCATACCCCGCATCAAGCGTCCATTCGCCGATCTGCCTCTCGAACTCGAGAACGTACAACACGAACTGGTCGGCATCCGGAGAGGACGATTCGAAGTACGCCGCTTCGCCCTTGACGGTGACGACCGCTGTCGGCAAGGCCAACTCGGTCCCGTAGGTGCGAACGGGCGTGAACGCGCGGCCCACCGACACCTGTTTGCCGGCGATGTCGACCGACGGAGTCAGGTTCGGAAGATGGTTGAACCCGTTGAACATCGATACACCGACGTCGAAGCGGCCAGAGTGCGTCCACCGAACTCCCCATTGGGGTGTCGTGGGGTAGCTGGCCCCGGCGTCCACCAGCCCGAAGTTCTCCAGGCCGGCGGGTGGCACCGTCCAACGCTGCCCGAGCAGGGGCAGGCGGCTCGGCGTGAAGACGGGAACCCACACGCCCTCGACAGACTCGCCGCCGAACCGCGCGACTCCTCGTGCGGCCGTGATCGGCAGGAACTCGCTGTCGATCACGTTCACGTAATCCCGAGGGGCAAGCCTATCCGTCGGGCTCAGGATGTCAGTACGACCCCAGCGAACGAACTGCTTTCCGATGTCGAGGGTCAACGGTCCACCCGACACGCTCATGGACAGGCGGCGCAGCGCCAGTGGCGGCCGCAGACGCGACCGATCGAGGAGGGCGTCGACCACCGAGCTGTTGCCGACCTGGCTGTTCGAGTTCGCACGCACATCGAAGCCGGTGTCGAAGCGAACGTGCGCCGACGGCCGAAAGAAGACCTCCTGCCGGTACAGCGTGTCGGCGAAGACACGCTCGGTGTCGGTCGCGGTCGCCTGCGGAAACCCGAAGACACGCGCTTCGATGGTGCCCCGCTGCCACACCGAGGGGCGGCCGACGCGGTCCGTTTCGGTTTCTTCACCGCCTGCGCGCAGGTCCTTCCACCAGGCTTCACCGCGGAGGACGCCGCGCTTCGGGTCGCGGTAGACGAAGGAATACCAGAGGCGAGACGCCTGGACGATCTGGACGACAGTCCCGGCCGGCAGAAGAACGGCGATGCGGCGGTCGCGATCGTCAGCTGCCCACGCCGGCGTATCGACGGCCAGCCGACCGCTCCCGGCTGCCGGCCCGCCGCCTGTGGCAGCGCGCCTTCCGGAAGTCGGTTGCGACTGGGCGGACACGGTCGGGCAGAGTGCCGCGACGACCAGGACCCACACGAGGATAACGGTCTTCATTGACGGAGGGCCTGCAGCGAAAACCGATCCTCGGCGAGCGGGACGTTGTACTCGACCTTCGTCAGACTGAGCACCGTGGTGCTCCCCCGTTTCACGTCCGTCATGCTCAGTCGAAGGGCCGTCCAGATGCCCTGGATCTGCCGCACATCCTCGTAGTCGAGTCGTCGGACCAACGACTCCTTGACATACGACTCGATACGGGCCGTGAGGTGGTGGTCCTTGCGTATCCAGAAGATGGAGCGCGTGTACTGTGACGCCTTGGTGTTCCGGGGGGTCGCCTCGATTCTCCAGCACGGCGCGCCGGCCACGACATCATCGTCGAGGAGCTCGTAGGTGAACTGGTCCACGTCGCGCTCTTCCAGGTCCTCGAAGCTGAAGTCCGTGCCGAAGAACCGGGTGCCACGATCCTGCGTGGCAATCCTGCGATCGCGCTCGAGCGCTGGTGTCCACATCCACTGATCCGAGGCGCGATCCACATGGTTGACGACCAGAAGCGCAACCCCTTTCACCTCCGCCGGAGCGATGAAACGAATGACCGACTTGGCGCCCCCATGGGAGCCGAGCCGCTCGTACGTCCAGCGCTTCTCGCTGGTCTTGCCGGACTTCTCCGTCGAACGCAGGATCCCCTCGTAGCGCTCCGATTCGGACTCGGTCCGCCGCTGCGCCTCTTCCATGATGGTCCGCGCTGAGTTGTCGGCCGCCGTGGCGGCCTGCGAGCAGGCGAGGATAGCGGACCAGAGGACCACACTCGCCGCCGAGAGCGATCGCGTTGGCCGTGCAGACATGTCGTGAACTCCTGAGGTGATTGTCGGCACCATGTCGCGTCTTCCCTAGTCCTGCGCCAGGCTGGTGGTTACCGCACGCCCGAGCGCGAGCCTGATTGGCAACACCGCCGCGAGCAGAGCCGAGCCGAGAATCGCGGCGGTGAGCATCGGCAGGGCAGCCCAGGGCAGTGCATAGTCGAGCCTGAGGCCGGCGACGTCGTGTCGGACCATATCGAGCACGAGGCGCAGATTGACCGCACCCAGCAGGACTCCCAGCACAAGCCCGATCGCTGCGATCGTCATCGCTTCCAGCCACACCGCCGTCATCACCTGTCCCCGACCTGCCCCGAGCGCTCGCAGTACAGAGAAGTCCTTCTGTCGGTCGGCAATCGACACCGTCAAGGTGTTGAGGATCCCGAGCATCGCCACAATGACGGCAATCCACACCTGCGCAGAGGTGAGGCGGAACCACTGGCCGGCCAGTCCGGAGACATATGCCCGCACCTGCCCGTTGGTGAGGGCGAACACCTGTCGCTCGGCGGAGTACCGGTCCAGAATCGACCGCCGAACGTCAGGGATCGACGAGCGGTCGGCCACGTAAACGCGGAACATGTTGACGGTGTCGTCGTGCCAATACGTCGCGAACGTGGAGACGTCGACGATCACGGAGCCCTGTTGGTCTGAGTAGTCGGTCACGACGCCCACCACGGGTAGTCGCAGCGTGCCGAATGGAGCCGGCACTTCGACGAGATCGCCGACGTGCAGGTCGTGCATCTGCGCGAGCGCGTCGGCCACGAGGACGCCCTCGCCACGCGCCGTCTGGCGATACATCGAGGTCTCGTCGCCTTCGATTGGTGGCAAGTGCGCGGTCTCGGCCGCGCTCGCCGCATCGATGGCGACGAGCATGGCACCCGAGTCCCTGAACCGTACACGGACATTGCGGACTGGCTGGACCCGAACGACGCCGTCGATCGCGGCGAGTTCCCCGGCCATGCGACCGGGAAATCGCGTGGACTGCACGTCCAGGCTCTGCGTCGGCAGCACGAACAGGTCTGGGTCGAGGGTCGTGTCGACCCAGGACATGATGGACCGGTAGCTGGAACGGCTCATACCTGAGAAGGAGACGACGAGGGCGACCGACAGCATCAGCGGAACGACGCTGCCACTCGTGCGGCGGGGCGACTGGATGAGGCTGTCGGCCGCGAGGGTCCCTTCGACGGGTCGCACCGCGCCGAGGAGTCCACGTGCCGCCCTCGACAGGGCGACGATGCAGAACGGGCCCAGGAGAACGGCGGCGGCAAGGACCGACGTGTAGCCGAGGTAGAACGCGCCGCGCGTTGGCGGCGCGATGGTGAGCACCGCTCCAAGCAGCGCCGCCGCCGCCCCTGCCGATGCACGAACCCGTCGCTCGGTGGAGGGCAGGCGCTGGTAGGACGCATTGCCCCGCAGAACGTCCACCGTGCGCACCAGGCCCGCCGAGCGGGCAGGGATCAGTGCAGCGAGGAGGCTGGTTGCGGTCCCCAGCGCCAGCGCGGCACCAATGGTCGCCGGTTGCGGGGTCAGGCTTTCGCTCGCCGGCGCGATGCCGTACACGTTTGCGACGACGCCCGCGAGCCAGGCCGCCGTGGCCCGGGCAATGCCCACACCACTTGCAGCGCCCATCGCGGAACCAGCTGCTCCGAGCAGGGCGCCTTCAGCGAGAAAAAGCGCTTGCACCTGCATGCTCGATGCACCCAGTGCTCGCAGCACGCCGATCTCCCGCCGCCGTTCCGCGACGGCCAGGGTGAAGGCGTTGTAGATCATGAAGAGCCCGATGAACAGCGCGAAGCCGCTGGCCACGGTCATCATGGTCGTGTAGCCCGCGAGCATGGACTCGAACTGCTGGCCGCGCCCTGCAGGCGTACGGACCTCGAACGCTTCGCCGAGTGCGCGCGTGAGAGCAGCCTGACCATCGGCGACCATGACGCCGGCATCCAGTGACACATCGATCCGATCGAACGTCCGACCGCGACCGAACATGCGCTGGGCTGCGTAGATGTCCATCACGGCGATGTTGCCGTCGAAGGCGCTGGCCAGGTCCGACGTGCGCATCAGACCCCGCACGATGAACTGCCGCAGGCCAAGTGCCGTGGAGAGCTGGAGCGCCGTGCCCACCCTGATGCCGTTCCGAACGGCGTATTCGCGGGACACCATGAGCGAGTCCGGCTGTGCCAGAAAGACCAGCGGATCGTCGATCTCCACCGCGTCGTCCGCCTCGACGTCGTAGTCGCGGAGCGAGCGGTCGCCGGTCATGTCGACGCCCAGGACCAGGAGCGGTCCCTGACCCGCAAAGGGCGACGCGACGACGGCTTCGATTGCCGGGACGGCCACGTTGACGGCGTCGACCGCCTGGACCCGCTCGAGAACCTCCTCGGGAAACCCTGCGTCTCCGGCGGTCACCTGCAGCGACGCGCGACCGGCGATGCGATCGATCGTTCGTGTCAGCGAGGCGAGGACCGCGTCGTTCGCCGAGTGCACTGCCACGAACACCGTCACGCCCAGGGCGACACCCAGGGCCGTGAGCAGCGTTCGCGCACTGTGACGGCGCAGATACGGCCACGTGACCAGTCGGAGAAGGTGGAGAACGCCCACGGTTGCTATGCGGCCGCCGTGGCGAGCCGCTCGTCCGACGCCAGCCGTCCATCGCGGAGCGTGAGAAGCCGCGCGCATGTCCGGGCAACCGTCATGTCATGCGTGACGAGGAGGATCGTGGTGCCGATCCGTTCGTGCAGGTCGTGCATCAGCTGCAGGATTTCGCTGCCCGTTGCCGAGTCGAGGTTGCCCGTCGGTTCGTCGGCGAGCAGCAGGGGTGGGTTTCCGGCCAGTGCCCGTGCGATGGCGACGCGCTGCCGTTCGCCGCCAGACAGCTTTTCGGGCACGTGGGCTGTCCGTGCGCCGAGCCGCACCAGGTCGAGCAGGTCGCGCGCCCGCGCCGTCGCCCGACGCCGCGACCAGCCGCGGAGATGCAGCGGCAGCGCCACGTTCTCGAGGCACGACAGCGAGGGCAGCAGATGGAAGGACTGGAACACGAACCCGATCGTGTCGCGGCGATGAATGGTCAACTCGTGATCGGAGCAGTCCGATACCACCCGGCCGTCGACGACGACCCGACCGGACGAGGGTCGGTCGAGGCCGCCGATCAGGTTCAGCAGTGTCGACTTGCCCGAGCCGGACGGTCCGACCATGGACACCGTCTCGCCGCGTTCGATTGAAAGCGTGATGTCGGCGAGGGCGCTGACGCCCTGCTGATCGGGGAACGTCTTGCTTACATGCTCCAGCGTGATCATCGACGTCATGTATCGGCACGGGAAGGGCCGGGCACCACGCCAGGGCTCACGGCGAAGGACGCCTGCCGTCGACGGTTCGCAGCCACCGCGCTGGGATCGCGCCTGGCCTCGTCGTACAGCGCCCTGCGCTTCCAGCGCAGCTGCAGCAGCAGGACCCGGACGAACAGCCACCACTTCATGAACGCCAGAAAGGACGTGTCGCCGCAGCGGCCGCTGAGATAGCGTTGCCATCCCCACATCCTGAGGACCAGCCGGTCGTACAAGCCGTCGAACGCTTGCGGCGACATGTGCCGCGGACGCACGACGTTGTACATGAAGGTATAGAAACGCAGATCTCTCGAGAGGAGACGGCCCTCCCCGTCGTACCGCTCGTAGTCGTCAGTGCCGGGCAGGGGCGTGAGCGGGATGACCACCGGGTACTCGAAGCGGTTGTCCTCGATGTACTCGGAGATGGCCGCAAAGTCCTCTTCCCGCATGTCGGGCGAGACGATCATGTGCGGAATAGGGTGAATGCCGATCTCGCGCAGGATGGCCAGCGCCCGGGTGTTCTGGTCGGCCTCGGTCTTCTTGTTGAAGCGCTGCAGCGTGTCGGACGAGACGGCCTCTATCCCGATGACGAGGTAGCGCAGGCCGACGCGATGCCACTTGCGCATCAGGTCCGGGTGATCGCAGATGTGGTCTGCTCGGCAGTAGCTCGAGATCTCCTTGCGCACCCCGGACGCGAGCAGCGCGTCGGCGAGTGTGTCCGCGTAACGTGGGTCCGCGAACGTGTTGTCGTCTCCCAGGTAGACGAAGTCCTCTTCGATATCCTGGAACTCGGCCACAATCTCGGGTATCGGACGCTTCCGGAACATGCCCAGATTGGCGCGCCAGATCACGCAGAAGCTGCATCGGAACGGGCAACCCTGCGTGAGCAGCGTGAACGCGGTCCGGCCATTCACACCGAACCGGCCGCCGGCGTGGTGAGGGATGTTCGTCACGTACCGGTGTCGGTACTTGCGTGTGATCGCACGATCCGGCAGCGGATAGCTGTACACCTTCGGCGGGTGCGGGTCGGACACGATGCGGCAGGGGCCGCGTTCGACTCCAGTCCGACAGATATCCCGCCACAGTCGTTCACCGGGGCCGCGCACGATGAGGTCGATCGCGGGCAGATCGAACAGCTCCGGCGACACGGTGGCCTGGCCGCCGCCGATCACCACCGCAGCCGCTGGCCAGAGGCGCCTGCACCGGTTTACGATGCCATTGACGATCGGCACTTCCGGGAAACCGTGTGTCGTCACCGCGACCAGGTCGGGCTGGTAGCCCGCCGCCGCCAGCCGTTCACATCCGTCCGGTTCGAGCCGTAAGTCGATCAGCTCGGTCTCACATCCCTCTTCCTTGGCGATCGCCGAGAAGATTTCGAGTACCAGCGGTTCGAACACGCCGAAGAACACCAGGTTGTTGAGCTGGGGAAAGAGGAGCAGGATTCGGCGTGGCATCGTATGGGCTCCCGAGAGGTGATGTCCCCTCATGTGAGTTATCGGACGGTCAGAGGGAACAAATGCAGGTGAACATGGCCGCGTTCTCCCGGTGACGGTGTAAAGGGACCGTTTCGTACGACCGATCATCAGAAGGACAGCAGAAGTGTCCGACTCGACGAAAGGCAGTCATGACAAACACCGAAGACATCATCCGCAGGCATCTGCTGACCACCATCCTGGCGGGTGAAGCACCCGAGCACCTCCGGGCAGGCACACCGCTGGTCAGCAGCGGCATCGTGGACTCCCTCGGGCTCATGACGCTCGTGGCGTTCCTCGAACACGAGTTCGACGTTGAACTCGGCGCAGACGACACCGCCGTTGAGCGGTTCGACTCCATCGCTCAGATGGCGGCAGCCGTCGATGCCAGGCGCGCGCCCGCCGTTCCGGGATCAAGGCAAACAGCATGACCGCTCACTTTCTGACCGACTACCTGGAGAGGTCTGCGGCAGCGGCACCAGAGTCACTGGCCATCGTCGATTCTGGCGGGGCGTCGCTGACGTACGGCGCGCTCGACCGGGGGGCGAGCGCGGTCGCCGCCGCTCTCCGCGACTGCGGCATCGGACGCGGCGACAGGGTGGGCCTGGCCGCCCCGAAGACCACCCGGGCCGTGATGGCGCTCTTCGGCATTCTCAAGGCGGGTGCAGCCTACGTCCCGGTCGACAGTGCTGCGCCGGTCGAACGTGCGCGTCGCATCATGGCGGATTGCGGAGTGCAGGCGGTCGTGGCCACCGCCGGCACATTGTCATTCGTGCCGGACACCTCGCGCCTCGTCATCCTGCTCGATGAAGCAGGCCCACGAGGTGCCGGTGCCGAATCGAGCCTTCCTCACGCCCCGCAGGTGCTGACCCTGGATGCGGTGGTCGCCTCGGGCCGCTCCGCTCCAACGGTGGACGACCGGTCGATTGACGACCTGGCCTACATCCTCTACACCTCCGGGTCCACCGGCGTGCCCAAGGGGGTGATGCTGTCGCACCTCAATGCCACGAGCTTCGTGGACTGGTGCTCCGACACATTCGAGCCGACGTCGCGGGACCGATTCAGCAGCCACGCTCCACTGCACTTCGACCTGTCGGTGCTCGATCTCTTCGTGCCCATCAAGCACGGGGCGTCTGTGTTCCTCATCGGAGAGGCTCTCGCCAGGAGCCCCCGCGAACTCGCGCGATTCATTGCGTCGAACCGTCTGACGGTGTGGTACTCGGCACCATCGATTCTCACGATGCTCGCGCAGTTGGGGCGGCTGGAGACACAGGACTGCTCGAGCCTGCGCCTGGTCCTGTTTGCGGGCGAGGTGTTTCCCGTGAAGCATCTGCGGGCTGTCCAGTCGCTGTGGCCGCACCCTGGGTACTTCAACCTGTATGGTCCCACTGAGACGAACGTCTGCACGTTCGCAGCGATCCCGGGAACCGTGCCTGCCGACCGGGACGTCCCCTATCCGATCGGTCCGGCGTGCGCGCATTGCCTGACGCTGGTGCTCGACGCCGCTGGTCACGAGGTGTCGCCTGGGGCGGAAGGACTGCTGTACGTGGCAGGGCCCTCGGTGTTCGCCGGGTACTGGAACAGGCCGGCCGAGAACGCCCGCGCCTTTATCGAACGGGACGGGCGGCGCTGGTACAACACGGGTGACCTGGTGCGATGGACACCGGGCGAAGGCTTCATCTATCTGGGTCGCAGGGACCGGATGGTCAAGCGCCGCGGATACCGGATCGAACTGGGTGAAATCGAACGTGCGCTCCTGACGCACCCGGATGTTCGCGAGGCCGCGGTCATCGCGCGGGAGGATGCAGACGCCGGGGTTCGCATCGTGGCGTTCGTGGCAGGCACGGCGGTGCCCGGGCCAATCGAACTGAAACAACACTGCGCGAGATACCTGCCGGTGTACATGAGTCCGGACGATGTGCATCGGCTCGATGCGCTCCCGCGCACGTCCACCGACAAGATCGACTACCAGGGACTGAGCACGCGGCTCGTCCTCCCGCAGGCCGTGTGAACCCTACGGTGGAGTCGCTGGACTTCGCAGAGCGCTGGCTCGGGGACGGGATGGCCGTCCTGCGCCCCGCATATTCCGTCTACCAGGTCGCCGTGGACATGACGAATGCCACGGCCCTGCTCACGGAACATCGGCGCAGCGGAGTTCAGGCGACGGCGACACACCTGCTGATC
Source organism: uncultured Bifidobacterium sp. (assembly GCA_964386715.1). Taxonomy (GTDB): domain Bacteria; phylum Acidobacteriota; class Vicinamibacteria; order Vicinamibacterales; family CAVVIG01; genus CAVVIG01. The sequence goes on from CAYLTD010000003.1 coordinate 281,147, forward strand.
CGAGCGGCTGGGCGTGCGCTCGCCGCCAACCCGGCACTCCACCAGATCGTCGCGGGTGTCCGACGGCACCGTCCGTCCCGGGTCGATATCGGCCTGTCGGTGTCCGGCGAGACGATCGTCGCGCCCGTGCTCGTGGTCGAGGGCGCCGACACCAAGTCGATTCCCGAAATTGCCGCTGTGACAACGACCGGTGCGCCCGAGGCGAGGCAGGCGGACGCCCGCATGCTTCGTGTGCTGCGGTCCTGGGGTTGGGTGCTGCCGTTCGGATGGATGCGCCGCGCTCTCCTGCGCGCACTCTTCCGCAACCCGCGTTTCCGCCAGAAAGGCGTTGGCTCCCTTCAGGTCTCCACCGTTCCGACCGACTGGGCGTTCTCAGCCGTCTTCAGTGGGTCGGGCGTGCTGGTTGGCGGCCTGGTTCGCGATCGCGTCATTGCCGTGGCCGGGCAGCCGGCCGTTCGTCCCGTGATGCTGCTGACGCTGTCAGCGGATCACGCCGTGTGGGACGCAAGGGCCGCCGCCCGATTTCTGTCCGCGGTCAGGACGGAACTCGAGTCAGCTGGGGGCGACGGCCAGCGATGATGCCGAGGCTGCATCTCTTCGAATGGGAAGATCAGCCGTGGCTTCCCGCCGCGATTCGGGACTTCATCACCGATCATCTGCGGTACACCTCCACTGAGCCGATGCGCCGGGAGGTCAACGCCGGCATCGCGGCGCGGCTCGCCGGGCTCCTGCGGCTGACAGGCGAGCGACGCATTGTGGACCTCTGTTCGGGCGGTGGCGGACCCATTCAGGACATCGTCCAGGCTTTGGAACAGAGGGAGGGGCTGACGTCAGAGGTGCTCCTGACGGACATCTACCCGAACCGCACGGCGTTTCAGGACATCGAGTCCCGGACCGCGGGCCGCATCGTCGGCCGTCTCGCACCGACGAGTGCGACTGACGTTCCTGAGGCGCTGCGGGGCGTGCGGACGATGTTCACCGCGTACCACCACTTCCGTCCGACACTGGCGAGGCAGGTTCTGCAGGACGCCGTGTCGAAAGGCGCGCCAATTGCCATCTTCGAGCCGCTGGAGCGCTCCGCACGGATGGCGTTCCTGCTGTCGTTTGGCTCTCTGGTGCGCAGCCTGACGCACACGCACCGCGTCGGCAGGCTCACGCCGACGCGTGTGCTGCTCACATACCTGCTGCCGGTGGCGCCGCTTGCGTTTGCGTGGGACGGCCTGGTGTCGGTCCTGCGATCGTACTCGCCGGGGGAACTGCGCGACCTGGCGGAGGGGCTGGAGGGGGCGGAACGTTATCGCTTCGAGTCAGGCCAGTTCGAGACGAGCGGGCCATTGGGGCGGATGCCCACGACCTACCTGTTGGGGTGGCCGGTTCTGGCAGGTGAGAAGCAGGCGCCCTCGCCGTAAACGCAAAGCGGCTGGCCCCGTCGGGGTGCCAGCCGCCTGCGTTCGAAGGCGAGTCTGTGACTGCTTTCGCGGGTCTTACTGCTGCTGCTTCTTGGCGCGACGACGCTGGCGGGCAGCCAGGATCATCGAACCGGTGCCGAACAGCATCAGCGTGGCCGGTTCCGGGATCACCGGGTTGTAGTTCGCGGAGTAGGAGCCCGAGATGGCGCCGCCCCCGTCGATGGTCTGCACGATCTGGGCGATCGACTGCTGGACCTGCGTGGTGTAGCGGCCGACGTAGTAGTTGCGCGAGTCGGCGATGCTGCTGTCTTCCATGTAGCCGAACACGTCGAAGAAGATTGACGTGCCGGTGGCCGTCGGCGTCAGCGTGAAGGCGCCCAGGCCGCACTCGGAGTTGCTCAGGATGGTGCACCCGGCGAAGCCCGACAGCGGCACGAACGTCAGGTCGAAGAACAGGTTCGAGTAGCCCGGAGCGTTGAAGCCGGTGAGGAACCCGCCGACGAACGTCGGCGCACCGAAGGTCGCGGCTGCCGGTGCCGGCGCGGCGCCGCCGCCGAGGACAGCGACATCGCGCGAGTAGCCGATGTACGCCGGGTTCGGGAACGAGGCCACGATGTTCGAGAAGTATCCGGTCCCAGGCAGCTGGGTCTGGAAGACACCGTAGCCGCCCCACGTGCCGGCGCAGGGATCGGTGTCAAGGCAGCCGCCGTTCGGGCCGGGCGGCTGGAAGTTGATGGTGGTGGCGTTGACCCATGCGCTTCCCGCGATGTTCAACGTACCGGTGATCGGTGCCGCTGATGCGGGGATGGCCAATCCCAGCACCGCCAATGCGGCTGCAGCAAACGTGCGCTTCATGATGTGCAAACTCCCTTCGAAAGTGCGTGGACCGAGTCGCCGCAGTCCTAACGACTCGCGTGGGAGGAATGCAGGCGTCGTGCCGGGGTCTTGCCGTGTCTGGCTGCAACGAATAAGGGCTTTTGTTTCAGTGGTTTGCTGGAGCGCGCCGTGTCCTGGATTTGCGGGGTGTCTGCGAGAAGTCAGCGTGGGACGGCACTAAAGGCCGAGTGTTGACCGCCCGATAGATTATGCCGCCACGGCTTCGATCAATTCCGCGGCCCGGGCCACCCCGCCGGCCGCTGCGATCGACGACGCCAGCCGCCGGGCCCCCTCCCGAACGTCCTCGCCGGCGAGTACATCCGTAATCGTCCTTCGCAGGAGTGTCGGCTCGCAGTGGCGAAGGGCAACCGCGCGGCCAGCCCCGGCCCACGTCACGCGCCGCGCAATCGCTGGCTGCTCGTACGTGATCGGCACGGCGACGACCGGCACCCCTTGCGAGGCCGCATCCAGGACGGTGTTCAGACCCGCATGGGTGAGCGCCAGCGAGGCCCGGCTCAGCAACTGCTGCTGGGGCGCGTAGGGCACCACCAGGGGGTTGCCCCGCAGCGTTGCGATCTGGTCGGGGCTCAGTCCGCCCGCGTGGCTGATGACCAACTGGACGTCCAGGGCTTCGCAGGCCGTCGCGAACTGCTGGAACAGCGCCAACCGGCCGTTCTGGAGGGTTCCAAGGGATGCGTAGATCAGCGGCCGCCCGTCCAGCCGCTCCCACGGAAACGCGATTGGCGCGTCAGGTCGCCTCAAGGGTCCGACGTAGGAGAAGGTCTGCGGCAGGTCCTCCCGGGGGTAGTCCAGGGCCGCGGGCATCTGGCAGATCTGCGCGAGCGGCGAAAACGAGTCGTCGGGTGACTTCAGCGCAGGCAGCCGCCAGCGCTTCCGGTAGTCCGCCACGGTCCGCTGGATTGGCGAGGTCGCCCAGGCCGAGAGGCCGTAGCCGAAGGCGTTGCGCATGGACGCCCATCGCGAGTTGCTGTAGGCCCAGTCCGAAAACGGCGGTGGTACGGCGCGGCTGCGGTTGATGGGGAGCGCGTTGCAGACCGTCACGAACGGGATACCCAGGTGCTCGGCGACGGCGCCGCCGGCCGGCTCCATCTGGTCCACGATCAGGCACTCGACCCCGCGCTCCCGCACAGCCACCGGCAGGTCCTCACACAGGGAGCCAGTCATGGTGGCGACTGCCCGAATCGTGTGCCGCAGCGCGGAGATTCCCTGCCGGGCGCCGATCCCGGCCAGCCACCCGGCCAGGGATCCGGCCGGCAGGACGCGGGCTCCCACCTCGCAAAACGCGAGTCCCTCGCTCGTCACCTTCCCAGCCAGATCCGGGAGTTGGAAACAGGTGACGCGGTGCCCACGTGCGACCAGCTCACGACCGAGTGCCGCCATCGGATTCACGTGGCCGGACACCGGCGGGCACACGATGCCGTAGTGCGTCATGCCCACCGTCCAAGCGAATGCCGGACTGCTGCCGAGGCCATGCCGGCGCGACGGTGGAGCGCGGCGAGTGCCTGCCACAGGCCGCGGCGCGTCTGCTCGCGGTAGGGTCGGTGGCACGCCTCATCCCCGGCAATCCGCCGATAGGCTTCTCCCAGACTGTGGTAGGGGATGCCGGGGAAGTAGTGATGCAGGGCATGGTAGCGCAGCCCAACGGGCGCCCAGAGCTCCGTCCATGGACCGCCGGGCGTGTCGATCGAGTCCGCCAGTTGCTCGTGACGCGACAGGATCTGGCCGTCCGAGTCGTACTCGTGCGCGCCAAGCACACGCAGGGTGTTCAGGAAGCTGATCGCGATGACGACGACCAGCCACTGCACGAGCAGCGCGGTCGTCACGAGGCCTCCCGCCTGGCCGCACCCCCAAAGCGCGAGAACCGTCAGCTCCCAGCGCCGCATGCGTGCGCGCTCCAGATCGCTCAGGTGCCGCCTGTAACGGGGATTCATTGAGAACGAAGAGGCGTGCGCTTCGAGCCACCGGTGGAACCGGGGAATCAACAGCCCGATGGGCGCGAGCACGAGAAAGCGCAACAACAGCAGGAGGGGAAAGACGAGCGCGGCCTGGACCGCAAAGCCCCAGAGCAGCGCCCGGGACCGTGCGAACGGCAGGTATTCGGGATCCTCGGGCGTTCCATAGGTGGAGGGTGCATGATGCACCTGATGGACGCCGACATAGGCGAAGGTCGGCAGCAGAAGCGGAATGCCCACGCCCAGGTTCCACACCGTCTCGAAACCCGGCACCATGCCGCGACGCAGGTGGGTGATCTCGTGGGTGAAACACAGGCAGCGGTAGAGTGCGACGACCGCAATCACCGTCACACCGAGCCAGGACACCGACAGGGCCGGCGCCGTGACGCTCGCGGCGAAAGCCGTCCATCCCACCGTGCCGCTCACCAGCAGATCGGTCCAGTAGACGACAGGCTTCGCACGGTGCAGGTCCCGCACCAGTTCGTGCGCGCGTGAATCGAGCGTGCGGAGTTCGCCCGACGAGTAGTCGTGAGTCAGCCGGCTCATGGGAGTAAGGTCGGCACACCCCCGTGCACGTCGTGGCGTTCGGCTCGAACGCCGGGGGCGGCCGGCACGTAGCGGCCCGGCGCCAGTATGCCGGCAGGATCCACGGCGTGCTTGATGCGGCCGAGCAGGTCGTCGTACGCGCCTGGCGTGGACGCGATGTGCATGGAGCGCAGGTTCACCCGATAGGGCGGATACCCGGCCTCCAGCAGGCGCGACATCAGTTCGTCGTAACAGCGCCGGGCGCGTTCGTCTTCTCCCGGCACCGTACGATCGTACGTGATGGTCGTGACACAGACCGCGCTGCGCTCCGTCGCCAGCGACAGCGACATCTGGGGTTCGAAGCCATGGGCGAGGACCACGGTCGCTGCCATATCGGCGACCGCACGCACGTCTCTGCCGACGCTCGGAAGCACGGGACTGCACCAGAGCAGGCCGCACCCATCGCGGTCGGGGTCGAGGGAGCCCTGCGGCAGGTCGCGCTTGCGCCAGTACGTGCTGGCGAGCATCGTGTCGGTCGGGACGCCCTTCATCAGGTTGTAGACCGGCTCCAGCAACGACAGCGTCCGCGTGATGTCCCATCCGGTCAGCACGCGGAACGGCCCGGAGAACCGCCGCATCAGGCCGATCAGGCGATCGTTCACGAACTGCAGGCGCGAAACCTTGCCCGCCAGCGCGCGCTTCACTCGACGCCTGGCCTCCTTCACCTGTCCCTTGCTGCCGTACAGCGCACCGGAGCCATTCCAGGCGCCCACCTGCAGGCGTTGACGGAGCGCGCGCATCGCATCTCGATCTACGAACCCGCGCTGGCCGGCCGAGTCGAAGGGAAACCGGGTGGTGGCGGTGGCCACCTTGTAGTCGTTGCCGATGTGGATCGTGCTGCGCAACGTCCCGTCCATCCGCAGCGGCCGCAGCGCGTCGACGACGGCTGCCAGCGACTCGTCGTCCGGGCACATGAAGAAGAACGCCTCGAAGTGTTCGGGCGCAGGCATGAGCCACACCGACATGCGCGTCACGACGCCCAGATTGGACTGCGCGAACAGACCGTCCAGCGACGGCCCGAGTCCCCACCGGCTCAGGGAGCCGACCTTCGAGGACTCGAACCGGCTGAAGCCCGTCTCAACGCACTCGCCAGTCGGAAGGACCACCTCGAGCCCACAGACATTCGCGGCGTGGTCGCCCAGCGGCGTGTGGCCGAACCCACGTTCGAGCGTGTTGCCGACGACGCTGCACTCGACGCTCGCCCCGGTGGCGTCCATCCAGAGCCGCGAGCCTCGCTGCCGCAGAAAGTCGGACAGTTGTCGTTGCGTGACTCCGGGCTCGACGGTGACGTATCCCAGGGCCTCGTCGAAGTCGAGGATGCGGTTCATCGCGCCGAGGTCCAGCAGGACGCCGTCCTCGACAGGGGCGCGCGACCCGTATCCCCAGTTGCGTCCGCTCGAGAACGGGTAGAGCGCGACGCCGAACTGGCTCGCGATCCGTACGGCGATCTGGACATCCTCGCGGCATCGCGGGCGCAGGATCGCGAGCACGCGGGCGGGATTGGCGAACGTCGTCCTGGAGGCCGCATCGAGGCAGGGCGTCTCGACGCTGACGCAGTCCGCGCCCAACTCGCGCATCCAGGCTGCCAATGCCCCGTGCAACGATGACGTGCTCAAGAAAGTCTCCCCGCCCGCTGGTCGTCCGATGCTGGCCGCCTACGCGGCAATGACACGCACGGGAGCGCGCGCCGAGTCGTCCTGGGAGAGCGACAGTCGATCGCCGCACTCCACGATGTGAACCGTGGCGAGCCGGTCCTTCAGCCGTTCGATCGACCCGGCGAATCGAGCGTCGGGGCGCCTGGAGTCGAATCGGATCAGCTCCATCTCGCATTGGTACTGCGGGTCGAAGTAGGGTCCGATTACCTGACCGGCCCCCTTGAGCGGCTCGCCTCCGATCTTCCGAAGAATGGTCGACGACGAATGCCGGACGGTCGCTGTGGTGAGACCCAGCGCGCCACCCAGCATGCGCCCGAGGCTGAAGGCGCCGAGCGCCAGGAGCAGGCCGTCACACGAACGCCTGCAGTGCTCGACGACAAACCATCCGCCAAGCTCCGCGTACCCCAGCCCACCCCTGCGGGCCTGCCGGAGTTCGTCGTTCACCGCGCGCCAGAACGCGTCGCGCGACTCGCGGCGCATGCCCGCGGGACAGTGCCGGACGCGCAGTTGATCGGCGGAGATCGCCCTGGGGTGCTCCATGTACCACATGCCGGCGGTCACCTGGCCGTCGTCGTCCAGCATCAGGAGGTGCCAGCTCACGTCGTCCTCGGGTGTCCGGTGCAGGCCATCGCGCGTCAGGTCGTCGCGGCGTACCGCACCGTCCCTGAAGTAGATTTCGCCCCGCAGCCGTTGCACCTCGCCCAGACGGGCGACGTACTCGGTTTCGTCTGCGACGACATCCTTGAACGCCTGCGGCACGAGTCGCTGCGGCGGAGCGAGCAGCAGCAGGCGGTCGCTGACCTCGTCGATGTGTCTATCCAGGAGTGTCGGCATGTGCAGGCCAGAGCTGTATCGCTGGTGAAGAGCATCAGTACGCGTGCCATGTTGCTGGGCTGTTCAGATCACGGGCCGGCGCTGGCCCGCAACGCACACGCAGTCATGGGTTTTCCCGAACGTTCACCTCCCAGGAACGGAAGCCGTGGCCCGGGAGCGTCCCACACCGGATTACGGTTTCGTAAGCCTCTGACCGAAACGTGTTTGTACGCGAATGCTGCACGGGTCGTACACACCGTGCACTTTCGACGCGGCTGGGCGGGTAAGGCCGTTGATTCGCGGGGCACCTTGGGTGACACTGGGGGTCCCCAGCTTCAGTCAAGAAGGTAGCCATGAAGGTAGATGCTCTTGTATGCGGCATTCTCGTCAGCGCCGCGCTGGCGGTCGGCTGCTCGAAAGACCCGCAGAAGGAGAAGGTTGAACACTTCACCCGCGGCGTCGAATACGCCAAGCAGGCTCGCCATTCGGAGGCCATCATCGAATTGCGCGCCGCGGTGCAGCTCGATCCCAACTACGGCGAGGCGCGGTTCAAGCTCGCGGGCGAGTACCTGGCCGCCGGCGAGGCGGCCAATGCACTCGGCGAGGCCGTCCGTGCAGCCGATTTGCTGCCCCAGAGTGTCGATGCTCAACTGCAGGCTGGTCAGTACCTGCTTGTCGGTCGTCAGTTCCCGGAAGCGCAGGCCCGAGCGCTCGCGGCGCTGGAGGTGGATCCCAAGAACGTCGAGGCCCGCCTGCTGCTGGCGAACGCTCTCGCGGGCCTGAAGGACCTCGATGCGGCGATTGCGCAAGTGGAGGAAGCCAAAGGCCTCGAAACCAGCAGCACGCTGGTCTACGAGAACCTGGGGCTGTTCCAGGCGTCGAAAGGCGACGCGGCTGCGGCTGAATCAACGTTCCGCCAGGCGATCGCGGCGCATCCCGACTCGGTGTCCGCGCACCTCAGTCTGGCCAACCTGTTGTGGTCGACCGGGCGCATGCCGGAGGCCGAGCAGGAGCTGAAGGAAGTCATTCGGCTCGACCCGAAGTCGGTCGTGGCGCCCAAGGCGCTGGCTACGCTGTACATCTCGTCGCGCCGGTTCGACGAGGCCGAGCCGCTGTTGAAGGCAACGGCGGACCTCTCGAAAGCCACCGGCGAGCGACTGGTGCTCGCGGACTTCTATGTGCTCCGCGGCCGGATGGATCAGGGAAGGGCGGAACTCGAGTCCATCGCCGGTACCAAGGAGGGCTTTGCTCCTGCAACCCTGCGGCTGGCCAGCCTCGCATTTCGCACCGGCAAGAAGGACGAAGGCATGAAGTTCGTCGAGGCGGTGCTCGCGCAGCAGCCTCGCAACGTGGACGCGCTGGTCCTCAAGTCCAAGATGCTGGTGGCACTGAGCCGCCCGGACGATGCGCTCGCAGCCGCCCGTGCCGCCGTCGAAGTGGACGCGGCATCCGCGCCGGCTCAGCTCGCGCTCGGCGCCGCTCTGGAGGAAACCGGCGCGGCAGACGAAGCGCTCACGGCGTACAAGCGCGTCCTCGTCACGAAACCTGCCGACACGACCGCGCTCCTGAAGCTCGGCACGCTCTACCTCGCCAAGGGGGACGCCGCCGGCGCCACGGAGTTCATGTCGCAAACCGTCAAGCAGCAGCCGAACTCGGCGCTGGCTCACCTGCTGCTTGCCCGGGCGATGATTCAGGCCGGCAATCTCGCCTCCGCCGAGTCGGAGCTGGGCGTCCTGCAGCGCATCATGCCCGACAACGAGCTGGTCCACCTGACCATGGGGGATCTGCATTGGGCCAAGGGTGACCGGACTCGCTCGCGCGCCGCGTATCAGAAGGCGTTTCAGCTACAGCCGGACTCCACCGACGCGCTCCTCGGCTTGACGCGAGCGGACCTCGCCGAGCGCCGGTTCGATGCGGCCCGTGCGCGAGTCGCCGATCGGCTGGCACGGACTCCTGACGACCCGGCCGCCCTCGTGCTGGCCGGCAGGACGTACATGACGGCTGGCGACGCACCCCGCGCCGAACAGGCCCTGCGCCACGCGCTCGACGTGGACCCGCGTAACCTCGACGCCTACAACACCCTCGCCGCCATCTACGTCACCCAGAATCGGCTCGACGAGGCGCTCGCGGAGTATCGGCGTGTCGCCGACGAACAGCCGCGGGCGGCGGTTCCGGCAACGACGATGGTCGGCGTGGTCCTGAGCCTGCAGGGGAAGCACGAGGAGGCGCGCAAGCAGTACGAGAAAGCACTGGAGCTGGATCCGGAAGCGGCTGTCGCCGCCAACAACCTGGCGTGGGAATACGCGGAGCGCGGCGGAGCCAACATCGACGTGGCACTGAAGCTCGCCCAGATCGCGAAGGGCAAGCTCCCCCAGAACGCCGATGTGAGCGATACGCTCGGCTTCGTCTACATGAAGAAGGGGCTGGCGTCCCTGGCGATTGGAGCCTTCCGCCAGGGTGCCGAGCAGAACCCCGAGCACGCGGGAATTCGATATCGGCTCGGCCTGGCCTACCTCCAGAACGGCGACAAGCGGGAGGCGCTGCGCGAACTGCAGAAGGCGATGCAGCTCGATCCATCGCTGCAGGCGTCGGAGGAAGCCAAGCAGGCGCTGGCCGCTGCCCGGTCGTGAGGTGAGTCAGCGACCGACGCGCGTCCTCCAGGTCGTCCTCAGCCTGCATCCGGGCGGCACCGAACGCCTGGTCGTCGAAACCGTCAGGCGTCTGGCGCCAGAATTTCCCATGGCCATCTGCTGCCTCGACGCCGCGGGGGCCTGGGGCGATCAGCTGCGTGCCGAGGGTGTCCCCGTGGCCGTCACCGGACGCGGCGAGGGGTTCCATCCCGGGCTCGGACACGCGGTCGCGCGCGTCGCCGCGCAACACCGCGCAACGGTGCTGCACGCGCACCACTACTCGCCCTTCGTGTACGCCGCGATTTCTCGGCTCTGGAACCCCCGCCGCCACGTCGTGTACACGGAACATGGTCGGCTGTCCGACGCCCCCCCGTCGGCGAAGCGGCGCCTGGCCAACGCGCTGTTCGCCCGGCTGCCGCACGCGGTGTATGCGGTATCGGCCGACCTGCGCCGGCATATCGTGGAAGAAGGCTTTCCCGCCGAGAGAGTAGGCGTGATCTACAACGGCATCGACCTCGGCATCCTGCCCACCCCGGCCGACCGCGCCTCGGTGCGTGCGGAGCTTGGCGTGCACCCCGACGCCCTGGTCGTCGGCACCATCGCGCGGCTCGACCCGGTGAAGGACCTGCCGACGATGATCGAGGCGGTGGCACGCCTGCGGCGCTCCACGCCCGCGCTCCTGCTCGTGATTGGGGACGGGGCTGAACGTTCGGCCCTCGAACGCGCAGCGGCCGCGGCCGGTGCTCAGGAAACCGTGCGCTTCCTCGGCCATCGGGAAGATGCGCGGCGGTGGCTGGCCGGGTGCGACGTGTACGCGAACAGCTCCATCCACGAAGGTGTGTCGCTCACCATCCTCGAAGCGATGAGCGCCGGCCTGCCGGTGGTGGCCTCCCGTGTCGGCGGCACCCCGGAGATCGTGCCCGAGGAGGTGGGCCGCCTCGTGGCACCCCGCGATCCGGGGGCCCTCGCCGCGGCCCTGGCCGCGCTCGCGGCCGACGGACCACAACGCCAGCAACTCGGTCGCGCCGCGCGTCGGCACGTCGAGGAGCGATTCACCATCGAGCGCATGGTGCGCGAGTACCGCGACGTCTACCTGAGGGTGGCCTGACACCATGTGCGGCATCGCAGGCATCGTCGGCATCGATGGGCCGCTCGACCCGGCGGCGGCCGGCGCCGTGCGCGCGATGACGACCGCGATCGCGCACCGCGGTCCTGACGGCGACGGCTTCTACGACCATCCGCGCGCCGTGCTCGGACATCGGCGGCTCGCCATCATCGACCGCGCCGGCGGGCATCAGCCGATGGGGAACGAAGACGGCACCTGCTGGATTGCGTTCAACGGCGAGGTGTACAACCACCGCGTGCTGCGCCCGGTGCTCGAGGCGCGCGGCCACCAGTTCCGCACCATGTCGGACACCGAGGCCATCCTGCACGCCTGGGAGGAATGGGGCACCGCGTGCGTCGATCGCCTCGAGGGCATGTTCGCGTTCGCGATCTACGACGGCCGGCGCCAGGAGTTCTTCGCGGCGCGCGACCGCCTCGGGAAGAAGCCGTTCTTCTACGCCACGCTGAACGGCATGCTGCACTTCGCGAGCGAACTCCCCGCACTGGCCGCGAGCCCGTGGTGGACCGGCGACGTCGATCTCGACGCGCTCGAGGGCTACCTCTCCCTCGGCTACTTCCTCGCGCCGGCCACCGCTTACCGGGGCGTGCAGAAGCTGATGCCGGGGCACTGGCTGCACGTGAAGCAGGGCCGCGTGATCACGCGCGAGTACTGGGACGTGCGCGAGTTCGACACCGACCATCGGCCAGACGATGAGGTGCTGGCCGACATCGATGCGACGCTGCGCACCGCAGTGCACGATCGGCTCGAGAGCGAGGTGCCGCTCGGCGCGTTCCTCAGCGGCGGCATCGACTCGGGGCTCGTGGTGTCGTACATGGCCGAGCAGCTCCAGGGGCGGCTCGTCACCACCTCGGTGGGCTTCGGGGATCGGGAACACAACGAGCTGGAGGCGGCCGACACCGTGGCCCGCCACTTCCGGGCGCAGCACCACGCCGAGCTGATCGAGCCGGCGCTCGACGAGGTGCTGGTGCCGGTGACGACGCACCTGGGCGAGCCGCTCGCGGACTCGTCCGCCATTCCCACGTGGTACGTGTCGCGGGCCGCGCGGCGGCACGTGACGGTGGCGCTCAGCGGCGACGGCGGCGACGAGACCTTTGCGGGCTACGACTTCCGCTACGTGCCGCATGCGCTCGAGGCGCAGGCGCGGCGGTGGATGCCGCGTCCGCTCGCGCCCGCGATCGGGTGGCTCGGCCGGCGATGGCCGCGTTCGCGGCGCCTGCCGCGCGCGCTGCGCGCGGGCACGCTGCTCGAGAACCTGGCGCGCGATCCCGCATCGGCCTACTACGCGGACCTTGCGTTCCTGAAGCCGGGCGACGCTCGGCGGCTGATGGGGCGTGCACCGGACGGCGATCCCGGGCGCAGCCCGGTCTATGAAGCCGTCACGGAACCCTATCGCCGGTGTCCCTCGGCCGACGCCGTGCAGCGCGCCGAGTATGCGGACCTGAAGGTGTACATGCCGAACGATCCGCTGGTGAAGGTGGACCGCATGAGCATGGCGCACAGCCTCGAGGTGCGATGTCCGCTGCTCGACCGCAAGGTGGTGGAGCTGGCGTTCCGCATCCCGGCGTCACGCAAGCAGGTGGGGCGTCAGGGCAAGGTGCTGCTGCGCGCGCTCGCGAAGCGGCGGCTGCCCGCGCAGCTGTGGCAGCTTCCGAAGCGAGGCTTTACGGTGCCGATCGGCGCGTGGATTACCGGGCCCGGTGCGAGCCGGTATCGGGAGGAGGTACTGTCGCCGCGCGCGAAGGTCTCGACCTGCGTGGATGTGGCAGACCTGGCGCGCCGCTTCGAGGCGCAGCGCACCGGCGCAAGCGACCAGTCGTACGCGCTGTGGGCCGCGTGGGTGCTGGAGCGCTGGCTCGCCGACGCCAGCCGCTGACCCGCGCAGCCCCTCTGCACCTGCACCCAGGGTCAGTAGACGAGCCTGGCCAGCGTGGCGCGCGCCTGCTCCGCCTCGCTGAACTTCGGATCGAGTTCGAGCGCCTTCGTGAGCGACGTCCTCGCGCGGCCGTCCTCGCCCGCCTGGGCGTACGCCATCCCGAGATGGAAGTGGAACGTCGGGTTGTCGGCCCCGTGCTGCACCGCACGCCCCAGATACTGGATGGCGTCCGTGTGCTGCTTCTTCCGGTAGTACACCCAGCCGAGCGTGTCGTTGATCTCGGGCTGATCCGGCATCAGGTTGCGCGCACTCTGCGCGAGCTGCTGTGCGGTGTCCAGGTCGGTCCCCGACTCGACGTAGAGCCAGGCCAGGTTGTTGGCGGCTGACGCCGTCCTCTCGTTGATGCGCAGCGCGGTCTCCCATGCCACGCGGGCGGCGTCGCGGTCGCCGCTGGCGTAGTGCAGCACGCCGAGCATCACGTGGCCCCCGACGGCCCGAGGGTCGGCTTTCACCAGGTTCGCGAAGAACGACTTGGCCTCGGGCCCGCGACCCTGCGCAAGGTACAGCTGCCCCAGCAGCGCGTACGGCGCGGGGTTGTCCGGCGCCAGCGTCACGACCTTCAGCAACGTGTCCTCAGCCTTCTTCGTCTGGCCCTGCAGCCCGTACACCTTGGCCGCCAGCAGCAGCGTGCCTGGATCGTCGGGCGATCTCGCAAGCGCGGCGTCCACGCGCACACGCGCGCTCTGGAGATTGTTCGACGCCAGGTCCACCGTCACCAGCCCGGTCAGCGCCTCGTTCGTTTCGGCCAGCTTCAGCGACCGCTCGAACACCGTACGCGCGGCCGTCTTGTCCCCCACCTCGAGGTAGTAGCGCCCAAGCAGCGTCTGCACGGGCGTGGACGTCGGGTATTCGTTCACGAGGCGGGTGATCTCCGCCAGCGCGGTCTTCGAGTCGTCGCGTCGCTGCAGCAGGATTTCGGCCCGGGCCAGACGTGCCCGCAGGTTACCCGGGTGGGTCTTCACCGCCTGATTGGCGTACTCGAGCGCCGGATTCAGCTCGCCGCGGCGCCTGTGGAACTCGGCCAGTTCGAGTTGCGCGGGCAGCGAGGCCGGGTCGATGTTCAACGTATCCCGCAACTCCTTGATCGCATCGTCCAGCCGGTTCAGCGCAAGAAGCACGCGGGCCATCGTGAGGTGCGCCTGGGCGGAGCGTCCGTCTGCCGCCACGGCCTGTTTGGCAATGTCGAGCGCGTTCGCGGAGGCGCCGTCCGCCAGCACGAGGCGCGCCTTCAGCGTCAGCGCGGACGGGCTACCGGGGTGCACCTTGAGCACCTCGTCCACCTCCGCGTGCGCCGCGCGCCTGTCCGCGCCCAGGAAGTGGATGAGGGCGATCCGCACCTTGGCGGGCGCAAGTTGATCCTTCTCGGCCGCCACACGCGAAAGCAGCTCGAGTGCCTCGTCACGCCGGCCTGCGCTCACGTAGAAGTCGGCCAGGGCATAGGTGGCGGAGGGATCTTTGGTGATGCTCATCACCGTCTTGAGGTGCTCCTCGCCTTCGGCCATCCGGCTCTGCTCGACGTAGAACGTCGCCAGCATCTGGTGCACGACGACGTTGTTCGGCGCCACCTCGAGGGCGTGCCTGAACGCCGCTTCAGCGTCGGAAGGCCGGCCCGCCACGCGGTAGAAGTTGCCGAGTGCCACGTGGGATTCCGCCGAGCCCTTGCTGGCCGCGACCGCCTGCTTGAACGTGGCCTCGGCCTCGCCCACTTCGCCCTGCGCCAGCTGCATCACCGCGACGTTCGTGTAGAGGCCGGCCCGCTCGGGGTCGATCTGCACGGCCCGCTTGAGCACGTCCTCCGCCTCGCCAAAGGAGTTCAGGCCGGCGAGGGCGTTGCCGAGCACCAGCAGCGCCTCCTGGTTGTTGGCGTCCTTCGTGAGCACGAGGCGGGCCCTGTCCTTGGCTTCCTTGAACAGGCCGCCACGTACGAGCAGGAAGCCCGCACGGTTCTGCACGTCCAGATTGTCGGGCAGCAGGTCGGCCGCGCGGATGTACTCGGGATAGGCCGCGCCGCGGTTGCCTTCGGCGAACCACGAGTCGGCCAGCTTGTAGCGGATGTCGCCGCGCTGGGGCTCCTTGTTCAGGGCGTTCAGGTACTGGATGGCGGCATCGCTGAAGCGGCCGGCCTTGAACGCCTCGTCGCCGCGCTGCTCGAAGTAGGCGGCGTCCTTCGTGGAGCACGCGGCCAGCAGCAGCGCGCAGAAGCACGCCGCGCACAGACGGGAGAGCGGTCTGGAAGTCATGGAATATCAGCCTGAAAAGGAAAGGGACGGAGCCTTCTCCGTCCCTCGACCCGGCAGAGTGATTATCGGCGGCGGAGCGCCGCGCCCGCAGGTGCTACGCCTGGGGCCGGCCGGCCTGCTTGCGGTAGCGGCGGCCGGCGGCGAGCAGGCCAGTCCCGAGCAGGATGATGCTGGCCGGCTCCGGCACCGCCGGGGAGCTGGCCGCGGTGGTGAGCGCCAGCGAGATCCCGGTGTTGTAGAAGTGGCAGTCCGGATCGAAACCGATGGCGAAGTCGAGCCCGTTGGCGATGTACGAGTTGAGCGTCGTCAACTGCGCGGAGCTGAAGGTGTACGTGTAGCTGAAGGGGTTCGTGGTGTCGCTCGCCACCTTCGCCCACCCGCTCCCGAGGTTCACGTCGTTCACGAGGGGATCGGCTACGGCGTACGTCCCGTTCAGGGGGAAGTCTGCGCCAAGGGCCGGGAAGGCCTGTGCGGTGAGGAACGTCTTGTTGGTGGACGACGACACCAGGAAATTGGCGGTGCCGTTGCTGAAGCCGTTGCTGATCTGCGCGCTCGTGGTGCCCGACGCGATGTCCTGGTAGTACGTCACCTGGTTCAGGTCCGGCAGCGTGCTGTCGCCCCAGCCCTGCACGTTGCCCGTGGTGGCCGGGTCGCCGTCGGCATTCAGGCTGGCGCCGATGGCATAGGACGTATCGAGCAGCGTGATGTAGAGCGCGTTCGGCTCGGCCGCCCAGTTGTACAGATTGTTGAAGGTGAGCACCGCGCTGGTGACGGTGCGGCCGGTGAACGCGCTGGTGGCGGTGTCGGGCGCCGACGCCGCGCCGGTGCCGTCCTGGATGCGCCAGGCGTACATGAAGTAGTGATCGAGGTCGTTCAGGTCCGCCTGCCCCGAGGAGCCGACGGGCGGGGTGTAGGTGAGGATGTTGGCCGACGCCACCGAAGGAGCACTCAGACCGAGCGCGAGTACCCCCAGCACCATGCCAGCCCTGATCAGGCCGGAACGCAGAACTTTCACGAGACGCCTCCGTTGAACGACGCAGTTGACGCGGAATCGCTGACGAGCTGCAAAGCAATCCGACTGCCACTGCAGCGAGTGGCTTAACCAATTGTCGTGCAGCCAGTTGGCGGGATCAGGACCGGTCAGCCTCTCGCTGGAAGTCCGCGTCCGAGCAGCCTTAAATGCAGAGCCAAGGAGCTGGATCGTTGGGGGCATCCGGCCGCGCGCGGCGCGTGGCTCAGTAGACCAGCTTGTCGAGCGCCTTCTGCGCCTGCTCGGCCTGGGGGAACTTCGGGTCGAGCGCCAGTGCCACCTGCAATTGCTGGCGTGCTTTCGGGTCGGTGCCGTCCTGCACGTACGCCATGCCGAGGTGGAAGCGAGACGACGGGTTGTTCGGGTCGAGCTGCACGGCACGATACAGCGTTTCGATCGCCTGGGCGGTGAGCCCCTTCTTGTAATAGATCCACCCGAGGGTGTCGTGGAACTCGGCCTGGTTCGGCTGTGCCCCGCGTGCGATTTCCGCGAGCCGCTGCGCTTCATCGAGCTCGATGTCGCGCGATGAGTAGATGGCGGCGAGGTTGTTCGCGGGCACTGCGGCGCGCGGTTCGATCTGCAGCGCCTTCTTGTACCAACCGATGGCGCCGTCCACGTCGTTCTCGGCGCGGTGCAGCATCGCCAGCATCGTGTAGATCGGGATCGAGCGGGGCTCGCGCTTCAGCACTTCCTGATACTGTGCCTTCGCCTCCCCCGTGCGCCTCTGTGTGATGTACAGCTGCCCCAGGTACCCGTAGGCCTCCATGTTCGACGGGTTCGCGGCAATCGCGTCCTTCAGGAGCGTTTCGGCCGCGGGCATGTCGCCGCTCACCATGCGCACCTTGGCGCCGAGCACCAGCAGCCCGGAATGGCGCGGGGCCTCCTTGATGCGCGCCTCGACGATGCTCCACGCGTCCTGGGGCCGGCCGGCCTGGGCTGCCAGCGCGATCAGCCCGCCGAGCGCGTCCACGTTGGTGGAATCCAGTCGCAGCGAATATTCCCACGCCTTGCGGGCGTTGACGGCGTCGCCCCGCTTCAGCAGCAGCCAGCCGAAGAGGTTGGTGACTTGCGGCGAGTTCGGGTACTTGGACAGCATCGGCCGCAGCGCTGCCTCCGCCTTCCCCTCATCGTCGCTCTTGGCCGCCATGCTGCGCACCAGCATCAGCTCCGCCTCGAGGTTGTCGGGTACCACCTCGAGCCCCTGCCTCGCCATGTCGATGGCGGTATCGATTTCGCCGCGCAGCAGGTGCAGGCGCGACAGCTCGATCTGCGCCTCGATGCCCGGCGCGCCAAGGCGGATGGCTTCGTTGAACGCCTTGCGCGCGTCCTCCAGCTCCTTGCGGGCCAGGTAGACGCGGCCGAGCATCAGCTGCCCTTCGGTGGACCGCGGATCCACCGTCACCGCTTCGCGCGCCGTGGCCAGCGCTTCCTCCACCTGGTTGTCCGACAACTGCAGCCGCGCCTTCATCGAGAGCGCGAGGGCATCGTTGGGCCTGGCCTTCAGCGCTTCGTCCATCAGCCGATGGCCCCCGGCGCGGTCGCCGAGCGCGTAGGTGATGACGGCCAGGCGGATGTTGGCCGGCACAATGGCGGCGGGCGTCTTCGTCTTCAGCGTGTTCAGCACCGCCTTCGCGTCGTCGTGGCGGCCCATGCCCATGAAGTAGTCAGCGAGGGCGAGCTGGTCGTTCGGGTCCGTGGAGTTCTCGGCGGCCGTCCGAAGCAGCGGCTCCGCCCTCTGCGGCTGCCGCGTGTCGATGTAGAACGCCGCCATCGCCCGGTTGGCCAGCACGTGTTTCGGATCCATCGCGAGGGCCCGCTTCAGCGTGTCCTCGGCGAGCTGCGGCTTGTTCGTGGCGCGGTACAGGTCCGAGAGCGCGAGGACCGGCGCCACCGACTTCGGGTCGAGCTCCATGGCGCGCTTGAACGCCCGCTCCGCAGAGTCGCCGTTGCCGCGTACCAGTTCCATCACGCCCAGGTTCCGGTAGCCTCCGGGGCGCTCGGGCGTCAGCTCGGTCACCTTGCGACCGAGCTGCGCGGCGCTCTCGTAATCCTTCATGCCCACCAGGGCGTTCCCGAGCAGCACGATGGCCGGCACGTTGTCCGGCTTCCGCTCCAGGACGAGGCGTGCGCGATTCTTGGCTTCCTGGAACTGGCCGGACATGAGCAGCATGTTGCCGGCCTTCACCTGGTACTCGTCGTTCTGCAGGTCGAGGTCGGCCGCCCGCAGGTACTCGCCGTACGCGTTCCGGACGTCCTCCGCCTTGATGTAGGCCTCTGCCAGGCGGAAGTGGGCCAGGCTCGAGATGTCAACGAGCGAGATGGCGATTTTGTATTCGAGGATGGCGTCCGGGTACTTCTGGCTCCTGACGAGCTCATCACCCTGCGCGATGTGCTTCAGGGCTTCGGTGTACGGATCTTTGGAGCAGGAGGCGAAGAAGAGGAGGGCCGAGACGAGCAGACTAAGCGGAACCAGCCGGGGCATGCACTGACAATTGTCGGATGGAGCCCCCCGCCGCGCCAGTCAAAACGCGGCGGGGGTCGGGAAGAGAGCCTAGGCGGTCGGAGCCGAGTCCTTGCGGCCGAAGCGGCGGCGCACGGCCATTGCGAGGCCGGTGGCGAGCAGCGTGAGCGAGGCCGGCTCGGGCACGGGGGTGATCGGGCCGCCGCCACCGCCGCCGCCGCCGGTCTTGTTGTACACCCACCACTCTTCGAAGCCGGCCTGCGAGGCGTAGCGGGTGTCCCACTTCACCTGGTTGCCGGACACGTTGCCGCACGACTGTGCGCCGCTGCCACCCGAGATGCAGCCGAACTGCGAGTAGAGGTACAGGTAGGTGTTGTTGTTGTAGCCGGCGTCCTTGAAGTACTTCTCGGGGATGTACATCACCATGTCGCCGATGCCGCTGCCGCCGCTCATCAGGCCGTAATTCAGGTTCACCCAGTTGTCACCCGTCGGTGCCGTGGCACTCAGCGAGGGGGCGGTGCTGTCGTCGTAGCCGAGCGCCGTGTCGAGGTCCCACACCTTGGTGGCGCCCGCCAGGCTGCCGCCCGACCAGCCGGTGAGCCCCAGCGTGTGCGAGCTGAGGGTGGCGCTCTGGGACGTGAAGATCTCGATCTGGTCGAGCGTGATGTAGTTCTTCGGGTCGGCCATCGGCTCGTTGACGTCCAGGAAGAACTGCCGGTAGTCGACGTTGTTGATCGTCACGATCGGGACCGCGGACAGCAGCAGGCTGCGCGTGTAGTTCGGGTCGGTCTTTACGTCGCAGTCCACCCCGTCGCAGATGACCGGGCGGGAGCTGGTGTTGAAGCCTTCCGCGTAGCCCTTCATCTGCACGCGGAGGAACGAGTCGATGTACCCGGTGCCGGTCGGCTGCGTCTGCAGCGGGTTCTGCAGCACCTGGAACAGCGAGTTGATGCTGGTGGTGTTCGTGACGTTGCCGCCGCCGAACGCACAGACGGCCGACAGGTCGTACAGCTGGCATTCGCCAGCGGCGGCTTCCTGGGCCGGAAGGCTGGTGAACGCCACCGCGAGGGCCGCGATGGTCAACAGGCGATTGAAAACGTAGCGCATAGGTTCGACCGTGAAACGTGGGTTCCTGGAACTTCGACCGCCTACCCTACAGCAAGACCCCTGCCGCCGGGCTGTCTGGATTAAGTCGAACTTAATCAATGACTTGAGGCCTTGTTGCAACATGCGCGTGGTCCGGAAGTCGCGGTATCCGGCGGTTTTTGTGGTCCTCGCCGCCGACCGGGTGTTTTCGCCGCGCGAAGCTGGTCGCGTCATCCCGGCACGTCGGCGCCGACGGCTGGCCCCGTCGCGGGGCGTCAGCGGTACTTCACGATGCACCAGATTGCACGCACGCCGTCCCGCCAGCCGATCTTCTTCCCTTCTTCGTAGGTCCGGCCGGAATACGAAATGCCCACCTCGTAGATGCGGCACCGCAGCCTGGCGATCTTGGCCGTCACCTCCGGCTCGAAGCCGAACCGGTCCTCCTCGAGGGTCAGCGACTGGATGATTTCCCGCCGGAACATCTTGTAGCAGGTCTCCATGTCGGTCAGGTTCAGGTTCGTGAAGGCGTTCGACAGCAGCGTCAGCACCCGGTTCCCGATGGAGTGCCAGAAATACAGCACCCGGTGGCACTCACCCCCCGCGAACCGGGACCCGTAGACGACGTCGGCCCGTCCGTCCGCGATGGGCGCGAGCAGCTTGTGGTACTCCTGCGGGTCGTATTCGAGGTCGGCGTCCTGCACCACCACCACGTCCCCGGTCGCTGCCTGGAACCCGGTGCGCAGCGCCGCGCCCTTCCCGCGGTTCTGCGGGTGGAACAGGGTCTTCAGGTCCGGGCAGGGCGGCAGGCGCCGCAGCACGTCGCCCGTGCCGTCGGTGGAGCAGTCGTCGACGACGATGATCTCCTTCGGGATGGTGACGGCGCGGACACGATCGATGATCCTGGCGATGGTAGCCGCCTCGTTGTAGACGGGTATGACGACAGACAGCGTGAGCGGGGCGTCAGGCATGTGGGCGTGCCGGCAGACGACACGATAGGGTACCTCATGCCCGCGCGGCGCCGGCAAAGCCGCTGCCTCTGTCCGATCGCCGGTGAATGGCCCATGGCCGGCTGAGTCCGGGAAGACACGCACGACGCGAACAATAGTCGCCGCCGCGCGGGCTCTGTTCGCGCCCTTGCGCGGTGCTTCGGCCCCAACCGGGACTCCGGGGCGCGAACCGCTGGCCGGGGCCTTGCGTAGAACCGAAACCTTTCCTAGGAGTTACGCCTCCCGTGCCAGGTCTGTTGGGAATTGTGTCTGCCGAGCCGAAGGCTCGGGTCGAACCGCGGTTTCGCGCGGTGCTGCAGCGCATGCGTGGCGCCGCCCGCACGCACCGCGAAACGTTCGTCTCGCCCGATGGCCGCTGGGCGCTCGGCCGCGTGCACCTCGGGCGGCTCCAGCCCGCGCCGCAGCTCGGATCATCCGCGCGCGTCCGCGTGCTGTTTCACGGCGACCTGCACAACCGCGCGCAGCTGCGAGCCACGCTGGAACACGATCGGGTTGACGTGGCCCCCGGCGATGCGGCGCTGGTGTCTGCGCTGTACGAACGCCACGGCCACGATGCCTGGCCCCGCCTGCGGGGCGCCTTCTGCGCCGTCGTCCTGGATGAAGACAACGCCCGCGTCGTGCTCGTGTCCGACGAGATCGGCTCGTACCCGGTCTACTGGTTCACGGACGACGAGGGGCTCGCCTTCGCGTCGGAGCTGCACGCGCTGCTTGCCGCGCACCCGGCGCCGATGCTGGACCTCGACACCGTGGCCACGATGGCCAGCGTGGGATTTCCGTTCGGCGAGGGCACGCTCGCCGCGGGCGTCCGCCTCATGGCGCCGGCCAGTGCGGTGACGTGGGACTGGCGCACGGGACAGGCAACGACCTCGCGCTACACCGATCTTGGGGCCCGGTTCCGGCAGGACAGCCTGCCGCGGCCCGAGTACGAGCGGCTGCTGGTGGAGCGCTTCTCCGAGGCCATGGACCACGCGGTCGACGGCGGCGACGGGTTCGGCCTGTCGTTGTCCGGCGGGCTCGACACGCGCGTGCTCCTCGCGGCACTCGATCGCCGGCACATCCCGCTGGCCACCTTCACCATCGGCGGCAAGGGGTGCGCCGACGAGGCGATCGCGAAGACGCTCTCGCGGATGGTGGCGTCCGATCACCGGTTCATCGAGCTGGGGAACCAGTACCTCGGCGATCTCGTGCCGAACATGCAGCGCATGGTGGCGCTCACCGACGGCATGTACATCAGCCACGGGTTCACCGAGGGGCTCGCGCTGCAGGCCTTCGAGGCCTCGTCGTTCCAGGTGCTGCTGCGCGGGCACGTGGGTGAGCTGGCCAAGACGAGCACGGCGTGGCCGCTGCACACGGATGCGCGCACCGCGTCGATGACCTCGCGCGACGAGTTCACCACCTACATCGCCCGGCGTCTCGACGGCTACTATCACGGCGCCTCGCTGGCGCGCGTGTTTCCGTCCCAGGCCGAGCTGTTCGGGGCCGGGCACGGCGCACGCGTGCTGACGAATGCGATTGCCGGCGCGGACCTGCCCACGTCCGAGCTGTGCAGCTACCTGTACCTGCACGAGTACACGCGCCGGGTCACCATTCCGTCGCTCGAGATCTTCCGCGACGTGGTGGAGGTGCGCATGCCGCTCGCGGATCCGGTGTTCCTCGACGCGGTGACGCAGGGCCGCCGGGAGTGGCGCGAGCAGACCGAGATCCACCGCCTGCTGATTGGCGCGAACGGGCGGAAGTTCCTGGGCGTGCGCAACACGAACACCGGCGCGCGCGCCGGTGCGGGGCCGGCCGAGGAGTGGGTGTTCGACAAGATCAACAGCGTGCTGCGTCGCCTGAACGTGCCCGGCTACCGGCATTACCACGCGTTCTTCGACGGCTGGATGCGGCAGGCCTTCCTCGACAGCGTCGAGCGCGTGCTGCTGGCGCCCGAGGCGCTCGACCGGCGCGACGTGAGCGCCGACGGGATGCGGGCGCTGGTGGCGGACGCGAAGCAGGGGAGCCACGAGCACGACCACGTGCTGCAGGTGCTGGCCTCCGTGGAACTGTGGCAGCGCGACAGCCTGCCCATCGAGGAGCCCGTGTAAATGGCTGCACTCCGCGATGCACTGCGTCATCTCGTTGGCTGGGAGCGACGCCGTGCGTTCATGACGTGGCTCACGGGAGACGATGCGCCGGACTGGCGACCTCACGAATACAAGCGCGCGTTCCTGCGCGGGCCTATCCGTGCGCTGACGGCCGCGGACGCCGAACCCTGGAACCGCGTGGTGATGAACCGCGAGACCCGTGCGCTTGTCAAGGCGCTTCCGACCGGCCAGATGGACGCGCTCGAGCTGTCCGGGCTCTCCTGGAGCCACTTCGGCTTTCGATCGTATCGGAACGCCGACTACCCGGAATACGACGTGTGCGCCGGTCCGCTCGACGATCGGTTCGACATCATCATCGCGGAACAGGTGTTCGAGCACCTCCTCTGGCCGTACCGCGGCGGTCGTCATGTGTTTGAAATGCTGAGGCCGGGCGGCTACTTCCTGAACACCACGCCGTTCCTGTTCCCGGTGCACGGCGCCCCCTTCGACTGCTCCAGGTGGACAGAGACCGGCATGCGGTATTTCCTGGCCGAGTGCGGCTTCCCGCTCGATACCACGGTCACGGGTTCCTGGGGCAACCGGGCGTGCGTGGCCCGCTACATGATCGGGCGGGCCCCGTATCGGGCGTGGAAGCACTCGCTGGCCAACGAGCCCAGCACCCCTGTGGTGGTGTGGGCGCTGGCCAGGAAGCCCCTGGGCTGATCGACGAGTGCGCACGACATGACTCCACCCCGCGTCTCGGTCGTCACGGCCACACGCAACCGTACCGAGCTTCTCGAACGGACACTACGCTGCATCGCGGCGCAGAAGGACGTCGAGTTCGAGGCGATCATTTCAGACGACGGATCGTCGGCGGAGGTGATCGCCCATCACGAGCGCCTCATCGCGGATCTCGGCCCGAGGTTCTCGCTCCTGAGGCGGCCTGGTGCAGACGTCCAGGGAACAGGTCCGGCAGCGACCCGGAATCGAGGCATCGCTGCAGCGCGGGCAGAATTCGTCGCGTTCCTGGACGACGACGATCGCTGGCGCGGCGATCGGTATCTTGCCGACGGCGTCGATGCGCTCGTGGCGCACGGAGCCGACTATGCCTTCGGTCACCTCGATGGAGAACGGGAAGGCCGGCTGCAGAATCCGGGGTGGGTTCCGCCTGCCCGGATGTGGGAGGGTGAGACGCAGGTGGGCGAGGCGCCGCCGGCCTGGCTGCTCTCGCGCCGTGCGGTGACGACACTCGCGTGTTCGTACATGGCCCACCCGTCCAACAGCCTGATCAGGCGCTCGGTGCTGAAGGCTGCCGGGGGGTTCTTCGACCAGATTTGGTCCTACGGGGAGGACGCCAACCTCATGTTGCGAGTCCTCGACCGCGCTGACCGGGTCCTGTACGTGCCAAGCATGGTGACCACGTACCGTCTCCCGGTTCATGACTCGGTCAGCCTCAAGTACTCGGCAACCAATCAGTTGCTCCAGGACTTCCTCGGGTCGCAGGAGATCCGTCTGCACTGCGTGACGCAGGAGGTCGCGGCGGGTGCGCGAGCCCGCGAGGCATGGGCATGCCGACACGCTGCCCAGGAGATGCTGGAGATGAGGCGATGGCGCGACGCCGTCACCTACGCGTGCCAGTCGTTAGTCATCGCGCCAACTCCGGGAGCAGCCAGGTTCCTGGGCATCGTCCTCGCTCGGAGTGCCAAGGGCTGGTTCGGGGCGGCGTCGTGAGTGAGGCATGGCTTGGTCTGAAGCAGGCGTACTGGCGTCTGCGAGGCCGCGTCTGGCGTCCGCTCCTCCATCGCGTCCGCCGCAGGCGCGAGGTCGGGCTCTCCGCAGAGCGGTGGCGTCAGGCCGATGTGGTCTCCGTTCGTGGCCTTCCTCACCCGATCCATTTGCGTCCGGGCACCACGGACTTGGCCGTGTTCGAAGAGGTCTTCTTCGACCGCGCGTACCCCCTGCCGTCGTGGGATGTGCGCACAGTCGTAGACTGTGGAGCGAACGCCGGGTTCGTGACCCTGTGGTTCCTGCGGGCATATCCCGGAGCGCGGGTCGTGGCCATCGAGCCTGATCCTGAAAACTGGGCCCTTGCGCGCAAGAATCTCGAGCCGTACGGCGACCGAGTGACGCTGCTCCGCGCAGCCGTTTGGCCCGCCTCGCAGCACCTCGCGCTGATTCGCGATCGGCACGCAGGTGCCTTCGACAGTGTCCGAGTCGCCGCCATCGATGGCGCTGCGCCGGACGACACTGTGGAGGCCCTCACGATTCCTGATGTGATGCGGCGCGCCGGAATGAGCACGGTGGACCTGCTGAAAATCGACATCGAAGGAGCCGAAGGCCCGCTTCTGCGGGGCGATACCTCCTTTCTGGACGCAACGCGTACCTTGATGATCGAGCTGCACGATGAGGAGTGCCGGGACGCGTTCAGGTCCGCGATTGCGTCCCGAAACTTCAGGATCACGCACCGGAACAACACCACGATTGCCGACCGGCCTCAGTAAGTGGCGTTCACCCGACAACCCCGAGGTGAGGTAATGGGGCAGCAGCGATTGCACGCCCGTCCTGTGGTCTCGTGCTGTCGGATCGGCTGGCGCCTGCAACAATAGTTCGCCTCGGGCGCCGACTTTTTCGTGACGCCAGCCTCAAGGTGCGCGACTCTGCTCATAGAACATCAGGCGAGCGTCTGCGCCCGGTGGCCCGAATCTTGGTCAAATGCGTTCAAGAGCGGCGGACTTGCCAGCTCAACCTCTTATCTACCCATGCCTGTTCCGTCTACTCCAGGTCCAAGTGACCCAACGGCTCCGCGTCCCCCCGTCAGCGTCGTGCTGGTCGGGTGCGGCGCCGTTACCAGGGCCAGCCTGCTCCCCGTCCTCGCCGGCCACGACGCCGTGTCGATCCATGCCCTCGTGGACCGCGATGAACGCCGCGCCCGCGAACTGGCCGACGCCTACGGCATTGCCACCGTCCTCACCGATGCCGATGCCCTCAGCCCGCGGGACGTCGACGGCCTCGTGCTCGCCACGCCGCCCGCGCATCACGCGCCCGCCACGCTCGCGGCCCTCGAGAAGGGCCTGCACGTCTTCGTCGAGAAGCCCATGGCGCTGCGCGCCGTGGACGCCCGCGCCATGGTGGACGCCGCCAGCCGCGCGCGACGCGTCCTGTCGGTGGGCCTGTATCGCCGCTTCCTGCCCTCCGTCCAGCTCCTGCGCACGCTCGTCGCCAGCGGCGACTTCGGCCCGGTGCTGTCGGTGGACGCCGAGGAAGGCGGCCCGTACGGCTGGGGCCTCGCCACCCTCGACGTACTCACGCGCGAGAAGGGCGGCGGCGGCACGCTCATCGACCTCGGCTCCCACGTCATCGACCTCGTGCTCTACGTGCTCGGTGCCACCCCCTCGCTGGTGCGCTGCGTGGACAACAGCCGCGGGGGCATCGAGACCGACTGCGTCGTCGATGCGGCCCTCCGTATCGGCGCCCGCACCGCTCCATTCCGCCTCGAGCTGAGCCGCACGCGCGAGCTGCGCGGCTCGATCCGCATCGAGTGCGAAGACGCGGTGCTGGAACTGCCCCGCGCCAGCTTCACCGAGGTGCTCGTGCATCGCCGGTCCGCCAGCGGTGCCTCGCGACCCTACCGCCTCGCCGCCTCGTGGGACGAGCAGCGCGACTACGTCGGCTACGCCGCCTTCCGCGCCGAGTTCGACGACTGGCTGGGCGCCATCGCCGGCGGGGGAGAACCGGTGCTGTCGGGCCGCTCCGTGCTGCCGGTCGTGGAGTTGATCGAGGCGTGTTACGCCCACCGCGAGGACATGCCCGAGCCCTGGACCGACGTCGGCTTCCGGGCCCCGGCGGTCCGGCCCGCGCCGGCGCGCCGCCGCGTGCTCGTCACCGGCGCCGGCGGCTTCCTCGGCAACCGTACGGTGGAACTGCTCCGCCACCGCTTCGGCTGCGACCCGGTGCCGCTCATCCGCGAGCCCAAGGGCGCCGCCCGCCTCGCGCGCTGGCCGGGCGACATCGTCCTGGGCGACATCTGCTCGCGCGCCGACATGGACCGCGCCATGCGCGGCGTGGACGCCGTGGTGCACTGCGCGGTCGGCACGTCGTGGAAACCCGAGGAAACCCGCCGCGTCACCGTGGACGGCACGCGCATCGTCGCCGAAGCCGCGCGCGCGGCCGGCGTGTCGCGCTTCGTGCACATCAGCACGCTGTTCGTGCACCAGCGCGACCAGGGCGGCACCATCGACGAGCAGACGGCGCTCAATCCACCCGCGGACGACAGCTACGGCCAGGCCAAGCTCGCCGCCGAACAGGCGCTCGCGCTGGTGGCGAAGCAGGGGCTCTCGACGATCGTGCTGCGGCCCACGCGCATCTACGGGCCGTTCTCGCGCACCTTCACCGTGCGCCCGATGGAAGCGATGCTGCGCGACCAGTTCGCCATCTCGGGTAGCCCGGACCTGCCCGCGAACATGGTGTTCGTGGACAACGTCGTCGAGGCGATCGCCGCGGCGCTGGAAGCGCCCGACGCGAGAAGCGGCGGCGCCTACATCGTCACCGACCCGGACCAGCTGTCGCTCGGCGACTTCTTCGGCTACTTCGCGCGCGCGGCCGGCGCGCGCATCCACCTGCTGCCGGCGCGCCAGCCCGCCTCCGCGGGCGCACGCGCGGGGTGGATCTCGGGCCTGAAGACCATTGCGCTCGCCCCCGAGGTGCGTGCGCTCGTGCACCGCATCATGGACACCGATCCGGTGGGCGCGATGCCGAAGCGGCTCTGGGAGGCCTCGCCCGACGTGCAGCGCCGGCTGCTGAAGCTGTTCAAGGTGGACGCAGCCGTGGTCTATCGACCTGCGCCAGGGGGCGCGGCCGGCGAGATGCTGGACTACTGGTCCGAGCCGGGCCGTGCCTCGTGCGGCCGTCTCGAGGCCGAACTCGGCTGGTCGGCGCCCCTCACGCGCGAGCGCGCGATGGCGATCACGCTGGAGTGGGCTACGGCTGCGCGGCTTACGCGTATGGAGGCACCCGCGCTCCTCGGTGCGGCGCACGGGGTATGACACACCAACCGCTCGTTCAGGGTCCCGGCGGCATCACCGTGACCATCGTGACGCCCTGCTACAACGGCGCGAGGTTCCTGAGGGCGACCATCGAATCGGTGCTGGCGCAGACCCGCCCAGCGCTCGAGATGATCGTCATCGACGACGGTTCGACGGACGACTCCGCGGCCATTGCGGAGTCGTTTGGTCCGCCGGTCCGTGTCATCCGGCAGGCGAACCAGGGGGAGTCGGTTGCTCGCAACCGCGGCATCGCCGACGCGCGAGGCAGTCACCTGCTGTTTCTCGATGCGGACGACCTGCTCGCGCCCGCGGCGCTGGAACATCTCGCCGCAGCCCTGGAGGGCCGGCCAGGAGCGGTGGCCCTCATGGGCTGCGCACGGTTCGCGGAGTCGCCGGACACGTACATCTCCGTGACGCCTCCTGTGGCCTCGTCGTTCTATCCGCTGATCATCGGGACCAACTTCGGTCCCCCGCACTGCTGGATGGCGCCGACAGACGTGGTCCGGCGCGCCGGGGGGTTCTGCGACACGCTGCAATGGTCTGAGGACTGGGACATCCTCTGGCGCATCGGGATTCATGCATCGGCGCTGGTGCCCGTCGATTACGTGGGCGCGCTGTATCGCCAACATCCGCAATCCCAGTACGCGACCACCAGCAAAGCCAACCGCGCCCGTGGTTACACTATTCTCGCTGCCCGCATGGCCGACGAATTCCTGAAGAGGGCGGAGCTCTTCGAGGTGTATGGTCCCGACCTCTTCTGGGGCGTATGGACAGCGCTGAAGAATGCCCGAGCGAACGGCGTGCCATGGGGGGAGTTGCAATACCTCCGGGACAGCCTGGTCCGCGTATCGAGGCGATTGGGTGAGGTCTCTACGCATCAACGCACGCCGCGACTCGCGACATTCATCCGGCTGGTGGGCGTGGCACCTGCTATACGCCTTCAGGGTCTCTGGGCGAGCTCCGGTGCCTGATGTGGACTGCAGCCATTCTCGTCCTGAACCCGGGTCTTAGCGCAGGTTGAACGCAATGGAACATGTGAGCTTCGAGTACGGGGGCAAGCACTTCCAGCTCGCGACACCAAGCCGTGCGGACCATATCCCGCAGGTGGTATCGCAGGAGGGGACTTTCTACGAAGTCGAGCTCCTCGAGCGGATCAAGGAACTCATCGCACCGTCGGGGCATGTGCTCGACGTAGGCGCGAACATAGGCAACCATACGCTCTATTTCGCGGGAGTTCTGCGGCGCCAGGTGACCGCCGGGACGATGCGTTCGCCTCGTTTGCCGCTGAACCCCGACTAGACGGCAGGCCTGCTACGCGGATGCGTAGTGCCCGAGCAGCTCGAGTTCCTGCGCGATAACACCCTCCGAATCGCACTTCGCTCTGATCGACTCCGATGCGTTCTGGGAAAGCCGGCAGAAAAGGGTTGGGTCGTCTCCCAGCCGGGCGATTGCGCGTGCGAGCCCGTCTGTTGACCTCGTCATGATTCCACTCACTCCATCAGACACGAATTCCGGGATCGCCGTGTTCCGGCTTGTCACGGGAACAAGTCCGCTGGACATGGCTTCACACATCGACACGCCCTGGGAATCCTGCCTTGTCGGGCAGAGCAGCACCCCGTGATCGCGGTGCACTTGCGCCACCTGGCCCTGTGTCAGGAAGCCCTCGTGTGCGTGCACATTGTCGAGATGCCGCACCCGCGACACGAGTGGCTTGAAGAAACGCCCCTGTCCGTAAAGGGAAAAACGAAACCTGTCGAAGCCAGGCCGCCTCGCAAGCTTGAGAATGGCTTTGATCGCGAGGTCGTTTGCGTATTTCCTCGTATGGAACGGTCTGATGAGCAGCACCTTGAAGCGGTCGTCAGCCGACTTCCGGACGAACCTGAAGAGGGAGGTGTCGATCGGGTTGGGAATGATGAACGCGTGGTCTGCCCTGACGAAGGTATCGGTCTGGGTGATTCGGCGCATCCAGTTCGACACGAACACGAAGGCGATACGGCCTGTCTCGTTGCTTCGCCTGATCAGGCCCCGGAACCGAGACATCTGATATCGGTTCAGCCGCGCGGCATCCCAGAGTTCCTTGGCAGAACCTACGTTGAACAGGCGGCGGTACCAGCCGAGGGCCTCGTATCCATGCACCCAGACGACGACCGGCACATGCGTGCGCATCAGGACGTCGTCGATGACGGCGCCTTCCGCGAAATGGGCGGCGATGACGTCGGGACGATACTCATCGATGAACCGACTCAGCTCGGACATCGTCGCGAACGTGCGGACGGGCACGCCTTCGTACTCCCAATCGGGAGCGGGGTTAGGCGCGGAAGCCACGACCACCGGCGCGTGCCGCATGTACGCCTTGACTCTGACGTGCACAAAGGCCGACGCATACAGGTCGTGCTGAGAGGGGTAGCTGCGCGCGAGCACGAGAATCCGCGGAGGCGTCACGGGTTACGCCTTCAGCAGCACATCGGCTATTTGACGCGCCGCGGTGCCATCACCATATGGATTGACCGCGTGCGCGAAGCGCTCATATGTCGTTCTGCACTCCAGCAGCTCCGTTGCGGCCGCGACGATCGACGCGGTGCTGGTTCCGACAAGCTGAGATACGCCCGCCTCGATGCCTTCAGGCCTTTCCGTGACCTCCCTGAGCACGAGGACCGGCTTGCCGAGTGCCGGCGCCTCCTCCTGCAGTCCGCCGGAATCAGTCATGACGAACACGCACGCATCCAGCAGGGCAACCGTCTGGACGTAGCTCGTAGGCTGGATGAGGTGAATGTTCGCCGAGCCGGCAAGAAGTCGGTCTGTTGCTTCTCGTACGACGGGATTCGGATGGACTGGATACACGAAATCGACGGCCGGGAATCGCTCTGCAAGTGTCCGGAGAGCCGTGCAGATCTGCTCGAGTGGCTTCCCGAAGTTCTCTCGCCGATGGCTCGTGACCAGGACCAGGCGGCGTGTTGCTCCGACCGGCCAGTGTCCTGCGGGAAGCCCGTCGATCGATGGCAATCCGCTGCGGACCCGCCCACGCACGGCAAGGAGTGCATCGATGACCGTATTTCCGGTGACGTGCACGCGTCGTTCGTCGACACCCTCTCGAACCAGGTTTGCGCGTGCTCTGCCAGTCGGGGCGAAATGCCAGGTTGCGAGGCGACCCACGAGAACGCGGTTCATCTCCTCGGGGTACGGAGCGGCGTAGTCGAAGCTCCGGAGCCCCGCCTCGACATGTCCCACGGGTAGCCCGCTGTAGAACGCTGCGAGTGAGGCAGCCATGACTGACGTCGTGTCTCCCTGCACCAGCACGGCATCAGGCCGTGCCGAACCAAGAAAGCCGTACACGGCTTCGATGGCTCGTGCAGTCAGGCCAGCGAGGTCCTGGCCAGCCTGCATGATCGCCAGGTTCGCATCGGCCGCGATTTCAAAGAGGGAAAGGATGTCGCCGACGATGTCTCTGTGCTGGCCGGTGAGACAGACAACGGTGCTGCCAGGCCGTCTCAGCTCCAACTCCCGCACCACGGGAGCCATCTTGATGGCTTCGGGACGCGTGCCAATGATCACCGCGAACCGGTTCACAGCGGCGTACCGTCTGCCTGGGCCGCGAGGGCGCCATCGCCGTCCAGAGCATCTGCGAACCCCCGCTGACGGTCCTGAGCCACGACGGTTCCGTTGAGCCGAATGTCATAGGCGGGCAGCAACTCCGCGATACCACCGCCACGCGTATTCTCCTCGACCACAAAGGAGGCGGCCCCGTGGATAGCGGCTTGCGGCCATTGCCGCAGACCGTCAACGAGCTGGACGTTGACGGTGTACGTGCCACGCAGCAGGTTGGCAGAAAAGCCAATCGAGGCTTCGAGTGTCTGTCCCGGCTGGAGATCGAGCGCAGGGAGGCCGTCGAGCGTCGACATGCCGCTGAAGGCCATGACACCGTCTGAACGCACCACTTGGAACGACACGCCCGAGCGGGGCAAATCCACAGTCGACGTGAGACGCAGGGACAGCTGCAACCGTGACGCGGGTGCAATCGGGCCGGTAACAGGTTGTCCCGTGTGGTCCTGGCTCAGTCGCACGTCCGAGACGCGAAGTCGAGGATCGCTTGCTACCTTGTTGGCGCCAACGTACTCGCCGAGAACCGAGCCGACGCTGCCGATGAGTGGCGGCAGCTCCGGCCTCAATAGAACCACTCGATCGCAGAGCGTCGCGATCGCCTGCATGTTGTGCGAGACGAAGGCGATGGGCACGCCCGCGGCACGGAAGTCGCGCAGCCGCTCGTAGCACCGCTGCTGGAAGCTGTAGTCCCCGACAGCGAGCACCTCGTCAATCAGCAGGACTTCCGGCTCGAGGTGCGCCGCGATCGCGAACCCGAGCCTGGCGTTCATGCCACTCGAGTAACGTTTCACTGGAGTGTCGATGAAGCCCTCCAGGCCGGCGAACGCGACGATGTCGTCGAAGCGCCGGCGAACGTCGTTCTGGCTCATGCCCATGATGGCGCCCTGAAGAGCCACGTTCTCACGACCGGTCAGGTCGGGGTGGAAGCCGGCGGCAATTTCGATCAGGGCCCCAGCCCGCCCGACGACGACTGCACGTCCACGGGTGGGCTTCAGGATGCGGGTGAGGAGCTTCAACGACGTCGACTTGCCGGCACCATTGGGGCCGATCAGGCCCAGCGCCTGACCCGACCGGACCTGGAACGTCACGTCGCGCAGGACCCAGTAGTCGTTCTTCTCGAACGCGTCCCCGCGGCCCAGGGCCCGCCGCATGAGGGACGGAACCAGGTCTCTGAGACTGTCGTGATGCTCCCCGCGTCGGAACTTCTTCCAGACGCCGTCGAACTCGATCAAAGGCTCGGCCATCAGAGACGCTCGGCGAATTCGAACTCGGAACGGTGAAACAGCAGCCAGGATGCTGAGAGGAAGACAAGCGTCAGCAGTGCGGTTGCGCCGAACGCGAACCAATCCATCGTCCCGACACCGAGGATCGCGAAGCGGTAAGCCTGGACGATCTGCGTCATGGGGTTCAGCCTGAGCAGCCAACCCAAGCGGCCTCCGACCGAGTCGATGGGATACAGGACCGGAGTGACGAACATCCACACGGTCACCGCAACCTCGAAGAGGTACTTGACATCACGGTAGAACAGATTCGCCAAGGCGAGCGCAAGTGCCACAGCGGCATTGAACGCGACGTGCACACCGACGACCAGAGGGAGCAGAACGATCTGGGCGGGCGGTGGAACGCGGTACCACGCCATGAGTGCCACGAGCACGGTCGCGCCGACAGCGAAGTCGACGGTTGCCACGGCTAGCGTGGACAGCGGAAATATTTCCCTCGGGAAGTAGATCTTCGAGACGAGCCCCGCGTTGCCCGTGAGGGAACTCACCGCTGCACGGAGCGAGGCACCGGTGTAGTTCCAGGTCAGCAAGCCGCAGTAGGCGAACAGCGGGTATGGAACCTCCGTCGCCAGCGGAGCGACTCTCGTGAAGATCACGGAGAAGACTGCCGTGTTGATGAGCGGCATGAAGATCGCCCATCCGACACCCATCACCGTTTGCTTGTAGCGAAGCAGCAGATCGCGCTTCGTGAGCTGAAGGAACAGCTCGCGGTATTCATACTGCTCCGCAAGCATCTCGCGGGCATCCTGCATCAGTGCGTTCATGAGACTCCGTTGTCTGCCGGCCGCAGCGCCGCAGCGTTGTACCGTCCTACCAGGCAAGAAGTCGCCGGGCCAGGCGACTTTCGCCGTCATTCTTGTACACACCTGCCGCGTTTCATGGCCATAACGCAAACTTCGACCCACGTCCGACAGCTCCACGGCCTGCCGGCATCCACCCAGCGCGGAACGGGACACGACAGGCAGCAGCCTGCGTCCGCTCGTCTCAGGGTCACGTGCAGTTGCTTGACAGGCCGTGCAGCGGCACGGAACCCGCAAGCGCCCGCCCCAACAACAGCAAAGGGATCGCACCCATGCGTGGCGCCATGCCACCGGGGGCAGTGAGCGGATGAACGGACACAGGAGCAATCAAAACGGCCCTGCAGTGAGCGTCGTCCTCCCGGTCTATAACCGGAAGGGATTCCTCGCGGCCGCGTTCCAATCGATCGCTGCGCAAAGCGTAGCATCTGCGGAAGTCGTTGTCGTGGACGACGGCAGCACGGACGGCAGTGACGAAGCCGTGGCGGAATTGGCGCGTACGAGTCGGTTTCCCGTCAAGTACATCCGGCAAGCCAACCAGGGGCCGTACGGTGCGCGCAACACGGGGGTCGCCGCGGCGGCGGGCGACTACATCGCCTTCTACGACAGCGACGACATCTGGCTGCCCGAGCACCTCGGAACGTGCGTAGCCGCCCTCCACGAGAATCCGGACGTGGACTGGGTGTTCAGCGCGTCCGAAATCGTGGACCTCGCCTCCGGCCAGACGCTCGACCCGCACTGTTTCTATCAGCACGGCACGCCGCGGCCGTTCATGCGGCTGCAGCACGAGCAGCGCGGCGCGCTGCGGGTGATCACGGACGGCGCTGCCATCCAGTGCCAGATCGAGCACGGGCTGTACTGCGGCCTCCAGAACTCCGTCTTCCGCCGCCGCGTCTTCGACCGGCTCACCTTCGAGGCGGCGAGCCGCAACGAGGCCGAGGATCAGGTGTTCGCCATCCGCGCCCTGGCTGCGGGTTTCCGCCTGTCGTACTTCGACGCCGTGCACGTGCGCTATCACATCCACGGCGCGAATTCCTCCGCCCCTGGCTCCAGCATGAGCCTCGAGAAGCGGCGGCGCGTCTATGAACCGCTCGTGGCTGGCTACCAGCGCCTGGAGCAGGAGGTGCCGCTGTCCCCCGCCGAACGCCGGGCGCTGCACAGGCGCGTCGCCAACGACCTCTTCTGGCAGATCGGATACAACGGCTACTGGGCACACCACGAACGACGCGCGGCGCTTCGAGTCTTTCGACAGGCGCTGCGGTGGTGGCCCTGGGACCTGCACTTCTGGAAAACGTATCTGTTGGCGGCCGGGCGGACGGCCGCGAGTGCCACGCGATGACCCAACCTACTTACGGCGTCTCGGATCACTACCTCGGAGAGAAGGGCGAGGAGTACTACTCCTGGCAGCAGGGGAGCGGGGACTTCGGCGGGCGCATCAACACTCACAAGTTTGCGCACCTCGTCCAGCCGCACCACACGGTGGTCGACTTCGGATGCGGCGGCGGGTTCCTGCTCCGGAACCTGCGGTGCGCCCGGCGGATTGGTGTGGAGGTCAACCCGGTGGCGCGGCGAGCCGCGCAGGCCAATGGCGTCGAGTGCGTCGCGTCGGTCGCCGACCTCGACGACGCGGTAGCCGACCTGATCGTGTCGGATCACGCGCTCGAGCACGTGCCCTACCCGATCGGCGCGCTCCAGGATTTGCGCAGCAAGCTGAAACCCGGGGCGCTGCTGGCAATCTGCGTCCCCCACGGCAACTACCGGGAGGAGCGGCGGTTCGACCCGAGCGACCAGAATCACCACCTGCATTCCTGGACCGTACAAACGCTCGGCAACACGCTCGTCGAAGCGGGTTACGACCTCGTCGCCATCCAGAACAGGAGCCACGCCTGGCCCGGCAGGTGGACCGTCGCCTGCTACGGCAGGCTGCCGCTTCCCCTGTTCGATCTCGTCTGCCGCAGCTACGCACTCGCCACGGGCAAGGGGCAACAGGTGTTCGCCGTCGCGCGCGCAGCCGGACGGAGCTGAATGCGCGTTCTCTACATCACGCTGAACCCGAACCGGCAGAGCACGACCGTGCCGACGGAAGGCTGGTTCCGGCTGCTGCGCCCGCGCGGCCTCGAACCGGTCCTCGTCTCGAGCCAGTCCGGCGATTTCCAGGCGTGGGTTGAAGGACAGGGCATCCCGTCATACCGCACGCCGCTGCCCTTTCCGAACGTGCGCAGCCCCTGGCCCTTCCTGCGTTCGCTGCTCCGGCTGGTTCGCATCGGGCGCCGGCACCAGGTGCAGCTCGTACACTGCAACGAACAGGACGTGTACCCGATCGGCCAATACGCCGCACGCCTCCTTGGTGTGCCCGTTGTCGTGAGCGTCCACTTCACCCTTCCGCCGGGATTCTCCAGGTGGGCCTTCCAGGGGCGCCGCGCGCCCGACCTGGCCTTCTTCCTCAGCCGGGGCAGCCTCGAAGCGTCACGGCCGGGCATCGACGACGTCCTGCCGGAAGGCCGGCGCCGGCTGCTGTACAACGGCATCGACCTCGAGCGGTTCCGGCCCGACGCCGAACGGCGGGTGGCGTTCCGGCGCGAACACGGCCTGCAGGATGCCATCGCTGTCGGCGTGGCGTGCGCGCTTCGGCCGCGCAAACAGCTCGAGCACCTCTTTGCCGCCGTGCGCGCCGCCGACGTCCCGCGGCTTCGGGTCGTCGTGGCGGGAGGGCCCGTGCCCGGAGACGAGGAGTATGCCGCGAACCTGATGACCGAGGCGCGGCGCAGCCTTGGCGATGCGCTGGTCTACCTCGGACACCAGTCGGACCTGCGGAGTTTCTACAATGGGCTCGACCTGTTCGTGAACACCAGCCAGGAGGAGGCCTGCAGCATCAGCGTGATCGAGGCGCTCGCCAGCGGGCTGCCGGTGGTGGGGTATCCGAGCACCTCCGTTGACGAGCAGGTCCTGCCCGATGGAGGCGAGATCGTCGAGCAGGACTCCGTCGAGCAGCTCGCCGGGCTGTTGCGCCGCCGCACGGCCAGCCTGCCCGCCCTGGCTGAGGCGCGGCAGCTCGCACGGGCGCGGGCCGAAGCCGTCTTCGACATCCGCCGCCTGTCCGATCAGCTGTGGAACGAGTACACCGCGCTGCTCGGTGCCGGCGACCGCGTCGGCTAACGGCGCGTGCCGAGGTCCGGGAGCAGGCGACGCCCGGTCGGTCGGTACGCTGGCCGCGGCGCCCTGGCGGGCTGGACACGCGACACGGCCAGTAACGGGGCTTCCCCCATTGATGCCGTCGATGCCGGCACCAGGGCCGCTGCCGTCTGCGTCGAAAGCTGACGCAGCAGCGCCACTCCGACGAGCACCACGTAGTAAGGCGCCTCCAGGCCGACAACGGAGACGAACTGCCCGGACACGATGAAGCCGATCGAGCCGAGCATCACCCCCATCGCCGCGCCCACCTGCGCTCGGTTCGCATCGGTGATGCGCTGACGCGCCAGCGGCCAGAGGCGCACAATCGCGACGACAAAGAAGGCCAGCAGCGCCAGGGTGCCGGGCACCCCGATCTCGGCCGCAGATTCCATCCACACGCTGTGGGCGGACTTGCCTGCTGGCCACCCGAAGCGGTACGCGATGTGCCGCCAATTCGCAGGACCGACGCCCAGCATCGGCTGCATCTGGATCACCTTGACGGTGTCCCTCCACAGGTCGAGCCGGCTCTGCGCCGACCCGTCGCGTTCCTGGTCTGAAGCGAGCACGGTGCCGTAGCGCGCCAGCAACTGCGGGCCCGTGAGCCTCACGGCCAGCAGCGCGGCGACGAGCATCACGGCGATGTAGGTTGGACGCTTGGGAAGGGCGAGGAACGCCGCGGCGCCGACGGCCACCATGCCGACCATGGCGCCTCGCGAGAACGTCAGCAGGGTGGTATGCAGGATGAGCGCGGCTGCCACCGCGGCGAGCGCGCGGCCGTACCACCGACGGCTGGTGAGCACGAGGGCGATGGCACAGCCGAAAATCGTGACCAGCGCCACGCCGAAGCAGTTGTTGTCCATGCCGCCGAAACCTTCCGCGGCCTGGTTGAAGCCCCGCACGTAGTTCAGGTTCATCTCGAAGCCCACGTACGCCTGGGCCAGGACGATGGTCCACATGAGGCGCCGCCAGTCCCGCTCTCCGTCGAGGAGAGTGACGCCGGCACAGAAGGGCAGGACGATCTTCAACAGCTCGATCACCGCAGCCGTCGACGCGTCCTGGAACTCCGCCATCGACGCCGACAGCAGTGTCCACGCGGTGAAGACGAGGAGCATCAGGAGCACTGGCGCGCCACGTCCGACCCGCCAGCTGCCAAACCCCTTCAGCGCCCAGCCCACCAGGAGTGCCACGCCGACGGCCAGGCTGATGTTCTGCATGTCACCGGCCCAGCCGAACACGAACTGCGGGCGCAGGACGGCAAATGCCACGTAGACGTACAGCCCGATGACGGGCCGCTGCAGCGCGCCGATCGAGGCGAGCACCGTGACGACGTAGGTGAGGATGAGGCCTTTCATGGGTCAACTCGCCCGCGCGGGAGTCAGTGCCGCGGGAACCAGGGCATCGTAGCAGGCGGCGAGCCGATGTCCGTGAGCCGCCAGGCTGAAGGCGTCGCGCGCCCGCCGCCGCGCCCCCGCCGC
The DNA here is from genome assembly GCA_964386715.1 of uncultured Bifidobacterium sp. Lineage (GTDB taxonomy): Bacteria > Acidobacteriota > Vicinamibacteria > Vicinamibacterales > CAVVIG01 > CAVVIG01. The sequence goes on from CAYLTD010000003.1 coordinate 319,399, forward strand.
AAGCCGCTGCCGCTGGCCGACGTCGCTCACCAGCGCGCCAATCGCCGCGGCCAGTCCGGCTGGCGCGTGCGGTTCGACGAGCACGCCCGTCTGTCCATCCTGGATCATCTCGGGTATGCCTCCCACGCGTGAGCCGACGACCGGCCGACCCGAGGCCATGGCCTCGAGGGTGGCGTTCCCCAGCGGCTCCACGTGAGACGGGACCGCCACCACGTCGAATGCCTGGATGAGGCGGGGCGCATCCATCCGGAAACCGAGAAACGAGAAACGGGAAGCGAGGCCCAGCGCGGCCACGCGCTCCTGCATCGCGCGCCTGGTGGCGCCGCCGGTCTTCAGGTCGTCTCCCAGCACGGCGAAGTGAGGCTCGGGTCCCTGTTGTGCCAGTATCGCCGCTGCGTCGACGAAGTCCCAGATGCCCTTCACCTCGGCGACCTGTCCGGCCATGGCGACGATGGTGGCCGAGGCGGGCAGTCCAAGCTCCTGCCTCAGGCCGGCGATCTCCGCGGACGTCGCCTCGGGCTGCATCTCGACGCCGTCGTGGAGCACCTCGGATTTTCCGCGGAACACATGGGGCGCCTCTGAGAGCGCCATGTCGCGGAGCGCATGCGAGACGAACAGCGCGCGTGTGAAGCCGGCGCGGAGGAAATACTCGTAGCCGCTCCGCTCGTTCGGGAAACGCACGTGAGTGACCGCCGGAATCCGAAGCAGACGGGCCACTCGCCCGCCTGGCTCGAAGCTGGGAACCTCGTTGGTGTGGATGATCGACACCCGGTGTCGCACGGCTTCACGCATCACTGCTGCGATGCCGCGCACCGACGACCACGGCCGCTGCCGGTCCAGGGGAAGCAGCGGTGCCACCCGGCACGAGATGCCCAGTTCGCGTACCTGCTCGGGAAACACCCCGTCCGTGCCCGCCACGACGACCGGTTCGTAGCCGGTGCCCGCCAGCGCGCGGAGGGTGAGCAGCAGGGCGCGTTCCGCTCCGCTGAAGAACGGTGCCCATGCGAGGAACAGCACGCGGCGGGACGGAGCGTCAGGCGTCATGCGAGCTGCGTCAGGGCCCCGGTGGCGGGCGTCGGCGCGTTTGTTTCGAACAGATCCATGGCGTCCCGGACCAGGGGTGCCCAATCGAAGTGCGCTTCCGCGCGGCGACGAGCGGAGAGCCCCATGCGGGCCCGCCGCATCGGGTCGCGCAGGAGGGCGATCGTCGCGATTTCGAGGTCGGAGGTGACGTCTCCGCTCACCAGATGTCCCGTGACGCCGTCTTCCAGCGTGTCCGCAGTGCCCCCCGAGCGACCAGCGAGCACCGGCTTGCCACAGGCCTGCGCTTCGACGAGCACCATCCCGAACCCTTCGACGTCCCAGCCGATCTGCCGGCACGGCAGCGCAAACAGGTCGCACTGCTGGTAGCAGGTCAGCAGGAGGTCCTCGTCCGCGTTGCCCAGGAACTGCACCGCATCGCGAACACCGAGGTCCTGCGCGAGCGACTCGAGGTAGGGTCGCTCGACCTCCGGACCGGCCATGGCGTACAGGACGGACGGGCATGCGCTGCGAATGGCTGGCAGCGCGCGAATCATCGTGTCCTGCCCCTTGCGCTTCTGCATGGTGCCGACCGTCAGCACGACCTGCCGCCCCGTCCACCCGAGCCGCTCGCGCGCCGCGGTGTCGGGCAGGGCCGGCCTGAAGCGTGACGTATCGACGCCCGGGTGCAGCACCGCCACGTGCTCACGGGGGACGCTCCACTCGTCCAGCAGGACGTCGCGGGTGAACGTGCTGTTGGCAATCACGCGCGCCGCCCTGTGCAGCACCCAACGGGTGAGCGTGCGCAGTTCGCGTGACGTCGAGGCGAGTCGCAGTTCTTCGCCGTGCGCGAAGCACGTGAACGGCACACCCGCTGCGGCCCCGAGGCCAGCGCCGAGCAACCCCTCCGGCAGTGCCTTGGCACAGTGGATCTGTGAGGTCGGCGTCTCCCGCATCGTGCGCTGCAACTGCGCGAACGTGCGCAGGTACGCGCGCAGGCTCTCGTGCCTCATCACGCCCCAGCTTGTGAAGTCCAGCGGGAGCCGAAGAATCCGAAGCGACGCGGCGGCGTCGAAGGCCGCGACATCGGGACCTGAATCGGCACCGGCTGCCGCAACCACGGGGAGCGGCAGCCGGTGGTACAGCTCCCACATCCAGCGACCACTGCCTCCGCGTCGCGGGGGGAACACTTGAGCCAGGAGCAGTACGGTCATCGCGAAAGAACCGGCACAGAGCCCAGCAAATTATCGTCCGCGGCGGCGCGGTACGCACGCCGGTCGAAGAAGTCCCGGTTCCACGACACGATATCCGCAGCACCATCCGCTGGCGCGGGCAGAGGACTCCTCTGAAGTCCGCCTTCCGGCGGACAAATGTCCCGATTCGGCCGGTAACCTCGGCATGCTCGTCCCAAGGTCGCGGCGCAAAACACACGTCGGGCACGGATGTGGTGGCCGCGTCCTTGAATAGCCATTCGGCACGGGACCGGTGCGCCTGCACCGATCCCGCACATCATGACACCCGAGACGACGGCCGCAGCCCAGATGCGGACCAGCCTTGCCGCGCCAGACGCTGGCCGGTTCCGATCGCTCCTGTGGGCGGCGCTTGCGGCGGGCCTCGTGCTCCGGCTGGCCGTCCTCGCCAGCACCGCGTCGCTCGGTACGCCCATCGCCGACGAACAGCACTACGCGCGCCTCGGCGCCAACCTCCTGGCGGGTCACGGCTTCGCCATGGAGCCGGGGCAGCCGACCTCCATTCGTCCGCCGCTGTACCCGGCGATGCTGGCGATGATCTGGGCCGTGGCCGGCAGCGGCAACCTGCAGGCCGTGCGCGCCGTGCAGATCGGGCTGTCGCTCGTCACCGCATGGCTCGCCTACCTGCTCGGGCGCCGCCTGTACGGCCCCGCCGTCGGCCGGCTTGGCGCGGTCGTCTGCTGGCTCTATCCGTCACTCGTCTTCTCGAATTCGCTCATCCTTACCGAGACGCTGTTCACGCTGCTCCTGCTGGCGTTCGTCGTCCTGGCGGTGAGGCTCGTGCAGGAACCGTCGTTCGCGGCGGCTGCCGCCTGCGGCGCGGCGCTCGCCGCCGCGGCCCTCACGCGCAGCGTGCTCTGGCCGACCCCGTTCCTGCTCTGCCCGCTGCTGGTGCTGTTGCTGCGCGCGCCACTCGGGCGCCGCCTCGCCCTGTCGGCCACGGTGTTTGCCGCCTTCGCGATCGTCCTGGCGCCCTGGTCGGTCCGCAACACGCGGCTGCAGGGCACCTTCACCACCGTGGACACGATGGGCGGCATCAACCTGCGCATGGGCAACTACGAGTACACGCCCGAGGACCGGATGTGGGACGCCGTGTCGGTGACGGGCGAACGCAACTGGGTGTACGCCCTTTCACAGGACCGGCTGCCCGGGCCGATCACCGAAGGCGTGAAGGACAAGTGGGCCCAGCGCCGGGCCGTCCGGTACATGCTGGCGAATCCGGGCACCACGATCCGGCGCGCGATCATCAAGTTCGGCGACTTCTGGGGGCTCGAGCGGGAGTTCCTCGCCGGCGTGCAGCAGGGGCTCTTCAATCCGCCCCGCTGGTTCCAGGTGGCAGCAGTCGTGAGCATCCTCGCCGCGTACGTGGCCGTCGTGCTCGCGGGCGCCGCCGGCGCCTGGGTGGCTGCGCCGGCCGACTGGCGCCTGCATGTGGTGGCGCTGTTTCCGGTCGTCCTCGTCACGGCAGCCCACACGATCGTGTTCGGCCACTCCCGTTACCACTTCCCGCTGATGCCGATCCTCGGCGTCTACGCGGCGGCGCTGCTGTGCGCGGGGCGTGCCGCCTGGCCGCGCGTGGCGTCACCGTCGGTCCTTGGCGCGGCACTCACCACCATGGTGCTCTCGGCCTTCTGGGTGCGGCAGGTCTTCATCGTCGATGCGGGGCGCATCGCGGCGCTGCTGCGCCAGGCGGGCTTATGAAGCTGTCGCTCTACACGTTCGTTCGCAACGGGCTCTTCCAGGATTTCCACGTCGAGGCGATGCTCCGCCACCATGTGCCGTACGTGGACGAGATCATCGTGAACGAGGGTTTCAGCGACGATGGGACCTTCGAGGCGATCTCGTCGATCGACTCCAAGGTGCACGTGCATCGTTTCGAGTGGGACCGCTCCGATCCGAACGGCTGGCACCGCAAGTTCAAGAATCAGGCGCGGGAGCTGTGCACCGGCGACTGGTGCCTCCTGCTCGACTGCGACGAGTTCATGCCTGAGTGGGAGTTTGAGCGGCTGCGCGCCTGCCTCGCGTCCACGCCGCGCGATTTCGTGCAGGTGCGCTTCCTGCACTTCTACGGCAACTACAAGGTGCACATGGCCCGCAAGCGGGCGATCACGCCAGACCTCGGCGTGCGCATCCACCGCAACCTGCCTGAGGTGGAGGTGTGGGGCGACGGTGCGAACGTTCGCCTGCGGGGCACGGACACCGTGGAGACCGCACCCGACATCTTCGACGTGCACCACTTCGGCAACGTACGCCATCCGGCGCGGCTTCGGCAGAAGTGGCGCACGCAGGCCAAGCAGCACGACGAGCAGAACCCAAAGTGGGACAAGACGCCCAGCGTGCTGTTCGACATGTTCCCGCACAAGTGGGACGATCCCGACTTCCTCGAGTACCTCGGTGTCTACGACGGACCGTTCATCCGGGCGGTGCGTGACAATCCCGGGGAGTTCGTGCGCGATGAGTTCTGGCTGTACGACCACCTGAGGAAGGCGGCCGGCCGCGGCACCGTCAGACGGTAAGGCGTAGTCGGCAGGGACTGCGGTACGCGGCGGGGCTCGCCGCGGCGGCGTGCACCCGCCCACCGGCCGGCTGGCAGCAGGCATGCAGTTCAGGTGCTCTCTTTCGACGCCGAAAGGCGGTATTCCACGAGGCGTCCCGGAACTGCCGTTCGCGCGGGTCTCGAATGTCCCGCGCGAGGCCGACTTTTGTGTCGCCAGTCCGTCATGCCATCACCGTCAGCCATAACAGCCGTGCTGTTCGACCTCGACGGGACGCTGTATCACCAGCGGCCCCTGCGGATGCGGATGGCGCGTGAGCTGGCGCTCTTCGTCCTGCGCCGGCCGGTGGAGGGCGGCCGCACGGCTCGCGTGCTGCGCGCCTTCCGGCATGCGCAGGAAACGCTGCGCATGCGTGGCGTCCCGTACGACGAGGATGTGCAGATCGAGGAAGCGGCGTCCCGCGTGGGCCTCGACACGCGCGCGGTCCGCGCCGTGGTCCGGGAGTGGATGTTCGAGCGCCCGCTGCCGCACCTGCTGCCGCACCGCGCGGCGGGCGCGGTGCCGCTGCTCGATCACCTCGCTGCGCGCGGCATCCGCGCCGGCGTGTTGTCCGACTATGCGGCCGTGGACAAGCTCGAGGCGCTGGGCCTGCGCCAGCGCTTCTCGGTCGTGCTGGCGGCCGGGGATCCCGACGTGCGCGCCCTCAAGCCGAGCCCGCGCGGCTTCCTGGCCGCGGCCTCGCGCTGGGGAGTGCGGCCCGGGCAGGTGCTCGTGGTCGGCGATCGTGTTGATGCGGACGGGGCCGGTGCCGAAGCAGCCGGGATGGCCAGCGTGATCGTGACCCGCCGGGCCGCAGGGCCAGTGAGTGCAGCCATGACCTTCGTGAACTCTCTCGAGCAGGTGAAGCGTGTCATTGACGACCGTTGCTGATCGCCCCGCGCGACTCGACCCGTGGGCCTACGTGCAGATTGCGCGCGTGGACCACTGGTTCAAGAACTCGTTCATGGTGCTCGGCGTCGTGCTCGCCGTGTTCTACGAGCCGAGCGTCGTCAACTGGGGCAGCGTGGCGACGCTGGCGCTCGCCGTCTTCGCCACCTGCCTGGTGGCGTCGAGCAACTACACGCTCAACGAACTGCTCGATGCGCCGAACGATCGCCTGCACCCAGAGAAGAAGCACCGCCCGGTGCCGTCGGGTCGCGTGCGGCTGCCGATTGGCTACGCGCAGTGGATCCTCCTCGGCGTGGCGGGTCTCTCGCTCGCCTGGTCGATCAACGTCTACTTCTTCGGCTCCGCGGTGTTCCTGCTCGTGATGGGCCTCGCCTACAACATCCCGCCCGTGCGTACGAAGGAATGGCCGTACCTGGACGTGCTCAGTGAGTCGGTGAACAACCCGATCCGGCTGCTGCTTGGCTGGTTCGCGCTCGTCACAGGGCGCTTTCCGCCGCTGTCGCTCGCCATCGCCTACTGGATGATCGGCGCCTACTTCATGGCGATGAAGCGCTACGCCGAGTACCGCCACATCGGCGACCCGCGTGTCGCCGCCGCGTACCGCAAGTCGTTCGCGTGGTACACGGAGGAGCGGCTGCTCATCAGCCTGCTGTTCTACGCCACGGCGTGTGCGCTGTTCTCGGGCATCTTCATCGTGCGCTACAAGCCGGAGCTGATCCTGTTCGTGCCGCTGGCGGCGGGGCTGTTCGCCTACTACATGAAGCTGGGCCTGCTGCCCGACAGTCCCACCCAGAACCCGGAGAAGCTGTATCGCCAGCGGGGCTTCGTCGCGTACCTCGTGGTCTGCTTTGCGGTGTTCCTGGTGCTGATGTTCAGCAGCATCCCGGCCCTGTACGACCTGTTCAACGTGGAGCCGTCGGGCGTCACCCCGCTCTGGACCCTCGGAGGCCGGGCGTCGTGAACGGCCGCATCTCGTTCGTCATTCCGGTCCGCAACGACGCGAAACGGCTCGCCGCGTGCCTGGCGAGCATCCGACGCGCGTTCGGTGCCGTTGGACGGACGGAGGTGGTGGTCGTCGACAACGGCTCGGTGGACGGGTCGGGCGACGTGGCGCGCGCGGCCGGGGCCCGGGTGATCACGGTGGCCGACGGGCGGGTGTCCGAACTCCGCAACTGCGGCGCACGACAGGCCACCGGCGACATCCTCGCGTTCGTGGACGCGGACCACGAGATCGCGGCCGGCTGGGTGACGGCGGCCATCGACACGCTGCGCCTGCCGAAAACCGGGGCGGCGGGTGCGCTGTGCCGTCCGCCCGTGGACGGCACCTGGGTGCAGCGCGCCTACGGCCACCTCCGTGGCCGTGCCCGTGGACGGGAGGACGTCGAGTGGCTGGGCAGCGGCAATCTGGCGGTCTGGCGGCGTGTGTTCGACGAACTGGGCGGCTTCGACACCTCGCTCGAGGCGTGCGAGGACGTCGACCTGTGCGCGCGGATCCGTGCCGCGGGGTACCGCATCGTGAGCGACGCGCGCCTCGACAACATCCACTACGGCGATCCTCGTACGCTGCGCGACCTCTTCCGCAGTGAACTCTGGCGCGGGCGCGACAACCTGCGCGTCAGCTTCCGCGCGCCGCTCACCTGGCGGTCGCTCCCGAGCGCGGTGATGCCCATCGTCGATCTCGGCATGCTGGGTGTCGCGGCGGCCGGCGTGGCGGCCGTGGTTGCAGGCCAGCAGGCCGGGGTAGCCGTCGTCGTCGGGGCGCTCGGCGTGATGGCGTCGTGGGCCGCGGCCCGCGTGCTGCGCGCGCGGCTGCGCGAGTCGGCGCTGTCGGCCGGCGACCTCGTCCGCGCGTTCGTCGTGGCCCTGGTGTACGATGCCGCCCGAGCGGTGGCGCTGCTCGTGCGCGCGCCGCACCGGAGGGCCGCACCCGCCGCCGCTCCTGCCACGTCATGAACGCTCCCATCCGCATCCTCGAACTGCGCAGCGTGTGGGGCACGGGCGGTGGTCCCGAAAAAACCATCCTGCTCGGCGCCGAGCAGTCCGATCCCGACCGGTTCGCCGTCACGGTGTGCTACATGCGCGACGAGCGCGACACGGTGTTCGGGATCGACCGCAAGGCCGGGGAACTGCCCATCGACTACGTCGAGGTGCGCGAGAAACATTCCTTCGATCCGGGCGTCTGGGGTCAGCTGCGCGGCATCATCCGCGAGCGCCGCATCGACATCGTGCACTCGCACGACTACAAGACGAACCTGCTCGCCTGGCTGCTGTCGAAGGTGGAGCCGGTGACGCCGCTCTCCACCGTACACGGCTGGACGGGTCACTCCCGCCGTGAGGCCTGGGTCTACTATCCGGCGGACAAACGGGTGCTGGCGCGCTTCCCGCGGCTGGTCGCCGTGTCCGGCGACATCCGCAACGAACTCATCCGCCACGGCGCCAGGCCCGAGCGCGTCACCACCATCCTGAACGGCATCGACCACCGCCGCTTCCAGCGCGATCCCGCCCGGTCGCCCGGGATCCGGCAGGCCCTCGGCTACGAGCCGCACCAGATCGTGATCGGTGCCGTCGGGCGCGCCGAGCCGCAGAAGCGGTTCGACCTGCTCATCGACGCCTTCGCGTCGCTCGCGCCCGCCTGGCCGCAGCTCCGGCTGCTCATCGTCGGCGACGGCAGCCAGCGCGAGCCGCTGTTGACGCAGGTCGCGCGACTCGGCCTGGGCGAGCGGGTGGCCCTCGCGGGGCACCGCACCGACATTCCCGACCTGCACCACGCGATGGACCTGTTCGTCCAGTCGTCGGACTACGAGGGCACGCCGAACGCCGTGCTCGAGGCGATGGCCCTCAACACCCCCGTCGTCGCCACGGACGTCGGCGGCACCGCGGAACTGCTGCGCGACGGCGTGGACGGCGCCATCATCCGGCCTGGGAGCGCGAGCGTCCTCGCGGGCGCGATCGCGGCGGCGCTGGCGGACCTCGACGGAGCGCGGATTCGAGCAGGCCACGCGCGGCGCCGTGTCGAGACGGTGCTGTCGTTCGAGGCGCGCATGGACGCCCTCGAGGCCATCTACACGGAGCTGTACCAGCGGCGGCGCGCCCGCACCGTCACCTCCGCGCTCGCCACATGAAAGAGCTGCTCAAGGCGCTGGCGCGCGGCTGTGCCACGGTGCTCGTGCTGCCGCACCTGCTCTCGTGGGCGGTGCGGGCCGCTCTGTTCGGCCGCGACCGCGCGCTCGAAGGCTCGATGCAGACGCTCGGCCTCGTGCCGGGGGTGCTCGGCGAATACGTGCGCCGCGCGTTCCTCGCGCGCACCATCGAACACTGCGCGCCCACCGTCGTGGTCGGCTACGGCACGTTGATCTCGCAGTGCGGCTGCCGCTTCGACGACCACGTCTACATCGGGCCGCGCTGCCATCTGGGCCTGGTGCACCTCGAGCGGGACGTGATGCTGGCGGCCGGCGTTCACGTGCCGAGCGGGCGCCACACGCACGGCACGGCCACCGGCGCGCCCATGCGCGAGCAGGAAGGGCGGCGCACGCGCGTGCGCATCGGCGCGGGTGCGTGGATTGGCAGTGCGGCCGTCGTCATGGCCGACGTCGGTGCGGACACGATCGTCGGCGCGGGCGCAGTAGTCACGCGCCCGCTGCCCGCGCGCGTGATGGCCGCCGGGGTGCCGGCCCGCGTGGTGCGCGGGCGAGACGATGAGCGGGCGGTGCGCGCGTGAGGGTGCTGTTCCTCACGCACCGCCTGCCGTACGCGCCGAACCGCGGCGACCGCGTCCGAGCGCGCCACATCATCACGGCGCTCAGGCCGGTGATGGATGTCGAGCTGGTGTCCCTCGTCCACGACGCAGACGAGGCGGCCGCCGTGGAGCAGACGGCCCGCGACTTCGACATTCGCGTTCACCCGCTTCCTGTTCCGTACATCGCGAACAGGCTGCGCGGCATGGCGACGCTCGCCGGCAGACGCCCCCTCACGTTCGCGCTGCTCGACTCCCCGCAGGCACGGCCCGTGCTGGACCGCATCGTGGCCGAGCGCCGGCCCGATGTCGTGTTCGCCTACTGCTCGAGTATGGCGCGCTTCGCCGTGGAGCCACCGCTTGCGGGCATTCCCCTCGTGCTCGACATGGTCGACGTGGACTCGGCGAAGTGGGCCGCGCTTGGCGCCATGTCCGGCGGGGCCCTCGGCTGGGTGTACCGGCGCGAGGCGCGCGTGCTCGCCGCGTTCGAGCGCGAGGCGATCGGCCGAGCCCAGCACACGTTCGTCGTGAACGACCGCGAGGCGAACCTGCTCCGGGCCATGGATCCCCGTGCCGCGGTGTCGGTGCTGCCGCTCGGCGTGGACGTCGCCACCCTGGCGCCGCCGACGCCGCCGACCGACGACCCGCGCGTCGTCTTCTGCGGGGTGATGAACTATCAGCCGAACGTGCAGGGTGTGTGCTGGTTCGCGGAACACGTGTGGCCCGAGGTCCGCCGGTCGTGTCCCGAGGCATGCTTCACCATCGTCGGCTCCGATCCGACGCCGGCCGTGCGCCGCCTGGCGTCATCCGCGTCCGGCATCGAGGTGACCGGGCGAGTGCCGGACGTGAAGCCCTACCTGTGGCGCTCGGGCGTGGCGGTGGCGCCGCTGCTGCTTGCACGCGGCTCGCAGAACAAGGTGCTCGAGGCGGTGGCGGCCGGGCTCCCGGCCGTCGTCACGAGCGAAGTCCTGGCGGGGTTGCCCAACGAGGTGAAGGCGGCGTGCGACACCGCCGACGCGCCGGGAGAGTTCGCACGCCTGACGTTGCGCCTGCTGCGCGCCGACGGCGGCGCACGACGCGCGGCAGCGGCACGCGCCAACCTCGCGGCGCTTACCTGGGAGCGCCAGATGGCCAGGCTCCCTAAGCTCGTCGCGGCTGCGGCGACGACAACAGCAACGACGCCGCGTGCGGTTCACGCCGATCGCGATGCCAGCCAACCCGCGTGAAAGGGATATCGATGAAGCTCTCGATCTACACGTTCGTCCGCAACGGGATCACCTTCGACTACCACGTGGTCGACATGCTGAAGCATCACGTGCCCCTCGCCGACGAGATCATCGTCTGCGAGGGCTATTCGACGGACGACACGTTCGAGCGGATTCAGGGCATCAGCGACAAGATCCAGATTCACCGGATGGAGTGGGACCGCACCGAGCCGATCTCGTCGCGTGTGAAGTACGTCACGCAGACCCGCCGCCTCTGCACCGGCGACTGGTGCATCATGCTCGACGCCGACGAGTTCATCCCGGAGTGGGAGTTCGAACGCCTGCGCGCCTTCCTCCCAACCGCGCCCAAGCCGATCCTGCAGCTGCGGTACACCCACTTCTATGCGAACTACCGCGTCTACCAGGACACGGCCAACCACGTCATGCCGCCGCCCCGTAACCCCAGAATCCATCGCAATCTCGAAGATATCGAGGTATGGGGAGACGCGTCCTGCGTGCGCAGGGCCAACGACCCAGACGCGGTCGATCAGGAGCACCTATTCGACGTGCACCATTTCGGCGAGGTCCGCGACGCCGCGCGTCTCCGCCAGAAGTGGCATGAGCAGTATCTGGAAAACAAGCTGAACAAGTCGCGCTGGGTGCCTGAAATCGCCTTCAAGCTCTTGCCGCATCAGTGGCTCGATCCGGACATCCTGCCGCGGCTGCGGATCTACGACGGTCCGCTGATGCAGACCGTGCGCGACAACCCGGATGAGTTCACGCGAGACGGCATGAAGGTTCTCAAGTACCTGGAGACCCAGGCTGGCCGTTGATCACGGCCGGTCTCACGCCACTCACCGTGGCGGTGGTCACGCCCGGGGCCGGTCTGCCGCTTCCCTGGCCAGCGCGGGGCCGGCTGGTGCCCCGTCGTGTTCCGCCATGTGCGTGGTCCCCAGGATGCGGGTCGTCAACCATAGCCCTGCTGCCACGCCTATTTCGCCGATGAAGGCGTCGGTGGTATCGGGATATCGCGTCGGCAGGAAGACCTGGCCGACCTCGATGCCGCAGAGCGCAACGAACGCGCAACCGAGCAGAACCAGCCGGCGAGTCGAGGTCAGCGTCCGCTCACCGGGTGCGAGCGGCCACGCCATCGACAAGACGACCCCCAGCGGGACCGCCAGGAGCGACTTGCGCGCCATCTCGGTGAAGGCGCCGAACTCCGGCCCGCTGTAGTAGCCGAGGAAGGGTATCGTCATCAGGCGCCGGACCCCCTCGGCGACCTGCTCCGGCGCAAAGGAGAAATCGTAGGGCGACCAGTGATACGACGCCAGATAGGCCAGCGGCAGCACAAGCCCCGCACGCGCGATGCGGACCAGCCGAGGTGAATGGGGTTCGACGCGGACGCGCCGGGTCGACAGGACGCCGGCGAGCACGATCCCGATGACCACGCCCACGCCGCCCGTGATGATGTCGGTCGCGTCCGCATAGCGCGACATCACGAAAACCTGCGCGAGCTCCACCCCCGCGACGGCCGCGAGTGCAGCAGGCAGCGCCCGTACCCATGAGCGTCGCGTTCCAGGCTGGGTCCATGCGAGCGCCGCGGCCATCCCCACAGGAATGGCCAGCACGATGTCGCCGCCGTAGTCCCACAGCGCCGCCCAGGCCGACTCGTGGGAGTACGTGAATGGCTGAAGCAGGATACGCCCGCGGCGGTACTTTCTCGCCAGCAGCCCCAGGCTCACCGTGAGATCGAGCGGCATTATCTGGCTGAGCGAATAGAGCACCAGGTAAGCCACCAGGATTCGCTGGACGAAGGCGGGCCGTTCCCGCTCTTGGAGAAAGGCACGGAGCCAGTCCGTGACGCGTGCGCCCGCAAGCAGCCACAACGTGACGCCGATTGCACCGCCAGTCGATTCGGCCAGCATGTCGCTGAGCGCCAGCGTGCGGCCCGGGAAGAAGATTTGCGCGAACTCGATGGCCGCGGGCAGCACCACGCTCGTTGCGAGCGTGACCGCCGCTGCCGCCGCCGCGCCTGCCGCACCCCGGCGATCGGTCCGCAGCGCCGCCATCATGAGATAAGCCAGCGGTACGAACAGCAGGACGTTGACGGCCACGTCAGTGCGCGAATACACGAACACAGGCGATCGGACCACCTGCAGGAAGCGAGCGAGGGCATGGTCGATCGCGAGAGGCCGGAATCGCAGAGGCACAAGGCTGCCGTAGACGACGAACACGGCATACAGCCCTAGCGCGAGACGGTAGGTGCCGCGACTCCAGGCGCGTTCCCTCGGCGTGGACATCAGAAGAGCAGCGGCAGAAGCAGGAGGCCGGCGCCGATGGCGATGGACACCCGGGTCCAGAATCGCTCGGAGCGCGCATGGGGCGTCGGAGCGGCGGCCGAGACAACCGTTGCGGTGCGCTGTGGGGCATCCGGCGACCGGCCGAACACCGCGAACGGAACGCTGGCGACACTCGCGCCGTGGGTGCCGTCGGGATTGAGGCGGCTCACCACTGCGACGTACTCGCCGTCGGGCACCCCCTCCAATGCCTCGCGGAGATCGACGCGCACGAGGCCGCGGACCAGCCGCGAGCGGGTGGTCTCGAGTCGACCGACGGGCGTCGCGGTGCTGGCGTCGCTGCTGGCCGGGACGATGGCGATTGCAAACGCCACCTCGACAACCGATGATTCATCGACGGGAAATTCGAACTCCAGCGCGGCCGGGTTGGCTGGCCTCGGGGAGAATGGTTCCTGGGCACCCACGGTGGTCACCAGCAGGAGCGAGGCCGCCAGTCCCACCCATGCGCGGGGCGTCCGAACGGCAATCGTGCACATGCGCGTCCTCACATCTTTCATCAAGCGGTGGTGCATTCCTGGCACGCTCCCGTGCCTCCTGCTTGGTGTCGGCGTCGGCGTCGTGCTGCTGAACGCGGGAACTCGGTCGGAAACCCTGGGCCGCACCCTTCTCACGACCCTCGCAGCAGTGTACTGGGTGCTGAGCCTCCCGGCAGTCTCGGCGCCCTTCAGCCGGTGGACCTCCGGTGATGCGCGGGCGATCGCCTCCGCAGACGAGGCCCGAGGGGTGCGGACCCTCGTCGTCCTCGGCAACGGAAGCGTGCACTACACCGATGGCCGCCGGCACGTGGATTACCTGACCCGGCGGTCCGTCTTCTGTGCGTTCGAGGCCGCACGCGTCTACGCTATGTGCGTGCCGGAACTCGTGATTGCGAGCGGCGGTTCGCATGGCGGCCGCTCCGAGGCCGAGCTGCTCAGGGAGTTGCTCGTCCACTTCGGCGTGCCGCAGAACGTCGTCACGCTGGAGGATCGGTCGCAGACCACCGCGGAACAAGTGCAGGCGATCAGGGCAATCGTCGGGGAAGCCGTGTCGCGACCGCTGATTGTCGTGACAACGCCAAGCCACTGGCCCCGGGTGCGGTCGCTGTTCGAAAGGATCGGCCTTCCAGTCGTGCCGTCCATCACGCCCGAGTTGCGATACGACGAGGGACAGGCCGGCTGGCGCCGCTGGTGGCCCAGCCAGGCTGCTCTTGCTGGCAGTGCCGCCGCGTCTTACGAACTGTTGGCCCGCGTGGGATCCCGGCGCATGCATCGCTGAGCGCTCTCAGCTCACTGTTGGTTAACCGTGACCGGCTGCAGGACTGCCTTCGTCGGATTCCCTGCGGCGAGTACAGCGCGTGATCGCCGCTACGCGATGCCCCGCACGATGTAGGGACCGAGTCTCGTCGCCAGCGGCAGCGGCAGCCGCTTCCAGGTTTCGATCATCAGCCGGTACTTCGGATTCGTCGGGCTGAGGTTCGGCAGCTCGGCCCCGTTCAGCATCCGGTACTCCCAGTGCAGCGGCACCGGCACCGCTCCCCACTGCTCCTTGAACTTGAACGTGCCCTCACCGGGCGTCGACCGCCCGAAGTCCAGCGTGTCGCACCCGCGCTCCACGGCCGCCTCGATGATGTCCCAGTAGAGCAGGTGGTTCGGGCACATGCTGTTGTAGTCGCGCACCGACGATGCCCACGGCACTTCGACGGTGCCGCCGGTGCGGTAGGTGAGCCCCGCAGCCACCGGCCGCCCCTTCAGCCGCACCACGTGCAGTGCCGCCCGGTCCGCGAACGTGCGGAGCACGTCCTCGAACAGCCGGCGCGGGTAGACCGGTGTTCCGAGATCGCGCATGTTGCGCGTGAACACCGAGTAGAAGTCTTCAACCAGCTCGAGACCGCCGCGGTCCACGGTGAGGCCCGACTTCTGGGCCTTCCGCACCTGGTTGCGCACCTTGCGGTCCAGCCCCTCCCACACAGGAGGCACGAGCGCCAGGTGCATCGTCACCTTGTGCTGCCGCACCGGCAGCTGCGGCAGGCGGCGGCCGATGTGCCGCAGCTCCACGTGGGCGCATCCGCGCGCCTGCGCGAGCGCTGCGGCTTCGTCCACCAGGCGCGCCGCCACGGCGTCGTCGTCGGCCACCACGCCCCCGTAGTTGAGGAACGGGAGCGACGTGAGCGTGCGGCCGAACAGCGGACTCCGGATGAACACCAGCGGCAGCACGCCGACGATGCGGGTGTGCTCGCGCGCGAGCAGGTAGAGCGACTCGTGGCCGAAGGTGCCGCTGAAGATCCGGCGCCACGCCCACACGTGGTAGCCGGTGGCCGCCGGGTGCCCCGTGACGAACGCGTCCCACTCGGGCGCATGGGCGTCTGTGGCCAGGCTGACGGTGATCACGCGGCGCTGCCAATCGACGCGACGCCCATCACCTGCGAGACGGGCCCGAAGCGGAACTCGCGCAGCAGGCGCCGCAGCCGCTGCTCGGTGGAGGCGAGGCCGCCGTAATGGCGCACCCGCGTCAGGGCGCCCACGGCGAGGCGCGGCTGGTCCGGGTCGATTTCCCACGGGTGCAGGTAGAACATCGCGGGCTTGCCCTCGCCGTTCACGCGGCTGATGCCCCACCTGGTCCATCCGTACGGCAGCAGGCGGAAGTAGCCGCCGCCGCCAACAGGAAGGTTCACCCCGCCGATGCGCACGGTGGAGGGAGGGAACTCCAGCAGGGCGCCAGCCTCGCGCTCCAGAAGATGGGCGTGGCGCTGCGCATCCGGGATGCCGTAGCGGTCGTGGCGGATCGGGAAGATGCTGGCGTCGTATGCGTACCCTTCCTCGATGAGCACGTCGAGTGCCCAGAGGTTGGCCTTCACGATCGAGTAACTCGGTGCCCGGTAGCCGAGCACCGCCTCGCCCGATGTGGCCTCGAGCGTGGCCTTGGCGCGCCGGACGTCCTCGCGGAACTGCTGCGGCGTGAGCAGGTACGCGAGCTGGTGGTGATAGCCGTGCGAGGCGATCTCGTGCCCGCCCGCCGCGATGTCCCGCACGAGTGACGGGTGCCTGTCGGCCACCCACCCAAGGACGAAGAAGGTGCCTTTCGTGCCGACCTCGGCGAAGAGGTCCAGCATGCGCCGCGTGTTGGCCACGACACGGCTCTCGAACTGGTCCCACGATCCGCGCGAGACCAGGCCGTCGAATGCGGACACCTGGAAGTAGTCCTCGACGTCCACGCTCATCGCGTTGACGATCGCTGTCACTGCGCGCCCCTCCGGAGGACGACCGTCTTGATCGTCTCGAGGACGATCACCAGGTCGAGCGCCAGCGACATGTTCTTGATGTAGTAGAGGTCGTACTGCAGCTTCTCGATCGCGTCCTCGACGCTCGCCCCGTACGTGTAGCGCACCTGGGCCCAGCCCGTGACGCCCGGCTTCACCACGTGACGCTGCTGGTAGAACGGGATCTGGGCGCTCAGCTCGTCCACGAACTTCGGGCGTTCCGGCCGGGGACCGACGAAGCTCATGTCGCCGCGCAGCACGTTCCAGAGCTGCGGGATCTCGTCGAGCCGCGTGCGCCGCAGGAAGCGGCCGACGCCGGTGACTCGGGCGTCATTGGCTTGCGCCCACACGGGGCCGGTGCCCTTCTCGGCATCGGACCGCATCGTGCGGAACTTGTGGACCATGAACGTCCGCCCGTTGAGGCCGACCCGCTCCTGGTGGTAGAACGCCGGGCCAGGGGACGTCAGCCTGACGACCGCGGCGACGACGGCCATGACGGGAAGGAGCAGGACGAGGCCGACCGCCGCAAGGACGAGGTCCGTGATGCGCTTCACAACCAGCAGCGCACGCGTCTTGCGGAACCCGTCCGAGAAGATCAGCCAGCTCGGACGGAGGTTCTCTACGGCAATCTTGCCGGTGTACTCCTCGTAGACCGACGCGAGGTGATCGAACATCACGCCGCCCCGCAGCCGGAGATCGAGCAGCCGGTCCATGGGCAGCTTGCCGCGCGCCTCGGACAGGCTGACGACGACCCGGTGCACATCCAGCTGTGGAATCAGCGACTGGATGTCGTCGACGCTGCCAACCACACCAGGGTTGAGCACGGGCGCCCCGACGCGGGTCGGGTCCGGGTCGATGAAGCCGACGATGTCCACGCCCAGGTCCTTGCGTTCGTACAGCTCGCGTGCGAGTTCCACCGACGCCGGGCTCGTGCCGACGAGGAGCAGGCGTTCGCGGGGTGCGACGCGGCGGGTGACCCAGGCGAAGGCAAACCGCCAGCCACTGGCAGCCGCGATCACCAGGCCGGCCGAGACGAGGAACACCCCCCGGCCGATCATCAGGTTGGGGAACCAGAAGTACAGGAACGCGAGGATGAAGGACGTGGCGCCGAGCGACTGGAACAGGCGCACGAGGAGCTCCCGCCAGTCCGCGATGGTCCGCAGATCGTACAGGTCCGCATAGTGGAGGCAGACCTGGCAGACGAAAACGACCAGCAGGACGTGCATGATGCCGTCGCTGCCTTCGAGCACCAGCCGTACGTCAGGGCCCAGGCGCAAGTACGCACCGAGCGACACCGCTGCCGTAAGCAGGACGGTTTCGCCGAGGGCGAGCACGAGCGCGCGGACACTTCCCCGGTACATCAGCGTTTCGACTTTCTCCAGAAACGCAGGCGGCTCATCAAACTGCGGTCCCGGCGACGGTCGTGGCCGTAGGAGTAGCGATAGCTCGAGTAGTAGTACCCCCCGTCGGAGAGTGCCGATTGCACGGCCCGGTTCAGGACGATGCCGAGGATCCGCTCCTTGCCTATGGCCTCCACCGCGCGCTGCGACAGCGGATACGGCGTGCTGTTGGCGCGCACCACCAGGAGGGCGGTGTCGATCATCGCGGCCAGCAGGTTTGCGTCGGGCAGCAGCACCACCGGCGGCGTGTCCACGACCACCCAGTCGAACTGCTCCATGGCCTCGGCCAGCAACTGGCGCATCGTGTCGGACACCAGGCCGCTCATGGGATCGGGATCGGGAGGTCCGCCGGTGATCACCCAGAGATTCCTGGACACGCGGTGGACCGGCATCGCGCCGTCGTCGATGACGTGCTTGAGCGTGTCGCTCAGGCCGACGCGGTTGTCGAGGTGAAAGCGCTGGTGCACCGAGGGCCGGCGAAGGTCGGCGTCGATGAGCAACACGCGCTTCTGGTACGACTCGCTCAGCGTCAACGCGAGGTTGGTGGCGGTGAGGGTCTTGCCCTCGCCCTCCACGGCGCTGGCCACCATGACGGTGCGTGTGCCGTTCTGGGTCTGCGCGTGGTGCAGGGCCGCCGCGAGTCGGCGGAACTGCTCGACGAGCGTGACGTCCGCGTCGGGCAGCACGACGAGCTTCTCGCCCTGCGACAGCCGCTCCGTCACCGGCGGCAGATCGGCCGGGGGCTCGGTCGCCTCACGCCGGTTCGCATCCGCCTGTACGGACACCTTCGGCAGTGGCGTTCCGTCAGCGAGCTGGCGATCCTCGAGACGCTCCGGAGCACGTCGCGGCGCGTCAACCCGGGTCGCTTCGGCGGCAGCCTCGAGCTGCCACGGCCCGGCGAGCTCTGCGGCCCCGTCATGTTCCGGCGCGGCCGGGCCTGGCAGCAGCGCCCCCGCGCGGTCGAGCGCTTCTCGCAGTCGTGTCACGGTTACCTCGTGAAGCCGAAGAAGCGCCGCCGCTTCGTGAAGCCGCTGAACATCGCGGACGATTCCACACCGTCCTCGCCCGTTTCGCCGCTCGAGTCCTCAACGACGCCCGCTGCCTCAGGTGTCGCGGCAACAGCCGTGGCGGTCGCGGTTCGTGCGGCGGCATCGGGGGCCGCGGCGACACTGGCCTCTGTGGCCGCCGCGACGGGCGTCGTCGCTGGTCTCGTTGCATTCGCCTCCGGGTCCAGCGAGACCGGCGGATCGATGTGAAAGTCGCGGCAGACCTCGACGATGGTGGCCTCGCCGATCGGGCGTTCCCCCGCGGCAAATCCGGTCACCAGCGCGTTGTCGCAGATGACGCTGATCGTACGGGGTATCCCCGTGGAGGCGCGGTGGATGGAGACGACCGCGTCGCGCGTGAAGAGGTCCTCGGCCCGACCTCCGGCCGCGCGGACCCGGGCGGCGATGTAGGCTCCGGTTTCCGCGAGATCGAGCGTGCCCAGCTCGCACCGGAGCGCCACACGCTGCTTCAACTGCCGAAGCGACGGATCGTCCAGACGGGCCGACAGTTCGGGCTGGCCGACCAGGATCACACCCAACGAACGCCCTGACGGCGAGTCGAGGTTGCCGAGCAGGCGCACTTCCTCGAGCAGTTCGTGCGGCATGCTCTGGGCTTCGTCGATGACCATCGCCATCCCTGCGCTGCCTTCGGCGGGCCGCGTCCAGAGCGCGTGCTCGAGTTCGCGCAGGAACTTCGCCTTCGACCCGGCGGCCTCGGCGGAGAAGCCGAAGCAGGACGCGAGATGGTCGTAGAACTCGGCTCGCGTCAACGTCGGGTTTGCCACGTGCACCACGTTGGTGGCGGGGGCCGACAGGCGGTGCAGCGCAGTCCGAATCAACGTGGTCTTGCCCGTGCCCGCTTCGCCGGTAAGCACCGTGAGTCCGGGACGTCCCGTCAGGGCATACTCGAGGTGCGTGAGCGCCTCGAGGTGCTTGCGCGAGAGGAACAGGAACCGGGCATTGGGCGACAGGTCGAAGGGCCGTTCCTGCAGCCCGTAGTAGCGTTCGTACATGCGCTACCTCAGGTACAGGTAGGCAGCGGCGGCGAGACCCGCCAGCGCCATCATCCCTGCTGCCGCCGCGGCCATCACCATGGGACGCGCGAAGGGTTTCGGTTCATCGATGAACGGGACCGTGGCAAGCACCATGACCCCGCTGAGCGCCGCCCGGACGTCGCTCTCGGACCGCATCGTGCGGTCCATGTATTCGAGCAGTGCCGCGAGCGCCAGGCCGAGCCCGAGGCCAGCCGCGACACCCATTCCGTAGAAGCGGGGCCGATTCGGGCTGTACGGCCGCGCCGGCAGGCGCGCCGCATCCAGCACGCGGAACTGCTCGCCGATCTGGCGCCGTTCGAGGTTGGCGGAGATCTGTGACTCCTGCTTCTTGGACAACAGGTTGCGGTAGCTGGCCTGCAGCGTTCCGTAATCGCGGGTGAGGTCCGCCAGCTCCGACTCGCGCGTCGGCGTCGCCTCGATGCGCCGCTGGTAGATTTCGAGGCTGGCGCGGAGTTCCTGCTCCTTCTGCGTCTTGTAGGCCACCTGCTTCTCGAGGTTCTGCAGCTCGGCGCGCATTTCCTCGACGCGGTTGCGTCGCAGGGCCTGCGCCGACTGCGCCGGTGCGCTCTCAACCGATACAGGCTGCGACAGCGCCTCCTGATCGGCCTTGGCCTGCAGTTCCGCTACGGTTCGGCGGGCGCGCGCGACATCCGGGTGCTCGGGCTTCAGCCGAAGCTCCAGTCCCTGCAACTCGGCCCGCGCCTCCGCGAGCTGTTGCGCCGCGCTCTTGGGGCCGTTGGCGACCGACGGCAACGGAACCGGGGCGCTCAGGCTGTCCGCCGCGGCCGAGTCCGCGATCGCACGCTCCAGGACGAGACGACGGTCCTGGTCGCGGTTCACGGAGTCGATCAGGGCCTGGATCTGCATCTCGGTGTTGTGCAGCCCCTGCATGTTGGCTTCGAGCTGCGTCGGCAGCTGCCCATCGTGCCGGCGGCGGTAGTCCTCCAGCTTCTTCTCGTTGTCGATCAGCATCCGGCGCGCTTCCTCGAGCTGCGCCTCCAGGAACTGGTTGGTGCCCTCGGCAAGAACCTCGCGGTCGCGCAGGCTCTCGTCGATGAACAATGACGCGAGCCGTTCGGCCACGCGCATCGCGGTGCGCGGGTCGCCGCTGCGGAAACCGACCCGGAAGGTATCGCCTTTAACGACCTGGACCTCGATGTCCGTTCGCATCCCCTCGACGATGTCCTCCATGATGGAGGTCTTGCGCTGGTCGGCGTACAGGCCAAGGTCGTCGATGATGCGCTCGAGGCGCGTGCGGCTCAGGATCTGCTGGCTGATGGACTGCAGCCGATCCTCGACGCTCTGCGTGACCGTCGAGCGGACGTACTCCTCGGGAACCCGCTGCGGCACGACCATGATCAGCGCGTCCGAGCGATACATGTTCGGCAGCTGCCGGGTCCACAGTGCGACCGCGCCCGCCACCAAAATGGCCGGAATCACGATCCACCACTTGCGGCGCCAGGCAATCTGCAGGATGAGTTCGGGTGTGTATGTCTTGCCAGGGATCACGGGCGTGCCCTCCCGCGGCGGCTGAAGATCGGGGCATGGGCGGTCAGGCCCGCGATCACGGTCTGACGCGCGATGCGCGGCGTCGTGAACACTGGCGAGCTGCCGACTGGAACGGATGCTTGGGTATAGGCATATTGCACGAACAGGCCCACGGGCTTGGCGAGGGCGACAGACAGCGAGGATGACGCCACATACCAGTGAAACCCAGCGGCGGCGTCGAATCCAATCTGTCCACGCATCCAACCCGCGAGATTGGTCCATCGCAGGCGCGGACCGAGTCCCCCACCGATCGATCCCATCACGGAATCACTGAGGATCGGCTGCCCGAAGCCAGCCAGGAAGCCGAGGTCCCGCACGTACGAGACGGAGGTCATCCAGGTGCGCCCGAAGCTGCTGCTGAGAGTCGCGGTTCCATTCACCCGGAACTGCGTCTGGTTGACCCAGCGGGATATCGAGGCAGTGGGTGCCAGCGTAAGCGTCGTCCGACGGCCGAGGTTGAAGCGGAACGCATCGCCGTAATCGAGGCCGGCGACGATGCCGTTCTGGGTGAACTGCTGGGAGTTGGATCCCCTGATGCGATTCACGAAGCGCTGATACCCTGCGCGGGCGTTGAGCCGGCGCACGATACGGTGCTGCACCGAGACACCGGAACTCCAGAAGTCGGTTCTGAGGTTCGACCTCACCAGCATGAACTCGCGGTAGTCCGAGAATGCTGACAGCGTGGTTCTGCTGGACACGTTCATGCCCAGGGAAGACGTTCCCCCCAGAATCACGTTGGGCTCCAGGAATGCCCCAAGTCCAAAAGCGGCGCCCGGCAGCACCTGATCGATACCGAATCCGCTGCCGAATCCGGCGCCTTGCCCACCGCCGAACGGCAGGGTGCCTTGGGAGATGATCGGGACGTTGCCCACCGTAGGAGTTGCCAGCGTTCCAAGGTTCGAGCCGAAGTTGTAGAACTGCGAGTACCCGCCCATGCCGGTGGCGCTGAACGAGATCTTCTGGGTCAGGTTCGTCGTCAGCCCGGACATGCCACTGTAGTTGCCAATCACCAGGTCCGGCGTGCTGCTGAACGTCGTCGCGCCGGCATTGGCGCCGAAGAAGAGCGACGACCGCCGGGCAGCACGCTGGTAGCCATACGCGGCCGCACCCGACACACCGCCGAACACACCGGTCTTCTGGAACCGCGGGTCCAGCAGGCGCAACTGATCGGCGGGCGGCTCGAGGATGTCCTGCCACACGCCGAACAACGAGCCCCGCACGTCGAGCGACTGCGACACCGTCCGGTTCCGCGACGCGCCCCCGAAGAGCCCCGCGAACGGCCCCTCGATCCGCGGCGTCTGCGCCGACACCGATCCCGCACCGGCCAGCACGCACGTGCCCGCCAGCAGCAGCCGCCCCACGCGGCGCACGATCGGCCTGTCCACACGACGACGCATGCTACGGGACCATCACCGTGTCGCCCGGCTTCAGCTCCAGGTTCTGCTGCAGCCGCACGCGCTTCATCACCTCGATGTAGTTCACGACGTAGCTCCACGGCAGCCCGTCCGGCCGCTTGTCGCGGCCGCGCACCACCGTGATCCGCTCCTTGTCCGCGTACTCCGACAGCCCGCCCGCCATCGCAATCAGCTGCACCACCGTCATCGTGCCGTTCAGCGGATACGCCCCCGGCTTCGCGATGTTGCCGGTGATGTACACCTTCCGGCTGTTGATCTGCTTCACGACGACGGTGACGTTCGGATCCTCGACGTACTTCTGCGCCGCGGCCGTGATGTTGTCCTTCAACTTGTCGGGCGTGAGCCCGGCGGCCTTCATGTCGTTCAGCAGCGGCAGCGAGATCATCCCGTCGGGCCGGACGGTGACGTCGGTCGTCAGGTCCTTGTCCTTCCAGAACACGATCGACAGCTGATCCTCCGGGCCGATCTCGTAATCGGTCGGCGGCCGCATGTCGTTAGTCCCCTCGACCGGCGGGGGCACGATGGCGCTCTGGGCGCCCGCTGGCGCGGCAATCGCGGCGCAAGCAGCCAGGGCGAGAACGGCGGTGGCGTAACGCAACATGGTCTGTGTCGTCCCTCTCAGTAGGTGACCTGGCGGTCCGACTCCTTCAGGGCGCGGTACTCCTTGAAGGGCAGGTGGCACTCGTGTTTGCGGAGGAACCCCAGGAAGCGCTTGTAGTCGGACGGGGCCATGTTGAAGAGGCGCAGCACGATCTTGTAGTTGCCGCGCGCCTCCTCGAGCCCCTTGTGCACCAGCTCGCGTACGTTGTTCCGCGTGATCTCACGGTTCATGTAGAGCGGGTAGACGACGTTCCAGAACGACTCCCGCTCCTTCAGGAGCTTCTCGTACAGGTCGTCCACCACGCTGTTGGCCCGCGCCTCGGCGTGGCCGTTGCCCTGGCGCGGCCGGTTCGGGTTGCGGATCTCGGCGGGCAGGTCCTCGAGCTGGGCGATCTCGCGCCGGCACGTCACCACGATGCGCTCGACGATGTTCTCCACCTGCCGGACGTTGCCGGGCCAGTGGTACTCCACCAGCGCACTCATCGCCTCGGGCGAGATCAGCCGCACGACATGGTTGCGCGCGCCGTTGCTGATCGGCGAGACGCTGCCCGGCACCTGGTTCACGTAGCCGCGGAGGAAGTGGTCCACGAGCTGCGGGATGTCCTCGCGCCGCTCGCGCAGCGGCGGCACGACGATGTGAATGACGTTGATGCGGTAGAGGAGGTCTTCCCGGAACTGCCCCTGGGCGATGAGGTCGTCCAGGTTGCGGCTCGTGGCGGTGATCACCCGGACATCGTTCACGCGGGCAATCGCCTCGGCGCCGACCTTCTGGATCTCGCCGGTTTCGAGGAACCGCAGCAGGAGCCCCTGCATCCGCTGGGTCATCTCACCGATTTCGTCCAGCAGGATGGTGCCGCGGTCGGCCATCTCCAGCTTGCCCGGTTTGTCTCGATAGGCGCCGGTGAAGCTGCCGCGCACGTGCCCGAACAGCTCCGACTCGAGGAGCGTTTCGGGAATGCCGGCGCAGTTCACGGGCACGAAGGCGTTGTTGGCGCGGGGGCTCGACGCGTGAATCACGCGCGCCACCACCTCCTTGCCCGTGCCGCTCTCCCCCGTGATCAGGACCTTCGCATCGGATCGGGCGACGTGCTCGATCTCGGCGCGCAGTTCGGTGACCGCCCGGCTCGACCCAATCAGTTGTACGTGTCCACGATGTCTCATCGCCGCTCGCGGGCTGCCGATACAGAGGTATGGCCGCCGTGATCACGGAGCCGCCCGCCGCTGGCTGCTTGCAGCGAACGGCCGGTCCGGTGCCTGGTGTCCGGTGAACGTGGAGGGAAGTGCAAGGGGATGACCGGCTGGGCCGACGGTCGCCAGAAGGTCGTAGGTCGTTTGAATCGTTGCACTTAGTTGGTGTCTGGCGGCCGGAGGGCGTGAGCGGGGCGTGCCGAGAAGTTTTTGGAGCCGCGAACAAATCCGGAAGAAAGTCGGCAGAACGGTTCACTTTCATCGTCTGCAGAAGCGTGAAACCGTAGCCGGGTCGCGGATATTTATCGCGACGTTACGAGATTGTTGGTTGACGCGCGATTTCTGTACGGTTATCAATAGAACCTCCCCCTGTCGCCACAGTCCGTCCGTGTCGCGTCATGTCGAACACGGGCGGGCGTCGAGGAGCCGATGTCTGTATCGCTAGCAAGCGCACCACCTGTTCACCTGGTAGGACGGAGCGAGCCGATTCTCGCGCTGCAATCCGAGATCGAGGTCGCTGCCCCCTCCGACGCGAAGATCCTCATCACCGGCGAGACAGGCGTCGGCAAGGAACTCGTCGCGCGCATGGTCCACAAGCGCAGCCCCCGCGCCAACGCTCCGATGGTCACGCTGAACTGCGCGGGCCTGCCGGACTCCCTGCTCGAATCGGAACTCTTCGGCCATGTCCGCGGCAGCTTCACCGGCGCCTACCGCGACAAGCCGGGCCTGCTCGAATCCGGACGCAACGGCACGGTCTTCCTCGACGAAGTGGGCGAGATGAGCCCGCGCATGCAGGTCGTCCTCCTGCGCTTCCTCGAGACGGGCGAAATCCAGCGTGTGGGCGCCGACCGCTCCCACACCCGCGTCGACGTGCGCCTCATCACGGCCACCAACCGCGACCTCGAAAAGGAAGTCGCCAACGGCACCTTCCGCGAAGACCTCTACTTCCGGCTGAACGTCATCCGCCTCACCATCCCCCCGCTGCGCGAGCGCGCGAGCGACATCCCGCTGCTGGTGGACTACTACGTGAAGTCGTTCAGCCAGACGCACCGCGTCCAGCCGCCGGAATTCACGCCGGAGGCCATGGACATCCTGATCGGCCACCGGTGGCCCGGCAACATCCGTCAGCTGAAGAACGTGATCGAACGGGTGGTGCTCAAGTCCGGGGGACGCATCGTCGGCCCCGCGCAGCTGCCGCCGGACGTGGCGGGCAGCATCGCCGCGACGGACACGAAGCGGACCGCACCTGCTCCCGAAGCGGCGCCCGCGGCGCCGTCGCAGTCCGAGGAATTGATCGACCTCCTCCTGAAGCACCGCGAGTCGTTCTGGTCCGCGGTGTACCCGCTGTTCATTGCGCGCGACCTCACGCGCAAGGACCTGCGGCGCATCGTCCAGGCTGGCCTCGAACGTACGAACGGCAACTACCGGCTGATGGTGGAGCTGTTCAACATGCCGCCCGAGGACTACAAGCGGTTCCTCAGCTTCCTGCGGAAGCACGACTGCCTGCTGCCGTTCCAGCGCTTCCGCGCCGTCGCGGCCACGCGGGTGCGGGCCAGCGCCGTCGGCGCCGTCGCCGCGGGCGAATAACGCCCGCGGCGGGCCTTCGCCCGCCTTCCCCTGCCACAGGCCGCCCTGCCACCAAGCCGCACGGCACGGGCGGACCGCCGGGCAGCGAGAGCGCCCCGTCAGCGCTTCACGTACAGGCTCTCCTCGCGCAGGTGCAGCCCCAGCGCCTGCCCGCCGAACACGCCGATGTCGTCCACGCGGCCGCGCACACGCACCCGCGCGCCGCGCGTGGGCAAACGGTTGCCCTGCGACAGCACCGTCACCTCGCCGGTGCCATCATCCACCCGGTACATGCGATACGGCAGCAGGGGCACGCCCCACGACGTGGTGACGATGCCGTCGACGCTGACCGTGTGGTGCTGATAGCGGCCAGGATTGGCGCGAAGGTCCGAGATCTGCGGATTGCGGAGCGAGACGGCGCAGCCCGCCAGACCCAGGGTGATCGCGAGCGTGAGTGCAAGGCGGGCCTGAGGCAACATGAGGGCTCTCCCCGGGAAATGGGCCGCGCCGGATCGTGAACGTGCAACGAGGTACGGCGTGCCAGCGCCTGCCTAGTTACATACCCCGCTGATCCGACGCGGTTGCCCTGCTGCACATCAAATCGCATGCCCGGCGACGCCGACGCGTTTTCTCAGGAATTTCCGATGATCGGCCGCCCGCTAAGGCGATGCGGGCGTCCTGCGCAGTAGACGCGGCGCCGCGCGCACGACCTCTCGCGGCGACAGGAACGGGAGCTCGCGACGTGACCGGACGGGGGCGTGCGGCGGAGGGTGTCGGACGTCGGCGTCGGGACGACGGGCGCGTCCGTGGGGCAGCGACCGGCGCGTCAGTACGCGCCGAGATAACGGTCCACTTCCCACGGCGAGACGTGCCGGATGTAGTCGTGCCACTCCTCGCGCTTGGCGGCGATGAAGTGCTCGAAGATGTGGTCGCCCAGCGTGTCGCGGACGAGGTCGTCCTTCTCCAGTTCGTCCAGCGCTTCGCTCAGGTTGCCGGGCAGCTCGTCGATGCGCAGGTGCCGGCGCTCGCGGTGACTCATCGTGAAGATGTTCTTGGCCACCGGCGGGCCGGGGTCGATCGCCTTCTCGAGGCCGTCGAGGCCCGCCCGCAGCATGACGGCCAGCGCCAGGTACGGATTGCACGAGCCGTCGGGCATGCGCAGCTCGATGCGCGTGGCATCCCCGCGCGCGGCGGGCACGCGTACCAGAGGGCTGCGGTTCTTCACCGACCACGCGATGTTGGTCGGGGCCTCGTACCCCGGCACGAGCCGCTTGTACGAGTTCACGAGCGGGTTCGTGATCGCGCAGCAGCCCTTGGCATGCCGGAGCAGGCCGCCGATGAAATTCAGGCAGGTCCGGCTCAACTGCATCGGCGCGTCGGCGTCGAAGAACGCGTTGCCGTCCCCGGAGAACAGCGCCATGTGCGTGTGCATGCCCGACCCGTTGATGCCGTAGATCGGCTTGGGCATGAAGGTGGCGTGCAGACCGTTGCGGATGGCGACGTTCTTGACGACGAACCGGAAGGTGCTGATGTTGTCCGCCGTCGTCAGCGCATCGTCGGGATGGAAGTCGATTTCGTGCTGGCCCGGCGCGACCTCGTGGTGGGCGGCGTCGACGTGAATCCCGATCGACTGCAGCGCCAGCACGATCTCGCGCCGCACCTCCTCGCCCTGGTCGACGGGGCTCAGGTCGAAGTAGCTGGCGGAGTCGTGCGACTCGGTGGTGGGCCGCCCCGACTTCGTCTGGAAGAGGAAGAACTCCGACTCGGGGCCGGCCCGCAACTGGAACCCGCGCTCGCCCGCCAGCGCGATCACCCGCTTGAGCGTGGTGCGGGGGCAGCCGACGAACGGGGCACCGTCGGGCGCGGCGATGTCGCAGATGATGCGCGCGACCTTCTCACCGCCGGGGCCGCTCCAGGGGAACACGCAGAAGGTGGACAGGTCGGGCCGCAGGTACATGTCCGACTCTTCGATCCGCACGAAGCCCTCGATCGATGATCCGTCGAACATGACGCGCCCGTCGAGCGCGTCCTCGAACTGGCCCACGGGCACCTCGACGTTCTTGATGGTGCCGAGGATGTCGGTGAACTGCAGGCGCATGAACTTCACCTGCTCGCGTTCGGTACGTTCGAGGATCTGGGCCCGGGTCAGGAGGCCGCCGCCTGCGTTCGGCATGGCGGAATTGTAAATCGCGAAAGGGCCGAGGCCGATCGGCTTCGCCGTGCTACTGCGCGGCGGTGGCCTGCCCGGGGCCGGCGTCCGCGTCGGCGTCCGCTCCGCTCCCGGCGGCTGTTCCGGCGGCGGTGGGACCGAGCACGATGGCGAGCTGCGCCGCGACGATGGTGGCCACGGCGCGGACGAGATCGGACTCCTCGCCGCGGTCGCGGACCTCGGCGCTGAGCGCACCGATGCAGCCGTCGGCGGCGACCAGCGGCGCGATCACCGCGCCCTGCGCGGCGCCCGGGCGCGACTTCACGGTCTGCAGCACGCCCTCGCGATACGCATCGGCCGTCGCGTTGTCCGCGTCGCGGGGGATGGTCTGGATCCGCGCCAGCGTCTGATCGCTGTAGCCGTGGGCGAGGACCGGCCGGAGGTCGGCGCCCTGATTGCTGCCAAGCCAGACGATGATGCCGCGTGCGCCCATCAGGGCGGACGCCTGCGAGAGCAGCGCCTTCAGGTCGCCCGAATCGCGCACCTTGCTGAACTCCGTGCACAGCTCGGCGGTGCTCCGGAGCACGTCGAGCGACCGGTCGTGGGGCGCTGGAGCAGACGCGGGGGATGGCGCGACTGAATCGGGCACCAGGCGTTCCGCTTCGGACGAGGCTGGCTGTGCGTCGGTGACGTCTTCGGTCGCGGCAGCCTGTGCGGCGCGCGGCGATGCGATCGCGAGCAGCAACAGCACCAGCGAGGCGAAGCCGACCGCCCCGCCTGTTGCGTACGCCGCCTTCCTCACCGACGCCTGCTCGGCGTCGTCCGCCGCCTGCTGCTCGGCCACGACCGCCGCATCGATGTTGGACACCGCGTTCGACACGGCATCAGCGGCATCGTCGAAGATGACCTGCGCCGCCGACTCGAGATTGCCGTCGCCCGCGTTGGCCTGGACACGGCGGTCGAGACGCGACAGCTGCGTGAGCGCCGTCGACGCATCGAGCAGCGACTGCGCCGATCCGTTCACCGTGGCCGCGGCCCGCAGCGTGTCGATGCCCGACGCGGCGGCCCGCAGGTATGAGGCGACCTTGGGCGCCCAGGCACCGGCATGCTGACCCGCCGCGACGTACGCCTGCTGGCCGGCCTGCGCGTCGGCCAGCGCCTCGCTCGCGTCGCGCGCCGTCGTCTCGAACGCGCGGAGCGCAGCGCGCCGCATGCCGATCTGCTGGTAGGTCTGGACTGCGTAGAACGCCGCGGCACCGAGGGCGAACCAGGCCAGTACGCTCAGGGTCAGTCTCGCCGGACGTGATCGCATCGTGGGCCTCTGAAAAGACGCGGCCAGAGTACCACAGGGAGACGGGGGCGGGAGGGTCGGGTGGGTCAGGTGGGTCAGGTGGGTCGGGTAGGTCGGGTGGGGCGGGTAGGTCGGGTGGGGCGGGAGGGTCAGGTGGGGCGGGAGGGTCGGGTGGGTCAGGTGGGTCGGGAGGGTCGGGTGGGTCGGGTAGGGCGGGGCGGGTGGCTCTGGTGGCCCGCGTGGCTCGGGCGCGGCTAGCCGGACGGGCTGGCGGGGCGGGCAGGGTGCGCGCTGCTTCGGGACAGCGGAGCGCGTCCTCGGTCCGAGGTCCTCAGTCGCCAGCAGTCCTCAGGGCAAGTTCTGGTGGCGGGGAGTGGACTGAGGACTGCGGGCTCCTGAGGACCGGGACTGAGCGCTGAGGAGTGCCCTCAGTTCGCGCCCTTCGGTTTCATGATCACGTAGGTCGGCAGCCCGGACGTCTTCACGTACTGCATGACCTTGGCGACACGCGGGTCGTCGGGATCTTCCGCCTGGTACTTGATCTTCACGTAGCCAGCCAGGGCCGCGGTCACCGCGGGGTCCTCGAGCGTCGTCTTGTCCATGACCAGGCAGTTCTTGCACCAGGTGGCCCACATGTCGATGAGCACCGGCTTGTTCTCGCGCTTCGCCTGCTCCAGGCCGGCAACAAGCGACGGCTGCCAGCCTGACTTCAGCTTCTCCTCGACGCCGGCCGACACCTCCGACGCGTCCACCCACTGGTTCGCGAAAAGGCCGTAGGCCTCGTAGCCGTAGTAGACCGCGGTCGCGAGAATGATCACGCCGAAGGCGTGCTTGATGGTGTTCATCCAGGCGCCGGGCTTCGGCAGCGCCGCAATGCCCGCCCCGGCGATCGGCCACGGGATCGCCATGCCGACGCCGAGCACGAAGGGCAGGGCGAGCGCCGCAGTGGTGCCCGCTGCGTAGAGGTTGCTCGAGAAGAGCACCACCTGGATCACCACAGGGGCGACGCACGCGCCGGCCAGGAGTGCCGCGACGCTGCCCATCGTGAATGCCAGCACCATCGACCCCTGTCCGCCGCCCATCCTGATGTTGTTCGAGTAGCGCGAGAAGTCGATCTCGATCACGTCGAACATCGCGATACCGAGCACGACGAACAGCACCGCAATCCCGAGGTTGAACCATGGCGATGCGTTGATCGTGCCGAAGGAACTCGCGGTCAGCACCACGATGAGGCCCAGCACGCCGTAGACGAAGGCCATCGCGCCACCGTACGCCAGCCCGAGCAGGAAGCCGCGGTGCCGCGATCCGGCCTGCGCGCCCGCGCCGATGATGGCCAGGTTGATCGGGATCATGGGCAGGACGCAGGGCGTCAGGTTCAACGCCAGCCCGCCGATCAGCACGAGCAGCAGGATCGCCAGCGGTCCGCGGCCCTCGAGCAGCCCCTTCTCACGCACGCCCGCTTCCGCGTTCCTGATGAAGCCGAGGAAGTCCTCCGATCCGACGTAGCCGAAGGTGGTTCCGGCTTCGGTGAACTGCTCGAGCGCCGCAATCTCGTCGCCGCCAGAAGAAGCCGCGGAGGCCGTGGTCGCGGCAGGCGCTGAGCCCGGGGTTGGCGCGGCACCCGCCGTCGCCGGCGCGGCACCCGCCGTCGCCGGTGCGGCGCCCGCCGGCGCACCCGGCTTGTCGCCCGTGCCGAAGGCGATGGTGCCGAACACGTCCCGATGCTCAGCCGCGGAACGGACTGGCCCGACGGTGAACGTCCACGACGTCTCCGCGCGGGTCGGGATGTAGCACATCGTTTCGTCGCAGGCCTGGTAGCGCAGCATCGCCGGAACCGTGACCGCGCCGGCCGGCGCATCCGCAGCCACCTTCAGCACGACGCCGATCGCAAAACGCGCCTCGAACACGCTGAGGGGGGTGGACGATCCGCGCTGGGCCAGGTCGGTGGGCGCCGGGAAGACGATCTCCGACACCGTCACGCCCGGCGGCAGCGATCCGGTAGACGGAGGCACGTTCAGCACCACAGGGATCAGCATCGGATCCCGCGGCCTGTTGGAGTTCATGTGGTACCCCTCAGGCAACTGCACCTGCAGGGCGAGACGGACTTCCGCTCCCGGCTGGACCGTCGCGGTTTCGACCAGTGGCGTCAGCTCGGCGCGGCCGGGTGCCTGCGCCCGCAGGCCGGCCGTGGCGCCGACCGAGGCGAGCAGCAGCGCGAGGACGATAGTGCGGAAGGAGACGGTAGTAGTCACAGGTCCTCGGTTGTCAGGGGCCGGGCTCTGGTGTTCGCTCGACATCGAACCGCCCTCGTGGCCGTCTGGGATCAGACCATAAAACGCGAAACCGGGGGCTCATATTCCATGAGCCCCCGGTGACTGGTGCGTGCGACTGGCGACGGCGACTTACTTCACTTCCTGCAGCCGAATCGCACCGGGGGGAGTCGGCAGCGCCGAGGTCTCGACGGCTCCCTTGACCGGCGGGAGATCCTGATAAAGCACTTCCCACTTCCAGCGCTCCGACGGATTCGACGCGTCGAGCCAGGTGCTCGCGGCCATCGGCCGTCCGAAGGCGAGCCCCGGAAGGTCCCGCAGCGTGTCGAATGCGGCAGCGATGTCGCCGCGGACGTGGGCGCTGCTGGTGTAGTTCAGCTTCACGCCCAGCGCGACCGCGAGGTTCACCAGGACCTGCCAGTCTTCCATCGCGTCCCCGGGCGCCGCAATCGTGCGGGAGGTGCCCTGGGTGATGCCGGTGTCGTTCGTGTAGGACGCTTCCTTTTCGACGAACGATGCGCCCGGCAGCACGAAGTCCGCAGCCCGCGCCAGGTCGGTGAGCAGCACGCCCTGGACGACGAGCAGCGGGAGCCTGCCGCTGCGGCGGGCATCGATCACCCACTGGATGTCGCCAATGGACCCGTCGGGACCGGGGTCGAGGACGTACAGCGCCGACACCGCGCCGGCCTCGACGGCCTGGCGAAGCGCGGCGGTATCTGCCGGGCCCTGCGGATCGCCAATCGCACCGGGCACGAACCCGAAGGTGCGCGCGCCGTTCACGTTGGGCGCATCCACCGCCGGCACCTTGAACTTCGTCGTCTCCGGCTGCGGCTTCGGCGTCACCCGCCAGCTCATCGTCACCGACCGCGGGCCATCAGGGCCGGCCAGTTCCTCGGTCAGGCGCCGCAGCAGGAACAGCTCCTCGTGCGACGCGTGCGCGGAGACGAGGAACTTCACCTCGCCCTTGCCGGACGTGCCCGCGGCCGACAGCCTGTCGGCGACCTTCGCGATCGCGTCGCGGTAGGACACCGGCTGCTGCACACCCCCTGCATCCCGCACGAGCGCCTTCTGGAGGCGGTTCTCGCCTTCCACCCACCCGAACTGGAAACGGCCGATGTCGCACATCCAGTAGCCGTTCACGTCCGGGTTGAAGCGCGGGGTCATGCGGATGAGCCGCGCGCCCTTGGCCCATTCCGGCTTGGCCTTGAGCCACGCGTTGGTGTTGCACCCCTTCGAACACATCGTGCAGATGGTGTCCGCGACGTTCGGGTTGTCCCACGGGCGCGACTTGAAGCGGTACTGCTTGGTGGTGATGGCGCCCACGGGGCACACATCCATGAGGTTGCCCGAGATCAGCGAGTGCACGCCTTCGTCGCGGAACGTGGCGATCTCGCTGCCGTAGCCGCGGTTGACGACGCCGATCTGCGCGTCACCCTCGATCTCTTCCATGAAGCGTACGCAGCGCGTGCACATGATGCAGCGCTGGCGGTTGAGCATCAGGGTCGGGCCGAAGTCGACGTCCCCCTTCACCCCCTCGCCGTCGAACACCCGGCGCGGGAACTCCATGCGGCTCTGGTCGGGGCCGAACTGATACGAGTAGTCCTGCAGGGGACACTCGCCGCCCTTGTCGCACACCGGGCAGTCGAGCGGGTGATTCACCAGCAGCAGTTCGAACACGCCGGCGCGGGCCTGCACCACTTCCTCGGTGCGCGTCCAGACCACCATGCCGTCGCCCGCGATGGTCGAGCAGGAAGTCTGGAGCTTCCCCATCTTCTCGACCTTCACGATGCAGACGCGGCACGAGCCCTCGATCCCGATGCCCGGGTGGTAGCAGTAGTACGGGACCGAGATGCCTGACTCGATGCAGGCCTGGAGGACGGTCTTTCCCTTTTCGACGGTGACCTGGCGGCCATCAATCGTCAGCGTGACGGTTTCCATGACTTCTCGATGATATCCAACCAACTGGTCTTTTGACCATTTCCGGGCGTTCAGGGGCCCCGCAGGCGCTAACGGTCGGGCACGGCAGGTGCTAACGGTCGGGCGCCGCGAAGGAGGCGAGCGACACGTCGCGCCGGCTGATCGAGGCCGACCGCAGCGTGCCCTTCGTGGGCACCGTCGCCTCGACCACCCCGTCCACGACGGGCACGATCACGTCCTCGGACCGGCCGTCGGCGTAGTCGAGCGTCACGGTCGCCGGCAGATCGTAAATCGGGCCGGTCTGCTCGAACCTGAGCACCGCCGTTCCGGGAGCGTTCGGGTCCACTCGCCACGAGAACACCACGCGCGGAAGGCCGGCGCCGTACACCCAGCCTTCGAAGAAGCGCTGGAGGCTCCGGCCCCACTCCATCTCCATCGCGACACGGAAGTCCTCCGAACCGACCTTGCGGAACCGCGAACTCGTATAGAAGCGCCGGAGGCCCCGGAAAAACACCTCGTCTCCGAGCATCTGCCGCAGCATGTGCAGCACCATGGCGCCCTTGTTGTAGATGATCGCGCGGAAGGCCCGCCCGTCGTTGCGGATGTGCCCGATGCGGTACCCGAGGTGCAGCGGCCCCTGGTCGGACTGGTCGATGGACCAGCGCCGCATCCGCCGGAGGATGCCCTGGAAGACCTCCTCGCCCCGGTAGCGCTGTGCATACAGGGCCGCGAAGTACTGCGAAAACCCCTCGCTCAGCCACTGCTCGTGGTAGTTCTGCCAGCCGACCCCGTGGCCCCACCACTGGTGCGCGATTTCGTGGGCCATGAAGAACTCGGGGTAGCCCTCGAACGCCGCCGGGGCGTTGCGCCACACCAGCGGGCTGTTCGGCAGCGGCTGGTTCAGCTGCGCGAAATACGGCGGGCTATGCCCGCCAGGGGTCAGGCTGTCCACGACCGCCAGCGTCAACGTCGGATACGGCGAATCCCCGACGAGGCCCTGGTAGAAGCGGACGATGTCGGAGGCGCGGGGCAGCAGGTCCTTGCCGCGGCCGGTCTGGCGGGGGTTGGCCTCGACCAGCAGCTCCAGGCCGGGCAGTGCATCCGCGCTCGAGACGACCACGCCGCCCTCGCCCGCGGGCAGCCGGAACGTCACGGTGGCACGGTCCGCGCGCGCGAAACGGCTGACGATGAACGAGAGATAGCGCGCGGGCCGGGTAGCCCTGAAGACGCTCACCTTCCGAAGCTCGCCGAAGGGCCCGGTGGCGGGCTGTGAATCACCCACCGGCTCGCCCGTGGCCACGCAGCCGAACTGCGCTGGAATCGTCAGGCGGATTGTGGCCGTTGCGTAGTCGGTGACGGTGGCCTGCGGGTACCAGTAGCTGCGGTTGCTGTAGAGGAACTGCGGTTCGGTGCGTGGCGCGGTGATGTCGGAGGGCGTGAAGTCGAATCCGCCGCCGAAGCCGCCCTGGCCGCCCCCGGGCTCCTGCTGCAGCGCCAGCGTCTCCCGATCCGCCGCCTGCGGCTCGAGCCGGCCGCTGTAGGTGATCGTGAGCACCGTCTCGGTGTCCTGCATCATCAGCGTGGGCAGGTTCACGAGCACGGTGTTCTGGTTGGTGACGCGCAGGTTGAACAGCCGGCCGAAGGTGTCGCTCACGATCGATCGCACCACGAGCGAGTCCGCGAGCTTGAGCGTCAGCTGCCCGAGCGACGCCGAGCGCACGCGGATGCGCATGCGCGCGCGCCCTTCGATCCAGGCGCGGTCCGGGAGCGACGTGACGTCGATGTCGTAGTCGAGCACGTCGAAGGACGAGAGGTCGTCCTCGTTGTAGAACCGCCCGCGCTCCTCCAGCTTGGCCTTCGATGCATAGAGCGAGATGTTGCGCTTGCGGCGGCGCTCGAAGAGCGACACGTCCTCGGGCTCGGCGGCCGAGCGGGCGTAGGTGAGGGTGGCGAACCGCCGCGTCCGAATCTCGGCGAGGAAGTCGTCCTCGCCGGGCAGCAGCGTCCACGCATCGCGCGTCAGATCGGCCAGGTCCACCGCGAAGGACTTCGGCGACTCTTCGCGGAAAATCTGCTGTGCGCGCTTCAGTTCGCGCGGGTCCACGGCCGCGCGCGCCACGAGCCGGCCCACGTCGAAGTGCGAAGACACCGAGCCCAGGCGCACGTACGCGGCATCGAACGGCGTGGACAGGGTGTCGGCGCCGGCGAAGATCCGCACCTGTCCCTTCTCCGTGTCCGGTGCAGGCGCGAAGCGCATCTCTCCGCGCCCCAGCAGCACCAGGCCCGAGATTCCGTTGTCGGTGTTGATGCTGAACACCGACCCTTCGATGAGCGTCAGCTGCAGGTCCTCGGCGCTCAGCACCAGGTCGCGGACGTCGTACTGCGTCCTCGTGTTCAGGTTCAGGCGGAACAGGTTGTCCACCGTGGACACGACCTGCTGCCGGACGATGCCCCAGGTGTCGGCGAGGGGCCGGATGTAGAACTGCCACGTCGCGACGCGCGCCTCGTTTCCGTACTCGATGAAGGCATCGACGGTGATGGCATACCCGCCGCCGGGAATCCCGCTGAGCGACGACTCCTGCCGGTCGCGCTCCTGCACGACGACCCGCGTCGCGCCCGGGCGCATCTCGGCGTTGGCGAACGCGATGGCGTCGCTCTCGTTGCCCAGGGGACCCTCGAGTGCTGCGAACGCCTGCGCATCGCCGCTCTTCACGGCGTCCTCGAGGCGGTGCAGGAAGGCCCGGATGCTCAGGTCGTCTTCCGTGGGCGCCGGGGCCGCCGCCGGCGCCGTTCCCGGCGGGGTGGAGGGCTGCGCGTGCAGGGCCGGCGGACAGAGCGCCAGTGCCGCGGCGACGAGTGTCGCCCGCAACCACGCGCCGGGTACTGCACGCATGCGCATCAGCGGATGATGCCGAGTTCTCGGCCGACCTTTCCAAACGTGTCCAGCGCGAACTGCAGTTCGTCGCGCGTGTGCGTCGCGGTGACGATCGTGCGGACGCGGGCCTTGTCACGCGCGACCGTGGGAAACGCGATGCCCTGGGCGAAGACGCCCTCGGCGAACAGGCGATCGGACAGGCGCATCGCGAGCGCGCCGTCCCCGACGATCACCGGGGTGATCGGGCTGTCGCTGGCGCCCGTGTCGAACCCGAGCGCCGTGAGTCCAGCCTTGAAGAAGCGCGTGTTCTCCCAGAGCCGATCGATCAGCTCGGGATGTTCGAGCAGCACGTCGAGGGCGGCGATGCAGGCCGCGGCGACCGCCGGCGGGTGGGAGGTTGAGAACAGGAACGGCCGGGCCCGGTGGTACAGGAACTCGACGAGCGACCGGCTGCCCGCCACATAGCCGCCGAGAGCCCCGATGGCCTTGGACAGGGTCCCGACCTGGATGTCCACGCGGCCGTGGACGTCGAAGTGGTCGATCGTCCCGCGGCCGTTGCGGCCGAACACGCCGCTCGCATGGGCATCGTCGACCATCATGATGCAGCCGTAGTCCTCGGCCACGGCGCACAGATCGGGCAGCGGGCCCAGGTCGCCGTCCATGCTGAACACGCCGTCCGTGATGAGCAGCTTGCGCGGGGCGGCCGGGAGCGACTGGAGCACCTTCCGCGCGCCGTCCACGTCCTTGTGCGGGAACACCTTGATCGTGGCGCGGCTCAGGCGGCAGCCGTCGATGATGCTGGCGTGATTCAGTTCGTCGGAGATGACGATGTCGTCGCGCGTCAGGATGGAGGCGACGGTGCCGGCGTTCGCCGTGAACCCGCTCTGGAACACGACGACCGCCTCGGTCTGCTTGAACGCCGCCAGGCGGTGTTCGAGTTCCAGGTGGATGGCCATCGTGCCGGCGATGGTGCGCACCGAGCCCGAGCCGACGCCGAGCCGCTCGATGGCGTCGATGGCCTTCTCGCGCAGCCGCGGGTGCGTGGTCAGTCCGAGGTAGTTGTTGGAGGAAAGGTTGACGACGCGCCGGTTGTCGACGACGGTGGTCGGCTTCTGTTCGCCGTCCAGGACCCGGAGCGAGCGGTAGAGGCCCTGCGCCTTCAGCGCCTCGAGTTCGGCGCCCAGGTACGCCAGCGGATCGGCTCGCATGACGACCAGTATAGTGAGCGTCGCGGGCGCGCCGGAAGGTGGCTGTCGGGCAGCGAGGTCAGGCCAGCGTCAGGAACAGGAATGCCCACGGCACGATGGCGATGGCGACGTAGTAGCCGACGAGCAGGGCGATGATGCCGTGGACGCGCCCGAGGTGGAGGATCATGCCGAGCGCGATGGCGAAGAGCTTGGTGAGCGCGAGCCCGCCGCCGATGCCCGCCATCGAGACGGTCGTGCTGACGAGCGGGTTGGCCTCGATTCCGAAGCCCCAGATGTGCAGGCCGAGGTAGGTCATCGCGCCGTCCAGACCCTGGACGAGTACGAATGCGAGGATCGCCAGGTCGCCAAACCTGCCGTGGGGCGATTGCAGGCGGTGTGTCAGGCTAGTTCGACTCTTGGCAATCGGTGCCGACATTTGTCTGCCTGATTGGGTAATCATCGGCCTCGAAACCCGCGATTTCAGGCCGGTTTCTTCACGTTACTCAAGAATCAGACCAGTCCAGGCGACCGTCGGCCAGGATGTCCACGTCGCAGCCGTGCAGGGGCGCGGCAGGAGTGGGAGCGACAGGCAGGGGCAGTCCGGTCGCGGGGACAGAGGTGGCCCGCCTTGCCCGCGTCGTGATCCCAGGGCCCCCACAACGTCGCCTGACACGAGCCAGCAGCGTCAGAGCCCGGCGTCGCGCAGTTCCCGCAGCCGGTCCCGCTCGTCGAGCAGTTCCTGGACGAGCACCTGGAGAATGGCGGCCGTGGGCACGGCAAGCACCGCTCCGAGGATGCCCAGCACCGACCCGCCAACCAGCAGCGCCACGATCACGATCCCGGCCGACACGCCCACCTGCCGTTCCATGACCTTCGGCACGAGCAGGTGATTCTCGACCTGCTGCTGCGCAAGGAAGAACAGGACCGTGCCCAGGGCGGTCTGCGGCGACACCGTGAAGGCGACCAGCACCGCCGGGACTGCAGCGATGATCGGCCCTACGACCGGCACCATCTCGCCGAACGCCGCGAGCAGGGCCAGCACGTAGAAGTACGGCACACCGAGCAGGTACAGACCTGCCGCCGCGCTCAGTCCGATCGTGCTGGCCAGCATCAGCTGGCCGCTGAGCCAGGCGCTGATCTTGGTGGACACCTTCGCGGCCATCTGCTCGACGCGCGGCCGTTCGGGCCGGGGAAAGAAGCGCGCCACGGCCGCGAACAGCTGATCGCTTTCCACCAGCAGGTAGAAGGTCAGGATGAGAATCGTGATGACGGCAAAGAAGGCCGCGAACACGCCCGACACCGCACCCGCCACCGTATTGACGGCATTGCCGGGTCCGGGCGCATTCCGGACGGCTTCCTCCAGCGTGATCCGGTGGTCGAGCCAGCCACGGTCCACGAGGAACGTCTGCGCCCGGTCCAGCAGTTCGGGCAACCGGCGCCAGAGGTCCTGCGCCTGTTCCACGAGCGGCGGGATGACCAGCAGCGCCGAGGCGATCAGCAGGCTGACGAACACCAGGTACACGAGGAGAATCGCCGCCCAGCGCGGAATGCGGGTGGGCACGGCGTGTTCGATGCGGTGCACGAGCGGCCCGAGCCCGGTGGCGAGCAGGCCGCTGATGTAGATGAGGAGGAGCGCGTTCCTGGCGGTGTAGAGCACCACCAGGATGAGGCAGCCGACGGCAACGACCGCGACCGCTCGTGCGATCGCGGCCGTGCTCATCGCAGGAACTCGGCGGTGTAGTCGGCCATGAGGCGGTAAACCTCCTGCAGTTCGCTCGGCGGCGCGAGGAACACGATGCGCAGGTACCCCTCGGACGCGGGCAGGCCGAAGCCGCTCCCGTACACCACGAGCACTCCCGTAGCACGGAGCAGGCCAAGCACATACTCTTCGTCGGTGCGTCCGGGCGGCAGTGGAATCCGCGGCATGGCATAGAAGCCGGCCGTCGGCGTCATGCAGGTCACCCCGGGCATCGCACGAAGTGCGTCGGCGGTCAGGGTCGCGCGCAGCTTCAGGTCCGCGCGGAACCGCGCCTGGTGTGACTTGTCGCCGGTGAGCGCCGCGGTGACGGCGTGCTGCATGGGCACGGTGCTGCACAGCCGCCCGTCCGCCAGCTTCCGAATCGCCGCCGCCACATCGTCCAGCCGCGGAGACTGCCCAATCGACAGCCAGCCGGTTCGCCAACCCGGCGCCAGGTAGGCCTTGGACAGGCTCGAGAACGAGATGATCGGGGCATCGTGATCGAAGCTGCCCAGCGGCGGCAGGGGTCCGTCGTAGCCGAGGT
Source organism: uncultured Bifidobacterium sp. (assembly GCA_964386715.1). Taxonomy (GTDB): domain Bacteria; phylum Acidobacteriota; class Vicinamibacteria; order Vicinamibacterales; family CAVVIG01; genus CAVVIG01. Next base: position 359,431 of record CAYLTD010000003.1, read on the forward strand.
CTGCATAGACCTCATCCGCGAGGATCGCGAGCCCGTGACGCTCGGCGAACGCAATGAGCCCCCGCCGCGCCTCTTCGGGGTAGGTGGCGCCGGTCGGGTTGTTTGGGTCGATGACCACCACCGCGCGGGTTCGCGAAGTGACGAGCGACGCCAGGTGCTCCAGATCCGGAGTCCAGCCGCGCGCCGGGTCGCACCGGTAGTACCGCGCGGTCGCGCCCAGCTTCGCGATGATGGCCGTGTAGAGCGGATACGTGGGCATCGGGACGAGGACCTCACCCTCCTCGTCCAGCAGCGCCGTCAACGCCAGCTCGATCCCTTCAGAGGTACCGGCCGTGATGTAGACGCGGTCCGCCGAGATCGGCCACCCGTTGGCCGTGTGCTCCGCAGCCACCGCCTCGCGTGCCGACGCCAGGCCGGCCGATGGGCCATACCCGTTGTACCCGTCGTGCAGCGCGCGTTCGACCGCCTCGATCAGGTGACGCGGCGGCTCGAACCCGAACAGCACCGGGTCGCCGATGTTGAGGTACCGGACTTTCTTGCCCGCGGCCTCTACCCGCTGTGCCTCCACGACGATGTTGCGGATGGCGTACGAGAACTGGCTGACGCGGCGGGAGACAGGAATGGCGGTGTGCGTCGGACTCACCCGGCGATTTTACAGCCAGAATCAAGCCACCCTCCCATGCCTCCCGAGTCGTCGCGATTCGCGTAAATCCTACACACCTCAAAAGGTCGGGATGACCGGAAAGAGTGTAAGTTTTGCACTCTCTGGAGGTCGATCGCCAGGGCTGCAGGATTGACGAAATCTTATAAGCCGTTCCATGTCAGCCAGTTGCCAACTTGGCAACCAGTTTGGAGAAGGGAGAGGCGTGATGGTCGGTAAGCTCATCGGAACGATGGTCTTGGCAGGCACCGTGAGCGTGGTCGCTCACGCGCAGCAGCCACCGGTTCCGGCGACACCGCCCGTGGCGACCTTCCGGTCGAGCGTGGACCTCGTGCGGGTGACCGCGGTGGTGCGGGACCGGCGGGGCCGCCTGGTGCGCGACATGACCGCTCGCGACTTCGAGGTGCGGGAGGGAGCCGAGGTCCGGCGCATCAAGGAGTTCCGGCGGGACCAGTCGGGCGTCAGCGTGTCGTTCCTGTTCGACGTGAGCGGCAGCATGGCGTCACAGCTCGCGAACGCCCGGGACGTGGCCGAACAGGTCATGGGCGTGCTGACCTTCGAGAGCGATGAAGCGGCGGTCTTCACCTTCGACACGCGGCTCGACGAGGTGACGCCCTTCACCGCCGGCCTGCGGAGGCTGCCGGAGCGGCTGGCCACGGTGAGGCCGTTTGGCGCCACGTCGCTGCACGACGCGGTGGCGCGCACGGCCGAGAAGACCTCGACGCGCGACGGCCTGCGCCGTGCCGTGGTGGTGCTGACCGACGGGTTCGACAACGCGAGCCGGCTCACGGCCGGCGAGGTGTCCGGCATCGCGAGCGCCATCGATGTACCGGTCTACATCGTCGGTCTGGTGCCGGCCATCGACAACCCGTCGGCCGACATCGCGGCGATGCCGGGCGGGCGGTCGGCCCTGTCGGGTGCGCTGAGCGACCTCGCGCTGTGGACCGGGGGGCAGGCATTCATCGTGAGCACGAGCGCGGAGCGCGCTCAGATTGCGCAGACGATCGTCGAGGAGTTGCGGCACCAGTACTTGATCGCATTCGAGTCGAGCGAGAGGCCGGGGTGGCACCCGCTCGAGGTGAGGGTTCGGAGCAAGGACCTGACGGTGCGTGCACGAAGTGGGTACATCTCGGGGCAATCCCGCCCGATTTCGGACTAGGAGGAGCGACATGTTTCGGAAACTGATGGTGGCCATTCCGGTCGCGGTGATCGCGGTCGGCGGTTCGACGGCCTGCGCGACGAAGAAGTTCGTCCGCACGAGCGTCGGCGAAGTGAACGGCAAGGTCGACAACCTCGGGAAGTCGCTCGAGGAGACGCAGGAGCGCACGCGGCAGAACGAGGCGAAGATCGCCGATGTCGATCAGCGGGCGCAGACGGCAGCCACGCAGGCGCGCGCCGAGGCCGACAAGGCGAACAACGCGGCCAGCGCGGCGGCCAACAGCGCGAACACCGCCAACACGCGGGTGGACGAGGTCGACAAGTCGATGAAGCGGCTGTCGTTCGAAGTCGTGCTGAACGAGGACCAGGGCAACTTCAAGTTCGGCGGCAAGGAGCTGCCGGACGAGGCGAAGGCGCGGCTCGACGAGATGATCCAGCAGATCAAGGCGGATCCGAAGGGAGCGTTCTTCGAGATCGAGGGGCACACCGACAACATCGGCGCCCCAGAGGTGAACCTGCGCCTCGGCCTCGAGCGCGCGGAGGCCGTGAAGCGGTATCTGTACCAGCAGCACCAGATTCCGCTGCACAAGATGAATGTGATCAGCTACGGCGAGGACAAGCCGGCCGCCCCGAACAAGACGCGGGAAGGCCGCGCGCAGAATCGGCGCGTGGTGATCAAGGTTCTGATCTAGGTCGACCAGGGGAGCGGGCGCCGGATGTGCGCCCGCTCCTCGCGTACGCAGCGCGCGACGGCCAGCTCCACCGCTCCCACGTCCAGAACCTCTCCTGATCCGCCGCCGCACACCCTGGTGCGGTACCCTCAAGAGCGGATGGCCATCCGGACCGAACTGAACCTGCGCCTTCCCAACAGCCCTGGCGCGCTCGCCACCGTCTGTCGGTTGCTCGGCGACGAACGAATCCGCATCACGGCGCTCTCGCTCGAGAGCAGCGGGCACCTGCGCCTCCTCGTGGACAACCCGGTGCGGGCGGCCGGCGTGCTGCGCGACCGCAGACACGCGGTGTCGGAACGCGACGTCATCGTGGTGGCGGTGTCGAGCCTGCCGGGCGAGGCAGCATCCGTGCTAGCACTGCTGTCGGAGGCGCACGTCAACGTGGAGTACGCCTACGGTGGATCGCCGGACGGCGCGGCCATGACGCTGCTGGTCCTCGGCGTCGAGGACGCGATTCGGGCCTCGACGGCCGCAGGGTTGTAGGGGGCCCGCACCGCGGGCTGGTGTCGGAGGCGCAGGTCGAGGCCGGGTGCGCGTCGCAGTCGCGAGTCGTCGCGTCAGGCCCGGGCGTACGTCCGGGTCCAGCGGCGCAGCGACGCCTGCCGCTCCTGGGCGACCGGCTCCGAGGCGAACGTGTCGATCGGCCACGGCAACCGGTAGGTCCAGTTCCCGGGTTTCACGGTCGCCGGCTCGTTGATGCGATCGGCCCAGCCGAACACGTCCTGGATCGGGAACAGCACGACGGACGCCCTCGAGGCCATCAGCAGTTCGAGCAGTGCGTCACGAACCCGGCTGAAGGGTGCGTCGGCGGGATCGACGTCGCGCAGGATTGCGGCCAGCGACGGAATGGTGGCGACAGCAGCCCGCTCCTCCAGCGGCGCCGCCTCCCACCAGGTGATCATCGGCTCGGTATCGTGCGTGCCCGTGGTGGCCACCGACACCGGCGGATAGTTCGCCGGATCGCGGAACGGTTCGCCCGGCAGATCCCAGTCGCGTTCCCACCGGAACACCTTGAACCCGGGCGTGTGCAGCCGTGCAAGCGATGCGCGCACGAAATCGGGCACCGTGCCGAGGTCCTCCGCGATGATCTCGGCCCCCGAGTCATGGAAGATCCCCAGCACCTTTTCGCCGAGCGCCTCCTGCTCCGCTTCCGTGGCCGGCTCGAAGGCCGGCTTGGCGGAGGTCAGCCTGGGCCGCGAGTAGGTTCGATAGAACCCGACGAGATGGTCGACGCGGTAGCCGTCGTACAGAGCCGCACTGCGCCGCGCGCGTGCCCGGAGCCATCCGTAGCCGTTGGCGCCCAATGACTGCCAGTCGTAGGGCGGCATGCCCCAGTCCTGCCCGGTCGCGCTGAACGCGTCGGGCGGCACGCCGACGGAGCGATCGAGCCGGAACTGCGCCTGATTGGCCCAGACGTCCGCACTGTGGGTGTCCACCATGAAGGGAAGGTCGCCGAAGAGTGCGACACCCCGCGCGTTGGCCACCGCCCGCGCATGCTGCCACTGCGAGCCGGCGATCCACTGCAGATACTGGTAGAAGAGCACGTCGCGGCCGAGTTCGCGGCGTGCCTGGGCCAATGCCTCGGGATCGCGGCGTCGCAGGGGCTCAGGCCACTCGGTCCAGCTGCGGCGCTCCTCCCGGTCGTGCAGGGCACGGAAGATCGCGTAATCGTCCAGCCACCAGCGTTCGCCGGAGATGTAGTCGCGAAAGGCGGCCGCCCTCGCCGAGCCGCCGGCCCACTCCACCCTCGCGAAGCGCTCGAATGCGGCGCTGAGGGCGTGATACTTGGCGGCACGGATCGGCTCGTAGATCACCCGCCCGGCCGATCGGGCGATGTCCAGGCCGGCGCGGTCGTCAGCCGTGAGCGAGGCGTCGCCGCCATTGGCGATGAAGTCCTCGACGTCACCGACGGCGATGTAGATCGGGTCGATGGCCATGGCGCTCATCGCCGAATACGGCGAGTTGTGTCCGGTGGCCATCTCGTTGAGGGGCAGCAGCTGCAGGATGCGTTGTCCTGCGTCTGCCAGCCATCGCGACAGCGGATCCAGGTCTCCGATGTCGCCGACTCCCCAGCTGCGCGTGGACACGGCTGAGAACAGCGGCACGAGCAGCCCCGCGCGTCTTGTCATCGTCATCGTCCTTCCGGGTCGGCGCGGAAGCGGTCGAGGATGCGGCCCACCCCCTCGGCGAATGCGGCCTCCTCCGTGAGCAGGCTGACAATGAGGAACGACTCGGCGGGGAAGTCGAAGAAGTACCCCGCGTGCGTCAGGACATGATCCTCGGCCAGCAGCGACAGCATCAGGTCTTCTTCCGCCATGAACGTGGGCACCTGGAGCACGGCGTACCAGCCGCCCTCGGCCGTGAGCAGGCGGCACGCCGGCTGCGCGGCGACGAGCCGTTCGCCAGCCGCGAGGTTGCGGCGCACGCGCTCGTGTATTTGACGCCGCACGTCGGCGCCCCGCTCCAGGAGTTCCGCTGCCGCACACTGCACCGGCGTGGAGACCGACAGGTAGGTGTCGCAGGCCAGTTCAAGGCGCGCGAGCGCGGACTCCAGCACGGGACCGCTTCCGCTTACGGCAATCCATCCGAGCTTGACTTGCGGCAGGCCGACCGTCTTCGACAGGCCGCCGAGCGTGAAGCCGAGCACGTCCTCGCGATGGGCCAGCTGGCCGGGTGCACCGGATGTACAGCCGGCCAGCGCGTAATCGGCGAAGACCTCGTCGGAGATGATCGCGATCCCTCGCGGGGCACAGAGTGCCACGATCGCCTCCAGTTCCACGGCCGAGACGAAGTTGCCGGTCGGGTTGTTCGGATTGACGACGAGCAGCGCGCGTGTGCGTTCTGTCAGCGCTGCTTCCACACTGGCGAAGTCGATGCTCCAGCGGCCGTGGTATTCGAGCCGGTATGGGATCGACTCGACGGCGTCGAGCCGGGTGAGGTGCTCGAACAGTGGATAACTCGGCTGGGGCACCAGCACATGGTCGGCCGGGTCGCACAGCATCTTGAAGAGCAGCGAATAGGCCTCGCTGGTGCTGGCGGTCAGCGCGATGCGGGAGGGAGCCAGGCGCAGGCCACGTCGCGCGAAGTCGCCTGCCACGGCCTCGCGCGCCTCGGCGATGCCGAGCGGCGCCGGCCGGTACCGCAGGCCACGTGGGTTGGCGAGCGGGGCGAGCAGGTCGGCTGGATACGTGAAGCCGGCCCGGGTCGGGTTCGACTCGGTGAGATCGACGATCGGCACGTCCTGCGCCCGCACGCGTGCCAGCGCCTGCGCCAGGCGGTTGGCCTCGAGGTTGGACGGGATGCGGGCGGAGAAGGTCACGGCAGGATCTCGACGCGCTCGATGACGTCGCCTTCGAGGATGCGATCGAGCACGTCGATGCCGTTCAGCACCTGCGCGAACACCGTGTAGGTGTGGTCGTAGCGCGGGTTGTCCACGAGGTCCACGAAGATCTGCCCGTCGCCGGTGTCGCGTCCCCGCGTGGAGATGCCGACGGCGCCCCGGACGTGCGGCCACAGGCCGACCTCGTCGCGCATCAGGGGCACCTCGCTGCTGAATTCGTTGGCGCCCGGGCTTCCGCCCTGGATGATGCCGTTGGGGACCAGGCGGTGGAACGTGAGCCCGTTGTAGTACCCGGACTCGGCGAGCTGCACGAACCGGAGGACCGTGGCCGGAGCCTCCATCGTGAACAGCGCGAGCTCGAACGTGCCGACGTCCTTCATGATGACCCGGGCGCGCGGGGCCGCGAGGCGGCGCAGGTCGGCAGACGTCAGCGGCGCCGCCGGCTGCGGCAGCGGCTTTGCCGGCCGCAGGTTCTCCCCGAGGGACGTGAGTGCCGCGCGCAGGGCGGCGCGGGCGTCCACCGCACCGGGTCGCGTGTCGGCGTCCAGCCGCGCGAGCGCGTCGCGCAGTGCCGGTACGACGGTGGCGGTCGCTGGAGAGCGGGCAAGCGCCATGGCGGCCGCGCGCTGCGTGTGGAACTCCGTCACCGACAGGGCCGCGAGGTAGTGCGCGTCGGCATCGTGCCCCGCAAGCGGCGAGAGCGCCAGCACCGCTGCCTCCACCACATTGGCGTGCGGATCGTGCACGAGGGTCTCCAGCAGCGGACGGTCCTTGAGCGCGGCGGCCGCGCGCACCGCATAGAGACGCAGCTGCCAGGTATGTGCCCTGGCAAGTCTCGCGAGCGGCGCGCGTGCAGCCTCGGGGTCGGCCTGCGCCAGCGCGACGAGCGCATGCGCCGTGCGGTGCCAGTTCCGGAGCAGGTCGGCGTCGGCCGGGTCGGCAACGCTGCTGGCGAGGTAGGCCAGAGACTCGGCATGCGCGCCGCAGGTCGCCAGCTGATCGACGGCAACCAGGGCGACCGCAGCTTCGGGGTCCGTGGTGGCGGCCAGCCACGTGGCGCAGGCCTGGTCGCCCTGGCGTGTCCGCAGCGAACGCAGCGCCTCGATGCGCACCATGGGTGCCGGGTCCGTGACCCCGCGTGCGATCGCGGCATCCGCGCCCTCGAGCGTGGCCGCGGCCCGCACACCGAGACGGCGGGTCTGGGCATCGGGGTCGCTGGCGGCCGCCACTGCCAGGGGCGGATCGACCGCATCAATCAGCGTGAGTGCTTCGAGCGCGAGGCGCCGGACGCGGGCGTCACGCAAGGCCTCTGCGTCGTCTCGCTGGGTGCGCGCCAGACGCTTCAACACGTCGACGGTCGCCTCGTCTGGCGCCTTCAGCGCGCGGTGCACGCGTACCAGCGCCTCGAGGCCCTTGGCGAGCCCGAGCCGATCGGTGTTGCCGAGGGCACGGGCCGCAAAGCCGACGAGCGCGCGTTCCGCGGTTCCCACCTCGGCGGCATCCCCGTATGGAAGGCGCCCGAGCGATTCGCAGAGGGTGGCCCGTACGCTTGCGTCGGCTTCAACGGCGAGGCGACCGGTCAGTGACGTGAGCACCGGCGCGATGGCGAGCGGACTGCCGGCCGTTGCACCGCGGGCCGCCTGCGCCACTGCGTTCGCGGCTTCCGCGCGCACCTCGGGCAGGCGGTGCGCGAGCGCCGGCAGCAGGTCGCGGATGAGCGATGGACGCTCCAGACGGCCGAGCGCCCGGACGCCGATGCGCGCGGTCTGCGGGTCCGCGCTGCGGGCGCCGGCGCGGATGGTCGCCAGATCCTGCGGCGTCGGCGCGCGCCGGTCCTCGGCCTGCAGGATCGCGAGTCGCACCGCTGCCTGCGCGTGCGCCGCCCTGGGTGCGAAGGCCATCGCGATCACGATCGCCGCGGCCACCACGCGTCGTCGCACACGGACCACGCCCATCGCCGTGACGCGTGTGCGTGTGCACGAGAACTGCTGGTTGATGAGGGTAGGCAACGGCGCCATCGGGTCGCCTGTCTACCATACCGCGAAGGACCGCCGCCCTCGCGACCGAGGACTCACGACCGGGAACTATCGGCCGAGGACCGAGGCCCTACACCTCCACGCGTTCCTGGTGCGCCGGCACGTGGACCGGCCACCGCAGCTCGCGCGAGATGCGCGCTTCGAGCGCGGTGAGCGCGTCGGCCTCGCCATGTACGAGGTAGGTCATCGACGGCGCTGCCGTGAACCCGGACAGCCAGCGCATCGTCTCGCCGGCGTCGGCGTGGGCCGACATCGAGTCGAGCCGATCGATCGTGGCGGCGACACCCACGTCGCGCCCCTTGATGCGGACGCTGCGCGCCCCGTCGAGCAGCGTCCGTCCGCGGGTGCCCGCGGCCTGGAAGCCGACGAAGAGCACGGTGTTTCGGGGATTGGGCAGGCCCGCCTGCAGGTGATACAGCACGCGACCTCCCGTGGCCATGCCGCTCGAGGCGATGACGATGGCCGGCTGGCGTGAGGCGACGAGTTCCTTGGACTGCTGCGGCGAGGACACCGTGGTCATGCGGGTCGTGCAGAACTGGCAGATGCCGCGGTGCGCGGGCCGGACGTCCGGGTCGAGTTCGTCGGCGTGCCGCACGTAGAATTCGAGCGCGCGTGCGGCCATCGGGCTGTCGACGAACACCGGCAGCGTCGGGATCCGTCGTTCGTCCTCGAGGCGTTTGATCCAGTAGATGAGTTCTTCGACGCGGCCGATCGCGAAGGCCGGGATGATCAGGCGGCCCTGTCGGGCTGCAACGGCCGTGATGATCTCGGCGAGCCGGTCTCCGCGGTCGTCGGGCTCGTGGAGGCGATTCCCATACGTCGACTCCAGCAACAGGACGTCCGCCTGCGCGACTGGGGTCGGATCGGGCAGCACGGGGCGACCGTAGCGGCCGAGGTCGCCGCCGAACAGGATCGTGCGCCCGTCCAGGCGCACGCGGGCGAAGGCCGAGCCCAGCAGGTGCCCGGCCGGCAGGAACTCCGCTTCGAGTCCCGGCACGATCGGCACCGCCCGCTCGTATCCCACGGGCTGGAGCTGGAGCAGGGTCCGCTCGGCATCGCTCTCCGTGTAGAGCGGCAGCGCGGGGTTGTGACGCGAGTAGTGATGCCGGTTGGCGTCGCGCGCGTCTTCTTCCTGGATGCGTGCGGAGTCCGGGAGGATGAGGGAGCAGAGGTCGCGCGTGCCCGGGGTGCAGAAGATGCGGCCGCGGAATCCCTGGGCGATCAGGCGCGGAAGATAGCCGCAGTGGTCGAGGTGAGCGTGGGTCAGGATGACCGCATCGATGTCTGTGGCGGAAACCGGCAGGGGCTGCCAGTTCCGGAGCCGGAGTTCCTTGAGGCCCTGGAACAACCCGCAGTCCACGAGCACCTTGTGCGAGCCGGTGTCGATGAGGTGCTTCGATCCGGTGACGGTGCCCGCGGCACCCAGAAAACTCAGCGACGCCATGGTGAGACTATAAGCCCCAGGAGGAAGGCGCCGCCCTGTACGGTGGCCGAAGGGGGCGGGCAGGCCACAGGGTTCCCCCGGGGCAGACAAAATTCCCGATCTGCCGGCGGCCTCCGGTGCGCTAGGGCAAGTACACAAGTACTGGTAAATCGCCGCTGTGCTATATTTTAGGCCTCGCTCTCCGACTGGCGGCAGGCCGGTGCCGGATATCCGGCAGGCACCTCGAGCCAGGTCGAGCGTCTAACTGTGCGGTTTGCTGGAACTTTTTGCGCGTGGCCTCGGCACGCGGCGCTTACACTTTCTGGTCTCAGACAGCCTGTTCGTTCTCGTCAGTCCTGAGAGGTGATCCCGCAATGGAAGAAGTGAACATGACGGAGCCAACTCCGAACAATCCCTCGCGACGCAACTTCATCAAGGGCGTGATTGCCGCGGGCGCGGCGGTGTCCTCGGCGAGCTACCTGTTTCGCACGAACGCGGCGGGGCAGACCGCGTCGGCGCCGGGGAGCGTGGAGCGCCTGATCACGCTGTCGGTGAACGGGCAGGAGCGGCGGGTGGACGTCGCCAAGAACGAGACGCTGGCGCAGACGCTGCGCTACAAGCTCGGACTGACGGGCACGAAGCTGGGGTGCGACCGGGCGGAATGCGGGGCGTGCACGGTGCTGGTGGACGATGTGCCGCACTATGCGTGCTCGGTGCTGACGCACACGGTGCGAACGAAGAAGATCACCACGATCGAGGGGCTGGCGGCGGCCGACGGGACGCTGCACCCGGTGCAGCAGGGCGTGGTGGACGAGCAGGGGTTCCAGTGCGCGTTCTGCATGCCGGGGTTCGTGATGTCGGCGGTGGGGTATCTGAAGACGAACCCGAATCCGACGCGCGAGCAGCTGGCGCACGGCGTGTCCGGCAACCTGTGCCGGTGCCAGGACTACGACAAGATTCTCACTGCGCTGATGCGTGGTGCTGAGCACATGCGGGGGGCATAACCGTGGCCGACACCAAGCTCATCGGACAGAACTACACGACGCCCGACCTGGTCGCGAAGGTGACCGGCAAGGCGAAGTACGCGGAAGACTACAAGGCCGAGGGCATGCTGTGGACGAAGCTGCTGCTGAGTCCCATGCCCCACGCCCGCATCACCCGCCTCGACCTGAGCGCCGCACTCGCGATGCCGGGCGTGAAGGCGATCGTCACGGCCGACGACCTGCCGGAAGCGCAGGGCGGCGGCACCCTCGGTGAAGGCGTGCAGGCCAGCAACCAGGGCGAGAAGATCCTCACCAAGGAACCGGCGTACGAAGGCGAGCCGATTCTCGCAGTGGCCGCGATCGACGAGCTGACCGCGGCCGAAGCCATCGAGAAGATCATCGTCGAATACGAGCCGCTCCCGTTCGTGGTCGACCCGCTCGTCGCGCTGCGGCCCGACGGCCCGAATGCCCGGACGCAGGGCACCACGTGGGCCCGTCCGCAGGCGCCGGCTGCCCCGGCGGCAGCAGCGGCCGGTGCGACTGGTGCGGCTCCCGGTGCAGTTGCGCCGCCGCCCGGTGCGGCAGTGGCGGCTGCGGCCACGCCCGCGGCTGGTGCCGCGGCCGGTGCGTCGAACGCGCCGCAGGCCGGCACCCAGGGCGCCGGCCCGGCGGCAGGCGCTGCGGCGGCTGGTGCGGGTGCGGCGGCTGCGCCGCGTCCGGCAGCTCCCGCGGGTCCGCCCCGTCCGGAGATCCAGAACTGGAAGTGGACGGCGGCCGACTTCGAAGAAGGCGACAAGAGCGGCCAGATGCCGATGGGCAAGCCCACCGACGAATGGACGTGGGGCAACATCGAGGAAGGCTTCAAGCAGGCCGACCTGGTGCTCGAGGAAACCTTCGTCAGCCAGTCCACGGGTCACCAGCCGCTCGAGACCCGCTCGGCGATGGCCTACTGGCAGAACGGCAAGCTGTTCCTCCATGGCTCGACGCAGAGCACCGTGCAGACGGTCGGCTCGGTGGCGCGCTGGGTCGGCATCAAGCCGACCGAACTGGTGATCGTCAGCGAGTACACCGGCGGCGGTTTCGGCAGCAAGATCCCGGGCGCCATCTCGATGGCCATCCCGGCGCTGCTCTCGAAGAAGGCGAATGCGCCGGTCATGATGCGCATCAGCCGTGAGGAAGAGCACTACATCGGCCGCGCGCGCGCCGGCATCCACTCGCGCGTGAAGGTCGGGTTCCGCAAGGACGGCCGCATCACGGCGATCGACCTCTACGTGGTGTCGGACAACGGTCCGTACGAAGCGCAGGGCGACTTCCGCGCCGCGGGCAACACGGCGTCGCTGTGCTACCAGCCGATGAACATGCGGTGGCGCGGGATCACGGTGCTCACCAACACCCCGCCGCGCACCTCGCAGCGCGCCCCGGGCGGCATGCAGGCCGTCGGCCTGATGGAGCCGGTGCTCGCGAAGGCGGCGCGCAAGCTGGGCATCGACGAGGTGGAGATCCACCGGATCAACGCGCCGGCCGGCAAGGCGCCGTTCGGCCCGGCGGCGGCCCGCGGCAAGCAGGCCTACGTCACCAGCGCGTTCGTGAAGGAAGCGCTCGACAAGGGTGCCGAGCTGTTCAACTGGCAGGAGAAGAAGGCCCGCAGCGGCAAGCGCGTCGGTACGAAGGTGCGCGGGTCCGGCGTGGCAATCTCGGCCTACTCGGGCGGCTCGATCGGCTTCGACGGCCTGTTCATCATCAAGCCGGATGGCCGCATCCAGTTCCAGTCGGGCATCGGCAACCACGGCACGCACTCGGTCATCGACGTGCACCGCGTGGCGGCGGAGATGCTGGGCGTCGAATGGGACCAGTGCGACGTCGTGTTCGGCAGCACGGGGAAGAACCTGCCCTGGACCTGCATCTCGGCCGGCTCGCAGACGACGCACGCCATGACGCGCGCGGCCCATGCGGCGGCGACCGACGCGATCAAGAAGATGCAGGAGATCGCGGCCAAGACGCGCGGCGGCAACCCCGCGGCGTACAAGGTGGCCGGCGGCAAGGTGAGCGGCCCCGGCGGCAGCATGACGCTGGCGCAGGTGGCGCAGAAGGCGATCGAACTCGGCGGCACGTACGACGGACACGAACTGCCGGCCGACATCAACGCGTTCACCAAGGCGTCCGCGTCGCAGCTCGTGGGCCAGGGCCTGATGGCCGTGGCGAAGGACAGCTACCCGCGTGACGGCCAGACCCAGTCCTACACGGTCGGCTTCGCGGAAGTCGAAGTGGACGTCGAAACCGGCAAGTGGGTCATCACCGAGTTCGCCGCCATCGCCGACGTCGGCACGGTGATCAATCCGCGCAGCCTCCAGGGCCAGACCTGGGGCGGCATCATGCTCGGCATCGGCCACGCCCACGCCCAGAAGTGGGTGTACGACCAGCACTACGGCGTGCCGCTGGCCAAGCGCTTCCACTACAACCGTCCGCCGACCATTCTCGACAAGCCGGTCGAGATGAAGTTCGCGGCGCTCGACCTGCCCGACCCGGAAACGCCGGTCGGCGCCCGTGGTGTCGGCGAGCCCCCGGTGGGTGCCGGCTACGGCGCGGTCATCAACGCGCTGGCGGCGGCGGTTGGCGACGAAGTGTTCCGGCGCACCCCGGTCACGCCTGACGTGATCCTGAATGCGCTCGAGAACGGCGGCACCCGTACTCACGAGGCCCTCACGGCCCACATCTAAACGAATTGGACACCGGGCCGCCGCCGCGGGCGCGTTCGCGCCGCGGCGCGCGGACCCGGTGAACAACATTCTTGAGGAGCGAGAAGTTATGGCCGTGATTCGCGACATGATGCCGGCGTTCGAGCTGTTCCAGCCGGCGAGCACGAGTG